>NZ_PNYA01000099.1 GCF_002879885.1 Trinickia dabaoshanensis
ATGGAACCGCTCGGCTATATCCCGCCCGCGGAAGCTGAGGCAAACTACTACCGGCAACGTTGCAACTCAGTCGTCGTGCCGGCATCAACTTAAACCAACCAGCCTCCACGAATCCCGGGGCGATTCATTTTGACTAACACCAATCAAGAAGTGATGGATGTATTGACGGGACCCGAGCGCCGGCGGCGGTGGTCGGTAGAAGAGAAAGTGGCGATGGTCAGGGAGAGCCTCGAGCCGGGCAAGACGGTCTCGAT
>NZ_PNYA01000100.1 GCF_002879885.1 Trinickia dabaoshanensis
TCGGGCACGAAGTGCAGGAGGCGGAATCGGCCGAGCTAGCCGCGTTGCTCATGCGGCGTACAAGCTTGGCTGAGGGCTTGGCGGGGCGACCGCTGGTGCTGCATTCAGACAACGGCAGCGCGATGAACCCCCGGCGTCAGACTAGTTGTCGTGTCGTTTGAATCTTAGACGAGGTCCGGGGGCGGTAGAATCGGCATGAATGAAAGCCTACTCAGCAGAACGAAAAGAAGCCCTGGTGCGTCGTATGATGCCG
>NZ_PNYA01000101.1 GCF_002879885.1 Trinickia dabaoshanensis
AACCAGACCCACCATTCGCGATGATCGTTAGTGCTTTAGCACTTACGAGCATCTCGCCCCCGAAGGGGGTTAAGCGGTGGTGATAATCGACGCGGTTATTTGAGTCTGAAAATGGTTATGCTGGGGGGCATAGCTCAGCTGGGAGAGCACCTGCTTTGCAAGCAGGGGGTCGTCGGTTCGATCCCGTCTGCCTCCACCAACCTTCAATGACAAGCGTTCGGTTTGTACCGAGTCTTTGTCATTGGCGATT
>NZ_PNYA01000102.1 GCF_002879885.1 Trinickia dabaoshanensis
TCTGGCCGGTACTTGCACGTCCGGAACAGCGCCTCGGCGTATGGGTTGTCGTTACTCACGCGCGGTCGGCTGAACGAAGCCACCACGCCCAAGTTTTCCAACGTTGCGAGCATCGTCGCGCCCTTCATCGCGCTGCCGTTGTCTGAATGCAGCACCAGCGGTCGCCCCGCCAAGCCCTCAGCCAAGCTTGTACGCCGCATGAGCAACGCGGCTAGCTCGGCCGATTCCGCCTCCTGCACTTCGTGCCCGA
>NZ_PNYA01000010.1 GCF_002879885.1 Trinickia dabaoshanensis
AAGTTCAGGCGGGGGCACGTTGCCCGCCTACCAACGGGTCGCACGCGCGAATCTCGGGCAGCAAGGCATTTGAAGGTGAGGTGGTCATCATGACAGGACGATTCAAGATGGTGGGCGCTGCGATCGTGTGGCTGATGTTTTCTTCTTCGAGCCATGCGCAGGGCATCCCGGTCTTCGACGCGCAGAACGTGCTCCAGGCTATTGCCACTGTCGGACAGCTCGAGCAAGAGGTCCAGCAGGAGATCCAGATTTACCAGTCAACGGTGGGCACTCGTGGCTTTGGCGCGCTGCTTAACAATCCGGTGCTCGCGAACTCGCTGCCGTCAAACTGGCAGAGCGTCTACACCGCTGTACAGAACGGAGGCTATGCCGGGCTCACTGGTAGTGCTCAGGCGCTGCGGTCGGCAAGCGAAATCTATGACTGTGCCGACCAGGCGGGCATCGATCAGCAGGTGTGCCAGCGCGCGCTGAACAAGCCATTTCAGGACAAGGCGTTCGGCATGCAGGCGTACCAGACCGAACTGCAGGAGCTGGACAAAACCCAGAGTCTGATGCAGCAAATCGACGTCACGCAGGATCCGAAAGGCATCGCGGAACTGCAGGCGCGCATTCAGACCGAGACGACGGCGGTCGGCGACGAAATGACGAAACTGCAGCTCTTCAGAATGCTGGCCGACACGGAAGACAAGCTTGTCGCCGAGCAGCAGAGCGAATTGATACTGAGCCGGGCGAGTAATACTGTCCGGCTGCAGGACCAGATGGTACCGGCTTCGTTCGGAAACTGAGGAGGCGGCCATGAGCCTCAACTTTCGAATCCTTCTTTCAATTAGCTTAGTACTACTAATTGATGGATGTGTTTCCGGTCCGCCGAAGCCGGTTCTGCCGGACGGCTCACATCGGGTTCCCATCAACCGTGCGCCGCCTGTTCCGCCCGCGCCCAGTCCGTCCGCGTTGCCACGCGCGTCAGTAGGGGGAGGTGGACGATGAGTGACTTTCACGACTACGGACGCGTGCTTGATATCGAGGCGTCGCTTACGCACTTGCAGGAGCGATCGGAGAGGCGGGCTTGGCATGTCGCTTACGGCGCCGTCGGCGTCGCTGTGCTGAGCGTTGCGGCGCTTGCCGTCATGGTCCCGTTCTACCGCGTCGTTCCGCTGCCGATCGAGGTCGACCGCCTGACGGGAGAAGCGCAGGTGATCGACGTGCTCGACGCACGGCACGTCCATACGAAGGAAATCCAGGACAAGCATTGGGTCGAGGCGTACGTGCGGGAGCGCGAGCGCTACAACTGGGGCCTGCTGCAGATGGATTACGACGACGTGCTCGCAATGAGCGATGACGTGGTCGCGCGCGACTACCGCTCTATCTACAGTGGCCCCGACGCGCTGGATCGGCAGCTCGGACCGAACGTCGAGCGGCGGGTGCGGATTGTCTCGACCACGCTGCCACCGGACGAACCGGGCCACGCGGTCGTCCATATCGAGCGCAGGACGTTCAAGAACGGCGAAGCGAATGCGGAGCCTGCTCAGCGCTTCGTGATCACGCTGGCCTACACCTATCGGCCGCCGGTCTTTACTCGCGAAAGCGTAGCCGTTGCGAATCCGTTTGGGTTCAAGGTCACCGCTTACAGCCGCGATCCGGAATATACGCCGCCTGCCGCGTCGGCAGCCGCAGCCGGAGGGGCGCCATGAAAGCCGACTGGAAAGCGCTTGCCCTGATGTTGCTTTGGCTCATGACTCTGATGATGGCGAGTCCTGTAGCGCGTGCCTATACGGTGCCGGGCTGGTCCGACGATTCGCGGGTGCGGCAGGTCGTCTATCGGTCCGACGCGGTCGTGCGGATCGAGGCGCAGCGCGGCTTCGCTACGCACATCGCTCTCGATCCGCAAGAGCATATTCAGGTAGCGGCGCCCGGCGATCGCGACGGCTGGCAGATCGTCGCGAACAAGGGCGACCACGACGTCTACCTCAAGCCGCAACTCGTAGCACACGATTCGAATCTGGAAATCCGCACCGACAAGCGCAGCTACAGCTTCGACCTTGTTGTGCTGCCCATCAAGGCGAGATTCGGCAACGACGAGGAGATGTACCGCGTGACCTTTGTCTACCCGGACCAGGCGAAAGCGCAGGCACAGGCCCAAAGCGATGCGGCGTTGGTTGCCGAACGGTTGGCGCGGCCACCCGCGGTACGAAACGCCCAGTATTCGATGCAGGTCATGCCGCACTCGGACGATATTGCGCCGACCGCAGCATGGGACGACGGCCAATTCACCTACATTCGCATCCCGGCCAACCGGCGCATTCCGGCGATCTTTCGTGTGGCTGACGATGGAACGGAGAGCACAGTCGACAGGCATATGGAAGGTGACACGATTGTCGTTCACGAGGTGGCCAAGCGCTTCGTGCTCCGTCTGGGCGACGAGGTCGTGGGAATCTGGAATGACGCTTACGACATGGACGGCGTGCCGCCACGTGACGGGACGACTGTCGACGGCGTGAAGCGCGTTTTGCGGAGTCACGATGATGAATGACCCGTTGAACGATCACCGGCCTCGCAACACGATTGAACCGGACGAAGCTGTCGATCGGGGAGCGAATGAGCACGACCGCGATCCGGGTCGGGCGGACGGCGGGTTCGCGGATCGTGGCATGCCGGCACTGGGCCAGTACCGAAGCGCACGCCCACGGGCGTGGTGGCTGACGCCGCTTGTCGTCGTCCTCGTCGCGGGCGCCGGCGCGGTCTGGACGGTCCATACGTTCCTTACCCGTCACGATGCGCAGGCGAAAGCGCGTCGTGACGCGATAGCCGAAGCCGCACCTGCGGGCCGGATATTTAAGGATGTACCTGCATCGGCGGCGAGCACTGCTGCTGAATCAAAGGCGGCGCGAGCAGAAGCGGTGGCCTCTGCGCCCGTCGCGAATCGCATACCCGTCTCGGGCCGGACGCAGCCCGCGCGCAGCTACTACGACGCGCCCCTGCTGGCCACCGGTACGAGGTGCGAGGCGAACGGTCGGGAAGGTGAGCTGCCGACACAAGCAATTTCGGGTGGTGTCGCGGACGGTGCTTCGGCGCTGGGAGCGGGCCGCGCGCTAGGTGCATCGGGACGGAGCGGCACTGGAGCGCTCGCGCAGGCGTTGACGCCGACCGCCACGCCGCGGGCGAGGGCGGGCATGCTTGGCAACCGCAGCCTGATTCTGGCACAGGGCGCAAAAATCGACTGCGCCGGGGACACCGGGTTCGATTCGACAGAAGCGGGGATCTCCACCTGCACGGTGACAAAGAACGTCTATTCCGACGACGGGAAGGTGGTGCTGATCGAGCGCGGCTCGCAGATCAACAGTGAGTATCGCTCGAACCTGTCGCCCGGGCAAAAGCGTGCCTTCATTCTCGCCGCGCGGATCAAGACGCCCAATGGGGTGACTGTCCAGATCGATTCGCCGGTAGCCGACGCGCTCGGTCGCATGGGGATCGACGGCTATGTGGACAACCACTGGGGCCAGCGTATCGGTGCGGCACTGCTGCTTGGCATGACTCAGGACGCGATCGGCTATCTCGCCACACGCGGCGGCAATAGCAACAGCTCGGTCGTTTATCAGAACACCGAGCAGCAGGGCAACGACATGGCCACGCGCGTTCTCGACCGGACGATCAGCATTCCGCCGACGCTCACGCAAAACCAGGGTGCGGAGTTCACGATTGTCGTGGCGCGCGACCTCGATTTCGGAACGGTGTATGCGCTCCAGCCGGAGGGATCGCGATGAATTGCACTGACAGAACAAATCGGATTGACGATAGGGTGCTTGCACGCCTTCCCGACGACGCATCGGTGCGTGAGTTGATGCGGCCGTTTGCGCCGATGCTCGACGACGCCGACGTGACAGAGTTGGTCATCAATCGGCCGCAGCGCGTCCTCACCGAGACCCATCGTGGCTGGCACGGTTACGACTACGCCGATCTCGACTACGAGCGTCTGATGTCCTTCGCGGTGGCTGTGGCGACGCTGACGAACCAGGAGGTGTCCGCCCAGCATCCGGTCCTGTCGGCATTGTTGCCAGGGAACGCGCGTATTCAGATCGTCGTGCCACCGGTTGTTCCATCGCGCACGGTTTCGATCACGATCCGCCGGCCGTCTTCGCGCGAGAAGACGCTCGATGCGTACCGGGAAGAAGGGTTGTTCGACGATACCGTGTGGCGTCGTCCAGACGGTATCGACACCGTGTTGCCGATGTTGCTGCCGCAGGAGCGCAAGCTCGTCCACCACCTCGAAGCACGGGACTGGTGTGCATTTTTCGAGCTGGCGGTGACCTCGCGTCTGAACATCGTCATCGTGGGAAACACAGGTTCCGGCAAAACCAGCCTGATGAAGACGCTGTGCCGCTCGATTGCGTCGACTGAGCGCATCGTCACGATCCAGGACGTCCGGGAAATCTTTCTGCCTCACATCGAGAACTGCGTGCATCTGACGTACAGCAAGGGCGGACACGGTCAGGCACATGTGACGCCGGCCGACCTGATCGCAAGTGCGATGCGCATGCGCCCCGACCGCGTGCTTCTTGCTGAGCTGCGCGGCGCGGAAGCCTACGACTTCCTGAAGCTGCTGACAACGGGCCACGCTGGCTCGATCACAAGCTATCACGCACCGAATGCCACGGTGGCGGTGGAGCGCTTTGCGCTGATGGCCAAGGAACATCCGGAAGCTGCTGCATATGACGATGGGGCGCTCAAGCGCCTGTTATTCCTGACTATCGACGTGGTGGCGCACGTGGAGGCACATGCGCTCTACAACGACGCCGGCGAGCAAGTAGGAAAGCGCTGGGGCATGACGGAAATCTGGTTTGATCCCGTGCGCAAGGCGCGCACGACCTTCGCGTGAGGCCGATATGAACGCGAACGGCAAATCCTTAACAATTGTGAACGGCGCCAGCGCTACCGCTTTCCACGCACGGTCAGCCCTGGTTGCGCTCGCCGTACTGGCGATCGTCGCCGTCAGTGTGCTGGCGTCGATGTGGGCCGCGTCATTCTTCCTCTACGCCAGCCTGCGGTGGAATCCGCTGCATGCCGGTCTATGGGGCTGGCCAGATGCTTTACTCGCGTGCCTGCACGGTCAGATGCCGAACGCCGGACGGCGTCTGGCTGGTGCGGCGCTGCTGGGCGTGCTGACTACGGTGGGCGGTCCGGCGATTGGCTTGTACACCCTGTGGGAAAGTACCGGACGGCGGCGCCTATATGGCAGTGCCCGTTTCGCCAGCGAAGCGGAAATCCGCGCGGCGGGGTTGCTATGAACACGCCAACCAACATCAAGGCACCGGCCTTAGTCGTTGGTGTCTGGCGCGGGCGCTATCTGCGGTTTTACGGTCAGCAATTCGTGCTGCTGGCCGCCCCCGCGCGCTCAGGCAAGGGCGTCGGCATCGTGATCCCGAATCTTTTGACCTACCCCGATTCGGTCGTCGTGCTCGACATCAAGCGCGAAAACTATGCGCTAACCTCGGGGTTCCGCCGCGCGCACGGTCAGGATGTCTATCTGTTCGACCCGTTCGCGGAGGATGCCCGAACCCACCGGTATAACCCGCTGTTGGCGATCTCGGACGGGCTCTTTCGCGTGGGTGACATCCTCGCTATCGGCTACGCGCTGTATCCGGCCGGCGGCCATGATGATTTCTGGAAGGATCAGGCGCGCAACCTTTTTCTCGGCATCGCGCTCTTGCTCTGCGAGTGGCGCGACGCGCGAAGGGCTGGCAAGGGCGCGTCGATACCCGACTATCCCGTCACCATAGGTGAGGTGCTGCGGCAGTCGTCGGGCAATGGCATGCCGGTGAAATCGTATCTGCAGCGCGCGCTGGTCCAGCATCGCGGGCTGCTGAGCGGGTCCTGCGTCGATGCGCTCAATCGCTTCCTGTCGAACGACGACAAGGTGCTGGCGAGCATTCTCGCGACATTCCACGCACCGCTCACGATCTGGGCAAACCCGATCGTCGATGCGGCAACCAGCGCCAACGACTTTGACTTGCGCGACGTGCGCCGGCGGCAGATGTCGATCTATGTCGGGATCACGCCGGACCACCTGTCCGAGGCGGCACTCGTTGTCAATCTGCTGTTCTCACAGCTCGTCAACCTGAACACGAAGCAGTTGCCCGAAGCGGATCCAACGCTGCGTTTTCAGTGTTTGCTGCTGCTCGATGAAATGACGGCGATCGGCAAGATCCATATCATCGCCCGCGCGGTTGCCTACATGGCCGGCTACAACCTGCGGCTGCTTTCCATTGTTCAATCGATCGCACAGTTGGAATCTGTCTACGGTCGGGCCGATGCACGTACGTTCATTACGAACCACGCGATGCAGATCCTTTACGCGCCTCGTGAGCAGAAGGACGCGAACGACTACTCGGAGATGCTCGGGACGTTCACCGAACAGTCGCGAAGCGTCAGCCGCCCAAGTGCGATGTTCGGTGGCCGAGGTGGCGCGAGCGAGAGCCTGTCGGAGCAGCGTCGCCCGCTGTTGCTACCACAGGAACTGAAAGAGCTCGGGCGGGAGAAGGAAATCATCGTCCTCGAGAACACCAAGCCGATCCTGGCCGACAAGATCTGCTACTGGCGCGATGCCGAGTTCGCCTCGCGCATAGTCGCCGCGCCGTCCGTCCCGGCATTGAATCTCGCTCGCTTTACGGCTCAGGTGGAGCGGCGCCTGCGTGAGGTGCAGCCCGAGGACGTCGATTTCGAGGGCGCATGCGACATCCATTTGCCTGCCGAGTATCTGGAAATCCTGCAGGCGTGGGATCCACGCGATTTGCCGCCGAGCCTGTCGGACCTGACTGAAGACGAGGCCACCGCGTATGTCGAGCGGCATTTCATGCTGCTCGGTGTGCCGGCGGAACGCGTCACGCGAGCGACGAGGCGGCTTTCGGTTGCGGACCTTGATGTTGCCGAGTTGCGGCCTGTCCGATCGAGCCGAGCCAAGCGCGGATCGACGTCGCGCGGCGCGTCGAACGTGGTGCCGATCGAGGGAGCACGTCAATGAGCCAGCCCTACGTGGACGAGACGGCGCGCGTGCGTGCTGCGCTGGCGGTGATCCCCGCAGACGACTATGGAACATGGGTCGACATGGCCTTTGCGCTCAAGAGCGGGTTGGGCGATGCCGGCTTTGAGATTTGGGACGAGTGGAGCCGTACCGCCGCCAACTATAACGAGCGCGCCGCCCGCACGACCTGGCGATCGGCGAAGCAGACGGGCGGCAAGACGCTCGCGTCGCTCTTTTGGCTGGCTCGGCAGCACGGCTTCGAGCTCAAACGCTCGGCGTATCCGGATCGGATGGCGACCGCACTGGCGCCGCGCCCCGACGTGCTCGAGCAGCGTTCGCGCGAAGAAGCGCGCCAGCGAGCCCGTCATGCGGCGGTGGCTCGCGAGGCCCAAGCGATCTGGGAGTGGGCGCGGCCGGTCGGTCCTGAACATCCCTATCTCGTGCGCAAGCACCTTGAGCCGGTGCCGACACTACGCGAGCTTGAAGCCCCCGAATTGCATGCGCTACTGGGCTATGTCCCAGCGAGCGAAGCGTGGCCGCTTACCGGACGCGTGCTCGTCGTGCCGTTCTGGATCGGCGAGGCCATGTCGACGCTCGAGCTCATCGACGAGTACGGGCGCAAGTCATCGCTGGCCGGAGGGCTCAAGAAAGGCGGCTACTGGATTGCCGGGGCGCCCCCAAGCAAGGCAGAGCCCGCCAGTCCGATTCTGATCGGCGAAGGGATGGCGACGGTGCTCTCAGCGCATCGCGCGACGGGCTGGGTGGCGCTTGCGAGTCTGTCGAGCGCAACGTTGCCGCAGGTTGCGGCCATTGTGCGAGAGCGATTTCCCGATGTCGAGTTGGTGGTGCTGGGTGACCTTGGCCCAGGCGAAATCAAGGCGCGCGAGGCTGCGCAAGCGTCGCGTGCCTATCTGGCGCTGCCCGTATTCGCGAATGACGCGCGGATTGACGACAAGGTGCCGACCGACTTCAACGACATGGCGGTGCTATCGAGCTTCTCGCGAGTGGGCGATCGTCTTCGAGAGATTGTGTATCGGCATAGCGAGCCGGTGCAGCCGGCGGCACATCTGGAAATTGGCGAGGTGCCGGGCGAACGGAGGGAGGAAGTGATGAGTAACGTGAAAGAAAAGCTGGTGACGGAAGCTCAGGAGCCTTCGCGGCGCCGCGCGTCGAAGCGCGGGGAGCCGAAGCAGGTAACGCCGCCGGAATCGCCCCCTCCGGCGGCGGCCCCAGTAACGACGGAGCCTGCTGCCACGGTGGCACCTGCCGGCGAACCTTCGGCGGCCACTGCGGTCACCTCGCGGCAATTCGCACCGACTCGCCCGCCGGTCGGCGAACCCCTGTTCGCCGTCGCGGATGTGCCGAACGAGGTCAGGGCGCTGGCCGAGCATCGTTTCGGCTCACCGCTGCGGATGGCGACGCCACGCGAGAACGGCGGACCGTACCGCGGCGAAGTCTTCAACACCGAGCACTACCTGATTCAGGAGGTTGCTACGCGCAGCGTAGTGTTCCATCCGAAGGCGCAGATGGAGTTCGTGTCGGAGCGACTGCGATGGATGGATGAGAACGCGCGGCTGAACGGCTCGGAGTTGCAAGTCGGGTATGACGGCGACCACCCGAAAGTCTATCCGTGGGATCGTGCGCGCGACCTGCTGGAACGTACTGTGGGGTCGCTCAAGAAATCCGCGCGGGAACTGAATTTCAGTCCGAACCTCGAGGTGATGCTCGATCAGTTGCAGACGCGATCGTGGGCTCGCATACGCGAGGCCCGTGCGGCGGCGCTTGAGCAGTCGAAGGAGCGGGCCGGGTCGCAGGATCCAAACGGGCCGGATCGGTAACCGCCCGCGAGTCACCAATCGCGGCAAATCAGAACGGAGTCGCACAATGACTGAAATCTCTTCCCCTGCCGATCCGGTCATCAACGTGATCGAGCAAGACATTTTCGGCCGCCCGAGTGTCGCAGGGCAGTCGAGTAGTGAAGGGCGTAACCATCGAATCGACGCGCAGGCGATGGATGCCCTGGCGTCCCGACGCCGTCGCGAGTTTGATGCGGCTCGCGCACGACTACGCGACCAGGCGATCAGAGACGAAGGGCGAGGGCTAGACCCGGATTCACGCGCGGTCGCGGACGATCCGGCAGTAAACGGAGCGGCACGCGTACCCCTGGAGCAGGCGCCCGAGCGGGTGCACAAGCGCTATCTGCGCGTGGGCAACCAGTATTTTTTGAAGGATGCGCCCTATCAACTGGCATTCGAGGATCTGGGCCCCTACCTGATCACCGAGCACAATCGGCCAGACGTGGTGGAATCGATGGTCGACATGGCGGCTGCCAAGTCGTGGCGGCGCATTCGCGTCTCGGGGCACGAAGCATTCCGCAGCGAGGTATGGTTGCAGGCTACGGTGCTCGGGATCGAGGTGAACGGCTATGAGCCGAAGGCGGCGGATCTCGCTCGCCTGGCCGATGCCCGGCAAGCGCGACTGAGCAACCGGATTGAGGCGGATGCTTCGATGGTTGCGGCCGGGACACCTGCGCGTGCCAATGAGAGCAACGCGCCGGCGCCGGCGCCGGTGTCGGGGTCGCTCGCCGAAGCGGCGGCTGTCGCTGCTGGCGCTTCCGACGCATTGGCTTCAGGTGCCCCGTATCGGTACCAGGCTCGAGAGCGTCCGGAAGCACGGTTGTCGGCTGCGAGTGACGAACCCGAAGCTGCACGCCGGTACACGGGGGAACTGCGAGAGCACGGTCACACGCCGTACCAGAACAATCCCGCCCGAAGCGGCTCGTACTACGTGGTATTTCGCGATACCGCGGGCACCGATCAGGTTGTCTGGGGTGTGGATCTCGAGCGCGCGGTTCAAGAGTCGCATGCCCAGCCGGGACAGCGCGTGATTCTCGAGAACCAGGGCCGGCGGCTGGTGACGGTCAAGGCGCCGATCTTCGATGATCAGGGCGTGGTGGTGGGTGAGGAAGAGAAGGACGTATACCGGAACATATGGCAGGTTGACGTTGTTGATCGGCACCGGTCGGCGGCCGCGTCCGAGGTGCGATCAGAACAGGCACCGGATGGTGCTGCGGCACCTAACGCTGCGACGCGTAGGGATAGACGTGAACAGCCACGCTCGACCGTGTCGGACGAAGACAAGGTGTTGCATCTTGCGGTGCTGACTGGCGCTATGCGCGAACAGGGATTCAGTGCAAGGTCGATTTCGCGGGTGCGGCAGCGTGCCGAAGCCATGCTCGATGCGTTTGGCACGGAAGGCGTTTTGATACCGCGACCGCGGGTGTTTGACCCGAAGGCGCCGTCTGAACGTGAGCGCCGCGCGCGTCCAGCGCCGGACCGCTCGCGGACCCGCGAGCTCGAGCTCAAGCCTGCCGAACCGTCGCTACCGGCGCGATAAACGGATTCCTGCGAATGCGTCGCCGCGAACGATTGTGCGTCGAGCTGGCGGGAATGCGCCCGGATTGGGAGGCATGGTGCGTTCGCCGTGGGGTGACCGCCGGCGATGGCGTGCGACAGTTGATCACGGCCGCGCTGGATGCAGAAGAGAGTGGTAGCGTTGCGGCTGTCAGAACAGCGATGCAGCCGAATGCTGTCGATGAGCCGCGTACGCGTATCGAAGTCAGGTTGGCCCGCTCCGAACTTGAGGCAGTGGACAAGCGGGCTGCTGCCGCTGGCTTGAGCAGTAACCGCTGGATCGTGGCGCTCATCCGTGCGCAGTTGACGCGCGAGCCGCAGCTTGGACAAATCGAGATGAGGTTGCTGTCCGACTCGAATCAGCAGCTTGCTGCGGTCAGCCGCTGGCTCGCACCGCTTGCGCGTGACGTAGCGGCGGGACCTTCGACGCCCGACAGGGAACCGAATATCGGGGCGGTTCGGCAACAGATCGACGCGCACCTGCGCGCCGTGGCGGCTGTAATTCGCGCCAATCTTGATCGATGGAGCCGGTGATATGGGTTATCCAAAGATTTACGTCGACGCCATGCTTCTGAACTGGGGCGATCGGTTGTTCCAGGAACCGTTTCGACACGCCCGCGCACAGCGGCTTTCCCGCGCTGGATTGCGCAGCAAAGCGGCGCGCATGCGCGAACAGTTGGCCCGAACGCTTCGGCGCGCCCCAGAAGTCATGGTGAAGATCACCAACAAGGCATCGAGTGCTCAGGGCATGGGCGCAGTGCGACGACACCTGCGTTATATCTCTCGCAATGGGCGGGTCGAGCTTGAAGACCAGAACGGAGACAGGATCGTAGGCGCGCAGGCGGTGCGCGATCTCGCGCGGACGTGGCAGTTGGGCGGATGGGGAATACCCGAGACCAGTCACCGTCGCGAGGTGTTCAATGTCCTTCTATCGATGCCACCGGGAACCAACCGGCAAGCAGTGCGCGATGCTGCTCGGGATTTTGCGGCGCTCGAGTTCGGCGATGGGCGTGCGTATGTGTTCGCTGCACACGATGACGAGGCCCATCCGCACGTGCATTTGAGCGTGCAAGTGAGGGGGCCGGATGGGCGCCGGCTCAATCCGCGCAAACAGGATTTGCGGCGCTGGCGCGAGCGATTTGCGGAACAGCTGCGCGAGCACGGTGTCGACGCAAACGCGACGCTCCGGCGCACGCGCGGCGTCACGCAACGATATCCCGGTCAGGGCGTCACGCACATGCTCGCGCGCGGTGAAATCCCCATGTACTGGCGCGCCGTCGCAACTGAGGAAGAGCGGCAGGCGGGTTGGAAATCCCACGACGGCATATTTGCTGCATGGCGGGAAGTGGCGCGCTCGATGGCGGCGTCGCCTGTCAGGGAAGATCGGGCTATGGCAGCCGGCATTGTGGACTTTGTGCGTGCCATGCCGGTGCAGCAGCATGTTTCCCTTCCTGAGCTTCGGCCCCAAACGGCACCGAATCGGGGAGATCCTGCCGTACCTGAGCGCGACCATCGGCATGGCGGCCCGGACTCGGGCGTCGAGCGCTGATCCAGACGGAAACATGTACTGCGCAGATCAATGGGCCTCGGTGTCTTATCGCCCTCAAGGCGGTACGGCGCACGCGGTCGCGATGTCCTCGGCCGGGTAGTTCCTATGGCAGGGCATCCATCTTTGCTCACTGCGGATTGGCGCGCGACCGCGAGCGGCATCGCGGACATGCTGACTTCCGCACGGGCTGCGGCGAGGCGGAATATGCCGGCCTGTTCTTGCGTGCGTTCATCAGTGTTTGATGGAGGGGCTCAACCGCGAGACGTTCACGGATCGATGAGCCATGCAGGCGCGCCCCTGTACGTCGCAAAGAGCAGGAAAAGCAAGGCGATGACGAGAAGCGGTATGCCATAGAGCGCCACGGGGAAAAACAGCATGAGTTGGAGCGACGACACGCCGATGCCGTATACGACGTTCGTTTCGCGAACGTTTTCGTATATCAGCCTTGTGACGGCCGCGATGCCCAAGGCCACCAGGACAATTCCACCATACGCCGGCGCGTGATGGAGTGGGGCGGTCGCCCACGCGTAATATCCCCACCAAACGAGATTGATCGCGATGGCTGCGAGCCAGAAGCCTCGCATACTGAAAATGCTGCAGCCGAACTTGCGTCGGCAGTGGAGATTCAGCTGCTGGATTCCTTTGGCAACTACAAGCAGGATTCCCACGACGATGGCAAGTTTGAGCAAAACCATGTGGTGTTCATCCTTCGATGAGAAGCGTGACTGCCGGTAATTCGGGAGGGGAGGATAACGCATCGCCGTTCGAGACAATTTTTTTCTGCCTCATATTCAATATAGCCGGTCGTGCCGTGAATGCAATGAACGGTCGCAGACTTCGCGTTATGCGATCGTAGGCGGCCGTCAAGAGTTAGTCGACGACTCTGTCGGACAGACTTCGGACTGCCGGTCCGCATCGGTATGCGGCCACATGAACGAGTGCGACGCCCTTTGCGCCGGCGCGCGGATCAGCGCGGTTGAAATGCGAGGAGCACGTGCTCGTCTGAAATCGCTGCCGCCGTTGTGCTTTCGGCAAAAAAGGGTCTTTATGGCCGCAACCAACCCCGACCTATCGGCCCAGCGAATACCTTGCGGTACACTGCAATTAATGCCTGAGAGAAAACGTCGCCCCCAAGTCGCCACAGCGGTGCGCTGAGAACGTAGGTCAACCAGGCGATCATCGCCGCTCCGGCCATGTCAAACGGGAAGTGCACACCGACAAACACGCGCGCCCAGGCGATCGCGATATCGACAGCGAGGGCAAGCATGCCGAGCAGTCGCCTCCCGCTGTAGAAGAACGTAAAGGATATTGCCGAAAGCAGCGTAGCGTGATCGCTTGGAAACGACGAGTCAGGTGCGTGCGTCAAGAATGTGTGCCCCAGCCCGATTGCGAATGGTCGAGGGTGATACCAAGCCATGCCAATCAACTGGTTGATGCCAAGTGCCACAAAGCCAACGAAAGCCGCATGAACAGCGATTCCTCGCCGATTGTCTCCGCCTACCAGCCACATGCAGACAAGCATAATTGGAACTGCCCAGATCGCGTAGTTTGCAATGAACACGCTCGCAGCGATGAGCCAGTGCGGCGTGGCTGGCGTGGCGTTGATCTGAAGAAAAATGGCTTGATTAAATGCTTCGATTGTTTCCATTTCAGACTAATGTAGTGAAGATGTGGGTATGTCAGCGCGTGTGCTTTGTCAGGCTTGGCGCAAAGCCGCACATGGCCAGAGGAACGACCGCCAGCGCGGCCCCAACGTAAAACGTCGTCGATGCGCCGTGGCGATCCCAGAGCCAGCCGGCGATGACGCTCGCGAGTAGCATGCAGATGCCGCTCGCGAGATTAAAGACGCCAAACGCGCTCCCGCGCAGTGTCTGCGGTGCGGTTTCGGCCACCATCGCGGCGAGAATGCCCTGTGTGAAACCCATGTGCACGCCCCACAGGGCAACGCCGAGGAGCACCATGCCGATCGACGTGCTGGTGCCCAGTACCAAATCTGCTGCGATCAGAAGAACCAGCCCGCAGGCGAGGAGAATTCTGCGATCGATGCGATCCGACAGTGCACCTGCTGGATACGCGGAGAGCGAATAGGCGAGGCTCATGACCACCATCACGCCGGGAATCCATGCGACGTTCAATCCTGTCTGCTTGGCGCGCAGCACGAGGAACGCTTCGCTGAAGCGAGTCAGCGTGAAAGCAGCACCGATCGCGACCACAAACCAGTAGCGGCCGGGGAATTCGGGCAGTGCTCGCCAGTGCAGCGGGGATCGGAAGCGGCGAGACGCGCCCGCATGGACCGGCTCTTCGATGCCAAAGAGGATCAAGCCGACCGCAATGAATGCAGGCACGACCGCAAACCACAGGACGGTGCGGATATGATCGGCGAACCAGAGCATCAATACGATGGCGACGAGCGGGCCGGCAAACGCACCGATTGTGTCCATCGACTGCCGAAGGCCGAAGCAGGCTCCGCGGATTTCCGGTGGAGCGATATCGGCGACGAGTGCATCACGCGGGGCGCCGCGGATACCCTTGCCGACGCGATCGAGCAGACGTGCGGTCACGACGATCGCGGGCGTGCTTGCAAGCGGGAAAAGCGGCTTGGTGAACGCGGCCAGCCCGTAGCCGAGCAACAGCAGCGCCTTGCGCTTGCCAAGCCAATCACTCACGGGGCCCGAGAAGATCTTGACGATCATCGCAGTTGATTCGGCCGCTCCCTCGAGCAAACCGAGTGCCGTGACGCTCATGCCCATCGTGGTGACGAGAAAGATGGGCAACAACGCATGAATCAGCTCGGACGACAGATCCATGAAGAGGCTGACAAGCCCAAGCATTCGGACCGCACGAGGGATAGGGACGCGGGCGCTGGCAGAGGTATCAGGTGTCATCGTTCGTTATCGAGAAAGAGAGGTGCTGCCACTGATCAATCGGCGAGACATGGCCTCATCGTCGGTCTGGAAGCCGCATGTGATGCTGCAAGTGATGCTGCAAGTGATGCAAGCGTCGGTCGTCATACACCCAACTATTTTCCTCACCGATTGTCACTTTCTGCCCCACATACCGCCCTCGAAACAGCGTCAATCTTGCTCGAGCCAAGAATGGGCTCGAGTTTGCCCACGGAACCGCCGAACTGCGATAGCACCTTTCCGGAGGCATCGAGGAACTTGCCGCCCGCAATGCCATAGCGCGCGTTCTTGCAGTCCAGCACGAAAAGCGTCATGTCCGCCGTGTAGTGAACCTCAACATCCGTCTGGGGTGACGAATAGAGCGTCTTCGTCCAGACGCTGATGAGACCATGCGCGTCCTTCTTCAAAGAGCCAGCATCCACGAAGACTTGGACATCGGGGCTTGCGGCCACGCGCACCCAGGCTGGCTGTGCGATTGCGTCGATTGCGGTGATGAAGAGGATCGTCGCCAAGAAGAGGCCTCGTCGCTGCCTCGTCGCTGCCACGTCGCGACGAGGCGAACAATGCGCAGGGGGGGCACGCGGCGCGGGTCGAAGATCGCATCGAAGTCGTTCGTGTCTCGATATGTTGTCAGCGGACTCCCCGAATGGTGCTTGCCGAGAGCCGCACGAAACCGGATTCAATCAAGAGCCTGCCGGGGCGATTCTCCGCTCGTTTCGGAGATATCGGTACTCGTGCCACGTGAGCGCGATAATGACGACGTCCAGGGCCGTGATGAGCAGCAACCATATTGAATGCGTGAAGGTGTATCGGTAAAGTTGGTAGACGATGAACGCACCGAATACGACTATTGAGACGGGGTAATACCAAAGTCTCTCTCGCAGTAGACCGACGATCAGCCACAGTTTGATCACGCCGTGTCCGAGCAGATAGACGGCCGCGAATTCCCGGGTGCCGATTGAAAGATGCTGTACCGTATGGAGGAGAAGGTTGGCCACGAGATCGTGCGGATCTTCGACGAACTCTTCCCTGGTGACCCAAAGCACGAGCGTCAGAAAAAGTTGCTGCGGAATGAAATAGGCAGCAACACCAGCGAGGATTTCCGAAAGCGCGAAAGCAGCCTTGAACCACAGGCTTACCTCGAAGACCAGATGGATCTTCTTTTCATCGAGAAATGTGTTCAAGCGAATCACGAGGGTCTCTCCAATGGTTCATAGCGAGCGTTGCATCAGCCTCATTCATACCCCGGCGTGTCGGTGTTGGATGCGCCAGACGCTCCTGGTAGCACCAGCACCGCATCTCGAATCCGATTGTTTTCCGTTATCGAGCGGATCGCGGACCGGCCGCGTAGGTCGAGCAGCGTGACGATCGTCGCGGTGCTCGTGATGTTCTGCGTGGACGCCAGTATGGAAAGATGCGCGGGCCGAGACAGCGTTTCATGGTAGACGGCTCCGTACCAAAGCGGCTCCGCGCCTTGGGCGCTCTGAACGACGTAATGCGATGGCCAAAGGCGCAGCACAAACCTGCCGTCGGGCGAATCCGGTTCAGTACGTATGAACGTGAGCTGTGAGTTTTCCCCTCGCGAGTATTTCGGTAGCATGGGCAATTGAGTCGGCTGGGTCTGGGGCAGCAGCCAGCCCAATGCCGAGTGCACCGACCACGCGGGCGCTGCCAGCCAGCCAATTTGCTGCAAGCGCTGCTCGATAGTCCCGGTGCTTGCTGGCCATTGCAGCGATAGTGGCTCTTCCTCGTCGCCGCTGATCTCTGTGCGTCTTGCCGGAAGCCGCTGCCAGCCGGTGTCCATCCACTCGCCGATCTTCAATGAAGTGACCGTCACCGTGGAAGGGGGCGATGACACCTCGATCGACTGGAGCCCCGCCGGAACAGCCCACGATCCCGCGATGGCCAACGAGCCGATTACGACGAGGGCCACGCCCTTGGGGTGCATGTTGTCCCGGACATGCCAGAACGCATAAGCCCCACCCAGTATGGCGAACCATGCCAACCCAAGCGCCCAGCCCCCCAGTAACCCGCTCAGCCAGGTTTTACCTAAGTAGAGGTCCGCAAGGCCGCCAACGACGATCCAGAGCGCGATGGCAATTGCGACGGCGGTACGCCACGATATCGCTTGCCGACGCGAGATCGCCCACCCCAGAAACGCGTACACGAGAATGTTGAAAGCCGCCTGTCCATCCGGCAGTGGCGTATGCGGAGCGTTAGGGTGCCAGTCGAGGGGCAACGCACCTCCCGATTTTGCCCAATCGAAGGGTGACAGCACGACGGCTATTCCTACCAAAATGATCCACCAGACCGCCGTCTTCCAGCTTCGCCTCAGGACAAACCATACCAGCACGGCAGACGCCATCGCGAAACCGACGACGCGACCATTCAACGCAGCGATGCTTGCCATCACCGCGTCGGCCGGCGTTGCATGCAGCGATTGCAGGAACGTATAAAGTGATGTATCAGCCCGCATCAGCGGATCGTTGGCAATCACGTCCTGCAAGACGCCACCGAAGAGCCATACACTGGCAATAAGGAGCAAGGCGAATGCCGAAACGGTAGGGAACTCAGGATCGTCGAGTTTGATGACTCGTTGTACGCGGTCTCCGAACCGGGGGAAGCGACGCGCCATCACGAGCATCGCGTGCCGCGCGGTGTGCTTCGCGGCGGGAATCCCTCGCGTGATCGTCAGTCGAGCCAAGCGGACGACGAGGTAAAGCAGTACCACGAGAAGAATCAGCGCAGCGGCCAGGCGCGTGCTGACCGCTTCCGCCAAGGCGGCCGACGCGCCGAAGACGATACCGGGTATGAGATTGATCGGCGCCCAGATCACCGCTGAGACGACGTTGGCGGAGTAAAACCTCAACCGCCCCAGATGCGCGGTGCCGACCAGAAGCGGCACGATAGAACGCACCGGTGCGAAGAATCGGGCGAGCAAGAGGCTCCTGCCCCCGTGCCGCTTGACGAACTGCTCACCGCGCACCCAACGGACCTCATGCCCCTTCGCCTGGAACCATGAGCGGACCTTGCCGTGAAAGCGGCGGCCCAATTCGTAGCTCAGACCGTCACCCACGATTCCACCCAGAGCGGACAACGCGATCGTCAGCCACCCGTCGAGCACCCCCGCACCGACGAGGGCGCCCGCGAAAAACATGACGATACTCGCCGGCACCATCGCGATCGTACCCACAACTGCGATCGCTTCGGCAGCCGCGATGGCAAATACCACGGCCAATACGAGAAAGGGGTGGTTGCTGATCGATACAAGCCAGGTATGCATGGACATCTCCTTATCCACACGTGCCGTTTGGTATGTATTGTGGCGTCCGATTACCCGCCGCATCAGGGAGTGTTACGGTGCAGAGGAGCCATACACGCCCATCCCAGCGCTGGAAAGCAGCGCTGACCGGATCGTCCCGTGTAACGCCCTGCGCACCGGCGAATTGCCTCGCGAACGCGGCGGCCGGCACCGTGAAGTCCTCGTCGGGCGACTGAACCGAGAACGACCACGCGATTCCTGTCGTGGGAAGTTCGCGCGTCACCGTACCCGTCCAGATCGGAACGGTACCGTGCGTCGAGCCGGGCAGCGCCATCTCAGCGGCCGGCCAGAGCCGCAACACGAGCAGCGTGCCTCGCGCCCCGTCGGAAAAGCGGACGAACGCCATTGCGGGAACTGCGCCCTCGTGGAACTCAAGCGCAATGGCGGGTGCCGCCCGCACGCCGCGCGTTGCCGGCGCGGCAGGCCAGGCCAGGTTGCTGCGGGCCGCCTGCCACCCGTTCGCTTCCATCACGCGTTCGATCGTCCGCGCGGTGGCGGCCCACTGGACGTTGAACGGCTCATCGATTCTGCCGACCGCCGCCACGCGCCCGACCGGCAGCGTTTGCCACGCGCCCCCTCGCCACTGGGTAGCCGTCATCCGCTCGACCCGCTCGACCGGGCGGTAAAGCACGACGTCCACCGCGTGGCGTCGCACGATATGCAGCGTGGCGCCGGCCAGCAACGTCAACGCGACGAGCACCATCAGCCGCTTCGCGCCGATCGGCTCGATGGTCCGAAGCGAATAGCCGACGGCGAGCACGGTGACCCAGGCGAGCCCAAAGCTCAGGCCAGCGACAACATCGGAGACCCAATGCACCCCCAGATAGAGGCGCGACGCCGCAATGAGCGAGACGGCCACCGCGGTGACGAGCACGATGGCCGTTCGCTGCCGATGTCGCTGCCCGTCGCACAGCAGGAACGCGAGGAATCCGTACGTGACGATGGCGAGCGTCGCGTGACTGCTCGGGAACGAAAAGCTCTCGGCACCGCTCGCGAACGGGTTCGGGCGGACGCGATGCAGCGCCAGCTTCAGGAGCTTGACGATGACCTCCGCACCGCCCACCGCGGCCAGCCAGTAGATCGCGGCGCGCCATCGCCGGTGCCACACGAACCACGACAGGACGACCAGCACGACGGGGACCACGACGGCGGCGTCGCCTAGCTCGGACATGGCGGTCATCCACGCGTCGAGCGGCGGTGTGCGGACGTGCTGCAGCGTGCGATAGACAATGAGGTCCGCCTGCATCAGTGGGTCCTTCGACAGCACGTCTTCCAGCACGCCGAGGAACAGCCACGCGCTGCCGCCGAATATCAGCACCGATATGGGGATGAGCGCCTTGTGCCGACGCCACAACGCCAGCAAGGCGCGTGTCGCCGACAGGATCGGCGGTTCGGCAGGAAGCACCGGAGATTTCTGGATGGCGTCGGAACGTGACGTTACCCCACGCAGCGCGGAGCACGCCAATACGATCATGCCGATCGCCCCTAGCCAGATGCGCAGCGGAAGCGGTTCGAGCGCAAAGAAGGCGCGCAAGAGCGCCGTGCTTGCGACTACTACAAAGGATGCGGCCATCGCCGCAACGATGCCGACGCGCAGGCGGGTCAGCGGCCGCACCAGCAGAGCGACGATCCACAGCGCGATGCCGAACAGCGTCAACGTTGCCGCGCTGCGTGCCTGTTCGAGCGTGCCGTGCAGGTAGCTGAGCGTGACGGAATACGCGGCGAACGTCGCGATCGCCGCGAGGACGCCCGCCGGCACCGTGAAGCGCAGCACGCGCTCTACGAAGCCGCGGCGCGCGCGTTCCGCGGTCGGTTCGAGCGAGAGAAAGAACGCCGGGATGCCGATGGTAAGCGAACCGACGAGCGTCAGGTGTCGCGGCAAGAATGGAAATGCGAGATCGGCGACGCCGATCGCAAACGCGAGCAGCATCACGTAGACGGTCTTGGTCACGACCAGGTTCGCGACCCGTTCGACGTTGCCGATCACGCGCCGGCCTTCGTTGACGATCGACGGCAGGCTCGCGAAGCGATTATCGGTCAGCACGGCCTGGGCCACCGCCGCCGCCGCGCCGCTGCCGCCCCCCATCGCGATGCCGATGTCGGACTCCTTGAGCGCGAGCAGGTCGTTCACGCCGTCGCCGATCATCGCGACCACATGGCCGCGGGCGCGCAGCGCCGTCACCATCGCCGCCTTCAGGGTTGGCGAGACGCGGCCGAACACGGTCTCTCGCTCCATCACGTCGCCGAGCTGGCTGGCGCTTTCCGGCAGCGTGCGCGCGTCAATGCCGGCTCCGGTGCCGGCGATGCCCGCGCGCTGCGCGACTTCGGCGGCCGTGTCCGGATGATCTCCGGAGATCACCTTGAGCGACACGCCCTGCGCGGCAAAGTAAGCGACGGTTGACTGCGCATCGGCACGGATGCGCTCCGCGAGCAGCACCAGCGCGACGGGTGTGATCGCATCGGGCAGCCCGTCCGCGACGAGGGCCGCGTCGGACCGTGCGAGCAGCAGCACCCTGCGGCCTTCGCGCGCATGGGCGGACACGGTCCGGCGCAGTTCGTCCGCGGCCGCCGTCCCGCCGAGCAGAACATCCGGCGCGCCCAGTAGCCACGTGCCATGGCCGTCAAACGACGCACTCGCCCATTTCCTGGCCGACGAGAACGGGACGGCATGGGTCGCATGCCATGCCGGCGATGCGTCGCAGCCCGCCGCAATCGCGCGCAGCGTCGCGTTCGGTGCGGGATCGCTCCGCACCAGCGCGCTGAGCGCATCGTGGGCATCGGCGTCGCCGTCAAGGCGTTCCAGGCGCTCCATGACAGGCTCCCCTTCCGTCAGCGTGCCGGTCTTGTCGAGACAGAGCACGTCCACACGCGCGAGGGTCTCGATGGCGGGCAGTTCCTGCATGAGGGCGCCACGTTGCGCCAGCCGTACCGCACCGATGGCGAGCGCCACGCTCGTCAGCAATACCAGCCCTTCGGGCACCATGCCGGCGACCCCGCCCGCGGAATAGAGCAGCGCCTCATTGAGCGACGTGCCCCGCAGCAACTGGGTCGCCACCATCAACGCCGACAGCGGCACGATCACCCAGCCGACGTAGCGCAGCATGCGATTAATGCCGGCGCTCAGTTCCGACTGCGGCGGCACGAAACGCCGTGCCTGCGCCGCGAGCTGGTGGGCCCAGGCGTCGCGTCCGACCCGCGTGGCCCGAACCCATCCCTGCCCGGCGACGACGAAGCTGCCCGACAGCAACTCGGATTCGGGCGTTTTGGTCTGCGGTTCGGATTCTCCCGTCAGCAGGGATTCATCGATCTCGAGCCCGTTCGCCGCGCACACGACGCCATCGACGACAATCTGGTCGCCTCGTTCGACGGCGATCAGGTCGTCCTTCACGATGTCGCCCAGCAAGACCTCGATCGTCTGCCCCTCGCGGCGTACTCGCGCATGCGGCTGGTGCAGCAGCGCGAGCCGGTCGAGCTGACGTTTCGCCCGCCACTCCTGAACGATCCCGATGAGCGAGTTCGTGATCAGCACGCCGCCAAAGAGCGCATCCTGCCAGGGGCCGACGGCAAGCACCACGGCGCATAGCGTGCCTAAAAGCGCGTTGAAGCGCGTGAACATGTTGGCGCGCACGATCTCGCCAAGGCTGCGGCTCGTCTGCCGCCGGACGCGGTTGATCTCGCCGCGGCTTCGGCGTTCGGCCACCTCGGCCACGCTGAGGCCGTTCGGAAGATCCGCCATCGCCGGCTGCTCAGTCACTTGTCGTCTCTCGGTTCGACTCACGCAGGCGCGGGGCCGGGTTCTGCCAGCGTGTCGCGCTCAAAACGCCCGTAACGCAACGTCAGGGTCGGCAGCACGATCAGGTTGAGCGCGGTCGACGTGATCAGGCCGCCGAGAATGACGATTGCCATCGGCCCCTCGATTTCGTTACCTGCCGCTCCGCTCGTCAAGGCGAGCGGAGCCAGCGCGAGCGCGGTGACGAGCGCGGTCATCAGAATCGGCACCAGACGCTCGGATGCCCCGCGCACCGCCGTATCCATGTTCCACGTCAACTGATCGATATGCACCAGGTGCTCATAGTGGCTGATCAGCATGATCGAGTTTCGCAGTGAGATGCCAAACAATGTGACGAAGCCCACCATACCACCGAGCGACAGGTTCGCCCCCGTCAGCACGACGCTCAGCACCCCGCCGACAAGTGCAAAGGGCAGGTTGACCATGACGAGCAACACGCCGCGGCGGCTTTTCATTGCGAGGAACAGCAGCAGCGCGATGCCGATCAGCGAAATCCCCCCGTATGCAAGCAAGTCGCGCTGCGATTGCGCACGCGCCTCGCTCTCTCCGCTGAAGACGGCGTAGGTGCCCGGCGGCATTTTGATCTCGCGGTTCACGCGCGCCTGGGCTTCATTGACGAAATCACTGGCCGGCCGGCTGCCGAGATTGACTGACACCGTTTGCACGCGCTGGCCGCCGTCGTGAGTGATCTGATAGCGGCCGGCGACCTGGCGGATCGTCGCAAGTGTGCTCAGCGGAACGGAAAACCCGTCTGCATTGCGCACCATGAGCTTCCCGATGTCGCCGACCGTCTTGCGCTGCGCCGGGTCGAGCACCACCGCGACGTCATAGGTGCGGCTGCCCTTGTAGATCTGCGATACCGTTGCGCCCGCATAGGCGGCCTGGAGCGTATCGAGCACTTCGACGGGCCGGAAGCCCCAGCGGCTCAACACGTCCGGCTTGAGCTTCACGTCGAGCTCGGGTATGCCGGGAGGCGAATCCACCCGCACGCTGGCAACGCCGTGGATCGTGCCGATCAGCTGAGCGATCTGCTGCGCCGTGCGATCGATGACGTCCAGATTGTTGCCGAACACTTTCACGACCACCGGGGCCGTCGTACCCGAAATGGTTTCGTCGATACGTTCCTCAAGAAACGTGTTGACCGACGTGCTCAGGCCCGGGAAGCGCGCCAGCGCCTGGCGAATCCGATAGAGCGCCCAGTTTTGGCCCGATGCGCCCATCGGCTTCAAATCGACCTCGAACTCGGAGAGCTGCACGCCGGTCGGATCGACCACACCGTTCGCGCGGCCTGCGCGCTGCGCCACGAGACGCACGCCGGGCACCTGCATCAATGCCTTCGATACCTGCGTGCCGATCCGCATCGATTCCGCGAGCGATGTGCCGGGCTCGAGCCCCATGTGGACGATGTAATGGCCTTCGCGCAGTTGTGGAATGAAATTCCCGCTCAAGAACGGCAACGACGCGAGCGCAGCGACACACATTAGTGCCACCATCACCATGACCCCCTTCACATGCTGCTCGACCTTCGTCAGCAGCGCGATATAACGCGCCTTCAGGCGCGCAACGAGACGTGGTTCATGCTCGGGCAAAGGCCCTCTCGCCAGCAGTGCGAGCGCCATTGCCGGCGTGAGCGTCAATGCGACCCCGAGCGACGCGAGCACGGCCAGTATGTAGGCAATGCCGAGTGGCGCGAAGAGCCGCCCGCCGACGCCCGAGAGCGTGAGCACGGGCAGGAAGATCAGCATCACGATGAAAGTGGCGAACACCACGGCGCTACGGACTTCGAGTGAAGCACGCAGCACGACGCGAAACGCGGGCAGCGGCTGAGCCGACTTGCGGTTCTCCCGCAAGCGGCGAAAAATGTTCTCGACGTCGATGATCGCATCGTCCACCACCTCGCCGAGCGCGATCGCGAGGCCGCCCAAGGTCATTGTGTTCAGACTCACGCCGAACTTGGTCAGCACGATGATCGCAACCAGCAGCGATAGGGGAATCGCCACGGCCGAAATCACCGCGGTGCGCACGTTGAGCAGGAACAGGAACAGCACTGCAATCACAAGCACTGCGCCCACGAGCAGCGCGTTGCGCAAGTGACCGACCGCCGCGTCGATGAAATTGGCGGGCCGGAAGACGTTCGCGGTCACGTCGACACCTTGCCGTGCGAGCGCCGGCTTGAGTCCGACGAGCGCATTTTCGATGTCATTCGTCACGGCCAACGTGTTGGTGCCATACTGGCTTTCCAGCACGACCATCACGCCGGGCTTGCCCATGATCGAAGCCGCTCCGACAGGCGGTGCACTGCCCCACGCCACGTTCGCGACATCGCCGAGACGAACCGCCGCCCCGTTGCTCGAACGGAGTACGACGCCAGCCAGTTTCTCCGGCGTAGCGATCTGGCCATCGGCATTGACGGCGATGCGCTGATTCGTGTTCTCGATGAATCCGGCGCCACGCACCCCAGTGGCTTGACGGGCTGCGGCAATCACGTCCTGAATCGACAGTCCATAGCGCATCAACTTCGCGGGGTCGACCTGGATCTGCATTTGGGGCGTCTCGCCACCGAACACGATGACATCGGCCACGCCGGGAACGCTCAGCAACTGCGGCTTGACGGTCCAATTTGCGATGTCGTAGAGGTCCGCGAGCGAGCGCGTCTTCGACGTGAGGCCGATGATGCGCACGACGCTCGTCGTGGTAGTGAGCGGCAAAAGCCGCGGCGGCTTGACGCCCGCAGGCAGCGTGGCCGCGAGCCCATTGATGCGCTCGGTGACGAGCTGCCGCACCTGCATCACGTTTGCATGGTCATCGAAGACGAGCGTGATCGCTGAGAGGCCCTGCATTGACCTCGACCGCATTGACTGCAGACCGACCATGCCGCCGAGGGCGTTTTCGAGCGGCTGCGTAACGAGCGTTTCTACCTGCTCGCTGGTCATACCCGGCGCTCCGGTCTGCACGATGCTCATCGGCGGTGCGAATTCGGGAAAGACATCGAGCTTGGCACGTGTCAGCGTAAAGAGCCCGTAGCCGGCCGCGATAACGGCCAGCGCGTAGATGACGCCGCGAAAGCGCAGCGAAAAGCGGATGATCGCGTTGAGCATGGGACGTGAGGTCGTGTTGATCTGGGCAGGCGAGGCACGGGTCAGTCGTCACACTCGGGCGGATCCTTGCAGGCCGTGGCAATGCCTTGCGGCTTGAGTTCTTCGGAGAGCAGCAATTGCGCACCCTGCGTCACGATCTGGTCGTCGGCGTGGAACCCGGACGTGACCGTGAACCCGTGATCGCCCTCGTCACCGGCAGGCACGAAGTGCCGCGTAAAGCGGTTGGAAGCCGTCCGCACATAGGCCCACGTCTGTCCGCCGTACCACACCACGGCCCGTTCGGGGATCAGTAGGCCGGACACGGCCTGGCTCGACGTCGGCACGCGCGCGCTGGTGCGCAAATTCGCAGGCAGTGCATCGTCGGCGACGTAAAGCCAAGGGCTGCCCTGCACGGCCGGATCGGCGAGAGGCGAGGCGGAAAGCTTTTGAGCCGGCACCGAGCGGCCATCGGGCGTATCGATCGCGATACGCGCAGGCGGCACCACGCCGAAGCTCGCAGGTAACGTGACGCGCAGCACGACAGCCTGGCCGGACTCGAGGCGCTGGAACAGCGTCGAGGCCGGTGTTGCTGCGGCATTCGCGAGTGTGTCGCCGAACTGCTGCCGCATCGCGGCATTCAGCCCGTTCAGCGTGGCATTGGCCGATTGCAGTTTCGCTTCGTCGGCTTTCATGGCCGACTGCGCATCCTGCAGGCTCTTTTGCGAAATATTGCGGTCGTCGGCGAACAGTGCATGGCTGCGTTGGTACTGCGCCCGCGAACTGGCCGCCTGCGCGGTGAACGTGCCAACGTCCGCGCGAGCGCTAGCCAGGCGGTTGTGCAAATCGAAGAGCGGCTGCAGATCGATGACCGTGGCATAGGCACTAACGTCGGGCTGGCTCGCGACGGCCCTGAGCGGCGCAACCTCGATGTGGCTGGCGCGTTGCTCCTCGGCGCCGATGACGACCACCGTTTCGCCGTTTACTGTCTGTACGGCGGGGGGCGGGGCCGATTGCGCCGCCGCGGTTGCCGAGGCACTTGAGTCCTGGAACGTCTGATAGATGTACCAGCCAGCGCCTGATGCCAAGGCCAGCGATACGACGGAGAGAAGGATCAGTCGGAGTTTCATCGTGGCGTCTCTTCACTGAGGGTATCGCTCACCGCCTCGTGACCGAGGGGTTGCTGCATCGCATCTTCGAGTGCGCCGGCGGCTTGCTGGACCGCGACCGCGGCGTCGAGATGAAGGGTTTCGCTGGTCTGATAGTCAGCCTTCGCCTGCGTGTAAGTCAGACGGTCTGCATCGCCGTTGGCGAAAGCTGCGGCCTGGCTGTCGAGTTGTCTGCGGGCACTCACGAGATGTGCGTCGGACAGACGTAGTGCTTCAACGCTCGACTGGTAGCGCGCCAGCGCGTGTGCGAGATCGCCGAGGATCTTGTCCTGCAGCGCGCCGGTACGGGCTGCCGCTTCCTTGCGCCTGGCCTCGGCTGCATGGATGCCGCCTTGATTCTGGTTGAAGATCGGCAACGTGATGCCGGCCAGCCCGAACGCGATCTTGTGCGTGCCCGTGTCATACGTGTAGCCGGGCCCGAGGTGGATGTTCGGATATTGCTTTGCAACCTCGAGCTGGAGCGCCGATTCGGCCGCGGCGTAATCGGCGAGCGACGCGAGCAGATCGGCGCGATGGAAGATCGCCGCGCGCTGCGCATCCGCGGCCGGCGGCGCAGGGGAAATCGCACCGAAGGCGGAGAGATCGATCGCGACGCCGTCGAGCGCGGCGACAGGCACGCCGATGGCAGCAGCGAGTTGTGCATGCGAATCCTGTTCGGCACTGCGCGCCGCAGCCAGATCGCTTTGAGCCTGGGTGTCGGCCAGGATGGCGGAATCGACGTCGGGCCGCGAGAACTGGCCCACCGCCAGACGCTTGCGGCTCATCTCGGCAATTTGCCGCTCGGCTTCGGCCTTGGTCGACAGGAATGCGATGCGCTTTCGGGCGGCGTAGAGGGCGAGCATCGCATCCCGGACTTGCGCACGAACCTTCCACGCCTCATTGACGAGGCTCAGCCGCGCGGCTTCCGACAAGTGCGTGGCCTGATCGGCGCGATATCCACGCTTATGCGCTGTCTCGATCGGAATATCGAGCGCCGGGCCCAACGTGATCGGAGATCCCGGTCCGGGGTTGGGTGTGGAATACTGAAACGGCAACTGCAGAACCGGGTTGGGGATCGTGTCGGCGACATCGATGCCGGCCTTGGCGGTGTCCCATTGGGCGCGCGCGACGTCGAGGGCGGGATTGTAGTAGAAGGCTGCCAGCGTGAGCATTTCGCGACTCCAGTGCGCGGGTGGCCACGGTGCGACATCGTGTCTTGTTTCGCGCACGACGAAGGCGTGCAACTCCTTGCTCGCAAGCGAGCGCTGCTCGAATTGACGGGCAAGCTGGGCTGGGGCGATCGGCTGGGGGTGATAGGTCGTACAGCCGGCCAGCCCGACGAAGGTAATCAATAACGCTCGGCGCATTCTGGCATCCATCGGTCGTTCTGCCGCCCACCAGGGGCAGCTTCCGACGCGGATGCTACGCCACCGCTTGTGAAGTTTTCGTCAATAAGGTGCCAGACCATCGCGAAACCCGACTGCTTCGGGCTTCGCGGACGGCAAACGCAACGAAACGCGGGTGCCGCGATCGGGCTCGCTCGCGAGTTCGATCGACCAGCCGTATCGATCGCAGATCTTTTTGACGATCGACAGACCAATACCGATGCCGCACTTCTCGGTTTGTTGCCCGTCCGCCTGGTAGAACCGATCAAAAACGTATGGCAGCGCCTGCGTCGGAATACCGGGTCCGGTGTCCTCGATACGCAGCCACCCGTCTGAGTAGGAAAAATGCACATGTCCACGGTCGGTATGCCGCACAGCGTTGTCGATGAGGTTGGATAGCACGACCGCAAGCGCGGAACGGTTCACTACGACGTGAAGATTGCGATTCACGTCAATGACGGCCTCGAGCCTCTTTTTCGCAACGCGATCGGCAAAAGGCATCAGCGCACTTTCAATCAGATTTGCCACAGCCACCGGTTCGACATCGTGCGCGGAATCTTCTCTGGCGAGCATCAGCAATGCGTTCGTGAGTTCACGCATAGTGTCGGCCGCGCACTCGATCTGCTGGAGCCGCGTGCGCGACTTCCCGCTGATCGCGGCATCCTGCGCAAGCAGTTCGCAACTCGTCTTGATTGTCGTGAGGGGCGTGCGCAGTTCGTGGCTCACATTGCCAGTAAACTCCTTCTCCCGCTCGATCATGTCGGCCATGCGCCGATGGTAGTCGTTGAAGGCCTCGACCAGTCCTACGAGTTCCGTTTCATCGTACTTGCCGGGTTGGATCGACGGCGATTCTCCGAACCTGAGCATCTTCACTTGGCGTGCGAGACCGGCTACCTGCCGCACCAGCAGGCCCGACAGACCGAAGGAGAGCCAAATCGTGAGCAGCGCAAAGACGCCCGTGCCGGCCATCAAGGCATTGATGACTCCCTTGAAATGGCGCTCGTAGGCGCTGAAGTTGTAGACGCGATACAAGCGCGTCATACCGAAGGGTACGATCGCGACGTGGATCTCCCGTCCGTTGATGATAATCTGATGCGTCCCGACCGGCAGATCCGTGGCCGATGCCGGTAGAACAATTGGCGGACGGTCTGAGGTCGACACGTAGCCGTTCATACGTTGGTCGAACGGAGGCAGTAAAGCCGGATTGGCTTCGTAGCTCCTGAGCACATTGGCCATATCGTCGTGGATCAGCGCCACGATCAGTTTCTCTTCCTGTGCTTCGGCCAGCGTTCTTACGCCTAGCGCCTGGGCGAGCAGCAGAGCGATGGTCAGCACGGAGAACACAAGCGTGACCTTTAGACGAAGGCTACGCCCCATTACGACCACTCCCAACGAGTCGATAGCCGACACCATGGACCGTCTCGATGAGGTCTGTTTGCCCTGGAGCGGTGAGTGCGCGGCGCAGGGTGTAGACATGCGCGCGCAGCGTGTCGCTGTCGGGGAGTTCTTCGCCCCAGACTTCAGTTTCGAGTTCGGCGCGACTGAACATGCGGTTCGGTGACTGCATCAGAACACGCAGCAACTGCAAACATTTTGGCGGGAGCTTGACGGGGCGACCGGCGCGTTCGACTGTCATCGTCGACAGGTTGAGGAACACATCTGCAAACCGAAGATCCATGGGCGCAACGCGGCCCCGGTAGCGCTTGATCAGGGCGCTGAGCCGCGCGCCAACCTCCTTCAGAGAAAACGGTTTGACCAGATAGTCATCGGCGCCGTGCACAAAGCCCTCGAGTTTGTCGTCGAGCGCGTCTCGGGCGGTCAGCATCAGCACCGGCGTGTCCCGGCGCGCTTCACCGCGCAGCTTACGACAGAGCATCAGTCCGTCCATGCCGGGCAATGACAGATCAAGCAGGATCGCATCCCACGAGTCGGCGAGAGCCATCTGTAGGCCCGTCCTACCATTGGAAGCGACATCGACCTCGTAGCCGCTCTCCTCCAGATAGTCGTAAAGGTTCGCGGCGATCGCCGCATCGTCCTCGACAATGAGCACCTTCATACAGTATCGTTGGTTAGTCTTCCGTTGACGCCGTCAGGTTGTGTTGCTGGGAACCGCAATTGGACCGTCAGGCCCTGCTGATCGCGGCCATTCTCGAGCGAGATTCTCGCCCGATGCTGCTCGGCGATGCGCTGAACAATTGACAGACCCAGCCCGCTCCCCGACGCCGCATGGTCGCTGCCGCGGTAGAAGCGCTCCCACACTCGTGCCCGCTCTGCCTCGGGTATCCCCGGACCCGTATCGCAGACTTCAAGCATTGCACAGCTACCTTCCTGGCGCACGATGATGTCGACGCGCGCATGCGCGCCCGCATAACGAATCGCATTGTCGACCAGGTTATTCAGCAAGATGCGCAGGTTATCGGCATTGCCGGTGACTGTCACTCGGGACGTCCCGACAAAACCCAGGTCGATCTGATTCGCTAGAGCAATCCGCGCCCGGTCGCTCACGACTGACCGGGCCAGGGCGGTCAGATCGACGTCATCCGATATTGGAGCTTGCGAATCGGGCGAGAGCCGCGCGAGCGTCAGAAGCTGTTCAGCCAGGTGCGCGAGGCGTGCTGCCCCGGTCCGGATCTGCGCGACGATGGTTTCGCGTTCCTCCGCGCTCGTAGCCCGCGGCAGCAGCTCTGCCTGGAGTCCGAGCCCCATGATCGGTGTGCGCAGTTCATGCGCCGCGTCAGCAATGAAATGTTTTTGCGTTGTGAACGCCTCATCGAGCCGCTGCAGCAGGTCATTGAGCGCCTCGACAAGGGGCTTCACTTCCCCCGGTACGGCCTCCGTGTCGATCGACTGCATATTGTTGGCATCGCGCCGTTTCAGGCTCGCAACGACTTCGCGCAGCGGCCGCAGGCCGTAGCCGATGCCGAACCACAGGAAAAGTGCGAGCACCGGTATCAGCGAAAGCACTGGCCAGAACAGGTGCACTGCGATTTCCGCCACGGCTTCCCAGCGTGCCTGCTGGACCTGGGCAACACGGACAAGCATGTCTCCATTGCGGGAAACGTATGTATGCCAAAGCTGGCCGTTGACAGTCACATCGGCGAGGCCGGGGCCGCGTGGTGGTGGAATCACCGAATCGGGATCGCTGCTGAACACCGGCGTAGAACCGCGCCAGACCTGGACTAGCACACCGTGCGATTGCTGGCCTGAGAGCCGGTCCTCGTCCTTCCCATGCACCCCTTTCAACGACAGCCGGCCGTCGGCATCGACCACGACGTGTCGCGCAATCGCTTTCAACTGATCATTGAGTAAATCGTCGAGTTCGGCGAGCGCGCCCCAATAGGTGGCAGCACTGGCCAGGATGCCAGTCAGCAACGTGGCGGGCAATAGCCACAGCAGCAGACGGCGGCGCAGCGATGTCACGCGATCTCCCCGATCTGGTAACCCACGCCGCGCACGTTGCGGATTGCGTCGGCACCCAGCTTGCGGCGCAGGTTGTGGACGTGGACCTGGACGGCATTGCTCTCGATTTCCTCGTTCCAGCCGTAAAGGCGCTCCTCGAGCTGCTCCCGGGTGACGATGATGCCCGGATCGTGCATCAACTCGTGCAGCAGCGCGAACTCGCGTGCCGTCACGGATACCTCTTCGTCGCGCAACCAAACACGGTGCAGGGCCGGATCGAGCCGGAGCGCACCTACCTGCAGCGCCGTCTGGGCACGGCCTGCCTGCCGCCGATTCACGACGCGGATGCGCGCGAGCAACTCCTCGAGCGCGAACGGTTTGACGAGGTAGTCGTCGGCTCCGCTGTCCAGGCCTGCGACGCGATCGGGGACCGCGTCGCGGGCAGTAATGATGATCACAGGCGTCGCGTCGTTGCCTCGACGCAATCTCGAGAGCAGCGTCAGTCCATCCTGCCTGGGCAAGCCCAGATCGAGCAACACGAGGCCATAGGATGTCGTGCGCAGCGCGAGTGAGGCGGCCTCGCCATCCTGGGCCCAGTCGACGGCGAAGCCCTCCCGGCGCAGTCCGTGCCGCAGTCCGTCGCCGATCAGCGCATCGTCTTCAACCAGCAGGATCCGCATGCCCTGTTCCGTTTTTCCGGTCTCTAAGCGTCGTTCAGTGGTGACTGTACAACGAGTTCCAGTCGGCGGCCGGGACACGTAAACCAGACTGCGACGCACCACCTGGCGTCCCGCCAACGCCTGTGCTCGCGGCCCCAGTCGCCTCACTTTTGGCAGCGACGCGAGCCTCGGCCGCCTGGATGTCAGCGGGGTACATGTTGTCTTTTCTTGCCGGGTTGTAGCCGGCCCGTTCGAGCTGGGTCAACTCGTGGCGCACCTGCGCACGAGTCAGCGGTACGTTGGAAGGTTGAGCAAAAGAGATGGCCGGCGCGACGACCACGGCGGCAAGGACGATGGATTTAACAGTGGATTTCATGATTAGACCTCCAGATAGTTGGGGCATACCGCTGCGGGCACAGGGCTGTCCGCAACTAGTAAAGACATGTTGACGAGCCAGACTTAAGGAACAGTTAACGCTGGAGGGTTCCGGCCGACGGCCGCGCATCGGGCATCCGTTGACGCGAGCAAAGAACGCTACGCCGCCGCCAATGCCAGCTGATCGAGGAACGGCCGTATCGGATGAGTTTGTTTGCCCGAGCGGGGCCGTATCTGGAGCGCCAGCAGACGCCGCAATAGCCGGCCCACCAGGCCCAAGATCACCCGGCGTCGTTCTGCGCCACGTCTATGGCCACGGTTAGATAGGGCAGGGGATGGCCGGTTGCTGCGCCGGTGAGCGCTACAGCACATGTAGACAAGAAGAGTGCACGCGTCACGGAGAAGGCTGCAGGCGTGATCAGAGAGAATCAACCCGCAGCCGCGAGCGCTAGGGCGAGCACCCAGGGGCGCAGCGGCACGTCGTTTTTATAGCTCGCGCATACGTTGCACAGCAGGAACGCGCGTCTCGCGAAGCGCACCGGTCACGGCCAGCATGACCGTCAGCAGCGCAACGCCAAAGTGGGTGACCAGATAGAGCCACGGCACGCTCGGCAGTTCCGGAGGCGGATCGAAAACACCGATCAGGAGCTTAACCAGCATCCAGGCGAGCATGAACCCGGCAAGCGTTCCAACGGCGGATCCCGCGACAAAAAGCAGACATGCCTCGCTCCAGAGAAAGGCGCCGAGCTGGCGAGGCTTTGCGCCGAGCGCCGACAGAACGGCGAACGTGCGCCGTCGATCGGCGAGTCCCACCGACAGGATGAGTCCTGTGGCGCCGGCAGTCAGCAAGATCGCGAAGCCCAATTCCAGGCGCGTCAACCCGCCGAGATCGACCGAGGTGAGACTGGATCCGATAACGTGTTGGGTTTGGTCGAGATCAGTAACCTTGACACCTTGCAGTCCAGCGACCACGTTTCGCGCTTCGGCGGCCACGCTCGCGGGAGGTCTGGACGTCTTGAGGAGCACGACTTCGGCACCACTTGCGTTGGTCTGCCGAGCCACGTAGCGCGCATTGGCCACCAGGAACGAATCGCGTGGTGCGGTGGGGAATTCGCGAACCACACCGACGAACCGGAACGGGACAACGCGATACTGCTGATCCTTGGCGTTCTGCAGCCGCAGGTTAAGGGTATCACCGACGTGCAGTTGAAAGTCTTTGACGGTTTCCTCCGAGACGAGAATCCCGTCAGGCGTGCGCGCAAGCCGAGCCAGCGCTTGCCGCGCGGTTTCACCCGAGAAGAACGCGTCGGACATGCTGGTTGCCTCGCCGATGTGCTCCGGATCAATTCCGTACAGGTCCTGCAGATCGGTGCCGACATACGCCAGCCGGTGCTGCATCGGTTGCGCGGCACTCACGCCGGGCAAGGAGGACAGCGCGTCAAGCTTCGCCGAGGCGGGCGACGCCGGCGTGCCGGTGATAGTCACGTCGGCACCGTTCGTCAGTTGGGCATCGATGAGCGCCTGCGCATTGTAGGTGGTGTTGAAAATCGCGGTTGAGGTTGCGAACGTAAAGGCCAGTGCCACGAGGGCGATGCCTTGCGTCATCCGTTTCCGCTGTCGGCTTAGGGCCGCCGCCACCACGCCGGCGAGCCGGCCTGCGATCGGCCCCAGCCACCTGGCCAGGCGCGCGCGCCCTCGCTTGAGGCCGCCCAGGCAGAGCCTGACCGTCAGCAATCCAAGCCCGAGCCACAGCAGAAGCGGTGCGAGAAACACCGGGTAGTCCACCGATGCGGACGGTACCCCCTCCGGCGCGAGCACGACCTGGTACCCGGTACTCCAGGTGCGCCAGAAAATGAGGGCCGACAACGCGATCAGAATGAAATCGAGCCCAGCTCGGCGCCAGAGCGATGCGCGCTCGTGGCCGACGATCATGCGTGCCGCCGCGACCGTCGTTTGCCGGGCATCGATCCACGCCGTCACGAGGACGGCGGCGGAAGCCAGCACGACGCCCGCCAACGCCGCGGCCGCGACCCAGCCGGCCGTGGACGCAGCAAACAGGCCGGAGCCGAGCGCCAGGTGTGTCAACGCAACAGCGAGCACGATTCCACCCGCAATGCCGGCCGCGCCGATGCATGCTGCTTCGACGGCGGCCAGCATTACGATTTGCGCGAGCGACGCGCCACGGATTCGCAACAGGGCTTGATCGCGTCGACGCCGCCCGGATCCGGAGGCTATCACGGCGATGGTCAGCATGGCGGCAAGCGTGGCACCCGGCGCACCGAGAAAGAGAAACAACACTTTTGCATACAGCGCGTCGCTGCGCACGGCGTCCAGCCGCGCGGCCAGATTGTCGGCGACGATGCCGCTGCCCGCGATGCGCGCCTCCAGGTTTCTCGCGGCACGCTGCGCCGCCGTGAAGGCGACCTGCGGGTCGCTCGGAAGACGGCCGTGCGCCAATCGGACGTGCAACTGCATGCGCACCGAATCCGGCCGGATCGCCTGCTGTGGATCGAATAGTCGATGCCAAGCATCGATCGGCATGATCAGGACATTGTCCGGCGGCGCTTGCGGTGCTGCCCCGGGCGGCACGCCCACGGCCTGGAACAGCGAGTCGGCGTACGGCAGGTCGACGATGCCCGCCACCGTGACGTCCACCGGCGCAAGGCCGGGGCGGTGAATCGTGACCGTGTCGCCGACGCTCAAGTGCAGGTTCGCTGCGGTTTGTTGCGCGACGAGCACGCCCTCCAGGCTTCCGAGCAGGGACCGGAACTCGCGGGGATACGTCCGGATATAGTCCCCGGCGATGCCGAGAACCCTGCCTTTGCCGGTGGTTTGCACCGTTGCCCCCGTGTGAGCGACGAAACCGTCGACATCGGCGTAGCCGACCTCCTGCAGGTGAGTCGCGCTTGCAGTTTTGCCGACGGAGGCAACGACCGATTGGACGGGCGTGCCCGGGGTAACCTGAATCTGCCAGTCGACCGGCACGCCCGTCACGGCACGATGCGTCATCGTTGCGGTGCTTTGTGCAAGAAAGGCGCCGAGTGACGCGAGCATGGCCACGGTGACCGTAACACCCGCCGCAGCCCCGGCCAGCCGGGCCTTTCGGGTGCGCAGAAGTCCCAACAGCCAGAGCTTGATCATGATGTCCTCGTCGCGACGACGGTTTCAGTGAGTCTGCCATGCTCCATTCGCCAGACCCGCTCCATGCGACCGGCAACAGCGGGGTCGTGCGTGGCGACGACGAGCGCAATGTCGGTCTCCCCCAGGTGCGCAAACAGCGCGTCGAGCAGCGCCTGGCCGGTCGCTTGATCAAGCTGGCCGGTTGGTTCGTCGGCGAGAATCACCCTCGGCGTGCCGGCGATGGCCCGCGCCATCGCAACCCGCTGCATCTGGCCGCCCGACAACTCCTCCGGCATTTTGTGGGCGAGTGCGTCCAATCCAAAGGTGGCAAGCGCATCCGCCACACGCTTGTCGATATCGCGGGCACTGTCCATCATGAGAAGCGGCACCGCCACGTTCTCGCTGACCGTCAACGGCTCCAGCAAGCTGGGAGCTTGAAACACCATGGCGATCTTCTCCGGCCGGAGCGAGTCGGCTCCCCCCAATGCGGGCCATTCGATCTTACCGCTCGTCGGGGTGTCGAGCCCGGCCATGAGATGCAGCAAGGTCGATTTGCCGCAACCGGACGGGCCGACCAGTGCGACGCGCTCGCCCGGTTGCAGGCGGAATGTCGCGGAAACAACCGCGGCGATCGATACTTCTCCCTGCACGTAACGTCGGCCGACCGCTTGGGCATCAATCAGGATGTCAGTCATGGATGAGCCGTCCATCTCGAATGCGCAAGAGCCGGTGAGCCTGGGCCGCGAGCGCGGAGCTGTGAGTGGCGATCAGGACGGCCGCGCCGCCTCGGCACCGGTCCAGCAGATGCGCGAGGATCGCCGCTTCCGTCGCCGCGTCCACTTCCGCCGTGGGTTCGTCCGCCAGCAGGACGTGCGGATTGGCCGACAGAGCCACGGCCAGTCCGGCTCGGGCGGCTTCGCCGCCGGACAGTTGCGACGGCCGGGCATGGCGTCTCGGCGCAAGCCCGACCGTGTCCAGAAGCCCGTCGATGGTCTTCGGTTCAATTTGCCCGGCCAACGACATCTGGAATTTCATATTGGCCTCCACCGTCAGATGATCGAACAGATTTTCCGATTGCATCAGGATGCCGATATGCCGCGCCCGCAAAGCGGCACGAACGGCCTCAGGGCGACGGGACATACGCAGACCCATGACTTCGACATGCCCGCCGTCCGGTTCATCCAAACCGGCGAGACAAGCCAGCAAAGTTGATTTGCCGCTGCCCGACGGGCCTGTCAGGGCAACAAATTCTCCCGCGTGAATCTGCAGCGAGACGCCTCTCAGTGCGGCGGTTTCGTCCTCGCCCGCATGGTAGAAGCGATAGAGTTCAAACGCTTCCAATGGCCGCGCTTCAGCGCCACCGGAAGGAGTTCGAGATGAGTTTCCATTGATCGACATTGTCGGCTCCGAGCGGTGCGGACAGATCCACCGTGGCGAGCCTGCCGCTCCGGTAGATAAGATAGCGGTCGCTTCTAAGGCGTAGTTGCTTGTTGGTGACCGGATTCGGTTCGGAGTTCGACGTATAGACAATCAGAAACGCCGAGCTGGCTTGCAGGGTCATCTGCCTGACGCTCTCGATCTTGACCGCGCGGCCATCCTTGACCAGATCCGCGACGTACCCGCTTTTGACGGCCGCGATCGTCGGTGCCTGGACAGCGGGTGCAACCGTGACATCCACTGCGTTGTACTTGTCCGCGAATCGTGCGCCATCCGCCCGCTCGGTGCGGGCCCAGCCCTCGGGCACCTTGAGCGAGAACCTCAATGGCGAAGAATAATTCACGAACACTTGCGTGTCGGGAATGTCGCCCGCCGGATTTACTTCTGGCACGACGGCGATTTCCTTCGCGATGGCTGACGATGTCGTCCACGCCGCTCCGATTAGGCTCGACAGCGCTACAAGCGTTGCAGCGGCGACGCTCGAGCGCCATGTGACTCTGGTCCTCATGGCAGTTCCTTTGGAAAGGCCGGCAAGCGCTCGTACGTCAGCGCTCGCGCGATGTCTTTGGCACATGCGGGTTGGCATCGACGGTTCTGGACTCCACGCTCACGAACGATAGCGCCAATCACTGCGGCCACAGGAACAGCAATCGTTCGTGTTGGCCCGGCGTGACGTTCGCGGCCCGCTGCTGAGACACGCCGTTGCGCTCAGTGCTGACGGCGTACCGTCCTTGAGGCAATTTCACGAGCATGAATGGCCCGTCGGACGTGGCATTGAGCACGGTCTTGTTCGTGTGATCCTTGATGATCACTTTGACGTCCGACACATACTCATTTTTTGTCGCAGCATGACGCGCGAATTCCAGTTCGAGCGGATAGTGGGTGACGAGTTGCTTGATTGCCGCGACCTCATCCATTCCGATGCCGCCGCTGACGTATGTTGTGCTGCCTTGCACGTGCTCGTGGGGAGAGCCAGTCTGCGCACGTGCCGGAATAAGTGTCGCGATTCCAAGACCGGCAATGACTACAACGACCATAGATGCGAGAGAACGATGTTTCATGGCAGACCTCCTGCAGTTGAACGGGCGTGGCCGAGTCAGGTCGCGATTTCAAATGGCGTACGGCCTGACTTGTGCCGACGTTTGTTACCCGTGACCTATATCAATCCTCCTTCCGCTCCTCCTCCTTGGTCTCGTTTTTCTCATGCTTCGGGTTCTCGTATTTTTCTTCGGCCGCTTCCCGCAGTTTGCTTTCCTTGATGGAATGCTGGGCAGGCGTGGCACCTGCCGGCGTGTGCTCACGCAAAGCGCCCCTTTCGGTCCGGTGGTGGTGAGATAAGGACAGACGTCGCTACCGCGGCGTACGCGACGACGAGCGGTTTTCCATGGGCCATAGCAGTTTTACTCTATCTGTGAGCCGTATCGTCGGCTTGACTTAGGTCAGAGCTTCTCGAATTGGGGACTCTCAGCGTTCGCACTCGAGTGGCCACCGGGTATTGGTTGCCAGGAGAAATTCACGGTGCCTGCCGGAACTTGCGCGCGCGCCGGATCGCTTCATTGAGTCCGGCCCCGCCCATCACAATCCATGCGAGTTGGAGCCGGATATTACTCAAACAAACAGTCCGCGAAGGAGCGCCTGCGATCGGGATGCCTACTCTTCCTCGTTTTCCTCATGGTCGGCCGCATCCACATGCAGGACGGCGCCGTTGCCGGCATCGATCTTCACATCCTTGACCGCATTGCTGGCCGTCTTGATCTCCACGCCATACACCAGATTGCCGTTTTCGTTATCGAGTCCCACCTCGAGCACTGTTCCGGGAACGTGCGCGAGCGCGGCCGAGCTCGCGCGCGTAGCATCGATCTTCGCCAAAGCGGCAAGTCGCGTCGCCTCGTCTTTTTCTCCGCCAGCTTGGTCCGGCACACGGATGCTTGACCGGTAGGACAGAGACGGGCTGTCGCCGCTGCTTTCAGCGTATGCGGCACCCAGCAAGCCGGCACCGACCGCCACTGCACCCAAAGCCGCGATAATTTTGACGCCATTCTGCTTCCAGAGCATTATCTGCACTCCTGCATAAATTCAAGTTGGACGACGAGATTTTCTGGGTCTTTCGGACGATGCATGGTGTTCGATATCGACCGATCGTACCCGTCAGAGCAATGGTGGCACGGCATCGTTGCCCGGATCTTTCCCGGACGTTACTCTTTGGTAATGATCGGCGGCCCACCAACAGGGGAAGGTGAATCAGCGAAAGGGGTGGCGGGAAACACAAGCGTGAAAGTGGAGCCGGCGCCGGGCGTGCTTGCCGCGTGAACACGGCCGCGGTGCGCCTCGACGATCGCTTTCACGAGGCTCAGCCCCAGTCCCAAGCCACGTTCCGAGCGGCTGCGATCGCCGCGATACAGCCGCTCCCAGATTTTCAAGAGCTCGTCGGGCGTCATTCCGATCCCGGTGTCCGAGACGCGAATGACGACCTGGCGCGGCTCGCTCACGGCGCTCACTTCGACCCGCCCGCCCGCCGGTGTGTACTTGATGGCATTATCGAGTAGATTCGCGATGACTTGACGCAGTCGATTTCGGTCAGCAGTCAGCCTGATCGGCGTGGGCTTGGCGAGCGATAGAGCGATGCCCTTGTCTTCGGCAACGTAGCGGTAAAGATCAATGGTATCGGCCAATAATGCCGGGACATCCACAAGCGCGCGCTGTAATTTCAGCGCCCCGGTTTCGGCCTCGGAGATATCCATCAGCGTGTTGAGCATTTGCAGGAGCTGATCCGACTCCTCCACGCAATCCGCCAGCGCTTCACGGTAGCGTTCGGGCCGCTCGTCCGAGCGCAGCGCGATTTCCGCGACGCCGCGGATGCGCGCCACCGGTGTGCGCAGATCATGCGCGACGTTATCGAGCGCGTCGCGCATGCCTTGAACCAGGGCCTCGATTCTGTCCAGCATGCCGTTGAACAGCGTCCCAAGCTCGTTCAGTTCGTCATTGGCCGGACGAACTGCCACGCGAGCATCCATCGCTCCGGACTTGATGGCGCGGACAGTATTGACGAGTTGGCGAATCGGCCGCAACGACTGCCGTGCGAGAAATGCGCCGCCGACGACTCCAATCAGCACCATCGGCAGCATCACGCCGGCGACGATCCAGCCAAAACTCTCCAGCACGCTGTCGCGTTCCTCCGTACTCTTTCCTACTTGCAGCAGCCCGCCGTTCGCCAGACGCATAGAGGCAATCTCCAGGACTGCCTCGTCATCCTTGGCTGGCAACCGGGTCAAGGTGCCAGCCTTCGTCGGAGGCACGCCTTCCAGCCGGCCCACCTCGAACTCCGCCCACTGGTCGGGAATTTCAGTGAAGATCGTGACATTGCGCGGCCCCGCAATGCGAATGAAGAACGGTTTGCCGTGCCGCAGCTTCGCCTCGAGCGTGAGTTCCTTCTTGACGCCCGCGAGATTCGTGGCCTGATACTGTGCAGCCAGTTGATGGAGCCGCTGTTCGATGCTGTTGCGATCGTGCGCACGCAGAGTCGAGGCCAATAGAACGTATGCAAGCGCGAACAGCAGGGCCGTGCTGGTGATGAAGTAGGCCGAATACCAGAGCGCGAGCCGGAAGCTGATTGTCTTCCTGAGGGGATTAGCCGCCCTTGATGGCATACCCGATTCCTCGCACGGTATGGATCATCTTTACGGGGAAATTTCTGTCAATCTTGCTGCGCAGACGGCACACCAGGACATCGACGACGTTGGTCTGCGTGTCGAAGTGGTAGTCCCACACGTGCTCGAGGATCATCGTCTTCGAGACCGGACGATTCGCGTTGCGCATCAGGTACTCGAGCAGTGAAAACTCACGCTGCTGGAGCTCGATTCGTTGGCCAGCCCGTTCTACCTCCCGCGTGAGCAGGTTCATCGTCAGAGCCCCAACGCTAAGATGCATCGGTTCAGCGCCGCCGCTCGACCGCCTGATCAGCGCGTGCACGCGAGCCAGCAACTCGGCCAAAGCAAAAGGTTTGACCAGGTAATCGTCGCCGCCGGCCTGAAGGCCTCTCACGCGGTCATCGACGGAGCGCTTGGCGCTGAGGATGATGACAGGCGTGGCAAGCTTGTTGCGCCGAAGCGCGTCGATGAGCGACAGACCGTCCATTCGCGGCAGCATGACGTCCACGACGGCCGCGTCATAGGACGTCGCAAGTGCTTGCTCAAGCCCGCACACCCCGTCTTCCGCATAGTCGACGACGAAGCCCGCCTGTCGAAGGGCCTTTGTCACAAACAAGCCGATTTTTCTATCATCCTCGACGACGAGCACACGCATGGCATTGCACCTCTCCCAATGATTGCTTTGATTACTTCCGAGAATCGCACCTACGGTGTCCTTCGATCGATGGTAGCCGAATGGCGCGGTCTAGGCGATCTCGATCCCGCCGAGACGCTCACCCGCGCACTGCCGCAACAAGTGGTCGTGTTTGCCGGTGTTACGTCGCGAACAATTCGGCCATGACGATGCAGTACCTCTTGGCCCACCTGCGCCGCGACGTCGGGCGCCAGCCCTCGATGATGTCGCCGATCAGAAAGATCGGTATTTGCGTCGTGATGCCGCAGGAATTCCAGCAGCAGTTCAGGTTGAGCAGCCTCGTTTGCTCCAGGTGCAGATCCAAAAGGAATAATGCTGCCACGCGTCTTGGCCGGGTAGGTCCCGCCCCGGCCGGCGTGTCATGTGGGGGCGGTCGTCCAGCACACACGTCGTTTGTCCGCGCCGGGGCTCGCTGTCCCACGGAAGCGTTTCACCATAAGGTTCTGGTAAGCGAAACGCCTTTAGGCTGGCAACTGCCTTCCGTTCAGACGGGTCAACATGATATCCAACTCTGATTCCAACAAAGTCGCAACCATCACGATAACGTTCTGGGTCCTGAAAACTGTCGTAACGACCGTCGGCGACCTCGTAGGCGACGCGCTCTCCATCGCATTTGGTCTCGGTTACTTGCTCGCGCTGGTCGTTGCACTTGGTGCAACCGCGGCGCTACTTTCAGGGCAGCTTCGTATCGAGCGCCACCGCCCTATGCTGTTTTGGGCCTTAATTCTGAGCACGGCTGCCGTTGGCGCTGAAATTTCAGACAGTTTTGATCGATTCTTGCACTTTGGAACCGCGACCGGGGCAGGACTATTCCTAGTTTGTTTGCTGGCGACTCTGGCGATCTGGCGCGTTCGCTGCGGCAGAATCGGTTTCTACCCAATATCGAGGCGCGAGGATGAAGTCTTCTACTGGGTGTCGGTCATTCTAGCGAACTGTCTTGGCTCGGTGCTCGGTGACTTGATTGGTGACAAATTCGGCTTCGGAACCTTCGGTAACATCGGAGTCAACGCTGGTGTGCTTGTCCTTCTCGCCGTATTGAATGGCAAAACTCGCATCTGTAAGGGCTCGTTGTTTTGGGTCGCTTTCGTGTTCACGCGAATCCCGTTATGACATCGACCCGCAGCAGTGCCGACAGGGACGTAGAGGCGCCCAGGAATGGCCTGATTGGGCCGTAAGTACTTCATGCTAAGTAGTTGGGGAGGAAAGGGCCCGTCCTGCGGGGAGGCCGTCGGAAAGCAAGTCCGAACACGATCTTCGTCGGCCTTGCTACCCGGGAGATCCGACGACTGGCTAGATGGCGCCGATGGCGTCGGGCGGGACACTCGAACAAGGCGAAAGGCTCGAGCGAAAGCGCTGCATGACCTGACATACCCGTGGTTTTGGGCGTGCGCATTGCGCCAGCCATGCTCATGCGCCTCCTCGAGGCGAATAACGCGAAGGAGTTCATGATGAAATCACTAGCCGAAATGCCGAGTGCGCGCCGGATCGTACCGTATCTATCCATATAGTCCTTGCTCGCCGCCTCCTCCGACCGCACGTCGCCGGGCGGCCCAACCAATCGTTCGACGTCCGCCGATGACATCTAGCGTCCCGATAGCCACCTTGGCGGCTGGGGCGCCGCGTTCGGCAGCGCCGGATCGCGTGGATGCAGTGAGGCTTCGCCGCGGAAAACGACTTGACGGTGAGCGCCTACGGGCAGGATCGCATCGCCGAATAAGCGCGCTTCATTGCGCGAACACTTCGATGCATCCGTTGGGACAAGCCTTATCGCCCGCCGCCACCGGCAAGAAGAACTCACCGGCATCGCCGGCGACGGAGTGGGCCGTCTTTCCGCTCGGCAAATTTCCGAGCCACCGCTTGAGCCCGGCATCGATGATGCCAATGACCGGGCCACCTGGATTGGCCACCGCCGCCAGCGCGTAACGCCCACTTGCCTCGTCGTACCAGACCTCGTCCGAACCACCCACCTGCCCGAACGTCTTGACGATCTTCCCAGTCTTCGCATCGAGCAACAGCGAATGCGCGGGGAAGCCCGCGCTCACCGCATCGTCGCTGCAGCCGACCAACATCTCGCTCGCAGGGCCCATCGCGAGTCCGGCCGGCATGCATTGAGCGAGCTCGTCCAACCCGATCAGCGCGCCCTTACGCGGATCGACGACGCCGACAGCGCCTTTCGCCGGCTGTCCGTGGAGTTCGGGAATCGCCACGAACACATTGCCGCTTTCCGGATCCCACACCGGTTGCTCGAGCCCATCAGTCGCACGTTTCAATACGATTTTCGATTGCACCGAATAGGGCGGTTTCGACGAGATCACGGTCAAGAACGGCGGATTGTCGGCGTTGTTCGTCGCGACGATCAGATGGTCGCGCGGGTCGTAGGCGAGTTCGTCGACGCGTTTGACGCCGCCCGTCGAAACCAGCGCGACGACCCGATGGGTGACAAGACTGATGATCTGGATGCGGCTATTGCCATCGCCTGCCCACAACTGCCTATGGTCGACGAATACGATACCGTTCGGTCCCGCTTGATCGCCCTTGGCGCCGGCAAATCCACCGACGCGCGCGAGGAATCGGCGATGACGCGTGTCGAACAGATCAATCGACTCGTTCGACCGGTCGGCGAGCGCGTACACGCCTCCTTGCGCATAGCCTATATCGAAGCTCCTCAACGGCACGCCCGGCACGCCGATGCGATCGACCACGCGGACAGGCTCCGCGGCATGCACCGCAGCGCATAGCGCAAAGGAAAGCGTAACGAATGTCTTGGTGGCGAGTTTCAACATCGTTTCATCCGTGAGTGACGAATTCAATCAAGCGTGCCTCAGGCCGCCGCGGCGTGGTCTCGCCGGCGAACCGTCAAGCCGATGATGATCGGCATCGCCAGCAGCACGAGTGGAAGCTGCACCAGGGCGCCCGCGATGATCGCGATCGCGAGCGGTTGCAGCATCTGGTCGCCCGATCCGCTGATGGCAGCGCCCAATGGCACGAGCGCGAGAATCATGGCGAGCGTGCTCATGGTGATGGGGCGCAGGCGATTGAGCGCGGCTTCTCGGAGTGCTTGCCGCGGCTCCATCGTTTCTCGCAGCAACTGATACTCGGATACGAGGAAGATCGCCATTTCCGTTGCGATGCCGATGATCATCACCATCCCCATCATGGCGGTGATGTTCAATTCGACTCCGGTTGCCCACAGGCCGATGAAAACCGCTCCGATCGAAAAGAGCGATGTGCCCATGATGATGAGCGGCACGAGCCATTGCCGGTATAGGAAGAGCAACAAGATGATTTCCGCCGCCACTGCCGCCGCGAACACTTTGATCATGCCTCGCACGGCCATCTGCTGCTGCTTGTAGGCGCCGCCAAACGTATAGGTGACGCCGTCAGGCACCAAGCCTGGCTTGTCCAATACCGATCTGACTGCGGCGATCGTCGAGCCAAGGTCGTGCGACCCGCTGATTTGAGCCGTCACGGCGACGATTTGCCGGAGGTTGTCGCGCGTCAATTGCGGTTGTCCGGAAACGAAACGCGTCGTGGCAACTGTGCCCAGCGAAAAGATCTGCCCGTTCGGCGAGCGAATCGGCAACTGCGCGAGGCTATCGCGATAGATCGGGTCATGCGGCGCACTGAGCCAAAGCCGAACACCGACGTCTTGAACGGTGCCGAGATAACGCGTCACCACGGCGCCATGCAGGTAGTGATAGACCTGCTCTTTCACATCGGCCGGCGTCATGCCCTTGAGCGCCGCGGCGGCCGGATCGACGTGAATTTCGAGTGCGTCGCCGGCGGGCACCACGCCATTGTTGACGGACGCGGGCTCGACGCCTGGCACCTTGGAGATGGCGTCCGCCACCTTCGTCGCGACGTCGCCGAGAACGTCGGGGTTTTTCGCGCTCAGTTGAATCACCACGGGTTGGCGACGGCCTACCATGTCGCCGATCATGTCGCTCATCAACTGGTGCGTATCGAAGTCGATCCCGGGAACGTGCTGCGTCACCTGGCTCGATATGCCGTCCATCACCTTCCAGATGTTCGGCCGCTTCGAGGCATCCACGAGGTGAACGAAGAAGTCGCCCTGGTAGGTCTCGGTCAGGTCGCCACCGAGGCCGGCACCGGTGCGACGCGAATAGGTGTCGACGTAAGGATTGTGCTTGAGAATCGCCTCGACCTGCTGCAACTCGCGGTTCGTCTCGCCAAGGGACGTACCCGGTGCGGTTTCGTAATCGAGGACGAAGCCGCCCTCGTCCATGCGAGGTAGAAAGCCCGTACCTACGTGGTGGTAGGCAAAGTAGCCGGCACCGGCCAGCACGACGAGACCTGGCAAGATCAGCCACGGCGCCCGGAACATCGCATCGAGCCAACGCGCATGGGTACGCCGCATCCACGTATCCTTTCCGTGGCCCGGATCGGTCCACGCCGAAAAATCGATCATCGCTCTCGCGAGTAACGGTGCGGCGAAGGCGGTCAAAAGGAACGAAATGATCAGCGACGAGGCCATCGTCAGCGACAGAAACTTAAAGAAGGCCCCGGTCACCCCCGATAAAAATGCCAAGGGCACGAAGATGATCGTGGTGGCGAGCGTCGAGCCGAACAGGGGCGACAAAAACTCCCGAGCGGCATGCAGCACGCCCGCATTCGGGTCTTCCTGATCGGGGTGCCCGGCGCGCCGCGCGATGTGTTCGATCATGACGATGACGTCGTCGATCAGCAGACCGATCGCGGCGGCAATGCCGCCCAACGTCATGATGTTCAGTGTCATGCCGAGCAGCGAGAGAATCAGAACGCTGCACAGCACCGACATCGGCACGACGATCATGGCAACCGCAGTCACGCGCCAGTTGCGCAAGAAGGCAAACAATACCCCCGCGGCAAACACGAGCCCGATCGCGATCGCCTCTTCCAATGCGGCGATCGACGATCGAACCAGCTGAGTCTGGTCGTACCACTTGTACAAATGAATCGCACTGGGTTGCGTCTTCATGAAGGCGTCGAGCCGCTGATTCACGAGCTTGGCCAAACTCAGCGAATCGGCGCGGTCTTGCTGATAGACGTCGAACGTGACCGCCGAATGCCCATTGTTGTTCACGAGGAGCCACTGCGGCGCCGAACCCATCTTGATCCGGGCGATCTGCGAGAGCGCAACGACACCCCCTTTCCCGGTGCGGACGGTCGCCTGGCGCACCGAGTCGAGCGAGGTGAACGCGTTGTTGTCGACGGTTAAATAGAGCAGGTCATTGTCTTCGAGCCGTCCCACGGCCGCCACCGTATTCGTGGCCGACAGCGCTTGCGCGACATCCGCAATCGTGAGCCCGTAGGCTTGCAGAGTCTCCGGTGCAATGGACACCTCGACTTCGGGCGTTTCGCCACCGAGCACGCCGACACGCCGGATGCCGGGAATGCCCGTCAACATCGGCAGAATCTGATAGCGCGCCATCTGCCGCAAATCGGAAAGCGGCGTCTTGTCCGATTGCAGCGCATACGAAACGAACGGCATGATGACGTTCGGGCTCATCTGAAGCGCGCTATAGGTGACACCTTGCGGGAGGTCCGTCATCTTTTGAGCGAACGCCGCATCGACGCTCAGCAGCGCCCGCGTCATATCCGAACCCCAGGGGAAATCCACGAAGATTTCGGCCGAGCCGCGCGATGTCGTCGACGAGACGTCCACGGCGCCCGGCACCGCACGCGCCGCGGCTTCGAGCGGCTCGGTTACATCGACCAGCATTTGCTTGGCCGGCATACTGCCGGCGTCCACCTCGATCCGAATACGCGGAAAGCTGGTGAGCGGAAACAAGCCCACGGGCAGGCTGATCGCGGCATAGATGCCGGCCAGCGTCAAGACGAACGCCACCGCCAATACGGGAAGGCGATAGCGATGGAGCCATCCGGCGAAGGTCATTGTTCCCCCTTCCCGTCCTGCGTCGCGACGCGCATGCGCATGCCGTCGTCGAGTTGATAGTTGCCCGACAGCACAAGAGGCTCGCCAGGATTCAGACCCGAGCCGCGGATCACGTCCTTGTCCGCCTGCATGCCCACCACGTTCACCTTGACCTTGCGGGCTTTCATGTTCTTGGACTGCACGACATACGGTTCGCCGTGATCGTCCACGAGAATCGCCGCGTGCGGCACGACGTAGCCTTGCGTTTCGCCCACGGTGATGGCGGCGCCAGCGGCTTCGCCAGGGAGAAAGCGGCCGGGCGGCAAAGCGATCTCGACCGGGACGAGGCCGGTACTCGGATCGATCATCGAGCCGCGTTGCACGACCGTGCCGCTCCAGCTCTGCGCTTCTCCGACGGCGGTCACGCGAGCGGTATTGCCCGCGCTGACCAACATGGCTTGGGCCGGCGCGACGCCGACTTTGAGGATCGTTTTCTCGGGACTCGCGAGTTCCAGCAGCGACGCGCCCTCGGCCGCCAGCATCCCCGGTGATGCCGACAGATGCATTACGACGGCCCGAAACGGGGCACGCAACACTTGCGCGCCGCCTGCGCCCTGCGCCTTGAGCGCCGCCAGATTCGCCGTAGCGTCAGCCTCGCTCTTTTGCGCATCGGCCAACTGCTGGGCGGTGGCGAGGTGCTGCGCGAACATCTGCTGGGTGCGCGCGGCCAGTTGCCGGGCCACGCGCAGCGCCGATTGGGCTTGCGCGAAGGCGGCTGCCGTTTGCGGTGCCGGCGCGAGCCTCAACATGGGCGCGCCCGCGGCAATCTCCTCGCCTTCTCTGACATAGACGGCCTGCACCATCGCCGACGCCGTCGCCATCACCGTCCGGCTCGCCGCCTTCGACGGTTGGACGAAGCCGTAGGCTTGGACCGTGCTCGGCAAGCTGCCTTGCCGAAGGGCGACCTGCGTGACGAGCACGCTCGGCTCGCCGGCATCGGGCTGCGCGCAGGCATAGCTCGACCAAAGGGCGATCGCCATCGCCCCGAACATCCATTGCTTCTTCATGATTTACCTCGAGGAATCGAGCGGAGCCATGCGGGTTTGGGGAAGCCCCAAGCCAAGTTCCAATGCCAATGCGATGCGAGCCTGAGCCAAGCCGCGTTCAAGATCGATGACGTCGAGACGACGCTGCAGCGCAGTCGTTTCGTAGTCCGTCAACGTACGTTGATCGACATTGTTTTGTTCGTAGGCAGCTTTGGCCGCGTCGGCCTGCGATTCGGCCGTCGCCGCGCTTCCTTTGGCCTGGGCGAGATACTGGGCAACACGCACACTGCGCGCTTGGAGCGAGAGGACGGTCGATACGCTATCGTCCAGGCGGCTCTGGTACTGCTCGTGAAGCAATCGCCGCGTCGCGCGCGTCTTGGCGACTTGCCCTTGGTTGCGGTCGAATATCGGCAGATCGAAAGTCGCGGTGGGCCCGGCCGACCTGACATCCGACGTATCGGCGTTCCAGGCTCCGCCGAGGACGAAGGCGGGGAATTGGCCAAGAATCGCCGCGCGCACGTTCTCATCGGCCGAGCGATAACCGAGCTGCAGGGCGACGAGGTCCGGACGCCGAGCCGGCACGCTCGCGATCAGCGCCTTCAGATTGTCCGGCACGCTGGGCACCACGGGCTGCGCGATAGCGAACGTCACGCCGGGCTTCAATCCGAGCAGCGCGTCCAGGTCCTGCCAATTCTTGAGCTGATCGAGCTGCATCGTCGCGAGCGTATGCTCCGCGGATGCTTTCGACGCTTGCAACGGCCCCAGTTCCGATAGGCTCATGGAGCCCGCGTCGACGGCGCGGCGAATATCCGCTTCTTCGCGCGACAACGAAGCAAGTTCGGCTGCGCTGAGCGCAATGGAGCGCTCGCCCCAATAAAGATCGACGGCCAAAAGACGCGCCTTTTGAGCAACTTGCCACTCGTTCCAAAGCAATTGCGCGTTAACTTCGGAAACGTGCGCCTTCGCGGCCGAGACACGGCTTCGATACGTAACCAGCGACGCAACGTTTTGAGCCAGCGAAGCGGTAAACGCGCCGGTAGTGCCGGGGCCCCCTAGCAATGCGGCGTAGCTTAGGCTGACGGAAGGATTCGGCAGCATGGCGCTCTGGGTCAGATCGGCCTTGGCCAAGTCGGACTCGCCGCGTTCCGTTCGGAGCTGGGGATCGTTCAGTATGGCCAGCAGCCCGATTTGATCGACGCTCAGCGGCTGGTCGACATCGATACGCACGGGATTCGCCCGGGGCGTCGGCGCGGGCAACGTGTGCTTCAGGTTGCCGACGCGGTCAGCCAGTTGTGCGTGGTCGGCTAACGGAAGGGCGCGATACGTTGCGCATCCGCCAAGCGCCAGGGCGGCGGTCAGCGCGCCCGATACGAGCAAGATTTTTCTCGACATGTCATCACACGCCGGCGTTTCGGCGCGCTTGCTAAACCACGATGGAGACGATGCGGGCGGTACGGCTACGCGTACCGTCCGCGAATGGACAGGGTTTACTCGGCGAGAGCCCCGCACGCACGGCACGCCGAATAAGCCGTGAGCTTACGGTCGCACCGCTTAAGGAAGCCTTATGCGCGAGAGCGAAGAGCCGAGTCGCCGCTTATGCAAAGCGTACGAGTAGCGTTGGCGAACGATTTCGGACGTCTGCGCCTCGGCCTGGACGCAAGTGAGGCAAACCCGCTGATCGCGCTTTTGCGCCTGTGGCACTGCGTGCAATCATTGGACGCGGGGATTTCTCGACAAATCAAGGACCCCGAGCAGGCTATCGGCGCTACGCTGTAGCTCCGGCGCGCGGTGTTCGAGCGTTGGCCAATTCCACCGACCGAAGCAAGAACTCGCACGTTTCCTTATGGCTAGCTTAAGGGCGACGCACGTTACAAAAATTATCTTGTTAAAGCCCTCCGATGGCACGCCGATAAGATAGATGCCAAGAACTGGCAAAACCTACTTGGAGTACATCATGGCTATATCCGCAATCTCCGCTCAGCCGGCCGGCCTCGGTACAGTTGCCGCGGGTGCGCAGGCGCAACACCCTCAGGGCGCCGCCCAAACGAGCACCACGCAAGCTACATCGTCGAACCCCACTTCATCGTCTGCGCAAACGGCCAAACCGGCCGCATCGTATTCGGTTTCCATCAGCAGCGCAGCGCGCGCTGCACTCATCGAGGCAACGGAGACTTCCGTACAAACGGCCCAGGAAGCACGTCGGGGCGACATCCAAGCGCAGCACCTTCTTGCCAAGAAAAATGCACAAAAGGCGGCTCTGCGCTCGTAGCGCGATTTGCTTTTCTATGCTCCGTGCGACGGGCCGACGGCCTTTTCGCGCGGCGACATCAAGGGGCGAACGCGGTGCTTGGTCGCGCTATCGCTGTTACCACAGCAGTGCGGGTGGCCACGCCGTCTGAAGGCGCGATCCGCGTCTTTTGCTTCCAGTCCGGCGAAGCCTCGTTCGTGCAGAAGCGGACATCCCGCAAGGTATAGGGGGCTAACAGCCCCCGTGACGGTGATGAATATGGGTAGCTGCGAAGCGCTGCGGATCACTATTGAACTCCGAACGGGATTCTTCCGTTTCGAAGTAGTAAGTTCTCCCATCGAAGATCGTGCTCAGGGCATGAGCACGGTCAACGGGATGTCCGTTCACCGGATCGCGTTCCGGCCCGTCTTCATGAACGTGGCGTTCCTCGGGCGACGAGTGACGGCCGCCCATGCCACACCCCATCCCGCCGCCCATTCCACCGCCTGCAGCGCGACGACGCAAGAAAAAGAGGACCCCAACCGCCAGCAGTATCCACCACCAGTTTTGCGAAAACCATTGCATGACACTACTCCCCAGAGTTCGCCCCCGGTACGCTCTAGTCGCTATGTCGCCTTTATATGATCGACGGGTGGACTGACAACCGGACGGGCATCAGAGACCACGTTAGCGAAGCGCTGAATGCGCACGTTGATCGAAATCAAGTGCGGGGAGGCAGCGATGCATCAACAGCCAAAGGGGACCCGATATTCCACCCGTACCGGTCATCCGCGCGGTGTTTGAGTTGGGTCAAATGCTGAGCCACGGAACCCTTCATGATCGAATCACATTATTCGTGAACATTGTTCGTAATGGTTGCGGCACACGGCGTCCCGTCGATGGCGATAACGCGCAGGCCAGGAACACTCCCTGGACGACCAACTCTCGAGAAACAGAATGAAGACTATCTGGCGTTTCGTCGTTGTGCTATTGCTCCTGAGTCTCGCCGGCTGCGGCTATAACAGGTTGCAGTCCCAGGACGAACAGATCAAGGCGAGCTGGTCGGAAGTTGTCAACCAGTACCAGCGCCGCGCGGATCTGGTGCCGAACCTGGTCAATACGGTGAAGGGCTACGCGAGTCAGGAGCGTCAGGTCTTCCAGCAGGTGACCGAAGCCCGCTCGCGTGTCGGCTCGATTCAGGTGACGCCGGAGACGCTGAACAATCCCGAGGAGTTCGCAAAGTTTCAGGCGGCGCAGCGCCAGCTGGGTGCTTCGCTTTCAAGGCTGCTGGTGGTTTCTGAAAGCTATCCGCAACTGAAGTCCGATGCGAACTTTCGCGACCTGCAGGCCCAGCTGGAGGGTACCGAAAATCGTATCGCGGTAGCGCGAAACCGGTACATCAAGGCGGTGCAGGAGTACAACACGACAATACGATCATTTCCTTCCAATCTCACCGCCCAAGCACTTGGGTATAGGGAAAAACCCAACTTTTCGGTCGCAAACGAGGCGGAAATTGCTCGGCCACCTCGCGTCGACTTTGGTCCGACGCCCGGCCAAGCGGGAGCGTCTGCGGGGCGGAGCACAAATTGAAAGTTTTCGGGCGCTTGTTCGCGCTGATCGTCACACTCGCGTTGCTCGGGTCGGCAGGTGCGGCCGGAGAGGTCGCAGTACCGACGCTGACGGCCCGCGTAACGGACCAGACAGCCACACTCACGCCTGACCAGATTGAATCAATCGGCCAAACACTGGAAGCATTCGAAGCCAGAAAGGGCACCCAGATCGCAGTGCTGATCGTGCCGACCACCGAGCCGGAAACGATCGAGCAATACTCGCTGCGTGTCGTCGAGCAATGGAAGCTCGGTCGTAGACAGGTCGATGACGGGGCGTTGCTCATTGTGGCGAAGAACGATCGGACGTTGCGGATCGAGGTCGGTTACGGGCTGGAAGGAGCGCTCAATGACGCCATCAGCAACCGGATCATTCGCGAAACCATAATTCCACGATTCCGTGAGAACGATTTCTATGGCGGCATTGCAGCGGGCGTCGACCAGATGATTCGGGTTGCCGACGGTGAACCATTGCCGCCCCCGCAGACCCGCACGCGCGGTGGCTCTCCGGACGTCTGGAAGCTCGCCCCGGTGATTTTCATGCTCGCAGTCGCGCTTGCGGGTGTCCTGCGCTCTGCCTTCGGTAGATTGCCCGGTGCAGTGATCGCGGGTGGCGGAGCGGCCCTGATTGCATGGCTGCTGGCCACCGGGATCGCCGCAGTTGCGGCTGCTGGCTTGATCGCTTTCCTGTTCACGCTCTTCGGCACTGGCATGGGCGCATACGTCGGGACGTATGGTATCGGGCACCATCGCGGCGGCTTCGGCAGAGGAGGGCGCGGAGGGTTTGGCGGTGGCGGCGGCAGCTTCGGCGGCGGCGGCGCATCGGGCAGGTGGTGAGCATGGGCATCAGGCGAATCATCAGGCACCTGCTTACGACCCATTGGATGGTCAGGCGAGCGTTTTCGCCAGGTGCCCGCGCTGCAATCGGGCAGGCGATCAAGGCCTGCGAAGCCGGGCACGCCGGCGCAGTCTGCTTTGCAGTCGAAGGTGCGCTGCACAGCGCGGCGCTCTTGCGCGGGCAGTCCGCGCGGGAACGCGCGATCGAAGTGTTCTCGCAATTGCGTGTCTGGGATACCGGGCATAACAACGGCGTGCTGATCTACGTGCTGCTTGCCGACCGCGCTGTTGAAATCGTCGCGGACCGGGGCGTCCACGAGAAGGTCGGGGAAACCGGGTGGCAGGCAATCTGCGCCGCGATGGAGACCGCGTTTCGTCAAGGCGCCTATCGCGACGGCGCGGTGAAAGGAATTCAGGCAGTGGCCCAACACCTGACGATCCACTATCCGGCAATCGGACCGAGCCGCGACGAACTGCCTGACGCACCAGTGATTCTCTAACCCGCCGCATGTAGCCGCCCCCAGCCCCAGCAGTATCCGTAATGGTCACGAAGGGCTGCATGGCACAGCGTTCCCATCTGGCCTCCGTTTCGTTCTCCTTCGATCGCGACAGCAATCTGTGGGTAGCGCATCACGTGGCGGTTCGGGCCGACTGTGTGCGCTACGGCCCCGGATCCACGGTGCTTGATATGGGTCAACAGTGACGTTTCGACTGCGCGTAACCTGCGATAGACGAAACCGGAGGGACTGGCGTCCCGCAGCAACCTGGGGAGACCCGAATGGAATCAGGAAACCACGATCATAAGGCGGGTGGCTTCGGGCTGTCGCGTGCGAACATCGTGCTGATCGCGTTCATCGCAATCGGCGGCTTTTATTTGGTGACGGAACATCGCGCGCATCTCCTGGGCTGGTTACCCTTTCTGCTTATCCTTTCGTGTCCCCTGATGCACCTGTTCATGCATCACGGGCACGAGCATGGAGATTCCGGCGAGACTACGAACAGGGACGAAGCGGAGCAGAACCAAGCGGATCAGAACCGGGATACCGGTACCCATCATCACTGACAGTGTTCGCCCCTGGAGCCCCACATGCACGACAATACTCCCGCCTACGGCCTGTGGTTGCTGGTTATCGTCAACTCGGCCTTTTTCATCTTCTTTGCCTTTACCTTCTTCAAGCCGAAGACCAAACGGGACTGGCGCTCGCTCGGCGCGTTCTCAGCCTTCATCGTAGCGTTGTTTACCGAGATGTATGGGTTTCCGCTGACGATTTACCTGCTGTCGGGCTGGTTGCAGACGCGCTATCCGCACGTCGACTGGTTCTCGCACGACGCGGGGCACCTGCTCGAAGAACTGTTCGGCTGGCGAGCCAACCCGCACTTTGGTCCGTTTCACCTGCTGAGCTTTGCATTCATCGGTGGCGGCTTCTGGCTCATTTCAGCCGGCTGGCAGGTGCTGTATCGTGCACAACGCAGTCATGTCGTCGCCACGACCGGTACCTATGCCTGGATGCGCCACCCGCAGTATGTCGGTTTCGTGCTCGTCATGTTTGGCTTCCTGCTGCAATGGCCGACGCTGCTCACGCTCGCCATGTTTCCCGTGCTCGTCTTCATGTACACGCGGCTCGCGCGAGCTGAAGAACGGGAATCCATCGCCGAGTTTGGTGACGCTTACCGCCGCTATATGGACGAGGTGCCGGCTTTCATCCCCCGGTTCGGCGCGCATCACGATGGCCCCACACATGGTCCGGCCAGGCGGAATTGAAGAGGAGCCGGATCATGGAATTCAAACGCGAACACCAAATCAATCTCATCTACGTTCTCGCCGCAATGATCGGGGTCCTGGTAATCCAGAGCCTGATATCTCAACCCGATCACATACGGACGATCCCATACAGCGAGTTCCAGCAGCTCGCGAGCCAGGGCAAGGTGACAGACCTCGTTGTTGGCCCTATCCGGATCACGGGGACCTTCAAGGACGCGCCCAAGGGCACACCGCAACACTTTTCGACGCTGCGGGTCGATCCCGCGCTTGCACAGTCGTTATCCAGCGAGAAGCTGACGTTCTCCGGCGAACCGGAGCCGGGTATCTGGCCGACCATACTCGGCTGGTTGATGCCCACGATTGGCTTTGTGCTCGTCTGGATGTTCCTGATCCGTCCGATGTCGATGGGACAGGGCGCTGACGGCATGATGTCGATCGGCAAGAGCAGGGCGAAGATCTACGTTGAGAAGGACACCAGAGTTACCTTCGCAGACGTCGCCGGTGTGGATGAGGCAAAGGAAGAGCTCAGGGAGGTCGTATCGTTTCTCAAGGATCCCCGCAGCTACGGCCGGCTGGGTGCGCGTGTCCCGAAAGGCGTGCTGCTGGTTGGCCCGCCGGGCACTGGAAAAACGTTGCTGGCGCGGGCCGTCGCGGGCGAGGCGGGAGTGGCGTTCTTCTCGATTTCCGGCTCCGAGTTTGTCGAGATGTTCGTTGGTGTCGGAGCCGCACGCGTACGTGATCTGTTCGAGCAGGCACGCAAACATGCGCCTGCTATCGTGTTTATCGACGAACTGGACTCTCTCGGCCGAGCGCGCGGGACCATGTTTCCGGGCGGTGGTGGTCACGACGAGAAGGAACAGACGCTCAACCAGTTACTGGCCGAACTCGACGGATTCGATCCGTCCATCGGCGTCGTGCTGCTAGCGGCGACCAACCGGCCCGAAATTCTCGACCCCGCACTGCTGCGGGCAGGCCGGTTTGACCGGCAGGTGCTTGTCGACCGGCCGGACAAGAAGGGCCGTGCAGAAGTTCTGGAAGTCCACCTGAAGAAGATCAAGCTCGCGTCCGGCGTGTCCGTCGCAGAAATCGCCGCGCTTACGCCCGGTTTCTCAGGCGCCGATCTGGCCAACTTGGTCAACGAGGCGGCGATCCTGGCTACCCGCCGCAACGCCAACAGCGTTTCACTGGAGGACTTCACGCAGGCCATCGAGCGGATCGTGGCCGGCCTCGAGAAACGTAATCGGTTGCTGAACCCTCACGAACGCGAGGTGGTGGCGCACCACGAAATGGGACACGCGCTGGTCGCGATGGCACTGCCCGGCGTTGACCCGGTCCAGAAAATATCGATCATCCCGCGGGGCATTGCCGCCCTTGGCTACACGATGCAGCGCCCGATCGAGGATCGCTTCCTAATGGACCGGGTCGAACTGATGAACCGCATGACCGTGCTGCTTGGCGGACGGGCGGCGGAACGGCTGGTTTTCGAGGAAGTATCAACGGGGGCGGCCGACGATCTCGCCAAAGCGACAGGCATCGCGCGCAGCATGGTGGTGCGTTTCGGCATGGATCCCAAGCTTGGGCAGGTCGCGTACGAGCCGGAGACCAGTTCAGCGCTCGGCATGTCAACCGGCTCGGAATGGCGACTGCGCCAGTATGGCGAACAGACGGCAACGGCCATTGACATAGCCGTGCGCGAGCTGATCGACACTGCATTCCAGCGGGCCTCGTCTGTCCTGCAGGGGAACCGTGAACTGCTTAGTGAGGCGGCACAGGATCTGCTCTCGAAAGAGACCCTGTCTGGCGACGATCTGCAGGCGCTCGCGGAGAGGCTGGGCGGCAAAGGGGCCGTCGTAACAGCACCTCCGTTCGGCACGACTGACGTTGTCGAAGCCGGCAGCGGTGCGACCGCTGGATGACCGGGGCAAAGGGGGCAATCCGATGAAAGCGCTCATCTTCCTGATTGCCTTGCTGGCAACCGCAGTTGCCGCTGGTCAGGGCGATGCCGGCCAGCACCTGTTGATCGGCGATACCGATGTGTACTACGGTCTTACCCCATCGGCAGCGCTGGGTGCTCACCCCGCGTCTCACCCAGAGGCATCGATGCACGGCGGAGTGCGAGGCAACAGGTACACGTATCACCTCGTTGTCGCGCTTTTCGATCATGTGACACAGAAGCGCATTTCGGACGCCAGGGTGACCGCAGCGGTCCAGGAGATTGGCTTGAGCGAAACGCGCCGCAAGCTCGAGCCGATGCGCACCGGGGACATGATCAGCTATGGAGCGTACCTTGATCTGGGTGGCACCGGCCCCTATCGTGTCAAGCTCGAGGTGCGCCGGCCGGACCGGCCCGGAATAGTCTCGGGCCAGTTCGAATACCGGTCGGAGTAGATCGCCGGCGCGGTGACTGACTGTACGACGGCAGCACAAGTGTGCGCATGGCACGGGGCGCAGCGGTTCGCCTCGCGCCAGCGCTGGTAGCGTGACTGGGGAGAACGGGCCTTGAGCAGGCAGCAGAGCCGAAACGGCGGACCATCTTCTGATCGCGGCATCGAGACGGCGCGGAGGCGACCGCTCATGACCGTAAGGCCCGCCGTGCGGACACTGCAATGGCAGGTATTTTGCCCCCTGCTGCTCGCCATGTTCTCGATTGCCGTGGGGTATGGCTTTCTGTTGCCGATTCTGCCGCGAGTACTTGCACGGATTGTGGCAACGGCGGATCCCGCAACGTTGTCGCGGCACACCGGTCTGCTCACCGGGACCTATACGTTGTCGCTATTCCTGTTTGCGCCGCTGTGGGGGCGCTTTGCCGACCGGCATGGACAACGTCTTGCGATGCTTGTGGGTTTGACCGGCTTCGCCGCGACACTCGCGCTGTTTGCAGCCGTAAACAGCCTTCCGTTTCTGTACCTCGAACGCGCGCTCGGTGGGCTGTTTGCCTCGTCGATCGCCCCTGCGGTCTATGCCTTCGTTGGCGAGTACGCCCCGTCGAAAGAATGGCGCGCCCGCCGTTTCGCGCTGCTCAACATTGCAGGCGCGAGCGGGTTTCTGGTCGGGCCGATGCTGGGCAGCCTGACAATGCATCTTGCGCACGCCGACACACCACGGATCGGCGAGCCACTGGCATGCTGGCCACCTTTTGTCATGGCATCCGCGCTTGCCTTTTCGGTCGCGCTGAGCGTCTGGGCCCTGGTGCCGGGAACACGCGAGGACCGGTCAGACCGGCCTGACGCAGGGAGTCAGCCGGAGGGGCGCACCGCGCTGCCGCGTCTTCTTGCAATTTCATTCGTGACGGCCGCAGCTGTTGGGGAATTCGAGGTCGGGCTGTCACTGCGCGGCACGCAGAAGCTGGGTCTGAGCATCGGGGAGATTGGATTCATGTTCACGGAATGCAGTCTTGTCATGCTGGCGGTTCAATCCGCTGTATTTTCCCCACTGGTGAAACCCGAACTGACCCGCTGGTTTTTGACACCCGCGTTGCTTGTCCTTGCGGCCGGGCTTGCAGCCGTGCCGCTTGCTACGGGCCGCCTGACCACGGCAGGTGCGGTCGCGGTGGTGGCGGGCAGCGCCGGAATCGTTTCGCCAATTGCGACGTACTGGATCTCGCTCGCTGCGGGTGAGCGGCAGGGTGCCGCGCTCGGATGGCAGACTTCGGCTGCAAGTCTCGGCCAAGCAGCCGGATCGGCAGGCGGCGGGCTACTGTTCGGGATCCCGACCATACCCGACGCGCCCTCCATGCTGACCGCGATTGTTGTGCTCGCTGGCCTTGTCGCGAGCGTGCGTGTTCCGCATCTTCTTGCGAAGGCGGTATCAACAGGGTGCGGCGATCTGAGCGACGATTCACTGGAAGCCCAAGGTTCCGGCGACGTCCGGCGGACGAGGTCAGGCAAACAGACGGAGTAGGTATGCCGATGCGGCCCAGGCGGAACGAACCTCATGGCTCTTTAGCGTGGAGGCCGCAGGCCGTCGGAATCCAATGCCGGTCGGCATCTGTGTTCAGATATTCTGGCCGATGATCGCAGCAGCTCAGCTGGTCGAACAGGACGCCGAACTGTACGCGAAGAATCTCGCGTTTGTCGAGGAGGAAGAAAAGCTAAATCCTGAACTCAGGCCCAGGCTTGCGACGTCCAACCACGCATTACCCGATCTGCGGACGTGATGCTGCGGGACTACTCGGCTCCTGGCGCGACCGGCATTCCGACCGTCGTCGACGCGCCATACGCGGGGGCGCGTGATCGAGGCGCAAGTCATCCCGCTTCTGATTCCCGTGTCCATGTGGGGGATTGAGTGACGACCACCGGCGGGCCGAAAAATGGCAGGAACGTCCGTGCGCATCGGCTTTCGGGCCGCTCCCTTGTCACTGGCTTCGTTTGCTCGGTCAGCGATTTATGTTTGTCCTTGCGGCGAGCACGCTCATCCATCGCCACCACGGCTAGTCCTGCGGCGCGCTCGAACGATCCGCCGTCCATCGAGCTACAAAATCATTTGCTAGCGTGTTTAGACTGCCACTTCTTCATGTACGCAATTTCTTCATTTTGTGCCTTGATGATGCTGTTGGCCAGTCGCTTCATGTCGGGGTCCTTACCGTACTTCAGCTCCACCTTCGCCATATCGATGGCGCCCTCATGATGGGGAATCATGTGGGCGACGAAGTCCTTGTCGGTGTTGCCACTGAACGGTGGGGCGCTCATCTCATTCATCATCTTCTTATCCGCTTCCTTGAATAGAGGTGTTGATGGACTTGAGCCGCTATCTGCCGAACTGGACATATTCATTCCGGGTATGGATGCATCCTGCTGGGCATTCGCGGGACGAGTGACGATGGTCAATGTTGCACCTGCGCAGACAAGCACGACTCGAAGGACAGAAAGACTATTCATTTTCAATCTCCTGTTGGGGAAGGTTATTCGTACGCGGTCTTTAAATCACGCCTCTCAGAGCTGTAGCATCGAACTCTGAGGTGTGGCAGCGGCGACTCAGCGGAGATCGGCGGGCATATTCCACGGCAACAACGCGTCGTAGTCCTCGACGGTCGTGGCAAGCGGCAGTTTCTGGAAGAGCCAGTGGAGGTAGTGGTAGGGATCGATGCGATTAGCGCGGCACGTTTCCACGAGCGAATACAGGTTTGCACTCGCGTTCGCACCGCCGACAGTGTCAGCGAACATCCAGCCGCGGCGGCCTAAACAGAATGGCCGGATGGCGTTCTCACATGGGTTGTTCGAGATGGCCCAGTCGCCGTTTTCGATGTAGCGGACGAGCTTCGGCCATTGCCCCTGCATGTAATTCAACGCCTTGCCCAGCAGGCTACCGGGCACGACGTTGGGTAGGTGCTCCAGCATCAGCCGATGGATGAGCTCGAGCACGCGAGCACTGTATCGTCGTCGCAGCCGCTGTCGCTGTTGCGCTTTCCATGTTTGGCTGCGCGCCTCGGCGGCAAACAGTTTGCCGATCAATTTGATGAAACGCGTAGCCAGCAGATCTGGCGTACGCGCCGCCTTCGGGACGTTGTCTTCCGCCTTTACAAAGCCCCTCCTCGCATGCGTCCAACATGCAAGATGGATGAGCCGATGACGTTGAGCGATGCCGTCATAAGGGGCGTACCCGTCGGTCATCAGCACCGCGCCTTCGCGAACGCCGTCGAACAGCTTATCGGCCAGCTTGCCGCCGCGACCGGGCGTGTAGGTGAACACGCGCACGGGCGTATCCGAGTCGGTCATCTGCGCCCACAGGTAACTCTTCGTCTGCGGTTGTCGGCCTTCTTCCTTCAGGACCTGGAAGGTTGTCTCGTCGCAGTAGATCAGTTCGGCATCGAGCAGCGCGTCACGTAGCAGGTTGATCACGGGCTGCGTCGCCAGGCCCACGCGCACCATACTCGCCGCCAGCGTGTTCGATGAGATGTCGCCGCCGAAGCGCCGCAGCAGGCCCGCCTGTCGGTACAGCGGCATGCCAAACTGATACTTGCCGGTAGCGATCCACGCGAGTGCCGATTCGGTCAGCAGCCCTCGCGGGATGATGCGCGCGGGTGCCGGCGTGACCTTGATGCCCAGGTCGCAGCACGGGCATGCGTACTTGACGCGCTGATGCTGGGTGACCCGAATTTGCTCCGGAATCATGTTCAATTGCTCGCTGATCTCCACGCCGATTTCGACAAGCGCATGGCCGTCGTTGGCACAGAACCGTTCGGCCTCGGGCAATTCGTGACGGCGGATGTCGCGCGGCAGGCCGGGATCGAGCGGCTTGCGGCCACGTTTGTTACGCGTATGCGCGGCAACCTTCGTTCCGGGTGTGTCTTCCTGTGCGGGTGTCGCGGCTGTGCCGAGCACTTCGGCTTCGTTGAACAGGCCGAGCTGGTCGGACTCGCGCGCCTCGCTCTTCGCACCGAACAGCTCGCGCCGGTACGCGCGCAGCCGTTCCTCGGCAAGATCGCGCTCGGCCGTCACCAGGCGCAGCGTGCTTTGCAATTCGTCACGCTCGCGCTGAAGCGCGTCACGCTGCTCGCGCATCGCGAGTAGCGCCTTCAGTTCATCGGCATCGATGGTGACGTTGATCGGCATGCTGCTTTGACCAGCATGCCGATCGCGCGTTCAGCTCACGCGCAGATAGTTGCGCTTGGGATGGCGTTCAAGTGCAGCGATATCGACACCGTCGACGAGCCAGTGTAGTAACTCGACGCTCAGCGTCACCACCGCCGTCTTGCTGTCGGGCCACACGAACCGATCGCCCGCTTCGAGCCGCTTGAGCAGGAGCCAGAAGCCGTTGCGCTCCCAACCCAGAATCTTGATGCGATCGCGGCGCCGGTTGCCGAACACGAATAGCGCGGGCGCCATCGGGCTCAGTTGCATTGCCTGTTCGACCAGGATCGACAGACTGTTGATCCCGCAGCGGAAATCTACCGGATCGCGATGGAGGTAGACCTTCAGTTCGTCGTCGAACCGGAACACGGCAGCCTCCCGAACATCTGGACCAGCGTGCTTAGTTCGTCGATGCCGGCCTGGCCCAGGTTGAACTCGACGCCGTTAGGCAGGCGCACGTTCAGTGCAAAGGCGATTGGAGTAGCCGGGACGGATGGCGCCGCCGCAACAGCAGCGGCTACGACCGGCACGAATGCGGACGTAGGCGTCCCACCCTGCGGCGCCCCCGGAACGCCGTCGCGTACCCGCACGCCATCGCCCGAGTCCACGACAACGGCGCCGTCCTTTGGACAGCGGTCGCTCTCGCGCTCGAGCAGGTACTTCGTAATCCACTTGCGCAGTAGATTGGCGTTGACCCCGTGCTCCTGCGCCAGGCGTGCCACGGAAATACCCGGACGCAGTGCCGCCTCGACCAGCGCGCGTTTGCCCTTCTCGTCGTAGCGCCGCCGCCCGTCGCGGCTGCGCGAAACCACCTGCAACTCTGAGTCATGCTCTGTCATAAGTGTCCACCTCCGTTTGGTGGACACATGCTGGCCTCTCAGAGCGTCACTGGGTAGACGTGGTTAATCGATCGCATACGGTTATTCTGAGTGGCCATGAGGCTGATGGTCTGAATCGACATGGGATGCACGATGCGCAGGCTCACCGTGGTCGTGCTCACCGTCTTCCATCATCCGCATCATTTCTGGGCCGCCTGTTCTGAAGAACACGACCGTCAAGACGACGAAGACAGCACCAAACACGATGTTCAGTACGGTCGTGTAGTTGAAGGTGATCGTTGCGTCCACAACGGCCGTATGTCGTTCTTGAGGGATCCATCCGAACAGCTGGAACAGTGCTTCGACCACAAGTGCCGAGGAGACCATCGCGAGGTAAAAGGTCACGGCAAGCAACACCGCCATCCTACCGCCGTAGTATTTCCGATAGATGTTGAGTATGGGAAGGATGATGAGATCGCCAAAGATGAAAGAAGCAACACCGCCGAAACTGATGCCACCGTTCCACAGCACTGCAGCGAGCGGCACGTTCCCGACGGAGCAGGTGAACGACGCGACTGCAATCAGGGGGCCGACAAATGCACCCCAAATCATCGCGGCCGTCGGATGACTGACGAGGAAGAATTGCTGCCAGAAGCTATCGGGCACCCAAGCGCCGAGCGCTCCGGCGATGAGCAGCCCGATGCCTATGTCGCGCCTCAGCATCGACCAGTTCATCACGTAACTGTGGCTGATTGCTATCCACCCATCCTTGGATGAGAGACGTTGCTTCCAGAGGCCGTGCCGTCCACCCATCGACATGGCCGCATGACCTTCCATGCTGCCGGCGATGCCCTTGTTCGCCTGCTCGATAGCTTCGTTCTTCAGCGAGTCCTTGAGAACGAACCGGAAGAGCAACACCAGGACGAAAATCATGATTGGGCCACCGACGAACTCGGCAGCTGCGAACTGCCAGGCAATCAGCACCCACATCAGCATGCCAAGTTCGAGCACGAGGTTCGTCGCCGCGAACTGGAATGCAATTGCGGAGGTGAAGTCGCCCCCCTTGCGCACGATAGAGCGGGCCATGGCGACAGCGGCATAGGAGCAGGAGGAGGATGCAGCCCCGAGCAGGCTGGCGACCGTCAGTGAGCGAGGTGACGCGTCAGGTAGAAGCTTAGACATCTCTGACTTCGAGACAGCGACTTCAATCACGGCGGAGAACAGGAAGCCGAGACTCAATCCCCAGAATATCTGCCACAACATCGTGAAGGTCATCCAGAACGCGCGACCGAGGGCAATGACAATTTGCATCTCAACCTCCTGCATGAATACCTCCATACCAGCAGTACGTGGTAATAGCAAAAATGCCGTGCGGCGATTTCACGACGTTGATGGTGTTAACGAGTTTCAGCGTTTGCGTATCGATGACCTCGACGTAACGGGTGAACCCGAACGTCACCTACAGGTATCTCTCGTCGGGCGTCGGTTCCATGCCGTCGCGGCCGGGCAGCCGATAAGTGATGGTCCCGAGCGAGCGGAGTTTATGCGCGCCCTTGTCCGTATGAATGATCGTCACGATTTTGCTTGCCCACCAGTCGATGAGGGCAGCCTCAGCATCGATCATGCCCGCCACCAGGTAAGTTGCCGCCCAGCGTGAGCCAAAGGCCAGCGGGCGCTGTTCCGATCGGCATCTTCCACAGCGCGGTCGGGCTCGAGAGGTCAATCGCCGCTACATCACCTGCGACCTGCAGCGTCACGAAGACGATTTTGCTGTTAGCAGGAAAAATCACGTGACTGGGCATCGTTGGCAGCCGCACACGTTTGGCACGCGCGAAGTTCCTGCCGTCGAAGTGGTAGATTTTCACCTGGTCGAGCCGCAGGCCGTCGTTTGATGAACCGTTTCCTGTCGTACGAAAAGCCGAGCTGGTATTGGTCCTCGATCTCCGGCATCCACCACTGAATCTTGCCACCTCTTGGGCCAAGAATGACGAGTTGGTTGGACACGGAGTTCGCATGACATATCCTTAACCGCGAATGACGTCGACGCTTTCGCGATGCAGATCCATGATCGATTCCACGATAGCAAGTTTGAGACGGCAAGTCGGGCCGCTCCAGCCGTGACGCGTCGTCCCGATACAACCGTTCGAAAATCCGGTCGATTTGTTGCGGCACAATCGCATTTCCATGATTAGGGGTCGATGCCAATAGATAGGCACATGCTGGCCTCGCAGCGCGTCATTGGGTAGACGTCGTTAATCGATCGCGTATAAACGGTCATCCGGCCGATTGCTGCTGCCATGGTGACCGCGACCGGACGATCTTTTCCGCAATTGCGGGAGCATGCGATCGGTCCCCACGGTCGGGAAGTGCCGGCCTTTGACCGGTGCGCGCATCGGCTGTGTACTGTGAAGGAGGCCGTGCAAGCGATTAAAATTTGCCCGATCGCAGGATGACGATGGCCCACGCGAGCCCCATCGCGCCGGCGACGACAAATCCCGCAAGTCCCAGTAGCGATAGACCGGCATAATGCGGGCCGCTATGCAGCGTTGTGACGATCGAGGATCCGATCACCACGCTCGCGATGATCAGACTCAAGCTGAGCCGGTTGCTTGCACGGTCGAGGTGCGCCTCCAGCCCCTGCAACCGGTTGTGTTCGACGTGAAGCGTTGCCTTGCCGCTGCCCAGTACGTCAACTGCACGGTTCAGAATATCGGGAAGGCTGGCGGCAATGCGATGCAGCGAGCGCAACGTACGGAACCCACCGGCAAATTGACTGGCGGGGTTCCATCCTTGCAGCAGCCGGCGGCCGAGCAGGCGAGGTGCGTAGTCATGCAGGGAGGTGAGCGTATTGAAGCCTGGATCAATAGCGAGCGCCTGCGATTCGACCAGCATGAACGCCTTCGAGACCAGCAGGAATGGGCGGGGTAAGCGGATCTCGTGCCGTTGGCTGAGCAGCGCGAACTGACGCACGATTTCGCCGAACGAGTAGCCTTTTCCCGCTACCTCGTAGTACGCGTTGAGTGCCTCTGAGACATCGCGGGTAAAGTCCTCGCGGTCAATCTGTTCGGCGGCCACGCCCATTTCGAAGTACGCGTCCACCGGCCAAGAAGCATCGGCCGAGCTGACCGCCAGAATGAGCTACGCAAGCGCCTCCTGGTCGTGCGCCGACAGCTCTCCCATGATGCCGAAATCGTGGAAGCAGAGCCGGCTATCGGCGAGGATGAACACGTTGCCGGGATGCGGGTCACCGTGGAAGAAGCCGTGCTCAAAGACCTGTTTCAGGAACGACGCCATCAGCGTCGCAGCAAGCCGTTGTCGCTTCGCGGGGTCGGCTGGCGGCTGCTGTGCGAGCTTGTGGCCAAGGCTGCGTTCCATCGTCAAGACGCGGCGGGTGGTGAGCTCCCAGTAGATGCGCGGCACGTATACGCCAGAGTCGTCCTTGAAGTTTTCGCGCAGCCGGTCACCGTTGCGCCCTTCAATCTGGTAGTCCAGCTCATCGGAGATGAGCCTCGCGAACTCTTCGACGAGTTCTGATGGGCCAAACCGGCGACTCTCCGGGATATGCTTTTCCAGTTGACGGGCGAGAAGCCGCATGATGCCGACGTCCGCGTGAATGACGGGCTCGATGCCGGGACGCTGAACTTTGACGACGACGCTCGCGCCATCCTGGAGGCAAGCCGAGTGAACCTGTCCGATCGATGCGGCCGCAAGCGGCATCTCATCAAATGTCGGAAACAGTTCGTGAACGGGGCTGCCCAGTTCGCGCTCGATGATCGCGCGGGCCTGCGTCCCCGGAAACCCGCCAACGTTGTCCTGGAGCCTTTGCAACTCGCTGATCCAGGTTTCGGGCAGCAGGTCGCGCCGGAGGCTAAGAAGCTGGCCGAACTTGACGAACGCAGGTCCGAGCCGCTCGAGCATTTCACGAAACCGCTCCGCATCATGATTGCCCGCCTCTACGGCTTCGGATGTCGTATCGATTGCCTGGCCGCCGACCCGCAGCCGTGCCACATAATGCGACCAGCCGGCGCTGGCGATCGCCTGCAGGATCTGTACGAGTCGCGGGAACCGGGCCGAGACGGGCTGGCCAACAGGTTCGTCATCTTGACTGGAATCGGCCGTGGAGGTCACCCGTTTTCTCCTTTACCATAGCGCGCTCGAAGATCGAGAGAACCATAACAGCGGGGGTAGCAGACATTGTGACGACGCCTCGGCTTGCTGCTAAATCTCGAGCGCTGTGCTCACTGGCAGGCACTTTGCTCCCGCATACGCCGTTGCAAGCACCAAGCAGTGAAACGGCTTGCGGAGTCGGTGCCTAGTGCATTGTCGGTTTGCTCGACTTACTTATGTTTCCTGCGACGGCGCACGAACAGACCACGACCAATGCGCCGCAAATCAAACTCATGATGGAGAAATACCAGGACGCCCATCGCAGCCAGTCCAACCCACACGAGATGATTCAACATCCAGGTCATCGCGGCCTCCAACGGAATGTCGTTGCCGAAACTCACGCGCGTTCTATGGTTCTATGAGCGATGCGTTAGCCAACGTCCTGTGCAACGGTGGTCTATTGTTTCCGCAAGCATGCCTCCTGTCTGCCTATCGCACGTGCTGTAATTCGTGCCTAGACGCGCGTCAGTTTGCTGCTATCACACTATTGCCCCAGCGACGCCCGTCGCTTGACCGGGATCAATGGATGCAATTGTTGGTTGAAAGGTGCTCTCACCCATGAAGCAGCAAGGGTTCGCCGCGAGATTCGGCCCCCCAATTGTCCGCCGAATTGCGAGCCTTCGAGGGCATCGGCGGCGCCCGTTGGGCTTGCGGTCGCCTGCCATTTCCGTAGGCGGATCACGCGGTGACGCGGAAGCTGGGCGTCGCGGTGGCACCACTAAAACCACAGTCACCCAGTGCGCCGGGGTCCGGTTGGCCAGTCGATGAACGCGAGCAGCCATAGACCAATCAGGTTCAGCAGCGGAACCAGGGCCAGGATTGACCAGAATGGCGACAGGCCAATCCGCATCAGAATGCGCCCGATGGGGTAGAGCAGCACGACCGCCATCACAACGTAGACGATCCAGTGTGCCAGTCCATATCCGGCCATGCCGGTCCAGTGATACATCATGATGCACCTCGCGGGAGGAAATCAGGTTTCGCCTTCCTGCGTCGTATCGGCCTATTCGACGACGAGGCGTCCGCGGAACATGCCCATGGGGCAGGCGAAGGCGTATTCGCCGGGCTTTTCGGGCATCAATTCCACCGATACGAGCTTGCCGGTCGGCAGGTCTGCACTCTTGTTGAAGTCGGCGAAGATGACCTTGTCCGAGCAGCCGGCAGTTTCCTCTCGCCGGAAGGTCAACCGCACTGGCTTGCCATGCTGGACGACGATCGTGTCCGGCGTGTAGCCGCCTTTGACGAGAATCATCGCCTCCTGGTAGCCGCTGCCTGTCTGCGCCGCCTGCGTTCCCCTCGAGCGTTTCAGCCAGAAGAACCAGACAATAAAGGCGACCAGAGCCAGTCCGAGAAGAAGCACGATCCAGCGATCGGGTGTCATGGCGCGATCCTCCGTGGCTTGAAGAAGCGCAGGCGATTGGCGTTAGTCACGACGGTGACGGAACTGAACGCCATCGCGGCGGCAGCGATGATGGGCGACAGCAGGATGCCGAGGAAGGGATAGAGCACCCCCATGGCCACGGGCAAGCCAAGCCCGTTGTAGCCGAACGCACCGAGCAGGTTCTGGCGCACGTTGCGCATGGTTGCGCGGCTGATCTCGATGGCGGTCGCGATGCCGGTCAGGCTTCCCTTGATCAGCGTGATATCGCTTGCCTCGATTGCCACATCCGTGCCGGTGCCGATCGCAAAGCCGACATCGGCCTGGGCAAGGGCTGGTGCGTCATTGATGCCGTCGCCCACCATACCCACTTTCTTGCCCTCAAGCTGCAGCTTCCGGACTTCGTGCGCCTTGTCGTCGGGAAGCACTTCGGAAAGCACCCGCTCGATGCCCACCTGTCGCGCGATCGCGTCTGCGGTACGCCGGTTGTCGCCCGTCAGCATGACCACTTCGATACCGAGATGCCGAAGTGTCTCGATGGCAGCCTTCGAATCGGGCTTGACGGTGTCGGCTACCGCAACAAGGCCGGCCGCCTGCGCGTCGATTGCCACGTACATCGGCGTTTTCCCTTCGGAAGCGAGCCGTTCCCAGGCTGCATCGAGGGCTTGAATCGCAATCCCCCGATCGCGCATGAGCTTCGCGTTTCCAAGCAGCACCTCATGACCGTCGATTCGGCCGCTCACCCCGTGGCCTGGAATCGCTGCAAAGCCATCCGTTGGCGCAAGCGTGGCGCCTCTTGCCTGCGCTCCCTTGACGATCGCTTCGCCAAGCGGGTGCTCCGATCCCTGCTCGAGCGACGCGGCCAGCCCGAGGACGTCGTTTTCGCTGCGCGCGCCCGCCACGAGGACGTCAGTCAGTGCGGGTTCGCCCCGCGTGATCGTTCCGGTCTTGTCCAGAACGATGGCGTCGAGCCGTTGTGCGCTTTGCAGCGCGTCACCCGAGCGGATCAGGATGCCGTTTTCGGCGCCCTTACCAATGCCGACCGTCAGCGACGTCGGCGTCGCGAGGCCGAGTGCACACGGGCAGGCGATGATCAGCGTCGTCACGAACACGATGGTCGCATACACGAAGCGGGGTTCGGGGCCGACGATGTACCAGACAACAAAGGCAAGCACAGCGAGGATCATCACTGCCGGGACGAAGTAACCAGATACGGCGTCCACGACGCGCTGGATCGGCGCCTTCGAGCTCTGCGCGTCCTTGACCATGCGCACAATGTTCGCCAGCGCCGTATCCTTGCCGACCTTGGTTGCCCGGAACTGGAAGCTACCCGTCTTGTTGAGCGTCGCGCCGATGACTTCGTCGCCTACGCGCTTCTCTACCGGCATCGATTCCCCGGTAATCATCGATTCGTCGACCGCGCTCGCGCCGTCCGTCACATCGCCATCAACGGGAATCTTCTCTCCGGGCCGCACGATGACGGTATCACCCACCAGTACCTCTTCCACCGGCAGGTCGACTTCCTTCCCGTCACGTATTACCCGCGCATTTTTCGCCTGCAGGCCGATCAGCTTCCTGATCGCTTCCGAGGTGCGGCCCTTCGCCTTGAGTTCCAGCGCAAGACCCAGCACGACCAGCGCGGTTACCACGTCGCTGACGTCCCAGAACACCTCGGCGAGCGACATGCGCGGAAATAGCCCCGGCCACGCTACCGCGACAATCGAGTAGAGAAAGGCCGCACTGATGCCGATCGCAATCAGCGTGTGCATGTTGGCAGAGCGATGCTTGAGTGCGTCCCACATGCCGCTGTAGAACTGGGAGCCGGACCAGAACATGACCGGCAGGCTGAGCACGCCCAGCAATGCCCATACGACACGCCGGGTGTCACCGCCGGCCGGCATCCACTCGCGCAGCGCTGGAATCAGCTCAGGGTAACTCAGACCCATGACCGGTATTGAGATCGCAGCGGCGAACCAGAACTTGCGCATGAGCGTGTGGTATTCATCGCGTTGCACCGCGTCCTCCGGACTGGCTTCGGCCTCCTCCGTCGTTTTTGGCGCTTTGGGTTCGGCGACGCGATATCCTGCCGATTCGATCGATTGCCGCAAGTCCGCAAACGATGTCTTTTCCGGCAGGTACTCGACATCCGCGGCACCCGGCGCCAGGCTGGCGCGTGCCGAAACGACCCCGGGCGTCGTCTGGAGTGCAAGCTCAACGCGTGTCACGCAGGAGCTGCAGTGCATGTGCCGGATCGGAATCCGCGCCTTGGCCGTCCCAGCGGTATAGCCGGCCATACGGATTGCTTGGAGCAGATCAATGACCCGGGCCCGCGCGGGATCGAAATGGATGCTGGCGAGACGACTGGCGAGATTGACCTGCGCGCTATGCACCCCGGCGAGGGCGCCAAGCGCCTTCTCGATTGCAGTGGGACAGTGAGGGCACGTCATCCCACCGATGGAGAGCTCGATGTGCTCCAGCTTGTGACCCGTTGCGGGCATCAGGTTCTCACGATGGGCGACTGGAATCGGCGTTACGGTTGCGAGTTTCTCATTCATGGAGTCCTCACTCGTCCTTCGCTCGTTGGCCCCGGTCTTCGACCAGAGCTTGCCTGATGGTGGAATCCCGTGCCGGGAGCCTGAAGTATTTCTCGAGCCGTAGAGGCACCGTCAGGGGCGTAACGCGTTGAAAATTGACCAGCCCCCTGTAAGGGCATCGTTAGCATCCGTGACGCCGGGCATGCTCGGGGGAAGAGCCTCGCGGCGTCACGTATTGATCGGGGTTCGCCAAGAATTTCTCGTGGCACGACGTGGAGCAGAAGTGGTAGGTCCGCTCAAGAACGACCTCCGTTGCTGCCGCCTTTTCGGTATCGATCTGCATGCCGCAGACCGGATCAGTGGTTTCCATCTTTGCTCGCTCCTTTCGGTTCAGTCAATTCCCCTTTGAAGCCGGGGGACATACAAGTGACCTCACCCACTGTGGCGCCAACGCGGGTCCGACTGTTTGATCTGGATTAACCTTTCGCGCCAAGCCGGCGAGAACGAACGCACAGCAAGGCATCGGGGATACGACCCGTCGCGATCGCACCACTCACGCCCGCTACCTGAATCTAGTCGCCAGCCTGTATCGATTCGACACGCACGCTTCGTGGAACTGGCTGCTTCGCCCGTCCAGACAACCACATGCCTCTCCGCTTCGACTCGTGGCGCCGTCGCGATGCCGCGCCCCGATTCCCGACTTGGCAGCGCGACGGCGCCGCGGGACGTTGCGGGGGCGACCAGGGCTATTGGGAAAACGTCTGGGCGGGGGGCCGAGGGGCGCAGGCAAGCGCGGCGCGAAATGCCCCATCAATGCCTCAATGCCGTTCACGTCACGTGACAGCGACCAGTACTGAACGTGCCCGCAGAGGGCGATTGACGTGGATCAAGAATCGGCAGCGCCAGCAGAGCAGTGTGGAAACCTCATCGGCGACGCATGGCCGTCAGACGGCCGCGATGCTAGGCCGTCGGGCATGAAAGATCGATCTGGCTCGCCGTGCGTACTCTCCCGGACGGGACGGCGTTGGGTACGCGTTGCTCCTTGTTAGCGTCGGAACGTTCATTCGGGGCTGGCGGGAGCTGTACCTGGCGCACTGGGAAAACAGGCTCGCGGCCGAAGGGATGTACGCAATGGTCAGACACCCCCCGGTACACGGGCCCGTTCATTGCCCTGTTTGGGGACGGCGTCATGCACTGACCAACGGTATTTTCGGTAACGCTATTTCCTCTCATCCTCGTCGCCTATACCTTGCTGGCGTACGGGGAGGAGAAGCAGATGCTCGTACGGTTTTGTGCACAATATCGTACGTATGGGGCTCTGGTCCCCATGTTCTGGCCACGCCTGCGGTGACGGAGTGGTCAGGGGTATAGCTGCTTCGCGAGATCGCGCAGTGGCGCTGAAGCCGGTCAGTCGGCTGGCGGAGTGCGGGCAGTGGATCGTGGGAGACTTTTCATGCACGTAATTGTCGGGGGACTCGGCATTGCACTCGCGGCAATCGCCATCGCGGACGCCATTCAAACGGTGATCGTGGCGCGGCATGCGCGCAAACTACCCGCCATCACAAGACTGTTCTACCGGCTTACCTGGCCGCCTTTCGTAGCATGTGCCTGGTTCATCCCGTCGGGCTGGCGGCGCCACAAATACCTTGGCATCTATGGTCCCGTTTCCCTGTTGCTGCTGTTGGGGCTCTGGGCGGTTAGCCTAATCGTGGCCTTTGCCATGCTCCAGTGGGCGCTTGGACTGCAGCGCGACGGCATCCCGCGCGGCTTTTCCGGTGATGTGTACTTCAGCGCGGCGAGTTTTTTCACTTTGGGCGCCGGCGAGCCAGGCAATTCAGCGTCCCGTTACCTGATGGTTCTCGAAGCGGGCTTTGGGTACAGCTTCCTTGGTCTTGTCATTGGCTATCTGCCGGTGCTCTATCAATCGTTCTCCGAGCGCGAAGTCCGGATCCTGATGCTGGATGCGCGAGCCGGCACGCCGCCAACGGCCTTGCAGTTCGTGCTGCGGCGTGGCGGCGATCCCGCAAAGCTGGAAAAGCGCCTCGCCGAATGGGAAGAATGGGCGCTGGACTTGCTCCAGGAGCATCTGTCATATCCCATGCTGGCTTTCTATCGTTCCCAGCACGCCAATCAATCGTGGTTGGCGGCATTGACCACGGTAGTCGATGTCAGCGCGCTCGCGATGCTCGGTGCCGGCGGCGATCTCCAGCGACAGGCCCGGTTTACGTTCGCAGCGGCACGTCACGCTCTGGTACATACGGCGTCAATCTTCGACACTCGGCCCGCAGCTGGCATGGGTGAACGTCTGTGTGCCGCCGATTTTTCCCGCCTTTGCGACATCGTCTCAGGCACGCAGACGCCGTTGCAGGCAGAACGCATTTCGCAGGTGGAGCTCAGTCGACTGAGGTCCATGTACGAACCCGCTGCCATCGACCTCGGGAGCTATTTCTGTATGGAACTGCCACCATGGATTCCGGCGGAGCAGGCTGCCGAAAACTGGCAGATTTCTTCGTGGGATTTCTAGCCGGAGCCCATGGCATCGCGGATCGGATAGATCCGTCCTGCGCGCCAACTGCCGGATGCGGCCGGGTTCGTCAGCATGAGTTTCACCTAGCGGGAGGACAGCAGGCGGTCTCGGGCGTCGGCGCGCAGTGTGGGTGCGCCTCAGGACGCGCGGACGCGGCGGGAAGGTGCGGCTTTCCGTGGACCATCAGCGCTGAGAGCGCAAGAGAGGCGAGGCGGGCCGCCGGCGAATCGGCACGCGAGGTCAGCACGACGGGAACCGAGAGCCCGGCTACCACACCCGCGGCGACGCTGCCTGCGAGATACGTAAGATCCTTCACGAGGATATTGCCGGACACGAGGTCGGGAACAAGAAGCAGATCTGTGTCGCCAGCCACATCCGAAACGATTCCCTTTTCCTCGGCCGCGGCTGCCGAGATGGCATTGTCGAATGCGAGCGGGCCATCGACGATCGCGCCATGCAACTGACCGCGGCGGGCCATCAGGGTGAGGCACGCTGCGTCCAGCGTCGAGACGATAGCCGGGTTGACGGTTTCCACAGCCGAAAGGACGGCAACCTTCGGATTGTCGATGCCGATCAACCTGAATACATCGATCGAATTCTGCAGGATCTGCGCCTTGGCATTCAGATCGGGGGTGATGTTGATGGCGGCATCGGTGACACCGAGCAGCTTCGAATGAGAGGGCACCTCGATCACGAACAGATGGCTGACCCGCAGGCCCGGCACACGCAGTCCCCGGTCAGGGTCGAGCAGCGCGTGCATCAGCGTATCGGTATGCAGGCGCCCCTTCATCACGACATCGGCCGCACCACGACGCACCAGTTCGACCGCCTGGGCCGCCGCATGGGCATCGCTCTCGGCAGGTACGATCCACTCGTCCTGCAGCCGCCATCCGGCGGACCGGGCAAGCTGCTGGATGGCCTGCGACACGCCCACGAGGCGCGGTTCAACCCATCCCTGTTCGTGCGCTTGACGCATCGTCTCGATGACCAGGTCCTGTTCCGCGTCCGCTACCGCAACGCGGATGGGGGCAAGGGAGCGCGCTTTGTTCACAAGCTGCTGCAGGGACCGCGGTATCTGTGTCACGATGCTATTCCTTCGCTACCGAAGTTTCACGAGCCGGTGTCGCGAGAGAGCCAAACAGCAGGGAGAAAGCCTGCTCTTCAGCCGCATCACGTTGCACGCGCCCCGTCACAATGGTTTCAGAAACCTGCCGGATGAAGGCCCGTTCCTGCACAAGAAAGGGATTGTCGGGGCGCAGCGGTGTGCGGCGCGCTTCCAGCAATCTGGCGAGGTGGGCAATACCGTTCATCCACGGGCTGAACATTTCCGAGAACACGTAACGACTGGTGCGCATCGGATGCATCCACTCCAGCATCGCGGCACTCCACGGATTGGCGAGGGTGCGCACGAGCGGACTGATGAACGTGCGGTAAGCGCTCTCATTCAGCTCGGAGAGCTGGCGCACCTGCTCGAACGCTTCGCGAGGCGAGCCGAAGTCGAGATCCCGGACTTGGCGTTCCTCGAAACGCACGGAATATTGCGGTCGACGGCAATCCGGATTTCCCGTGGGATTGTCGATCTTCATCTCGTAGAGACCCGGTGCAAGTGACTCAATCTCCTCGAGACTTTCGAGCATCGCCCGGTGCTCGAGGCGTGCCACGCTCGCCGATACGAAGAGTCCGAGATGGCCGGCATGAGGATTCGTCAGGTAGACGATCCGCTGCCCGGCCGCCTTGAGATCATCAGTGTTCCGATAGACCGCCGGAATCCACCCCAGCGCCTGCTGCGGCGGTGTGATGTTATCGCCCCATGAGGCGAAGATCACGAGCGGATTGCGGATGCGCCGCAGGTCGGCGGCACAGTCTTCGCAAATCCGGACTTTTCCCTCCTCCAACCGGTTGCCGATGAACAGATTTTCGACGATGGCGAGGATTTCCTCCCGGCTCAGGAAGTAGAAACCGTTCCACCAGCGCTCGAATTCAAGAAAGCGCTCGCGCTCGGTGTCGATGTGGGTGAACAGGTTTGCGTACTTGTCCCAGACCGCTTCGGGCTTCAGGTTTTCGAAGTTTGCCGCGAGCCACGCACCGTCGAATCGGCCGCCATCCAGATCGGCAAGCAGGTGTGTGAGCCATGCGCCGCCGACCAGCCCGCCGGCAACGCGCATCGGATTCACGCCGGACTCACCTGCCCAGTAGGAAAGCGGTGAGCCGTTGAGTACCGCAGGGCCGACAAGCCCTTCGCAGTCAGCCGAAAGCAGCGTGATCGCCCAGCCCGCTTGGCAGTTGCCGTACAGGACCGGTGGCTTGCCGGGGTGCAGTCGTGCGACTTCTCCGACAAATCGCCTCAATGCGTACAGCACGTCGGCGAGCGTCTGGCCCGGACAGGGCTCTGGAAAGAAGATGACGAAGTAGACAGTATGGCCTTCGTGCATGGCCATGCCCACTTCGGAGTCGCGCTTGAAGCCGCCGATGCCGGGTCCGTGCCCGGCACGGGGATCGACGATGACGACGGGCTGCTTCGACGCATCGAAACAGGCGTCGAAGCAGACGTCGCCGGTGCGCGTAATGCGCAGCAGGGCGTAATTCGCGGGGCGTTCGAAACGGCGTGCATCGAGGAGCAGCTCGTAGTCGAAGTCGAGGAGCGGCGGCTTTCCCGCGCGCTCGTGACCGATCATGTTGTCTGCGCGCCGCCGCAGCGCGTCCCAGAACAGCACGCCGCGTTCCGTGAAGTCGCGCAGATAGTCCAGCACATCCTGAATGGCGATTTCAGTTTCCGTTCCAGCCATCGGCTCAGGCCGTGGGGCCACGGCTGGCTTGCGTGGCGCAGGCGTTGCCTTGTTGCGCTTCGAAGGTGCGGTGGACCGCACGGGCACGTTCACCTCGGTTTCAGACATCGATCCGTTCTCCATTCCCAGGTGCGCCGCGCGGCACCGCAGAGTGGTACCTGCAGAGATCCGGCACGTTGCACCACCAAAACAGCCTCACCGTAGCAATTGTGGGTTCGACACGCTTGATGTGGATCAAGCGCACGGCGACGGCGCAGCGCACGATTAGTAAAACCATCACGTCATCGTGAGGCCACTGGCCACCTTCCTCATGGTATCGACTGCAAACATCGTCGTGACTGTTGAGCGCGCTGCGCCGCATCACCACGCGGGTGTCGAAATGTGTGAGCACAAGGGTGTCGGTCACCCCGACACGTTGTGCGACACCGCTGTGGAGGCGGCGGCCCGCGCGCTCGGCCGTGCCTACCTCGACGATTACAGCGCCGTTCAGCACTTCAACCTCGACAAGGCGCTCCTGGTTGGCGGACAAAGCGAGCCCCGCTTTGGCGGCGGCCGTGTCACCCAGCGCATGAAGCTGCTTGTCTCGGGGCCCGCGACCACCCTTGTGGCCGGGTCACCCGAGTCCGTCATCCGGCAAGCTGTGAGCGACCATCTTGCGGGCACGCTGAAGCTCGAGCAAAGCCTGATCGATGTGGTTCCGATGCTGCGACCGGGCGCGCCCTGCCTGCGGCGTGTCAACGGCCCGGCGGGCATGCCGCGGGCCAACGACACGTCATTTGGCGTAGGCTATGCCCCATTGTCTGACCTTGAGCAGCGTGTCCTGAAAGCGGCAGAATTACTCAAGTCCGATGCGCTGCGCGATGCGTTTCCTGCGCTGGGCTTCGATTACAAGATCATGGGGCATCGCGTCGGGGAGCACATGCGTCTCACGGTCGCGCTGGCTTTCGTGGATCGCTACGTGGCCGATGCGGCTAGCTATTTTTCGCAGAAGGCCGCTGTCGAGATGTGTCTTTCCCGGTATCTCGGCGAAGCTTGCACTGTCCGCTGTAACACGCTTGATGACCCGCATGCCCGAAAGGAAAGCGGGCTGTATCTGACAGTCACCGGCCTGAGTGCCGAACAGGGCGATGACGGCGAAGTGGGGCGCGGCAATCGCATCAACGGACTGATCACGCCCGGGCGGCCGATGTCACTCGAAGCAGTTGCAGGTAAGAATCCGGCCTCTCACGTCGGAAAGCTCTATAACGTGCTTGCGCATCGGCTGGCACAACGTATTCTCGATGACGCGGAGAGTGCCTCGCGCGTAACGGTCCGATTGCTATCGGCAATTGGCAACCGGATTGACGAGCCACAGCTTGCAGCCGTCGACGTCTGCGCGTCGGATGGCCTGTCCGGCGCACAGCGCCATCGCATACGGGAGCGCGTTGCGCACGGACTTGCCGAACTGCCTACGCTGACCCGGGAACTGATCGACGGCAGCGTGCTGGTCTGCTGACTGGCTGCCCGGTCGCGGCAGGCAGTCATAACGCTCATTGAGCCGGTGCGGGCGGATTTTGCTGCTGCATCATTTGCTCCATCATCATCTGCATCATGTCCATGCGTTTTTCCATCATGTCCATGCGTTGGTTCATGCCCGCGCCACGTTTGCCGCTCTGGACGCGGTTGGTGGCGCCTCCCATCCCTTGCGGTCCCATCATGGCCATCATCATCGGACCGCCCATCGCGTGCATCGACTGCATCGCGTCCTGCAGGGTTCGCATGTGTTCGTCCATCAGCCGCTGGCGTGCTACGGGATCCTTTGTCTGACGGATTTCATCCATCTGCGCGAGCATCTTCTGCATCTGGCGGCGCGCGTCTTCAAGGCGTTCAGCGGATTGCTCGCTGGCGGAAACCTTCGGTGCGGATACGCCCGGCTGTGCTGCGGACGCCGGGTGATGCGCGTCGTTGGCTCGCACATTCGCTGCCATGGCCATGGCCAGTGCCGTGCTCACCGCGAACAAGGACAAGGCGGTTCTCATTTTCATGTTGCGTGCTCCAGTCAATGGGAACTCCATTGTGCGAAGTGAATTCGGCGCAACGGTTGACGAGGATCAATCTCGCCGCAAACTGAAGCCCGCACAACGCGGGCTTCAGATCACCGGTGACGATCCTGGAAGTGGAACCGCTGCGTGCAGGTGTCGCATCGGGCCACACCGTCGTGCAACATCGCTTCGGCCGATCAGCGCAGTGCGCGGTACGTTATCCCGTTAGGACTACTGCCGACATGATACGTAGCGATCACGCGCTGGGTGCCGGTATTAATGGCGCTGACCGTGTTGTCCCTCGTGTTCGTCACAAATACGGACGCACTGTCACTGCTTGCGACGACTCCGTGCGCCCCTGCGCCGGTAACAACCGTATCCATGAGCTGGCCGCTCGCAACGTCGATGACCGACACCGTGTTGTCCGGCTGGCTCCCGGATCCCTGGTTGGCAACATAGACCTTGCTGCCGTCGGGCACCACATAGACCTGAATGGGGCTACGGCCGACCGGTATGCGACTGGTCACACGACGGGTTGCGGTATCGACAACCGCAACCTGGTTGTCGTCGCGCAGCGACACGTAGGCCCGTTTTCCGTCCGGCGTAAAGCCGACCTGAACCGGAGCACGGCCCACCGGGATTCGGGCGGCTTCCGTGAGGCTTCGGGTGTCGATGACCGATACGCTGTTATCCGCCACGTTCGCGACGTAGAGTTCGCGGCCGTCCGGACTGAGCCTCAGACCGTGGGGGAAGGCGCCGGTAGTTACGGTGCCCACCACGCGCCTCTGGCCGATATCGACGACCGTGACCTGATTGTCTTCGGAGCTCGTGACGTACGCGTGTTTGCCCGATAGGTCCGTAACGACATGGGCGGGATGATGGCCAGCGGGAAGCGTGGCCAGGATCTGGTCCAGGTGGTGAGGATCGATGACGAGCAGGTTGCCTTGCGGCTCTTCTTCTCGCATGTCGCCTTGCGCAGGGGGAGGCATCGAGGCCATGCCGTTCATGTTATGCCTGGCATGGGAGGAAACCGGCATGCCGACCGCGAGCAGCGCCTTGCCATCGGGCGTCATTTGAACGTTGTGCGGGACGATGGGCACCTTTGTTGTGCGTACGGTTGGACTGCCCAGTTCGATTTCACTGATGGAGTTGTCGCCTTCGTTTGCGCTGTACACAACGCCCTCCAGCCTGCTGGAGGCATATGATGTCTGGGTGGCGAGAGCAAAAATGAGACTCGCAAGCGTGAGTTGAAGCCGTTCCATGATGGATTCCTTGCGTTCAGACTGACGCCTGCGCGCGGGCAGGGCAGCCTGTGAGACGGGTATCGGGCGGATCATGGCGAACCGCGGCAGAATCGGGGGACGCCTGAGGCGTCCCGCCTCTCAGACCTTGTATGCGAAGGTCGTCATCATGCCGGTCGCCATGTGGTACAGGTGATGGCAATGAAATGCCCACTGTCCGGGGTTGTCTGCGTCGACCGCAATCGTCACGGCGCGCCGTGGGGGCACCAACACGGTGTCGCGCGTTGCGCCCGGGAAGCGCCGGCCATCGATCGCGACGACCTGAAAGTGATGTCCGTGCAGATGCATCGGATGCGCCATCATGCTCGTGTTGTGCAGCGTGACCTCGACCCGATCGCCCTGGTCGACAGCCAGACGGGGGCGCGTCCGCAGTCCCCACCGGTAGGCGACCATGTCACCGGTCAGTGCCATGTCGAACGTCTTGCCGGCCCGCCGCGACGGAAGCGGTCTGGCGGCCCGCAGCCGGGATTCGAGCGCCAGGTCGAGAACGGGACCTGGCATGCTCCCGGTGGCGGGAAGCCTCGCCACACGTGCCCCCGGCGACTGAAGAACAATGCCGGTGCGCTCCCTGCCGCCTTCTCGTAGCGCGAGAATCGGGAACGTACCGGGTCCGCGCGGCAGCTGAATGCGCACGTCGACACGCTGCCCCATGCTCAGCGGGAATCGCCGGCCGGTGACGGGTTGCACAGGCTGCCCGTCGACTGCAACCAGCGTCCCTTCGAGATTTCCGAAGTCAAGCGTGAAGGCAGTCGCGGTGCCGCCATTGATCACGCGCACGCGCAACTGTCCGCCGCTTTCGACCCGGACGACTTCCGGGTCATCGAGCGTGCGATCGTTGGCGAGGTAGGCGTCATAGTCGATGTCGTTCAGATCCAGCGGCATCGCGGCCGGGCTCATGGGCAAGCCACCTATCGATCCGTTTCCCGCAGCCATGTTCATGCCGGACATGCTGCTCCCGTCCATCGACATCGCGGCGTGGTTGGTGCGGCGCGCCGATGACGCGTGCGATCCGCTGTCGGCATGCGCAGCGTTAGGCGACTGTTTTGCCGTCAGTCGCGCCAGCAGCTCCTCGGGAGACGCAAACGAGAAGTCATGCAGCAGGATCACGATCTCCTGTTCGTCCCGATTTGACTGTGCAGCGTCGGCAACAATCAGGGGTGCGGCAAGGAGCTGCTGTTCCTGCAGCGTGTGCGCATGCATCCAGTAGGTCCCCGGACTGCTTACCGGAAAGTCGAATGTGCGTTGGGCTCCCGCAGCGATCAGGGGCAGCGGTGCGTCGGGAACGCCGTCGACCGGCCACGGAGGCGTGAGACCGTGCCAGTGGATGTTGGTGGGGTCGGCTGTTTCGTTGTGCAGGACGACGTTGAATGTGTCGCCCTCACGCAACCTGATGCCGGGTGTGCCGTCCGGCTGCCGGATGCCGTAGACGCTTGCCGGGCGGCCGTTCACCTCAATGGTCCGACGCACGACGGCAAGCTGCACCTGCCTCGCTGCGCCCGTTGCGTCGGCGGCGTCGGCAGCGCGCGCCGGCTTGCTCCATGCCGGCCGCAGCGCCAGGGCTGCGGCACCCGCGAAGGCGCCTTTGAGAAATCTACGGCGATTCATCGCCCATTGGCCTGATGCCGCTGCGGACGGCGTATCGATAAGATCTTGCATTTGAGTTCCTCGACATAAGCTGACCGGACAGCCACTTCGGGCTACCGGGATGTATCGGGGCTGCACGGGTGTGCGGCCAGCGGACTTATGCAAAGAAGTTGGATGGGGGACGATCGATGCCGTCGGTCAGGAAACGGGTTGCCGGATCGGACCTGGGGCGGACAACGCGAAGGAGTGCAACGTCGCCAGCAGGTAGCCCAACAGCGGACACGGTCGCAACCGCGCTGGCGAAACAGGACGAGCACATGCTGCATTGACCGGCGGGGTAGATGAGGCGCATCGTGCCGTTGCCGTGATCGCACGGGTGGGCGGCGACAGGCGCCTGCGCGGCATGACCGTGCAACAACGTGGCGCGCGACGCGTCAGTCATTCCCTCCGTTACCGCCGCGGCGGGCGCGGCGCCGCAGGACAGAATTGCCGCCACACCCGGCCGGATCGGCAGGCTCAGGAACAGCAGCAGGGCGAGGAGGAATGTGCGCCAGCGAAGCATGGGGGCGGTATATACCGGGTGATCTCTATCGATGTCGGGATGTTGCAGATTGCGATCAGATCGTAAATGCAGTGCGGGTACTGTCATGCACCTGCTGCAGCACCCCGGTGAAAACAGGGAAACCCATCTGCAGCGTCAGGATGTCATGGCAGATGCTAGCACCGCTGAATCTCGTAATTTCGCCTGCGACGACGGGACGCACTGGCACGGCAAACCGGGTTCGCTGCGCCGGTTCAGGTTTTTCACGCGCGCACCGATGCGCTGTAACCCGCCTCCCGGATCGCAGAAACAAAATCATTTGCCGGACGCGTGGATTCAATACGCACAGTTCGGGTTGCTATATCGATGTCGACTTTCGCCCGTGCGTCGACGTTCTGCACGGCCCTCTCGATCACGCCAGAGCAGTGCCCGCAGGTCATATCCGGTACTTGCAGTTCCATGCTGCAACTCCATTCATTGGTAGGACAGTTGCATTTTCGACATTCCAACGGTCGGAAGGTCAAGGCTTTTCCGGCTGACCGGGCATGTTCCAACCGCGAGGCAGGAGTTTGGGCATTGGCAAGCCGCGGGACGACCCGCAGCGTGTGCGCGGGAGTTTCGGGCGCAAAGCGCGTTCACTAACCTAAAGTTCGCGTAGACTGCTGAGCCGTGTTCCTCCGACCTTCGCATTCAGCACAGTATGCGTTTCAACCTTCAAAGCGCTTTCGCCGCCGCGGTCGTTTGTGCGGTTACCCAGTCCGCCATGGCGCAGACACCCAGGACAGTACAGCTGGAAGATCTGACCTGGACCGAGCTGCGCGACCAGATCCACGCTGGCAAGACCACGATCATCATACCCATCGGCGGGATCGAGCAAAGCGGACCGTACGTCGCGCTAGGCAAGCACAATGCGCGCGTCAAGGTGTTGTCGCGGCGCATCGCGGAACAACTTGGCAACGCACTTGTCGCCCCCGTGATCGCCTACGTTCCCGAGGGCGGCTATGCTCCGCCCACCTCGCATATGCGTTTCCCCGGCACGATCACGGTACCCGACGACGTGTTCGAAAAGACCCTTGAGTCTGCGGCGAACAGTTTTAAGGTTCACGGTTTCACGAACATCGTTTTTCTCGGCGATCACGGTGGCTACCAGAACGACATCAAGCGCGCGGTCGCGTATCTGAACAAGACGTGGGCCGGGTCGGGCGCGCGCGCGTTCGTCCCGCCGGAATATTACGCATCGAGTTCCGACGGCTACGCGCAGATTCTGCGTCAGCGCGGCGTGCGTGACGACGAGATCGGCACGCACGCAGGACTGGCCGATACGTCATTGCTGTTGGCGGTCGCTCCGCAAATGGTGCGCGTCGACCGCTTGCGCGACGCGCCGAAGCTCCGTGCCGCCGATGGCGTCTATGGCGGCGATCCGCGCCGCTCAAGCGTCGAGCTCGGGCAGCTCGGCGTTGATACGATTGTGTCGCGCACCGTCGGCGCGATCAGGGCGGAGGTCGCCAGCCGCTAAAACGGCCGGTTAGTCGTCTTTCATCACCCATTCATTCGATAACGAAAACTGCCATGAAATTGATTCCCAGCCGTTTGTCGCGCATCGCAACGTCGCTTGCCGCCGGGCTGGCCGGTTGCTGGCCTGCGGGCGCGGTGTTTGCCGCATCGGCCGTGGCCACCGTGCCGGGTATGCCGCCCGTCGTGAATCCTGGCAACCTGTATGGCGAAGCGGGCGCCGGTCACATGAGCCCGGCAGTCGCGGGTGCGCTATCGCGCATCTACGTGCCGAATCTGCGTTCGAACGACGTGTATGTGATCGACCCGACCACGTTCAAGGTCGCGGACAAGTTTCACGTCGGCTACAGCCCGCAGCACATCGTTCCGTCCTGGGATCTGCAGACGCTGTGGGTCACCAACAATGCCGAAGGACGTTCCGACGGCAGCCTGACGCCGATCAATCCGAAAACCGGTAAGCCCGGTAAGGAAGTGATGGTCGACGATCCTTACAACATGTATTTCACGCCGGACGGCAAGGACGCAATTGTCGTCGCGGAAGCGCACGAGCGTCTCGACTTTCGCGACCCGCACACGATGGCGCTGAAATCGAGCCTGTCCGTGCCGGGGTGCAAAGGAATCAACCACGCCGACTTCTCGATCGACGGAAAATACGTGCTGTTTACGTGCGAATTCGGCGGGAGGGTCGCGAAGATCGATCTCGTGAATCGCAAGGTCGTCGGCTATCTCGATCTGAATAAGAAGGGCATGCCGCAGGACATCCGTATTTCGTCGGACGGCAAGGTGTTTTACGTTGCGGACATGAAAGCCGACGGCGTGTTCCTCGTGGACGGTGACAGCTTCACGAAGATCGGCTTCCTCGAGACCGGTGTGGGCGCACATGGACTCTATCCGAGCCGCGATGGAACGAAGCTGTACGTCGCGAACCGTGGCTCGAATCTCATTCATGGGCCGCGGCATGGCAAGGGCAGCGTGTCGGTGATCGACTTCGCGACGCGCAAGGTCGTCGCAACGTGGCCGATTCCCGGCGGCGGCAGCCCGGACATGGGTAATGTCAGCGCGGACGGCAAAACGTTGTGGCTGTCCGGCCGGTTCGACGACGTCGTCTATGCAATCGACACGAGGACCGGTGTCGGCAAATCCATTCCGGTCGGCATGGAGCCGCACGGGATGACCGTCTGGCCGCAACCCGGACGCTATTCGCTCGGTCACACAGGCAACATGCGCTAACCGCTCGCCAGTTCTGGCGTCCGGCAGGCCGGAGCGACGATAAGGGGCGACATCCCGCCTCGGCCTGTCTGACACGCAGGGGAATGTTCCGGCAATCATTCGCGAAAGTGCTCATCATCGAGGACGACGCATCCATTGCCGCAAACGTTTAGCACTACCTGGAAAGCGGCGGCTTTCATGTCGATGTCGCCATGAGCGGGCCTGACGGCAACTGCTCTATATTCGCCCATGTGGACGAATCCTACCCACTCCGAGATCGACTTTGCGGTCGCCGCGATTGGCGTCTTCCTGCTCACTCGATGGAAAATCCCGCCGCTTGCTGTCGTCGTGCTTTTAGCGATCGCAGGCGTCGCGGAAGTTGCCTTGCGCTGAGGCGCGTGATTGCGACCTCGCCTGGGGAACTGCGTGCTGAAGTTGAGCTATGGACACTGAGTGTGGATGCCCGGGGCGCAACTGCACCAAGTCCGCTGAACTTCACCTCAAGCGCTGTCGTTCTGCGGCCCGGTTGAAATGGCTATCGCCGCTCTTGCCACCGATGCGATCACGTGTGGGTATAGCAGCCCCACGCCCATGTTGGCCGCGCTCGCAATCCGCGCGCCGAAGCCGTGAACGATCACCATCGCGATGATGCCCACGGCCGGCAGCCACAAGCCGGCCATCGCTCAAGCGCGCCGGCCAGAGGCCCGTTCAGGAGCTGGGAGAATCCCTAGACCATGCCTACGCCGCTGTTCCCCAGCCATCATGGGAAGGCGAACGCTGGGAAGTACGAATGGTTCGGTTACGATGGCGCGGACCGTGCGGCTTCAATCTGGAATGTCGGCTTTCGCGCGTTCGTCGCACAACTATGTGAGGGCCGCTTTCGTAAAGGCGAGTGGGGCAAGAGAGTTCGATATGGCCGAGCCTCCGCTTCGCGCAATCGAAAGCTTTGTTGTCGAGGTAGACGTTCGCCGCAATGGCGGCCTCGTCCTCGATGGGGAGCATTTTCATAAGTAAATGATTGTCAGAAAATTTCCTTGTGCTCGAGCGTGACATTTGGCGAGGTGGGACCACGTTCCAGAAAGGCCGCCAGTTAACACCGATCGCCGTTCGATGAAGTTGTCGGACTCGCCACGCGCATATCGCTCGACCGTAGGTGTGCAATGACCGTTCGACATGGCCGGAGCGGCGATGATCGCCCGGTTAATCCACGTTCTCAGGTCACCGCGTGGCGATGTGGAGGCGAATTTTTTTCGAGCGTTGTTCGCGATGCATCGCAAAGTAATGGATCAACAGATTGAGCGGGGGGGGATAGGGCTCTGCAGCGGACGGGGTACGAGCAATCTTGCCAAAATGGCGCTGCTTTCGGACGATCCGCCTTAAGTTCGCGCACCACACGCTATAGTTCATGGTAGTTCGAAAGGGCGTACGGTGTCATTTTGCTCTAGCGGGGCAGACAATGGCCGGGAACTCGCACTTACTCAACGGAAGAGCCATGAGAAAAACGATCGTCGGCCTTGACGCGATGCGCTTCGTACTTGCCGTGTACCTCATGGTATTCCATACAATCCATGCCTACCCGCAAGCCAACGACCTGCCACTCATCTGGCTCACCGATCTAGGTGGCTTTGCTACGAGCAGCTTCTTCATCCTTTCGGGGTTCATTCTCACGCATGTCTATATTGAGCGAGGTGGCGCGTTGCGCGGCGGCACGCGCGATTTTCTCGTTAAAAGACTTTCTGAAATCTACCCCATTCACTTGATCGGACTATTTCTATTTACTCTTGTTTTATTGATCAGCACTCGGTCTTTCGACTTATTTTTCCTGCCTTCTTTGGGCCGGGGGGCTCAGTCGGCGGTTCAACTGAGTACCACCCCGGGAGTGTTTAACTGGCTACTGAATATCTTAATGCTACAGGTATGGGATCCACGGTATTCCTCGATCAACGCGCCGTCCTGGTCCCTGGGTTGTCTGCTGTTCTTCTATCTCTGCTTTCCGATACTGGCCCCACGGCTCGCAAACATGCGTCGCCGAGCTATCGCACTCATCGCTATTTGGCTGCTGTATTTGGTCCCGCCCCTTACGGTCGTGTTGATGGGGGCGTACACACCGGTTGCCGTCGGCACGATCGAACATAACCCAATCCTACGCATTCCGGAATTTTTGGGTGGCATCTTGCTATACAGTCTTTATGCGTCTGGACATTTGAAGTGGATGCTCGGCGGTCGTTGGCGAAAGCCGGTAGCAGCGGCCTTCGTCGTTCTGTCGTTCTTGCTAGCGTCGCGTTTGATTGCGACTGGACCGCTGTACTTGCTCTACGTCTTGCACAATGGCGCGTTGATGCCTGCGGAGCTGGCGCTGGTGGTGTTGTGTGCAGATGCTCACATACCACGATGGGCGCACCGGACCGTCTCCCGGCTCGGAAACGCCGCACTGTCGATCTTCGGCATTCATGGCGCTTTATTTGCCGTGGCAATCAAAGGGCTGAAGTTGACCGACGTCAATGAACCCATATTACGATGCGCCGCACATTTCTCCGCGTGCGCGGCAAGCGCGAAAGCGTTTGAGCCATCCATGGCCTCCTATCCGCTTTACCTTATATTTACGGTTATCGCGGCCGTATTATTCCAGGAGCGCTGCTTCGTCCCCATTCGCACGGCGATTCGGCGGTCGCTCTTGCGGCAAGACCGTCGTCTTGTCGACCGGCCGGGATTCGCTAAAGTGTAAAATCTGACGTCGAGAGCTTGTTTGGCGCTTCGATCAGCACCCGCGAATGTCGCGGCATGGATACGCCCCAATAGCCATTGTCGTCGCGGTGACTGAAAGCTCGATGTTCGCGCGCCAAACAACGTTTATCTACGTCCTCGTTTGAGGCGCTTGTCCTCTACGCAGTCGACCCTGAGGTATTTCTTTTGTCCTGCATGTCGAGGTTCGCCTCCGACGACGCAGCGGTTTGGAAGCGGAGCGAAGCGACGAGAATCAGAATAAGCGGTCGATTGACCACGCCCTTGAACGGTCCCGCGAATTGGGCTGCGGTGTCGCTTCCGCGCTGGACCAGCCTCTATGGCAACAACGCTTGGCAATCGTCGGCGCTTCGCGCGTACGGCGACGCGAACGGCATGAGCACACGCATGATAGGCTGGAATATGCGCATTCGCACGTGCACGTGTCCATCACACATTGACACGCGCTCTTTCCCGGCATTGATCATCTTCACAGGCATTAGTACGTTTACAATCTCGCCTGACAAGCGACACATTTCGTCTCTACAAGCGCAGGTTGGTACCCCTTTACGCGGCCCTTGACTGCGGAAATCGCAATGTGAACGTCGTGCCAAGTTCGCTGCTCCGAACACCGGCAGCGCCCCGATGAAGCTCCATGATGGATTTGACAATGGCAAGTCCCAGCCCCGCGTTCTTCGAGGAACCGTGTCTCGACGTGTCGATTCGATAGAAGCGCTCGAAAATCCTGTCCATATGCTCGGGTGGGATGGGACGTCCTTGATTGGTGACTTCAACGATCGCGTGCCCGGACGAATGGAACGAGGCCAGCATGACAGTCGAGCCTGCGGATGCATGGTCCAAAGCGTTGGAGATGAGATTACCGATCGCACGTCGAAATAATGTGGCGTCGGCAGATATTTGGGCGTTTCCTTTGACCACGATCGTGACGCTTTTGTCGTCGGCGATGCTTTGAAAATAGGAGGCCAACCGGCCCAGTTCGCTCGCTGCGTCAAGGCTGGAGAACTTGAGATGTTGCCGCGCGTTATCCGTGCGGGCGAGAAACAACATGTTCTCGATCATCCGCTGCAGACGCTCGCATTCCTCGACATTCGAGTCGATGAGCGTTTCGTATTCCTCGCGGGTTCTGGGCCGCGATAACGTGACTTGGGATGAGCTGATGACATTGGCAAGCGGCGTCCGCATGTCGTGCGCCAGATCAGACGAAAATTGCGATAGCCGGACAAATGCCCGCTCGAGTCGGTCCAGCATGCGGTTCACGGATAGGGCGAGTTCCCGCAACTCAACCGGGCCGCCCGCTATGTCGAGTCGCTCGCTCAGGTTGTGTGCCTCGATGCTCGACGTCTGTCGGCCGAGGCATTCAACAGGTTGGAGCCCGCGGCGTGCAACCGCGTAGCCAAGTGCCGCAACCAGGAGGGCGCCCGCCGCAGTTGCAAACCAGATGTCGATGCGGTAGCTGTCAAGAAGCGAATGCCGATCGGTTGCCGATCGTACGAGCGATACCCGAACGGTTTCCCCGGACGGGAGTCTCTCCTCGGCGAAGGTGCAACGCGAGGGCCCAATCCCTTCGGGGGAGCAGGCATAGGGCGTGCGACTTGGGTACTGGTCGGTGATGATCGCCTTCAGCGCCACACCTGGTTTGTCTGTGTGTTCGACAAGCGGACTGTTTTGGCCGTCATAGACGCCCAGGTACACCCCAGGATGCGACAGTAGCACCTCGTGAAAGACAGCGGGGTTCGCACGGATTGCCTGCGTAGAACCGCTCGAGCGGGCAATCTGCAGAAACTGGGAAAGTTTGCCACTGATCTCGATGTCGTCGCGCCGTTGCAGTTCCGCAGAGAGAGACCGATAGAGGTAGGCGCCGGTCAGCGCAAAGACAAGCGCTGCGACCACTGCGAACGCAAGCGTCAGACGCCCGAGCAGTGAATATGGCCGGCGGTTAGTCACGAGCGGTCCTCGAGCACATAGCCCATGCCGCGAATCGTATGGATGAGCTTCTTCTCATAAGCGTTGTCGATTTTGGCGCGCAGGCGCTTGATGGCAGCGTCGACGACATTCGTGTCGCTGTCGAAGTTCATGTCCCAAATCTGAGAGGTGATGAAAGTGCGAGTGAGTACTTCGCCCTCACGTTCAGCAAGCAGTTGGAGCAGAGCGAACTCCTGCGCGGTCAGATCGATGCGGTTGTCTCCACGTCGTACCCGCCGCTTGATAAGGTCTACCTCAAGGTCAGCGACGAGCAGGATGTCGCGAACATTGCGCGGAGCACGTCGCAGCAACGACCGGATGCGGGCGAGGAATTCAGCGTAGGCGAAAGGCTTTGGGAGGTAGTCGTCGGCGCCTAGTTCAAGCCCGGCGACCTTGTCCTCAACGGCCTCTCTGGCGGTTAGGAGTAGCACCGGGGTCTGCTTCCGTAGCCGCAATCGCCTGAGGACCTCGAAGCCGTCCATTTCCGGCAGCATGACGTCGAGCACTATGAGGTCGAAATTCTCGTGCAGCGCCAGGAACAGGCCGTCCTTGCCATTTTCAGCGACATCGACCGTGTAGCTTGCCTCCATCAATCCCTTCTGGAGGTACGACGCCAATTTGGGTTCGTCTTCGACAATGAGTATCCGCATGGAAATTGAGGCTGGCTGCTGTCCGGACCGGGCAGTTTACTGCCTGAGCTTACGAGCGCCGGGATGCGCGAAAAATGACCGAGGGATGACAATTCTTTCACGAAACCCTGGCAGTCTGGCCGACCGTCGCCAAAAGGACTCAATGTCCCAACGCCTGGTGTAGCGCTGCGTGAAAATTCGGTCATTTTGTGGCCATGTCGTCGTCACGCTGACGGTTGTAAGCTCCAGCGGTACATCGTGAGGAGTGAGTCCGACACCGGTTACACCCTGACACGTTCTTGACCTTTCAGGCTTGACAGCTGCATGCTAGACTCCGCTCCCATGTCGTACTGGCGCAAACTCTTCATCGTCGTGTTGCTCGCGCTGAGCCTCCCGGTTCAGTCGTTCGCGGCTATCTCGATGAAATGTGTTGCCACATACGGCGACGCCAGCGAGGCGCATGCGCCCCGTGCCCAAGAGGCCGCGTCGGCGCACCACTCCCGTGTCAAGCATGGCATCGCGCTTGCCGACGACGACCACCACCATCGTTACCACGGCGACGCTCATCAGGCGCATTCGTGTTCCACCTGCACGTCCTGCTGTTTCGGCGCGGGGTTGCCGACTGTCCCAGCGGTCGCTGTTTCTGCGGACGTACGCCGCGCTATCGTTTCATTCCCGCCATCCGCCGGTGTCGTGTCATTCCTGACCGACGGCATCGAGCGACCTCCTCGCCGCTTTCCCGTCTAGTCCTTGCTCGCGGTGAACAGACCGCGGCCTGAAATCCATACTGGCGGCCTCTCAGGGCCAGCCAGATGACTCACGACGAGAAAACGTATGCGACTGATATCTGCAGCGCTGCTCGGCGCGGCGGCTACCTTGCCGTGGCTCGCGCACGCCACGACAACAATTCCTGACCCGACGGACGCAGCAGCCTCGGTGCCGGCCATCATGGTGCCGTCCGCCTTCGACGGATACCGACCCTATCAAGATGGCGAGGGACCGACCTGGCAGCAACTCAATCGAGCCGTGATGGAGAAGCCCATGATGAAGGGCGGCATGAAGCACGGCGCCATGTCCGCCACGCCTGTCGACAGTGGCGACGAGGCCCACTTGACGCATGAGGAGTCCGGCAAATGATGAAGCGATTCATCTTCACCCGGATGGGCGTGGGGATTGCCGTGATGGTTTTCCTCGCAGGGTGTACGACTTTCTCGAAAGACGGCGGATTCAATGGCATCTCCTCTACCGCTTCGGAGCGAATCGGCAAGGATGCGGTCATCGCCAAGACCGACGCGGACTGGGAATCGATAGCCAAACGAAGCCAAAGGTTACTGGCAAAACCTCTGTCAATGGACGACGCGGTGCAGGTCGCGCTACTGAACAATCGTGGCCTCCAGGCTTCCTATGCAGAACTGGGGCTATCGGAGGCAGACCTCGTCCAGGCCGGCCGACTCCCTAATCCTGGCTTTACCTTCAGCCGGACGCGTGCCAGCAATGGCGACCTGAGTATCGGCCGCACGTTTTCCGCCAATGCCCTCAGCATTCTGACGCTTCCGCTCGCTGCACACATCGAAAGCCGCCGGTTCGAACAAACGAAGCTCGAGACTGCCGATACGATGCTCAAGGTTGCGGCGGATGCCCGCAGCGCCTATGTCAATGCCGTTGCCGCCGAGCAGGCGGCAAAGTATGCCGAGCAGGTCAGGGATTCGGCAGACGCCAGCGCCGAACTCGCGCTACGCATGCGTCAGGCGGGCAATTTCAGCAAGCTCGACTACGCGCGCGAACAGGCCTTCTATGCAGACGCGGTCGCGCAGCAAGCCAAGGCACGCCAGCAGGCTGTGGCCGCTCGCGAAAAGCTCACGCGCACGATGGGCTTATGGGGTGCGGGAACTCAGTATCAGCTTCCGGACCGCTTGCCCGAGTTGCCGAAGGAGCGGCCGGACCTCAATGACCTGGAAAGCTATGCGATGCAGAACCGCCTGGACATTCAGGCGGCAAAGCTGCGGACTCAGGGCGTTGCGTCCTCGCTGGGACTCAGCAAGGCCACGCGGTTCGTCAACGCGCTCGATGTCGGCTACCTGCACAACTACGAGACCGACAAGGGACACGAGCACGGCTACGAAATCAGCGTGGAGATTCCCATTTTCGACTTCGGTAGCGTAAAGGTTGCCCGTGCGGAAGCCACCTACATGCAGTCTGTCAACCAGTTGGCGCAGACCGCCATCGATGCACGCTCGGAAGTCCGCGAATCCTACTTCGCATATGTGACCAGCTATGACGTCGCCAAGCACTATCGCGATGAGGTCGTTCCGCTACGCAAGACCATCTCGGACGAACTGCTGCTTCGCTATAACGGCATGCTGGCCAGCGTGTTCGAGTTGCTCGCTGATTCACGTGAGCAGGTGGGGGCGGTCAACAGTTATATCGATGCGCTGAAGGATTACTGGCTGGCGGAAACGCACCTCCAGCAAGCGCTTGGGGGGCGTCTGCCTCGAGCGGGCGAGGCTCAGGCAGCGAAGGGGGCGCACGCGGCCGACACGACCCAACCCGCGGCGCGACCGGCGTCGACAACGAATTCGGAAGGTAAATAACATGGTGTCCCGTCGACAATTTCTCAGCGGCTCGGGAGCCGCGCTCCTGGGCGCCGCGATGGTCAGCAAGGTCGGCGCCGCATCGCTGCCTGAAGCGCCCACGACGGCGAACGCCACTACGCAGCCGCCGCTCGTGCCGACCAACGGCCGCGCGTACACGCCGGTTGCGACGCTCAATGGATGGACGCTGCCCTGGCGGATGAAGAATGGCTGGAAGGAGTTTCATCTGACGGCCGAACCGGTCGTGCGTGAAATGGCGCCCGGGATGAAGGCGAACCTATGGGGCTACAACGGTCAGTCGCCCGGCCCGACCATCGAAGCGGTTGAAGGGGACAAGGTTCGAATCTTCGTAACCAACAAGCTTCCCGAGCACACCACCATTCATTGGCACGGCATGCTTCTGCCCAACGGGATGGACGGCGTGGGTGGTCTCACGCAGCCGCATATCCCGCCGGGCAAGACCTTCGTCTACGAGTTCCAGCTCGAAAAGCATGGCACGTTCATGTATCACCCGCACGCCGACGAGATGGTGCAGATGGCGATGGGCATGATGGGCATCTTCATCGTGCATCCACAGGACCGCGGCGTGATGCCGGTCGACCGCGACTTCGTCTTCCTGCTTGCCGCCTACGACATTGATCCCGGCAGCTACACGCCGCGCGTCAATGAAATGACGGACTTCAACATGTGGACGTTCAACTCGCGCGTATTCCCTGGCATCGACCCGTTGCCGGTGCGCGCAGGCGATCGCGTACGCATTCGATTCGGCAATCTGACGATGACGAATCACCCCATTCACCTGCACGGCTACAGCTTCGAGGTGGCGGGCACCGACGGTGGATGGATACCGCCTGCCGCGCGCTGGCCCGAAGTGACGACCGATGTGGCGGTGGGCCAGATGCGGGCCATTGAGTTCACCGCCAACCGCCCTGGCGATTGGGCACTCCATTGCCATAAATCGCACCACACGATGAACGCGATGGGGCACCAGGTCCCCAACCTGATTGGCGTGCCGCAGCAGGATCTCGCAAAGCGCATCAACAAACTGGTGCCTGACTACATGGCGATGGGCAGTACGGGCGGTGCGATGGGCGGGATGGAGATGCCGCTGCCCGACAACACACTGCCGATGATGACTGGCACCGGACCGTTCGGTCCACTGGAAATGGGTGGAATGTTCACGGTCGTCAAGGTTCGGCACGGCCTTGGCCGCAACGACTACCGCGACCCCGGTTGGTTCAAACATCCGAAGGGGACCGTGGCCTACGAATACACCGGCGAGTTTCCGGATAGTTGAATTTCACAACCAGGTCGGGGGCACCCCGACCATTGATTTCATCCCTTCAAACTTTGGAGAAAGCACGATGAAGCATGCACTTGTTTCGATTGCGATGGGCTGTGCGCTGGCGTTTTCCGCTGCGTCGTATGCGGCGGGCGATATGGGTAACATGGACATGAGCGGTGCCGCGAAGCAAAGCGCAGACGCGAAGAGCAGCATGTCGCACGGCGAAATCAAGAAAGTCGACACCGCCAATGGCAAGCTGACCATCAAGCACGGCCCGCTCGAGAACCTCGGCATGGAAGCGATGACGATGGTCTTCAAGGTAAAGGATCCGGCAATGCTGTCGCAGGTAAAGGTTGGCGACAAGATCGATTTCGTGGCGGAGGAAGTGAACGGCGCGCTCACCGTGGTGAAGCTGCAGAAGCAGTGACCGATTCTGGCGGGATACGTTTGTGTCGTGTCCTGCATTGACCATTCGAGACGAGCAAGAAGATGAAGACTTTGACTCTAAGGCATCTGGCCGGCCTGTCTGCGGCCAGCGCGATTGCGCTCGTGCCTGTCGCTGCACTGGCGCATGGCAAGCTTGAAACGGCTGCCCCGGCATTGGGCAGCACGGTTGACGTGGCGCCGAATACGTTGCGGCTTGCGTTCAATGAAGACATCGAGCCGAATTTCAGCTCGGTGAAGGTGTCCGATGCAAACGGAGCGCAGGTCACTAAGGAGAAAGCCAGGGTTGACGCATCCAATCCTCGCGTCATGACGCTTGCCGTGCCGAAGCTCACCTCTGGCGCCTACACGGTGCAGTGGGCGGTGATGACGGCCGACGCTCACAAGACCAAGGGCACCTATACCTTCAAGGTGAAGTGATGAACGAAGGGTCCCTCGGTATCCTCCGACTGATCTCCGTGGCTATCCAGAACGTTGGCTTCGCCGTCATCGTCGGGGCACTGCTCAGCAGTCAATGGCTCGCACGCGGCGCGTCAACATGGCAGGATGGTGTCGGACTGCGTCTGCTCATGACGCTGCGCGTCGCGTCCATTGGCTCATTGCTCTCAAGCGTGCTGTCGTTCTGGGCGCACTGCGCGTTGATGAGTGATTCGACGTTGCTCGAAGCTGGACCGGCTGTTTGGTCGATGCTTGTCGGAACCGGGTTCGGACATGTGTGGTTAGTTGGTGCCGTGTTCACGCTTTGCATTGTGGTTCTGTCGTTCCTGCGCTCCGGGAATGAAACCCGCTTCCCACTTGTGATGTGGATCTCCCTGGCCATCGTGGCGCTGGCGCGCAGTAACAGTGGGCATCCTGTGGATGCCGGGTTTTTCAGTTTGCCAGTGTGGGTCGACTGGCTGCATCTGCTGGCTATCAGTGCTTGGGTGGGACTCGTGCTCATCACTACATATGTCGTGATGCCGCATCTGCTCGACGCTCCGGGAAGCGAGATGCAGCACAGCGCATCGTTCGTTCAATCGTTGTCGGACGCAGCGACGTATGCGCTTTTTGTTCTGTTCAGCACGGGAGCGTACAACGGATGGAGAGGTGTCAACGCACCCTCGAATCTACTCGAGTCGACGTACGGTCAGTTACTGTTGCTCAAGCTGGCACTTGTGCTGATTGCGGCGGCGCTGGGCGGACACAATCGTTTCTTCGAGATGCCGAAACTCATGTCGGCACTCAGGAGTCCATCAGCGACTGAGCCTACTGGTCTGCTTCGCCGCTTTGGCTTGGTTCTTCACGTCGAGTCCATCGTGCTCGCTGGTGTCGTGTTGGTGGCTGCTGTCCTGGTTTCAAGTCCTTTGCCCGGTACCACGTAACTTGGCTATGCCATTTTCGCGTCCTTCCACGCGAGTGGTTCGCCCATGATGTCGAGACGTCCTGGGTGACCATCTCTTATAAGCCCGGCTTAACCGCCGGGTGCTTTTTTCACGGTAATGTATATCGCCTTCCGCGAATCGGTAGATGAACGCGGCATGACCAAAAGATCATTTCCATGTCACGGCCCATTCAGAGGCGGCTCTCCAGAATGATGACTGTCGGGGTCGTGTTTGACGGCCCCACGATTCGAAACGGAGAAAGAACATGAACATCCGAATTGTCGCTGCCATCATCGTTGCCGCAACCGCCGCCACGTCCGCGTTTGCGGACGGCGAACACGGCTATCCGAACGCCGTCACGGGTAACCCCGTCGAATCGACCGCTAGCATCACGTCGTCTGGTTCAATGGTGAGCCAATCCGGAAGCACGGCTACGCGAGAACAGGTACACCAAGAGCTGCTTCAGGCTTATCACGATGGCGGGCTTCCGGCCAGCAAGCGCGACTACCCACCGAGCCCTCAAACCATTGCCCGAAACAGGGAACTCCATAACCTGTTCGAGCCGAAGTGGGCGGCACAGCATTGACGCCGCGGGGAGCGGCGGCGGTGCTCGGTATCGATGCCATCGCCGACTGCCTTCATCTGCGTGGCGTGTGAACCACAAGGCCACGTCAAACCGACTCCATAACCCGAATCCTAGATGAAACCAATCGTGCGAAGCAATCGATATGCTGCTGCATCGTTTGCGACTTTGCTCGTGCTCGGCGGCTGCGCAAGCCCGACAAATCAGATAGCGGACGGAGCCTCCGGAAATGCTTCAGCGCGCGCTATCGCCATTCGGCTGCCGAAGCCCTATCCATGCCAGGACCTTCACGTACGGCCATCGAATTGCCCGCCACGGTAGTCGGTGCCGCGCGAGTATCGGACGACGCGTCAGGTCAGAGTGGCGTCGCAGTACTGAAAATCGTCGGTTATAATCGCCGCCATGAAACTGCTCCGGACGTTGATTCTCTTGCTGCTTTGTGCGGTGCTGCCCATCAGTGGGCTGGCCGCGAGCGGCGTGACCGGTGAATGTCCGATGCAGCAAGCGATGTCCGCGGACGTGGGCCCCGTTACGCCCGCAGACATGCCCGGCTGCGACGCAACGAAGTCCTCGCCGGACGGCAAAGCGAAGGCGAAAGGGGCGTTTTGCAAGATCACCGTACAGTGCCAGTTCGGCAGCCTCTACTATCCGGCCCCCCGCGCCGACGTCGGCCACCCGGTGGCATTCGACTGTCCGGTCGCCTTCCACTACACCGACTCTGTTCCGGTCCGCGATCCGAACGGGTTGTGGCGACCTCCACGTCTCGTCTGATCCCACGCTGAAAGGTTCACCGCGAGTGCGGTGAGGTCCGTCCTATGCCAGGACGTGGAATTCCTATGGGATTCCGCCATTGGGGTTAGAACATGCGATTGATTTTCGGCACGCCACGAGGTTGGCGTGCTCCTTGGCGCGCCCATCCGCTTTTAGCCACGCTGCTCATTGCGGGCGTCGTTCATGCTCAGCAAGCATCCTTTACGCTCGACGCCGCGCTGCAGTCGGCGACCGACCATTCAGCGTCGATGCAGGCGGCGCAGGCCTCGGTGCGCGCCAGCTCGGAAGCGGCCGTCAAAGCTGGCCAACTGCCCGACCCGATGCTCACGGCTGGCGTCGACAACCTTCCTATCAATGGCGCTCAGCGATTCACGATCGGCCAGGATTTCATGACGCAGCGACGCATCGGAATCGAGCAGGAATGGATCTCGCCGAAGAAACGCCGGCTACGGTCCTCGCTTGCCGACCGTAAGGTGGACCGGGAGCGCTCTGACTACCTTGCCCAACTGGCCAGTGTGCGCGAGCGGACTGCCGCGGCCTGGTTGAGCGCGGTCTACGCAAAAAAAACGCTCGCTCTGCAAGAAGAGCTTACGCACCGCATGACGCACGAGTTGGCCGCCACGGAGGCGTCCTACCGCGGGGCCAAAGCGACGGCAGCCGACGTCGCGCAAGCCCAGGTCATGCTCGCTCAGACCCAGGACGACCTGCTCAAGGCGCAGCAGACGTATCGCTCGGCCCTCATTGCGCTTTCGCGCTGGACCGCGGTACCCGTCGGCGACGTCGTTGGCGAGCCGCCCGCGCCACGATCCGGCGTCGCCGAACTGCCGCCGGACCAACTCAGCCAAGTGCAGCCCGCGCTCGTCGTGGCCGCCGCCGATGTCGCCGTGGCCGATGCGGCCACGGCGGTGGCGAGCAGCGACAGGAGTCCAAACTGGACTTGGAACGTGTCCTATCAGCAGCGCGGAGGCGCGTACTCGAACATGGTATCGATCGGCGTGACGATTCCGCTGCCGATCGATCGCAAAGACCGCGAGGATCGGGACGTGGCCGAGCAAGCCGAGCGTGCAACGCAGGCCCGCCTGATGTTCGACGACACGCAGCGCCAAATCGAAGCCGATATCCAGAATCTTGCAGCGACGCTCGCAAACGGGCGCGAGCGCATCGCTCAACTCAAACAAACCTTGCTGCCGGCCGCCGACCGCCGTGTGCAGCTCGCAGAGGCGGCGTATCGGGGTGGCACGGGCTCCCTGGCCGACACCTTCGCGGCGAGGCGAGCCCAGCTCGATGCGCAATTGCAGATCCTCGACCTGCAGCGCGATGTGTCGCTCGACTGGGCTCGGCTCGAATATCAGGTGGTCCCGCCGGCAATGGCCGTTGCACAGTGAAGGAGCATCCATGAACAAAAAAGTGCTTGCGCGAACGACGTTCGCGCTTTGCGCCGCGGCCGCGCTCGTTGCCGCGGGCTATGTTGCGGGAAGCCGCCACGCGGCAACGAACAGTCCGGCCGTGTCGGTTCCGGCATCCGGGGACAAGATCGATCCCAAGACGGGCCGCAAGGTCCTGTACTGGCACGACCCGATGGTCCCGAACCAGCATTTCGACAAGCCGGGCAAATCGCCTTTCATGGACATGCAGCTTGTGCCCGTCTATGCGGACGAAGGCGGCGCGAGCGGCATCCGAATCGACTCCGGACTCCAGCAGAACCTCGGCATTCGCTATGCGACGGTGCGCCGGCGGGAGGTGAGTGAAGGGTTCGACGCGGTCGGCACCACGCAGTTCGACGAATCGATGGCCGATGTGATCCAGGCGCGCACGACCGGCTACATCGATCGCCTATATGCGAGCGCACCGATGCAGCGGGTCGCGAAGGGTGCGCCAATTGCGTCGATCTTCGTGCCGGACTGGCTCGCGCCTCAGGAAGAATACCTCGCCCTGAAAGCGAGCCACGCCGATGCGAACCTGCTCGCCGCTTCGCGTGCCCGGATGCGGGCCATGTCGATTCCCGACGGCGTCGTCGCTGCGCTCGATCGGACAGGCAAGGCACAGACTCACGCGGTGCTGGTCTCGCCCGCGAACGGCGTGCTCACCGAACTGAATGTCCGGGAAGGCGCGATGGTGGCGCCCGGCCAGACGCTCGCCAAGGTCGAGGGTCTGTCGAAACTCTGGCTTGTCATCGACATTCCCGAAGCACTTGCCTTGCAGGTGCGCCCCGGAATGACGGTGGATGCGACGGTGGCCGGCGACACCGCGCAACATTTCAGCGGACACATCCGCGAGGTCCTGCCGGGCATCAGCACTGGGACGCGCACGCTGCAAGCGCGTCTCGAGATCGATAACCCGGACATGAGACTCACCCCCGGCATGCTCATGCGCGCCCGTGTTAGCGCGGCGAAGCCCGTATCACGCCTCGTCGTGCCGTCAGAAGCGGTCATCACGACGGGCAAGCGATCGATCGTCATCGTCCGGAACGCCGACGGTCGGCTACAGCCCGCGATCGTCACGGTCGGCAACGATATCGGCGGCGACACGCAGATCACCGACGGTCTCAGCGAAGGGCAGCAGGTCGTCGCCTCTGGCCAGTTCCTGATCGATTCCGAAGCGAGCCTTAAATCGGTCCTGCCGAGACTGGAAGGCAGTGCGACCTCCGGCAGCAGCGCGTCGACACCGGCACCCGCCTCGATGGCCTCCTCGACGGCCTCCGCGTCCCCGACCTACGAAACGACGGGGAAGGTCGAGCAAATCACCGCCGCCGGCATCACCTTCTCGCATCAGGCGGTACCGGCGCTCGGCTGGGGAGCGATGACGATGACCTTCAACAAGCCGGCCGCCAGCGCCTTCCCGGACATCAAGGTCGGCCAGACGGTGCACTTCGTCTTCAAGCAGGCAGACGACGGCTACCAGTTGATCAAGGTCGACCCCACCGGAGGCGCACAATGATCGCGCGCGTCATTCGCTGGTCCATTCAGAACCGGTTTCTGGTTCTGCTCGCGACCGTGCTCGTCGCGGCCTGGGGTGTCTACTCGCTCAAGGAAACGCCGCTCGACGCGCTGCCCGATCTTTCGGACACGCAGGTCATCATCAAGGCGTCCTATCCCGGCAAGGCGCCGCAGGTCGTGGAGGACCAGGTCACCTATCCGCTGACCACGACGCTCTTGGGCGTGCCGGGCGCGAAGACGATCCGCGCCTACTCGTCGTTCGGCGACGCATTCGTCTATGTCCTGTTCGACGACAAGACCGACCAGTACTGGGCCCGCTCGCGCGTGCTCGAGTATCTGAATCAGGTCCAGAGCCGCCTGCCGCCCGGGGCGACCTTGTCGCTCGGGCCCGATGCCACCGGTGTCGGCTGGATCTATGAATACGCGCTCGTCGACCGCACCGGGCACCACGACCTCGGCCAGCTTCGCGCGCTCAACGACTGGTTCCTGAAGTTCGAGCTCAAGTCGGTGCCGGATGTCTCGGAGGTCGCGAGCATCGGCGGGATGGTGCGCCAATACCAGGTCGTGCTCGACCCGGACAAACTGCGTGCCTACGGCATCACGCAGACGCAGGTCGCCGACGCGATCCGCCAGGCGAACCGGGCGTCCGGCGGCTCGGTCGTCGAACTCGCCGAGTCGGAATACATGGTGCGTTCGACCGCCTATTTGCACTCGCTCGACGACTTCCGCAACATCGTGCTGCGCACGAACGATGCCGGCACGCCGGTGCTGCTCGGCGATGTGGCCACCATCCGGATCGGTCCGGAAATGCGGCGCGGCATTGCCGAACTGAATGGCGAAGGCGAAGTGACCGGCGGCGTCATCGTGATGCGCTCCGGCAAGAACGCGCTCAAGACGATCGAGGCGGTCAAGGCAAAACTCGCGGACCTCAAACGCTCGCTGCCGGCCGGCGTCGAAATCGTGCCGACCTACGATCGCTCCCAGCTCATCGAGCGCGCCGTCGACAACCTGAGGGACAAGCTGATCGAGGAGTTCATCGTCGTTGCCCTTGTCTGCGCGGTATTCCTGTTTCATCTGCGCAGCGCATTTGTGGCGATTCTGTCGCTGCCGCTGGGTGTCCTGACCGCCTTCATTGTCATGCGCTATCAGGGCGTCAATGCGAACCTGATGTCGCTCGGCGGCATCGCCATCGCGATCGGCGCGATGATCGACGCGGCGATCGTGATGATCGAGAACGCGCACAAGCACCTGGAAGCGTACGAGCACGACAACCCGGACGAGCCGATGACCGCCGCGCGGCGCTGGGAACTGATCGCGACGTCCGCGGCGGAAGTCGGGCCGGCGTTGTTCTTCTCGCTGCTCATCATCACGCTGTCCTTCATTCCGGTATTCTCACTGGAGGGTCAGGAAGGCAAGCTGTTCTCGCCGCTCGCGTTCACGAAGACGTACACGATCGCCGGTGCCGCCGGCCTGTCGGTCACGCTCGTGCCGGTGCTGATGGGCTATCTGATTCGCGGCCGCATTCCGCACGAGAACGCGAACCCGATCAACCGCGTGCTGATCCGGCTGTACCGGCCGCTGCTCGAGGCGACACTCAGGCGCCCCTGGTTCGCGATCGGCCTTGCCGCTGTCGCGTTGGTGTTGACCGTGATCCCGGTGTCGCGTCTCGGCGGCGAATTCATGCCGCCGCTCGACGAAGGCGACTTGCTGTACATGCCGACCGCACTGCCAGGCATCTCCGCGGAAAAGGCCGCCGAATTGCTGCAGCAGACCGATCGTCTCATCAAGACGGTGCCGGAAGTGGCGACGGTGTTCGGCAAGTCGGGTCGCGCCGATACGGCCACCGACCCCGCGCCGCTCGAGATGTTCGAGACGACGATCCAGTTCAAGCCGCGCAGCCAGTGGCGCCCTGGGATGACGATGCGCAAGCTCATCGACGAACTCGATGCGCGCGTCAAAGTGCCGGGGCTGTCGAACGTCTGGGTGCCGCCCATTCGCAATCGGCTCGACATGCTCTCGACCGGCATCAAGACGCCGGTGGGCATCAAGATCTCCGGTCCCGACCTTCAGCAGATCGACCGCGTTGCCACGCAGGTGGAAGCGGCGGTCCGGCACGTTCCGGGGGTCACTTCGGCACTCGCCGAGCGCTTGAACGGCGGGCACTACGTCGATGTCGGCATCGACCGGCTCGCGGCGGCTCGCTATGGTCTGTCGGTTGCCGATATCCAGGATGTGGTTGCTTCTGCGATCGGCGGCGAGAACGTCGGCGAAGTCATCGCCGGACGCCAGCGATTCCCGATCAACATCCGTTACCCGCGTGCCTTTCGCGACTCGCTCGACAAGCTGCGGCAATTGCCGATTGAGACTGATCGCGGCGCGCAGATCATGCTCGGCGACGTGGCGAAACTGACGATCGCCGACGGCCCGCCGATGATCCGCAGCGAGGATGCGCGGCTGACGGGCTACGTCTACGTCGACATCCGCAACACGGACCTCGAGACCGCCGTCAAAGCCATGCAACATGCCGTCGCGCAGCAGGTGGTCCTGCCGCCCGGCTACTCGATCGCCTGGTCCGGCCAGTTCGAATATCTGGAGCGCGCGGCGGCCAAGCTGCGTACCGTGATCCCGGTCACGCTCGTTGTGATCTTCGTGCTGCTGTTCCTGACCTTCAACTCGGCCGCGGACGCGGCGCTACTCATGTCGACCGTGCCGTTCGCGCTCGTGGGCGGCTTCTGGTTCATCTGGATATTGGGCCACGCGGTGTCCGTGGCGACTTCGGTCGGGTTCATCGCGCTCGCGGGCGTGGCGGCAGAGTTCGGCGTCGTGATGCTCCTGTACCTGAAGGGGGCACTGAACCGCCGCCTTGCGGAAGGCGAGCCGTTCACCGAAGCGACGCTCGTTGCCGCGATTCGCGAGGGTGCCGTGCTGCGAGTGCGGCCCAAGGCGATGACGGTTGCGGTCGTGCTGGCCGGACTCGTGCCGATCATGATTGGCCACGGCGCGGGTTCCGAGGTTATGCAGCGCATCGCTGCGCCGATGGTGGGCGGCATGGTGACCGCGCCCATCCTGTCGATGTTCGTGATTCCCGCCGCGTGGCTGCTGTTGCAACGCCGCCGCGCCGCGCTTGCCCGGCGCCATGCCGAAGCTTTTGCTGTCCCCGTTGGCACGACCGTGCCGCAAACCAACCCTGGAGAAACTCGATGAAGAAGTTGATGACCCTGACCGCTGCGTGCTGTGTTGCCGTTTCGTTGACCGGTGTGGCATTTGCCAAGGAAAACGGCGGCATGATGATGCAGGCGGGCACGATGGGGGCTCAGGCCGGTACCTCGGCGCTCACGGACGCCGTAGTCAAGAAGGTGGACGCGGCCTCGTCGATGATCACGATCAAGCACGGCGAACTGGCCAACATCGGCATGGCGCCGATGACGATGGCCTACAAGGCGAAGGACGCGGGCATGCTCAAGGCCGCCAAGGAAGGCGAGAAGGTCAAGGTACGCGTCGAGAACGTGAACGGCACGCTGACTATCGTGAAGCTCGAGAAGCGGTAATCGGCCCCGTAGCCGCGACGCGAGGCACGCGTCCCAAGGAGGTGTGCCTCGTGAAGCACCAAGTCGAAAGGGCCGCCGGACGAGGCTCGTCCGGCTACGGCTGCACTTCGGCTCGCGTATGGATGCTGTAGAAGCGCGTGACCGGCATCACCGCGACGATGCCGTCGCCCGGCGCGCCGATGTGCGCGGCCTCCATGATCGCGGCAACCAGTTCATCGACGTCCGCCGCGCGCGCGAAGACCTCGACCTTCACGTGCTCGGTCGTCCACTCGTCGGCATAGGGGTTCAGGTGCATCCCGAACCCCCTCACCTTGCTGACCGTGATGCCGTGGGTGCGGAGCGCATGTAATGCCTGTTCGAGCGCGTCCAGCCGATCCGGCCGGACGATTGCCACGATGTATTGAGATTCCATGAGTGTCCCCCTTTCGATCTCTTAGGTGCGGATCAGATAGTTGCGCATGAGGCCGGTGTCTTCGTGCTCGAGCATGTGGCAATGATAGAGAAACAGCCCCGTGTAACTGCCAAAATGCATGAGCACCCGCACGCGCTCGCCGGGCATGACGAGTACCGTGTCCTTCCATCCTTCGTCGACGTATCCGCCCGAGAGCGTGGCGCGCGCAGCGGCGAGGTCGGCAGCCACCGACCGGTCGAGGACCCGAAATTGCACGTTGTGCACGTGCATCGCATGAGCCATGAGCATCATCGATTCGTCGTTGCGGAACTCCCAGATTTCGGTCGTGCCGGCCCGCACGGTTTCGGAGGACGTCACGCCGTCCATTTGGAACCGACGCCCGTTAATGCCCCACGTCATCATGCCCATTGTTATGCCGAAGGTGCGCGGCTGCGTTGCATTTATGGCGTCCTGAGCACGTATGGGCGGCAACGGCTTGAATTTGGGCGGAAGTTGATCATGCGCCTGTTCGCGGCGGGCGACCCGGAATTTCATGATCGGAAAGTGCGCGCCCATCGGCAACGTGAGGCCACCCATCATGCCGCCCATCGCCGCGTCGCCGTCGAACGGGAGGCTGTCGAGCGCTATGTCGGTGCCGACCGGCTGACCTGCGAAATCGATCCATAAATCGACCCGCTCGGCAGGAGCGAGCGTCACGTAGGGGCGTTTCAGCGGCTGACCCAACAGACCGCCGTCGGTGCCGATCACGGTCAGCGGTACACCGTCGCGCCGCGCGAATTTGTAGATGCGGCTGTTCGATCCATTGAGCAAGCGCAGCCGGTACGCGCGCGTGGCGACAGGCAGAACGTAATCGGGTTGACCGTTGACCAGGATCCGGTCGCCGAGGAAGCCCATCATCCGTTCCATCATGCCGGACATGCCGCCGCCCATCATGCCGCGCCCCATCATCCCGCCGGCGCGTTGTGCCAGATAGACGAACTGGTTGTCGGCATCCACCCTGCGATCCTGGATCATCAGCGGCATGTCGTGTTCACCCTTGGGCAGGCCGAAAGCTTCTTCTTCATCGCTGACGAGCAGAAACCCAGCCTGGCCGTAATAGACCTGCGCGCCGGTGCGGCCGTCCGGGTGCGCGTGGAACCAGTACGTGCCGGCCCGATTGCGGACTTCGAATTCGTAGACATAGCGTCGCCCCGTGCCGATCGCATCGCGTGGATGCCCGTCCAGCGCCGCGGGCACGGTCAGCCCATGCCAGTGGATGATCGTTGGCTCGGACAGCTCGTTGATGAAGTTGATCCGGATCTTTTGCCCGCGGCGTACTCGCAGGATCGGGGCATAGCCGTTGGCCACGAAACTCAGCGCGGATGGGTCACCTGCCACCACCCGGCCGTCGTAGCGCCAGACGCGCGTGGTCGGCCCAGGCCAAATCCGCAACGTGTCGCGCTTCGCGCGCAGTTCGACGATCAGATCGGGAACGAAGCCGCTGTTGGCCGACGCGGGCTGCGCAAGCGCATCGGGCGGCACGAGGGCGGCAAACGGCCAGACGGAGCCGGCCGCCATCGCAGAAGCGAGCGAGGCGCGCAGGATCGCCCGGCGCTTGGTGTTGGGTGGTTTCGTCACGACACAGTCCCTCCAGAGCCCTTTGCTTTAGCACGCTGCCGGTGCCGGCAATACGGTACAGACGATCGCCTTTTGCGCATTTACCTCAGATCGACGGCCGCCTGACTGGCCGCTCCGCTCACTGGACGGGGCATAGACAGCCTAACCGGCTCAGGGAGCTTCGCGAGCCCTCCAACTCCGCACCGCAGCTCCCGTTGCGATCGCCGATTATCGCCATGCCCGCATCGCGTCAAAACACGGCCGTGACGTACCCATCATGCCGAAGTGCATCACGGCCATGCCACCGACGCCCAGAACGGCGAGAAGCCCGATCACTGCAAGCACGATGACGATGACCTTCAGAATCCACGAGGTGCTATCCATAGGTCTTTCCTCAACGTTTCGGGTGCGCCGTCTTCAATCGGCGCACCTTGCTTGCGCGTCCGCCCAGCGCAATGCCGATGATGTCGGGCTGAGTGGGCCATCGCTCGATCGATCGGTGATGGCGACGGCGAGTCGTGCCGGTGGTTCCGTCGGTTCATCAACCACACCATGACCGCCATCGACAGAGGGCAGATCAGCACCGGCGAACGGGATCAGCCCCAGGATCTCCCTATGGAACTAAGGCGCAGCCCAGGAGCCGACGGTGGCGCTCCCAGGTCGAAGGTGCGCGCGAGTCAGCGCTGTGGCGAGTTTTTCACCCGGTCGGCGTACTTGCGCATGATGTTGCTCATCGCCTGCAACATGTCCGCGTGCATCAGCATGGCGTCCTTGCCGCTCAGGTATGTGCCGCTCATCGGGCAGCTACCCATGCCCATCATGCCCATCATGCCCATCCCGCCTTGGCTCATCATCCCCATTCCGCCCTGGCCCATCGTGCCCATGCCGCCCGAATGCATCGTCGGCGGAGCCGTCTCCTGTGCGGCGGACGAATTGTCTGCCGCCTCGGCGAGCCCGGTGAATCCCACCGCAACGGCGATGAGAACGGAAAGGGGGAGTCGTTTCGTGTTCATGTCGTGTTCCTTCGAATCCTCAGGGATTCAGTTGGGTTGAGTGAGCATGTCCTGGGCCGCCGTGTACCGCACAACCGGCCGGCGTGCAGCGGCCACGCCCATCAGAAGGTCGCGAAGACCCTCGGCGCGGACCCGGACTCGAGGTAATAGATCTTGAGTGGTCCCGAGCGCGCGCCGGGCATGCCAGGAGCCCCGGTGGGCATGCCGGGCAGCGCGATGCCCTTGGTAGCGGGATGCTGCGCCAGCAGGCTCTTCACGTATCTCGCGGGGACGAGACCTTCGACCACGTAGCCGCCGACGATCGCCGTATGGCATCCCTCTAGGCTCTCGGGCACGCCGTATCGCTGGGCGACCGATGCCAGGTCTTCCGTATTGACTGTCTTCACTGTGAAGCCGTTCGCCGCGAGGTCTTTCGCCCAGGCATCGCAGCATCCGCAACTCGGGTTCTTGTACAGAGTTACGGGTATCCCGGCGGCCATCGCGGGCAATTGCACGCCGATGGCGAGTGCGGTTAGCAGGGCTAGTTTCGGGTAACGCATGATTTCATTCCTTCATCGTGATGGGGGGACGGGTCGATTGTCCGGTTCAGGTTCGATTCACCGATGCGACGATATTCGCAGGCGGCAGGCAGATGCCCTGCGTGCTGCAGGCTTGCACGTGCACGACGATGCGATGCATCGGGAGGCTGGGGGGCAGCGAAAATGGAATCACCGTGCCGTCTTCGTAGACCTGGATGTGCTTGCCTTCGAGTACGACGCCGCTGTCCTTTCCGGGCGGATAGACGGCCTTTGCTTCTTGCGGCGAGCCATCGCCTTCGATCGATAGCGTGGTGGGAATGAGGTATTCGAGCGACGCCGGATTCGCATTCACGTGCCAGCCGGCGGTAATGTGCAAGGTCAGCGTGGCTTGGCGCTCATGCTCGGCGACGCTCGCGCTCACATAGTTCGACGAATTGATCATGCCGCTGCTGCCCGCAACGACGGATGCCGGTGCGGGCTTCGACGAACCGAACTGTAACGATCCGAACTGCGACGAAGCCCAGAGTGCGACACCCGCCAGCACGGCCGCGGCCGCCGTCGCGGCGAGGATGCGATTGACGTTACGTTTCACCGTCGGTTCTCCTTTATTTGAGCGTATTCAGCACATCCGCGAGACTGTCGCTCGTGAACAGCCCGGAAAAGCTGTGCACCTCGCGGCCGTCGCGATCGAGCACAGCGAGGAATGGCAGGCCCGCTCCGCCATAAGAGGCGAGCAGACGCTCGAGCGCCGGGTCGGGACGCGTCAGGTCGACCTGGAATGCGGCGATGCCGTGCCGGTGAATCGCCTGGACGATGGGATCGGACCGGTACACGGTGTGCTCGAGGATCTTGCAATTGAGGCACCACTGCGCAGTGAACTCGACGACTGCCGGTCGCCCGAGCGCCGGCAGCAACGCGGCATCGCGGTCGTGCAGCTGCTGCCACGGAATCGCCGGAGAGAATCCGAAGCTCGCGCCGACGTAGACCGAAGCTGCGGCCACGATGCCGATGACCGTCACGGCGCGGCGCGAACCGGCGTCCTTGCGGCGCGCGAAGATTGTCACTGTCCAGGCCAGCATGCCTGCGCCGAATGCGATCGAGAGCGGCGTTTCCCAGGCCGGAGGCAGGACGCTGCGGATGAAGAAGAGCGCGGCGCCGAGCAGTATCCAGCTGAAGCTTTGGCGTACCACGTCGGACCAGGCGCCTCCGCGCGGCAGGCGCTGGATCAGGGCGGGCCGGAGAATCAGAAGAACATAGGGCGACGCGAGCCCGAGACCGATCGACACGAAGAGCGCGACGATGTTGGGCGCGGGCTGGGCAAGCGCGAAAACCAGTACGCCGCCCAGGAGCGGGCCCGTGCACGGTGTCGACAGCAGCGCGCATATCAGGCCCGAGATGAGGGGCTCGAGAAATCGTGCACCGTGCATCGACGCGAGCGTGGAGGGCAGGCGCAGGCCGTGCCAGCGGAAGTTCACGATCGCCAGCCCGATCAGCAGTGCGCTCAGCAGGATCAGCAGGATCCGCGATTGAAACAACACGCCCCACTGCAAATGCAACAGCGCCGTCGCAAGCCCGAGGGGCGCGAAAAAAAGCACCGACCCTGCAGCGAACAGGACGGCCGACGTCAAGCGCGCACTCAGTTGCCCGCCCGTTTCGCGCAGAATCGCGCGAACCTTGAGCGGGATGGCCGGCAGCACGCAGGGCGTGAGGTTGAGCAGCGCGCCCGCACCGAACGCGAGCAGGATTTGAGCGGTCAGCATCGTCGACATATCGGTGTGCACTCGTCAGGCAGGCTGGGCGAGCGCCTGCTCGATCAGGCGGTGGAAAACCTGGAAGTCCGGTTCGCCGAGGATGCGCTTCAGGATTCTCCCTTGCTTGTCGACTACGAAGGTGGTGGGCGTCATTTCCACGTCGTAGAACTTCCGCTCGAGGCTCCCGTCGGCGTCGATCGTGACCTTGAACGGCAATTGCCGGGTCCGGGTGTAATTCCTGACGTACGCCGGCGGGTCGTATTTCATCGACACCGCGACGAAATCGAAGTCCGGTCCCTTGAACTTGTTGTACGTCTCGATCATCTGCGGCATTTCCTTGACGCAGGTCGCACAGCTCGTCGCCCAGAAATCCACGATGTACACCTTGCCGCGCAGATCGCGCGTCGTGAGCTTCTCGCCCGACAACAGGACGAACGTCGCATCCGGCACGGACTTCGTCCGGCCCAGCGCCAGGTAGGCCGAAACGAGGAGAACGACGACCGCGAGCGCGGCCGCAATCTTGGCCAACGAAAGCCGGAATCCCTGATTGACTGTCATGTCGTGCTCCCTGATTTCATTCCAGCAACTGGCGCATATCCGCAGCGAGTGTCTGCGCGTCCACGCCGCTGTCTTCGAGCACGCGGACGGCACCACTGCGGTCGAACAGGAAGACATTGCCGTTGTGCATGATGGTCTCGTCGCCTGGCTTTCCGGACGGGCCCGCGACGACTTTCATCTGGCTCGCCGCCGCCCTGAGTTCGTCCGGCGTGCCGCGCAGTCCCAGAAAGCGCGGATCGAACCCGGTCACCCACTTCGCCAGGACGGGCAACGTGTCGCGCATCGGATCGGCGGTCACGAACAGCACTTGCACCTGATCGGCTTCCGTTCCGAGAAGCTGCATGGCGCGCGCGAGCTGGGCCATCGTCGCCGGGCACTCGTCCGGGCAGTGTGTATAGCCGAAGAACAGGGCAATCACCTTGCCGCGGAAGTCCGTGAGCGTACGGCGCCTGCCGGTGTGATCGGTCATCGCGACCGTCAAAGTCATCGGGGCGCCGCTGATGTCAGTGCCCTTGAAAACCGGCTTCCGACTGCATGCGAACAGGAGCATTGCCGCAGGTACGACCAGGAGCCGGTGCAACGCGGCGCGCCGGGTGTCGAAGCGTATCGGGTGGATGACGCGCCGCGGCTCGCGGTCGCGGGATCGAGGCGAAAAGATGAACGATGTCATGAAGTTCCTCGTCAGCGCGCTTCTGGCGGAAACGGCTCCCGCCGGCTTTCCGTACGCTGGAAAGCTCTCTGCTCAGGCGTCCACATGGTCTTGATGTATTCGATCACGCTGCGAATCTCGAGTGGTGTCAGTTGGGTGCCGAAAGACGGCATGGTCAGGCAGCTCGTCTTGTTGAACGGATCGCGCCAGCCGTCGTGGACGAGCCGGTAGAGCATGCCGTCACCATGCTTCCATGTGTGGCCGCTCGCGTTGTGCGGCGGTGGGGGCATCTCCCCTAGTGCGTCCGGCCGCTCCCAGTTTGGCGCCCCTTCGCCGTGGACGCCGTGGCAGGAAGCGCAGTTCTGCCGGTAAATCGCTCGGCCGGCCGTGATCTGGTCGAGACCTCGCGAAAGCGCAGGCGTCGCACCGGCGTCGGCCCAGGACGCGAGCGCGAGCAATCCAGCTGCGGCGGCACGCGACGTCTTAACCATCGAGTCGCTCCCACGTGCCGGCGTGGTCCCGGCTGCGATATACCGCTGCGCCTCCGGCCGCATAGAGCACGCCGTCCGGCGTGACCAGCAACGCAGTAAGCGCCGGGCCGGGGGCATTGAGACGTGTCCATTGTTCGCCGCCATTCGAGCTCAGCAGGATTTCCTTGCCCGTCGCCGCATAGATCTGCTGCGGCTGTCGCGGATCGTAGGCGACGGCGTTCACCTTGCCGTCTAGCCCGCCGGCATTGCGCCAGCCGCAGAAACAGTCCATCGAGCGCCGCACGCCGCTGGCTGTCGCCGCGAACAGCCAGCCAGTCTGCATGCTGCCGGGCATGTTTGAGTGAATGAGCTGCAGGATGGCTTCTCGCGGCCCCCGATCCATCAACCGCCAATTCAGGCCGCCTTGTCGGCTTCGGAAGATTCCGCGTCCGGCCACATAGACGTATACCGTGTCGGCCTGATCGGCATGCACGGCCACTGTTTCGACGGAACGGCCCGGCAACCCTGCGTTGCGACCTTCCCAGCTTCGGCCGTCGTTTCCGCTTCGCAGGACCCCGAGGCCCGGCCCGCCTACATAGACGAGACCGGCTTGCCGTGCCGTCGTCGCCATGGCGGAAATGCGGCCGTGCGCGCCGGGTGGCAATGCGATCCGCGTCCAGTGCAGACCGTCGTCGGCGCTCCGGTAGAGCGTTTCGGCGGTGGCCTTCAATAGCACGTGATTCTGCGCATCGAACCCCAGTGCGACGATCGGGGCGCTCGTCGTATGGGAGGCATCCGCATTCGCGGCGTGGCAGGTAAGCAAACCGACGAGGACGGCGACGGCGCCCGCGGCGCCGGACAGCATCTTGCGCCGCGCCGGGACGGGGCGCGGACGACTTTCATGGCATGTCATCCAAGAACTCCACGAAAAACGGTCGATCTGCCGACGATCCCTTGTGCGTCGGAATCGTGCCGTGACATCGCCTGCGACGATCGATCGGCAAATCAGATTCGGCACGGCGCGCGGGTTTTCCGCTCGCGCGCGGGTTCGGGCAAACATGGCTGTTCCGCAGCGATGGGACGCGGCGAATGGCGTACCTCGGGTACGGCGATCGTCAAGGATGAACCTACGCCAGATGACGACGGCACGTCAGCGCCACGCTACGGAAGGCGTGAGGTCAGGCGAGTCGAGGTGGGCGCAGAAGCGTCTGCGGGAAGTCCTGCAGGACGAAATGTGCAGCGATTCGGGGGTATTTGAAGCGCTGGTACGGGGAATCCAGGAGGCCGGCTGCAGTGCTGAACACCGGCACCGTGAGGCCGCATGCCGCAGCGGCTTTGCAGAGTTGGCCGGTCGGCGCATGGCGAGTAGCATCCGACCGCTGGCAACTCGTCATCATCGCCATCGCATCCAACGTCGCATGGGCGGGGCATGCCTGCGGCGCTGACCATGACGTGCCCGTTTGCGCCAGGAAGGCGACGCAAACCAGCAGCGGCAGGAGGAAGCGTAGTGTGGCGCGCATGACGACGTTTAGAGGGGAGCCCAATCGGACCATAGACAGGCTCAATATATCAAAACTGAGCGCGCCGTCCACCGGTATCACCACGTTGCGGGAAATCCAGGTCGTTGGGCAAGTGCACCTAGCACCACTATCCCGCCCCTCGATCAGCCCTTGATGTGTCCCCCAAGGCGCACTGGAAGGTTGGTTGTGACCGGCGCGCAAGCGTATGCCGAGCTCCCCATCTGACTGCGGAGCTCGGCCAATATGGCACTGCACGTTTGACAGGGGGCCGCATGGCGAGTGGTGGGCCGGTGCCTTGCACAAATACGCTGGCGCGAATTTTGTGCATTACCCCTGCTGAAATGTCAAAGCGGTCATATGGAATTTTGGTCACGCCCCGGGAAAATACCTTGACATTCCAGTCATTGGATCGTCTAGATTGAAATCGTATGAAATGTGGGGCGTCCCGCTCATCAGGAGATGATGAAGGTCGCATCGTGGACGGGAATACGGCAATATCGAGGTGTGCCATGAACATCGGGCAGGCTGCCAACGCATCGGGCGTTTCCGCCAAGATGATCCGCTACTACGAGAGCATTAATCTCGTGCAAGCAGTCGGACGAACTGAAGGTGGATACCGAATCTACGGACAGAACGATGTCCAGGTGCTGCGCTTCATTCATCAAGCACGCACGCTTGGCTTTCCGATCGAACAGATTCGGCACCTGCTCGCGCTCTGGCAGGATCGCGACCGTGCGAGCGCGGAGGTCAAGCAGATTGCCATGCAGCATATCGCCGAACTCGATGCGCGGATCGAGGAGTTTCGCGAGATGCGCGGGGCGCTCGCATACCTTGCTAGCCATTGCGCAGGTGATGAGCGGCCGGCATGCCCGATTCTCGAATCGATTGGCGGCGATCAAGACGCTCGGAAACTCGCCCATCGACACGCGCGTCTTTCAGCAACGCCAGCCTCGCCGAACTCCCACAACCGAGCGTCGGGAGCCGAAATCGCTTAACCAGATCTTGAGGACCGGATCGTGAAGTGGATGGTCAAACTGGTGCTGAGTTTTCTGATCGCGTGGCTGCCCGTCGCGGGCTTCACGGCGCCAGCACTGCTTTGCCCGGGTCATTCGTCGCCTGTCTCCACTTCGCAGGTCGTGGCGTCCTACATGACAGCGCCGATGACCGATATGCATGCCGCCGCGCCTGGCGCGTCGCAGCACCATCAGCCCAGCTGTCAAAGCAGCGCGGGTATGCTGTCCTGCGCCATTCTCGCGATTCCCTCGGAGACGTCTATTCCCGTCCCCGCGACGTCTTCGTCCACGTACGCGCACCGCAACACCCCCCTGGCATCGCAGTTCATTCCTGAGCTGCCTCAACGCCCGCCGCAAGCGCTCTAACTCCCCGCTGTCTCCCGATCGGACACCGCAGTCGCGGTTCGATCGTGCTCGCCATTACGCGTCGGTTTGACGATTTCGCGACGAACGCGGGGGCGCCCGCGATGCAGATGCACGGCGAAATGATGAAGGTGATGGGCGACATCATGCTCAAGTACGCCGACAAGATCCAGACCATAGCAACGAAATTACCTGGCGTCCGCGTGACGCGGATCGTTGAACAGCTTTCGAATCTCGAGGAGTCTCATCATGAAATGCACGAAAACCATGCTTGTTACGGGTGCCGCCGTGCTTGCCGTTCTGGCAGGCGCCTATTTTGCTTTGCCGCAGTTCCGCGCGCTCATCGTAAGTGCGGGACCGTACTTGCTGTTCCTGCTTTGTCCGCTGTCGATGCTCTTCATGATGAAAAGCATGAACTCGCATAGCGATCGCCGATCGTCGTCGGACGACTCGGAAAACGGCCGTCAGCCTTCGAACGAGTCGCATCTGAAGCGCTGACCGGCGGCGTCGGAAGCCGAGGCGAATGCGCGCCGCATGTCATCGCGTCACGGCTTCGTCGCCGGCACCGCCATCGCGGGCGTCGCTGGCTGGCTGCGCACCAGGCATCGGACGCGACATACGAACGTATCGCCGGCGCACGCCGGCTACAGGACCGCAAGATGGAAACCAGTATTTTCTTCGGGGGGCGGTCATCGCCGCGTTTATGGCCGGCATGCTCGCGTTGTTCGCGCCGTGCTGCATCTCTGTCATGCTGCCGGCCTATTTCGCCAGTTCGTTTCAGAATCACCGCAAGCTGGTGGCGATGAGTTTCGTGTTCGCGGCCGGGGTGGCGACCATCATCCTGCCATTGGTCATGGGGGCGGTCGCGCTACGGCAGCTCTTTGTTTCGCGCCACCTGTTCGTGTATCTGGCCGGCGGTCTCGTGATGATCGGCATGGCAGGTTTCACGTTGCTGGGCGGCAAGCTGCAACTGCCAATACCCGGTCGTCGCGCGACGACGCACGCGGGGCCGCTCGGCATCTACTCGCTCGGTATGTTCTCGGGTGTCGCCAGCTCGTGCTGCGCACCGGTGCTCGCCGGCGTGATCGCATTGTCGAGCGTCGCTCCGTCCGTTGCGCTCGCGATGGGGCTCGGGGGGCGTACGTGTTCGGCATGGTGGCGCCATTGTTCGTCGTTTCGCTGTTGTGGGATCGAATCGACTGGCGGTCGAGCGGACTGTTTCGCACGAGGCATATCACGTGGCGGATTGGTTCGCTGCAACGTACATTGTCAGCGTCGATGCTCGCAAGCGGGCTGCTGCTCGCCGTGATGGGCACGGCTACTGTGTGGATCGCGTTCGCCGACCAATCGATGCCTGCGCCGAGTCACTGGGCGCTGATGCTGTCGGTCAGGTTGCAGCACCTCGGCGAGCTCATCACGACCGCCCTTTCGGTAGTTCCGAACTGGGCGGCCGCACTGGGCCTCGTGATCGCGGTAAGTGCGCTGGCCGTGCGAGCGCGCGCAGTGGCATGGCCGGGAGCAGCAAGAGAAGCAAGGCAACATGCAACAACCGAAGCGTAACTAACGCGGAGGAGAACATGAAACAGATACACGCAAAGCCTGTCCCGGAAGGCCAAACCGGATCTCGGCGAGTGCTCGTGCTGTCGGTTGCCCTGGCGATCTTGATCGCGCTGGTGGCGGCGATCTTCTGGGTGCATGCGCAGCAGGAAGAGGGGCTTGGCGGCCCGTTCGGCCAACTCGCCGGCAAGTATCGGTTTCAGGTAGGCAATCCTGGCCCGGGGCAAATTGCACCGCCGATTCGGTTGATGAGCGCTACCGGCAACGCCTTCGACCTGACCAGCCTGCGCGGCAAATCCGTGCTGCTGTATTTCCAGGAAGGCGTGACGTGCCAACCTTGCTGGGATCAGGCGAAAGACATCGCGGCCCACTTTGACCAGTTCCGCTCTCTTGGCGTCGATGCAGTCGCCACGATTGCATCGGATCCCGCAGATGTGCTGAAGCAAAAAGCAACCGACATGTCGTTGTCGTACCCGGTGCCTTCCGACACCGATCTTGCTGTGTCGTCGGCCTATCACGCGAACGGCTACGGGATGATGGGACGCAGTCGAGATGGCCACACGTTCGTGCTCGTCGGTCCCGATGGGCGGATCCGGTGGCGCGCGGATTGCGGTGTCGCCCCGGACTATACGATGTACCTGCCGATCGCCAACCTGATCGCCGACATGCGGCAAGGCATGCGGAACGCAGGGTGAGGCGGATATGAGATCGCTACGAGTTACTGTGCTGACGCAGGAAGATTGCGCGTCCTGCACCGACGCCATCGCGATACTCGGCCGCCTCTCAGCCGAGTATCCATTGGCGATTGAAACTGTATCTTTTCAGTCCGCGGAAGGCGAAACGCTTGCCGTCAAGGGGGGCATCCACTTTCCGCCAGGCGTTCTTACCGTTTCGCCGCGCCGAAGCGCTGGCGCGAGTGGGCGGGCGCGGGCCTCGTCCAAGCATTCATCGTCGCGCTGTATGCCGAGATGTACGGCTTTCCGCTCACGATCTATCTGCTGTCGGGATTCCTCGGTATCGATATCCAGCGCACTCCGTTCGCAGGGCATCTGTGGGCGATCCTGTTCTCTCACCCGAAGGATTTCACGCCGGTATGGACGACCGAGCTGGGCTACATGGCCGGGCTCAAGCCGGAATTCGACAAGCGCAACACGAAGATCATCGGACTCTCCGTCGACCCCGTCAGCGATCACCAGCGATGGGTGAAGGACATCGAGGAAACGCAGGGTCACGCGATCAACTATCCGCTGATTGGCGATGTCGACCTGGCAGTCGCGAAGCTGTACGACATGATCCATCCGAACGCGAGCGGCGGGCCGCGCACCGCGGTCGACAACGCGACCGTGCGCTCGGTGTTCATCGTCGGGCCGGACAAGAAGGTCAAGGCGATGTTCGTGTATCCGATGAGCGCGGGCCGCAATTTCGACGAGGTGCTGCGCCTGCTCGATTCGCTGCAGCTGAACGCGAAGCACACGGTCGCGACGCCGGTGAACTGGAAGCCGGGTGACGAGGTCATCATTCCGACCTCGGTGTCGGACGACGACGCGAAGAAGAAGTATCCGCAGGGCTTCAAGACCCTGAAGCCGTACCTGCGCTACGTGAAGCAGCCTGGCTAGAGCGGTATGGGTGGGCCGCAGAGACTGCTTCGCGGCCCCGCTCGAAACCGGTTCTATCGACGATGCGCCGAGGCGTAATTTAACGGCATGCGCCTCGCGTGCGCTGTGCCAGGACTTCGAGGGATAAAGCGGTCGTTCGCCCAGGAGCCGCCGTCGCAAGTCGGCAAGCCGATCAATAGATGGTGAAACGCTTTCGCTTCACGGTGATTTTAACCGGCAGGCTTGACGTTCCCATTGCTGGAGTGTCTATCCTGTATTGAGCGGAAGTCCCGCGCGTCGCGGGAGGACTCCGCGGCACCCCGATTCCGGTCGGTGGCGGTGCCGGTCGCGCGGTCCGACTGAATCAGGTCGCCCGATGCACATTGATGGAGGTAGCCTCAATGAACAGACCGCACGATAGCGCGATGGGCCATCACGGTGACCGCGGCACGCATACGTCGAAAAATCACGATGAGCACGGTCAGTGCGCATATTGCAGCACCAACGACGTACGCGACTCTGAGCAGGCCGGGGCCTCGGATCTCGATGAAAACCTGAAAAACACGACCTCTTCGCTGAAGGACCCGGTTTGCGGGATGACGGTGGCGGAGGACACACCGTTCCAGACCGGAGACGGCGGCGACCGGTACTATTTCTGTAGTGAGTCGTGCCTGCAAAAATTCGAAGCGAATCCGGAGCGCTATGCCGGCCCTCATCGAGAGGAACTGCCAAACGACACCCCCGACGGCGCGATCTATACCTGTCCGATGCATCCGGAAATCCGGCAGGATCATCCGGGGCATCGTCCAAAGTGCGGGATGGCGCTCGAGCCGCTGGTACCCGAAACAGGGCGATGAAGACAATCCCGAACTCGCTGATTTTCTCCTGCGGTTCTGGTGGACATTGCCATTGTCGGTCGCCACGTTCCTGCTCGCGATGTTCGGCCACAGGTTCGGCTGGTTCCATCAATCGATGCAGAACTGGGTGGAATTGGCACTGTCCGCGCCCGTGGTTCTGTGGGCCGGTGTGCCGATCTTCACGCGATTCGCGCAGTCGCTGATCCACCGCAGTCCGAACATGTGGACGCTGATCGGGCTCGGCACCGGTGCGGCGTTTGTCTACAGCGTCGTGGCGACTGCGGCGCCGGCCGCCTTTCCGCACAGCTTTGTCGTAGGCGGCAGGGTTGGCGTGTATTTCGAGGCCGCAGCGGTCATTCTGTCGCTGACGCTGCTCGGGCAGATCCTCGAACTGCGGGCGCGCGCACAAACGTCGGCCGCGATTCGGTCGCTGCTCGAACTGGCACCCAAGACCGCCCGGCGCATCCTGGTAGACGGAACGGAAGAGGACGTGCCGCTGGCCGACGTACGTCCGGATGACGTCTTGCGGGTGCGGCCGGGCGACAAAGTCCCCGTCGACGGCATCGTCGTGGTCGGCGCCAGCGCGCTTGACGAATCGATGATCACAGGCGAGGCAATACCGGTGACGAAGCATGTGGGCGACCACGTGATCGGCGCGACGCTGAATACGTCAGGCACCCTCATAATCCGCGCGGAAAAGGTTGGCTCGCAAACAGTCCTCGCGCAAATCGTCCAGTTGGTCGCACAGGCGCAGCGTTCCAAGGCGCCCATGCAGCGCATGGCCGACAAGGTGGCCGGCGTGTTCGTGCTGGCGGTGGTCGCGATCGCGCTGGTGACGTTCATCGCGTGGGGCGTCCTGGGGCCGCAGCCGAGCTGGGTATTCGGATTGATCAACGCCGTGGCGGTGCTGATCATCGCGTGTCCGTGCGCGATGGGGCTTGCCACGCCGATGTCGATCATGGTCGCGAACGGCAAGGGTGCGTTGAATGGCGTGCTGTTCCGCGACGCCTCCGCGATCGAGCAGTTGCGCAAGGTGAACACCCTTGTGGTTGACAAAACCGGGACGCTGACCCTGGGGCGCCCGACGTTCGCGGACACGATCGGCTCGAACGGCTACACCGCTGATGACGTATTGCGGCTTGCGGCGAGCCTGGATCAGGACAGCGAACATCCGCTTGCCGCCGCGCTCGTCTCGGCAGCATCGGAACGCAAGCTCGCACTGGGGCAGGCAGCGGACTTCGTGGCGCTGGCCGGGTCCGGCGTGCGCTGGTCAGTTGACGGGAAGAAGCTCGCACTCGGCAACGGCGCACTGATGCGTGAAACGGGAGCCGACGTCTCGCCGCTTTCAACGCGTGCTGATGCGCTGCGCGCGCAGGGTTCGAGCGTCATATACCTGGCGGTGGACGGCACGCTCGCCGGTTTGCTGGCGGTCTCAGATCCGATCAAGGAAACCACGGCAGAGGCACTTGCTGCTCTCCAGGAAGCCGGCATTCGGGTCGTTGTCGCGAGCGGCGACGCGATCGCGACCGTCAAGGCCGCGGCAGATCGGCTCAAGATCGGCGAGTATCACGGTGAGTGCAAGCCGGCCGACAAACTGGCGCTGGTGTCGAGGCTCCAGAACGAAGGGGCCGTCGTCGCGATGGCCGGGGACGGTATTAACGACGCACCGGCGCTCGCGAAAGCCGATGTCGGTGTCGCGATGGGAACGGGCACGGACGTCGCAATGCACAGTGCACAGGTGACCCTCGTAAAGGGCGATTTGCGCGGCATCGCACGGGCGCGCGCCCTGTCCGAAGCCACCGTACGCAATATGAAGCAGAATCTGGCATGGGCATTCGTCTATAACGCGTTGGGCGTGCCGCTTGCGGCCGGCGTGCTTTATCCGCTAACCGGCTGGCTGCTGTCGCCGATGATTGCGGCGCTGGCGATGAGCCTGAGTTCGGCGTCTGTGATCACGAACGCACTGCGACTGAGAAGCGTCAGCATCTGATGCGCGCGACCAGACGTTTTCGGACGACGATGCGATCGATGATGTAAACAAGAGGCGGGGAGATCGAAGATGGAACGAACAACCGGGATGCATGGTTTCACGCGCCGCCGCTTCCTTTGCGCGCTGGCGGCGTCGCTCGGGTATTATGGCGGCCCGGCTGCTGCGGGCGCGCCCGCGGCTCGACAGCAAAGGCGATACCAGATCGACATCGACGACGTCGTGCCGAGGCAGGGCGTCAACACGAGAATCGTTTTCGGCGACGCGATTCGTCGGCTGATGGCCGCAGGCGCGCTCGATCCCGACAAGTATCGCGCCGTCATCGGCACCCAAGGGCACCTTCCGGCCTGGGTCGAGCGCCTGTTCGCCGCGCCGTCGTCGTCGCCGATCGTGTTCTCCGCCGAGAACGCGCCGTATTTGCTTAATCTGCTCTGGCCGCTCGGCTTGTCGACGCGCGCAGACTTCAACCAGCACAGCCCGATCCGCACCATCCGGCTGCCGTCGTTTGCCAGCACGAGCGGCTGGACGCTCGGACACGCGAGCAACGGCTACGTCTATTTCGACCAGATCGACGCGGTGCGTCTGACGCCCGCGCAGGAAGTGAAAGCGCTCGAAGTGGCGACGAGCACCTATCGACCCTGTTGCGACAACCCGACTTTCTTTCAGGACTGCAATCATGGTTCGGCCCTGCTCGGCCTGATCGAGTTGGGTGCGTCGCAGGGCGCGTCGGTGGACCTGCTCTTTCGCATCGCGCGCGTGGCCAATTCGTACTGGTTCACGTCGCAGTATGCGATGACGGCGATGTATTTCACGTACGTTCGCCAGCAGCCGTGGCGTACGGTGCCGGCTCGGCTTGCACTCGGCCCGGACTATTCATCGGCGAGCGGGTGGCAGCGGAATGTAGCCGACGTGCTGGAGGATAAGAAGGTATCCGGACCGCCGCCGCGGCAAGCGCCGGCGTCGTGCGGTATGCCAGGCGGCAACGATGCCCGATCGGCCGCCCCGCATATCGTGCGGCGGGAGTAGAGCGAGCAGGTCGAAGCCTGCCGCCGAATCTGGCGGCATCGAAGGGGGAGCAATAGATGGGCATCTATGGACGCTACATTCTTCCGCGGCTCTGCGATTTAGCGATGCGCAACGCAATGCTGGCCCCGTACCGTGTGCGCGTCGTCGGGGGCGCGGCGGGCCGCGTGCTCGAGATTGGTTCAGGCTCGGGCCTGAATCTGCCGTTGTATGGCGATAGGGTGCGTGGCGTGTTGGCACTGGAGCCATCAGCGGAACTGGCGGAGATGGCACGCCGTCGCGCGGCGCACGCTGGCACGCCGGTTGATTTCCTGATGGCGTCCGCGGAACGCATTCCCCTTCCGGACGAGAGTGTCGACACGGTTGTGAGCACCTGGACGCTGTGTTCGATCCCGGATGCCGATCGTGCGCTGCAGGAAATTCGGCGCGTGCTGACGCCGTCGGGACGGTTGCTGTTCGTCGAGCACGGTCTTGCACCGGAGCCGGGCGTGCGCCGCTGGCAGGACTGGCTGACGCCCTCATGGTGCTGCATCAGCGGCGGCTGTCATTTGAACCGTCCGATCCGAGCGCTGATCGAGCGTGCTGGGTTGGGGATCGACCAAATCGGTACCGGGTATGCACCGGGGCCCAGATGCTTCACTTACTTCTACGAGGGCATTGCGCGGAAAGAATGAGCGACGGTCAACCTTGAACGCGTGCGGTATGTCGTCAAGCGGGATGCCATAGCCGACGATATCGCCCCGGTCGTCGTACTCGATATCGGGCATCGCCCCGAGCATCGGCGTGTCGCTCGCTTCAGGCCACCCGAGCGCGATGCGTAGCGTTTGCCTCGAGACAGCTTTTCCCTTCGCGAACTCGCGAAGCAGCACGACAAAGAACTGCGCAGAACCCTTCCGGCGATGGATCGCCGAGAGACCGTCGGCGATTTCTGTTGCGTAGCTTTCGGTGTTCATCATCTCGCGCCTCCCACTCCTGAGTGGATGCCACTGCTTCGATGCCGGGGCATTCGTCGTCGCAGGCCGTTCAGCCCGCGCAGCACGACAGTTGCTTCACATCCTTCGAGAAGGTCTGCGCGGCAAGCTTCAGGCCCTCGACCATCGTCAGGTAGGGGAATAGCTGGTCGGCCAGTTCCTGGGCCGTCATCCCCGCCCGAATCGCGATGGCGGCCGTCTGGATCAGTTCGCCCGCTCCCGGCGCCACGGCCTGCACGCCGATCAGACGATGGCCGCGTTCTACGACCACCAGCTTGATGAAGCCGCGCGTGTCGAAGTTGGCGAGCGCACGCGGCACGTTGTCGAGCGTGAGCACGCGAGTGTCGGTTTCGATCCCGTCGTGGTGCGCCTGCGCTTCACTTAAGCCGACGGTTGCGACCTGCGGGTCGGTGAACACCACGGAGGGCATCGCGCTCAGGTCGAGCGCGGCGTTGCCCCCGGTCATGTTGATGGCCGCCCGCGTACCGGCCGCCGCCGCGACATACACGAACTGCGGCTGTTCGGTGCAGTCCCCTGCCGCGTAGATGTGCGGCACGCTGGTGTGCATGCCCTGGTCGATCACGATCGCGCCGTGCGCGTTGACGGCGACGCCCGCGGTGTCGAGGCCCAGGTTACGCGTATTGGGCGTCCTGCCGGTCGCGACCAGCAACTGGTCGGCGCGCAGCTCGCCATGCTCGGTGGTCAGCACGAATTCGCCGTCCCCATGCGCGACGCGGCTCGCCTGGGTGTGCTCGCGCACGTCGATGCCTTCGGCGCGGAAGGCGGCCGTCAGCGCCTCGCCGATCGCCGGGTCCTCGCGAAAGAAAAGCGTGTTGCGCGCGAGGACCGTCACCTGGCTGCCGAGGCGGGCAAAAGCCTGCGCCAGTTCTGCCGCCACCACCGACGAGCCGATCACGGCCAGGCGCTTGGGCAGCGTGTCGCTTGCCAGTGCCTCGGTCGATGTCCAGTAGGGCGTGTCTTTCAGGCCAGGGATCGACGGGACGGCCGGGCTCGCGCCGGTGGCGATCAGGCAGCGGTCGAACGCCACTTCTTGCTCGCTGCCTTCGGTGAGCCGCACGATCAGATGCCGATCGTCCTTGAAGCGGGCTTCGCCACGCAGCACCGTGATCGACGGGTTGCCGGCCAGAACGTTCTCGTATTTCGCGTGCCGCAGCTCGTCGACGCGTGCCTGCTGCTGCGCCAGCAGCCGGTCGCGCAGGATCGCCGGCGGCGTCGCGGTGATGCCCTCATCGAACGGACTGGCCTGCCGCAGGTGGGCGATGTGCGCCGCACGAATCATGATCTTCGATGGTACGCACCCGACATTGACGCACGTGCCGCCGATCGTGCCGCGCTCGATGAGCGTTACACGCGCGCCTTGCTCGACCGCCTTCAGCGTGGCCGCCATCGCGGCGCCACCGCTGCCGATCACGGCCACGTGCAGAGGCTGTTCGTCACTTTCACGCTTGGCGCCTGCACCGAACCAGGTCAGTGCCTTGTCGAGTAGTCCCGTTGGCGTGGCCTCGGCGCCCGCGGCACGCGCGCGATAGCCAACCCGCGCCACAGCCGCCGTCAGCGCCTCGAGCGTCACGGACGGGTCGGTTTCGACTGCGGCCTGCGCCTTCGGGTAGGAAACGCTTGCCGCGCGGACCCCTGGCTCCTGCTCGAGGGCTTCCTTGACATGCGCTGCGCACGAGTCGCAGATCATGCCGGCAATCTTCAACTGAATCATGTCACTGTTCCTCTGTCGTTGTGCTAACGAAGGGGGCCGTCAGCCGCGCGTCGGTGGCAGTTCGCAGCCATTCGGGCCGCAGCGGCGATGCGCCGGGGATCGGAGATCCCAAATCGATACCGCCACCATCATCGCCAAGCCGGCGTACACCATGTAGGCGCTCCAACTGAAATCCCTTAACGGATACCGTGCCACCAGGACAATGCCAGGCCCGACCATGCCCAATGCAGTGCGGCGGCGCCATTGTCGATGAGCGAGCCAGCCAAGCGCGTTGGCCAACAGCACATCGAAACAACCGCAACAGCACATCGATAAACAGCCCTGCGTATCGGCCCAAGAAGCCCAGACCGAGGGCCGCGCCCAGATTGGCGAGTGCACGGAAGCAGCCCGCGCAGCTCATGGCGGAGACGATGCTGCCGAGGGATCCCGTTTTATCGGCCGCCCGCGCGAGCAAGGACATCGCACTGCCTCATTGCGTTCAAGGCTTGACCGACGACGGATAACCCGCGTCCGTCGTGGCCTTGGTCAGGGCCTGTACGTTGGTTTTGCTGTCGTCGAAGGTCACCACGGCCTCCTTCTGGTCGAAATGGACGACCGTCTTTTCGACACCGGGAACCTTGGACAGCGCCGCCTTGACCGTGATCGGGCAGGCTGCGCACGTCATGCCGGGCACCGAGAGCGTCACGGTCTTCGTGGCGGCCCAGGCGGGCGCGCTAAGGGTAGCGGCCAGTGCAGCCAGGGCAACGAGCTTTTTCATGAAAATCTCACTTCTTTCAGTAGAACAGCGGCAGAACGTAGGGGAAGGCGAGCGCGATCAGCACCAGTGCCACCACGATCCAGAAAATGAGCTTGTAGGTGGTGCGCACCTTCGGGACCGCACACACTTCGCCTGGCTGGCAGGCGTTTTCGGGGCGAAAGATGCGGCGCCCGGCGAAGAACAGGGCGACGAGCGCCACACCGAGAAAGATTGGGCGATACGGCTCCAGCGCGGTCAGGTTGCCGATCCAGGCACCGCTGACCCCCAGTGCGACGAGCACCAAAGGGCCTAGGCAGCAGGTTGAGGCAAGAATGGCCGCGACGCCACTGGCCGCGAGCGCTTTACGGTCGTCCTTCGGTCCCGCCATCGACGTCTCCTTTCCGATGATAGGGCGATGAAGTAACCTTACTTCCGTAGTCCAGTACGGAGTCAAGCGGCATGTCGAACGATTCGCGAAGATTGACGATTGGAGCCTTGGCCAATGAAGCCCGCGTCAACGTGGAAACGATCCGGTTCTACCAGCGCAAGGGGCTGCTGCCCGAGCCCCACAAACCGCACGGGGGCATTCGCCGCTACGGCGAGCTCGAGGTGGCGCGCGTGCGCTTCGTGAAGTCGGCCCAGCGCATCGGCTTCAGCTTGGACGAGATCGCAGATCTGTTGAGGCTAGAAGATGGCACGCACTGCGATGAAGCCAGTCGTCTCGCCGAACACAAGCTCGACGATATCCGCGCGAAGCTTGCCGACCTCGCGCGGATGGAGTCCGTGCTCTCCCAGCTGGTTTGCGCTTGCCACACGCGCAAGGGGAGCGTCTCATGCCCGCTGATTGCCTCGCTGCAGGGCAGCGGGCAGGAGCGGATTCCGGGCGACGCTGAGCCGGCTTAAGCATGCCGCGGCTGCAAGCCAGCGCGCGAATCGGCAGTCGAACGGCATTGGCAGCGAAGCGCCAGGACGCTGCCACGACTTGGTTTTCGTATTGCCGGCGCACGCAAATCGCCGGCGGCGGATTCGATAATGGGCAGTTTCAGCCGGGCAAGTGCCGACGTGCAGCTCGACGAGCGCGGCGCCATCGTGATCGACATGGGAATGCACACGAGCGCACCGCATCTCTATGCGGCCGGCGACTGCACCGAACAGCCACAGTTCGTCCACGTTGCGGCGGCGGCCGGCATGCGCGGGGCGATCAACATGACCGGGGCGACGCGCGGCTCGATCTCGATACGATGCCGGCGGTCATCTTCATCGAGCCACAGGTTGCAATTGTCGGCTACAGCGAGGCGCTGGCGCGCCAAGCGGGCCTCGAGACCGACAGTCGCACACTGACGCTCGATCACGTCCCCCGCGCACGATCCGCGCAACGATGACCATCCAGGAACTGGCCGACCAGCTGTTTCCGTACCTGACGATGGCCGAGGCGCTCAAGCTCGCCGCGCAGACCTTCTCTAAGGATGGAAGCAACTCTCGCGCTGCGCCGGATAACCCGCGGGGGACAACGATGAACCTTGCCCGCTACACCGCCGAACTTATCGAGCGCCTGACGATGGTCAGCCGGTCGGAAGGCTTTGAGGATCTCTTTATCGTACTGTTGCCTGAACTCAGCAAGGGGACGCCGGTTTCTCCCGCCGCGCTCGCGCTGGCCCGTCGAGCGTGTGGCCGTTGCACTCAAACAGTCCGTGAGCACCGAGTGGGACGACGACGGCAACGTCACCGGCTACGGCCTGACGCTGCGCGAGATCGCGCGCGCATTCGCAGTCGGCGGCCAACGCGTCTATACGTGGTGTGCCTTCGACGCATTGTTCTTCCCGGCCCTGATCGACCGGACGGCCAATGTGGTCTCGCGTTGTGCGGCCACCGGCGTGCCCGTGTCTCTCACCGTTACGCCGACCGCGATACAGGACGTTGCGCCGATGCGCGCGGCCATGTCGGGGTAATCGTACCGTTCGCGCCACTCGACGGGATGGCCGGCCTCGCGCCGGAGCCAATCAGGCTGCGGTCGAACGCGACTAAGCGGCAAGCAGCTCCCTGTGCGAGCCGCGGCGGTCAGTCAGCGTCGGCTCGTCAACGTCCATTAAGGCCGATGCCGTCATGGCATCGAATGCGCACCTATGTCTTCAAATCATGACGCTTCTGTTCATACTCTTCCCGATCAATTTCTCCACGGGCATAGCGTTCCTGCAGAATATCAAGGGGTGTTTTCCGCTGTGTTCTGTCACGATCGCCCCAAGGCACACCCAACCAGCGAAGCATCGCCACGACGGCGACGATGACTAGCACCCAGATCGAGACCATAAATAGCCAGCCGAGTCCCATCATCCACCCGCTACCGTTTGCCCAGTACATCATTGCAGTCTCTCCTGATGCGTCGAGGAACCAGCGCCTTGCCTGGAGCGGGGCCTACACGGTTTCGACGCCCCATTCGGCCACGCCGTCGCGCAGTTGCAGCGCCGGATAGCCCTGAGATTGCAATAGAGCAACCGCGTCGACCGACATCAGGCAGAACGGGCCCCGGCAATACGCCACGATGGGCCTGTCCTTGGGAAGTTCGGACAGTCTGGCACGCAATTCAGAGAGCGGCATCGAACGTGCAAACGGCAGATGTGCCTGTTCAAATTCGCAGGCCGGCCGAACGTCAATCACCACAACCTCGCCATCGCGCGCTTTGCGCAAGAGCTCATCGCGACTCGCACCGTGCCACTCGGTGCTCGAGGCAACCAGTTGCCGCAAGGCGTCTTGCAGCTCAAAGAGTCGATCCTCAGCCAGGCTGCGCAGCAGCACCCAAAAACGCGGGACTTCCAGGCTGGCAATGCTGTAGACGATGTGCTTGCCCCGGCGCTTGGGATCCACGAGTCGCGCCGTGCGCAGCTCCTTGAGATGGGCGCTGGCAAGCTTGACGCTGATCCCCGCCTCCCGGGCGAGCGTCTCGACCGTCTTGGGAGACTGGCACAACAGCTCGATCAGCTCGAGTCGCTTCGGGCTGGCAGCAGCTTTGGCAATTCGGGCGACCTGCTCGAACAGGGCGTCCTTGATTTCCCGGTTTGTACTCATGGTCGCAGTAAGCGTGCATCAATTGTCTTGGCAGGTATAGATGCTATTATACTCTAACAATCGTTGGATTGTTTTATCGACTGGAGCATCAGCCATGAAAGCGCTCTTCATCCTGAACGGCCCGCCCTACGGTAGCGAGCTGACCTACAACGCGTTGCGCCTGGCCAACGCGCTCGCGAAGCGGGAGCACAACGAAGTTCGCGCCTACCTGATGGGCGACGCCGTTTTTGCGGCGAAACGAGGGCAGAAAGTGCCCGATGGCTTCTACAACGTAGAGCTCATGCTGGACAAGCTGGCTCGCGGCGGGGATAGCCGCGTTGGCCTGTGCGGCACCTGCATGGATGCACGAGCGATTCAACCGGACGAGCTGGTCGAAGGCAGTCATCGCGGCACCCTCGAAGAGTTGGCAGATTGGTCAGAGTGGGCCGACAAGGTGCTGGTGTTTTAGGAGGTCGGTCATGTTCTTCAAGCAGCGCAGCAATGAAGACGCCTCGATCTCCTACTTCTTCGGTTGTGGGAGCCTGGGCAAAGCCGTCGCGGTGGATGTGGTCGCTGGTGATGAAGGCTGGTTTATCGAGGAGGCCAGGCGAGCTCAGGTCACGATCAGTCACGTTATCGATACCCATATTCATGCCGATCATTACTCAGGCGGACGGTCATTGGCGCAGGCTGTGGATGCGCCGTACTGCCTGCATGAATCGGATCAGACAGCCGTGAAATACGCGATCGAACCGCTGCACGATGGCCAGATGCTCGACGTGGGCAACGTCAAGATCAAGATACTTCACACCCCTGGGCACACGCTGGACAGTATCTGCCTGCTGGTCACGGATCAGCGGCGCGGCGATGCACCCTGGTTTGTCATCACTGGCGACACCTTGTTCGTCGGTTCAGTCGGCCGCCCCGACCTGGCCGGACGGGAAAAAGAGATGGCCGGCATGTTGTACGACAGCGTGCATGGCAAGCTGTTGTCGCTGCCGGACGACATCGAGATTTTCCCCGGCCATCAGGCGGGGAGCCTCTGCGGTGCCGGGTTGTCGGGCGAGCCGTCCTCGACACTCGGCTTCGAGAAGCGCTGGAATCCCGGCCTGTCGATGGACCGCGAAGCGTTCATCGAGTCCCTGATCAAGGAGGTTCCGCCGCGCCCGGCCGATATGGACGCGATGGTGCGAGCCAACCTGGGTGAGGCGGCCTGAGGCATGGACACCGCGTCGATCCGTCTGGGGCTGCGTGAAAATCTCGGCCAGTTCTCGTTGCTGGTCATCGTCAACGCGTTTGTCGGCGCGATGGTCGGGCTGGAGCGCAGCATTCTGCCAGCCATCGCGGAACACGATTTCCACATCGCGGCGAAGGCGGCGATCCTGTCCTTTATCGTCGTCTTCGGCATCACCAAGGCACTGACCAACTATCTCGCGGGGCGTCTGTCCGACCGCTTCGGTCGCAAGCAGGTACTGGTGTCGGGTTGGCTGGTCGCCATCCCGGTTCCGTTCGTGCTGATGTGGGCGCCTGCATGGGATTGGGTCGTGGCCGCCAACGTGTTGCTGGGTGTCAGTCAGGGCCTGACCTGGTCCACCACGGTGATCATGAAAATCGACCTGGTGGGACCGAAGCAGCGCGGGCTGGCAATGGGGCTCAACGAATTCTCCGGGTATGTCGCTGTAGCCGGCAGCGCCCTGGCAACCGGCTGGATGGCGGCACACTTCGGGCTGCGGCCGCAACCCTTTTATCTCGGCGTCGGCTATGTCGTGGCCGGTCTTCTGCTGTCTGTGCTGGCGATCCGCGAAACTCAGCATTATGTCGCGCAGGAGCTGCGCACTCATAAGGCTTCGACGCCCAGAGACCGGCTCAGCCAGGGCGAGATTTTCCGGCGCACCTCGCTGGGTGATCGTAATCTGTCTAGCGTCAGCCAGGCTGGGCTGGTCAACAACCTGAACGATGGCATGGCGTGGGGCTTATTCCCCGTGGTTTTCGCAGCAGCTGGCATGACGCTCGCCCAGATCGGCATCCTCGCCGCGATCTATCCGGCCGTGTGGGGCTGCGCCCAGATATTCACCGGGGCGCTCTCCGATCGCATCGGCCGCAAATGGCTTATCGCCGGCGGCATGTGGGTGCAGGCGGTGGGGATCGCCATCACCGCATCGACGTCGCGTTTAGTGGGTTTCGGATTGGGAGGCGTGCTGCTCGGCGTCGGCACGGCGATGGTCTATCCGACCCTACTGGCCGCCATTGGCGATGTTGCCCACCCGAGCTGGCGGGCTTCCGCCGTAGGTGTGTACCGGTTGTGGCGTGATCTCGGCTACGCGATCGGCGCGCTGCTGGCCGGTATTACCGCTGACCTGTTTGGCCTGGCGTCGGCGATCTGGCTGGTGGCTGGCCTCACTTGCTTGTCCGGCGTAATAGCCGCAATACGCATGAGCGAGACGCTCGCCCGACGGCAACCCAGCGCAACGACCTGAACGCCAGCTCGACGGCGTTGAACTGGATCGCATCTTGAACCGATTTGGCTGGCGATGCTGTCGAAGGAGGACTTCTGCGTCAGACCGCGGCGACCATAACCGTCTCGGCGTGGCCGTCCTGATGGTCGACCTGCGCTAGCCCGGACGTGTGCTGGGTCCGGAAGCCGCATGCCCCGGCCCTTGGCATCGTGGTGACCCAACTGCGGGTCGCGCGCGACGATGGCGAGCCGGCAAACTGCAGGCATAGCCGCCGCGCGCGCCGATTCCACCTATCCAATTGCCATGAATTCAAGACTCAGCGCAGTGTTCATCGCTCTCGCTGCAGCCGCACTGTTCGGCGCGGCCACACCACTCGCCAAAGCGCTTCTCGGCTCCATGTCCGCTTTCATAGTGGCGGGTCTCTTTTACCTTGGCAGCGGCGTTGGCCTCGGCATTGGCATCGTCGCTCGGCGGCTCTGGCGGTCCGATGCAAGGCCGACGGCCAGCCATCGAATCCAAAAAGCCGAACTGCCCTGGCTCATGGGCGCCATCCTGACTAGCGGTGTCGCCGGACCCGCGCTGCTCATGCTGGGGCTGGCGAGCACGTCCGCAGCGACCAGTTCCTTGCTACTCAATCTCGAAAGCGTGCTGACCGCCGTGATCGCATGGGTCGTCTTCCGCGAGAACGTCGACCTCCAGGTGTTCCTCGGGATGGTGGCTATCGTCGCGGGAGGCGTGCTGCTATCGTGGCACCCGGGTCAGGTAGCCGTTCCCGTTGGGGCGCTGCTGATTGTGGGCGCCTGTTTGTGCAGGGCGATCGACAACAACCTGACACGCAAGGTGTCCGCGAATGACGCGATGGTGATCGCTTGGTATCCGCCCGAGAATCGCCGTAGTAGCGAGCGCCTCCGATTTCGCGGAAGATTGATTACCGTTGGGGAGAGCGGTTGTCGGTGGCGCCGATAGGCGGCGACATCGTCGCCGTTGAGGGGACAACGTGTGCGGCGGCGGACTACCGCCGCGGTGCTTCCCGGGCGTCGCAGAAGAAGCTCAGCGTATTGTCGTGCTTGATCTTGACGTGCCACTCTCCCACGCAGTATTTGGCGTCGGAGAACTTTTCCTGCCATCGACGCGAGAGCACTTCGATGCAGGCTCGGCCATCTGGCGGCATGTGTGCTGAGATGGCTATCTGTTGCAGCCTGTTCAGATGGGCGGGGTCGCCCCAGCGAGGCGTGGCTGCGACATGCGCGTTCCAAACCAGCACCACCAGCTTGTATATTTCGCGCACTCCAGCAATCGTCGTGTCTTCCGTAATAGCCTCGGATAGGAACGGCTCCCCGAAGTCCAGGATCGTCTCGGAGATCTTGCGTTCGGGCTTGCCCGCGCTTGCCCTATTCATCGTTTCGTTCCGCTTGATGCACGAGTCCGGTCCAGTGTCGGGTCACCGAGCTCGCAACCGACAAGGACGACGTCGACGCCACGGTCGATGCCGAGCCGGTCACGCCAGAGGGCTTCCAGTTATAGGGTGCTAGTTCCTCGATCCGATTGATCGGGTGGTCGTTGATTCGCCCAAGCACATCGCTCAGGTAATCGTATGGGTTGATGTCGTTGGCCCGACAGGTCGCAGCATCGCGAACCCTTCCTCCAGTCGGTAAAACGGCAGGCCCGAGTCGAAGTGCGCCACGATGATGCGTGCGAGCAGTTCCGGGCTCGCATTGCTCTTCATCAATGGGGACGCTTGGAACGTCGTGCCGCGCACCGTCGAGACGCCATCCTTCACCAGCGCATATCGCGGGCACACATGCTCGACTACCGACATCTTGGCCGGGGTGTACTTGAGCGTGCGCGTGACTGTCTCGCCGATCACCGTCACGCGATCGTCTTGCGACAACTCCTGTTGCGGCATCGCATGCACGACGCGCTCGATCGGCAGATCGCTGGGCAGAGCCGGTCGTCCCTTGCTGCGACGCTTGCGCCGGTCCCCTCCACGGGAATCGATAGATCCGGCTGTTGCGGCGGCAGCGGTGCCTCGTGCGCTTGTTCGAAGATGGCCAGTTGCCACGCGCTCATGCGCTCGCGGCTCGCCCCGAACATCTCCTGCCGCGCATTGGTCAGTTTGGCTCGCATCTCGAGCAGCGCCTGCTGCGTCTTGGCCAGCAACTCGCTTTGCCCTTCGACCCGTTCGCGTAGCCGTTCGATCTCGCGCTGCTGCTGCTCGATCGTCGCATCGCGCGTCGGAATCGCGCCGAGCAATTCGGGAAAGCTCCATGCCCCCAATGCCATCGGAAAGGGTTGTTTCGCGGCAGGGACGTTGAGCGGTTGCATAGGTCAGCATTATCGCTGCGATCGACCCGCTCATGGGCATATCCTCGCGATTCATGCGACCACCGTTGCGTTCACTGCACGCACGCGCCTACACACACCGACGTCGATTCCTTCAAGCCACGTCGTGAGTTCCGCAAGCGAGATGCCGCGCCGCGCGATAGTCGCCGGATCGGCCAGCGAGCCGCTCTCGAATCGCTTGTACATCAGCCCAAATCCCGTGCGGTCATAGACCAAAACCTTGATCTTGTCGCGGCGCCGACCGTAGAACACGTGTCCGCTCAACGCGTCCTGATCGAACATCGGGCCAACAAGCATCGAAAGCGAATCGATCGACTTGCGCATATCGATCGGCTCGGCGGCGACGTACACCTTCACGGCCGTCGAGAGCATCATCATCGCGCCCCCGCACCGATACGATTGATCATCGCCTGCAGCAAAGGCCCGAGCGCAGACACCGGCAGTCGCAGCCGAACCCCATCGCCCAAGATCAACTCCGGCACCTCGCACGCGTTCCCGTTGACGGTGGCGCCCATAGCGCGATCGACGATGCCAACGCGCATAAAGCCCGCCATGCTCTGCGCGACTGCCAATGTGGCGCCCGCGTTCTGTTGCATATCACCGCTTCGCTCGGCATGGCGCGCAAGCGCCAGGTATCCACAACGGCCGGCTCGACGGCATCGCAGCACGATCCGGCGCAGAACAATCCTTCCGGCCAGTCGGCACCACCGATTCGGAGCTGGCTTTCTGTTTGCTGCTCGACTATCTTGCGCCGCTCTGGCACGCCGGCTCGATACCGGAGATCGGCGACAGGCTCGACCGCGTGACGCGCTTTGCAGCGGACATGCGCGAGATGGGCCCGGCAAATTTTCTGTACGCGGACAGCGAAGTCGTTTTCGCTCATGGGGATCGCCGCACGCAGACGGACGGATCCGTGACCCCACCCGGGTTGTGGTCCCTTTGTCGGAAGTGTGCCGTCGACGCCGATGCGCTCACGCGGGCCGGCGTGACGATAGGGGGCGGGGGAGGCGAGCAGGAAATCGTCCTGTTCGCCAGCGTTCCGCTGACCAGTGAACGCCCGTGGCATCAAGGCAGACGAACTCATCGATGCTATCCGACGCCGCACGCTCGACGAGCTGGCCGACTGGTCTGAATGGGCCGACAAGGTGCTTGTGTTATGAGCCGTTGCCCGCGCCGTCACTGCCAACAGCCGCGTGGTGTGGGGCCGGGCAGCTTCAATCTCCGATGCTCAGGTTGTTGAATGCGACGAGGTAGAGAAGAGCTTTCTCGTGACTCGTTGACGCGGATCAATGGATCAGCGTGTTCTGGCGTCGGTCCTGTCTGCCTCTTCGCCTGTTGAATCTCGCGCAAGGCAATTCGGGGGCTATCGCGTGTGATAAGGCCATCGCGCTTGAACTGAGCCAGCGTACGCGATGCTTTTTCCCGCCGCCGTTGGTGCCAAAATATCCGAAATGGAATTTCGAGTTCATGTCAACCCGACGTGTGCGTCGGTACTTCGCAAGACGAAATACCAAGAAGGCTGTAAGCCGGACACCAACCGACGAGCCCAGTGACTAACGGGATGAGGCCGATAAGCCCAAGCCAGCGCAGGCTGCCCTGAAGCAAAACCGGCTGGCTAAGAACTGCTACCCCCACAACGATCCGGATGATCCGGTCGATAGTCCCGACATTTCTTGTCATGCCCCTCTCCTTAAACACCGGTAGTTACAACTGGTTCAGAGGAGCGTTGAGCACGTCGTTGACGCAGCGCGAGCTGACCCGGCCGCCAATGGCTACTCGTTGATCCAATACAGATAAACGCTTACCTTCTTGCCGCCCTCGATATCTACTGGGCGAGCTTGTGTACTGCCAAGGTAGGTCGCCGACACGGAGTATTTTCCGGATGGCAGTTTCGCGAAGAAGAATGGCCCCTCCGATATCGCCGTCACGACTTCCTTGCCCGTCGAGTCCCGAATGTCCATCTTGACGTCCGAGAGATACGCACCTGTGCCCTTTTGCGCAAAGGTCGCAAACAGGTTGTAGTTCTTGCGCATCGCCTGCATGGCTTGTTGAGGCCCTTTGCCGATGCCGCCGCTCACGTAACTGACACCGTTTTCAGTCTGCGGTACAGGCTCCGCCGAAGCAACAAACGACACGCCGAGCATCGCGAGTGCCGTGGCTGCAATCAGCCATGAGCGGACCAATGTGTGCGATCGCTTCATGGTCGTTCCCCCCCCCAGTGGGGCGGCGATAAATCCTGCGCGCAACGCCATAAAAAAAGATACCCGTAAAACCGCAGGGGACATTGATCTGGCTCAAGAACAACCATCGCCGAGGTGCAGACGAACGCGAAGCCATGACAGTCACCGCCTGGAAAACAATTCAGGGGCGCGAGCCGTCGTGCCTCGCTACACTGAAAGACACGGCGACAAGACCGACTGTGACGTAGGAGGCAAGGCTGTGATTTCGAAGTGCGTGCGACCCAGGGAGCAGCCAAATCAATGGATCGCCTGTTACCGTACAACATTCGGCCCGCGACCATTCAACCCGGCATGGTCAATGAGCCGCAGCATAAATTCGTGTGAGGGGAATAGATCATGACACGGACCGTAAGCGGCCGTCGCTCTGTGACCAAGGCCATTATTTATCGCATTCTGATTATGTGTCTGGACTTCGGGACGCTCTATCTGCTTACCGGCACCATTCACGTCGCGGTCGGCTTTATGATCATCAGCAATGTCTATACTTCGATCGGTTACTTCGTTCACGAACGCCTATGGGCGCATATCAAGTGGGGCATTGTTGAAACGTAGCGACGCGCGCGTTCTGCGACGCAATGTGATTCCAACGAGCTCGTCGCTCTCGAGCATCCGCCGATGGCGTGCCATTGCTGACCGGTCAGTCGAAGTAAATCCAGCTAGAACTGCGTGAAGAAACGCCTCGTCGTCGTGTCGGGGCCAAACAACGGCGGCAAGACCACGTTCGCACGCATGTTCGGTCAATTGCACTACCTGGCTCGGCTTGGTTGCCCTGTGCCAGGACGCAATGCGAGGCTCTTTCTGTGTGATGCGCTCTTCACGCATTTCGAGCGCGAAGAGAACACGACGGATATGCGTGGCAAGCTGCGCGACGACCTTGTCCGCATTCACGGCATTCTGACGCAAGCCACGTCCGACAGCCTCATCGTCATGAACGAGATCTTCAGCTCGACAACGCTCACGGATGCGCTGTTTCTGAGCAAGCGCATCATTGGCGCAATCCTCGAAGTTGGTGTGTTGTGCGTCTGCGTCACGTTCATCGGGGAGTTGGCGCGCCTTTCCGATGAAGCCGTGAGTATGGTCAGCGAGATCGATCCTGCCGCGCCGGCGTTGCGAACCTACCGGATCAGGCGCCGCGACGCGGGTTCCAAGGCGTACGCGATATCGGTGGCGCAGCAGTACGGCCTGACCTACGATCGGCTGAAGGAGCGACTCGGACTATGAAGGCCTATCTGCTCCATTGCAACCGCGACTTCAACATGCGGCGCGCGTCTGTCTGGAACGAGGCCGCGCTCATGCAGGATCTCGCGCTAGAGACACTCTATCGCGCCATGGCGCAAGACGACGCGTTCCTATACGAAGTTGCAAAACAGGTCGTGCCCGTGAGCTTGACTGAGCTCGATGAGATCCGCTACCGGCAGGCGGTGCTCGCCGACTGTATCGAACACGAGGATGCGGTGCGACAGCTCTATGCGATCGCGATGGAGGCGCTCGAGACCGAGCGCCACACGTTCCACAGCATTTTCGCCTCATCGCCGGCGATGGTGTTGCATGGCGCCCGCGAGCTCGTGCAGGCATTCCTCGGCGTGCTGCACCGGCTGCGCGCGGCGGCCGACGCTGATGCGGGCAGTTTCCGCTCTGAAGGCTTCAGGCGCTTCTTCGCGACGATCGAGCACGAACTGACCGACGAGTATTTCAGGCAGATCGAGCGCTGCCTGAAAGAGCTCAGGTTCCGCAACGGGGTGCTCATTAGCGCGCGCCTCGGTGATGGGAACAAGGGCATCCTTCACGTTCTGCGCAGGCCGCACGAGCCGGCGCCCAACCCCTTAAGGCGGCTTTTCGCTAAACGCGCTCCCGCACTTACGTTTCGGATCGCCGATCGCGACGAGGCCGGTGCGCGGGCATTGTCTGAGCTGGAGGCACGCGGCGTCCGCCTTGTCGCCAATGCGCTCTCGCAGTCAGCGGACCACATCCTGAGTTTCTTCTCGATGCTGCGTGCGGAGCTCGCCTTCTATATTGGCTGCCTGAATCTGCGCCATGAGCTCGAGCGGCGCGGCGTGCCAATGTGCTTTCCCGTGCCGCACCCGGCCAGCGAACGGATTCACGCGATGGAGGGACTCTGCGACGCGAGCCTGGCGTTGCGCCTTGCCGCCGCGCCCGTTGGCAATGACGTGAAGGCGGGCGGCAAGACACTCGTCGTCATCACGGGCGCGAACGAAGGCGGCAAGTCGACGTTTCTGCGTGGTGTGGGGCTTGCCCAACTGATGATGCAGGCAGGCATGTTCGTCACGGCTGCGTCGTTTGCCGCGAACGTCTGCGATGGCATCTTCACGCATTACAAGCGCGAGGAGGACGCGACGATGAAGGGTGGCAAGCTCGACGAGGAATTGAGACGCATGAGCGAGATCGTCGATCACGTGCGAGAGAACGCGCTCTTTCTGTCGAACGAGTCGTTCGCGGCGACGAACGAACGCGAAGGGGCCGAGATTGCGCGCCAGATCGTGTCGGCGCTGTTGCAAAAGCGCGTGAAGATCGTGCTTGTCTCGCACCTCTATGCGCTCGCCGGCGAACTGCACGCACAACGGAGTCCGGCCATGTTGTTTCTGCGCGCCGACCGCCAGGCAGACGGCACACGCACGTTCAAGCTGATCGAGGCGGAGCCGCTACAGACGAGCTACGGCGAGGACCTCTACAAGCGGATATTTGTGAAACCGGCGAGCGCAGCCGAGGCCGGCGCGGAGGCCGCCATCGCGCAGCGCGCATCGTCGGGTTTTGAGTAAAGCGAACTTTCGCATGGAGAGCATCGTGATCACGATCGACATCCCCGGCTTCGGCGAACTGACGCTCGCTCATCTCATCGCCGACTACAACGGTACCCTCGCCGTTGACGGCAAGCCGCTCGACGGCGTGAAGGAACGGCTGTCCGTGCTCGCGCACGAACTTATGCTGCATATCGTGACCGGCAACACCTACGGCGACGCGCGCGACCATGTCGCCGGCTGGCCGGCCGAAATTGTTTGCCTGTCTGGCGAGCCGCATCAGGCCGAGGCAAAGCGCGGGTACATCGAGAGCCTTGGCGCGAACCGAACCGCCGTGATCGGCAACGGCCGCAATGACGCGGTCGCGCTTCGGCTCGCGGCACTCGGCATCGTCGTCCTGGGCATGGAAGGCGCGGCGGTCGAAGCGATCGAGAGCGCCGACATCGTGGTTCACCACGCCGTCGACGCGCTGGGGCTGCTCTTGAAGCCGAAGCGCCTCGTGGCCTCACTGCGAAGCTGAAGGAGCGTAGCCATGCACGACGACGGCAACACGGACTTCGCACGCGGGTGCGTGCTGTCGGATGGGGAGGTGGATTTCCTCTGGTGGTTTATTCAAGGCAGCATCATGGACCCTGACGTCCGCCAGCGGCTCGACGCTCACTGGGGCCTTTGTGCGCGCCATGGTTTGGCGTTTTTCATCGTCGAGGCTGCCTTCCGTCCGCACCTCATTCACGGCTGCTCAATCCTTTACGGCGCACTGATGCAGCGCGCTGTGAACGTGCTTGATGACCGGGGAATGCACGGTCTCGTGCCGGTGAACGTCTGCCGCTACCTGCTGCGTGCGACAGGGCCGTGCCATATGTGCGACCTTCGGTATGACGAGCGCTCCGAAGCTAGCGCTCCGCCCGAGCGGCTTGCACAGGGGCGCGACACGAGCAACGCGCGGCGCTTTGCCGATGAGAACCGCCGCGGCTGGCAGCCGTTCGTCTGCAGTCGCTGCACTGGGAAAGACGGTCCCGTGCTGTGCCGCCCTCATCTGATCGAGGCACTGGGGCAGCAGCGCTCGAACGACATCAGATCTCAGCATACCTACGTCGAGGCGATCCGGGCCCATCTGGCGAACTTCGAGAACTCATTCCGGTGGATCCACCGCGACACGGATACTGACGAGGACCGGGGTGCCTTGATCGCCGCGATTGGTTGGTGCGGCGGATGGAGCAAGTTGCTGGCAAGCCTGCTCGAAGGATTGATTTGAAAGGTTCGTCATGGAAAGCCGTCGGCGCACCGGTACGTTTCCGCGCGAATACGCAGCGCGCGTCGGCGACGCCTTGGTCAAGGTTGACGCATGCCTGTGCGAGGCACTCCATTGTCTCGATCCTGCCGTCCTCGGCTCGCCGTTTCCTACCCGGATCGCTGACGCCGTACCGGTGCACCGTCAATTGCTGCTCGACAACATCCGGCAAATCCGGAAGGCGATGCAGACGATCGTCGAGCGGTATCGTCTGCCGCTGCCCAGGCCTACCGTGAGCGCGCTCGAGGCGTGCCGCCTGCGCGCGAACGAGGCCATGCTCGCAGATTCGCTCGCGGATGGCTTCGTGCTGATCGATACGCTCGGCGTGGACTGGGAGCGCTCCGCCCTGGCGGCGATGGCGTTATCACGCCGGACCACTGCTGCGATCTTGCGCTCGTGCTGATCTCGGCGACATCGGAGCTGACCTTGCCCGAGGCGGCGCTCGTCGCATCGCTCGTCGCGCGAGCTGCACATGTCATCGTCTTCGTGACGAAGACCGATCTTACGGCCATCAGGCCGGGGACGACGCGCTAACCGCTGTCGCCAAGTGCATCGGCGAGAACATCCGCCGACCGGCAGATAGCGCCGCCCGGTACGGCAGCGAAGAATTCGTGGTAGTTCTGCCGGACACCAGCCCAGAAGGCGCTGCGTCGATTGGGGAGAAAATCCGTGCGGCGATCAGCGACCTTGCCATTGAACATGCGGGCGGTAAGTTCGGTCGTGTCACGGCCAGTACCGGTGCGGCTGCATGGACGCCGGAACAGGACGAAGATGTGACAGCAGTCGTTCGCGCGGCTGACGAAGCGCTGTACAACGCGAAGGCCACTGGTCGTAACAAGGTTGCACTGTCTACTCCGATGGCGATGTGACTTTGCCGAGGCTCGATCCGAACGATTATGCCGTCGAGACGGTGAACAATCCGCGATACCACTGGGACGTCCGCCGAGGCGTCGTGTCGATTGCCTAACGTGGAGTATAAGCGCCGGAGCATCAGTGATTTGGTGGATCAAAGTCGAGAGGTACATGGCGCCCAAAACCGGCGATAGCCTATCCTGCCATCACTTTTGCAATATCGTTTTTCCGTCGCTTAGTTCGACGCTTTCCGTGAGGCCTGTCCGTCGAGTCTGCGAGGTCGTTCATGCCATTCCGTTGGCTTTCTGCAGAAAGTCTGCTCGCATCTCCGGTCTGTGCCGATGGCTGCTCTAGCTAAGATCGTGAGATGGGCACCGTGAGTTCGTTCCGTTTGGCGCTGCAGTTCGTAAGTTCTTGGCAACGAATCTGGGAAGGGCACTTCCGTGCGTCGTTTCAATCGGTAGTCGCAGTCTGACCGGTTGCAGCCAGATGTCGGCTCATTTCGACGGCTCGGTTTGCGATGTGCGGTTAAGTAGTCAGTATCGGTGCCCCATAAAATCTGCCGGTGCGAACGCTCGAGTTTGTCGGCTTCGTCTGTCGCGGCTGCATGCTCGGCGACCCTAGTTCGCGGCTTGCAGGGCCTGTGGTTTGTTGGCCACCGTGCGGTAGTTTGCAGTGTCAGTTGTTCCATTCTGCGAGGCTCGACCTTCAAAAGTTGTTCGCTTGCAAAAGTCGAAAAAATATTTTTCTGTTCCGTCGATTTCCCGCGCATTCCAAGCGCTTCCGCACGTGCTGTTTGTGCGTCGGACAAGGTATTGACGAGCCTTTTATTGGTTCGCATGATGACCTCGAAGGTGACGTATGGGAGCGAATCGTGCGGGGTGCAAAGAGCTATACGCGGGCGGAGTGGGACGACTTTTTCCGTGCGCTGGAAGCATTGCCCGAGAAACCCCGGCACGAGCAACGCGTCACGGTCAGCGACGCGATGAAGGAGAAGCGAGCACAGATCGCTGCTACGCAGGCGAAAGGCTATACGCTCGAAGAGATTGTCCAGGAGGCCGGGCGTAACGGGATCGACGTTAGCATTGGCGCGGTCAAATATGCGCTATATCGCCCAGCGCCTGCCGATGCAAACTCCGAGGTAGCCGATACACGGGGCAAAAGTCCAGGACAACCGCCGTCGGGTCGAAAGAAAGCCGGAAAGCGCGCAGGCAATGCCCGTGACGATGTACGACAACAAAGGGAAAGGGGCGTAAGTCAGCCGGGATCGATGCAAATTCAGGACGCGTTCTCGTTTGAGATCAGACCTGATATCGAAAACCTATAGGAGGTTTGGCATGGATACGACCCAACCCATATATCTGGTCGGTGGTAGCAAGGGCGGTGTAGGCAAAAGCATGGTGACGCTCGCTCTCGCAGATCACCTGCAGCGGCGGGACACCCACGCCGTTTTGGTCGAAACCGACACGTCGAATCCTGATGTCATGAAAGCGCTTCGGGATGAGATGAAATGCGCAGCGTATGACCTCGACGATGCGGACGGCTGGATCGGCTTCGTCAATTTTTGCGATACGCACAGGGGCGCTGCCGTGATCGTGAACACGGCGGCGCGCAATCAGACAGGCGTGGCCCGATACGGCGGGACACTGGCCCGGACGCTCGACGAACTGGAGCGACAACTCGTCGTGCTGTGGGTGATCAACCGGCAGCGCGATAGTCTGGAGTTGCTGCACATCTTCGGGCAGACGTTCCCGGATACCGTGACGCACGTCGTTCGCAATGGTTACTTCGGCACGCCCGACAAGTTCGCGCTGTATCAGGAATCGCAGCTTCGCAAGTCGATCGAGACGAAGGGCCGATCGCTTGATTTCCCTGATCTTGCCGATCGCGTTGCCGACGAGTTGCGCAGTCAACGTATCTCGATCCGCAAGGCGGCGGAGACGATGCAAATCGGGCAGCGCGCGGAGCTGTTTCGCTGGCGTGAGTTGTGCGACGCCATGTTCTCCAAGGTGATCGGCACGGACGGGCCAGACCGTGAGCAATAGGCGGTCAAGGTCCGTCGATCCGCTCATCCGCCTATTTCGAGAGGTGTCGGGCGATGTTCCGGACGAAGCCAGCTTAGCTCGCATGCGCCGCGTGTCCGGTGCTCTGAATCTACGTGACAACGACGCGCTATGGGCGATGATTGCTGTGCTCGAATACTACGCACGGCTGTACGAGGCCATGCCCGAACGTATCCGATGGGCAAGCGAGGGAAGTCTCGAAGCGGCACGCCGGGAAGTCGGTGGTGCGACCGATGCATTGATGCAGCAACATCACGATGCGCTTGAGCGATGCAAAGCGACGATTCAATTGGCGGAGAAACTGATACAGGAACACGAGGCGCGGTATCGGGCAGCGCTCGCAAGCGTGAATGAGACGGCGATGACGGCCTTGATCGAGCGCATGTCGAATCGGGTTTCGCGCGCGGCAGGTAACCGGCTGATCGGTGCGGCGGCGATTTCGGCACGCGAGCAACGTGAGCGATTGGATGGCACCATCAACACGTTCGAGCGGACGATTGAGGCGTCGGCGGCGCGGGTGGAGGCGATGGCGACGCGAATGGAAAAGCGTTTCGCGCGCTCGATGCATCGGCTATTGGGGTTTGGCGGTGCCGCGTTCTGTCTGCTACTGGTTGTCGGCGGAGGCGCAGATTGGTGGACCGGGGGCCATGTGGCTGGCGCGGACTGTCGTGCAGTGCAGTTCCGGCAGGCAGACGGCAGGCCATAAAGGGCGCTGCCGTCTGATGCGTCGCACTCTCGGGCGAAAGGGTCTATGCTACGCGGCGCGCGAGTCAGCTTGCTCCGAGTTCAGCGTAGTGGCGGTTGGGAATGGCCACGGCGGCTGTTCAGTGTGGGTAGCGGAAGGCGCTTCCGGGTCGCGAGGCGTGTTGTTAGCGTGCTTCTCGCCGTTGCCAGTATCCGACTCAGCGTCCGCATCCTCGTCGCTCTCTGAACCGCCGCCATCTTCCCCGGTACCGGCGTCGTCCTCATCCTCATTGTCCTCGCGGACAGCCCACGAGGGCATAGCCGGGGCATCGCGGTCGGTGAGGATTTCCGGGAGCCATGCGACGTTGGCGAGGCGCAGTTCGGCGGCGGCTGCGGCGTCCGCCTTTTTCATCTTTGCGAGATCGGTGGCCACCTTCGGTGACACGGCGGCGGACACGACCTCGGCGATGCGAGCCTTGCTGACATGCTCGAAATACGTGGTGCGAGTCGGCTTCCAGTACTTGGTCATATCGAGGTTCAGCGCATCCGCGAGCGCATTGATGGCAAGCGGCTTTTCCTCGCCTGCGATGCCGTCGAGTAGCGTACCGGTACAGAACGCGAGTAGATCGAGCAACGTCGTGCCGGGGTCTTGCTGCATCAGCCAAGGGAGCAGTACGGATCGTTTCGCCGGTAGTTCCTCGACCCACCGTGCGCGCTGCGCTTCGATAGCGCCCCATGCCTGACTCTCGGGCAGGTCGTCTGCCGCACGCAGCAGCCGGTCGCGATTGTTCTCTCCGGACAGGGTCAGATAGTCCGGCGCGGACGTATAGCCATAGTGCTCGGGCAGCGCCTGCGGGATCAGGTGGCGCAGCAGCGCTGCGAGTGCAACGGTGGGCTGCGCGACCAATTCGGCGTGGATGGCGGCGGCGCGGTGCGCGGTCAGCCGCTGACACAGCTTCGCGCTGTGGACGGGTTGGATCTTCGGGGCCTGTGTGCCCGCTCCGTTGGGGGCGTCGGCTGTGGGCATACCCGTGACGGTCGCACCTGCTGCGTCCAGCGCCAGGCAGTTGTCGCGCCGCACGAGGCCCCGCTCGACGGTGAGTTCGCCCTGCGGGCCGACGATCACGTATGCGCCAGCCTCGGCCATCTGCGACTTGTCCCACAGGACGGCGCGGTTTTCAATCGCCGTGATTGCAGCATTCGCCCGCTCGATTTCTAGGTCGAGGCGTTCGGCTTCCTCGTAGGCGTTTTCATCGTCCTCCGACAGTGCGTCGAGCTTTTCCGCGAGTTCATCGCGCTGCGCCGTGAGCGCGTCGATTTCGCGCTGCTCGTCCTCGGTGTGCGGCCGCTGGGCCGGTTGCAGTTTGCCGTAGCGGTTCAGTTCCAGCGGGTCTCGCTCGACACGAGTCTCGACCCAGCCCCAACCTTCGGCGCGGACTTCCTCGGTGGCTGCATCAAGCTTCTGTGCGACCAGGCGTTGCAGCAGGTCGGCGTCGGCAATGTAGCCCGCGTTTTCGTCGTCACTGAACAAATCTCGACGCACATAGCCACCCGCAGCCTCGTAGGCGGCGAGGCCAACGAAACGCACGAGACGGCTTCGGCTCGCGTCGATCTCGGCGCGGGTGATCGCCTGTCGCAAATAGTGCGGCTGACGCTGCCACTCGTTCGCGTCAAACCAGAGACGTTCCTGGGTTTCGTGGTCATCTGCAAGGGCGAGTGCGGCCAGTTGGTCGAGCGTGATCGCATCCTCGCGCAGCAGCGCGAGCAGTTTGGGCGATACGTTGGCGAGTTTCACGCGCCGTTTGACAGTGATGGGCGAGGCGGAAAAGAGTGCGGCGATGTAATCGACGCTGCGGCCTTCCTCGGCCAGCATCCGGTAGGCACGCAGCACGTCGAAGGGATCCAGTCCCTCGCGCTCGCTATTCTCGATCAGCGAAATTGCGAGCGCTTCGCCTTCGCTTACGATCCGCACGGGCACTGGATAGTCGGCGGCGATATGCCTTTGCTCGAACAGCAGGTCGAGTGCGGCTTCCCGGCGCTGGCCCGCGCAAACGCCATATTTGCGGTGTTTCCCGCGCGATCCCTTGATTTCGTGGACCACGAGATTTTGCAGCAACCCTTTCGCTCGGATGTTGGCGGCGAGTCCGGGGATTCCTGCCAGAGGCTTCGTGCGGACGTTCAGCGGCGAGCGCCGTAGGCTCGAATAGGGCACGGTCACGACTGGCTGCTCATCGCCGAAGTTCGTTTCGAGGATAACTGCAGATTCGGTGGCGTCAACGGCGGCGCTGACGGTTTCCATATTTTGGGCTTGCATGATTGACTCCGGAAAGTTGGAAAGAATGTGCCGGGCCACTGCGGTGCGAATGCGTCAGAACGCGACCCGACGGGCGTTCTGGCGCAAAGGCTGAGAGCCAGGGCGGCGTGGGTGCGCCGCCCCGAAGTCGCTACGCCTTCATCCGGCGCATGGCATCGGCGAGCATCCAAAGAGCGCGGTTAAGCTTCACGTTCTGGTCGATGCCGGTGATCGGACGCGTGGACATGGAGCGGCCGGAGCGCGAGCGGCCGTGCAGCCCACCCTTCGTGAGGTTTTCCTGCACGCGGTTAAAGACGGTCCAAAGGTCGTCGCGGCGATCTTCGAAGCGGCGCGGGGCGAGCAGTTGGCTGTCGGTGATAGGGGCGGGTGCTTCCGCGTCGGTCGGGTCGTAGCGCAGCGCAAGGGCGGAGCGGGCGAACGCGTGTTGTTCGTTGCGGTCGAGCGTCACAGCGCACATACCGTCCTTCTGCTCGCGGATCAAGTCGAACCCGTCGAGCACGTCGAACGCGCCGTTGATCACGTTCTGGACGACGTTGCCTTTATGCGGCACGCGGATATCAGCGATGTTGTCGCCCGCGACCATGCCGTTTTGGCACACGAACCGGAATGTGCCTGCGAGCATCTGATAGCTGCTCGTGCCGTCGTGCGAGTTCAGCATTACGATTTCATCGGCTTCCTCGCCGGTGATCTGATCGGCATGGCGCAGCCGGAGTATATGCTTGGTGAATTCACGCTTGCCCTCATCGCGCACGCGGGTTTGGCACACCATGAACGGCTGAAAGCCTTCGTTGCGCAGGCCACGCAGGACCTCGATGGTGGGAATGTAGGTGTATCGCTCGGAGCGACTTTCGTGCTTGCCGTCCGCGAAGATGGAGGGAGCAACGCGGCGAATCTGATCGTCTGAGAGGGGCGAGTCAGCGCGCAACATCGGGGAGTCGTAACGGAAAGAGGAAGCGAGTTGCATGGCAATCTCCACAGTCAAGGTTGAGGACCTGAACCGGGCGGGGAGGGTTGCCTTGCCGTTGCGGCTGGACACCTCCCGGTGGAACTCGGGGTTGGCTTTGCTGCCGCCAAGCTCCCGGGTTCCCGCCCGTGCGACTGGAGGAGCCGATAGCGGGCAGGCGTCAAGGAAGAAGGCGAGGGAGGGGTGCGGGCAACACGGTCCCTCGCCCCTTGATGCCTGCCCGCTATCGGCTACGGTCGCGGGTCAAGGGCGGGAACCTGGGAGTCGGGTGCATGCCATGCCGCGGGTTGACCGGGCAGTGTGCCGGTCATGCGTTGGTGGCAGATAACGCGGGCGTCTGCATCAGCACCTGGTAGCAGGTTAAGAATCTACCTAAGAGGTGCCGGGTGGGCGGTTTGCCATTCTCGAGATAGAGCGATAAAGCTGACGTTCGAGTTTCGCGTCATCTTTCAACACGCCTACTGCTGCGCGTAATGGCAGCCACTGCGGTATGCATTTTCGTTAGTGGATTCGATAAAATGTGTCTCAGTTTTTGTGCCGTGTCGCAGTCGAGTCTCACTGAGCGATGACACCATAAGACACGCCTTTATGCCTGGGGAATGCAAGTTGATGAACGAAGCGCAACGATCATTGAACTATGGCTGAAAGAGCGGATTACCAACGGCTGGTAAATGCCGGAGCGATCGTAGACATGGACCGCTTGCTGCACTTCGCGACAGAGAAGGACTTGGTAATTACGCGAGTCGGCTCCGCACATGTTACCGTGACGAATGCGGCGGGTCTTCGGTTCCGATTGTTTCTCGCAACCCATGAGAAGGCCCGTCGAGCCGGGCAGACTGTGGGGCGAGGTATCGTCTACGACTTCTGGATCTATGCCCTTGTCGCTCACACTTCGACCGAGCGAGCGTGCTACATCGGTCAGACGCGCAATGTTGGCAGGCGAATGCGTGAACACTGGAAGCGCCGCGACGGTACGCGTGCCTCCCGGCCGCTGTTCGATTGGGCAACTGAGCGGAGCCTGAGCATCAACGCTACGCTTTTGCAAGCGCTAACCGGAAATCAAAACGACGCGGATGACGCCGAGGATGAATGGGTTGCGCGAGCCACTGATGCGGGATTCGTACTGCCGGGCTCGGAAGTGTGGGCCCCGCGGCAGCAAGTTGTTCGAAAGTCCGGCAATGCTTGGCCTTCAATCGCCGTTCAGCGCAATGGCCGGTCGTTGGCAATGATTGCCTCACGCGTAACTTCCGTTGTTGAAATAGCGAGGAATTCAGAACTAAGTGATTCGCAGACTGTTCTATGACGCGACGATTAGCGTGTAAAGTACGTCAACGGCCGAGGCTGAAGAACCGTGGTGAATTGGTGGTAGATGCCGTGCGATTCGATGTTGTTTCACTTTTTGATGCCTGCTCAAATGCTTCCAGGTTAGGAAATGCGAAACTTCCGGTTGAGGGCGCCTTTGGCCCGGCGAGCTGGCCATCGCGCTCTTCACCAAGGCGGGCGATATTCCCTGGAAGCTCACTCCGATGTCGTACTTGAAATCGAACCGAACCCGCCCATCGACATGCTCGTGGCTTGCTTGTGGTCCCGGTGGCAAAGCAAAGACGAGCCCGATCTACTGTCGATTGCGGCGATCACGGATGAGCCTCCAACCGAGATTGCTGCTGGTCACGATCGCTGCATCATTTCAATCCAACCCTCGCAAGTCGATGCCTGGTTGGATCCGGATGCCGGCGAGCTCGCCGCGCAGTAAGCCATTCTCGATTCCCGCGAGAGCCGCCGAACTACGAGCATTGCATATCGGCATCGGAAACCTCGGCGTTGTAGCGCGCTGAAAACACACGAAGGGCCGACAGCGGTGTATCGGTTATGATCGGCGCAGCGGCGGCAGGCCGGTCGCCGCTATCGGGTAACTCAAAGCATGGAATACAAATGCCGATCATCTGCCATTACACGCTGAATAAGAAGCAAACCTCGTTTCTACAATGCCCTGGGCTGGGCAGCATTCCGGCGTTTTCCGGAAAGGATCAGTACGTCAACGACCCTGCCGCGACGGCAGTTGCCAAGAAAGGCCCGATTCCAGCCGGCACCTACTACATCATCGATCGCCAGACCGGCGGACGTTACCCTGAGGTCGAGGACGCGATTCACGACATCATTACAAACACGCATCGGCGCGAGTGGTTTTCGCTCTACAGCACGAGCCCGCCGATCGGCGATTACATGAACGTAAAAGGGGTACTTCGCGGGAACTTCCGTATTCACCCGGTCGGTCGCTTTGGCGAAAGCGACGGTTGCATCACGCTCACGCATCCGACGCAGTTCGAACAACTGCGGGCCTTCCTGCACTCGCAGAAGACCGAGAAAATTCCGGGTACGGAGCTTTTCTATTACGGAAAGGTGGTAGTCCAATGAAACGATTGCTTGTCTCCCTGATCGCGGCGCTCGTTCTTGCGTTTCCAATAGCCATCGCGATCGGCCGCAACCCTTGGTTCGGGCGCTGGATGGCGTACGGTCATGGATGGGATGCATTCGATCCGCTGCTCAACTTCTTTGGTGTGGTCGGCGTCGAGGGCGAAGGCGATGTAGTGGTCAACACGTTGTTGATCGTGTCGTTCGTTCTGTCGTTTGCGCTTGCTTGGTTCATATTTGGTGCAGTCAAGCGAATAAGGCAACGTAAAGCGCAGTGAAATGGCGTCCACCGTGTGGCGCCGGATCGATCCAGACGACAAAGACGGCAAATTCAGGATGCTCAGTATGATTTCACCGAGACTTTGTATCAGTACTTCCCCCGCCGGTTTCGAGACGCTTGCTGATGCATTGGTCAGCGCCCTACCTGCGGCGCGCCGAGCCCCGCCGACTCGCTATGTTCGAGCCGCCATGCCTCCGAAGCCGAATTGTCACGATGCTGGTCGACGCGTGGCTAAGCACGCACCCGGGAACGCTAGTCGTGCGCGGTTGGCTTGCTTCCAGCATTGTCGACGGTATCGCAGTTCTGTGCGTATTCGCTCGTTCGCGACGCGGACGGCAGGCTTCTGGACCCGAGTCTGTGTACGAGTGAGCCGCCGTTGTCGTTCGTGCCTCACCCTCGTTACGTCGGCGGATTTTTCTCGCGTCTAAACGCGCCAGAACCTCCGCATGTGCTCGTCGTGTACGGCGTTCAAGAGCCGGAAGATACGTAAGCTCAATCGCGTGCGCCGTCGTGCGCCGGGCTTGCAACCAGGCACGTAATCGGCTTACGTGGCTCGATCAGCGGACGTGGCTACGTAAAACCGGCGCTACATTTGCCGGCTGGTCCGGCAACCATATTCAGGAGAGGCTATATGTTGGTTATTAAACTGCTTGCAGTCGTCGCTGTCATCGCGGCACTCGTTCTTGGTATCACAATGTTCAATCAGCACTGTGCGGAAAAGTTTGGTCACGCGTTCTTCACGAAGAAGGCTTTCTATCTCACAGCCGCTGCGCTGGGCCTAATCGCCGTAGGCAACATATGGCGACATTCGTCGATCCAGAGCCATGGGGACACGCTAAATGGCCTCGTGCTGATGATTCTGGGCACCTTGATGGCCTGTTGGATGATCTATGTGAACATCCGGCGTACCGATGCGGTCTATGGCATCGGCGGATCGGTTGCTCAACTTGGGCTGTTTTCGGTCTTGGCCTGGGTTTGGTTGCCGCTAATGGTCTTGGCCCTGATCGGCCAATTTCTTCTGCTGATGACCGCGAAACCAGTGTATGTCGTGAACCGTTGACGTGCTCCCGCCGGGCGCATATGGCAACGCGTCCATTGCCCCGTGCCAATCTGCGCATCGAAGCAGCGCAGCCTTCATTCCGCCGAAACGGACCGGACCCCATCGGCGCCTAGCGCAACTGGTATCTTATCCTTATCTGCTACCGGGAGGACGTCAAATGCTTAAGGTTCTGTTAGTCGACGACGACCCGGGCGTACTGGATGTCCTGCAGCATATGTTGGAAACGCAGCATTACAGAGTCTTAACGGCACAAGATGACCGAGTCGCACTTGAATGGGTCCAGCGCGAACGACCCGACCTGATCATCACCGAAGCGTCGGGGCCAGGCATCGACTGCGCCGAATTTTGCGGGCTTCTTAAGGAAGACCCCTCGACGCGGGACGTTCCGGTAATGATCCTCGCCGCTTTGCCTCTGCTCTCGCCTGTGCAACGCGGTTCGGCGTGCGCGGTGCTCTACAAGCCGGTCTCGACTGACGATCTGTTAAGTGCGGTCCGAGCCGTCATCGACGAGGCAGTGCAGGGCTCCCCCCGAACCTAGTGCTGCTTCTCCCGGCGCCGGTGCGGTTGATTCATTCGGCAACCGTCATTTGACCGCCCGCTGGCGCTCCGCGACTGTACTTGCGGATCGCACGAACGTGAACAACAATTTATCGATCTGGGTCGTCCAACCTGACTGCGTTTCAACCGCGCCTTCACGCCTATGAGGCAAAGATGCAATCAGAATCGCACACCGCGCTGGATTTTCGCGCCATCTTCGAGAACACGCCGGGCCTGTACCTTGTGTTGGCGCCGGACCTGACCATTGTCGCCGTCAACGATGCCTATGCAGCGGCGACGATGACTGTGCGAGAGTACATCGTCGGCCGCGGCCTTTTTGACGTCTTTCCTGATAACCCCGACGAGCCTGGCGCGAGTGGCGTAAGCAATCTCAGAGCTTCCTTGGAGCGTGTGCTCGAACTTCGGCGTGCCGACGCCATGCCGGTGCAGAAGTACGACGTTCGCCGCCCCGTTTCGGAAGGGGGGGGCTTCGAGGAACGGTACTGGAGTCCACTCAATACGCCGGTATTGGATTCGGCCGGCCGGGTGCGCTGGATTATTCATCGAGTCGAAGATGTCACCGGGCTTGTGCAGGCCCAGCTCAAGGGACGGGAGCTAGACAGAATCGTCAGAGACAGCGAAAACGTGATCAACCGATTGCGCGCTGCGAACGCCGAGCTCGCGCGACAAAAGCAAGAACTGCAGGAGCGCGAAACGGACATTCGTCGGCTATCAACGCCGGTGCTTCAGCTACGCGAGGGCCTTTTGCTCCTTCCCATCGTCGGCGCGCTAAACGCCGAGCGAGCTCGCCAGTTGACGGACACGCTACTCAGGTCTATTGGCACAAACCGAGCGCGTGCAGTAGTTATGGATGTGACTGGGGTGGCCGATGTCGATTCGACCATCGCAGGCCGGCTGATCGGCTCAGCCAGCGCTGCGCGTTTAATGGGCGCGACAGTCATCCTGACGGGCCTGTCGTCACAGGTCGCTCGCTCACTTGCCTCACTCGACGTCGATCTGGGACAGATCGTAACGATGGGCGATCTTCAAAGCGGAATTGAGACCGCAGAACGGTTGCTTGGATATCAGCTGTTTAGCGCAGGCGCAGGCATCGGCGCCGCAGAGCAGGCACCGGCGTGACCGCAATCCCTGCATCGCAGCGTCGTCTACATCAAAGGGCTGCCCCGATGCGTTTAAGTGCGAACTGGCGTGCGCACATGGAATATTCTAGCTAAGCCGCCAACGCCTGAAGCGGGCGAGCGGGCATCTGAGGAAGACACGTGCACGGGGAACGTAAAATATCGAGCGACCGCTATCTGCTTGCGGAAAGGCAAGTTTCTGCTGGACGCGCGAGACCGGCCGCGATGGTGGTTACCGCGTGGAATCATACGCCGGGCTCAGTCGCCGCTTGATGCTGTCCGGCGTGAGCCACAGGAGGACGGGTCGTTGGTCGAACGACAACCCACTTTCCTGTTTGAGTTCGGCCGCCTGACCAAACGTCATTTTGTCTATTTCGTCGAGTTCGATGACCGGGCGATGCCGGCGCCGAGCAACGAAATCTCGAAGTGCCGTTGGTTCAAGCCGAGCAAACTGTCGGCGCTGGTCGCGAGTGTCTCGACTCGCGAGATCGCGGATTTGTGCTTTTCTGGGTCTGATCGTGATGCAATCCTCGGGGCGGTCAAGGCGGTCAAGGCGGTCAAGGCGGTCAAGGCGGTCAAGGCGGTCAAGGCGGTCAAGGCGGTCAAGGCGGTCAAGGCGGTCAAGGCGGTCACGATGCGATGCGGCGCCGCCGGCCTCTCTCCGACGTTAGTAGGGGACACCTGCCGGAAGGGGGCATGGACTTGTGGACGGACGAAGTCAGGGGCGACGCAGCGAACCGCGTACCCTCAATAACGAACGCGGGTGAGTATGCATGGATAGCTTCCTTACGCAGCGCGCCTCGCGCACGCAAACGGTTGTTGTGGGGCTCACCGCACTGCTAATTCTTCTCGTCTTTGCCATTGCAGCGCCCCGTGCCGCCGAACCGCTTCGCGCTGTCGGCCCCTTCATGCCGATGTGTGCGCTGACGGTCTTTACCACCGCGGTGATCGCTGCGTTCTTGCTGGCTGCGCAGTTTGTTGCCACGCGGCAACCGATGCTGGGCGCATTGGGCGGAGCGTACGCTTTTAGCGCGCTGGCAGTGGCGGTCCAGTTGCTAACGTTTCCGGGCATCTTCACTTCCACGGGGCTTTTTGGCGCGGGCCCGTACACATCTGCGTGGATCTGGATTTTCTGGCACGGCGGGTTTCCGCTGTTCGTCATCATCTCCGCATTGATCCGTGCAATGTTTGGACACACGCCGGTGAGTGCGTCCGATGTCGGTCCGTGGACTTGGTCGCTCATCGGTGGGCCGATCGTTCTATGCGCCGGCCTTTGCCTGTTCGCACTGTATGGCGGCTTGCCACCCGCCTTTCATCCGTTGGAAAGAAATCAAGCATTTGCGCTAGATCCAGCCGCGCTGGTCACTTGGGCGCTGAATGTCACAGCGCTGCTGGTCGTAGTAATGTCAGGGCGGCTGCGTGTGCTGCTCGATCAATGGCTGATGATCGCGATGCTGTCATGCTTCGTCGACACGACGTTGAATTTCATGAGCATGGCGCGATTCAGCGAGGGTTGGTACATCGCCCGGATTTTTAGCATGCTCGCGCCGGGAGTCGTCGTTGGCTTGCTCGTCTGGGAAGTCTGTCTGCTCTACCGGCGGCTGTTTGACGCGCATGCCTCGTTGTTACATGCGGCGGTCCGCGACGCATTGACGGGCGTCTACAACCGCCTCTTTTTCGAAGCGCAGTTTCCGAAGGAATTCGATCGTGCGAAGCGTGCGGCTCAGCCACTCTCGCTCGTCATCGTGGATGTCGACCATTTCAAGCAATACAACGATACCTTCGGGCATCTAAAGGGCGACAGGTGCTTGACCGCTGTGGCACGCGCGCTCGCAGAGGTGCTCTTGCGCCCGGGAGACTTTGTGGCCCGCTACGGAGGAGAAGAATTTGCGATCGTCCTACCGGAGACCGATTTGCTTGGCGCATCAGAAATCGCAGAGCGGGCGCGCCAAGCGGTGCGAGGTCTTAACCTCGAAACACCGGCGCCCGCGGGGCACGTCACAATCAGCGCCGGGTGCGCCTCGACCGTTGCACACGAGACCCGTCTTCCCGACGACCTCGCGAGAGCGGCCGACGCCGCGTTATACCGGGCGAAGTCAGCGGGACGAAATCGGACTGAAGTCGCCGAAGTGCGGTGGTGGGGCTGTTCCTAGCCGACCCCGCCCCGTCTCACGAATCTGTGGAGGGGGGGCCATTGGCACTGCGCAAGTCCCCATTACCGCAGCAATCGCCCATGCGCCGCAGTGACGCATCCGGTGTGGCGAAGGGCTCGTAATCGCGCAGCAGGAGCTGCTTAATGAGCGCGAGCATTAGACGATTGATGCTTGAGTTCCATTACCGTTGCTGACGCAGGAAGCATTTCACGCTCCCGCCGAAGTGATCGGCGCGACGTTCGTTATCCCTCGCTCGCAACGCACTAGAAAGTCGGACCACAACTGCAGCGCCACGCGCAGTTCCGGTACCTCTTCGCGCACGTCATAGATCCCTTCGATGCCCCTGCGTTTGTGGTTCAAAGCCAGTTCGCTGATCTCGTTCGACACCCCGAGATTGCGCATGTGGCCTTTCGCGGTGCTGCGGGTGTCGTGTGGTGTGAAGTAGCGGGCGTCGAACACGTGATCGTCTTGAAGCCCCGACACGACGTCCCACAGGGTGGTCACGCCCATATGACTCCCCTCGCGCGTGTACATCCCTGGCAGGAGGTATTCCGAGTCCCCCGACATATCCATCAACTCTTGAATCCATTCGATCAGGTCCGGACCGAGAGGGATAAGCATTCCGTGGCGCGTCTTGACGTTTTCCGGTGCGACCCACCACGTCCCTTTGTCGAGGTCAAAGTCGTCCTTTTTCGACTTAACCAGCTCGGCGGTCCGGACGCACGTCCCGAGCAGGCAGCGAAACATCAAACCGTACTTTCGACCTGCGGCATGATCTATCTTGGACAAGATATCGTGCAGTTCCTCGGCTGTTAGCATCACGCGTTTTCTCGGAGGAGGCTTGGCTCCCTTGATGGCGTCAAGCGAAATGCCAGCACAGGGGTTCGCGTTGATGAGGCGTCGGCCGACCGCGTGATGAAAGAGGCGCGACGCCGAGCACAGAATCTGTTCCGCCATCGACCAGCTGCGGACGCGTTCGATCATGAGCACGATATCCGCGGCAGTCACGGCGGACACGGACAGGGCGCCAAGGGTGGGGCGGATGCACTTCTTGAAGTGTCGCTTGCGAGCGGCCGCGCTCCCCGCGGCCAGCGAGGGCATGATCTTTTCTTGGTAGTCGTCGATCAGCAGGTTGACAGTCCAGTCGGCGGCAGCTCGCGCCTTCTTGATGCGTTTCTCGCGCGCTGGGTCGCCACCGCCGTCGATCTTGACCCTGTGCTGCCGAGCGAGTCTGCGTGCCGCGGCGAGGGACATGTCCGGGTAGTTGCCAAGCGTCAACTCGCGCCGGATGTTGCCGCCGAGCCGGTAGCGAAGAATCCAGCTCGCGGTTCCGGTCTTTGACAGCGTAAAGGTGAGGCCGTCACCGTCCGATTTGGCAACCGGCTCGCCTCTGCTTATCCAGGCGCGGAGTTGGATATCGTCCAGAACGTGAAGCTGTTTGGGCATGCCATAGCTCCTGTGGAGTGTTAGCTTATTATAGCTACCCACACACGCTCGAGGCTACCCAACTAGCTACCCGTATTCAAGCGGATGTTATCGGTATAAAAAAGACTGTGTAGGAACATAAGTAATTGAAATGTTGGACAAAACAGGAGAGACCGGAAGCCGTTGGAAGCTGTCGGAAGCCAATCAAAATCAGTGCCGTTGATTTCGATCGAGGTCAGCTTGCGGCTCGCGTATTCGAGTTCGCGCTTTTGCGTCAGGTCGCCGGGGTAGAAATGCCCGCGCCACGGTTCATAAGTCCAGCCGCCGATGCCGATGCGAATACGCGCGGCGGGTTGCGCGCTTTTGCGCGTTCGCGGCTTAGCGCGATGTGGTTCGGTCATGGTCGCTCCTCTTTGTGCGCCGGGTGCCTACAGCATAGCGCGGAGCAGGCCCCGTTGATTCCCTGACGATCAACTCGGTCGGCAGCACGATGCGCGGCGCGATTGCATCGTCGTTTTCCATTTGCGAGAGCAGCGTATTCACGGCCGCCCGCCCCATCTGAGCGAAGGGCTGACGTATCGTCGTCAACGGCGGATGCACCTGCGATGCCATCGGGATATCGTCGAAGCCGACGACGGAAAGGTCGCGCGGCACTCTAAGACCCTGCTCGCGCGCCGCGGCGATCACGCCGAATGCACTCAAGTCGTTGACGGCGAAAATCGCGGTAGGCGGCTCCGAGAGAGCAAGTAGCGAACTGCCCGCCTCGAATGCTCTCATCTGCGAGAGATCGCCCGGTGCGATCAGATTCGGATCGCTCGGTAGCCCGAGGCGAGCGAGCGCGTCGAGATAGCCCCGCCGCCGATCACGTACGCCCTCGATCGATTCGTCCCCGCCGACGAAACCGATTCGCGTATGTCCGAGCTGTGCCAAGTGCTCGACCGCGCGCACGGCACCGCCGTAACTGTCGACTGAAACGGAGGGAAATCCGTCGAGGCTGCAGCGCTGATCGATCGCCACGACGGGAACGTTGGCTGCCGCGAGTGCGTTGAAGTACGCGGATTCGCGCGGCAAGATCGCGACGACCCCATCGGTAAACTGCTTGATCAATCCCAAGACGGAGCGGTGCGAGTGGCGGTCTTCGTCGAACAGCGTATAGACGAGCGTTTCGTATCCCTGGGCACGCGCTGCCCGCCCCACGCCGACGACGAGTTCACCGACGTAGTGATTGTCGAGCACGGGCGTCATGATGCCGATGATCCCGTTGCGGCTGCCCGATAGCTTTTGCGCGCTTCGGTTGACCACGTATCCGATATCCGATGCGATCTTCAACACCGCCTCGCGCGTTTCGTGAGAGACGCCGGGCTTGTCATTGAGCGCGCGCGACGCGGTCATCTGCGAGACGCCGGCTATTTTCGCGACCTGCGCAAGGGTGGGTGCTTGTTTGCTCATGTCATTCATTGCGAACGGCGGTTCGGCGATAGCGGTAACGTCATGGTAGCAGGACTCGGGGCGTGAGCGAGAGCGATCGATTTGTTCGAAATATAGCGCTGGAATGGCAGTCGAATCGGGAATGGAGGCGCCGATACGCGGCGACGGGTAAACACCGATGGCAGCCCTGCTCCTCGAAAAATAACATCATATAACGTTAGCGATAACGTTATGCGCGAAAACAACGATGGAGGCATGGATGCGGGTCGGCAAACTAACCAAACTCGTGTGTGCGGCAACGTGGCTCGCGGCTATTTCGACGCTGTCGATCGGAACAGCCTGCGCGCAGTCCGGCAAGGCGATCGTCGAATGGGATCACCAAACCGGCGGAGACGAGCCGGCCAATCTGCAGGCCGCGGTCGCTCGCTTCGAACAAGCGAACCCCGGCAACAAGGTGGAGTCGTCCCATGTCCTCAACGATCCCTACAAGGCCAAGCTGAAAATTGCCTTCGGCGCCGCGCAGCCGCCATGCGTGTTCGATTCATGGGGGGGCGGCGGGCTTCGGGAGTATGTGACATCGGGCCAAGTGGCCGACTTGACTCCGTTCCTGAAGCAGAACCCAGCGTTCGAGAGCCGGTTTCTCCCGACATCGTGGACGGCGGTCACCACCGGCGGAAAAATCTATGGGATTCCCGAAGAGAACATCGCGGTCGCGGTCGTTTTCTATAACAAGGACTTGTTCCGGAAATATCACCTGAGTCCGCCCACCACTTGGCCCGAGTTGATGAATGTGGTCAAAGTGTTCAACGCGCATGGCGTTGCTCCGTTCGCGCTGGCCAACAAAAACAAGTGGACCGGATCGATGTACTACATGTACCTCGTCGATCGCCTGGGCGGGCCCGGTGTATTTCAGCGCGCGGTCAACGGAGGCGGCAGTTTTACCGACCCGGCATTCGTCGAGGCGGGCAAGATGATCCAGGACTTGGTGAAAGCAGGCGGCTTTGCTCCGGGCTACAACGGGCTCGATTACGACATCGGTGGGTCGAGGCGATTGCTGTATTCGGGACGTGCGGCGATGGAGTTGATGGGTACATGGGAAGCTTCGACGATCCGCAAAGAGAATCCGTCGTTCTATCAAAAGCTCGATTTCTTTCCGTTTCCGAGCGTACCCGGCGGAAAAGGCGATCCGCGCGATGTCGTCGGGACCGTCGGTGACAGCTTCCTGAGTATTTCGGCGCAATGCGAAGACAAAGCCGCCGCGTTCAAGTTGATCGAAACCATGACCGACGACGCGGCCATGAAAGGCCGAGTGGCCGACGACCGCATTCCGCCGATCAAGGATGTCCGCCTTTCCGATCCTTTGATGAAACGCGTGCAGGCGCTGATCGAACAAGCGCCGAGCGTGCAGCTATGGTACGACCAGGAGCTGCCGCCGCGGTTGGGCGAACGGCACAAAGACCTCGCACAAGCGCTGTTCGGTCTCTCGATCACGCCTGAAGCCGCGGCCGAGCAGATGCAAGAGGCGGCCAAAAGCGCGGCGAATTGATTGGCATCGATCCATTGAATGGACTGAGAACCGGAGGTGGTTTTGAGTACCGTTACGGTTGAATCCGAGGTATCGAACGTATCGAATCGGCATCGCTTAATCGCTTCCCATTGGATCAGCATCGTCGTTCTGCTCGCGCCGTCGATACTGTTGCTCGGCGTGTTCCTGCTGTATCCGCTCGTAGGCAGTTTTCGTCTCTCGCTGCTCGATTGGAACGGATTGGGAAACGGTGCGCGCTACGCGGGCCTCGCCAATTGGGTGCACCTGTCGCATGACGCGGTGTTCTGGCAGGCACTGCGCAACAACCTTCTGCTGGCGCTCTTTTCGGTCGTCATTCAATTGCCCATCGCACTCGTGCTGGCCGTGATGCTAGATAAGGCGGGGAAGGGCTCGCGCGTATTGAAGCTGCTCTATTTTCTGCCGCTGCTGATGTCGAGCGTCGCGATCGGGGTGCTGTTCAAGAATGTCTACGATCCGAACTTCGGCCCTTTGAACGTGGGCTTGCGTGCGATCGGGCTCGATCGCTTCGCTCAGGATTGGCTCGGCGATCCGAGCTTTTCGCTGGCGTCCACGATTGCCGTGATCTGTTGGCAGAACATTCCCTTCTACATGATTCTGTTCCTCGCGGGCCTTGCTTCGTTTCCGGTCGAATTGAGCGAAGCGGCGCGACTGGACGGCGCCTCCGAATCCACGATCTTTTGGCGCATCAAACTCCCGCACCTGCAAGGCACGATCCGCACGGCGATGCTATTGGCCGTGCTGGGCTCCCTGAGGTACTTCGATCTCGTCTTCGTGATGACGGGCGGCGGTCCCGAGCACGCGTCGGAACTCATGGCGACCTATATGTACAACAAGGTGTTCAGCTCGTTTCAACTGGGCTATGGAAGCACGATCGCTTCTGCGATGTTCTTGATCGTTGCGCTCGTGGCCGCCGCCGCCATGCGTGCGACGCAACGCTATTCGCAAAAGGTTTGACCATGGCCGCGTCGACAATTCGGGAAACGGCATTGGCCAAGCGCGGTGTGTCTTACGTCCTTGCGCTCGTATGGCTGGCCGTCACCACGCTTCCGTTCCTGTTCGTGATCGTCACCAGTTTCAAGTCGCAAGAGGAGTCGTTTTCGGGCTCGGTATGGGCCCTGCCGCAGCGAATCGATCTTTCCCAGTATGCATCGATCCTGCAGGGCCCGTTCTTTACCTATCTGCGAAACAGCCTTTGGGTGGTCGGCGTATCGGTGCTGTTGATCGTCGTGTTGAGTTCGATGGCGGCCTACGCCTTCGCGCGGCTCGATTTTCCTTTTGGCAAAACGTTGTTCGGGCTCGTGGTGGCGGCGATGGTCGTGCCCATCCACGCAACCTTGGTTCCGATTTACCTTCTGATTCGGAATATCGGTTTGTACGACACCGCGTTCGCGCTGATCGGACCGTATGTCGCGTTCAGCTTACCGATTTCGATCTTCATCTTGACCGAGTTCATGCGGCAGATTCCGCGAGAGCTGGAGGAGGCCGCGTGCCTCGATGGCTGCGGGCCGCTCAAGATCTTTTGGCGAATCTACTTCCCGCTTTCCACGCCGGGGCTCGCCACCGTCGCCATCTATAACGCCGTCGCGCTGTGGAACGAGTTCATCTTCGCGTACGTCCTGACGTCGACGCCGGGGCACCGCACCCTGCCTCTCGCGATATGGGACTTCCAGGGGCAGTACTCATCGAACGTGCCCGCGATGCTTGCGGTCGTCACGCTCACATCGCTCCCTTTGATCGCCGTCTATGCGTTCGGGCAGGAACGCGTCATCAAGGGAATGATGGCCGGATCGTTAAAGGGCTAACCCATCATGGCAAGCATCAGTCTCAAGAACGTCCACAAAGCGTATCAGGGCAATTCGGCGGTCGTCCGCAAGGTCGACCTGGATATCGACGCGCATGAGTTCTGCGTATTTCTGGGCCCCTCCGGCTGCGGAAAATCGACGCTGCTTCGCATGATTGCCGGGCTCGAAGCCATTACGTCGGGCGAGCTCAGGATCGACGGGAAGTTGGTCAACGACATTCATCCATCGAAGCGAAACGTCGCGATGGTCTTCCAGAACTATGCGTTGTATCCGCATATGAGCGTCTACGAGAATATGGCGTTCGCGTTGCGGCAAGCAAAACTGGACGGCGCGGTGATCGATCGGAAGGTTAGGCAGGCGGCCGCCACGCTGCAACTCGATCGACTTCTCGACCGGAAACCGGCCGCGCTTTCCGGCGGACAACGCCAGCGCGTCGCGATCGGCCGGGCGATCGTGCGCGAGCCGGGCGTCTTCCTGTTCGACGAGCCGCTGTCGAACCTCGATGCCGCGCTGCGCGTTCAAACCCGCACGGAGATCGCCCGGCTTCACCGTGAATTCAATCAGGCAAGCGCCGTCTACGTTACGCACGATCAAACCGAGGCGATGGCCCTCGCGGACAAGATCGTGTTGCTGCATACAGGCGCCGATATGGAACGCGATGGCAGCATCGCGCAAGTCGGCTCGCCGCTCGATCTCTATCACCGGCCCAAGAACCGGTTCGTGGCGGGATTCATCGGCTCGCCGAGAATGAACTTCGTGCGCGTCAAAGTCGTCGAGGCCGATTCGGATGGCGTGCGTCTGCGTCTACCGGGTGGAGAGTTGCTCGCCGCATCGGTCGACGGACGCCGTCTTCGAGCCGGCTGCGAAGCGACCCTCGGCGTTCGTCCCGAACATCTCGCCATTGCCGGCGGCGACGCGAAGAACCAGATCGTCCGCGCGCAAGCCCGGCTGATCGAACGGTTCGGCGAATGCACTTATTTGCATGCCGCGCTGGCCGAGCAAGCGGATACGCACATCGTCGCCAAGCTTTCCGGCGACGTCGATGTCGAGCGCGGCCGGCCGGTCGCGCTTGCGGCTGCGCCTCACGCCTGCCATGTCTTCGACGACGACGGTCTCGCTCTGCCGCGGCTCGGCGATGCGGAGCGTGCGGCATTCACCCGGCTCAGCGCCTGATCGACCATCCATTCATCTACCAGAGAGTTGCCATGCCAATCGATATTGCTGAACAATCGGCGCTGTACCGCGATGCGGCGGCTCCCATCGCCGAGCGCGTTGCCGACTTGCTTGGACGGATGACGCTGCCAGAAAAAATCGCGCAGTTGCACGCGGGATGGCTGAAGCTGTCGGCGGACGGCAACCACGCGTGGCGTCTCGCGGATTTCGCGCAGCGCGAGACGGACATCACCGTCGACGCGTTGCTCGAGCACGGCCTCGGGCAAATCACGCGGCCGCTCGGCACGCACACCGTGGAGGCGCACGAGGGCGTTCGCGCGTTCAATGCGTTGCAGCGCAGGATGGTCGAGGACACGCGCCTCGGTATCCCCGTGATGTCCCATGAGGAGTGCCTCGTCGGGCTCATGATCGAGGGGGCCACGCTGTTTCCCGCCCCGCTCAATTACGCGGCGACGTGGGACGCCGATTTGATCGAGGAAGTGGGCCGCACGATCGGCGAACAAGCGCGTTCGATCGGTTGTCACCAAGGTCTCGCGCCCGTGCTCGATGTGTCCCGCGATCCTCGCTGGGGGCGTACCGAGGAAACGTTCGGCGAAGATCCGTACCTGGTCGGCGTGATGGGCACTCGGTACGTATCGGGCCTTCAGGGCGAACGCCGAGATCTGTTCGCGACGCTGAAACATTTCGCCGGACACTCCGCGAGCGAGGGCGGCCGAAATCATGCACCGGTGCATATCGGCCCGCGAGAGTTCAACGACGTATTTCTGTTGCCCTTCGAGATGGCCGTGAAGCTGGCCAATGCGGGTTCCGTCATGCCCGCCTATCACGATATCGATGGGATTCCCTGCCACGCCGACCAGGTCTTGATCGAGGGCACGTTGCGCCAAAAGTGGGGATTCGACGGTCTCGTGGTGGCCGACTATGCGGGCGTCAATTTGCTCTATTCGCACCATGGCGTTGCCCATGATGCGGCGAAAGCCGCGGCGTTGGCGTTCAACGCCGGTCTCGATATCGAACTGCCGGGACATGAATGCGCGTTGCATCTGAAGACGGCGATCGACCGCGGCGACATCGACCTGTCCGTCATCGATGCGGCCGTGTGCCGCGTCCTGACGGCGAAGTTCCGGCTCGGGCTGTTCGAGCACCCCTACGCGAACCCCGACGGCGTTAACGTGAACAGCCCGCGGGCGGCGGCCGTGGCGCGTCGCGCCGCTCTCGAGTCGATCATCCTTTTAAAGAACGACGCGGCGCTTCCTCTCGGCGCCGGCACGCCCTCGAACGTCGCGGTCATCGGCCCGACGGCGGACGATCCGCTCGCGCTTCTCGCGGGATATAGCTTTCCCGTGCATTTGATTACGGCGGGCGAGCATGCGGCCTCGCCGGTCAAGACGCCTTTGCAGGCCTTCAAGGCGCGTTTTGGGGACGACCGCGTTGTTTTCGCCAAAGGGTGCGACATCATCCGCGAGCGCCGCGCGGGTACGCCGGTGTATCCGGGCGACGTGGACATGGCGCGTGCGATCGGCGAGGACCGGCGCACGCCCGTGAGCCGCGACCTCGGGCAGATCGATGAAGCGGTTCACGCGGCGCGATCCGCGGACGTGGCATTCGTTTTCGTCGGCGATCTATCCGGCCTGTTCCAATCCGGCACCGTCGGCGAAGGTTCGGACACCGACAGTCTCGAGTTGCCCGGCGTGCAGCAGTTGCTCTTGGACGCCGTCGTGGCGTGCGGCACGCCGACCGTCGTGGTTCAGACGGGCGGGCGGCCTTACAACCTCGGCGGCCTGGAGGACTCGGTGGCCGCCCATATCCTCGCGTTTTCTCCGGGAGAAGGGGGCGCCGATGCGCTCGTCGAGCTGATTTCCGGCGACGCCAATTTCAGCGGCCGGTTGCCGTTATCGATTCCCAAGAGCGTGGGTGCGGTGCCCTACGTGTACAACCACAAGCTCAAGAGCGCGGGCACGCCGGTGGCTTATCACTTCGGTTCGCGCTACCCGTTCGGCTTCGGCCTCAGCTATACGCAATTCAAATACGGTGCGCTCGCGTGGACGAATCGGCATGCGGACATCGAAGGCGGGCAATTCGAATTCAGCTTCGAGGTGGAAAACGCCGGTGCCGTCGATGGCACCGAGGTGGTTCAAATCTACGTGGCGGATCGCGTTGCGTCGGTCGTTCGACCGGTGAGAGAACTCAAGGGATTTCAACGTGTGTTCGTTCCTGTGGGCGATCGCCGTACCGTTCGCGTCGTGCTGCCGGTCGATATGCTCAATTTCACCGATGGGCGAGGCGAGCGGGTGGTCGAGCCCGGCGAATTCCAGGTCTTGATCGGCAGCTCCAGCCGAGACATTCATCTGAGTGGGACCGTGGTGGTATCGGGTCACGCCACGCGTACGCTCGAGCGCCATTGGCGCATGCTCTGCGAGGTGTCGGCGGAGCGGGGCTAGGGCGCGGCCGCGAGGGCCGCGTTTCGTCAGCCGCTCACTCGGCGGCCATGCTCGCTGCGTTCGAAGCGGCGAGCGCCTCGTTCGATGCGCGGCGATGTTGATCGGAGAGCTTGCGCATCAACGGCAACAGCGCCAGCGACATGACGACGCCGGCCACCGCGAGCCAGCCCAGCTTGCCGAACAAATCGGTGTAGAGCGAAAGCGATTGAGTAGCCGGCAAGTTGTTCGACGGCATTTGCGCGTAGTTCGCCACGACGCTGCCCAAATATTGGGAAATGCCCGTCGCGAGGAAGTAGGCGCCCATCATGAAGCCGCTCATCCGCGCCGGGATGTAGCGCGCGATCATCGCGAGCCCGAGGCCGCTCACGAGCAATTCGCCGAGCGAGTTCAAGCCGTAGCCCCAGACCATGAACCACGAAGAGACTCGGCCATCCACGGCGTAGTGGCCGCTGAAGGCATAGATGAGAAAGCCGATCGCCACGGCGACGTAGCCGAGCGCGAATTTCGCGGCGATGCTGAGGTCGCCGCGGCCTTTCGCGAGTCGCGTATAGGTGGAGGCGAGAATCGGGCTCAGCAGCATGATCCAAATCGGATTCAGTGCTTGGAATTGCGCGGCGCTCCACGAGAACAGATGGATACCGAACAAGGAGAAGGAGGGGTCGACGTTGCGCAACGCGAAGAGCGTGAGCGAGGTCATCTGCTGCTGGTAGAAGATGAAAAACAAGATCGACTGCGCGGACAGCACGAGTGCGGCGACGAGGCCGGCACGCTCGGAACGGTCGCATTTCGCGATCATGTACCCGAAAAGCGCGAGGATGATGACCCCCGCGATATCGACGCACGTCACCGCGAGCGTCTTGTTGCCGAGCACGAACGTAGCGGCTGCGCCCAGCGCCACCGCGCCCGCGGCCACCGCGGCCAGCCGCGGCCATACGATCGGTTTGCTGTCGGGACCGGAGCCCACGTGCGAGAGCGAGCGATAGCGCAGCAAGAAATTGAGCACGCCGAGAATCATGCCGGCGCAGCAAACGGCGAAGGCCGCGCGCCATCCCCACCGGTCCTTGATCCACGGCGTGGCGAGGATCGAGATCGTCGAGCCGATGTTCACGGCCATGTAGTAGATCGTGAACGCACTATCGATGCGTGCGTCGTCGCCTTCGTAAATGCGGCGCACGAGGTTGGCCGAATTCGCTTTGAACAGCCCGTTGCCGACGACGATGACGCCGAGGGACGTGTAGAGGAACGAGAGACGCTCGTCGGGAAGCGCCAGCATCCCATAGCCGATCGAGAGCACGATGGCGCCGAACAGCATCGTGCGGCGCGTGCCGAGAATTTTGTCGCCGATCCATCCGCCGATCGACGGCGCCGCATAAACGAGTGCCGTGAACGCGCCCCACGTGAGGTTTGCGCGTGCATCGCCGAATCCCAGCCGCTCGACCATGTAAAGCACGAGCAGCGCGCCCATGCCGTAATAGCCGAAGCGCTCCCACATTTCGACTAAAAAGACCGTGGTAAACGATCTCGTTTGCGAAGCCGACGAATTCATTAAAAGTTCTCCCTGATAGGTCGAATGACTTTCGCACGTTGTGCGTGCGGAGTTCGAACGCTGGCGATCGATGATGCGATAGCGCATCGATTGCCTTGCCCGCTTCATGCGGGCGCTTGCCGGCACGCCGCTGCCCGCAGCGCCGCGCGCGATTCTCCTAGCGTTGGCCGCGTGCGTCACTTCGGGTATGCACCAGTGCGACGGCCCCCAACACCGTTGCTAGCTGCCCGAGAAAGAGGGCCCGTGCTTTGATGCGCGTTGCAATTGGCCGATTGCTCCTTCCCGTCGCGTTTCAACCCGTCATTCGCCATGATGAAAGCCACGCATATTTTTGCGAGGGCCTCGTCGCATATTCACGCGACGGGCGCTATCGTACCCTTAGTTGCGCGTTCGTGGTCGCGGCCCCATTCTATTGACAGGATAGTCGGCCCGCGTTCGCGCGCGATCGCATTCACCTGCGGCTTGCATGCCATCGCCGGCGTAAGTGCGGGCGCCGCGTGGGCCGACGAGCCGGCCCGTGCGCCGGCCGCTGCCGTGCCGGCGCCACAGATCGCGCAGGAGGCCAAAACGCCTAACGCGCTCGTCGGCACCGAATCCGCCTTGACGCAAACAAGCGTCGCGCCGCGCTCGAGCCAAGCGGCCAGCGCGGGATTCGTCGCCGATAGTCGCTTGAGCTTCGAATGGCGCAATTACAGCGATTACTTGCATGCAAGCGGCATTAGCCGCCACGCATGGGTCGAGGGACTTCAGGCCCGATTCGAATCGGGCTTCACGCGCGGACCGGTCGGTTTCGGTATCGATGCGGCGCTGTTCGGGGCGCTCAAGCTCGACGGCGGACGCGGTGCCCGCAACATGGTGTATAGCGGCCGCCACGGCGACGGTGAGCACCGGCTCGCGTGGGCCTATCCCGGCTTATACGGTTTGAAGGCGCGTATTTCGGAGTCCGTACTGCAATACGGTCTGCAACAAGTATCGAACCCATTCCTCGACCCGCACGACAATCGAGCGCTGCCGCCGACGTTCCTCGGCGCTTCCCTGCTCAGCCGCGAAATCGACGGCCTTGCGCTGCAGGCAGGCAGCTTTTCGAAAGCGGATCCTCGCGGCCAAACCAATCTCGTCGATCTGCGCACGACCTATGGGCGCGTGTCGTTCAAACGGGTCAGCTACGTGGGCGCGACCTGGGACTATTCGCCGGACGGCTCGGTTTCGCTATACGCCGACCAGGCCGACGACGTGTGGCGTCAGTACTATGCGTCGTTACAGCATGGCATAGGCAGCGTGCATTCGTTGAGGCTGACCGGTTTTGCCAATCTCTATGCGACGCGCGATACGGGGGCGTCGCGGCAAGGACCGATTCATAACGATGCTTACAGCGCGTCGCTATCGGTTCAGCACGGCCCCCACGGAATACTGGTGGCCTACCAAAAGATTCTCGGCGATGAATTTTTCGATTACATCGATGAGACCGCGGGCGTTTATCTCGTCAACTCAATGGATGTCGACTACAACGCGCCGCATGAACAGTCGCTTCAATTGCGCTATACGTTCGACGGCAAACAAGCGGGCGTGCCGGGCCTGACCGCGATGGTCTGGGCGCAGCAGGGCTGGGGAGCGGATACGTCCGTGGCGGCGCAGCGGTATGCGCAAAACGGAGCGCCGTACGGCTCGCTGTACGAGCGAAACGGAGAACCGATCCATGGGCGGCACCACGAGTTCGGATTTATTCCCACCTATGTCGTGCAAAGCGGACGGCTGCGTCATACCAAGTTCACGTTGATCGCGCAGTGGCACATCGGCTCGGCGTTTTATGCGGATAGCACGAATCAGGTCTATCGGCTCGTGGTGACGTTGCCGACGCCGATATTTTGACAGGAGAGTCGGACGATAAGCCCGCGGCAGCGATGATGCCGCCGCGGGTCGATTCAATTGCCGAGTGGTAGAGAGATGAATGGCTCTGCGCGATCGCGCCAGAATGACGATATGTTGTCGGTAAATTTAGCGTCCGTGCTGCTCGCCCGGTAATTCTGCCCCATGCGCCCGTATTGCCGCGATCAGTTCAGCCGGCGTGATTTCGTAGCGAACTTCCCGGTGAATGCCGGGCTTGCGCTCGTCGACTTCGATCAGATGAATGCTTTTACCATCGTCTGTCGCTTCGAGCCGCAATGTGCGGACGACATGTCCGCCCGTGTCGTGGATTTCGGTGAGCAGGGTCATTGCCCCGGAAGAGCCGGTGGTGCGCATCGAACGTTTCCTCGAGTCGTGGGTGAACCGATTGTACGGGCTTCTGCGGGGCTCATGTCTGTCGCCGCGCGCGCATAGCGCCACCTGCGACAGGCATGACGCACGGCTCCGCGCCCATTTCATGGCGATGAGTGTATCGCGAAGTTCGATCGCGTCAGCGGCTTTTAAAAGTGCACGAACACAACGCGCCACAGGGCGCGCACTTTGGCTTGACGCTTTCGGATTTTCTTAGGGCCGGCGCGCTTGCCGGCCCTGGCCGCTAGGCGACATGCATGCGTTCGGTTTCGACGAGCGCTTGGGCGATTTCCCATGCGTCGCGTGCCGCATCGACGCGGCCGCTCAATTGCCGCGCGAGCGTGGCGCCGTCGAGCAGCAGCGCGCAACGGCGCGCAAGCCGCACCGCCGTTTCATGGTCGAAACGTTCGTCGAGAATGCGTTCGAGCGAATGAACGAACGCGCGCCGCTGCGCTTCCGATGCGGACAAGATTTCATTTTCTTCCGCATGAAATTCCGCCGCGGCGTGGATCAGCATGTTGCCGGTAAACGTTTCAGAACGGAACCAGGTGTCATGCCACTGGAAGATCGCATGCAGCTTATCGAGGGCGTCCGTGTGTGCGGCGACCGCGGCCGCGATTCCGGCCGCGAAACCGGCACCTTGCTCGTTGAGTACTTCGACGACGAGACGGCTTTTGGAGGGGAAGTGCTTATACATCGTCATCTTCGCGACGCGCGATTCTGCGATGATCCGATCGATGCCCACGGCGTGAAAACCGAACTGCGAAAATAACCGAGTCGCGGTTTCGATCAGCGCTTTCTTTTTTTCGCTCATTTAGAGGCCCGCTTCTATAGTGAAAGTTATGTGTTTTAGCGTCGGAACCCGTCGGCCGCGGTGCTTCTTCCCTCGAAAAAAACGCTTTTCGGAGGAAACTTATCGCGGCGTATGACTAGGCTCGGCTTAGCCGCGCAGTCTCTCAATGCGCGACATGATCTCGAAGCTCCGTCATTCAAATCGAAGCGCGCGATGAAATCAAGTCCCTTACGCGACTAAAAGATTTGGACGGGCGTTTCATTTGGGCGCTCGCATGACATGCCCGCAAGTTCGGCCGCGTTTCAAAACCGAAGCTGACATTTTGCTTTCGTCGTTAAAGGCCGTTTCGGCGGCGAAACACGCCGCTTCGGCTCGGGCTGCCCGGCCCCGGTGATACGATCGTCGTGCCGGCAACTCCTCCCTTCACGAGACATGGTGACGCTGTATGAAGCGCTCGGCGTGCGCGAAGACGCCTCCGACGACGAGATCAAGCGCGCGTATCGAAAAGCGGCGATGCGGGCCCATCCGGATCGCAATAAGGGGCGTGAAGCCGCGGCGCACGATGCATTCCAAGAAATCAAGCAGGCGTACGCTATTTTGTCTGACGGGGAGCAGCGGCGCGTCTACGATGCGGTGTTCGCGCAGGAAATGAGCCGGTTGCGCGACGACGAAGAGCGGCAGGCGCGCGAACGGGCCGAGTGCGAAGCGCAGGCGCAGCGGGAGCGATACGAGAAATTCGTGGCGATCGCGATGCGATACGCCGAGCGCGGCTATAAGCGCGATGTGGTGTTCGGCGTCCTGCTGGGCCGAGGCTGCGACGAGGCGCTGGCGGCGCGTATTGCGCACGGCGTTGCGGCGCTGTCGGCGTCGCGCGCATCGGCGCCCCCTGCGGGCAATATGAGCAAGGGTCGGCGCGAGCCAGATGCGTCGGCCGAATCGGCGGCCCCTACCGCGCCGCCCCAGACGGCCGAAGCCGAACCGGCCTCGCATGCGGGGTTATTCAGCACGCTATGGCACGGCATGTTCGGCATTCGCCCTTGAACGCGGCCGGTTTCGTCATCGCGAACGAACGTTCACGAACACCGCTTCATGAGGAAAAATCGGTCGATTTCGACAACGCTTCCCAAGCGTCGAGCTCGGCGCGCAGCGCATCGAGCTTGTCGTGCACGCGTTTGACCGCATCCGAGCCGAGCAGGACATGCACGGGCGGGTTCTCAGAGGCGACGATCTCCAGAATCGCTCGGGCGGCTTTGGCGGGATCGCCGGGCTGCTTCCCGCTGATGGACTTGCGGTGAGCGCGCAGGGGCTCGAACACGGCGTCGTAATCGGAAATCGAGCGCTCCGTGCGTACCATCGAACGGCCTGCCCAGTCGGTGCGAAACGCCCCGGGCGCCACGGCCGTGACCTTGATGCCGAGGCCTTTGACCTCCTGGGACAGGCTGTCGGTAATCCCCTCGAGGGCGAACTTCGTGCCGTTGTAGGCACCGATGCCCGGCGCGGCGAAATAGCCGCCCATCGACGTGATGTTGATGATGTGGCCGCGTTTGCGCCGGCGCATATAGGGCAGCACGGCTTGGATCATGGCGACGGCGCCGAACACGTTGACGTCGAATTGCTTGCGCCATTCGGCCAGCGTCGATTCTTCTAGCAGGCCTTCGAAGCCGTAGCCGGCATTGTTGACGAGCACGTCGATCCCACCGACCTTGCCTTCGACGTCGGCGATCGTATCGGCGATGGCGTCGGTATGCGTCACGTCGAGCAGCTTACCGATGGCGCGGCCCGGTGCGAGCAATTCGAATTCGCCCAGCGCGGTCTGGTCGCGCAAGGTGCCGACGACGCGATGGCCGTCGGCGACGGCCGCCTGCGCTAGCGCGCGGCCGAAGCCCGTGCTGACTCCCGTGATGAAAAACAGCTTGCTTTGCGTGATGGACATCGATCTTCTCCGGTAATAGGTGGAGTGCGCTCGGCTGTCTATGCTACGGCAAGCTGCGATTTCAGGTAGGCGGCGCGCGCCGCCCCGAGGAGGCCAACCGCTTTAAACGATCCCCGTCGCGTAGTACACGCCGATGACGAAGAAGACGGCGAGCGTCTTGATCAGGGTGACCGCGAAGATGTCGCGATACGACTCCTTGTGCGTGAGCCCCGTCACCGCCAGCAGCGTGATGACGGCGCCGTTGTGCGGCAGCGTATCCATGCCGCCGCTGGCCATCGCCACCACGCGGTGCAGCACTTCGAGCGGAATGTGCGCGGCCGTCGCGTTCTTCACGAACCAATCGGACATCGCCGCGAGCGCGATACTCATACCGCCCGACGCGGAGCCCGTGATGCCTGCGAGCGAGCTCACCGAGACTGCGGCATTCACGAGCGGATTTGGAATGGACTTGAGCGCGCCGCCCACGACGAGAAAGCCCGGCAAAGCCGCGATCACGCCGCCGAAGCCATACTCCGAAGCCGTATTCATCGACGCGAGCAACGCGCCTGCAACCGCGCTTTTCGTGCCGGTCGCGAAGCGGGCGCGAACGCGATTGAACGCCGTCAGCACGACGAGCAAGATGCCGGCGATCAACGCTCCTTCGACCGACCAGACGGCGACGACGGTCTTGATCGTCGCCGCAAGCGGCGTATGCACGCCCGGCAGCACGTCGGGCGGCACCGTGTACGTATCCGCGCCGTACCACTGCGGAATGAGTTTCGTGAACGCGAAATTCGCCACGCCGACGAGCACGAGCGGCGCGATCGCCACGAGCGGATGCGGCAACGCGCTCGTGCCGACGTGCTCGGGCTCGTTCACGAGCGCCGTGCCGTAGCCTTCGCCCTTCGCGAGCGCCGCACGCCGGCGCCACTCGAGATACGTCAGGCCGACGATGATGATGAATACCGAGCCGATCGTGCCGAGCGCGGGAGCGGCCCAGCCGGTGGTTTTAAAGAACGCGCTCGGAATGATGTTTTGGATTTGCGGCGTGCCGGGCAGCGAATCCATCGTGAACGAGAATGCGCCGAGCGCGATGGCGCCGGGCATGAGCCGCTTCGGAATATTGCTCTGGCGATAGAGTTCGGCGGCGAACGGATAAACGGCGAACACCACGACGAAGAGCGATACGCCACCGTAGGTCAACAACGCGCACACCGCCACGATGACGGCGTTCGCTCGGCCTCGGCCGATATAGCGGATGGCGGCCGCGACGATCGCCTCGGAAAAGCCGGCGAGCTCGATCACCTTGCCGAAGACGGCGCCGAGCAAAAAGACAGGGAAATACAGTTTGACGAAGCCGACCATCTTCTCCATGAAAATGCCGGTGAAGACGGGCGCGACGGCGGCCGGATCGGTTAGCAAGACGGCGGCGAGGGCGGCGATGGGGGCAAAAAGAATCACGCTGTAGCCGCGATAGGCGGCGAACATCAAGAACGCCAATGCGGCAAGGACGATGACGAACGACATCGAGTCTCCAATTTTTGATCGTGAGTGCGCGTTTGCGCACGGAAAAATGCTGGCAGCGCACATCGCAGGTTCCGTGCCATGGCGCGCCACCGCTCGCTGAGAGTGAGTTCCGCGCACGCCCGGCCGTAAAACCGGTTCTATTGCGATTGCGTCGATCTCCAAATAGAGACGTTCGATTCGCCGGAAACGACCGGCTCATAGGTCGCACCGCGGATTCGCGGCGGATCGATGCTGTGTCTCCGTTCTGAGATATGCTGTCGCCGATTGGAGAATTCGCCCGATCGTGCCGAACGACGGCACAGCCAGGAGCCACTACCTCAAATGAGCGATCCCATCGGCGTACCGGCCGATTACAGCGCGATCGTGCGCCGCGCGATGAATTCGTTGTTCAAGGCATTCGAGAATTTCAGCGAAGGTACGTTGATTGTCGATTGCGATGCTCGAATCGTTTGGATTAGCGAGCGCTATGCGGCGCGTTTCGGCTTTACGGATACTCGTCAAGCGATTGGGCTCGATTGCGAGGCGGTAATTCCAAACAGCCTGATGCGGGAAGTCGTGCAAACGGGCAAGCCGATCTTGCTCGACGTGCTCGAAAACGGACGCGAGCCGCTGGTCGTTACGCGCTTGCCGCTCGAGGACGAAACCGGAAGAACGGTGGGGGCCGTCGGCTTTGCCCTGTTCGACGAGATGAAATCGCTGACGCCGCTCTTTTCGCATTACTCGCGCATGCAGGCCGAACTGATTGCCGCGCGGCAATCGCTTGCACAAGCGCGGCGCGCCAAATACACGCTGGCGAGCTTCGTCGGCACGAGTGCGGCCAGTCTCGAGGTCAAACGGCAAGCCCGCCGCGCGGCAAGCGTGGATTCGCCGGTACTGCTGCTCGGCGAAACCGGTACCGGCAAGGAATTGCTCGCGCATGCGATACACGGCACGTCGCCGCGCGCGAGCGGCCCGCTCGTCACGGTCAACGTCGCGGCGATTCCCGATACGCTGCTCGAGGTGGAGTTCTTCGGCGCGGCCCCCGGCGCTTATACGGGCGCGCAGCGCCGCGGCCGCGCGGGCAAATTCGAACTCGCGCATGGCGGCACGCTGTTTCTCGACGAGATCGGCGATATGCCGCTGCACCTTCAGGGCAAGCTATTGCGCGTCCTGCAGGATCAGGAATTCGAGCCGTTGGGCTCGAACCGGATCGTGCGAACCGACGTGCGCATCGTGGCCGCCACCTCCGCGGATCTCCCGGCGCTCGTCGCCGCGGGGCGCTTTCGCGCCGATCTCTTTTATCGGCTCAATGTCCTGACGGTGCTCGCGCCCCCGCTGCGGGCCCGGCGCTCGGATATCGAGGCGTTGGCCTATGCGATCCTGGAGGATCTGTGCGCGCCCGGGCGGGGCGGGCACGGGCGCCACTTCGTCTTGCAAGACGATGCCTTGCGCCTGCTCTCCGCCTACGATTGGCCGGGAAACGTGCGCGAGTTGCGAAACACGTTGGAACGCGCGGTCATGCTGTCGGATTCCGAGCGCATCGATGCGCGCATGCTCGCATCGTTCATCGGCGCCTCGGCACTGCCGCCGCCGGATGTACCCGGTGCGGCCGAGCCGGGTTCGGGCAACGAGGCCCGCCCAATGGGTGCGGAGTCGTACGTGCAGGCGATGACCGAATTCGAGCGTCGCTTTTTGGCCGACGCGCTGCGCGCCACGGGCGGCCGCGTGGCCGAGGCAGCCAGCCGGATCGGCATGGGGCGGGCCACGCTCTATAAGAAGATAGCGGCCTTGGGAATCGATATATGAGCGATCTTGCTCAATCGCGGCTTGAAAGGCGTGCGCGCTTTACGGTTCCGGCATTATGCCGTGGCATACTCGGCCATTCGAAAAAAGAACGTTAGGCCAAAGGAGTTCGTTCGATGAAGGGTATGTCTTTCTTTCATTTGCGCGCGGTATCGATTGCTCGCTGCGTTGCGGCAGCGTCGGGATGCGCCGTTATCCTCGCCGGATGCGGCGCAAGCGCGCCGCTCTTCACGAGCGATGGGCGGCCCACGACGGTCGTGCAATGTTCCGCGAGCAGTGCGTGGGAGAACTGCACCGAGCATGCGCGTGCCATTTGCGGCCGCGATATCGACGTGCTCGATCAAACGGATGTGGACGGCTCGCATAAGTTACTGTTTGCTTGTAAGGCCAAATGAGCCGGCACGCCATGGACGCAGGGCGCGGCAAGGATGCATCGCCGCGGTCCATGGTTTGCTGTCTTTGCGGGAGGGTACCCGGCGATTGCACTTTTGCACGAACGGGCAGTCACAGAAGCGTTTACCGTCAATCAACAAGGAGGCGATTTTCTATGGCGACGTATAGGCAGTTGACCGAGCAATTGGCGAAGGTGCAGGCGCAAATGGAAGCGGCTCGTGAAAAAGAGCTTTCCGCCACGATCGATCAAATCAAGGAGCAGATCGCGGAGTACGGCATTACGGCCGAGGAGCTGGGTTTCACGAGCAAGCGTACGACGTCGCGTAAAACGGGCGGTCTTCCGCCGAAGTACCGCGATCCCAAGACCGGCGCCACCTGGAGCGGTCGTGGGCGAGCGCCGGCATGGCTCGGCAAGCGGCGCGAGAAGTTTCTCATTCAGTAGTACTCAGCGGTTCTCGGCGCAGAGCGGCGCCGTCGTAGTCGAACGAAAAGCACGCTTTTGCTTTTCGTTCGACTACGGTTTCGTTTAGCATCGCAGCCATCCACAACAATTCGAAATCCGGAGAGACATGGCTTCGATCGCGCGAAACCTTTTGGGCATGGCCGCCCTATTGGCGATTGCCTTCGCCTTTTCCACGAATCGCCGCGCCATCCGGCCGCGCACCGTCGTCACGGCGTTGCTCGCGCAGGTCGCGATCGGTGCATTCGTGCTGTTCGTACCGTTCGGTAAGGTGGTGCTGGCCGATATGGCGGCGGGCGTCAATCACGTTCTCGATTATGGCAACGCCGGAATCGAATTCTTATTCGGCGGTCTCGTCCAGTCCAAAATGTTCGCCCTGTTCGGGGACGGCGGATTCGTATTCGCCGTGCGCGTGCTGCCGGCAATCATTTTCGTGACCGCGTTGATTTCCGTCTTGTACTACCTTGACGTCATGCGGTGGATCGTGATCGTTCTCGGCACGCTCTTTCACAAGCTGCTCGGGGTGTCGAAGCTCGAATCGTTCTCCGCGGTGACGACGATCTTTCTGGGGCAAAGCGAGATGCCGGCGGTCGTGAAGCCGTTCGCGCGCGATATGACGGGAGCGGAATTGTTCGCGGTCATGTCGAGCGGGATGGCGGCCGTCGCCGGTTCGGTCTTGGCCGGCTATGCGGGGCTCGGCGTGCCGATCCAATACCTGCTTGCCGCCTCGTTCATGGCGGTGCCGGGCGGCTTGCTATTCGCGAAGATCATTCATCCCACGACCGAGCCGAGTCGTGTCCAACTCGAGCATCTGAGCTTCGAGGAGCGCCGCCCGGCGAACGTGATCGAGGCGGCGAGCTCGGGGGCCGCGGTCGGCTTGAAGATCGCCGTCATGGTTGGCGCGATGCTGATCGCATTCGTCGGACTCATCGCACTCCTAAATGGTTTGGTCGGCGGTATCGGCGGCTGGTTCGGTCATCCCAACGCGTCGATGCAATCGATCCTCGGCAGCGTCTTCGCGCCGCTCGCCTATTTGATCGGCGTGCCGTGGAACGAGGCCATGGTGGCCGGCAATTTTCTCGGCCAGAAAATCATTCTCAACGAATTCGTCGCCTATGCCTCGCTTTCGCCGTATTTGAAGGATACGGCGAGCGTCGCCGCGGCGGGACTGCAAGTGCTGACGCCACGCACGCTCGCGATTCTTTCGTTTGCGCTGTGCGGATTCGCGAACTTCGCGTCGATCGCCGTGCTGACGGGCGGATTTAGCGCCGTCGCGCCCGAGCGCCGTTCGGAAGTCGCGCGTTACGGACTGCGTGTCGTATTGGCCGGCACCCTATCGAACCTGATGAGTGCGACCATCGCCGGTATGTTTTTAACCTTCCATTGATCGCCGAAAAGAGAGAATCGGCGAGCTTGAACGAGGGATCCCATGACATTGGAACAATTGCTCGAAAGAGCGAAAACCGCACGTGAGCGGGCCTATGCGCCGTACTCGAAATTCAAGGTGGGCGCGGCCTTGCTGACCAAGGACGGGCGCGTGTTCGACGGCTGCAACGTCGAAAACGCCTCGTACGGGCTGTGCAATTGCGCCGAGCGCACGGCGCTGTTCAGCGCGATTGCGGCCGGGTGCCGGCGCGACGAGTTCGCGGCGCTCGCCGTGGTGGGCGATACCGATGGGCCGATTGCACCGTGCGGCGCTTGCCGCCAGGTCATCATCGAACTGGGCGGGCCCGACCTAACGATCAGGCTCGGCAATTTGCGCGGCGATACGCGCGATACGACGGCGCGCGAGCAACTGCCCGATGCGTTTTATCTTTGAGCTCGAGCATGCATAAAGTCATCTACGATACGGACCCCGGCGTCGACGACTCGATGGCGCTCGTATTCCAAGCGCTGCATCCCGAGATCGAATTGCTCGGCGTCACGAGCGTATTCGGCAACGCGACGATCGACACGACGACGCGCAATGCGCTGTACCTCGTCGAGCGATTCGCGCCCGGCGTGCCCGTCGCGCGCGGTGCGGCCGCGCCGCTCGAGCGCGAGGCTCCCGCGCCTATCGGCTGGATTCACGGCGACGACGGTCTCGGCAATACGGGCCTGCTGCCGCAAGGGCAAGCCGCGCTCGACGCGCGGCCCGCGCATCGTTTCATCATCGATACCGTGCGCGCGCATCCGGGCGAGGTCGCGCTCGTTGCCGTGGGGCCGCTGACGAACCTCGCGCTCGCGCTCGAGGAAGATCCCGGCATCGCGGGTCTCGTCAAACAAGTCGTCGTCATGGGCGGCGCGTTCGGCACGAACGGCCGCAACGGCAACGTATCGCCCGCGGCGGAGGCGAACATGCTCGGCGACCCGCATGCGGCCGATATCGTGTTCGGTGCACCGTGGCCCGTGGCCATCGTCGGCTTGGACGTCACCGAAAACACGATCATGACCACCGGCTACCTCGCGAAGCTGCGCGACGAAGCCGGAGAGAACGGACGCTTCGTTTGGGACGTGTCGCGCGACTACGAAGCGTTCCATCGATCGAGCGCGGGGCTCGAAGGCATCTACGTGCACGATTCGTCCGCCGTTGCTTATCTGCTCGCGCCGCAGTTGTATCTGACGCGCAGTGGGCCCGTGCGCGTCTTGACCGAAGGCATCGCGGCCGGTCACACCATTCAAAAGCCGATCGGGTTCGCGGCGCCCGCGCCTGCCTGGGACGGGCGGCCCGCATGCGAAGTGTGTGTCGGTGTCGATAGCGCGCGAATGCTCGAACTCTATGCGCGTACTTTGAGCGGCACGCTTTAGGCGATTCGGCGCCGTCCGAGAGCACGCGATCCAGCCCGCGTTGGCCTGCTCCCGAAAACACTCACCTCAAAGGCATTGAGCCGCCCATCGGACCGCCTCTACACGGTGCTTTGGGCAGTCTCCTAATCCCCACTCCCGCAAACCCTCACCTTTCGAACGATCAAAGCGTAAAACGGCGAGCGAGCCGCGATTACCGTTTTGCGCTAACGCGCGCAGTGCGTTTGCGTGCCGGGGGCGCGCTCGGCGTAGGTTTGCTCGGGGCCGGCGCGGCAGGTGGTTGGGCAGCCCACATGCGCAGCAGGGCCCGCGTGTTCGAGAACACCGTTTGTTTGACGAACTCGATCTTTTCCGCATCGAGACTGGCCCATCCGAACAGCAGCAAGATGCTGCGCGGTGCCGTGTGGAACAGCATGAACTGTCCGTGCAACGAAACGAGGCGCATGATCGTCAGCGGGTCGTCGGGCGGCATGCCGCAAATCTTCCCGATGAGTTTCGTGGCGACACTGTTCATTGGGCGCCGCACGCGCTGCTGAATGATCTCGGTCGCGATAGGCGGTTCTTGTCCGCCTTGTTCGCGCACGAAAAACAGCTTCAGCGTCGGCGCTTTCGAGGTCTCGAACGCTTTGTCCATCATGACGCCTTGCAAATCGACGAACGCCTCGATGAGCACCGATACATCGTCGGTCGACTCCAGCGTCTGCGCCGTATTGCGTACCACCGGTTCGAACTTCTTCCACGCTTCGTCGGCGAGATGCTCGGCGCACGCGCGATACACGCCTTCCTTGTTCTCGAAGTAGTACTGCAACGCCGGCGCGTTGACGCCCGCTTTGGCCGCGATATCGCGTGTCGAAGCGGCGAGGAACCCATGTTCGCCGAATAGCTCGATGGCGGCTTGGATGATGCGAAGGCGAGTTTCCTCGCCGCGCGCGTAGCCTCCCTCGGTCGAGCGGCGAGGGCGCTTCGTCTCGGTCATGACGTCGATTCCTTTCTAACGATTACGGCGGTGTGCGTCAGAAATATATCACTTGACACATTTCTTCCAACTGGAATAATTGTGGCCGAATCAATTTCCCCTCATGACGGGACACCGGAAACATGTCAACGACAACCGATGCGCGGCCACGCGGCCAGACGCAACAAGAGAGCGATGGCGCGCCGCGGCGCGCGCGCAATCGCGGCTGGCTGATCGGCGCGCTGATCGTCGCGCTCGTAGCCGGCATTGCCTGGGCCGCGCACTGGTGGACGGTCGGGCGCTTCATCGAGAGCACCGACGATGCGTATCTGCAAGCCGATAGCGTGACCGTCGCTCCGAAGATCAGCGGCTACGTCACGCAAGTCTATGTGCGCGATAACGAGACGGTGGCCGCCGGCGCGCCGCTCGTGCGGCTCGATACTCGGCAGTACGAAGCATCGCTCGCTCAGGCGCAAGCCACCGTCGATGCACGCGAGGCCGATCTGGCTCGCGCTCAGGCCGATTTGAAGCAGCAACAGGCGGGTGTGGTGCAAGCGCAGGCGCAAGAACAAGTGGCTCGCGTCGCGGCGCGCCATGCCCAAGACGACGTGACCCGTTACGCGCCGCTTGCGGCCACCGGCGCCGAAACGAGCGAGCGGCTGGCGAGCTTGGTGAGCACGCGCGATCAGGCGCGGGCGACGGTCGAGGCCAACGCTGCCGCCGTGCGCTCCGCGCAGACGCAAGTCGATGCCACGACGGCGCAAATCGCGCAAGCTCGCGCGCAAGTCGAAGCGGCGCGCGCGAGCTTGCGGCAAGCGCAACTCGACGTGAACGACACGACGCTCTATAGCCCCGTGGCAGGCAAGATCGGCGACAGGTCCGTGCGCGTCGGGCAGTACGTGCAGCCCGGCACACGTTTGCTCACCGTCGTACCGGTGCAAAGCGTCTATTTGGAAGCGAATTTCAAGGAGACGCAAATCGGCCATATGCGTCCGGGCCAAAGCGCGACGCTGCACGTGGACGCGCTGCGCGGCATCGATCTACATGGCGTCGTGGATAGCTTCGCACCAGGCACCGGGGCGCAATTCGCATTGCTGCCGCCCGAGAACGCGACCGGCAACTTCACGAAGATCGTGCAGCGGGTGCCGGTGCGGATTCGCGTCGATGCGGGACCGCAAACGCGCGCGCTGCTGTTGCCGGGCTTGTCGGTGACGGTCGACGTCGATACGCGTACGGCGCGCGGCGACGACCGGCGCTTGGCCGAAGAGAACGCGCATGGCTAACGCCGCATCGCCTTCAGCGGGCGCCGCCACGCCAAGCCAGCCCGAGCGCGCGAGCGCGATCGATTGGATCGCCGTGGCCGCGGGCTCGCTCGGGGCGCTGATGGCGACGCTCGACATCTCGATCACGAACTCGGCGCTGCCGCAGATTCAAGGCTCGGTCGGGGCAACGGGAACGGAAGGCACGTGGATCTCCACGGGCTATCTGATGTCGGAAATCGTCATGATCCCGCTCGCCGCGTGGCTCACACGCGTGTTCGGGCTGCGCAACTTCTTGCTAACGAACGCTGCGTTGTTCATGGCGTTCTCGATGGTCTGCGGCTTATCGCACTCGCTCGAATGGATGATCATCGGGCGGGTCGGTCAAGGGTTCACGGGCGGTGCGATGATCCCCACCGCGCAAACGATCATCCGTACGCGCCTGCCGCGTTCGCAGCTCGCCGTCGGCATGACGATCTTCGGCCTCATCGTCATGCTCGGGCCGCTGCTCGGGCCCGTGCTCGGCGGATGGCTTGCCGAGAACGTGTCGTGGAAATGGTGCTTTTTCATCAATCTGCCCGTGTGCATCGCGCTGCTGGCCCTATTGATCGCGGGCTTGCCGGCCGATCGGCCGCATTGGCACGACTTCGTCAACGCCGATTGGATCGGCATCGTGGGGCTGTCGATCGGCCTGAGTTCGCTCACGCTGGTGCTTGAAGAGGGGCAGCGGCATCAATGGTTCGAATCGAGCGAGATCGTGATTTTCTCGGCCGTTACGCTGCTCGGCTTCGTGTTGATCGGCATTTCGCAGTTCGTCGCGGTCAGACCGATCATGCGGTTGGCGCTCTTTCGCAATGCGCGTTATGCGAGCGTCATCGTGATCGTCTTCACCGTGGGCGCGGGGCTCTATGGCGTGGCCTACCTCGTGCCGCAGTTCTTGAGCCTCGTCTCGGGTTACAACGCGGAGCAGTCGGGCAACATCATGTTGCTCTCGGGCATCCCGGCGTTCCTCATGATGCCCGTGCTGCCGAGACTGCTCGGCAAGGTCGATTTCCGCGTGATGGTAACGAGCGGGCTCGTTTGTTTCGCCGTCAGTTGCATGTTCGATACGAGCTTGACCGCGCAGAGCGCGGGACACGATTTCGTCTGGTCGCAACTGCTGCGCGGCGTGGGTCAGATGCTGGCGATGATGCCGCTCAATCAAGCCTCGATGATGGCGGTGTCGCGCGAAGACTCGGGCGATGCGGCGGGCTTGTACAACATGGCACGCAATCTCGGCGGGTCGGTGGGTCTGGCCGTCATCGGCGTCGTCATCGATCGGCGCAACGCCTACCACGTCGCCACGCTGCGCGAGTCCGTCACCGCGAATTCGTCGATCGGCCAGGAACGGATCGCGGCCAGCGCGGCGAATTGGCTCGCGCAAACCGGCGATGCCGCCTACGCGAAGATGCAAGCCCTTGCGCAACTGGCGGGGCAAATCCAGCAGCAGGCCTTGGTCATGACGTACTCGGAGACGTTCTATCTGCTCGCGCTCGCGCTGCTCGTCTGCATTCCGCTCGCGTTGTTGTTGAAACGGCCGGCTTCGATGCCGGGCAACCCGCCGCCGGCGGGGCACTAAAGCTTTTAGGCTACGACTATGTCGATCCGTCGTTCTCCGCGGCTGCTTGCCGCGTCTTGTACCGCACTCGCGCTATGCGCGCTATCGGCCTGCACGGTTGGGCCCGACTATCGCGGCGCGCCGCCCGTCGCGGCCGACGCGATCAAGGCGGGCGCGTTCGTGCGTGCCCCGGGCGCGGGTGTCGTCGGCACTGCGCCGGCGCTCAACGCGTGGTGGCGTCAACTGGGCGATCCGCAACTCGACGCGCTCGTCGAGGCGGCGCTCGCCCACAATCCGGACGTCCATGTGGCGCAGGCGCGTTTGCGCGCGGCGCGCGCGCAACTCATGCGTACGCGCGCGGACGAGTTGCCGAAGGTGTCCGCCGATGCGGCCGCGGTGCGTATGCGCAGCCCCGATCTCTCGGCGCTGAGCTCGAACGGCAACGGCGGCAACACGGGCCGCGGCCCGTTGCAGCTCTATACGGCGGGGCTCGACGCATCGTGGGAGATCGATCTGTTCGGCGGCACGCGGCGCTCGATCGAAGCGGCCGCCGATGAAGCCGAGGCGCTCGACGCGGACCTGGCCGATACGCAGGTATCGCTCGCGGCCGAGGTGGCACAGGCCTATATCGACTTGCGCGACGAGCAGCAACGTCTCGTGCTGGCCCAACGTTCGGCCGAACTGCAGCAGCAGATGTTGACGCTGACGCAGCAGCGGCGCGCTCATGGAACGGCCGCCGATGTCGACGTCGAACGCTTGGCGGGGCAAGTGCAGACCACGCGCGCCGCGCTCGTCCCCCTGGACCAGCAGATCACCGAATCGCTCGATCGGCTGGCGGTCTTGACCGGGCAGGCGCCGGGCGCGCTCGATACGGAACTGGCCGGGGCGCGGCCGTTGCCCACGCTGCCCGCGACGGTGCCGGTGGGGGACGCCGCGGCGCTGCTGCGTCAGCGCCCCGATATCCGGGCGGCCGAACGGCGCCTGGCGTCGAGCAACGCGCAAATCGGCGAGCACGTGGCCGATTATTTCCCGAAGATTTCGCTGCTCGGCGATCTGGGATTTACCGCGGCCGACCCGGGGCACTTGTTCCGGAAGACGAATTTCTCCTGGCTCGGCGTGCCGTACCTGCAGTGGAACGTGCTCGATTTCGGGCGTGTGACTGCCGATGTTCGCTCGGCGCAGGCATCGCGCGACGAGGCCGGCGCCCGTTACGAGCACACGGTGCTCGCGGCGCTCGAGGATGCCAATTCGGCGTTGTCGCGCTACGGGCATCAACGCGAGCACGTCGTTCGATTGGAGGAGGTGGATGCCTCTGCGCAGCGCGCGTCGACGTTGATGCGGCAGCGTTATGGCGCGGGCGTGGCGACGGCGATAGACTTGCTCGACACCGAACGGACGCAGTTCAGCGCGGAGCAGGACGTGATAGCGGGCCGCGCGCAGTTGATCGAGGACTTCATTCAACTGCAAAAGAGCCTGGGCCTCGGTTGGCAAACGCAAGCGAGCTGAGCTATCGTGTTGCGTCGGCAGCTTTTACAAACGATGTAATTTGGATACGCCGTGCTCCATGAACCCATGGCTTTCGATTGGCTATCACGGCCTTCGAAGCCATGCGGCACTGCAAAAAAATTATAAAAAAGTCAGAAGACAATCAGCGTTTTAATCATGCGAATGCCTGGCCTGGCGCGCTTGGCGCGGGGTGCTGCATTTTTTTGAAATAATTTCGACCTTTCCCCGGAATACTTTGTTCGTAGGCTAGTGCGGCTAGAGGAGAAGCGCATGAGCCACCACACTTTCGCCGACGCATCCGTCACGTTGGATCGCCACAGCGAGGCCTCGAAGGCCCCGCAACCGGCGCCGATCGCACGCGCGCCACGCGTGGCGATCGTTCACGATTGGCTTGTCACGTACGCGGGCGCCGAGCGCGTGCTCGAGCAAATGATCGCGTGCTTTCCGCAGGCCGATGTCTTCAGCCTCGTCGATTTTGTTGAAGATCGTAAGTTCTTGCACGGCAAACGGGCCACGACCTCGTTCATTCAACGCCTGCCGCTCGCGCGCAAGAAGTATCGCGCCTATCTGCCGTTGATGCCGATCGCCATCGAGCAGCTCGATTTGAGCGCTTACGATCTCGTCATCTCGAGCAGCCACGCGGTGGCCAAGGGAGTACTCACCGGGCCCGACCAAGTGCACATCAGCTATGTGCACTCGCCGATTCGCTATGCGTGGGACTTGCAGCACCAATACCTCGAACAGTCGAATCTCACTCGCGGGCTACGCTCGGCGATGGCCCGGGCGGTGTTGCACTACATCCGCAATTGGGACACCCGGACGTCCAATGCCGTCGATCATTTCGTCGCCAATTCGCAGTTCATCGCGCGGCGCATCAGGAAGGTCTACCACCGCGACTCGCGCGTGATCTTCCCGCCCGTGGACGTGCAGTCGTTCCTGGTCCGCGAGGATAAAGAGGACTTCTACCTCACGGCGTCGCGCATGGTGCCGTACAAGAAGATCGATTTGATCGTCGAAGCGTTCTCGCGCATGCCCGGCAAGCGGCTCGTCGTGATCGGCGACGGCCCGGAGATGAAGGCGATACGCGCGAAGGCGGGCCCGAACATCGAGATCCTCGGCTATCAGCCGTTTGCGGCTTTGCACGACCATATGCGGCGCGCGAAGGCATTCGTATTTGCAGCCGAGGAAGATTTCGGCATCGCGCCGGTCGAGGCCCAGGCATGCGGTACGCCCGTCATCGCATACGGCAAGGGGGGCGCGCTCGAGACCGTGCGCGAACTCGGCGATGCGCACCCCACCGGAATCTTCTTCCGCGAGCAAAGCGTGCCGTCGATCGTTGCCGCCGTTCGCGAGTTCGAGGGCAATGCCGGCCGCTTTTCGGCGCTCGATTGCCGCTTGAATGCCGAACGGTTCTCGATCGCGACGTTCCGCGAGCGGTTCATGGCATTCGTCGAACAAGTCATGCCCGGGGCGACGAGCCCGATCGAGGACACCCCCTCGGCAAGCGGCACGGGCGGTACTTCGCCGGTCTCGACGGCGGGCTCGGTCCGGGTGCTCGCGCTCGACCAAAGCGGGGGGCTCGACGAAGCGGAAGTCTCGTTGCTCGACGTCGCCAGTCATATGAAGGAATCGGTAGAAGTCGTGCTGTTCGACGACGGCCCGTTCCGTCTGGCCCTCGAAGAAGCGGGCGTCGCGGTGGATGTGCTCGATGCGCCCGTGCTGAACGGTGCGAGCGAGCGCAAGCGCCCGCCCAAGGCGCGCACCTTGTCGGGCATCGCCTCGCTCGTGCGCGAGACCGTCAAACGCGCGCGTCACGTCGATGTGATCTACGCCAATACGCCGCGCACGATGCTCGTGGGCGCGCTCGCGGGGATGGTGGCGCGACGTCCGGTGGTATGGCACTTGCGTCAAAGCGTCGGGGCCGATCCGCTTGGAAGGGCTCAGCGTTTGGCGTTGAAGTGGTGCGCACGCGTCGCGCTCGATCGGGCGATTGCCGATAGCGCAGCCTCCAAACACGCGTTCGAAGCCTTTACCAAAGCGCCCCGCTTGCGTATCGACGTCGTCGACGAGGAGCCGCGCGCAGTACGTGGCGCCGAGGCGGCCAAATCCCAAGCGGGCTCGCCGCGCAAGCGGATCGAGAGCGTTTCGGCCATCCTCGCGCAAGCCGCGATGCGTGGCGCTCGCTGAGCGGACGAGCATGCCGCGCCAGGCGGGCGGCATACGAAAACAACGCGCCGGCGCGGGCAATTGCGCGCCGAGCCGCATAGCCGGACGGGGGCGGACCGGCTACGAAAATACCCACTATTCAATCAGATAGCTGTATTTCGGCGGGTTCGAGTCAAAAATGCGCGTCGCGTAGTCGAGACGCGATGACCGGCTTTTGTTGGTAGTGTGCGATTGCATTGGATCGCTTCTATCGAGCGGCGCGAAGCTTGGGATGAGCGCGCGCCGCGGTCACGATAACAATTACCCCAAGGGAACGAACGATGTTGAAAGTTACCAAAGCGGTGTTTCCAGTGGCGGGTCTGGGCACGCGGTTCCTTCCGGCCACGAAGGCAAGTCCCAAGGAGATGCTGCCCGTCGTCGACAAGCCGTTGATCCAGTATGCGGTCGAAGAGGCGATCGACGCGGGTATCACCGAACTCATCTTCGTGACGGGACGCAGCAAGCGTGCGATCGAAGATCACTTCGACACTTCGTATGAGATCGAAGCGGAGCTCGAAGCGCGCGGCAAGGAGAAGCTGCTGGAGCTGGTTCGCGGCATCAAACCGAGCCACGTCGATTGCTTTTACGTGCGTCAACCGGCTGCGCGCGGCCTCGGTCACGCGGTGCTGTGCGCCGAAAAGCTCGTCGCCGACAGCCCGTTCGCGGTGATTCTCGCCGACGATTTGCTGCACGGCTCTCAGCCCGTCATGAAGCAGATGATCGATGTCTTCAATCACTATCACAGCACGATCATCGGCGTCGAGTCGATCGCGCGCGAGGACAGCCGCTCCTACGGCATCGTCGAAGGGCGCGAATGGGAAGAGGACATCTTCAAGCTCTCGGGCATCGTCGAGAAACCTTCGCCCGAGGCCGCGCCATCCAATCTGGGCGTCGTGGGCCGCTATGTCCTGATGCCGAGCATCTTCGAGCATTTGCGCCGGCTCGAGCCCTCCGTGCAAGGCGAGTTGCAGTTGACCGACGCATTGCATGCGTTGCTCGCCGAAGAGCAGGTGCTCGCCTATCGGTACTATGGCCAGCGCTTCGATTGCGGCAGCAAACTCGGCTATTTGAAGGCCACCGTCGAATTCGCGTTGCGGCACCCGGAGATCGGGCAGGCATTCGATTCTTATCTGCGCGATTACGTCGGCCATCTCTCGCCGTCGTCGTAAGGCCCGGGCGATCCGTTCGCGGCCCGTCATCGCGGCGGGCCGGCCGGATCGCCGGCGGTAACTATCCTCTCATACGCGCGCCCGGCGTCTCGCCGCGCGCGCGTATTCGCGTATTCGCGTCTTCGCATGAGCGCATGCGCGTCGGCGACGCATTCCCCTTCATCAAGCGGACACGATTCGTTCTTATGCTTGTCGCCCATTCGGTCGGATTCACGAGCATGCCGCGGAGTTCGGCATAGTGCGCGGACTTACAAGCGGGAGCTAGCAGTGGCGATTATCCAGCGAAGATCATCGATACGCTTCGTCTTACGGAGCAAACGTTTCGCACCCGCTTCGACGCTTGCCACTGGCCGCCGCCTCCTGATTTCGGCGTTTGCGGCGGGAACGCTTTGCTTACTGGCCGCCGGCTGCGATGGCGGTCATGACGATATCGACGCGCGATCGAGCGCCGCCGGCGCGACGGCGATGTTGCCGGGCACGCGCGACGCGCTTGCGCCGCAACCGGGGGCCGCTGCTCAGCGCTTCGATACGGAGGGCGGCACGCCTGCACGCGCCGCATCCGATGCACTGTTGCCGCCCGTCATGCACACCGCCGACTGAGTCGTTTGCTTGACCGTCATTCGGGCGGCAAGCGCGCAGGCTGAATTAGCGCGCCCATCGCCTATCTTCGTAGTGCCATCCGTTGCCGTTGCCGTTGCCGTTGCCGTTGCCGTTGTCTTGCAGTCGTTCGTTTTGCCGTAGTGCGCCGATGTGCATCGCCCATGGCGAGGCCGTCATCGTTCCATTCCTTCGTCAGATACGCGAATTCAATATGACATCGAAAAGCCGCCGTGATTTTCTGCGCGCCGCCGCCCAAGCGGCAGGCGCGGCCGCCGCCATGGGCGCCGTGCCCGCCGGTATCCGCAACGCGCTCGCGATTCCCGCGAACGACGCCACGCGCAGTATCAACGACATCGAGCATATCGTGATCCTCATGCAGGAGAATCGGTCGTTCGACCACTACTTCGGCACGCTGCGCGGCGTGCGGGGCTATGGCGACCGGCGCGCGATTCGTTTGCCGAACGGCAACACCGTGTGGGAGCAGCCCTTGTTGGCCGATGCCGGGCGTGTTCTCCCGTTCCGGCCGAGCGCACCCGATCTCGGCATGCAGTTCCTGCAGGACTTGCCGCACGATTGGACGACCACGCACAACGCGTGGAACGGCGGCCGTTACGATCAGTGGGTCAGCGCCAAGGGCACCACGACCATGGCCTATCTCACGCGCCAAGACATTCCGTTTCACTACCAGCTCGCCGACGCCTTCACGATCTGCGACGCGTATCACTGCTCGGGCATGACTCCCACCGATCCGAATCGCTACTACATGTGGACGGGTTGGGTCGGCAACGACGGTAAGGGCGGCGGCCCCGTCATCGACAATGCCGAGGCCGGGTACGGGTGGTCCACGTATCCGGAGGTGCTGCAATCGGCCGGCATCTCGTGGAAGATCTATCAGGACATCGGCACGGGTTTGAATGCCGCCGGTTCGTGGGGCTGGACGCAAAACGCCTACATCGGCAACTACGGCGACAACTCGCTGCTCTACTTCAACCAATACCGCAACGCGCAACCGGGCGACCCCCTGTACGAGCGCGCGCGCACGGGGACGAACGTGGCCGTGAGCGGCGGTTATTTCGACCAGTTGAAGCAAGACGTCGCTAACGGCACGCTGCCGCAAGTGTCGTGGATCGTCGCGCCCGAGGCGTATTCGGAGCATCCGAACTGGCCCGCGAATTACGGCGCATGGTACGTCGATCAAGTCCTGCAGGTGCTCACGTCCAATCCGGCGCTTTGGAGCAAAACCGCGCTTCTGATCACCTACGACGAAAACGACGGCTTCTTCGATCACGTTGCGCCGCCGTTCGCGCCGTGGTCGAAAGAGTCGGGCCTATCGACCGTCGATACCGCGAACGAGTATTTCGCCGGTAACTCGACGTATCCCGCGGGTCCCTACGGTTTGGGGCCGCGCGTCCCGATGCTCGTGGTGTCGCCTTGGTCCAAGGGCGGTTGGGTTTGCTCGGAGACGTTCGACCATACGTCGATCATCCGCTTCATCGCTCGACGCTTCGGCCATGCGCACAACTTGTCCGAGGCGAACATCACGCCGTGGCGCAAGACGGTTTGCGGCGATTTGACGCGCGCTTTCGATTTCGCCAACCCCAATGCGTCCTTTCCGACGCTGCCGAGCACGAGCGGATATGTGCCGCCGGATCAGCAGCGCCATCCCGATTACGTGCCGTTGCCGCCGCTGGTTCAGGCCAAACCCGCGCAGGAACCGGGGGTGCGTCCGGCACGTGCGTTGCCCTATGAGCTGTTCGTGCGCGCACACGTGGAGGCGGGCGATGCGCAGTTGCGGTTGAAGTTCACCAATACAGGGCATGCGGGCGCCGCGTTCCACGTGTATCAGGCGCATAGCCTCGACGCGCCGCGCGCGTATACGGTCGAACCGCATAAGCACCTCACCGACGAGTTCTCGCTCCATCTGGACGGCAGCTACGATTTCGCGGTGCACGGGCCGAACGGTTTCGCTCGCCGGTTCGCGGGCCGCGCCGTCGCGGCGCACTGGTGGAGCGCAGGCGTGGCCGTGCCCGAAGTGGTGGAGTCGTACGACGTTGCCAACGGCAACATCGAATTGTGTCTGCAAAACAAGGGGTCGGCGGCGTGCGAATTCACGATCGTCAACGCGTATGACGGCACGACGCACAAGCGCCGCGTCGCCGGCGGCGAAAGTGTGGACCTGTATGTCGATTTGCGCGCGCAGCATGCCTGGTACGACCTGCACGTGAGCGTCGACACAGACCCGCTGTTCGCGCGGGTGCTTGCCGGTCACGTCGAAACGGGCCGCCCGAGCATGAGCGATCCCGCACTCGGACTCGTCTGAACGAGGCTCGTAGACGCGTCTTCATCCCAGGGCTTGCCCCTATCGGGCAAACCCTCTACACCCGTCGTCGAAGGCTCTCGCCGATCGACGACGGGGCCCGCCTAGCGTCGAAATAGTCGGCCGCGCGCAACAAACCCCCTGTAAACACGCTCTTGAAATACAAAAAGAGATGCATGAAGCCGCGCGGCGCTTGTAGAATCCGGCCTTGAAGCGATGCACGTAGTGCCCGTTTCATGCGTTCAACGACCAACAGGTAGGAGAAACATGGTTACTTCCGCAAAGAAGGTTGCGAAAAAGGCTGCTGCTGCACCGGCGAAAAAGGCCGCTGCCAAGAAGGCTCCCGCGAAGACTGCCGCGGCTAAGAAGGTCGCCGTGAAGGCGTCCGGCGCTCCGTCGCCGATCAAGGACACCTTCACGAAGGCCTCGCTGGCTGCTCACCTCGCGGAGCGTGCGGCTATCGAGCCGAAGTCCGTCAAGGCGGTGCTCGCGGCGCTCGAAGACACGATCCTCGGCTCGGTGCACAAGAAGGGTGCCGGCGAGTTCACGTTGTCGGGTCTGCTCAAGATCGTCGTGCAAACCGTGCCGGCGAAGAAGAAGCGCTTCGGCAAGGATCCGTTCACGGGCGAAGAGCGTTGGTTCCCGGCTAAGCCGGCAAGCGTGCGCATCAAGGCACGTGCGCTGAAGAAGCTGAAGGACGCGGCAGCGGGCTAATCCAGCCGCACCGGTCGTACGAGAATCCGCAAAGGCGCTCGCGCCTTTGCGGATTTTTTATTGCCCGACGTTCGTTGCCCAACGGTTTTCAGCGGCCTCGGCGGCCTTGGGTGACGCGGCCGAGGCGCCGGGTTTTTGCGTTTGCACGGCTTGGGGCTGACCGGCGTTGGCGCTTCCAGCCGCGGCGCCGCCATAACCGCTCGCCGCGTTCATCGCGGCAACCTTCGCTTCCGCGGCTTGGATGTCCTCCGGGTAATGCGGGTCGTTGCCGGCGGCCGGGCGCCAACCCGTGCTTTCGAGTTGGATCAGTTCGGCGCGCACTTGAGCACGGGTGACGGGGCCGTTCGATTGCGATTGCGCGAACGAAGCGGCGGGTACGGCGAGAATACAGGCGAGCGCGACGGCTCGGGAAAGCGGCTTCATGCTGATGGGCTCCGTGGCAGTGAGGGGCGGTGCAGGTATTGCATCGATGACCCAGTGTAGGGCGGGGGCCGCCCGCGGTTAACGGCCGCGCCCAGAAGGAATCTTTCCATCGGCGCCCGCAATCGATTCACGATCGACCCACGTTCGATCCATTCAGGCGGCGACGCTCTGCGCCTCGACGTCCACGGCGAGTGCATCGAGCACGGCAACGTCTCGCTCCAGCCGAGGCGGCAGCCAATCGCAAATGAAGTTGATCCACGAGCGCGTGCGCGCATCGACGAACCTGTGCGAGGGATAAAGCAAACACACTTCGCGCGTATCGAGCGTATAACGCGGCAAGACCCGCACGAGCGTGCCGTCGCGCAGTTCGTCGAGCGCCGCATAGGCCGGGATGGCCGCGATGCCCATGCCCTCGCGCGCGGCGATCGCCAGCGATTCGGCGATATTGATACTGACCACGCTATCGACTTGCATCGAAACCACGCCGCCGTCCGGCCCTTCGAGGCGCCAAACGCTCGGCACAGAGGCGCAGGCACCTAGCGTCAGGCAGTCGTGCGACACGAGTTCTTGCAGCGATTGCGGCTCGCCGTGCGCATTCAGATAGGCGGGCGACGCGCACAAGATACTGTGCGAATAGCCCATCCGATGCGCGGCGATGTTCTCGCCCGATGGCGAAGACAAGGCGACGACCGAGGCGTCGCACGTCCCATCGAAGAGACTCGGCAACGTCTGCGAGAGACTCAATTCAACCTGCACCTCGGGGTAGCGCGCGCGATAGTCCTTGATCGCGGGCATGACGTGCCGTTGACCGAGACTGGCCAGACTGTGCAGACGCAGCAAGCCGCTCGGGCGGTCGGCGGCGCACGCGGTATCGTCCTCGGCGCGCACGACGTCGGCGAGAATGCGCCGGCACCGCTCGGCGAAAACGAGCCCTTCCGCCGTCGGCGCGATGCGGCGCGTCGAGCGGTGGATGAGGCGCGTATGCAGGTGATCCTCGAGTTCGCTGATGGCGCGCGATGCGGTGCCGAGGCCGACATCGAGCGACGCCGCCGCGGCGGTGAAGCTGCCCGTGTCGAGGACGCGAACGAGGATCTGCATGTTGTGCAAGGTGTTCATGGGGGGCATCTGCGTTGGCTGTGCGCGCAGTATCGGGGTGCGCCGTTTCGTCGCTGTTTCATCGCCGCGCGCGATGAATTTCAAATGTAACGGGCGCCTTTGGCGCGCAGGCGCGCGCTACGGCCGTGCGCTGTGGTTTCGATGCAACTCGGTTGCGGCTCTCACGGCGGCGATCGATGCTCGAATCGTTCGCGGGGCTCGGCGCAGCGGCACTGTGACGAATCCTTGAACGATTACCCGGCTCCGCGGAACGGACTCATTCGCATGGATGGGCTTTTCTCGGGCGCGGCGATTTTTACACTGCGTCCGCTGATTCATTCAGTCCATCCGAAAAATCGTGGAGCTAATTCGTGAAAAAGTTGCACTTGGCATTGTCCGCAGTGGGTTTGGCTGCCGCGTCGGCGGCGCACGCACAAAGCGCGGTGACGCTGTACGGCCTGATCGATGCCGGAATCATGTACACGAACAACGTGGCGAGCGGCACGGCGCACGGCCCGTTGTGGCAGGCGACGAGCGGCAACGTCAATGGCAGCCGCTTCGGCGTGCGCGGCGCGGAAGACCTCGGCGGCGGTCTGAAAGCGCTGTTCGTATTGGAGAACGGATACAACGTGCAGAACGGCAAGCTCGGGCAGGATAGCCGGATGTTCGGCCGCCAAGCGTACCTAGGTCTCGCGAGCAGCGAGTTCGGCACGCTCACGTTGGGCCGTCAATACGATTCGCTCGTGGATTACGTGGCCCCGTTGTCCGCCACCGCCGGCACGTTCGGCGACACGGGCTTCGCGCATCCGTTCGACAACGACAACCTGAATCACTCGGTACGCATCAACAACGCCGTCAAGTATGCGAGCAACAACTACGGCGGGTTGAAGTTCGGCGGCATGTACGCGTTTTCGAACAACCAGAATTTCTCCGCTGATCGCGCGTATAGCGTCGGCGCGAGCTATCACAATGGTCCGCTCAACGTCGCGGCCGGCTACCTGCAGATCAACGGCTCGGCGGGCACGAGCGCCGGCAGCCCGGGCGCGGTCGATATCGCGGAATCGGCGGCCAACGGCAAGGGTGGCTTCGCGCTCGGCGCGAGCGTGCAGCGCGTGATCGGCGGCGGCGTCAATTATTCGCTCGGACCGGTGACGGCGGGGTTCGTCTATACGCACAGCCTATTCGAGAATTCGACTTCCTTCGGCTCGGCCGGGGGCAACGTGTCGTTCAACAACTATGAAGTGAACGGAAAGTATGCGGCGACCCCGCATCTCACGCTGGGTCTGGCCTATACCTACACGGATGGCCATGTCGATAACACGACCACGTTCGGCAACGATCCGAAGTGGCATTCGGTCGATTTCCAGACCGTTTATGCGCTGTCCAAGCGGACCGACGTGTATGCCGAAGCGATGTATCAGCATGCATCGGGCAACCATTACGTCGCGTTCCTGAACACCGCGGGCGGCGCGTCCTCGACGGCTAACCAGGTGGTCGGCACGCTCGGTATGCGTACGCGGTTTTAAAGAAAGCGCGGTATCCCTGTCGTTCGTAGTCCCCTCTCGCTGGTCGAGAGCAGTTGTTTTTCTTGAGTGAGTTTTGCGCGGCGTTCTCGCCGCGCTCTTTTTTTGGGGCAGACCGCCGCCGGCCGTTTCATCTGTAATTGCGGCGCGCGGCATTGGACATGTTGCCGCAACCGCGGCGTCCGATTCTGTTTCGCCGCTGCACGCAGCGCCCGCCCAAACTCAATCGTGACTTCCCGACTCGTTCCCGAATCGTCGCTTTCCAGTGAAGGCGCCCGGCCCGATTTTCTAAAGCGGCTGCGCGACGCTGCGACGCAATTCGCCCTCAGCGACGGTTTGATATGGCTTCATCTGCTGAAGACCGCTTGCGCGGCGCTGACGGCTCTTGGTATTGCGATGACGCTGGAATTGCCGACGCCTCCCGTTGCGATGCTGACGGTGTTCGTGCTGATGCAGCCCGTGACGGGCATGGTGCTCGCCAAGTGTTTCTATCGCGTGCTCGGCACGGCGGCGGGCGCGATGGCCGCCGTGCTGTTCGGAGCGATCTTTCCGCAGCAGCCCGAGCTGTATCTCGCCGTGCTCACGCTCTGGACCGCCACCTGTACCGCGCTCGCGGTGCGTTTCCGGCATTTCCGCTGGTATGCCTTCGTTCTAGCGGGCTATACGGCGGTCCTCATCGGCATACCGGTCGTGACGCACCCTGATGCGTTGTTCGTTGCGGCGATGACGCGCGCGGCCGAAGTCACGATCGGCATTCTGTGCTCGGCCGCGTTCAGCGCATTGGTGTTCCCGGTTCGCGCCAGCACCGCGCTGATGCTCGGGCAGCGTCAGCGCCGCGGGGCGATGCTCGAACTCTGCGCGGACGTGCTCGCTTCGCGCTGCGACGACGCTTCGTTTCAGCGGCGCTTTGCAGGCCTCGCGGGCGGTATCGCGGGTTTCGAGGCTGCGCGCACGTTCGCTTCATACGAAGACCCGAACCTGCGCATGCGCAGCCGGCGGCTGACCGCAATCGACAGCGAATTCGCCTCGCTCTGCTCGCGGCTGCACGTGCTCGAGCAGCAGATCGAACGGCTGGAGTGTGCGGGCACGAACGCGTTGATCGCGGACGTGTCGCCGGTCTTGCGGCAAGCCGCTGCGCTGATCGACCGGCTGCACGACGAGCGGCGGGAGACAACCGATCCCGAGCCGCTGACCGCGTTGGCCCGCCTCGCCGCTTCACTTGCGCCCGCACCGCCGCTCTCGCCTCGAGCAGGGCAGGCCAGCGAGCGCGGCGCTTCGATCGACGAAGCGCGCACGATGCGCGAGGCGCTACGCCGGCTCATCGGCAACGTGCTCTCATACTTGGACGCGGAAGCAGGCCCGGCGCCAGTCGATCGGCCGTCGCGCGCGACGCTGCCGCCCACGCGCACGAGCGCCTACGTGGTCGCCCTGACCTTCGTGCGCAATGCCTTGACCGTGGGCGCCGCCAGCGCGTTTTGGCTGCTCACCGCATGGCCGAGCGGCGAGTTCGCCGTCATTGCGGCCGCCATCGTGTCCGGCCTGACCTCGGCCGCTCCGCGGCCCGAGAAGGTTTCGATGCAGATCGCGTTGGGCGCGACCGCCGCCGTGGCGCTCGGCTATGTCTATCTTTGCTTCGTCTATCCGGCCATCGACGGCTTTCCGTTGCTGTGCGCCGTCCTTGCGCCGATCCTGGCCGGCAGCGCGTGGCTCGCGACGCGGCCGCCGGTGTCGGGCTACGGTATCGGTCTGTGCGTGTTCTTCGTGGTCTTGGCGGGACCCGAGAACGCGATGCGTTATGCGCCGGACGCGCTATTGAACAACGGGCTCGCCGCGGTCTCGGCGCTCGTCGTGGCGGTGCTCATGGCGGCGTTGGCGTTTCCTTTGCAGACGCCGTGGGTCGTCGGCCGTATTCAACGCGATCTGCGCCGAGAAGTGGCATTCGCATGGACCACCCGTCTCGAAGGGGCCGATGCGCGCTTTCATGCGCGCACTCACGACCTGTCCTCGCAATTGCGCATGCTGCTCGTACCGGGCACGCGTCGATACGACGAGGCCTGGCATTGGCTGCTCGCGACGCTCGAACTCGGGCAAACGTTGTTGGACTTGCGCACGAACCTCGGCGCGCTCGTATCGGCAGACCCATCGGATCGACATGGTTGGGCGCGCTGCGTCGAGCATGCCGGCCGGCGCGTCGCGGATCTGTTCGAGCGGCCCGACGCGCGGCGGGCGGCACTGGCCGTGCGCGCAGCCGAGCGTGCGCTGCAACGGGTGGGCGCGCAGACACGCAGGACGGCGCGCGGGCCGCGTCAACTCGCGTTGGAGCGCCTGTCGGGCGACCTTTATCTCATGCGCAGCGCGCTGCTCGACTATGACGCGCCGTTCCATCGACACGATGCGAGCCACGCATGAGGGATACGCATGACGGACACCTGAAAGCCGCCGCCGTTTCGTATCGCCGGCCATTGCCCGCATTGACCCGGACGCGCAAAGTCTCTTTTCCGCCGCGGCCGCTTAATTGGCGCGGTGCCCGAACTTATAGTGGCTCCCGTCGCAGCACGCTTTGCTGCTCGTTCGGAGTCCAGTCGTGAAACCCCTGCAATACCTCGCTCTTTCCCTCTCCCTTTGCGCCGTTGCCGCTCACGCACAGAACCATGCCCCCGAGTCCGTCGCCGCGAGTACGTCGAGCACGCCGAGCACGCTAAGCGCGGCCGGCGCGCAAGACGCGGCGCACCCGGCCGGACGTGTCGAGCGGCGATCGCAAGCTTCCGCCGAGGATCGATGCGTCGGCCCGGTCTCGTTTTGCAACACCTATTTCGGCAGTTGACCTGGTTGTCGCGCGCCCGAATGTTTCGGATGTAACGTAGCGGCAGGCCCGCCGAAACAGGACGGTAACCGCACGCACTTACCGTTGCCTTGCCAGCCCGCGCTCAGCGGGCATCGTGGCGAGGCGAATGGATACTGTGAGTGCGGACAAAATTCTGGTGATCGAGGACGATCCGGTGATGCGCGAGTTGATCGTCGCGACCCTGCTCGATGCGGGTCGCGCGGCCACGGCCTCGCTCGCCGAAGCCCGCGCCGGCGCGGCGCCGAAACTGCTCGTGGTCGATCTCGGCGAACCGAAGACGCACGGGGCGAATAGCTTGCGCGCGTGGCGCGCGCGTTTTCCGAATGCGCGTATCGTTGCCATCTCCGGCCGTTTCCGGTTCAATGCGGCCACGGCGGCCTCCGTTGCGCGGCAACTCGGCGCCGACCGAGTGCTCGCAAAACCGCTCGACTGCGCCGCGCTCGTCGCCAACGTTGGAGAACTCATGGGCCAGCCCGTCCAGTAACGCCTGCCTTTCGAACTGTGTCCACCCCCACTCCCGGCAGGCCCGCCGGACAATACGACGGCTGGCCGATACATAGCCGTTATCGCACGACCGTCGCGGGCGGCCTGTTGCTCGTTGCGCTCGTGTGCATCGCAGCTTGGCATCACGTGCGTCAGGCCCGCGAAACCGCGCTTGCCGACGGTCATCGCACCATCGCGCTCGTCGCGCGCGTGTTGGCCGATCGTCTCGGCGGCGCGGTGGATCGAACCCCGCCCGCGCTGCGCTACGAAGCCGATTCTTGCCCCGCGCTGCTCGCCCGCTTGGGCGACATGGCGCGCGACGAACGCTTGCTGCTGACGTTCTCGGGCAGCGGCGCCCATAGCGGCTTTCGATGCTCGGCGGGGGCATCGCTGCGGCAAGATGAACTAAGCGGCTTGGAAACCGTGCAAATGCCGGTGCCCGGCCATCCGCTGACGCTCGAGGTGGGCCGTCCGCGCTCGGACATCCTGCGCGAGTGGCGCGGCGACGCGTGGACCACGCTCGTGCGTACGTTGGCGATTTCCGCGTTCGTGCTCGCCCTGCTTTACGTGATGGTGCGTCAGGTCCGCCGCCAGGCGCTCGCCAACAGCGAGCTTGCGGCCGGCGAGCAGCGTTGGCGCGCCGTGTTCGACGAGGCACCCGTCGGCATCGTCATGCTGCAGCCGAACCAGCCCTACATGGTGGCCAACCCCGCGTTCAAACGGATGGTGGGCTATTCGATAGACGAATTGCAGCAACTGGGCGCCTCCGACATTACGCACCCCGACGACATCGAACTCATGCAAGCCAAGATTGGCGAACTCGAGCGCGGGGAGCGTTCGTCGGTGAAGTTCGAGAAGCGCTATCTGCATCGGGACGGTCACGTCATTTGGACGGAGATCACGATCTCGCGCCTTTCCGAAAGCGGCGCGCTGGGCGGGATGCTCGTGGCCGTGATCGACGACGTGAGCGCGCGCCGCGAGGCCGAGGTGGAGCGGCTGCGACTCGAGGCGCAATTGCGCCAGTCGCAAAAGCTCGAGGCGCTGGGCACGTTCGCGGGCGGTATCGCCCACGACTTCAACAATATCTTGAGCGCGATCGTCGGCTACGGGGAGCGCGTGTTCCGGGCGCTCGGCGCCGATTCGCCGCTACGGCACGACGCGCAGCAAGTGCTCAACGCGGGCATGCGGGCGAGCCTATTGGTCGAGCGTATTCTCGCGTTCAGCCGCAGCGGTATGACGGCTCGCCTGCCGGTCCACGTGGAACAGGTGCTCGTCGAGACCGTGGAGCTGTTCAAGGCAAGCCTGCCGCCTGAAGTCTCGGTCACGCTCGAACTCGGCGCGCCGCAGGCCTATGTGCTGGGCGATCCCACACACTTGCACCAGGTCGTGATGAACCTTTGCAGCAACGCGCGGCACGCGCTGCATGGGCAGGGATCGATCGGCGTGTCGGCGCGGGAAATGTCCACCGTTCGAGCGTTGACGTTGACCTCGGGCCCGCTTCAACCGGGCCGCTATGTGCGCATTTGCGTGGCGGATACGGGGGCCGGCATCAGCCCCGCGGTTCAGGAGCGCATGTTCGATCCGTTTTTCACGACGCGCAAGACAGTCGGTGGGACCGGGCTAGGCCTTTCTTTGGTCGACGGCATCATCAAGGAGTACGGCGGCGCCATCGAGGTCGAGAGCGAAGTGGGACAAGGCGCCCGGTTCGACGTCTATCTGCCGTTGTCGGACCAGCGTCCGGCGGTGATCCCGCGGCAAGCCATCGAGACGAAGCGTGGAAACGGCGAGACGATCTTACTGGTGGACGACGAGCACACACTGGTCGAACTGTGCGAGGACCTGCTGGCCGAGCTCGGCTATGAACCGCTTGGATTCACCTCGCCGCTCGATGCTTGGGAAGCGTTCCTCGCCGACCCGTCGCGTTTCGATCTCGTACTCACCGACCACTCCATGCCGGAGATGACCGGTACCGAATTGATCGAAAAAATACGGACCGTGCGCGCGGACTTGCCGGTCCTGCTCATGAGCGGGTACGGCACCGCGGTCGCCGAGCAAGAGTCGCGGACGCTGGGCGTGCATTCCGTGTTGAAAAAGCCGGTGTTGCTCGTCGACTTGGCCGTCGCGGTGCGCGATGCGCTCGCGCGCGATTGATTCGCCCGCTCCGGCGGCCGAACGGGCGCTTCCTACTATAATTTTTCTTTGCGTAGTTCCAAGCTGCCCTCCATGAACGACATCAACCCGGCCCATGTACTCGTGGTCGACGACGACGAAGCGGTGCGCGATCTCATCGCCGCCTATTTGAGCGAGAACGACATGCGCGTGAGCGTCGCGGCCGACGGCAAGCAAATGGCCGAGGTGCTCAAGGACGAGGCCATCGACCTCGTCGTGCTCGATCTGCGCTTGCCGGGCGAGGATGGCATCGACATCGCGCGCAAGATCCGCGAATGCTCTTCGTTGCCGATCATCGTCGTATCGGGCCGTCGCGATGAAGCCGACCGCGTCATGGCGTTGGAATTGGGCGCCGACGATTATCTGACCAAGCCCTTCAGTTCGCGCGAATTGCTTGCTCGCGTGCGGGCGCTGCTGCGCCGCTCGGCGGCCGCGGTCGCGCCGAGCGGGCGTCAACTCGACGCGCGCGCCTACCGCTTCGCGGGCTGGCAGCTCAATATCGGCACGCGCAAACTCACGACGCCCGCGGGCGAGAACGTGCCGCTGACCAACGGCGAGTTTTGTCTGCTGAGCGCTTTTTTGTCCGCGCCGGGCCGGGTGTTGACGCGCGAACAACTGCTCGAAGCGAGCCGCTTGTACGACGATGTCTACGACCGGTCGATCGATGTCCAAATTTTGCGTTTGCGGCGCAAGATCGAGGAAAACCCTTCGCGGCCCGAATTCATCAAGACCGAACGCGGCGCCGGGTATGTATTCTCGGCCGCGGTGGAAAAGTTGAGCCGGGCCGGCGCATGGGACGACGGCGGCGAAGCGGACCGATGATTCGGCCAATCCCGCATCACGCGTTTTGCGGTTCGGCGATGAGGCTCGTGAGCGATCTTTGATCGCGCGCCAGCGCGGGCGGCAGGTACTCGCGCATGAAGTCGGACCAGCTCCGCGTTCTTGCGTCGAGGTAGCGGCGCGATGGAAAGAGCGCGCAGATATCCTTCGTCTCGAGCATGTACTCGGGGAGCACGCGCACGAGCGTGCCCGCGCGCAATCCGGCCAGCGCGGAATAGACGGGTAGCGGTCCGATGCCCATGTCCGCGCGAATCGCTCCGGCCAGCGACTCGGCCATATTCATCCGAAACACGCTGTTGATCGCGATGCGCTCGCTTCGGCTGCCGTCCGCCTTCTCGAGCGTCCATTCGCGCGGCGAAAACGTGGGGGTGCTCAATGCGAGGCAATCGTGCTCGATGAGGTCGCCCGGACGATCGGGCGTGCCGCGCGCGTCGAGGTAGGCTTGCGACGCGCACAGCACGCTGTAAGTCGAACCGAGTCGATGCATGACGATTTCGGAGTCGCGCAAACTGGAGACGGCGAGGATGGAGGTATCGCACGTGCCGTCGAACAAGTCGGGCAGGGTCTGCGACAGTTGAAGCTCGATCCGCACGTCGGGATAGAGCCGGCGATACGCGTGAATCGCGGGAACGACATAGTGCTGACCGAAACTGGCGAAGCTATGAATCCGCAATACCCCTTGCGCGCGGCTGCTAGCTTCGCATACCTCTTGCTCCGCCGCCTCGACCGCGTTCACGATCTTTCGGCAGTGTTCCAGATAGTTGCGCCCGGCATCGGTCAAAGTAATGCGGCGCGTGGACCGAGTCAGTAGACGAATGCGCAAATGCTGCTCGAGCTCGCTCACCGCTTTCGACGTCGATGCCGCGCTCATGTCGAGCAAGTCGGCCGCGGCCGTGAAACTGCCCGAGTCGACGACTTGCACGAAAGTCCGCATGTTCTGCAAGGTATTCATAATCCGTTTCCATCAATCCGAATTCAATCCGGCTTCAATCCGAATGAAGCGTTGCATGAGGTGCGAAGGCGGCGGCGAACATCGCGGCGAGCACTCCGATCGTCAAAGGCGTGAGACGGCCGAGCGCCGCGCAGGCGAAACGCTGCAGATCGGGATCGCCTTGCAGCGCGAGCCAGCCCGCGCCCAACAGGGCATAGCAAAGCGCCGCGCCCACGCCGCACCACAGTGGAAATACGCTCGCCCACGCCAACTCGTTGCCGACGTGGGATATGCGCCCGAACGGCACGCTCTTCACGCAGGTGCCGATCGCGACGCCCTGCGCGAAGGCGGCGAGCAGTGAGCCGGCGAACAGCAGCGGGTGCCACACCCGGGGAGACGCATGCGTTTGGCGGCGAAACTCGAGGGCGATGCCGCGCACGAGCAAGCCGGCGAGGATCGCCGCAAGCGGGGCATGGAGCGCGGGAAGCGAAATCGAATAGATGGCCGGGAATACGCCGAATAAGAGGGTGCCCGCTGTCATGAGCCAGATCCCAAGGCCGTCCCAGACCGGGGCGATCGAGGCGACGATTCGGATGCGGCGCGAGGCGCTCGTGGTCAAGCCGCTGAGGATGCCGGCGCCGAGATCGAAGCCGTCTAGCACGAGGTAGGCAGCGAGGCCAAAGGCCAATTGGGCCGGCCATAACCAGGCGAGCATGATTTTCTTCGCGATGAGCGATTAAACGCCGACGAGCAAACGGCCACCTAAGTGGGGTTGAATGCAGTTTGGTTTTCGTCTGTTGCGGCCCGATTGCGATTCGGCATGCGCCCGTTACATTCGTAACCGGCGACGCGAGCGGCGGGAGAGGGGGGAGGGGCGGTCCAGCGAAGACATTGCGGCCCGTGTCCGTAATGTCTCATGCGTGGGCGGCGCGCGCGTTCGAGGTGCGCGCCGCTTCGATCAAACGTCTTTCAGTGCCCGGCGCCCGGCTGATAGCCGTCCGTGAGTGTGTTCAGGAACGCGATGATGTCCTTGATGTCGGCGTCGGTCATCGCCGGCGCGTCTCCCTGCTTGCGATCGAACGGTGCGTCGGCCGTATCGATATTGGCGTGGTACTTCGCGGGCAGATCGTCGTACTTCATGACGTGCCCCTGCGCATCGTGCGGATAGATCTTGCCCGGCTCGATCTCGCGCAGGTTGTAGAAGTTCATGACCTCATCGAGCGAGTGGTAGACGCCGTTGTGAAAGAACGCATGGCGCGTGGCTGCATTGCGCAGCGTCGGCGTGAGGAACATACCGCAGTACTGGGTTTGCGATGCGAGATCGGTGCGATGGGGACCGCATACGCCCATGTCGTAGTAACCGGCGGTGCGGTTGACCGCGAGCGCGCCGTTGCGCGGTACGCCGAGCGCTTCGTACTGATAGTCGGTAAACATCGGCGGCTGTCCGTCGCGCGAAGGCTTCGACAGATGGCAGCCGGCGCAGTTGGCTTTGGCCGGATCGTTGAATAGCTGCAGGCCGTGCAATTCGGCACGCGTGAGGCGCGCGCGGCCCTCGAGCCAGTAATCGTACTTGCTCGAGTACGGATGGAACGAAGGATCTTCGACTTGGTAGCGCGCGACGGCAAACATCGCTTCCGACAGCAACAGGCGCGAGTCGTTGAAGATGTTCGGCCCGAATAGTTGCTGCAGTTGCTCGCGGTAAGCGCCGTGCTCGAATTTGGCCGCGACATCGGCTTCGCTCTTGTTCGCCATCTCAACGGGATTCATGAGCGGGCCGAACGCTTGCGCCTGCAAAGTATCGGCGCGGCCGTCCCAGAACATCCCGCCTTGCGGCACCATCGCGGGGGCCGCGGGTGCCGCGCCTGCCGTTTTCTGTGCGCGCGCGACGCCCGATGCCGCAGCCGCTTCCTGCGCGAAATTCGCCGCGGTATCCGCATCGGCGGTGTCCGGTCCGATACTGAAGTTCGGTTGCCGATTCAAGTACATCAACGAGGGCGGTGGGCGATCGCCTTGCAACGTCATCGAAGGCCCGCCGAATTGGACGGGCAGGGCGTTCGGCGGCCCGTAGGCATGCGCGGGGCTATGGCACGACGCGCACGAGAGCTTGCCCGAGGCCGACAGACTCTGATCGAAGAAAATCTGCTTGCCGAGTAGCGCCATGGCGCTCAGCGGCGCGACGGCGGGGCGCTGCAGCCGCACCGGATGGGGGTTGGCGCCCGTCAATTGCTCCACGATATCGCCGACGGCGGCCGGTGCGCGCTCGGGGTAGGCCAACGCCCATGCACAGGCGAGCACCGCTGCGATCACGACACCCGAAGCGGTGACGCGAACGAGCATCTTGCGGCGGCGGGAAGAATCGCCGCGATCGGCGGGCGGATTGGGCAAGGCGGAATCGAGCGGCTGCATCGTGTCGGTGATGAAACGTGAAGTGCTTCTCTAGCAAAAAACCACAGCCCGTTGCCGGGCTGTGGGGACTCATCGTTGCGCCGGCGCGGTTCGACCCGTACCGGCGGCGAGCGGCGTGGCGCGGTTTAGCTCTTCGGCGCCGTGCTCACCTGCGTACCCAGCGTCGGGTCGAGGAACAGCGGCGTCGTACGCGGCGCGCTCGAGAAGTCGAACATGCTCATGATGCTGCCGGCCGTGGCATCGAACGAACCGCCGCCGATGCGCTGACCGCCGAGCCAGTTGTCCTCGATGAAGCGGACGACGGATGCTTGCGAAACGAGCGTGTGGTCGACGTAGTTCTTCTTCGCGTACGGCGAGATCACGACGAACGGGATGCGCGTGCCCGGACCGCAGCGGCCGTTCACGGGCAGACCGTTCAGGCCGGCCGGTGCCGTACCCGTGCCGCAGATGCCGCTGCCGTTCAACTGATCGGCGCTCGAGAACGAAGCCGACGTCGGCGTGACGTACTGGTGGTCGTACCAGCCGTCCGAGTCATCCCATGCGACGATCACGGCCGTGTTTTGCCAGTCGGGTTGTTGCTCGAGGAAGTTCACGACCTTCGTGACGAACGCTTGCTCGTCGAGCGGATCCGAGTAGCCGGCGTGGCCGTCTTGGTAAGCGGGGGCCTTCACGAAGCTCACCGACGGGAAGTTGCCGGCGCTGACGGCGGCGAAGAAATCGTCGGAGTCGTACTGGTGGTTCGCGGGATCGACGGTCGACGTGTTGGGCACGTTCGTGTAGCCGACCGCGGCCATCGACGTCGGACGCGCGTGCGTCGGATTCGAAGTCGACTGGTAGTACTGGAACCAGTTGTGGTGCGGGATGTAATCGGCGGTTGCGGCACCCACGACGGTCGACGTCGTGCTGCGCGCGCAGCCCGTCGTACCGTTGCTGTTCGTCGTCGACAGGTTGAAGCCGCCCATGAAGCCGCCCCACGTGATGCTCTTCGCGTTCAGCAGGTCGCCGATGTTCTTGCCTTGCATCATGGCTTGGTCGGTCGTGCTCGAGCACACGTCGGAGCCCGGATCGACGTCGTTGATCATCGTCAAGCCGCCTTGGCCGTCGGCCGTGTAGTACGACGAGCGCGACGATTTGACGATCTGCATGCCGTTCGTTTGACCGGCGACGACTTCGAGCGCGCCGGGCGTCGACGGGCCATACGTGTCCGTGTAGGCGTTATCGCTCATCGCGTAGTTCTGCGCGTAGTTCCACAGCGCCGTCACGGTATTGCCGTCGTAGTAGCCCATGACCTGGCCCGTCGTGCCGAATGCGCCGGCGCCGCCGCTCGTGCCGCGACCCGTGTACTTCGGGAAAAGGTCCATGAGGCCGTTGTCGTACGCTTGCTCTTCGGCCGTGTACGCATGGTTTTGATCGGCCGTGGCCGCTTGCGTGCGGTCGAGGCGGAACGGGTTCGATGCGCCCGTGCCGTTCGCGGCATTCGTCGAGTTTCCGTTAGCCGTCAAAAGTGTACCGGTCAAGCCGTTGACCGTCGGCGTGCCTGCCGCTGCCGTGAATGCCGGTTCACCCGTCGGGTTCGTTGCGTTGGGGTAGGTCGCGAAGTAGTGGTCGAACGAGACGTTTTCCCCGTAGATCACCACCACGTGTTTGATCGGCGTTGCCGTTGCGATCGAGTCTTGCGCGGAGACCGCCACGCTTGCAGGGGTGGACGGGCTGTTGCTGCTGCCGCATGCGGCCAGCACGGCGAGCGATGCAACGGCCACTGCAACGGGGAGAAGCTTACGGCGAAACATGGGGACGCACTCCTGGTTTGCCGTCGCCGCGCCTTCCTCGCCGAGTTCGTCATTCGATCCCGGGAGAATGAAAGCGAAGGAAAGTGCGGTGGACGGTGGTTATTTTTCGGAAGAACGGCGCATTGGACCATGCGTGTGTTAAGCGTCCGCGACACATAGCTTTCGACTCTATTTCTTAACCTTTCGATTTCATTTGTGGTGGCGTGATGGCGCGCGGGCATGCGGCGTGGCCCCGGGTGAGTGGCCGGAAGGGCGCCGAAACCGGCTACGGTATGATGTGCATCGTCAACGGCTTAGCGCCGAAAATGCATGGTTGAGGTGAAGGTGATGACGCTTTTCGAGGCGCTTGGGTTTCAATGGGATCGCGCTGCTGTTCCGAAAGACATTCCGCGGTACTCGCTCGAGCGAGTCAGCTTCCGTTTCCACAAGATGTTGCCGGAGTTCGTCTGGGATGCCGGTGTCCTCGAGGGTAACCCGTTCACTTTTCCGGAAGTGAAGACCTTGCTGGACGGAATCACGGTGGGCGGCCGCAGGATCTCCGACCAAGAGCAGATTTTGAATTTGGTCGAGAGCTCGAAGCTGCTGCTCAAGCTGGTGAGAAGCGGACAGTTCTGCTTGGACAAGCAAACATTCGTGCATTTGCATGGCCTCGTCGCACGCAACGAAGCGTTGGAATGGGGGCATTTCAGGGGGGAAGGGGATGAGTGCAACTACACCCCGGACGTCGGTTTGGGAGAGCAAGGGCGCTATACGCCCTTGCCTACGGTCAAGGGCGGGGCGAATCTAGACGCGGCATTTAGCCGTGGCCTGGCCGCGCTCAACGACGAAGTGCCCGACGCTTTCGAAAAGGGCGCGGCGTTTTTCCTGTTCGGCGCGCTGCAGCAGTTCTTCTTCGACGGAAACAAGCGGACATCCCGCTTCATGATGAACGGCGTACTGATGTCTCATGGCATCGACGCCATCAGTATCCCCGCCGCAAAGGCGCAGGTCTTCAACGAGAAGATGATTCGCTTCTATCTAAAGCGCGATGCTACTGAAATGGTGCGATTTCTCGTGGATTGCCACCCCGAGGCCCGGCAAACGCCAGAGCCGGCACCCGGCCTGCCGCCGGCTCCGTCCGATTCCCATGCGGACGAGTGATCGATTCGCCGTTCGTTAAGGATTCGCGAAGGACCCATGCGGCAATAAAAAAAGCCAACCGGAGCGACTCCGGTTGGCTTGATACGGCGTACTGCTAGCTATTGTTCTCGTCGATTGCTCGAGCGAGTTTGTTAGAACTTGTGGCGCAGGCCCAGAGCGACGAGCTCTTGGCTGTTCGTGCCGCTGTAGCCGTACGAGCCGATCGACGCTTGGGCAGGAATGCTGCCGCCGGCGCCGTCACCCGTATTGCCGCTGGCGTGCTGATATGCGCCAACGAGGTACACGTCGGTGCGCTTCGACAGGTTGTAGTCCGCGCCCAGCGAAGCTTGGTGATACGTCGCCGACGTGTCGCCGCTCGCCTTCATATACGTGTAGCCCAGGCCCAGCAGCAGAGCCGGCGTTGCTTGGTAGTTGAAGAAGCCGCTACCCGAGTTGTACTTTTCGGTCGAACCGAAACCCGAGAACGCATCGGGCTTGTACTGCGCGTTGCTGTAGCTCAGACCCATCGTGAACGGACCGACCGTGTATTGACCGGCAACGCGCGCGATGCCGATCGACTTCGCCGTTTGGTAGCCGTCGTTGACCGGATCGACGTCGAATGGGCCGTCCGACGTACCGTTCCACGTCGTGCGATGGTTAGCCGTCAGCGTGTTCGTGTTGTCTGCGTGGAAGTAGCCGGCAGCTACAGCGATCGGACCGTTGGTATACGAAGCCGCGAGCGACCACGTTTGGCCAGAGCCCGTCGAACCCGCGACGCCGCCGAACGCATACATGCCCTCGGCTTGGAAGCCGGCGTAGTTCTGCGACACGTACTTGATCGCGTTGTTCGTACGCGAGCTGTTGTCGTAGTTGTCGACGTCGCCCGGCGTGGCGAACGCGCTACCGAAGTAGTTGTCGGCCGTGATGCCTTGGACCATGTCGACAACCGGGTCGTACTGGCGGCCCAGCGTCAACGTACCGTACGTTTGGCTCGTCAGGCCGACGAAGGCTTGACGGCCGAATTCGCGGCCGCCTTGGCCCAACGTGCCGTTTTGCGGGTTGAAGCCGTTTTCCAATTGGAAGATGGCTGCCAGGCCGCCGCCCAGATCTTCTTGACCCTTGAGGCCCCAGCGCGTGCCGGCCAAGTCGCCGCCGCTCGTATTGCCGAGCGCCCACAGGTTCTTATTGCCTTGGGCGTTGTGCACGTACGTGAGCGACTCGTCGATTACGCCATAAAGCGTGACGCTCGATTGAGCGTGCGCGGCACCGGCAGCGCCGAGCAGGGCGAGCGAGAGGGTTGACAGAGCGATTTTTTTCATCATTTCTCCACGCGAAGCGTTTATTAGACTGTTGCGGGAAGGAGAATAGCGCAACGTCATTGAAAGGTTGAATGGAAAAAAACGCACTGTCGTCAAAAGGAAACACGCGCGCCGATAGCGCGCAAAAATGGCATATAGGATTATTGTTGACTTTGAAATACTGAATTAGAGAAAGCGCAAAACTGCGGCGCAATTGCACAAGTTTTCCCAACGTCTGGGCACCGCGCACAGCTTGGGTTCCAAACGTGCCGCGGAGAAGCAGCGCGGCGCGATGGATCGGTGCGCAGCGCACATCTATGCGGCACGATGCCCTACGACGGGACGAATATGGCGACTAGACAAACTCAACCGAATATGTCTTAGCGTGCGGTGCAATTTAATGATCAGTCTTATCGGTCTGTCCACGCAATTGCACTCGCCCGTGGCGCCGCCCACGCGCCGCCGCGTATTCGGCGCCGAGCAATAGCACCGCGGCGGAAAAGTACAGCCACATCAACAACACCGCGAGCGATCCGGCGGCACCGAACGCATTCGAGAGTCCGGCATGTGCGAGATAAAGCGCGAACAGTTTCTTGCCGGCGGTGAACAGGAATGCGGCGACGACTCCGCCCGTCAAAGCGTCGTGCCATGCGACACGGGCATCGGGCAAGAATTTGAGCAGCGCGGCGAAGGCGAACGCCAATACGACGATGCCGAGCACGAGTTGCAAGATGTTGCCGATGACGACGAACGGGGTGCCGCCCAACAGCCAGTCGCCGATGTAGGTGACGACGGTATCGAGTACGAGCGAAACGATCGCGAGAAAGGCGACGCCGAGGACCAGGCCGAATGAAATCAATCTAACCTTGACGAGTGCGATCACGCTCGAGACGCGCTGCGACGCATCGGCCGGCCATACCACCGACAGCGCTGTATTGAGCGAGGCGAACGTCGCCGAAGCGCCTAGCGCGAGCGCGGCGAACGAAATGACGGCGGCCAGCCCGCCCGAGCCGCTGTTCGAGCGCGCGTTGACCACGATCATTTGGATGGCGGCGGCCGCTTCGTCGCCGATCAACAAATGCGCATCCTGAAAGATCTGTCCGCGTATCGCATTGGTGCCGAAGAACCAGCCGGCCACGGCAATCACCATGACGAGCATCGGTGCAAGCGAGAAAGCCGAGTAAAAGGCGATGCCGGCCGCCATCGTCGTGCAGCGGTCATTGCCGAAGTGTTGCACCGCATCGACGGCGCAAGCCCCCTCGGTGCGCGCGGCACTCGGCAAACGATTCAGCGAGAAAGAAGTCATGGATCGATCCCCGTGCGTTTGCATCGTACTTGCTTGCAACCGTTGCAGGCAGCATGCCCGCATCGTCCGCACGAGGATTGCCGCCCACCGCAAGCGCCAGCGTGCAGGCGACCGTGCGCGAAAAGCCTCGCATTTAACAAAAATTTACCGCTGCGCCCGGCTCGACCGACTAGAGTGCAGGATTGCCCCCTTTTTATTTTGTCGAGGGGCAAATCAATCGACCCATGCAACACGGGTCAACGATCCGAAGCGGGGGAAACTATGCAACACGGAATCATTGCCTGGCTCATCATCGGCGCCATTGCCGGATGGCTGGCCGGTCTGCTCGTTAAAGGCAGCGGCTTCGGCATCGTCGTCGATATCATCGTCGGCATAGTCGGCGCCTTCATCGGCGGTTGGCTGGCCGGTATCCTTCACCTTTCGATCGGCGGCGGATGGATCAGCTCGATCATCACGGCGGTCATCGGCGCGGTGATTCTGCTTTTCGTCATTCGATTGTTCAAGCGATCGTAGCGACCGCGGCCGGCGCGGCGCGCTGGCGTTTGAGCGCGGCGCGCGCGAACGCGACGAAGTGGCGGGTGACGACATCCTCACGGCCTGCTTGCCAGGCCAGGCCGACGCGCCAGCGCGCGTGCGGCCCTTGGAGCGTGAGCACCGTGGCGTCGCGCAGGAGATGACCCATACGCGAAGGGACGAACGCGACGCCTACGCCCGCCGCGACCGTTGCCAGCACCGATTGCACGTCCTGTGCTTCTTGCACGATCCGCGGGATGAAACCGCGCTCGGCACACCAGCGATCGACCTGGTCGGCCGTTCCCGCTTGCCGCGCCCGCGTGAGCGCAACGAAGCCGATCTCGTTCAGGACGTTCAAATCGGCCGGTAGCCGCTTGATCTTCGCTTCTTGCGGGATCGCCAGTGCCAGCGATTCCTCGACGATCGGAAACGTGGCGAGTTCATCGCTGCTCGATATGCGCATGAAGCCGACATCGAGCGTGCCGGCAAGCAGCCGGCGCGTTTGTTCGGCCGACGAGAGATCGACGAGCGTCACGTTCACGTTCGGATGCAAGCGCCGGAAGTCGGCAATCAAGCGCGGGGCAATCGTGAGCACCGAGAGACACAGGCCCACGCGAAGGCGGCCGCGCTTGCCGCCGCTCGCCTCTTTTGCGCGCAGCAACATGTCGTCCGCATCGCGCACGAGTGCGGTGGCGTCGGGCAAAAAGTCGGCGCCGAAACGCGTCAACTGCGCGCCGTGCCTGCCGCGTTCGAATAGCCGCGCGCCGAGGCTCGTTTCGAGCGCGCCGATCTGCTTGCTCAATGCTGGCTGGCTCGTGTGCAGGGCATCGGCGGCACGGCCGAAGTGCCCGAGTTCGGACACGGTCAGGAATGCGCGGAGGAGTTTGAGTTCCATTCGATAAAAGAATCGAACCGGTAAAAGCATTCATTTTACTAATCGATGGTGCGGCGATCCAATAGCGATATTGCATCGCCGATTCGCTCACGCCATGTCCAGCCCTTCCGCTTTACCGCTTCGTGTCGCCGCTTTGCCTTTCGCGTCGGCGTGCGCAGCGCGAGAAAAGCCGCCGTTCGCCGCGATCGCCGAGCGGCTGAACGAACTCGCCCGCGAGCACGTGAGCTTGGCCGTATTTCCCGAGATGAGCCTGGTGGGCGCCGCCCGCATGGAGCGGCTGCGCCGCACTGAACTCGAAGCGCTCTCGGAGCCGCTCGACGGGCCTTCGATCGCCGCCGTCTCGCGCGCGGTCGAAATGAGCGGCGTGGCGGCGGGCGTCGGATGGATCGAGCGCGCGAACGACGGCGCGCTCTACAACAGTTACGTCGTATGCATGCCCGACGGTGCGCGGCATGTCCATCGCAAGCTGTACCCGATGGAGAGCCCGCATTTGCGCAGCGGGGCGCTGTTCGACGTGTTCGATACGCCGTGGGGGATCAAGATGAGCATCTTGATCGGCGCGGACAATTACATGCCGGAGAATGCGCGTGTGGCGGCGCTCAAGGGCGCGACTTTGCTCGTTGCGCCGCATCGCAGCAGCGTCGGGCCCGGCGTTTCGCTTCGGCCCGACTGGTTGGCGCGTTCCATACCGGCACGCGCGGGCGAGAACGGGATGTTCGCTGTACTTTGCGATGCCCGGGCGGAACCGAGAGGCGCATGCAAGCCCGGCGAGGCGATGATCGCCGATCCGTGCGGCGTCGTGATTGCGCGAGGCGAGCACCCGGAACGCCCGATGGCGACCGCGTCCATCGATCCCGAACTTGCGCGGCACAGCGAGGCACGCCGCTGGCTGACCGCGCGCAGGCCGGAATTGTATGCCTCGTTGATCGCCTCGGAAGCGAAGGAGGGGGGCGATGCGCGACCCTGGGCGCAGCCAGAACGAGAGGTGCGCGCGCGCGGGTCCGTGGCGGTGAGCTTCGCGGTCGTCGGACGAAAGCGGCCGATCCGGTAGTGCCGGACCGACCGCACCTATCGGCGATCGGTACGCAAGAGTCCGTAAATGGCGCCGTCCGAGATCTCGTCGTCGATGATCCAGCGTTCGCGTAGTAAGCCTTCTTTGACGAAGCCGAGGCGTTCGAGCACGCGTGCCGAAGGCGTATTGCGCGGATCGATTTCCGCTTCCAGGCGATGCAGCCGCAACAGGTCGAACGCGCAATCGACGGCCGCTCCCGCGGCTTCGGTCATATAGCCGTGGCCCCAGAACGGACGATGCAAACCGAAGCCGATTTCCGCGCGTTTGGAGACTAGGTCGGCATTGAACAGACAGCAGGTGCCGATCGTTTCGTTGGTCGCCGTAAGATCGATGGCCCAGAAAATCTCCGTTTGGGTGACCGAGCCTTGCATGCGGCGGGCGACATAGTCGACGGCCTGTTCGTAGCGCTTCATCACGGGAAAGGACCAGTAGCGCATGAACTCCACATCCGAATACATGGCGAACAGGGGGCTGGCATCTTCCGTTCGCAGGGGGCGCAGCGTCAGGCGCGCCGTGGATAGCGTGGAGACATCGTGTAGCGGCATGTGAATTCGTTCTTTGGCAGGCGCATCGATGCTTCGCAGTGTATACCGGCAGGTGGTCCGCATTAAGCGGCGGCTAATCCGGCTGCATGCCTCGACACTGCGCGTCGTACCACCGATCGACCTGATGCTGGGCTGCTTGCAGGTCTTCCGGATAGTACGGATCGAAGAACGGCGACGGTTGGTATCCGGCTTCTTCGAGCGCGGCCAATTCGCTCAAGTTGCGTTCGCGTGTGAGCGGCGCGCCGTTTTTCAGCGCCGTTAGATCGCGGCACTGTGCGGCGCTCAGCGGGGCGTAGCCGCTTTGCGGCGCGCCCTGGACAGCGCAGCCGGCAAGCGACAACGTCAATACGCAAAGGAGCGTGATCGTGTGCGACGTGTATTTCATCTCGGGCCTCCTGACGATGACCACGAGTTTCTCACGCAAAGGGTATTCCCCGCTGGCGCGAGTCCGATGAAAAGCAGCCGCCGGGTAGACGATGTGCGGACGGCCGGATGATCGCGTAACCGCGATACAAGGCGATGATCCGACTTGGGGTGACGGTTCGTTGCGCACGCAAGGCGCAACGGGCGGCACAGTTAACGCCGGCGAAACTGCTGCGGCCGGGCCGCACCGGAGCCGGCGCGTTCGTCTTTGTGTCGGTAATTGATGCGACCTTTAGTCAGGTCGTAAAGCGATAATTCCAGTCTTACGCGGTCGCCGGCCAGGATGCGGATATGGTTTTTCTTCAGTCGGCCGGCCGCATAGGCGGCGATGATGGTTCCGTTCTCGAGCGTGACGCGGTAGCGGCTGTCGGGCAGCACTTCTTCAACGACGCCGTCTAGTTCAAGCAACTCTTCCTTTGCCAAATTGATATCCCCAGTGTTTGCGGCCGTGCCGTGCCGGAGTGGTAAACCGAGGGCACAGGCTGACGGCCGTGATGTTTCCGGCGCCTCGCGCCGTATGCCGGCGCGTGTGACGGGAAGTGCTTGCAGCGATTAAAGCGGCTTGATGTTCGAAGCCTGCAGACCCTTCGGGCCTTGCTTCGTTTCGAAGCTTACGCGCTGACCTTCCACGAGCGTGCGAAAGCCGTCGGCACGAATTTCGGAGAAGTGGGCGAACAGGTCGTCCTTGCCGTTATCCGGCGAGATGAAACCAAAACCTTTGCTGTCGTTGAACCACTTGACGATACCGGTATCCATGAAGAACCTTTGAATAAAAATAAACGAACGAATGCGCACGCCGTAGGGGCGCGAAAATGAAAATCAAGGAGGGAGAGGGCAACGAATACCGCAGGGTGGCGGTCAATGATGAACAGCAATCACGCTTCTTGAAGACTTCAGCTATGGACCATACGCGTGATTGCCGATGCGGTCAAGATATTTCGCGCGCGTGGTTCGGGACCGGCGTTCCTCGACAGCCCGCGACGGCTTGGAAACGGCGGCGCGCGAAAGACGAATCGTCGAATCGTCCAGCGACTGGAGTATGATGACTCGCACGTCGAGCCGAATCCGCACTCGCCGACGATAGGCCGCTTAAGTCCCCACCATGGTGGACACGGCCTCATCCCGCCGTCGATCGTTCGACTTCCCTCCCTACCCAATCGCTGAGCGCGAACCGCGCGCCGGCAGTCCTCAACATCGATGGCGTCACGATCATGTGATCGCCAAGGAGTCAATCATGAGCATGCACGCCTATCGCGGTTTCGAGTTGTACCCGTTGGTCTATTCTCACGCGCAAAAGAAAGAGGGTTCGGGTCACAACTTCGAGGATGGCTTCGACGCCGCCGTGAGAATTTGTGTCCGCGGCTCCGATGCGACCTTGACCTACAGCAATACCTATAAGCTCGACGAGCGCACGCCGTTCCCCACCGCCGGTGCCGCGCGCCGCGCATCGCTGAAGTTCGGCGAAGAGATCATCGATCAGCACGGCGGCGAAAAATGGACGCCGGCTTAACGGCGCGGCGCCCGCCTCGCAGCCGAGTTCAGCCGCCTGCCTGATTGCGCGTTTTGACGACCTTGCCTCGTTGCAGCACGTATCGTACGTACTTGCCATCGTGCGCGACGACACCGATATCCTCGAGCGGATTGCCGTCCAACACGAGCAGGTCCGCGAGGGCCCCCGTTGCGACCACGCCCAACTGTCCTTGCATGTTGACGATCTCGGCTGCGACGCTCGTCGCCGAGCGCAGCGCCTCCAAGTTGCCGAGCACCTCTGCGCGAATGCCGAATTCGCCGCATTGGAACGCGTGCATCTCGCCGAGCAAGTCGGAGCCGAAGCCCATTTTTACGCCGGCTCTCGCGTAGATCTCCAACGATTCGCGCCCGGCCTGCCGCACCGATCCGACTTTGGCGATCGAATCCGGCAGCATGCCGAATCGCGCGCCGTGCTGCGCGAGCGCGTCGTAAGTGACGAGCGTCGGCACGACGAACGCGCCGCGATCGTGCATGAGGCGAGCGGCCTCTTCGTCGACTAGATTGCCGTGTTCGATCGTGCGCACGCCGCACCGGATGGCGCGAGTGATCGCGCGCCCGGTGTACGCATGGGCCATGACATAGGTGTTGGCCGCATGCGCTTCATCGACGATCGCGCGAATTTCATCTTCCGAATATTGCGTGTTGGCGATCGGATCGGTCGGAGAGGCCACGCCGCCCGATGCCATGATTTTGATTTGCGTCGCCCCTTTCTGAATTTCCTCGCGCACGGCGAGCCGCACGGCGTCGACCCCGTCGGCCACGCGTGCGATCGCACCGGTGCGAAAGCAGCAGGAACACGGTTCGAGCACATCGCTGCGCGGACGGAAGTCGCCATGTCCGCCCGTCTGCGAGAGCGCTTTACCCGAGGGAAAGATACGCGGCCCCGGTATCAGGCCCGTTTCGATCGCATGCATGAGGCTCCAATCGGCCCCGCCCGCATCGCGCACGCTCGTGAAGCCACGCGATAGCATGGCATCCAAAATCGGTAACGCGCGAATGACCGCCAATATGTTCGGCTGCGTGGCGTTCGCGCCAAGGTTGGCGTTCGACGCCAGCACGTGCACGTGGCAATCGATGAATCCCGGCATCACGGTTTTGCCGCGCACGTCGATCCGATGCGCATTCGGCAGATCGACCGGCCGATCCGTGACTTCGACGATCCGCTCGCCCTCGATGACGACATGATGATGTTCGAGCAGCACGCCACGATCGAGATCGAGGACGTTCCCGCCTTCCAGCAAGGTAATGGTCATTGCAAAATCTGAGTCGGTTGAAAATGGGCAGGGCGTCACGCGAACAAGCCGGGATGCATTGCCTCGCAATGGCCGGCAGCGCTCGCGACGCCGAGCGGTGCATGAACCGGTTGCGCGTTATGTATGATAAATGAGTCGATGGCATGCGCTCCGATGATGGGCATCGAGGCGGTTTTCTTTCTTCTTCATTTCGACTATTATCGAAATATGGAAACGAACCAAGTTGTACGCGCATTGAGCGCGCTCGCGCAGGAATCCAGGCTGGCGGTGTTCCGGCTGCTCGTGCAGGCGGGGCCGAGCGGGTTGGCTGCCGGGCAGATCGCCGAACGTTTGGACATCGCCCCCTCGTCGTTGTCGTTTCATTTGAAAGAACTGGCGCATGCCGGCCTCGTCGACGCGTTGCAGAGTGGCCGGTTCATGATTTATTCGGCTAACTACGCGGAAATGGGCGCGCTCCTCACATTCCTCACGGAGAACTGTTGCGGTGGCAATCCATGCGTTCCGGTCAGTGCGTCGAGTTGCAAGAAGCCACGCCAAAAGCAGTCATGAACAATCGGCGGGGCCTTGCGCCTGAACGCCGATAACCTCGATCGACCCTGCTATCAATCGGATTTGAATCATGACCAAGACAGTGCTCGTTCTGTGCACGGGTAACTCATGCCGGTCCCAAATGGGCCAAGTCATTCTCGAACATGAGCTTGCGGGCAGTGTCCGCGCGATTTCGGCCGGCACCGTTCCGCAGCCAAAAGTCGCCGATGGCGCACTTCGAGCGCTGGAGTTAGGCGGTCTTCCCACCGCCGGACTTTATCCGAAGACGATCGATTCGGTGATGGGCGAACCCATCGATCTCGTCGTCAGCGTCTGCGACAACGCGAAGGAAACGTGTCCGATTTTCCCCGGCCCGGTCAAGCGTATTCATATCGCATTTCACGATCCGCACGGCGAGCCGCTGGAAAGTTTTATCGCCGTGCGCGACGATATTCGCGCTCGGTTGGTGCCGGCGGTGCGCGAAGCACTGGATCTGTGAGGGAGCGGCCATGTCCATTCAATGCGAGCAGGCCGGCGAGCTTCGCACTCGAGCCGCGATGAGTGTCTTCGAGCGCTATCTGTCGCTCTGGGTATTCCTCTGTATCGTGGCCGGGATCGCGGCGGGGCAATTCGCACCGGGCGTCTTTCACGGCATCGGCGCGCTCGAGTTCGCTCACGTCAATTTGCCTGTCGGGTTGCTCATCTGGGTGATGATCGTTCCGATGCTGGTCAAGGTCGACCTCGGTGCGCTTCACGAGGTCAAGCAGCATGTTCGCGGGATCGGCGTCACGTTGTTCGTCAATTGGTTGGTCAAACCGTTCTCGATGGCGTTTTTGGCGTGGCTCTTCGTTCGCCATCTATTCGCCTCGATGCTGCCCGCCGATCAGCTCGACAGCTACGTCGCCGGACTCATTTTGCTCGCGGCGGCGCCGTGCACGGCCATGGTCTTCGTCTGGAGCAAGCTTTCGAACGGCGATCCGCTGTTCACGCTGTCGCAGGTCGCGTTGAACGATACGATCATGGTGTTTGCGTTCGCGCCGCTGGTGGCCTTCTTGCTCGGCATCTCGGCGATCACGGTTCCTTGGGAGACGCTCGTTACATCGGTGGCGCTGTACATCGTCATTCCCGTGATACTCGCTCAACTCTGGCGTAAGGTCCTGTTGAACAAGGGCGAAGCAGCGTTCGACGCGGCGATGTCCAAGATCGCTCCGTGGTCGATCGCCGCGCTGCTGGCGACGCTCGTCCTCCTATTCGCGTTCCAGGGCGATGCGATCATCAGGCAGCCGCTCGTTATCGCGCTGCTCGCCGTACCGATCGTCATCCAAGTCTTTTTCAATTCCGCGCTTGCCTACGGGTTGAATCGCGTCCTTGGAGAAAAGCACGACGTCGCATGCCCGTCGGCGTTGATCGGGGCGTCGAACTTCTTCGAGTTGGCCGTTGCGGCCGCGATCAGTTTGTTCGGATTTCAGTCGGGGGCGGCACTGGCCACCGTCGTCGGCGTGCTCATCGAGGTGCCCGTCATGCTGCTGGTGGTGCGCTTGGTCATGCGTTCGCGCGGTTGGTACGAGCGCGGAGCCTAACAACGGGAGGCTCGCAATGATTGGCTACACGATCCGTTCGGCGCAGCCGGGCGATTATGCCGCGATATGCGCGTTGTTGGCCCGCGAGGGTTTGCCTATCGACGACGTGCACGACGACGCTCCTGCCCGCTTCCATGTCGCGTTCGGCGATGACGGTGTACTGCTGGGGTGTGTCGCGATCGAGCGCTACGGGCCCGAGGCATTGCTTCGCTCCCTTGCCGTGTTGCCCGAACTTCGCCGGGGTGGTCTGGGCGCGGCGTTGGTCGCCACTATCGAGCGGCAAGCAGCGGCCTGCCAAGCCGAGCGTGTGTTTCTACTCACGACCACGGCGCGGGCATACTTCGAAGCGCGTGGATATCGCGCGGTCGATCGCAGCGAAGCTTCCAGCGCGGTCCGGGCTTCGACGCAATTCGCTTCTATATGCCCGCAATCGGCCGTCTGTATGATGAAGCGCCTCGAGTAATAGGCGATCGAATGAGCGCCGGTCGAGCCGATCGCGCGCCTACGCTCTCTTCTTCGCGAGTTTGGGCAGCGCGTGCTGTGCCCGAATGATGTTGATGAGCGTAACGAGCGCCGGATGATTGTAGCGGCGGCTGCTGTAGTACATATGGAGCGGATCGTCGACGAACGCATTGCGTTCCAGCACGACGCGTAATTCACCGCGCGCCAGTTCGCTCGCGATCCGCGCCTCGAGTAAATACGCGATGCCCAGTCCCGCCTTGCACGCGGCGATCGTCGTGGCCGTGTCGTTGATGGTCAGCAAGCCCGGTACGCGAACACGGCGTTTCTCGCCCGCGTCGTTGATTTCCCAACGGTAGCTCGAATTGTCGCCCAGCAAGAGCTGCAGGCAGGTATGCGTGGCCAGCTCATCGGGCTCACTTGGCGCACCGTGCCGGTCGAGATAAGCGGGCGAAGCCGCCATGACCCATCGTTGCGCTCTCGTGAGCGGCACGGCAACCATATCTTCCGGCACGTAATGACCATAGCGGATGCCCGCGTCGTAGCCCTCGGCCACGATGTCGATAGGCCGGTTCTCGACGACGACGGTCAGTCGCACTTCAGGGCACTGGCGCGCGAACTCCGCGAGTGCGGGCGCCACGAGCAAGTCGGCCGCATCGGCAAAAACGTTCAGCCGTATTTCGCCAAGCCGGGCCGTGCCGGGCGCGTCGAACGTTTCGAGCGCCGCGCCGATCTGATTGAATCCGTCTTCCAATCGCGCCGCCAAATCGCGGCCTGCCGCCGTCGCGGAAACCGCTCGGCTCGTTCGATTCAAGAGCTTGGCCCCGAGGCGCGCCTCCAGCCGCCGCATGGCATGGCTGACCGCAGAGGGCGTCTGTCCCATTTCGATGGCGGCGAGCTTGAAGCTGCCGCATCGAACGATCGTGAGAAACGACTTGAGGTCTGCGAAATCGATTCGGTCGGTCTTCGCCATAATGAATGTCGTTCAACAAGTCAGTGAATTCCGTTCATTTTAAGTCATGCCATGATTTGCTTCCCGGCCGTCGTGGGCGTGGTGCGAGGCAAGCCGGGCTCATGCTTCGCCCTTTTGCGGAAACAAAGTCATGTCGGGTTTCGAGCAAATACGTATCGGCGATCTTCAGGGCACCAAGGTCCTCGTCACGGGCGGATCGACCGGAATCGGCGCGGCACTCGTGCGTGCGTTCGCAGCGCAAGGTGCGCGTGTGGTCGCCCATTACAACGAAAGCGAAGCGGCCGCTTCGGCATTGCGGGCCGAAGCGCCCGAGCGTATCGAGATCGTGCGCGGCGATATGAGTGAGCCCGGCGTCGCGACGCGTGTCGTGGCGGCCGCCGCCGACTTGCTCGGGGGCCTCGACGGTCTGATCAACAACGCAGGCGGCATGTTGGGGCGCATCAAGTCCACGGAAACGACGGAGGCGCATTTCGATCGCGTCGTCAATCTCAATGCCCGTTCCGTGTGGGAGGCGACCGCAGCCGCTCATCCGTTTCTTAGGACGTCGCGCGGATACGTCATCAACACCACGTCCATCGCCGCCCGTAACGGCGGCGGCACGGGGGCGGTGCTCTACGCGGCGACGAAGAGCTTCGTGAGCAGCGTCACGCGCGGCCAAGCCAAGGAATTCGTACAGGACGGCATTCGCGTGAATGCGGTGTCGCCCGGACTGATTCAAACGCCGTTCCACGATCGTTACACGCCGCCGGAAGTCATGGCGGTGCAAACGGCCTCGGTGCCGATGGGCAGAGCGGGGCTCCCCGAGGAGTGTGTCGGCGCGTTCTTATTTTTGGCTTCGCCCACGCTGTCCGGCTACATCACCGGGCAGATCATCGAAGTGAACGGCGGACAACTGATGCCATGACAGAGGAAAGCAAATGAAACAGCGGCCATTTGGGCAAACAGGAAAGGCGGTCTCCGAGATCGGTTTCGGTGCATGGGCGATCGGCGGATCGTGGGGCGACGTGTCGGAAAGCGATGCGAAGGCCGCGTTGCATGCGGCGCTCGATAGCGGCACTACCTTTATCGATACGGCCGATGTCTACGGCGACGGACGGTCGGAACGGATCATCGCGGCGGTGCTCAAGGAGCGCGGCGGCCCGCGCCCGTTCGTTGCGACGAAGGCGGGCCGGCGGCTCGATCCGCATTCGGCGGCGGGATACAACGCGGCGAACCTCAATGCGTTCGTCGAGCGCTCATTGGTCAACTTGGAGACCGATTGCCTGGATCTCGTTCAATTGCACTGTCCGCCGACCGAGGTCTACTACCGTCCCGACGTTTTCGAGGCGATGGATGCCATGGTGGCGGCGGGCAAGATCCGCGGCTACGGCGTGTCGGTGGAAAAGGTCGAGGAGGGGTTGAAGGCGATCGAATACCCGGGCGTCGAATCGGTTCAGATCATCTACAACATCTTCAGGCAGCGGCCCGCCGATCTATTCATGCGAGAGGCGAAAGCGAGAGGGATTGCCGTGATCGTGCGCGTGCCGCTCGCATCGGGTCTGCTCACGGGCAAGATGAAAGCCGATACGACGTTTGCCGCCGACGATCATCGCTTGTTCAATCGCGAAGGCCAGGCGTTCGACAAAGGCGAGACGTTCGCTGGCGTGCCTTACGACGTGGCGCTCGACGCGGTCGAGGAGATTCGTCCCCTGGTGCCGCCGGGGATGTCGATGTCGCAGTTCGCCTTGCGTTGGATTTTGATGAACGACGCGGTGACCACGGTCATTCCAGGGGCCAAGAATCGCGAACAAGCCGAGGCGAACAATGCCGCCAGCGACTTGCCGCCGTTGAGCGATTCCGCGATGAAAGCGTTACGCGCACTGTATTTGGACAAGATCGCGCCGTTCGTCCATCACTACTGGTAGCCGCTCCGTGTAAAAGCCTTTAGCTCAGCAAGCCGTTTTCGAGCGCATAGCGGGTCAATTCGGCGTTGCTGCCGAGGCCCATTTTGTCGAGAATCCGCGACCGGTAGGTGGTAACCGTCTTCGGGCTCAGATGCAATCGTTCGCCGATATTGACGAGGCTTTCACCGCGCGCGAGCAGCTTCAAGACTTCGAGTTCGCGATCGGACAAAACCTCGTGCGTGGATGCCGATTTGCCGCTCATCACGCTGGCGAATCGCTCCGCCAGCGACGGGCTGACATACTTGCCGCCCTTCGATGCCTTGCGCACGGCTTCGATCAGCGTGGCCGCGGAACTGTCTTTCGTCAGATAGCCCGCGGCGCCGAGCTTGAGCGCTCGCATCGCGTAGATGTCCTCGGCATAGGTACTGAGGATCAGTACGGCGAGCTCCGGGTGGCTGGCTTGCATGCTTTTCAACAAGTCGAGCCCGTTCTTGCCGGGCAACGCGATATCGACCAAGGCCACGTCGAACCGCTGCGCTTCGATCGCGCGCGTGGCCTCGATGGCGGACGCGGCCTCGGCGGCCACCTCGATATCGGCCGCCGAACTCAACATGAGCCGCACGCCGTTGCGGACGATGGTGTGGTCGTCGACTAGCAGGACTTTAATCGTCTCAGTGGCCATCTGTATCCTCGATCGGAATGCGCAGTTCGACGGTGGTGCCGTCCCCGGGGCGGCCGGAAATGGTCAAGCTACCGCCGAAGTGCCGCGCTCGTTCGTGCATCCCGAAGATGCCCCATGACTGACCGCTGACCGGGTCCTTGCGCGCGATGCCCTTGCCGTTGTCCTTGACCTCGATGACGATTTCTCCGTTCCGGGCCTGCGCCCGGATGCTGACATGCGATGCGTTCGCATGGCGCACGGTATTGGTCAGCGCCTCCTGCACGACTCGAAACAGCATCGTGCTCAGTTCGGCGTCGATCGAGCGCGCCGATAGCGCGCTATCGATCGAGCAGTCGCACATGAGATCCGATCGCGTTTGAATCTGGTTGGCATACCACTTCATGGCTTCCCACACGCCCAACTGATCCAAGACGCTCGGCCTCAAATCGGTAATGACTCGCCGCACGGCCCCGATCGCGTCATCGGCGAGGCGCGTCGCATCCACGAGCAGCGGGTCCGCCGTACCGCCCGCTTGAAGGGTCCGCTCGACCGATACGGACACATAGGCCTTGATGCCCGTCAGCAGGCTTCCGAGCTCGTCGTGGATCTCTTGAGCGATGCGTTTGCGCTCGTTCTCCTTGATCCGCTCTTGGTGCGCGGCCAGCGACCGCAGTTCGGCTTGCGACCGCTGCAACGTTTGCTCGGCGAGCTTGCTATGCGTCACGTCGAGCAAGATGCCTTGGATCGGCGGGCGAGCCGAGCCGTCGTGGATGACTTGCGCTTCGTCGCGAAACCAAAAGATCTTACCGTCCTTGGCCGTCATGCGATATTCGATGCTCAGCGGCTCGCGGTTCGCGCGACTCGCCGTCACCGCTTCGATGACCCGGTCGCGATCTTCGGGGTGAACATGCATCTCATGGAACGACGGACCCGATAGCCACTCCTCGGCCGTAAAGCCGAGCATGGCGATCTGCGGACTCACGTATTCGAGCCGGTTTTGCGCGGTCGACCAGATATAGGTGATGGCTTGGATCTGTTCGACCAGTGTTCGAAACCGCGCTTCCGCCGCGCGCTTCGCTTCGAGCAATCGCTGGGCGCCCAGCATGCGCTCGATCGCGGCCGATATCTGCCCGAGGTAATTGCGATCGGCATCCTTGGTCAGATAATCGCGGGCGCCGCGGCGCATCAATTCCACGGCCAATGCCGCGCTGCTCCCGCCGGTCAGCACCATGACCGGAACGGACACTTCTCCGTTCTCTTGTGCGAGCGCCTCGAGAAACTCGAGACCGGTTTGATCGGGCAGGTGATAGTCGAGCAAGATGCAATCGGGCCGCTGCTGGGCGGCGAGCTGCAAGCCCTGTTCGCCCGTGTCGGCCTCGATGAATACATACTGGCGCTCGCTATCCGCCGCGAGCGCCCGCTTGCTCGCGATTCGATCGACGAGATCGTCCTCGACGAGCAGGATACGGATTTCGCGTGGTGCAGACATATCGCTCCGGCAATCGGCATGACGACGGCACAATGCCGTCAGGGAAGCTCGCTCAGCGACCAGTAGACGTCGATCGAGCGCATGACATCGACGAATTGACGATAGTCGACCGGCTTGGCCATATAACCGGCCACGCTGAAATTGAAACTGTCGACCTTGTCCTCTTGCTCCTTCGAGGTCGTCAGCACGACCACCGGGATTCGCTTCAAATGCTCGTCGTTCTTGATCACCTCGAGGAATTCGATGCCGCTCATGACCGGCATATTCAAATCCAGCAAGATGATGCAGGGCATCGCGTTTTGCGGGTCGCGCAGATAGGCGATCGCGTTCTCGCCGTTTTCTTGGCGTACGACCGGATTCGTGACGTGGATTTCCTTGAGCGCACGCCGGATCGTCATGACGTCGACGTCGTCGTCCTCCACGACTAGGATGGGCTTGTTCGGAATCCTCATGCGTTGTTCTCCGTCGATGGGGCAAGCATTTGCCGCGGTAGAGTGAAATGAAAAGTACTGCCTGAGCCCACCTCTGATTCGAGCCAGGCCTGGCCGCCGTACATCTCGACTATTTTCTTGACCAAGGCCAAGCCGACCCCCGTGCTTTCGAACTGATCGCGCGGCGTCAGTGTTTGAAAGAGTTGGAAAATTCTTTCGAAGTGCCGTTTCTCGATGCCGGGGCCGTTATCGGAGACGGAAAACCGCAGGGCATCGTCCTGCTCGGCGCATTCGACACGAATACGACCGGCCGGTTTATCCATGTATTTGATCGAATTCGACAACAGATTTTGAAAGACCTGTTGAATCCGCGTCTTGTCCGCGAACAACGCGGGGAGGTGCCCCGCCACCTCGATCTCGATGTGCGGCGGCGGCGCCAAGAGATCGATGACCTCGCGCAGCAAGACGTTCAAATCCACGCGCGTCGATGTTTCCTTGATCCGGCCGGCGCGAGAGTATTCGAGAATGCCGTCGATAAGGGCGCTCATGCGATGCACGCGGCCGATCAACAGCCGCATGTGCTCTTTACCTTCCTCGTCGAATTTGTCGGCATAGTCCTGCGACAGCCAATCCGCCAGCGAACCGATTCCGCGCAGGGGGGCCTTCAGATCGTGCGATACGACGTAGGCAAAGTTGGTCAACTCCTCGTTCGCGGCGCTGATTTCCTGCATCAGCGCGCGCAAACGGGCTTCGCTGTCGCGCAGCGCCTGCTCCGCTTTCTTGCGCAGCGTGACGTCGTGGATCGTCGCCATGACGAGCTTGAGCCCACGGTCGGTTTCCAAGGGCGATAAGCTCACCTCGATGGGAATCTCGGTGCCGTCCTTACGTTGCCCGCGCAACTCCATGCCCACGCCCATTGGACGCGCTCTCAATTGCGAGAAGTAATCCACGCGCTCATGAACGTGCGCCGCGCGGAATCGCTCGGGCATCAGAATCTCGAGTGCCTGCCCGATCATCTCTTGGTTCGAATAGCCGAATAGGCGTTCCGCGGGTGGATTGGCGAGCGCGATTCGACCGTCTCGATCGACGATGATCAAAGCGTCTGCTGCCGAACTCAGCAGCCAGTCGAGTGTTTGGCCTTCGAGGATGTGGTTTTGCATAGGTGCGTAAGTCAGTGGTGGGCTTGCGCGCCGTCCGGCGCGCGCATCGGATTCGCCGCTTATCGCGGAGCCGATTCGGTGCGAGATACCCGACCGACGTAATTGAGGGATTTTAACAGTGCGCAAGGTTTTTTCGATGCATCTGCGCGCTTAGGGGCGTCGTTTCGAGGTGAAAGGCGGCCGGCGGCGGGCGGGCGAGGGGAGTGCTTGACGCAGGTCATGTCTGCGGGCGCGCGGTCAGTGGAAGATATGCGCTCCAGTGTCACTACGATCCGGCCGCGCGTCATGCACGCCATGCACTTTAGTTATCCCGGGCCAGAATGGTTTGTGCAGGCCCTTGGTGCGTCCTACGTCGAGTCGTGGATCAGGGCTAGCCGTCAACCGCATTGGTTCCGCCCATCGACGTTGGCCGTTTTTGCGCCCCTCCCCCGGAGGAAGGGCGAGGGCGACGCATCGGGCAACGACGACGTTCGCGCGAATCTGTTGCGGCAAGAAATGTCGCTCTTCGCGCGAAAGCACGGCACCCGCGCCGGCTTGGCGCAGGTGTATTGGTCCGTTGGCGTAACGGCCTTGCCCGAGTCCGCGTTGGCGCGTGTCCACGCGAGCATGATCGACTCGTACGACGTTCAGGAAAACGCCGAGTTCATCGCGCATGTCGCGATGGATTCCCGTCCGCCCGAGCAGCTCTCGACATTGCGCGCGCTGGGCGTCACGACTTTGCGTGCGAGTATCGCCGCGACGCGGACGGCCAACACGGCATCGATCGAGCGATTTTTCGACGAGGCGCGCGAAGCGGGGTTTCGCTGCGTCGCAGTCGATTTACCCATCGCGGTACCCACCGTGCCGATGCGGACGGTGCGGGAATGGGCGGCGGTCCTTTCCACATACCGGCCCAGCCGCATTTTTCTCGCTCGCCCGGGCTCGGATCATCTTGCCCGCAGATTGGGCGTGCGGTGGGAGGACACGGGTCTCGTGCGGCGCGCCTGGCAAGAAGCGTATGCGACGTTCATCGGAGCGGGCTACGAATATGTTGCTCACGACGTGTTCGCCCGGCGCTCCGATGCGTTCGCCGAGGCCAAGCGGCTGGCGACGCTCGTGCCCGGCCCATACGGCTATTGCACGCGCGTTTCGCATACGTCGATCGCGATCGGCCCGGGTGCGATCGGTAACGTGGGTCCTATGCAATATCAGAACTACCGCGATCAGAAAACCTACGCCGCGATGTTGCAGGCGGAAAGACTGCCGATCGAGCGCGGGTTTCTTGCCACGGCCGACGACTTGGTGCGCCGCGCGATCATGGCGGCGCTGCTGACGAACTTCTCGGTGGATATCGAAGCGATCGAGCAATGCTACGGCATCGATTTCCCGGTGGCGTTTCGCCGGGAGTTGGCCGCGCTCGACGCGTTGCGGCGGGAAGGGGCGGTCGAGATCGGGGAAACGCAGCTCCAGGTTACCTCGATCGGCCGCGTCGCATGCGATCGTATTGCCGACGTTTTCGATCGCTACATCCGACGCGTGGAACAAGCCCGGCCCGAGCGCGATGGATTGTGAGCCCGCGCGTGCAGAGCGAGCATCTCCGTTCGAATCCCGCGGAACGACCGTCCGCAGGGCGTGTCCTGTAGGGGATCCCCTACGAAATGCGACATGGATCGCCGATAGTCGCGGCGCGACCCGTGCCCGACAATTCGTCCTAACGGTGGTAGACGACGTACCGACGTACGAAAGTGTTCCGCCGATCGATCCACGTCCCCTGGGAGCACGGACATGCACAGCACGACACTCGCGGAAATCGAACTCGGCGCGCCGCGCGCGGCAATGAGCCTACCGCACCGTGCGGCGGGCCGGTTGGCAACCCAAGGGGCACGCGCGGCGGCCGAAGCGCCCATCGCATGGCATGCGCAATTGCCTGAATCCACGCCGAACGCGGCGCGGGCAGCGGAGCGCAACGACTGCGAGCATTGCAGTTCGCGTAAATTTTGTATGCCCGAGGGCTTCGACACGAAGAAGGCCGGAGCGCAAAACGGCGTTTTCGGTAACACCCGCAAGGTCAAACAAGGCGAAGCGATCTTCCGGGCCGGCGAGCCGTTCAAAAATCTCTATGTCGCTAAAGTCGGTTCATGCAAGACGGTCGCGATCGATAACGACGGCCGCGAGCAGATTATCGGCTTTCCGATCGCGGGCGAATTCATCGGCTTGGATGGCATCGGTACCGGCGTACATGCGTTCGACGCCGTTGCGCTCGAAGATGGCGTCGTCTGTGCGCTTCCGTTCAATGCGCTGACCGAGATGAGCGAGCACGATTTCAGCTTGAGAAGCCACCTGCATAAGCTGATGAGCCGGGAGCTCGTCCGCGAATCGGCGCTGCTGATGCTGATGGGGCGGATGACGGCGCTCGAGCGGTTGGTCTCGTTTCTGCTCAACATCTCCAAGCGGTATGCGCAGCGCGGGTATTCGTCGCATGATTTCAATCTGCGGATGACGCGCGACGAGATTGGGTGCCACTTGGGTTTGACGCTTGAAACGGTGAGCCGCAGCCTGTCCAAGCTGAGCTCGCTCGGGCTCGTTAAGTGCGCCGGCAAGCAAGTGTCCATCATCGATATGGCGGGGCTCGAAGAGGTCAGCGGGCATTACATTCCGCACTGACCCGCCCGGCGCCGCGCTGCTCTTTTCGAAACTACGTCCGGGCCGTGCTCCGGGTCGTTAGACGATTCCAAAGCATGCCTGCCCGGCTTCCGCTTCGGCAATAGGCAAGTATGGGCTTGGGCAATGCATCGACCAACGCGCCGAAGGCATCGACCTGCGCATCGTCGATGCTGCCGGCTTCGATCGGTAGATAGCGCGCTTCGATGCCCAATTCACGTGCGGCCGCGGCGATTTGTTCGAAAAACGGCTGGTCGGGGCCCTCGCCATCGGGGCGATTGCAGATCACGGACCGGAAGCCCGCATGGCGAATTGCCTTGAGATCGGCAGGCGCGATTTGCGGTGAAGTGGCGAATCCGCTTGAAGCGGTCGCGCGGCATTGCTCGATGGCGCGACGCAGACACGACACCGCGAAGTCGATGTCGCGCTCCGTCGTATAGCGGCCCAAGCTCACGCGCACGGTTCGGGCGGCTGCATCCGCATCGAGGCCGATTGCCGTCAGTACATGCGACGGCGTGCCGGCGTTCGAGTTGCAGGCCGATGTGGAGGACACGGCGAGCGCATCGCCGAGCATTGCCGGATAGAAGCCGGGCACATCGACGGTCAAGCTCAACGTATGAGGGATGCGCTTCGCAAGGCCAGCGTTTTCGGTGACATTTCCGAGTGCCAGGACGGACTCTTTCAAGCGCGCATTAAGCGTGGCGATCCTGGCGGTGTCGGTCTCGAGTTGGGATGCCGCCAATTCGCACGCGGTACCCATGCCGACGATCTGATGCGTTGCGAGCGTACCCGAACGCAATCCGCGCTCGTGTCCTCCGCCATGCATTTGAGGAGCGATGCGTTGGGCGACGTCGCGGCGGATAAAGAGCGCACCGATACCTTTTGGCCCATAGACCTTGTGCGCGGACATCGAGAGCAGGTCGATTCCGAGGGCGCGGACATCGATGGCGGTCTTGCCGAGCGCTTGGGCCGCATCGACATGCAAGAGGGCGCCCGCGGCATGCACGATCCGAGCGATCGCAGCGATGTCGGTCAGCGTGCCGAGTTCGTTGTTCACGAGCATCAGCGATACGAGCCCCGTGTCCGCACGCAGGGCGGCGGTGACGGCTTCTGCCGTGATTTCGCCGTTCGATGACGGCGATAGATAGGTGACCGCAAACCCTCGCTGAGAGAGGCTCGCCATGGTATCGAGAACGGCCTTGTGCTCGAGCCGGCTCGTGATCAAGTGGCGCTTATCGGTGGCCGCGTCGGCGTAGCCTTTGAGCGCGAGGTTGTTCGATTCGGTGGCGCCCGACGTCCAAATGATTTCATCCGCGTCGGCGCCGATCAGCGTGGCCACCTGGGCTCGCGCTTGTTCGACCTTTTTGCGCGCCAGTGTTCCGGCTGCGTGTGAGGTCGACGCGGGATTGCCAAATACACCATCGACACCCAGGCACGCGCACATCGCTTCGATCACGCGCGGATCGGCCGGCGTCGTGGCCGCGTAGTCGAGGTAATGCAACGGTTCGTTCACGCTCATGCTGATTCTCTTGCCAGTCTATAAGCGGACATGATATGGCGAGCGTGCTGGAAAATGGATCCAAAATTTATCGAGAATTCGAATATCGATAGAAGAATTTTCTCTTTGAGCGGGGTGCGAGATTTTGCGTCTGGTTCCTGTGTTGGGGCGAACCGATGGGCTTCGTCTGCGCGTGCGGGGCATGCGCGCGGCCGTGCCGCCACGGTGATCACCTCGCGAGCGGGCGCTACGAACCGTTGTCATCCACGGATCCCGATGGAGTCGCGACCAACTATGCGTATGACAATCGCGGGCGAATCACGTCTATCACGGTGAACCCCGGCGTGAGTCAGTCGGTGACAGGTTTTGCCTACGATTTAGCCGGTAACCTAGCGATCATTACCTTCCCCGACGGTTCTTCGTTGACCTACGCCTACGACGCGGCGCATAGTTAAAAGTCTTGTGAGACTTGGTGGAAGACGACCGGGCGGCACTCTGGCGCCTATCGACTGTGTATGGACCGCGCTCGAGAGAACTACATCAGATGCTATCAGGACTGCAAAAGGGCCGGCGGCGAATGAGGAGCGTTATGACGATTGATGCTATAACACGCGAACTAGTCGGCGATTGCTTGAGCCGGATTCGTGCGGCAGATGCTAGCGCCGCATTTGATCTTGCGTCGGTTTTTATGTCTCATGTTGACTCGAAGGATGTTGACATGAATTTGGCGGTCATAGAAGCCTTAGCGACACTAGCAGGCTGTTGAAATACCTCCCGCAGACGTCATCCGAGCGGGAGGGGTAAACGTTGAAAGAAGGAATCGACCAACACTGAGAGCGAAACGATGCGCGGAGCGGACGGCTACACCGAGACGATGTTCAC
>NZ_PNYA01000011.1 GCF_002879885.1 Trinickia dabaoshanensis
GCCCCAGCCCCTGCGATGCGCCCGAACCCCGGTCCGGCGGGCGCGCCCCGGTTCGATCAGGAGCACGGCAGGCACATGGCGCCGCACGTTGTGCCGGGCGCCCCGATCGCACAGGCGCCGCGTGCGTTCGGCGCCGTCCCGGCACCGTATCGCGGCGACATGCACCGCTTCGTCGATCAAGACGCGCGCGTATGGCGCGGGGGCCGTTGGCATCATTCTCATCACGACGGACGCATCGGGTGGTGGTGGGTGGTGGGCGGCCTCTGGTACTTTTATCCGCGGCCGATCTATCCGTATCCGGATCCATTCATCCCCGGCGACGTCGCTTACGGCACCGCCGGGATGGGCCCCTATTGGTACTACTGCCGGTCGGCCGGTCAATACTATCCCTACGTGACGTATTGCCCCGAGGGATGGTTAGTGGTCGAGCCAGACCAGTGACGCTCGCGCGACGCCCCCGGGCATTACACCACCGCGGCAGCCATCGATAGGTATGCGACTCCCCGCACAGCACGACATCGCGCAACCGATCAGCGCATCGGTCCTCGCGGACCGCTACCTCGTTCCGGGCGAGGGCGACTGCCGCGACGTGTTCCGGCGCGTGTCGCTCGCGCTGGCCGCCGTGGAAGCCGAGCCGCTCCGCGAGCGTATCGCGGGCCGGTTTTACCGCAACATGTTGCGCGGCGCGATCGGGGCCGGGCGCATCATGGCGAATGCCGGTACGACGCACGGCGGAACGATGGTCAATTGTTTCGTCCAACCCGTATGTCCATCGAACGAGCACGTTGCGAGCGCATCCGATATCGAACAGGCGTTGGCCGATGCGCGCACGACGCTCTCGATGGGCGGTGGCGTAGGCTACGATTTCTCGCCCGTCGCGCCGGCGCTCGGCGTGTGTTCGGTCATCGACCGCTTCGACCAAGCGTGTCGGCAGCTCACGTTCGAGGGCGCGCGTCGCGGCGCCCAGATGGCGGTGCTGCGTTGCGACCATCCCGATCTCGTTGCATTCGTACGCGCTAAGCAAGGTCGAGCGCGCTGGCACACGTTCAACGTCTCGGTGGCCGTCACCGATGCCTTCATGCGCGCGGTGGCGGACGATGCGCCGTGGACGCTCTCGCACCATGCGAAGCCCGCCGCGGTCGAACACGCGCCTTCGCAAAGTGCCGACGGCACCTTCGTCTACGCGCAAGTCGGCGCCCGCGCCTTGTGGCGGCAAATCGTCGAATGCGCGCGTGAGAGTGCGGAGCCCGGGCTCCTTTTCATCGACACGATCAACGCGACCGACACGCTGGCGCCGATCGAAACGATCGCGGCGACCAACCCGTGCGGCGAGCAGCCGCTGCCGGCGTGGGGCAGTTGCGTGCTGGGGCCGATCGATCTCTCGCGCCTCGTGCATCACCCTTTCGGATCGCAGGGCGAGCCGAGCTTCGATTACGCACGGCTCGCCTCGCTCGTGCGCACACAAGTGCGCTTGCTGGATAACGTCATCACCGCCACGCGCTGGCCCTTGGCTGCGCAAGCGCGCGAAGCGATGTCGAAGCGCCGCATCGGCGTTGGGGTAACGGGGCTCGCCGATGCGCTCGCGATGCTGCGCCTGGCTTACGACACGCCGGCCGCGCGCGCGGTCGCAGCGCGCATCGCCGCGTGCATGCGAGATCACGCTTACGCGGCATCGAGCGTGCTCGCGGCGGAGCGCGGGCCCTATCCGCTATTCGATGCCTCGCATCATCTTGCACCCGGCGCCTTCGGCTCGCGTCTACCCGGGCCCGTGCGAGCCGCGATCGCGCGCGACGGTCTGCGCAACAGCCATCTGCTCTCGTTCGCGCCGACGGGCAGCGTGAGTCTAGCGTTCGCCGACAACTGCTCGAACGGTATCGAGCCGGCCTACGACTGGGTGTATTGCCGCGCGGTGCGTTTGGGCGGCCATGAGCCGCGGGTCTACCGTGTCGAGAACCATGCAAGGCGCCTCTACCATGCGATACATGGCGCCCACGCGCCGCTGCCCGAGTACTTCCGCCGGGCTGTCGATATCCGCGCGCTCGACCATGTCGCGATGCTGGCCGCCTTGCAACCGTTCGTCGATGCGGCCATCTCCAAGACCGTCACGATCGCCGCGGACAGTTCGCCCGAGCAGGTCGATGCGTTGTTCTTTTCGGCTCGGAAAGCCGGGCTCAAGGGCATCACGGTGTTTCGTCCGGATCCGAAACTCGAGGCCGTCATGCAATCGCAGACGCCGCGCTGCGCCATTTGCTGACGCAGCGGCTTTCGCGAACGTGCGAGCGGCGCAGTCGCGCCGCCCTGGTTCATTAGTTCGTTCGATACTTCAGTTGATTTGCAGATGCTTCTTGGCAGTCGTTGCCTTCTTCGGCAACGTCAGCGACAACACGCCGTCTTGATAGGTGGCCGCGGCGGCGGCTTCGTCGATATCGCTGTCGAGCGAGAACGACCGGCTGATCATGCCCGAGTAGCGCTCGCTGCGAATCACGCGTTCGCCTTCTTTCAGTTCCTTGTTGCGCTCCGCCTTGGCGCTGATCGACACGACGTTGCCGTCGATCTTCACATCGATGTCTTTCTTGTCGATGCCGGGCATCTCGGCCTTGACCGTATAGGCCGTATCCGTCTCGGTCACGTCGACCTTGACGTCCGCCAGCGGCATATCGCCGTTATGCAAAGCGAGCGAACGCATCGGCCGGAAAAAGCCTTGGAACAGATCGGGAATCGACTCGATCGAGAACGGGTCGTAACGCGTCAAATTGCTCATTGCATTCGCTCCTTAAAGATATGAGGACAAACGAAGCGTTTGCCGCGCATCACGCGCGACATCACTACCTCGCCGTTGCGTACTCACTTTAGGACGCGGTGCGATAGCGTGGTTGATTTGCATCAACAGGGCTGCGCCGGTGCGTGCGCGGCAGCAATCTAACGCGCCAGCTCCGCCAACGTTTCTCGCGTCGTCTCGACGACGGTGAGCCCGGCCCGCAAGCCGGGCTTCACGGTGCGGTTCGGAAACACGATCCGCTCTTCATCGCGCGTCACGGTGTATTGGTAATCGCCGTCGCGCGCGAGGACCGCGCCTTTCGAGAAAGGCGTGAAGTTCGAAACGTCGTCCGCCATGCACAGCTCGAACGCCTCGCTGTGCTTCGTGATCTGGCCGATGACGGTGAACACGCGCGGCATCGGCGCGGCATCGCGCTCGCTCGCGCCCGATACGAGCGAACGCACGGCGGCGTCGGCACCCGAGAAGCGCGACAGATCGTTTGCGCCGAACGGCCTCACCTTCCCGAGTTCGAGCGTGCAAGCGTTCGCCCCGAACGCCTCGGCCGTGAAATGCGTATAGGTGTTGCCCTTGGCCGTATGCAACAAGACAGCCTCGATGCGGGCATCGGCGAGCCATTCGAACATCGCGCGCGAAGGCGGCGTGCCCGTATGCGGCAGCAGCGCGAATCGCTCGAAGACCGACGCTCGAATCGCCGTATGCATATCGATGTGCCAACGCATACCCCTATCATCGGGCGCCACAGCGAAAAATTCCCGGGCCGCCGCTTCGAGCACGCTTGCGCGCGGTGCCTCTCGGCTATCGGCCAGTTGCGCATGCCGCCCGCAAAACAGCCGGTTCAGATCGTCATCGATATATCGGCAGCCCGCTCGCATCGCGGCCACGTTGCCGAGGACAATGCCCAGTCGGCAGGCGAGCGGCAGATCGCCGCGCGCGATGTCCGCGACCATGCGCGAGAGCAACTCGATCGGCGCGGTTTCGTCGCCGTGCACACCGGCCGAAACGAAGACGCTCGACAATGGCCGCGCTTGCGGCCATGCGGCCGGCGCAAGCTCGATCACGCCCTCCTCGAGCCATCGATAGCGCACCCCGCCCGCTGTGTCGCCTTGCGCGTCGAGCGCACCGGGACGTATGCCCGCAAGCGTGAACGCAAGAAAATCGGCGAGCATCGCCGGCTCAGCGCTGGAAGTCATACAGCGAGCCGAGGCCGAGAATTTGCGTCAACTCGTCGAGCGCCGTGCGCGATTCGTCGAGCAAGCGCGGGTCAGCGAGGTCGCTCGGTGTGAGCCGATCGCGGTAGTGCTTGCCGATCCAAGCATCGAGCCGTGAAAACAGCGCATCGTCGATCCATACGCCGGGTGCGACGGCCGCCCGCTCCGCCTCGGTCAGCACCACCCGCAAACGCAAGCAAGCAGGCCCGCCTCCGTTTTTCATGCTTTCGCGCAAATCGAACACGAGCACGTCGCTGATCGGTCCCGAAACGCTCATGAGATCGTCGAGATACGCCGCCACATGCGGGTTCTCGCGGCATTCTTGCGGCACCACCAACACGTCGCGCCCATCGGGTCGCGTCAAAAGCTGGCTGTTGAAAAGATACGACGACACCGCATCGCCCACGCTCACGCGCGCATCGGGCACTTCGATCACGTTCAACTGCGCGCCGCCGCGTGCTAGTTGCGCGCGCAACTGATCGTACACGGCGCTTTGTTCGACGAAGGCGCGCTCGTGGCAAAACAGCGTTTGCCGGTTGCCCACGGCGATGACGTCGTTGTGGAACACGCCCGCATCGATCACGTCGGGGCTTTGCTGCGCGTAGACCGTGCCCTCCTCGGTGAGCCCGTGACGCTGCGCGACGGCGCGGCTCGCTTCGAAGGTCTGGCGCGCCGGATACCGGACGGGCTCCGGGCCGCGCCGGTATTCGCTACGTCCGTAGACGAAAAATTCGACGCCGCGCTCGCCGTATTGCGCGCAAAAACGCGTATGGTTCGCGGCACCTTCGTCGCCGAGCGCGGGGGTGCCGGGCAACGCCTCGTGTACGACGAAGCATGCCGGGTCGGCGAAGATGGCAGAGAGCGTGCGGCGCGTCGCCTCATGTTCGATCGCGCGATGCAGCTTGCTCGTCAAGTTGGCCGGCGTGAAATGGACGCGGCCGTCCTGCGTATCGGCGGACGGGCTGACCGTGGCCGCATTGGCCGTCCACATCGCCGAAGCCGAGCTCGCCGCCGCCAACAGTTCGGGCGCTTCCTTCGCCGCGCGCTCGATCACCCTCTGCTCGGTGCCGGAGAAACCCAGCTCGCGCAGCAGCCGCAACGACGGCCGCTCTTGCGGCGGCAGCACGCCCTGCAAAAAGCCGAGATCGGCCAGTTGCTTCATCTTGCGCAAACCTTGCTTGGCGGCGGCGAGCGGATTGGCGATCGATTTCTCGTTCGTCTGCGACGCCACGTTGCCGAACGACAGCCCCGCGTAGTTGTGCGTCGGACCTACGAGTCCGTCGAAATTGGCTTCCCGTGCTTGCATCGTCGATCCTTCGTCGATCTTTAGAATTGGAGACCCGGCGATACGCTCGCGGGCATCGTGAGTTGCGCGCTTTCGACAGAGGCCATCGGATAAGCGCAATAGTCGGCCGCGTAATAGGCGCTCGGCCGATGGTTGCCCGAGCGGCCCGTGCCGCCGAAAGGCGCCGCCGAGGACGCGCCGTTCGTCGGCCGGTTCCAGTTGACGATACCCGCGCGTATCGAGCGGTGAAATTGTGTCCAGAGCGCTTCGTCGTCGGCGAGCAGCCCCGCCGAAAGACCGTAGACCGTATCGTTCGCGCGCGCGATCGCTTCGTCGAAACTCCCGTAGCGCACGATTTGCGCGAGCGGGCCGAAGTGCTCCTCGTCGGGCAGTTCGGCCACCTCGGTGACGTCGAGAATCGCCGGGCTCACGAAGCCCAAGCGCTCATCGCGCTGCGCCATGCTCAGCAATGAGCGCGCGCCCGCCGCCACGAGCCGCGCCTGCGCGTCCACGAGCTTCGATGCCGCGCGCGCCGACACAACGGCCCCCATGAACGGCTGCGGCTCGGCATCGTAAAGACCGTACGCGATACGCGAGGTGACGTCGGTCAAGCGCGCGAGGAAGCGATCGCCGAACGCGCCGCGCGGCACGAAGATGCGGCGCGCACAGGTGCAACGCTGCCCCGCCGACAAATACGCCGATTGGATCGTATGGTGCACGGCTGCATCGATGTCCTCGACATCCGCGACGATCAGCGGATTGTTGCCGCCCATCTCGAGCGCGAGGACGATCTCGGGCCGCCCGCCGAATTGCTTGTGCAGCAGCGTGCCGGTGTCGGAGCTACCCGTAAAGAACAACCCGTCGATTTGGCGATGATTGGCCAGCGCCACGCCCGTCTCTTTTTCGCCCTGCACGAGATTGAGCACACCCGGCGGCAAGCCGGCCTCGCGCCACACGTCCACCGTTGCGCGCGCGACGTCCGGGGCAAGCTCCGAAGGCTTGAACACCACCGCGTTGCCTGCGATCAACGCCGGCACGATATGGCCGTTGGGCAGGTGTCCCGGAAAGTTGTACGGGCCGAACACGGCCACGACGCCGTGCGGACGATGCCGCAGCACCGCCGTGCCGTCCGCCATCGGCATCCGCTTTTCACCCGTGCGTTCGTGGTAAGCGGTGATCGAAATGCCCACTTTCGCCGCCATCGCAGCCACTTCGGTGCGCGCTTCCCAAAGCGGCTTGCCCGTTTCGCGCCCGATCGCATGCGCGATGCTTTCCTTGCGCTCGGTCAGCAATGCGGCGAAGCGCTGGACGATCTCGATACGCGTTTCGAGCGGCAGCGCCGACCACGCACCGAACGCGCGGCGCGCGCTCGCGACGGCCCGATCGACGTCGCTCGCCGAGGCGCTCTTGCCCTCCCACACCACGGCACCCGTGCCGGGATTGCGCGACGCAAACGCGGGGCCGTTCGCCTCGCACCATTGCCCGTCGATAAAAAGTTCGCTCATGTTCTCTCGGTCCTTACTGATTCTTTTTGCCCAGCGCCAGCACGCGCACGTGATCGCCGTCGCTCACTTCGAGCGCCGCCGCATCGTCGGCCGATAGGCGCATCGCGCCGTCCGTGACCGTGCCCGGCGCGACGCCGACGCGAAAACCCGACATCGACATATTCGAGACCAGCGAGCGCACGCCTTCGCCGCCTTGCTCACCACCGGCACGACTGACGACGACCGGAACGACCTGGCTTTCACGCACCGTGCGCAGATCGTTGATATGACACTCGAGCACCGGACCCGCGTCGAAGATATCGACGTGGTTCTGATACCGCAGACCTTCGGCTTCCAGCATCTTGCGAGCCGGCGCCGTGTCGCGATGCGTGAGCCCGATCACCGCTTGCGCCTCGCTCGGCAACAAATCGGCGTACACGGGATAGCGCGGCATCAACTCCGCCAGGAACGACTTGCGCCCGTGAGCGCTCAGATAATCGGCCGCGTTGAAATCGATCTGATAGAAGTGCGAGCCGACCGCGCGCCAAAACGGCGAAGTGCCGTCCGCGTCGAAGTGTCCGCGCAGCTCGGCGCACAGCCGCTCCGGAAAATGCTCGCGGAACTGCGCCATGAACATGAAGCGCGATCGCGACAGCAGGCCGCCCACGCCATGCGCGCGATAACGCGGCGATAGGAACAGCGAGCACACCTCGGCATAGCCCGTGAGGTCGTGCGAGATATTGAGCAGCGACATCTTGGTCCACACGCCGAGCTCCTGGCTCGCATGCACGACCGTGCTCACGCGATAGTTGTAGAACGGCTGCTCGAGGCCCACTTGCACTTCGATGCCGCAGACACCCGCGACGTCGTGCGTCGCGGTATCTTCCATCACGAAAAAATAGCCCGCTTCATGCGGCGCGGCGCGGCCCTCCATGGTTCGCTGCGCGCGCACGATACGCGCGGCCAGCGCATCGCGGTCGGGCTTGAACGTCGTCAGGCCCGGGCCCGTTTCTCCCGCGAGCGAGACGAGCGCATCGAGGTCGTCTGTCTTGACGGCACGAACGACGATCATCGCCGATCTCCGGTAGGTTTCGTTGGGTTGCCCGGAAGCGATCCGAGGTAGGCGTTCTCGCCGCCATCGTCACTCGCTTCGCTCGCCTCCTGCGCGCTGCGATGCAGCGGCACGCAGCGCACGGTGTCGCCGTGCACGACGTCGAGCGCGGCGCGCACCGGCCCGCCAAGCGATGTATCGGGCGAATGCGCGTCCGGCAACTCGGCCAACACGCAGCGGAAATCGCCCCCGCGATGGCTCGATACGAGGTAGGCACGCGCGTGCTCAGCGGCTTTTCCGCCGGCTTCGCGCACCGTGCGCGTTTCGTTGAATCTGACGCAGGCACTGCGATCGATTTGCGCGGTCAGCACCGGGCCCGCGTCGAAGATGTCGACGAAGCGATCGGGCTCGAAGCCTTCCTCGATATGAATGTCGTACGACAGCAGCGCCTTGACGTTCGGCTCGCCGATCACGCGCTGCGCTTGCTCGGGCAAAAGCGGCACGTACAGCGGATACGTGGGCATGACTTCGGCGATGAACGTGCGGCTACGCCCGCCCGATGCGATCTCGATCTGCGCGAAATCGCGCCCGAAGAATCTGCGGCCCACGGCTTCCCAGAACGGCGACGTCCCGGCTTCGTCGGTCACGCCGAGCAGCAGCGAGAACACCTCTGGGGTGAAGCGCCGGCGATTGGCAGCCATGTACATCATCCGCGCGCGCGACAGCAAATGCGCGGCGGCGTCGCCCGCGCCGGCCGCCTCGCGATCGAGGTAAAAGCCCGCGAGCCGGCTCATGCCGGTCAACTCGTGCGACATCGTCAACGCGTGAATCTTGCGATTGACGTGCAGCTCGCGCGACGCGTGAATCAACGCGTCGTTGCGGAAAACGTAAAAGGGCTCGGCATAACCGGCCGCGGCAACGATGCTGGCGGTGCCGAGCAGTTTGCCCGTCGCGCTGTCCTCGAGCACGAAGAGATAGAACTCCTCGCCCGGGAAGTCGACGTCGGCTCGAAACGAATCTTCCGATAGCGCGATACGCGCTTCGAGCTCGTGGCGGTCGTGCGGCAACGAATGCAGCACCGGCCGCGCCGCGAGCGCCATCTGCGCGAGCGCGTCGAGATCGGAAAGCCTGCCTGGACGGACGAAGAGCATGGTGTGATTTCCTCGGGCGTGGCGCGATCAGCGAGCTTGGGCATCCGCCGTGGCGCCGACGACTTCCTCGATCGCCTTCGTCAGGCGCGCGAAGCCCTCGTTCAGATCGTCTTCGGGAATCACGAGCGAGGGCGCGAAGCGCAGTACGTTCGGGCCCGCGATCAGCAGCATCACGCCGTGCGCGGCCGCCGCGTTCACGAAATCCTTCGCGCGGCCTTCATAGGCCGCCGTCAATTCCGCGCCGATCAAAAGACCCTTGCCGCGCACTTCCTTGAATAGATTGAAACGCCCGTTGATCTCGGCGAGCTTGGCCGTGATTTGCGCGCCGCGCGCTTTGACGCCCTCGAGCAGCGCGGGATCGCTGACGAGCTCGACCACCTTGTCCGCCACGGCCGCCCCGAGCGGGTTGCCGCCGTAGGTCGTGCCGTGCACGCCGACCTTGAAATGCGCAGCGATCTCGTTGGTCGTCAGCATCGCGCCGATCGGAAAACCATTGCCGAGCGCCTTGGCCGTCGTGAGGATGTCGGGCGTCACGCCCGTATCCATGTAGGCGTAGAAAAAGCCGGTACGGCCGACACCCGTTTGGACTTCATCGAAAATCAACAGCGCGCCGTGGGCGTCGCACGCCTCGCGCAGCGCGCGCAAGAACGCCGGATCGGCCGGGATCACCCCGCCCTCGCCCTGCATCGGCTCGACGATGACCGCGCACGTTTTCGGGCCGATGGCGGCGCGTGCCGCTTCGACGTCGTTATACGGCAGATGCACGATGCCGGCCGGCACGGGGCCGAAACCTTCGGCGTACTTCGGCTGGCCGCCCACGCTGACCGTGAAGAACGTGCGGCCGTGGAACGACTGTTTGAACGAAACGATCTCGATCTTGTCCGGGCCATGGCGCTCGATCGCCGCGCGGCGCGCGAGCTTGAGCGCGGCTTCGTTCGCCTCGGCGCCCGAGTTCGCGAAAAACGCGCGGTCGGCGAACGTCAGCGATTCGAGCCGCTTGGCCAGGCGCAACACGGGCTCGTTCGTATAGGCGTTGCTCACGTGCCACAGCGTTTCGCCTTGCTCGCGAAGGACGCGCACGAGTTCGGGATGGGCATGCCCCAAACCCGTCACGGCGATCCCGCCCGTGAAATCGACATAATCGCGGCCCTGCGTATCCCAAACGCGCGAACCTTGGCCGCGCACCGGCACGAAGGACGCGGGCGAAAATACCGGCACCATGACTTCGTCGAAAGTCTGGCGGTTCACAGCGAAATCGTTCATGGTGGGTCCTCTAGGGGTAAGGGGGTGCCCCTCGGACCCGCCGCGAAGCACCGGGTCACTTACCAGGGCAATAAACGTTAGTTTAGAAAACGATCGTCACGGCGTCTTGCGTGGGGGCGACGCGATCTATCGCGTTCGTCAGGCGCTATCGGGCGGCTCGATCAATGCGCCCGCGCGTGGTTCGCCCGCATAAGCCACGCCTGCTCCATGCTGCTTGGCGATCCAATTGCGACGCTCCTCGCGCGGCGTCACGCCGAAGCGTTCGCGATACGCGTTGGAAAAATGCGCCGCCGACGAAAATCCGCACGCCAGACTCACCTGCACGATGGATTTGCTCGTTCGTTGCAATTGCATGCGCGCCTTGGCGAGCCGCAAGCCGAGGTAGTACTTCGACGGCATCGAGCCGAGGTACTGTCGAAACAGCCGCTCGAGCTGCCGGCGCGAGACGCCTACGAGGTTCGCGATATCGTCGGTGGTGAGCGGGTCCTCGATGTTCGCCTCCATGAGCTGAAGCGCGTCGTTCAAGCGCGGATGCCGCTCGCCCGGCGCCGTGACGTACGGGATGCGCTGGCGCTCCTCGCCCGAGCGCAGCACGCCCACGCCAAGCGCGTCGGCGATGCGTTCGGCGAGTTCGGGACCATGCTCGCGCCCGATCATCGCCAGCATGAAGTCCACGCTGGCCAAGCCGCCCGCGCAAGTCGCGCGATCGCGGTCGATTTCGAAGATCTGCTGGGTGACGATGGAGCGCTCGAACTGCTCGGCGAACTGCTGGTAGGTTTCCCAATTCACGCTGACCCGGTAGCCCGAAAGCTGGCCCGCCATCGCGAGCCACCAGACGCCGTGATGGATGCCGGTCACGAGCGGCGTGCGTTGCCCGACACGCGCGAGCGAAGCCAGAAAGAGCCGGTAATCGGCAAATTGCTGGAAGCGTTCGGCCAGCACGATGAGCCAATCGCAGGACAGCCCGTCGCCGAAGGCGTCGTCCGCGGGTAGCGTCGCGCCGCCCGCGAGCGGCACGGCGCGCCCATCCCAGGACAGCATGCGCCAGCGGTACAGCGCGCGGCCGTCGATTTCGTTGGCGAGCCGCAGCGCATCGACGATCGGGGCGACACCCGACATCGAGACGGGCGGCAACGCCACGATCGCCACTTGCGTCGTCCTGGCCGGGCCGGCTTGCACGCGCCCTACCATTCAGCCCTCGCGCTCGTTAAAGACGCTGGCGGCACCGGCCGCTGCAGGTGCTTCAGCCCGCCGCCGTTCGTTCTTCCAGCCTTGCATGCCGTTACTTCAAGCTGCCCGAGAGAAACTGCTTAAGGCGCTCGCTGCTCGGTTGAGCCAGCACGACCGACGGGTCACCCTCTTCCTCGGTGCGCCCCTGATGCAGGAACATTACATGATTGGAGACGTTGCGCGCGAAGCCCATCTCGTGCGTGACGACGATCATCGTGCGCCCCTCCTCGGCCAGCTTCTGCATGACCTTGAGCACTTCGCCGACGAGTTCGGGGTCGAGCGCCGAGGTCGGTTCATCGAAGAGCATGACGTCCGGGTTCATCGCTAGCGCACGCGCAATCGCGACGCGCTGCTGCTGTCCGCCCGACAAGTGCGACGGATATTGCTTCTCGAGACGCGGCGCGAGCCCCACCTTCTCCAGGTACATCCGCGCCCGTTCCTCGGCTTCGCGCTTGGACAGCCCCAGCACGTGCACGGGCGCCTCGATCACGTTCTCCAGGACGTTCATATGCGCCCAGAGATTGAAGTGCTGAAACACCATCGAGAGCTTCGTGCGGATGCGCTGCAATTGCTTGTGATCAGCCACCTCGAGATTACCGGCGCGGTCTGCCTTCGTACGCACCGTTTCGCCATCGACGACGATGCTGCCCGCGTTCGGCCGCTCGAGGAAGTTGATGCAACGCAGGAACGTGCTCTTGCCCGAGCCGCTTGCGCCGATGATGCTGATGACGTCGCCCGCTTTCGCCGTCAGCGTGACGCCTTTGAGCACCTCGTTGTCGCCGTAGCGCTTATGGATGTCGAGCGCCGCGAGTTTGGCGGCGGCGGATTGAGAAGTCGCTTGGAGCACCGTGCTCTCCCGTATGAATCGATGGCGTTTGTATCAATGCCGGCTTCAATGCCGGCCGACGGCCAAGTAAGCCAGCCAGTGCCGCTCGGCCCGCCGGAACGCCGCGACGAGTGCGAACGATACCGCAAGATAGATCAGCGCGGCGATCCCGAAGGCCTGGAACGACATATAAGTGGCCGAGTTGGCGTCGCGCGCGACCTTCAGCACGTCGGGCACCGTGGCCGTGAAGGCGACCGTGGTCGCATGCAGCATCAAGATGACCTCGTTACTGTACAACGGTAGCGCGCGGCGCAGCGCCGAGGGCAAGATGATGCGCAGGTACATCGTCCAACGGCTCATGCCGTAGGCGCGAGCCGCTTCCACCTCGCCGTGGGAGATCGAGCGGATCGCCCCGGCGAAGATTTCGGTCGTATAGGCGGCCGTGTTCAAACCGAACGCGAGAATCGCGCAATGCAGGCCGCTGCGGAAAAACTCGTTCAGCACTTCGTGCGAGCGGATGAACTGCAGGCTGTAGACGCCGCTGTAGATCAGCAGCAGTTGCACGTAGAGCGGCGTGCCGCGAAACACGTAGGTATAGCAACGCACGGGCGTCGACAGCCAGCGGTTCTTGGACACGCGGGCGACGGCCAGCGGCACCGCCATGCAAAACCCGATGACGAGCGAGGCGACGAGCAGCCACAACGTGACGGCCAGGCCCGAGAAGCCTTGTCCGTCGTAGTACAGAAACGCGCGGCCGTATTGGGAGAGGATTTCGATCATATTGCCCAGCGCCTCGTCAAAGTTCGGCGTGCCGCACGCCGATGGAATAACGCTTGTCGAGCCACAGCAGCACGACGTTCGACACGGTGGTGATCGCCAGATAGATCAGCGCCGCGACGAGAATGAAGAAGAACATGTTGAACGTGCTCTTGCCGGCGTCTTGCGCCGCCTTCACGACGTCGGCCAGACCGATGATCGACACGAGCGCCGTCGCCTTCACGAGCACCTGCCAGTTGTTGCCGATGCCCGGCAGCGCGAAGCGCATCATCTGCGGAAACAAGATGCGCGCGAACACGCGCATGCCGCTCATGCCATAGGCGCTGCCCGCCTCCAACTGGCCCCGCGGCACGGCCAAGAACGCACCGCGAAAGGTCTCCGTGAAGTAGGCGCCATAAATGAAGCCGAGCGTCAGGACACCCGCGACGAACGGATCGATGTCGATTTGATCCATGCCGAGGGCATCGGTCATTTGATTGACGGCGATTTGGATGCTGTAAAAGAGCAGCAGCATCAGGACGAGATCGGGCACCGAACGGATCAACGTCGTATAGAGCGTTGCCGCGCCGGACACCACGCGATTGCGCGAAAGCTTCGCGACCGCGCCGAGCAGGCCCAGCAACACCGAGACGGCCAGCGAAAGCACCGACAATTCGATCGTCTTGATCGCGCCGGCGAGAAGGATCGGGCCGAAGCCATACAGGAACACGGGCGTCTCCTCTTGTCTTGATATGTCGCGCGCCGAAATGCCGCGCCGCTAGGGTGCCGGCGTTTCGACACGGCGTAATACTGGCAAGATCGTCCGGCGTGTACAAATTGAAAGGCACCGGTCTATTGCGGCGCAGCATTTCCTCTGCCGCCGGCGTGCCGGCCTGCCCAACGGGCAACGAATGGGCTCTGCTGTGCCCGCGCAGCTTTCCCCATGCCTCAGCGCAGCGTCGGATTCGAAAATTGACCGTCGCTTTTTCGATATTTCCGCCGCCGCAGGACGGACGCAACAGAGGCCGCATTCGTCATACGGATAGGCGGAACCACGTCTATAATCGCTTGCCGCCCCTTGGTACGACGGGATCGCGGCGAACAAACAAAACACGGAAAATCATGAAAACAAAAGGCCAACTCACAAAAAACGTAATTGCGCGGGGACTCGCCCAATTGGCCCAAGCGGCACCGTTCGCCGCTGTGCTCTATGTCGCGCCGCACTGCGCTTGGGCGGCGCAGGTCGATCACGTCGCTTGGTTCAAGAATCTCGTTCAGACCAATAACGAGCACGCCTTCTGCGTGCCCGACGGGATGACTTACGAGCAGGTCTTACAGCAAATGTTCAAGCGCTCGCCCCACGCGGCACCCGATGGCACGATAACCGACTATGACGCGATTGGCGCATTGCGGCGAGCGTTTCCGTGCCACGCCCCGGAAGACGAGTACACGGCCATCGATACGCGTCGCGCCCAGGAAATCATCGGGATGCTGGAAACGGACACCGGGCATGATGCCCAACAACTCGTGATGGCCGTCGAAACCGAAGCGCGGCTCTATCCCCCGCCCGTCTTGTTCGTGCTGGCGAACCAGCTCTTCAAGCAAGGCAACACGCAGGATGCACTGTTTTGGTACTACGCAGGCATCTTGCGCACTCGGTACGATATAGGCCGCTGCGCGGATCGGACGGTCGATTCGACGCTCGCCGACCTGCTCCGTCAAATGCCGCCCGAATTGCGGCAGGCAGGGACCCAAGACGCCGCCAAGCTGCGCGAAATCATCGACATGGTGCTCGAATGGGACGCGAACACGCCGTACGACTATGATCAGCGCTGGATCAATTTCCACGGCATGAACGCCATCATCGGAGGCGACCGCAAGCCGCTGAGCGTGCCGAGCGGCGAATGGGCCTCGATAGTCGCGAAAACGCGAGCCCAGTTCCGCGAAGACATGGACAAGGTAATCGCATCCGCGTCGCCATCCGGTAAGCAGCCGGCATCGCAGCACGCCGCCAAGTAAGCAAACGCCTCGGCTCTCGCCGGTACTTGCCGCAACCATCGATTTTCAAACGGCAAAAAACAGAACCGGCCGTCACTCATCGTGAACGGCCGGCAATCATCATGGCGCGCGACGCAAGATCGTCGGCAAAAAAGCCGGGCACCGGCAGAACGACGTCGTCCCTTTGCGCTGCGTCTTTGGCTTGCGTCCGCCCGCCCGTGCGGTGCACATGGCGTTCGTTCGCCCCCCGTAGCCGGCGCGGCGCTGCGTCGTCTGGCCTTCAATCGGTGTCGATTTAATTCGATATGACGTGTCCGGTTGGCATAAATGTAGGACGAGAGACGACCTGAATGCAAAGCGTGTTTACACGCATAGGGAACGTCTGTACCTCGCTCATCGCGGCAATGTGCGTTATAGAACGGACATCGATGGGGTGGGTTAAGCGAATTACAGCTACTTTTCAGCGCACCGACCGGCGAAACAAGACCCAATAACCTAGCGTTTTACTAGCGCAAATGGGACGCTTGCGTTTCTTGAATCCACGCACGAAACGTTATTCACGAGAGACGAAAAATGATCCCGCGCAAAATAAATCAATCCCTAGAATTGTCCCCTTCACTCAAAATGCGTTGGCCGATCGCGATCGTAGCGGCGATGCTCACCGGCAGCGCGACAGCAAGCCACGCCGAGATCGCACCGCCGAACGCGCGTCAGCCGATACCTGAACTCGGCGAACATGTGATCAAGTTCGATAACAGCAAGGGGACGGAAAAGCTGCAATTCCGCGAGAGCCTGCGTCAACGCCAGTGCGTCGCTACCGTCACACCGGATTTCTTTACCGTAGCTCCCGGCGAAACAGCCGAGGTTCGTATGGATGTCCGAGATAGCGCATCTTCGGGCTGCCAAGGCGAACCCAAGCATGTTTTGTGGAACGTCGCGTCGTCCGAACACCACCGGCGCCCGCTTGCTTATATGGTGTTATTCAGTGTCGAGCCGAAAATGGACGAGGAAGGACGCGTCCGAATCGCGAGTACGAAATCTTCGCGGCCTGGAACCCCATACGCGGCAACGTGCGGCAATTACGCATGCCTGAACGAATGGGCGCTAGGTTACAACGATAAGCGCCAGGTGATTTACCTTTTCAACGAACGAGATTGACGTCCCGCTGCGATTGCGCTTGCCGAACGCCGCGCCGCGCGACGACGATCTCGGCCCATTGCCACGACAGCAACGCCACGCAGCCGAAAATCACTTCGCGCATCCGCTTCACGAGCGCGAGCGAGAGTCCGACTTCGCGGTCGATGCCGAACATTTGCGCAAGCAGCACGACCGCCACTTCCTGCACGCCGAGGCCCGCCGGCACCATGAACGCCGCATGCCGCACGGCCTGCGTCAGGGCCTCGATCGCGATCGCGCCGCCCGCCGACACGGGATGGCCGAGCAGCGCCAGCGCCCAATACGTTTCGAGTGCGCCGATCAGGTAACCGAGGAATTGCCAGACGAATGTTCGAACGAGAACGCCGGTGCGCGTCATGAGCGCGTCGATTTCGGCATCGAGCTTGGCGCCGTCGATGCCTTGCAAGAGGCGATGCTCACTGCCGAGCGCGCTGGCCGCGAATCGCTCGATCGCACGAAATACGCCGCCGCGGCGCAGCAGCAAAGCGGTCACGATCGGCAACGGCAGCGACAGCACGAGCGCGAGCGCGATCGTTCGCGCATGGTCGCCGCCCGTCGCGGCAAGAATGAGCACCACGCCCAGCGCGGAAAACGCGTATTGCACGGCAATCGTGACGAGCACCTCGACGATCACCGAGGCGCTGACGGCGCTAGCGTCGCGAAGACGCCATCGAGCCAGCCGGATGCCGACGATTTCACCGCCCACCGCGAGTACGGGCAGCAGGCGGCTTACCGCCTCGCGCACGGTGGCTACCCACCAGAGGAACGGGAGCGGCACGCGGCCACGCAACAAGATGCGCCAGCCGTAAGCGTCGAACAGCAGCGGCACGGCGTGAAAGGGCACGAGCCACAACAGCGCGAGGCCCGCCTGGGCGATGACGTGCATGACGTCGGCCGCGCCATCGCGAACCACGAGCGCGATAAAAATTGCGATCCCGATGGGCCAACCGGCCCATTTGAGCCATTTCGTCATAGCGACGCCCTCCCGCGCGCGGTGTCGTCGCCATCGCGCGCATCGGCCATGCCTCGCGCACCGGCTTGCCCACCGAACACATCGGCAAAGCCGCCGCACACGAGCCCGGCATCGGCGATCGCCTGCGCCACGCGCGAAGACAGCAGCGCATGAAGTTCGTCGGCATGGCGATACGCCTGCATCGAAGCCGTGATCGGCCCCTCGCCCGCTTCCGCCGGATGGCTGTAAATTTCGCCGACCCCTTCCCCCGGCATGCGAGCAAGCGCATCGAGCATCGCGGCTTCGTCCATGCCGCCCGTGTGCTCGATACCGACCACATAGTCGTTATAGGCGATACCGGCGCGCGATAGCCGCGCGCGCATGAGGCCGATCCACGGTTTGAGCCACCAAGGCGCATTCGCCTCGAACGGCAGCCGCACGGCGCGCAGACCGAATTCCCGCCCGATCGATAAAACGAGCGAGAGCACGGTCGGATGCAGATGGAAGTGCTTGTGCGCGTTGACGTGGTCGAGCGGCAACCCCGTCGCCGCGAACGCCTCGAATTGCGCGCGGATCTCGCGCGCGAGGGCCCGGCGCACGGGCGGCAGGAAGAAGAAACGGACCCCGTCGCGCGCCATCGCATCGCCGAATCGCCCGTCGGGGCCGACGAGCGCGGGGATGTACGCGGGCGGCAACGTACAGGGCCCGTCGGCCAGCACGAGATGCAAGCCCACGCGCAAGCTCGGCAGCGCTCGCGCGCGCTCGACGGCATCTTGGGCCGCCGGTGCGCTCACCATGAGGCTGGCGGCTTTGAGCACGCCTTCGCGATGCGCACGCTCGATACCCGCGTTCACCCGCGGATGCAACCCGAAATCATCCGCGGTGACGATGAGGGCGCGCCGGCCCGAGCGTGTCACTGTCTTACGCCTCGTGCGCGCGCAGGAAGCGGAAGAATTCGACGCCTTCGCGCAGACGCCGCTTCATCATGTCCCAGCTCGTCAGCATTTCGCGAACGATCTCCCAAATCTTCGAGGGACGGAAGTAGAACTGGCGATAGAACTGCTCAAGATGGTGATAGATCTCGTCGCGCGACAAATGCGGATAGCCGATCGCGGCAAGCTGCACGCCTTCCTTGCTCACGAGGTTGATGGTCTTGTTCTCTTCCATCCAACCGTTGTCGACCGCCTGTTTGTACAGCGTCGTGCCCGGATAGGGCGCGGCCAGCGAAACCTGGATCGTGTGCGGATTGATTTCCTTCGCGTACTCGATCGTCTTCTTGATGGTTTCCTGCGTTTCGCCGGGCAAGCCGAGAATGAACGTGCCGTGGATCTTGATGCCGAGCTTCTTGCAATCCGCACTGAAGCGGCGCGCGAAGTCCGTGCGCACGCCCTTCTTGATGTTCACGAGGATCTGGTCGTCGCCCGACTCGAAGCCCACGAGCAACAGACGCAAGCCGTTTTCCTTCATGACCTTGAGCGTCTTGTACGGCACGTTCGCCTTCGCGTTGCACGACCAGGTCATGCCGAGCTTGCCGAGACCGATCGCAATGGCTTCGGCGCGCGGCAAGTCGTCGGTGAAGGTGTCGTCGTCGAACATCAGTTCTTTGACTTCGGGCATGTTGTCGCGGATCCACTTCGCTTCCTCGATCACGTTCTCGACCGAGCGCGTGCGGTAGCGATGACCGCTGACCGTCTGCGGCCACAGGCAGAACGTGCAACGCGACTTGCAGCCGCGGCCCGTGTAGATGGAGACGTACGGGTAGTTCAGGTAGCCGATGAAGTAGTTGTCGATCTTCAGGTCGCGCTTGTAGATCGGCGCGACGAACGGCAACTCGTCCATGTTCTCGAGGATCGGACGCGCTTCGTTGTGCTCGATCGAGCCGTCCTTGGCGCGCCAAGAGAGGCCCTTGATCTCGGCGAACGGCTTGCCTTCCGCGAGCTCCTTACACGTAAAGTCGAACTCCTCGCGGCAGACGAAATCGATCGCCTCGGTTGCCGTGAGCGAGTTGTGCGGATCGACCATCACCTTGGCGCCCACCATGCCGACCAGCACCGACGGCTTGCGCTTCTTGACGTCTTGCGCGAAGAGCGCATCGGTGGGGAACGAGGGCGTGCTCGTGTGGATGATGATGAGATCGTAGTCGTCGCAGATCTTCAGCGTTTGTTCGACGGACAGGCCGTCGGCCGGCGCGTCGAGCACGCGGCTGCCCGGCACGAGGGCCGCGGGCTGCGCGAGCCATGTCGGGTACCAGAACGAGCGGATTTCGCGCTTGGCTTGGTAGCGCGAACCGGCACCGCCATCGAAGCCGTCATACGACGGGGCCTGCAAGAACAGCGTTTTCATGGATGAAGCTCCGGCAACCTATAGGTGAAGCAGATGTTGTGAAGACGACGGCCGCGCGAAGACGGCCGCCGACGAAATACGAATACGGCTGCGCTCAAGGCCCGTCCGACCCCTCGGCCACGCGCGCCACGACCGGCATGCGCGCGCCGCGCCAGACCACGTGCGAGCCGAATGCCGCGACGAACCATTGCGCCGCAAGCAATGCGTCGCGCAGCGGCACGAGCGGCAAATCGCGCCAAAACTCGCCGGCGGCGCGCGAGGCTCGCGCATGTAAAACGATACGGGCACCAAGACCGAGTAGCGTCGATGCGGCCAGCACCGTCTCGCGCGCGCCCGGCTGTCCGTGCCACGCCAATAGGGCGCCGGCCAGCACCCAAGGGAACGTGAACGTGATGAACAAGAAGGCGAACCCGAGCGGATTGATCGAGCGAATCGTGCGCAGCCAGCGCGTCTCGCGCAGCCAGAGCGTGTTGAAGTCGGGCTCGATCACATCGGTATCGACCACGATTTCGGACAAGACCGTCGTCATGCCTCGCTGGCGCGTGTACTCGGCCAGCCAGTAGTCGTCGGCCAAGCAATCCTTGAGCGCGGCGAACCCGCCGATATCGGCCAGCACGTTCGAGCGCAGCGCGAGCGTCGCGCCGAAACCGAAACTGCGCGAACCGCCGGCGTGCGCGATACGCACCGAAGGGGCGAACCATTCGTTGATGAACTGCGCGCCGATACGCGTCCAGAACCCGCCCACGCTCTTCGCGTGATACAGACAGGTGACAATGCCCACTTGAGGGTCGGCCAGCGGCGCGGTGACGGCTTGCAAATAATCGCGCCCGACGGCGATATCGCTATCGGCCAGGACGATCAGCGGATGCTTGGCCCGCGCCGCCAGGTTGATGAGGTTGCTGACCTTCAGGTTGTGGCCGTGCACGCGGGAATCGACGACGAGCGCGATATCGCGCTCGGGATACGCCGCTTGCAGGCGCCGCACGACGGCGATCGCCGGATCGGCCGACGAGGACACGCCGAACAGCAACTCGTAGCATGGATGCGTCTGCTCGCAGAACGTCGAAAGGTTTTCGTAAAGACGCGGCTCGGCGCCGCACAGCGGCTTGAGCACGCTCACGGCTTCGCCGGCCCGGCGGGCGCCGGCAAAGCGGCCTTCGCTCGCCGCGCGCTTGGCCAGTGCGCGCGCGGACGGCAGCGCGAGCGCGGCGACGACGACGTACGCGGTCGAGACGCAACACAGGGCGACGAGCAGCCAGTCCCACAGCACGGCGGGCGTGAACGTCATCGCGCACCGCCCTTGCCGGCCGCGCGCGCCGTGACGGCGGCGCCCGCAGCCACGTGAGCGCGGCGCGCGGACAACCCGTTCGATGAGACGCTTGCTGGCACGTTGGCTACTCCTTCGTTCTTCTCGACGCGCGGCGCCAAGCCTGCCCCGGCTTGCGCACCACCCGCTGTCGTGTCGCGTGAATGTTCGCGTGCCTGACATAAAGACAACGGACTTCGACGCACCCGGCAAACCGTGTGCGAAAGGCGACAGGGCCGGCTCGAGGACCGTGCGCGGGCGCGCGCTCAACTTGTCTGATGCGAGGCGAAACGAACACGAAGCGCGCTGAAGCGACACGCCTTGGGCGCCGTCGAACCGGCTCGAGGAAAGCCGTCAGCTCGCTTTGTAAACTTCGGAAACAGGCAATTGTAGCAGTGCGTGCGGGAATACGCTTACGACCCGGTACCACGCCACCCCGATTCGTCGGATGCAAGCAACGCCTTCTCCACCCGGCTGCCGGGAACGCGATCGATGCGGCCCGATTTTGTGACACGCTGCCCGGGTGCCGCGAACGAGCGGGCGCGCGGCGTGCTCGAGGCGCCCGATGACGCGACGCAACAACTCATGTATCTTGCAAATATCGAGCAGCGCCCGGCGCCGCGGCACCGGACCCGGTTGCGCCGCCGGTTGGAGCGTTGGCGCTTCACGCGAGCGAACTCATCATGAAAAATGTCTTGAGCATTCAACCGCACGTCGTCTTCGGCCACGCGGGCAACAGCGCAGCCGTCTTTCCGATGCAGCGGCTGGGCGTCAACGTCTGGCCGCTCGACACGATGCAGTTTTCGAACCACATGCAGTACGGTCACTGGGCGGGAAGCGCCATCGACCCGCCGCAAATGGCCGAGCTCGTGGAGGGAATCGGCGCGATCGGCATGCTTCGGCGCTGCGATGCGATCGTCTCGGGTTACTTGGGCTCGAAGGCGCATGCGCAAGCCGTCGCCGACATCGTGCGCACGGTCAAGTCGACGAACCCCGAAGCCTGGCACTTTTGCACCCCGGTGATCGGGGCGGGCGCCGGTGCGAGCGTCGACGACTACTTGCTCGAGACCATGCCCGCGATCGCCGACGGACTCTCGCCGACGCACGACACGCTGCAAAAACTCGTCGGCCGGACGATCGAAACCGTGGACGAGGCGCTGCGCGCTTGCCGCGAGATCATCCGCAGCGGTCCGCAGGTGATCCTCGTCAAGCAACTCGTCGACCGCAACAGCCCGGCCGATCGCGTCAATTTGCTCGTCGTCACCGCGCGCGAGGCGTGGATGACGCAACATCCGCGCTACCCTTTCGCGCGCCAGCCCGTGGGAGTGGGCGAGCTCACGAGCGCGACCTTCGTGGCGCGCCGCCTGAGCGGCGACTCGCTGCGCACGGCGTTCGAGCATGCGGTTTCCGCGGTGCACGCGGTGCTCAAGGCCACCTACGCCGCAGGCCGCTACGAACTCGAACTCATCGCGGCGCAGGACGACATCGCCCGGCCGCGCGAGTGGCTAGGCGCATGGTCGATCGATACGGCATGAGCCCGAGCGCTGAAAAGCAAGCGGCCCGGTCGCGCTGGAAGCGCGCCGGGCCGCTCGTACGCCGGGCACCCGTTACAGGCGCCTAGCGCAGGCCGCGCCTCAATCGAGCCGGAACTGAGCGACCGCCCCGGCGAGGTTGATCGCCTGCGTCTGCAACGCCGCCGCCGCTGCCGCCGATTGCTCGACGAGCGCCGCGTTTTGCTGAACCATCTCGTCGAGTTGCGACACGGCGCGGTTGACCTCCTGAATGCCGCGCGTCTGCTCATCGGCCGCGTGCGTGATCTCCGACATGATCGTCGTCACGCTCGACACGTTCGAGACGATCTCGGTCATCGTATCGCCCGCGCGCTTGACCTGGCTGGAACCGGAGGACACGCTATCGATCGTCGATTCGATCAGCGACTTGATCTCCTTGGCCGCCTGCGCGCTGCGCTGGGCCAAGCTGCGCACCTCGCCCGCCACCACCGCGAAGCCGCGGCCCTGCTCGCCCGCGCGTGCCGCTTCCACGGCGGCGTTCAACGCCAAGATATTCGTCTGGAACGCAATCCCGTCGATCACGCCGATGATGTCGCCGATCTTGCCCGATGCCGATTCGATCGTACCCATCGTCGTGACGACTTCGGAGACGACCTGACCGCCGCGCGAGGCGACCGTCGAAGCCGACGCGGCCATGTCGTTCGCTTGCTTGGCCGAGCTGGCCGACTGCGTGACCGTGGAGGTGATTTCCTCCATCGATGCGGCTGTTTCCTGCAAGCTGGCGGCGGCCGATTCGGTACGGCCCGACAGGTCGAGGTTGCCTGCGGCGATCTCATCGGCCGCCGTGCGCACCGATTCGCTCGTATCGCGGATCTGGCGCATGACGTCGCGCAACTTATCGACGAAGGAGTTGAACGAGCGCGCGATCTGGGCCACTTCGTCACGGCCGTCGGACGGCAGACGCTGCGTCAGATCGCCGGTACCCGAGCCGATCGCGTCCATCGCGTCGCGCACTTGCGACAGACGCTTGAACGCCTTCGACGTGACGGCCGAGACGACGAGCGCAGCCAGCACCACGATGATGACCAAGGCGATCGCCGACGTCGTCAGGAACGAACGGATGCCCGCCTTCGCTTCGCTCTCGTCGAGCGCGACGATCACGGTCCAGTCGGTGCCGGGTACGTTCATGCCTCGCAGCAGTACCGTGCGGCCGTCGGCGCCGGTCGCGAGCGGCTCGGACGCACCGGCGAGCGAGCCCACCGTCGCGGCGGTCATAGCCGGCATCAGCGCGGAGATCGGCTTGAGCGTGAGCTTCGAATCGGGGTGCGCGACGATGTCGCCCGCGCCGTCGACGAGCAAGCCGAAGCTCGCCGGCGTCGGATGAATCGACTTCACGTTCGCGATCACGCTGTCCATGTTGACGTCGCCGGCCACGACGGCCTTGAGCGAGCCGTCACGAACGATCGGTACGGCGAAGGTCACGACGAGCTTGCCCGAGCCCGCATCGACATAAGGCGCCGTGACCACCGGCTTGCCCGCCGCGGCCGCCTGTTTGTACCAGGGGCGCCCCGTGGGGTCGTAGGTCGGGGGCACGCCGGTGGGGTCGCCGAACTTGGCGGTTTTATCGGCATAGCCCGCATAGACGTTGACGAAGCCGCCCGACGCCATGATTTGCTTGAACGTGGGGATCGGATCGGCTGTGGCGGCGTTCAAGGTCACGTCTTGCAGCGCGCTGATGGCCGCCGTTTTCGAGGAGACCCATTCGCCGATCCCCGCATCGTGTCCGTTCGCTAGCGCGACGAGGTTGTTGTTGATCGAGTCGTTTTCATGGGAATTGACTACGAAGAAGTTCAGTGCCGCGTTGACGACCAAGGAGCCGACCACGATGGCGAGACAGGCTGCGAGCACACGCGCGCGAATTGACGCAAACATTCAAACGATTCCTTCAGACGATTTAGCTGCGAGGACTCGTGATCCTCCGTACAGGTAAACGGCATGCGGCGGTGCAAACTTGATCTAGATCACGTTAGGGATTGTTCGGAGTGCTATTTAAATGCGCGTTCACGTTGCAGTGCAAAAATGCGATCAATACGATAAATCGCAATGCGCGGCCGAGCGTGTTACCCCGGATTGATGCACTCGAGCGGCTGTGCCGAAATGCGCACTGGAATCGTCGCGAAAGGTCAAGACGGGGCGTTATTGGCTTCATATAGTCGTCCCCAATAATCGCAGCGGCGCTTCTCACGTCGAGCGGTTCGATCAACACACGCGCTTGCAGGAGGTGCCCGCCACACGCCGTAACAAGACGAACAAGAGCCGTGCACCGGCCACCGCCTCGATTGGAGCCCCGCGCCGCGCGCGGGCAAGCGAGCGCACCGGCATGCACGCCAACCGCAGTCACTCACGCTTGCCGACAAAGGAAACAACATGCGTTTTGCGAAGACTCTCAGCCCTATCGCAGTTGCAGTTGGAGCACTTCTCGCGCTCGCCCCGCTCGCCTCTCGCGCGGATACCGTCGTCAAAATCGGTTTTGCCGCTCCGCTCACGGGGCCTAATGCAAGTTACGGCAAAGACCTCGAAAACGGCGTCAAGATGGCGCTCGACGATGCGAAAGCCCAGGGCATCAAAATCGCAGGCCAACCCGTCTCGTTCGAACTCGTCTCGGAAGACGACCAAGCCGACCCGCGCGTCGGTGTGCAGGTCGCGCAAAAACTCGTGGACGAAGGCGTATCGGTCGTCGTCGGCCATTTCAATTCCGGCACGACGATTCCGGCCTCCGAACTCTACGAAAAAGCCGGGATTCCCGACATCGACCCGGCCGCCACCAATCCGACGATCAGCGGCCGCGGTTATAAGAACGTGTTCATGGTGATCTCGAGCGACGCGCAGAACGCGGGCACGGCCGGCGTGTATGCCGTCGAGACGACGAAGGCCAAACGCATCGCCGTCATCGACGACCGCACCGCGTTCGGTCAGGGCGAAGCCGATGAATTCGTGAAGGCCGCGAAGGCGCACGGCGGCAACATCGTCGATCGCGAATACACGACGAATCAGGCAACGGACTTCAAGACGCAACTGACGAACATCAAGGCCAAGAATCCGGACCTCATCTTCGTGGGCGCGCTCAATCCGCAAGCGGCCGGCATCATGAAGCAGATGGCGCAGCTCGGTATCAAGGCGCAGTACGTCGGCGGCGGCGGCGTGAAGGATGTCGATTTCATCAAGCTCGCGGGCGACACCTCCGAGGGCGCGATGGCGTGGGAGTACGGACGTCCGCTCGACAGCACGCCGGTCGGCGCGAAGTTTGCGGATCGCTTCAAGCAGAAATTCGGCGTGGACGTGCTCTCGTACGCCCCGTTCGGCTATGACGCGGCGTGGGCGGCGATCAAGGCGATGCAAGCGGCGGGCTCGACCAAACCCGATGCCTACCGGCCGAAACTGCAAAGCATCAGCTTCGACGGCATCACGGGTCACATCGCATTCAATCCAGACGGATCGCTGAAGAACGGCTCCTCGACGATGTACCAAGTGAAGAGCGGCCAATTCGTGACGATCGTGACCAAGGGCGGCTCCTGATCGCTCGCGCGAACGCCACCCGGTCGTACGGCGCGGCGCCCGCGGGCGCCGCGTCTTTTCCGCTATTCGTTTTGGAGTCCTAATGGTTTCGAAGATCGTAGTGGTGGGAGGCGGCGTCATCGGCAGCGCCGTCGCGTACTTTCTGCGCAGCGCGGATACGAGCGTCCAGGTGACGGTGATCGAGCGCGACCCGACCTACGCGCGCGCGTCCTCGGCGCTTTCGGCCGCCTCGATCCGCCAACAGTTTTCGACGCCTCTATCGGTGCAAATGTCCTTGTACGGCATCGAGTTCCTGCGCTCGATCGGCGAGCGACTGGCCGTCGATGGACAACGTCCGTCGATCGATCTGCACGAAGGCGGGTATCTTTTTCTCGCCACGCCCGCCGGCGAGACGATCCTGCGCGAGAATCATGCGCTGCAAACGTCGCTCGGTGCCGATATCCGCTACCTGCCGCGCGAGGCGCTGCAAGAGACGTTCGCCTGGCTCAATACCGAAGATCTCGTGGCCGGCACTTACGGCGTATCGGGCGAAGGCTGGTTCGACGGTTATGGGCTCGTTCAAGCGCTACGCAAGAAGGCACAATCGCTCGGCGTCCGTTACGTCGCGACCGAGGTGACGGGGTTGCGACGCGAAGGCCGGCACGTGCGCGAAGTGCTGACAGCGAGCGGCGAAACCTTCGCATGCGACGTGCTCGTCAACGCGGCGGGTCCCTGGGCACGACGTGTCGCGCAGATGCTCGACATCGAATTGCCCGTTCATGCCCGGCGGCGCAGCATCTTCAACGTCAGTTCGCCGGCCAAGCTGGAACGGTGCCCCTTGCTGATCGATCCGACGGGCGTCTATTTCCGTCCGGAAGGCACGACCTACATTTGCGGCACTTCGCCTAGCGCCGACCGAGATCCCGACGATTTGCCGCTCGACGAAGTCGATCACGCGCTGTTCGACGACGTGATTTGGCCGACGCTCGCCCATCGCGTGCCGCAATTCGAAGCCCTGCGCGTCGAGCATGCCTGGTCGGGCTATTACGAATACAACGTGTTCGATCACAACGCGATCATCGGGTACCACCCCGACATCGACAATTGCGTGTTCGCCAACGGCTTCAGCGGACATGGGTTGCAACAAGGTCCCGCTACCGGTCGCGGCGTGGCCGAGCTCATCTTGCAAGGGCGATTCGTTTCGCTCGACCTTTCGCCGCTTGGCTTCGATCGCGTACTCGAAAACCGCCCCGTCGTCGAACGCAACGTCGTTTAAAACGCGCGTCGCGCGGCTTCGTCATGGAGCCAGGCCCGCAGCGCATCGATCGCCGGGAGCTGTGGACTATCCGCGCGCCATACGATGAAGTGCGCGTAAATGTCGGTCACGCGCCGCTTCCATAACCGCACGAGACGGCCCTCGCACAACTCGCGCGCAACGAGCGAGGCGCGTGCGAGCGCGATGCCGCGCCCCTGCTCCGCCGCTTCGAGCAGAGCGCGGGCGTCGTCGAACAGCGGCGCGCCGCGCGGTTCGGTCAAATCGAGCCCAACTGCCTGAAACCAAGGCTCCCACGGCTGAGCGCGATGTTTGAGCAGCGTGCACCGCGCGAGATCGGCAAAGTGCCGGGGCGGCACGCCGTTACCGTAAGCGGGGCTCATGACCGGGAAAATCTCTTCATCCATGAACCGCTCTGCTTGCAGCCCCGGCCACGCGCCGGGACCGTAGCGCAGGGCCACGTCCACCCCATCGCGGCCGTTCAGCCGCGCGAGCGCCGCTTCCTTGCGCAACGTCAACTCGATATGAGGATATTTGCGCCGGAACCGGCCGAGCCGAGGTTCCAACCAGCGGTCGGCGAACGGTGGTAAGACGCTGACCGTCAAGCGAACGGGTTCGCGCGCGCGGCTGCTCGCGCGGGCAGCCCCGCGCGCGGGCGGATCGAAGGCGCGCTCGAGCACGTTCAAACCTTGCCGGATCTGTAGCGCGAGTTCGTGCGCACGCGGCGTCGGCACCGCGCCGGAGCGCTCGCGCGTGAATAGCGGCGTGGCCAATCTTGCTTCCAGCGCGCGGACGTGCTGACTCACCGCGCCTTGGGTCAGCGCCAGTTCGTCGGCCGCGCGCGTGAAGCTCGCGAGCCGCACGGCGGCCTCGAACGCACGCAAAGTTTGAAGCGGTGGAAGATGGGGACGTTTTTGCATTGGGCATTAGTACCACTAATACCTAATCCCGACAATTCATCGTTTGTCCACGGCGACGCCCGCTCGCTAGACTCCGGTCCTACGCATCGTCATGCCTCATCGTTTCCAGGACAAAACATGGACTATCGACTCTACTACTCCCCCGGCGCCTGCTCGCTGGCCGTGCATGTCGTCCTCGAAGAAATCGGCGCACCGTACGCGTTGGAAGCGGTGGCGCTCGCGCGCGCCGAGAATCGGCAGGCGCGCTACCTTGCGATCAATCCCAAGGGCTTCGTACCCGCGTTGGAAATCGCCGGCGAGCCGCGGGTGCTCACGGAGTTGCCGGCCATTCTCATCTATCTCGCCCGGCGCCACCCGCAGGCCGGCCTATTGCCCGAGACGGGCACGATCGACGAGGCGCGCGCATTCGAGTGGCTGGCATGGCTCGCGGGATGGGTGCACGGGATCGGCTACGCGGAAATTTGGCGGCCGGAGCGGTTCAGTAGAGCCGATTCGACCCCGCACGAGGCATTGCGAGCGAACGGCCGCGCGATCGTGGAAGAAGCCTATGCGAAGATCGAAGACATACTCGGTGACGGACGCACGTGGGCGGTTGCAAGCGGCTATTGCGTCGTCGATCCGTTTTTGCTGGTGCTGTACCGATGGGGCAATCGCATCGGCATACCGATGCGCGAACGATATCCGGCGTGGACGGCGCATACGGAACGGATGCTGGAACGCGCGGCGGTAGGCCGCGTGTTGGAGCAGGAAGGGGTCTTAATCGAGGGATAGCCGGCCCGCCTGCCCTCCATCGCCGATAGCACAGCCGGCCCCTTGAAAACGGGGACGGCTTCATTTCCCGCCTTACACCTTGTCACCCGCTCGCCTTGCGAGCGTCACATTCCTTTCGCGCATACGTCATCGTCGACCGGTATCCTGACCGGCACAAACGATTCGTCGAAATCGTGCCAAAGACGCGAAGAGGCCGAAGGCCCGCCACTACCACATCGCTACGCTTCCAATCCCCGCAGTCGGCTGTCAGTCAACGGAGATTTTCAATGAAGCGGTACAACAAGCTCAGAGGTGGTAACACAACGTTGCGCGCCGGTTTGACGATCGGCGTGCTCACGCTCGCCGCGTCCGGCGCGCTGCTTCCCACGCTCGCCGAAAGTCAGCCACGCGATCCGTCGCTCGCGACGGTCACGCCCATCAAGCACGTCATCGTAATCGTCGGAGAAAACCGCACGTTCGACCAAGTGTTCGGCGCGTTCAAACCGCGCGCCGGTCAAAGCGTGTCGAACCTGCTCTCGAAGGGCATCATCACCGCCGACGGCGCGCCCGGTCCGAACTTCGCGCTCGGCGCGCAGAACACCGCGCAAGCCGTCGATCCGACCCGCTTCGAGATGAGCCCCGGCGGCAAGCAACCCTACGCCGTGCTGCCCGCGCCGAACACCGGCTCCGCACCCACGGCCGCAAGCGATACCAACCCGCCGCCGTTCGCCACGCTCGCCGCCGCGCAAGCCTTCGAGGGCGCCGTGCTCGAGCCGCGTGACGTCGCGCAATTGACGACGGGCGCAACAGGCCTGCCCCATCACGTGCCCGATACGCGCTTCGGCGCCAACACGTTCGCGCTGCCTAACGGCCCCTACTCCATCTCGCGGCTCGGCCCCAACTACGACCAGTACATGGCAAGCCCCGTGCATCGCTTCTACCAGAACTGGCAGCAAGCCGATTGCAGCGTCGCGCACGCGAGCGCAACGAACCCGAGCGGTTGCGCCATGGACTTGTTCGCCTGGGTGGAAACATCGGTCGGCGCCGGCAGCAACGGCAAGGCGCAACCGGCAGGCTTCACCGATCAAACTACCGGCGAAGGCTCGACGGCCCTCGGGTACTACAACGTGCATACGGGCGATATGCCCTACTTCACCGAGCTCGCGCGCCGCTACACCATCAGCGACAACTATCACCAGCCGGTGATGGGCGGCACGGGCGCGAACAGCATCATGATCGGCGCGGCCGACGCGCTGTACTACACGGACAGCCACGGCAACGCCGCCACGCCGCCGGCCAACCAAATCGAAGATCCGCGGCCCGCGCCGGGCACCAACAATTGGTATGCGCAAGACGGCTACTCGGGCGGTTCGTACAGCAACTGCTCCGACGCGCACGCACCCGGCGTCGATACGGTCAGAGGCTATCTGAATTCGCTGCCGTATCACCCGAAGGCCAATTGCGCCCCCGGCGCCTACTACCTGCTCAACAACTACAACCCGGGCTACAACGGCGACGGGACGGTGAATACGAGCGCATTCACGATTCCGCCGTCGCCCGTTCGCACGATCGGCGATACGCTGCTGGCAAAAGGCATCTCGTGGAAGTACTACGGCGAGGGCTGGAATTCGTTCGTCGCGAATTCGCCGACCAGCACGTACTGCAACATCTGCAATCCGTTTCTCTATGAAACGGCGATCATGACGAAGCCCGAGGTCGTCAAGGCGCACTTGCAGGACGCGACCAATCTATACGCCGATATTGCGAGCGGTACGCTGCCGGCCGTCTCGTTCGTGAAGCCGGGCGGCTTGCTCGACGGTCATCCGGCTTCGTCGAAGTACGGCTTGTTCGAGGCGTTCTCGCGCAAGATCGTCGATGCGGTGCGCGATAACCCGAAGCTGTGGGCATCGACGGCGATCTTCATTACCAACGACGAGGGCGGCGGCTACTACGATTCGGGCTACATTCAGCCGGTCGATTTCTTCGGTGACGGCCCGCGGATTCCGCTGATCGTCGTGTCGCCTTACTCGCGGGGCGGCCGCGTCGTACACGAATACGCCGATCACGTCTCACTCGTGAAGTTCATCGAACGCAATTGGCAGCTCGCCCCGATCACGGGCCGCAGCCGCGACAATCTGCCGAATCCGGTGCAATTGCGCTCGAATCCGTATGTGCCGGTCAATGCGCCGGCGATCGGGGACCTGTTCGACGCCTTCCATTTCGACCACCGGCATCATGGCGACGGCGATGGCGTTGGCGACGACAGCGATCATGACGAAGGCCACATGCAGGGCGGCCTCGGCTGGTCGCCGTTCTAAGGCTCGTTCGCCACGGCTCGACGCAATGAGCCGTTGAACCGATGAGCGCACGGCCCGGCACGCCGCACCGCGTGCCGGGCCGTCATACCGGTCAGCGCATGGCGCCTGCCGCTTTTTCCTTGGCCTGGACGACGATCTGCGCGGACGTATCGCGTTCGATGCGTACCAGCGCGTCTCTCATCGCGTCGAATGCTTGTGCCGTGCATACCTGTTTGCCGAAGCGGGCTTGCAGCCGGCGCGTGATCTGCACGGTGCGCGAAACGGGATCGAAAATATAGTGCGCCGCGTACTCGATCGGATCTGTAGCGATCGTGACGTCCGACGGCATATAGACGAGCTTCAGCCCTGGCGGCAGCGTCACCACGCCTTCCTCATCGAACGTCCCGCCGATACAGACGTAGGATTGGGTCCGCACGGGCTCGGCGAGCCAACCGTCGATTTGCGATGCGATGCCGCCCGCGAAGCTCGATAAAGCCGGCACCGCTGTCACGCCGTCGGGCCACGCCAGACGTTCGATCGCACCCGTCGTCGTCGCCACGAAAGGGCCGCTCGTCGCGTTCACATCGCCGGTCTCGATCGCGGCCGTGCCGCGCAAGCCCGTTTGCCGCAACCGCTCGCGGGCAATCTGCACGGCACGCGCGGACGTCGCGCGGCGAAATACGTTGCGTTCGAGTTCGGCCGGAAAGCCGTCGTCCTCCACCCGATAGGCGTAACGAGCATCGCCGCTTTCGTCGACATCCACCTGGAGCCGTGCGCGCCTTGCTCGCGCTTGCGTGGCCGGCGTGCGCGTCAACACGCCTTCGTCGACGAGCAGCGCGGGACGATCCATGACGTTCGGCGGCAAAAATCCAAACGCGGTACCGCCGCCCGCGGTCGTATCGGCGTATCGTCCCAACGCCGGAATCCACACGATCACGTGATTGATCGCGCCAGCGCCGTAACCGGGCACGGAAGGCAGCGTATAGACCGCGCCCGAGGCAAGCAACGCCGGCTCGCTGCGAATGCCCACCGCCGCAAGCAACGCGCCGTATAGCGCCGCGTGATCCTTGCAGTCGCCATAGCGGTGATGAAGGATATCGATGACCCGATGCGGCTTGGCGGCCGTCTCGCCCAAAAAGAGCGCGACGTAACGGATGTTGGCGCGCACCCAATCGTATAAAAGCGCGGCCTTCGTTCCATCGTCGGGCGCCTCGCGGGTGATCTCCCGCGCGAGCGCGGCGACTTGCGCATCGCTTGCGCTCGAATCCTTCGCGTTGTCGCGGTATCGCTCGGCGAACGCCGCATAAGTCGGCACCGTCGTCACCATGAGACGATCACCGTCGTTCGCCGCCCCCACCGCGCCGAATTCCGCGCGCGCAAACGGCCCGTGCCGATAATCGAACGCGTAACGCGTGCGTCCATCGCTCGTTACCGGCGCACGCGCCACGTAACCGCGCGCGTCGAAGTAAAGCGGCATGTCGGCCGGCAGATCGAAGACGAGCTGCTGCTCGAGCACGCTCTGCGGAGCCGGTACGGCGAAGTACTCGAACATGCCGGGCTGCGCCGCCACGCGCGATTTGCTGAACGTCAGGCGCGTACGCCAGCCGGGCTCGATGCCGGGAAAGATGACCGTTCGCAACACACCGTCTTCGAAGGTCGGGGCGCCGGCCGCGCGCGGCTCCTGGACGTCGCGGATCGCATCGGGGCCGACGGGATGCACGCCGCCTTGCGGATCGATCGATTCGGCCGATAACGCGTCGATCCGTTCGATGTCCTTGTTGAACCATACATACCGCTGCGCGATTTCGTCGATGCCTGCAACCGTATCGGCCCGCAACGTGGAATCGTCGTGCTCGACGACGGAGCCGTCGTGCGCCACGATGAACACATGTACATCGGATTCGATCGTCGCGGGCGTCAACTCGCTCGCCGGGGCTGCGTCGGACGCGCCGGGTGCGGCGCGCGCGATCGGCCCCATGAACGCCGCGGTGCACGCACATACAACCACGAGCCAGCGTCGCATCGCTCGGCGAGTCCGGCGCGATGGTTTCGCGCCATCCATACGCGCATTCATCGCCGGAAGCGGTTGCGATACGCGCGCGGCGCAACGCCGAACTCGGCGCGAAACGCTCGATTGAAGTTCGAGAGATCGGCGAAGCCGCAAGCGAGCGCGACGTCCACGACCTTGTCGGGGGCATCGGCGAGGCGCTGCGCGGCGACGCGCAGCCGCGCGCGCAAGATATATTGATGCGGTGTCACGCCGGTCGCCCGCTCGAACGTGCGTAAGAAATGATAAGGACTCAGCCCTGCCTGTTTGGCAAGGTGCTCCACACCCAGGGCCGCATCCGGCTCGCCGTCGATCCACTGGAGCGTGTCGACCACCCTAGCCAGCGCGGCGCGCGACACCGGTTTCGCACCGGATGGCGCGGCGCCGTCCGCCTGCCGCAGCACACTCGCGGCCAGGCTCAGCGCCATTTCGTCCCATGCAATATCGGCGGCGGACGATGCGCTCACCGCTGCTCCCGCGGCAGCCACGAACGATGCGAGCGCACGCGCCGGCGCGATCCGCGCACTCGCGAACGAAGGCGAGCGTCCCGCGTGCCCGGCATCGGCAAACAGGCGTTCGAAGAATTCGGGCCGATAGTGAAAAGCGATGCATCGATCGCCCGCACGATGGCGATGAGCACATTCGAAGCATTCGCCGGCGTTGCCGAGCAACACGGCGCCGGGCGTCATCAAAGCATGCCCCGTCGAGCAACGGTATTCGAATGCACCGGCCGCAACGAGCGCGATACAAAACTCGCCGTGGCGCTCCTCGAACGCCGCGTCCCGCGGGCCGCACGTGCATAGCACGTCGGACACCGAGAAACCCTCGCCGCTCGCGACGACGCGTGAAGCCGTCGCCCCCTTCGTCGCCTCGCGCGCCCGGCGCGCCAGCGCGTGTTCGAGTTCGAGCGCAATTTTTGCCAAGATTCGCCTCGCTGCGGGCCTTATCGTGATCGGACCTTCCCGGTGCATCGCGCCAAGCGGCACCGGGCCAAGCCACTCACAACGGAGATCGATATGAACCCCATAGGAAGCGGCGCACCCGGCGCGTTCCTCTCCGCCCTCGTCTCGCCCCGGCGAGCTGCCGAGATCGACGAAGCCGACGATGTCTACGGCTGGCTAGTCGGCAGTTGGGCGTTGCAGGTGCTCCATTACCGCGGATACGACGTGCGTCGCGAGGGCCTGACCGGCGAGCTGCATGCCGGCTGGGTGCTCGAAGGCCGCGCGATCCAGGATGTTTGGATTATGCCCGCTCGCGAGGACCGGCGCGCGGGCCGCACGGCGAGCGATCCCCAAAACGATATGTACGGATCGACACTGCGTGCCTGGGACAGCGCGTTACGCGCATGGCGCATCGCATGGAATAATCCCGCGCGCGGGCATCGCGAGACGCAAATCGGCCGGCGCATCGGCGAGGAGATCGTCCAAACGGGCTCGCGCGCCGACGGCCAGGCCACGCGCTGGCGCTTCACCGAGATCACGGCCGAACGCTTTCATTGGCTCGGCGAGGCGCTGGAAGGCGACGGCCGAACCTGGCGGCTCGAGGGCGAATTCATCGCCACGCGCGTCGGTGCGTGAGGCCCCTCGCTAGAACAGCGAACGCTGACGCGTTTGAGCCATGGAAATGACGTTGAGCTCGTCCAGACGTTTGCGTGCCTTGGCGAGGTCGTGCACCAACTGCCGTTGGAGCCAGGTTTCGGCGCCGCCGCCGAACGCCTTATCGAGCCGCAGCGCCATCTCGGGCGAGATCCCCGCCTTGCCGCTCAGCAGGTTCGTCAGTGCCTGACGGCTCACGCCGAGCACCGTCGCGCCTTCGGTCACGCTGAGGTTGAACCGCTCGAGGCAAAGCTGGCGCACCATCGCGCCCGGGTGAATGTTGTCGGTATCGGCCATGGCCCGAAACCATAGCGGCGAAGCGATCATCCGTCAATCGACAAGTGCCGGTTGTCTATTCGGCGCATCATTGCGACGTCGCGCGCATTGACAGGCGCGTTGATCCGATGTCATGAAGTCGTCGTTCCGTTGGGTGGACGGTATCCCGATGTACAACAGACACCGGACCGGGATCGCCAAGCGGCGACGCCGCTTTCAGTAAGTTTAAAAAAATTACTGAAAAGCAACAAAAAGAGCCGGCCAAGAGCCTCATCCGGTATTACTCAATACCTCGGCGTCAAAGCCGTGTCATACGAAACAGAGGATGTCGATATCGCGCGGGGCCATCTCCTTGCCCTGAGCGATGTTCCGGAGGGCGGGCTTCTCGAGATTTTGAAGGAGACGGGAATCAGCTTCGTCGAAGTTCCGCCAATGACGAGAGGTGCGACGTCGTCAGGTCGTCCGCCGTGTCCTGCCGGAGGTACGCAAGCTCATGGAGCAAGGACACGAAGGGGCGTTAAGTGAACTCGAAGCGAGTCTCGCATGATGGGGGGCTGGCGTTCGATTCGTTTCCGTATCGACTCTCTTTTTGAATCGATTCGACGGCCGAGCGTTGAGCATTGCCGCACCGGGCGGGCAATCCCACCCCGGCGCGCTCAAGCACGAGCGAGACGGTCGAGCGCTTCGTCGATCAGCTTCTCGAGCAACGGCTCGACGCGCGCGGCAAGCGCTTCGTCGTACGCATACGGCCGGCTTTCCTGCATATAGGTGATTTGGGACAGTTCCAGTTGTACCGCGTGGATGCCTTGATCGGGCTGGCCGTAGTGACGCGTGATATAGCCGCCCTTGAAGCGGCCGTTCGCCACGGCCGTATAGCCGCCGTGACGGTTGACGCAATCGGCCAGCGCTTGCGCCATCCCGGGCGCCGCGCTCGCGCCGCCGGCCGTGCCGAAGTTGAAATCGGGTAGTCGCCCCTCGAAGAAGCGCGGCACATGCGAACGGATGGAATGGGCCTCCCACAACAAGACCGCGCCATGCCGTGCCTTCAGTTCCGCGAGGGTTTGCGCAAGCGCATCGTGATAGGGCTGCCAAAACCGGGCGACGCGCCGGGCCACCTCGGCTTCGGTCGGCTCGCCGCCCGGATGATAGAGCGGGGCCTTTTCGAACGTGTCGATCGGCAACAGGCCCGTCGTATCCTGCCCCGGGTAGAGGTTCGCGTTGTCGGGCGGACGATTCAGATCGACGACGTAACGCGCGTACGACGGCACGAGCAAGGACGCGCCGCGGTGCGCCGCGAATGCATACAGGCGCTCTAGGTGCCAGTCGCAATCGTCGACGTGGCGGGCGACCTCGGTCATCGTCGCGGAAATATCGGCCGCAATCCGCGTACCGACGTGCGGCATCGAGATCAAAAGCGGCAACGTGCCGGGCCGCAGCGTGAAGACGGCGGGATCGAGCGTAGCGTTCATGAAATTACCGGTCCAGTTCGGAAACAGCGTCCAGATTAACGCGTCGGACGCATCGCGTCATGCGTCACACCCGAAGACGTGCAAGCGCTTCGCGATAGGCCGCATAAGCACGCGCCTCGTCTACATGGCGCCCCTCGCGTACGACACAGCGGCCGCCCGTATGAACCTCGGCGATCGGCGAATGGCCGTGCTCGCAAAACACGATGGCGGCGAGCCAATCGTCCGGCCGGCGCCCGTCCAAGCTCGGATGCGCCGAATCCAGCACGAGCCAATCGGCTCGGCACCCCGCCTCCAACGCACCGATAGCCCGGCCGCTGGCACGCGCGCCGCCGGCCAATGCCGCGTCGAATAGCCGCTCGGCCACCTGCGGCCGCGTGGCGGACGCAAGCACGTTGCGTTGGCGCTGCGCGAGACGCTGTCCGTATTCGAGCAATCGCAGCTCCGAGCGCCAATCGACGGCGATATGGCTGTCCGAGCCGATACCGATCCAACCGCCCGCATCGAGATACCGTTGCGCGGGAAACAGGCCATCGCCCAAATTCGCTTCCGTCGTCGGACATAGGCCCGCCACGGCGCCGCTCGCGGCCAACGCCGCCGCCTCGGCTTCGTCGACGTGCGTCGCGTGCACGAGGCACCAGCGCGCGTCTACGTCGAAATGCTCGAGCAACCAGGCGACGGGGCGCGCGCCGTTCGCGGCCACGCACTCGTCCACTTCCCCCGTCTGCTCGGCGATATGGATATGGATCGGCGCGCCCGGCAGATGCGCGTCGAGCCCATCGAGCAGCGCGCGCAACGCCGGGTGCGATACCGCGCGCAACGAATGCGGCGCGACGCCGTACGCGAGCGCGCCATGCTCGGGCCTGGCGCGGCGCAGCGTCAGCAGCAATTCGAGCAGCGCTTGCGGCGTATTGACGAAGCGCCGTTGATCCGGACGCGGCTCGCGCTTGCCGAATCCGCTGTATTGGTAGAGCACGGGCAGCATCGTCATGCCGATACCGGCCTGCGAGGCGGCATCGACGACGCGTTGCCCCAGTTCCGCGGCGTTCTCGTACGGGCTGCCGTCGAGTGCGTGATGCACGTAGTGAAACTCGCACACGGACGTGTACCCGGCCTTGAGCATCTCGACGTAGAGCCACCGCGCGATCGCTTCGAGTCCCTCGGGCGTGATGCGGGCGGCGAGCCGATACATCAGATCGCGCCAACTCCAAAAATTGTCGCCCGCGTGCGCACGATATTCGGCCAGCCCGGCCATCGCGCGCTGAAACGCGTGCGAATGCAAATTCGGCATCCCGGGCATCAACGGTCCGCTCGCCCGCGCGCTGCCCGGCGGGACCGGCGAATCGGGTGTCACCGCCGTCAAGATCCCTGCGTCGTTCCATTCGAGCAGCACGTCGCGCCGCCATCCCTGCGGCAAATATGCGTGCTCGGCGAAGAGTAGCTGGCGGCCGCTCGTCATTTCGCGCTCCTATCGAGTGAGGCGGCATGCGCCTCGATACGCCCGGTCCAGGGAGATACGGGCGCCGTATAAACCGTTTCGCCCGCGCGCACGACGCGAGCGGCCAACGGCCGGCCGATCCAATAAGCGAGCTCGGCCAGCGTGCCGACGGACCATGCGACGAAATCGGCGGAGCGGCCCGGTGCCAGTTCGCCATGCCGCTCGCTTTGCCCCAATGCCCGCGCCGCATGCAGGGTCACGCCTTGCAGCACCTCGGGCACCGTGAGGCGAAACAGCGTGCAGCCCAAATTGAGCATCGCCAGCAAGGACGTGGCGGGCGACGTGCCGGGATTGCAATCGGTGGCGAGTGCGATCGGCACGCCGTGGCGGCGCAGCAAGTCGATCGGCGGCAATTGCGTCTCCCGGATGAAGTAGTAGGCGCCCGGCAATAGCACCGCGACCGTACCGGCCCGCTTCATGGCTTGCACGCCGGCCTCGTCCAAGAACTCGAGGTGATCCGCCGAGAGCGCGCCATAGCGTGCCGCGAGCGCCGTGCCGCCCGACAGGCTCAATTGTTCCGCGTGCATCTTCACGGGCAAGCCGCGACGGCCGGCGGCCTCCAACACCCGCTCGCTTTGCTCGAGCGTGAAGCCGATGCGCTCGCAAAAAACGTCGACCGCATCCACGAGGCCTTCGTCGGCCAGCGCCGGCAGCATTCGCTCGCAGACGTCGTCGATATAGGCATCGGCGCGCCCCGCGTATTCGGGCGGCAACGCATGGGCACCGAGGAACGTCGTATAGACGGACACCGGATAGCGCCGGCCCAAGGCGCGCGCAACGCGCAACATCTTGCGCTCGCTCGCGAGATCGAGGCCGTAGCCCGATTTGATTTCGATCGCGCCCACGCCTTGCGCAAGCAACGGCTCGAGCCGCGCACCGGCCGCTGCGATCAACGTGTCCTCGTCGGCCTCGCGCGTCGCACACACCGTCGAGACGATGCCGCCGCCGCGTTTGGCAATCTCTTCATAGCTCGCGCCCGCCAGCCGCAACGCGAACTCGTCCGCGCGAAGGCCGCCGAAAACGAGATGCGTATGGCAATCGACGAGGCTCGGCGTGACCCACGCGCCACCCAGGTCCTCGCTCGGCCACGCGGCGAATTCGCGCGGCAGGTCGCATGCGGCGCCCTGCCATACGATCGTGCCGTCACGGACGGCGAGCGCGGCGTCCGCGATCGATTCGTCCGTGTCGCCTCTTGGACATAGATTCAAATGCCGCCAAACCCGCTCGCTCATGATGACCTCGGAATGTCGTCCACCGCCCGCTTCGCGTAGGAAGCGGCGGCGCTTTATCGGTACCGCAAGAGCACGGCCAACGCGGCGCCCTCGCCCGCCAAATCGCAGCGCAGCGCCCGCGGCGCATCGAGCACGAGCGTATCCATCGGGCCGAGCGTGCCTTGCGCCCGTGCTTCGCCGCCCTGCGCACGGGCTAGGCGCACGTCGAGCTCGCCGTGCGAGCAGAACACGAGCGCGGCGTCGGCATCGAGCACGTGCCGGCCCGCGCCTTGCCATACCTGTAACTTGGCGGTCGCGCGATCGCGGCGCACCATGAGGTTGAAGTCGCGCGTCGGGCCTTCGATAAGTTCGGCTCGGAGCGCGGCCTCGCCGTCGAACTTCGCGACCGACAGCGGCTCGATCAGTTCATGCGTAGGCCCATGCTGCTCGAGCAAACGCATCCCCGCCCCCGCGAGCAACACGAGCGTCCGGTCGATGCCGTCGAACGTCGAAAACGGTCCCGGCTGCTCGACGTCGGCCACGCTGACGCGCCACACGAACGTCTCGAGACTCGCGCCCACCGGATACGCGGCGATTTCGCGCGTGATGCCGCCGCCGTTCTTCCAAGGCGTGGCCGTCAGGGCGCTCGCGCGGACGATGCGCATCGGCACGTCCGCGCGCGGTCGCGCCGCCCGCGTTTGCGAACCCATGCGCATCAGCGCCCGAGCATCGGCAGCTTGAGACCGACTTCGCGAGCCGTGTCGCGCGCCAGCTCGTACCCGGCATCGGCGTGACGCATGATGCCCGTGGCCGGATCGTTGAACAGCACGCGCTCGATACGGCGCGCGGCCGCATCGGTGCCGTCGCAGACGATCACGACGCCCGCGTGCTGACTAAAGCCCATGCCCACGCCGCCGCCATGGTGGATCGATACCCACGTCGCACCGCCCGCGGTGTTCAACAGCGCATTGAGCAGCGGCCAATCGGACACGGCATCGGAGCCGTCCTTCATCGCTTCCGTCTCGCGGTTCGGGCTCGCCACGGACCCCGTGTCGAGGTGGTCGCGCCCGATCACGATTGGCGCCTTCAGCTCGCCGCGTTTGACCATTTCGTTGAATGCGAGCCCCAAACGGTAGCGGTCTTTGACCCCCACCCAGCAAATGCGCGCGGGCAAGCCTTGGAACGCGATACGCTCGCGCGCCATGTCGAGCCAGTTGTGCAGATGCGGATCGTCGGGGATCAACTCCTTGACCTTCGCGTCGGTCTTGTAGATATCTTCCGGATCGCCGGAGAGCGCCACCCAGCGGAACGGGCCCTTGCCCTCGCAAAAGAGCGGACGCACGTAGGCGGGCACGAAGCCCGGAAAATCGAACGCATTCTCGACGCCCATGTCGAGCGCCATCTGACGAATGTTGTTGCCGTAATCGAGCGTCGCCGCCCCGCGCGCTTGCAACGTCAACATGGACTGCACCTGGCGCGCCATCGATTGCTTGGCGGGCACGACGATGCTTTGCGGGTCCGTCTTTTGGCGCTCGCGCCATTGCTCGACGCTCCAGCCCTGCGGTAGATAGCCGTTGATGGGATCGTGCGCGCTCGTTTGATCGGTAACGCAATCGGGCGTGATGCCGCGCGCCACGCATTCATCGAACACGTCGGCCGCGTTACCCACGAGCCCGACGGAGACGGGCTTGCCGCTCGCCTTCGCTGCCTCGACGATGGCCAGTGCCTCGTCGAGCGTCTTCGCTTTACGATCGACGTAGCGGGTCTTCAAGCGGAAATCGATGCGCGTTTCGTCGCACTCGACCGCGATCATCGAAAAGCCCGCCATCGTCGCGGCGAGCGGTTGCGCCCCGCCCATCCCGCCGAGGCCGCCCGTCAGAATCCAGCGGCCCTTCGCATTGCCGCCAAAATGCTGATTGGCCACCGCATAGAACGTTTCGTACGTGCCCTGAACGATCCCTTGGCTGCCGATGTAGATCCAACTGCCGGCCGTCATCTGGCCGTACATCATGAGTCCCTTGCGATCGAGTTCGTGAAAGTGCTCCCACGTGGCCCAGTGCGGAACGAGGTTCGAGTTTGCCAGCAGCACGCGCGGCGCGTCCGCGTGCGTGCGAAACACACCGACGGGCTTGCCCGACTGAATCAGCAGCGTCTCGTCGTCCTCGAGGTCTTTCAGCGACGCCAGGATCTGGTCGAAACAATCCCAATTGCGCGCGGCACGCCCGATGCCGCCATAGACGACCAGCGCATGCGGATGCTCGGCCACCTCGGCATCCAGGTTGTTCTGGATCATCCGGTAGGCCGCCTCGGTGAGCCAGCTCTTGCACGTCTTCTCGGCACCGCGCGGCGCGCGGATCGTGCGCGTCGGATCGAGACGCGGGTCGAAAGGTTTCGGATCGTTCATGTGAGTCCTCGGTTGTACGGCTTTCGTGCGGCTCAAAAATGTCCCGTGAAGCGATAGCGGCTGCCCGGGTGCCAAAGGTCGGCGACGGATGCGACCTGCTCGCGCGACCAGGTGCGCCGATGCAGCACGAGACAAGGTTCGATCTCGTCCATGCGCAACTGCGCGCGCGTATCGGGTTCGGGCTGCGCGGCTTCGATGCGGTATTCGACGCGCTGCAACGGCGCGACGCGCGTCAAATACTGATTCGGCGTAACGCGCGAGAAATCCTGCAAGGCGTACTCGGGCGCAACGGCCGGATTGACCCAGCGCGCTTCCAGTTGCACGGGCTCGTCGTTTTCGAAATGCAGCACGCGCGAATGAAACACGGGGCTGCCGGGCGCGACCTGCATTTCGTCGGCGAGCGCCTCGCCCGCGACCGTGGCGCCGAGTTCGAGCACCTGCGCGTGATAGCGATGCCCGCGGGCCGCGATTTCGTCGGAAATGCTGCGGATCGCGACGAGCGTCGATTCGTATTTCGGCCGCGCCACGAAGGTGCCGGCGCCTTGCACACGCGTGAGCACCTGTTCGGCCGTCAACTCACGCAATGCGCGGTTCACGGTCATGCGCGCGACTTTGAACTCGCGCGCAAGCTCGTTCTCCGACGGCACCAGGTCGCCTTCGGCCCACTCGCCGGAGTGGATTCGCGCGAGGATGAAGTCTTTGATGCCCTGGTACGCCGGTGCATTCATCGCTTTCACGCTTTCCATGATCAGGCGTGAGCGCTCACTTCCGACGCGAACGAGAGCGGGCTTGCTTGCGCGATCGTGCCGCTCGTGACGAGCCGCGCGATGCTGGCGATATCGGGGGCGAAATATCGATCGAGGTCGTAATGCGGCACGTGCTCGCGCAGCGTATCCATCACGCGTTGCAAGGCTCCGCTCGTGCGGTGCGGCGCGCGCAGATCGATACCTTGGGCCGCGGCCAGCAGTTCGATCGCGAGGATGTTCGCGGTGTTCTCGGCGATATCGGCCAGCTTGCGCGCGGCGAAGGTCGCCATCGACACATGGTCTTCCTGATTGGCCGAGGTGGGCAACGAATCGACCGAAGCCGGGTGGGCGAGCGTCTTGTTCTCGGACGCCAATGCCGCCGCCGTCACGTGCGCGATCATGAAGCCCGAATTCACGCCGCCGTCTTTGACGAGGAACGGCGGCAGGCCCGAAAGCGTGGCATCGATCAGCAGCGCGATCCGCCGCTCGGCCAGCGCGCCGATTTCGGCGGCGGCCAGCGCGAGGTTATCGGCCGCGAACGCGACCGGCTCGGCGTGGAAGTTGCCGCCCGAGAGCACTTCGCCCGTATCGGGGAACACGAGCGGGTTGTCCGACACGGCGTTCGCTTCGATGAGCAGCACCTCGGCCGCGTGGCGCATTTGATCCAGGCATGCGCCCATCACCTGCGGCTGGCAACGCAGGCTGTAGGGGTCTTGCACCTTGCCGCAATCGCGGTGGGACAAATTGATGCCCGAACCGTCGAGCAGCGCGCGATAGGCCGCGGCCGCTTCGATTTGGCCGCGATGGCCGCGCAGCGCATGGATGCGCGCGTCGAAGGGCTTGATGGAACCCGCCGCCGCATCGACCGAGAGCGCTCCGGCAACGAGCCCCGTGCGAAACAGGTCCTCGATCGCGAACATGTTGTAAAGCGCGAGCGCCGTCGAGGCCTGCGTGCCGTTGAGCAGCGCGAGCCCTTCCTTCGCTTGCAGCGACAGCGGCGCCAACCCCGCGAGCTCGAGCCCCTCGGCGGCGCTCATCCGCTCGCCGCGCGCCGTGACCTCACCGATCCCGAGCAACACGGCCGACATGTGCGCGAGCGGCGACAGATCGCCCGACGCACCCACCGAACCTTTGACGGGAATGATCGGCAAAACATCGGCATTGACGAGCGCGATCAGCGCATCCATCACTTCGCCGCGAATACCCGAGTGGCCCCGGCCGAGGCTAGACAGCTTCAGCGCGATCAAGAGACGCACGACCGGCTCGGCCATCGGCTCGCCCACGCCCACCGCGTGCGAGAGCACCAGGTTGCGTTGCAACAACTCGAGTTGATCGTGCGGGATGTGCGTGCTGGCCAAACGACCGAAGCCCGTATTGATGCCGTATGCCGGTTCGCCCTTCGCGGCGATATCCGCGACGGCCTTCGCGCCCGCGTCGATCACCGGACGGCTGGCGGGATCGAGCGTCAACTTGACGCGTTCGCGTGCAATGCGGCGCAGTTGGGGAAGCGTCAAGTGGCCCGGCGTGAGAATCATCATGGATAAGGTCCTGTCTGAACTGTGCTGTGCGATGTGTACGGACTGCCCGGGCAGTCCCGGCAAGCCGTTGGGCTGCCTGCATGCCTCGATCTGACACGCAGTCTAGTGTCGCCAGCTTGTATAGACAAGTGTTTTTCAAAAGTCTCAGACTAGGGATAACCATTAGGGGATCGAGCGTAAACGTCCGGTGGGGATGATCCGAATCTCCTGGCCTTTCGAGCAGTCGACGGCAGGCGAGGCGTGGTTGCCATATAGCCGGCGCCATCGCAAACGGCGACCGTCTTGTCTATACAAATCGTTCTCGCGCCCCGCGGCATAAAGACCGGCGACTTTTTCAATGCGCGGGTCGGCCGCGCCCCGGCCTCGTGGCGCGGAGCCCCCGCCATGGCGGGTCCGGGGACGGCGCGGCGCAGCCCACGCCGATGGGTACGCGTCATGCTTCATGCATGGCGAGGCCCGTCGCGAAACCCGTTTAGCGTCGAGCGCGAGCCCCGGTATCACCCAGCGACTCTTTGACGACTATGAACAAGACGCAAGGGCAACCACCGCAAATGGACCTTATCGAACTCGCACGCGAATCGGGCATGGCCGTATTGCTCGATGCGAAGATCGGCCGCGAGCAGTACGTGAGCGTGAGCGGTTCGCTCGCGGCGCTCGCGCGCTTCGCGGACGCCGTCCGCGCAGAGCCGGAGGCCGAGTCCTCGGACGACGACACGCATTGATGCGTTTTCGACTCGAGCACCCGCGACGCGCGGGCGGCTTCGCTGCGCAAGCGTCCCGGGCGGCTCTCCTTGAGCGGGGCTGGCGCCTCGCTTCCACCAGCCAAATTCAGCGCTTTCTTCTCCACTCGGCGGGCGGCGAATGCCTGCACCGAGGCGGGCTCGGCATGCGCCTACCAAATGTGTCAGTTACGGTTTCGCATAAGAATGGCTTAAATCCGGCACGGTCCGATGCACTTGTTGCGAGCGCATCTAAATGGGGAACTGCCGATGAAAGCCACCGTCTCAAGCGAGCGACGAGTCCACGGCGCGGTCCGCGTGGGTTTCGTGCTCGCTCGTCCCGCGACGCTCAGATACGCGTTCACCGGGCGTCGCCGGCGCGAGCGAGGCTGTCTCGAGCCACTGCAGCACGATCGGCCATAAGCGCGTCTGAAATCGGCTATGGAAAAACGCGAAATGTCCGATCGCATCCGCATCGAACGCACCGGGTTCGAGACGCAGGTGCACGCGCGCCTCGCAGCCCTCGAAGTAAGCGAGCAAACGCTCGATCGCGGGGACGGTGCCGAACGGATCGTCGGTGGTACTGATGGCGAGCAGCGGCGCGCGAACGCCGGTGAACCGGCGCGCGAGCTCGGCTACGCGCTCATCGCTCAACGCGAAGGGGCGCGCGCGATAGGTCTGCTCGAAGCGGGCGCGGCTGTATGCCCACGAACGCGCCACGCCGCGAGGCGTGTCTTCCATCCAGCCCAGACGCTGCGCCGGGACATAACCGAACACGGCGGCGAGCGCCGGCATCGCGACATGCCACTTGAGCAGCATGGCAAGTCGATGCTTGCGGGCGTAATCGCGCCAATACGCGTACTGGGCACCCATCGTCACCGCGCGGCGGATCGTGACGTTCGACGGTGCGAGGCCGAGCAGGCAACCGCCGATGCTATGCGCGACCACATCGATGACTTGCCCGGGGAAGGACGAAGCGGCGAACCGCAGCGCGCCCTCGAAATCGAGCGCGCCCCAATCGATCCAATTCGCATCGAAGCCGGCGAACGTGGCCGGCCGCGATTCGCCGATTCCGCGATAGTCGTACAGGAGCACATCGCGCCCGTGAGCGAAAAGATACTCGGCGAAGCGAAAGTAGTAGCGGCAACGCACCGACGTCGCCGGATTGACGACGACGACGGGGCGCGCGGCGCAGCCGGCTTGCCATACGAAACCGGTTATCGGCCTGCCGTCGGCTGCCGCGAAAGTCACCCTGCGGGGCACGCTCGCTTGCGCGCGCTCTTCTTTCATCGTCGCTCCTTATGCCGTACCCGAAATTTCCGCACCGGTGCGCGCCGTCGCGCCCGTGGCTCAGAGGTTCCCATTTGATCCGATGCCCAGCTTCGAATCAATTTACTTTCCCGTCACTTTCCTATGAGGTAGACGCATGGCAACGCCTCTCGTTCGACTTGCTCCGCTCGATTTGATCCGCGGCTTCGTCGCTGTCGGCCGCCGTATGAGCGTTACGCTCGCGGCGGAGGATCTGTGTCTCACGCAATCGGCGGTCAGCCGGCAGATTCATTCGCTCGAAGATGCGCTCGGCGTATCGCTGTTTCATCGCGGCTACCGCTCTATCACGTTTACGCCGGCGGGCGAGCGTTTGTTCCGCACGGCCGACGGTGTCGTGCGCCAACTGCAAGACGCCTTCGAAGCCATCACGCGCCCGGCGGAAAAACAACCGGTGACGATCACGGCGAGCATCGGGGTAACGTCGTTGTGGCTGCTACCACGGCTGTCGGAGCTGCAACAGCGCTACCCCTCGCTCGACGTGCGCGTCGCGGCCAACGACAAGCTGCTCGATCTGCGCACCGAAAGCATCGATCTGGCGATACGCTACGCGAGCGTGGCGAACGCGCCGGCCGGCGCCACGCGCTTGTTCGACGAAACGATCCTTGCCGTCGCGAGCCCGTCGCTCGGGGTCACGCGGATCGACGCCGACACCGTCGCGCACCAAGTCCTAATCGAATTCGACGGCCTGCGCCGGCCGCTGCTGCGCTGGTCGGATCATTTGACCGCGTTGGGCCTCGGCGAAATCAAGCCGCGCAGCATGCTGCACCTCAATCATTACGATCAGGTCGTGCAAGCAGCCCTGGCCGGACAGGGCATCGCACTCGGACGCGCGGCGCTCGTCGAACCGCTGATCGCGCAAGGCAAGCTCGTCGCCGTCGATACGGGCAAGGGCACGCCCAGCGGGCACGCATACTGGCTCGTACAAGCCGAGGCGGCGGCACGCCAAGACGTGCGCGATGTCGCGCAGTGGATCGTCGAGCAGGCGCGCAGCAGCGCCGAGCCACTCGTGAGCGCAAGCCCCCACGCTCGCCCCACGGGCCAGGTGCACGGCGGCTCGGCCGCGCAGCCGGAGTCGGAGCCGTTTTCCGACGTCGCCGCGCGCGCATTGAAGGCCACGGCGCCCGACGGCGAGCGGGTTGCACTGTCGTAGTGCAACAAAGCAGGGAAGTTTACAACCTACCATTTGTGGTAGTTGCCGCTTGAAGGCTCGACGGGTGAAATCGACGGAATTCGCGTACGGCGCGCCCCAGTGCACGTCGTATCCGTTTCCGGAGGTGACACCCGATGCGCATGCCTTTGCTGCAAATCGAATCGCTCGCCGCCGGTTACGGCAAGGGCGAGGTACTCGACGACATCTCGTTCGCGCTTTTCCCCGGCAGCCTCGCCTACGTCCTAGGTCCTCGCGGCGCGGGCAAAACGACCCTATTCATGGCGATCGCCGGCATCGTGCGGCCCAAACGCGGCGTGATCCGCTTCGACGGCGAGGATCTGCGCCGCAAGCGTCCCACCGAGCTGCTCGCCCGTGGCATCGCCTACGTTCCCCACAATCGCTTGCTTTGCAGCTCGCTATCCGTCCGCGAGAATCTGTTGGCCGCCGTTTGGCGCGATACGGATCGCCCACGGCTCGAAGAACAAGCCGAGCGGCTCGCGCAGCGGCTCCCTTTTTTGAAAACCTGCGAGCATCAAAGCGCCGGCCGGCTGACCGACGGCGAGCGGCAGCTTTTGGCGATCGCCCGCGCGCTGATGTCCCGGCCACGCTTGCTCTTACTGGACGACCCGTTCAATGCGCTCACGCGGGCCGAAGCCGAGCAGGTGGCGGGGCTCGGCGCGGAACTCGCCGGACAGGGAACGGCTGTGGTAATCGCGCAACGCAACCCCACACCCGCGACGAACTCGGGGGTGACGGCTTATACGCTCGATGGAGGGCGCCTCTCGCGATCACAGACGCTCATGGGCCCGTCCCGGCCCGGCCTGGCGGCCACTTAGTGACGGGCGATGGGCACGACGTGCGAAACGACGGTGTTTTCTTCGATTACGGCGCGCCCATTTCCACTGATTCCAATTGCCGGGCCGCGGATCGACATGAGCCGCACGCAATGGGGCGGAGGGCGGTTATTTCGCTGACGCTAAATAAAATAATTGCAAACTTTCACGACTTTGAGCGCGCCGAAATAAATGAAACCGATTTTTCATCGCGCCGGCAAATTGCCCAACGACCGCCGTCGTCAGGCAACCCTATCCGGAACACTTACCGCTCGCCGAAATTCGCATTCGGCATGATTGCAACTGAACCGCAATCACTGGACGGACAAGTCATTGCAATAAGCCCAGCATCGCGGCCCGGACGACGGCGGCGGTCTTGTTGGTCGTCTTGAGCTTCGTCACGGCATTTTTGACATGAAAATTGACCGTGTCGACCGAGATCACCAGGATCTTCGAGATCTCCCCGGACGTCTTGCCGTCGGCGGCCCATTTGAGCACCTCGACCTCTCGATCGGTGAGCCCGCGCTCGGGATCGGACATCAGCGTCGGCATCAGCACGCGCTTCAGTGAGAGATGCGCGGTGCTGACGAGCCAACGCATCTTCACTTCGTTTTCGGCGAGTTCGACCGGCGTCAGCGGATCGCTCGAGCGCGCCAACGTGAGCATGCCGCCCACGCCGCAACTATCGAACGCAGACTGCGCCCAGCCATGACGCAACCCGTGCGACTGCGCCTCGTTCCAAAACTCGGGTACGCCGCTGAACAGGGCATCGCTCCAGACGACGGGCGCTTGCGAACGGCGCGCATGCTGCACGGTCGGGTCGATGTCCAAATAGCGTGCTTCGTGGTAACGCTTCTTCCACGCCTCGGGGTAATTGCTCAGCCAGCGTGTCTTCGGCTTGGACAGCGGCCACGGCGCCCGCAAGCCGTACGCGCAGTACTCGAAGCCCAAGCCATTCGCCGCGGCCTCGATTTTGCTGAAAATCTCCGCATCGGAGCTCGTATGATTCAACTCGTGCAACAGTTCCTCGGCCCAACTTTTCATTTATGCCTCCTTGTCGTCGCGCGCGCCGTGCGAACGACTCGCGCGATACCGAAACGGCCGCGCCCGGCGGCCGGAGCATCGACATCCCGGCACGCATCTCCCGCAACTCGGTACGAACCGAATCGCGGCTCTCATGTGAGACGCCTGCCAAAGGCTCTTCTTAATTTCAATGCTGACACTTCGATTTGCGGCGCCTTGATTCCGGTCATTTCACATTGCGCGACGCTTGCTCGGCAAACGCACGGCATGTCGAAACGGATGAGGGATGGCGCGTACCGTCGGCATACCGCGCCGAGTCCCACCTCTATTACATAAGCCCCGCCGGTGTTTTAGCCGACGCTCGCCCGCGTCGATTAAAACGAGCGTAATCATCTCACATTTTTAGCCGTCGAAAATCGATCCAAAGCTCGCTTAACCATTAAACATTTTTCGACGGGAAATTAATACCGAAAGCAAATGCAGCCGCGCTGTCGCAGCGTCATATTTACGCGCAATTACACTTGCGCTTAATGGCTCAATGCACTATCTACGCACCATTTTCGGGCGGCGGAAAACACGCGAGCGATCGGCGGGCGGGTCTATGCGTTGCTTCCTTCACCGCTAGAAGAACGCCGGTGCGGTGGCAAGGCTCGAACGCCGCGGACGACATTCGTGCGGCAGAGCACATCACGCGCTCTGCACAGGCGCTCGGCTCGTGATTAAACTACTACGAGCGTCGTCAGCACGATGGCGGCGCCGCCCACGGAGCCACATCATGAATCGGCCGATCGCTCGTCTGCCCTTGCGCTACATCTCCACGATGTCGCCCGGGGCGCGATGGAAATGGCTCACGTTCGTCGGCCTCGCCGCGCTCGTCGGGCTCCTGGCCTACTTCGTCTCGCTCGAGATGCAGACTTCCCGGCTCCAAGCAGGTTATTTCGCCCGCATAGGCCGGCAGGTATCGTTTTCAGTCGAACCGGGGGCGAGCGGCGCCATCCGTTTCCCATCGCCGGGCGGCCCCTACGATATGCGGTTAGGGTATGCGCGCATGCCCGATTTCGAGGCTCGGCTCCGCGCGCGCGGCTATGTGGTGACGAGTCAGGCGCGCGATTCGTCGATGATGACCTCGCTCGCCGATCGCGGCTTGTTCATTCCCTATGCGGAAAAGGATCAGGCCGGACTGCGCCTGTTCGATGCGCAAGGCGCGCCGCTATTTAGCGCCCGCTACCCGGCCCTCGCCTATTCCGACTTCGATGCCATTCCACCCGTCATCGTCGGCGCGCTGACTTTCATCGAAGATCGGTACTTGCTCGATTCGAACGAGCCCGATCGCAATCCGGCCATCGATTGGGGGCGATTCGCGCGAGCGCTCTCGGATCAGGCATTGCGACTCGTCGATCGCCACCAATCGACGCCGGGCGGCAGCACGCTCGCCACGCAAACCGAAAAATTCCGGCACTCGCCGGGCGGACGCACGGCAACGGCGCCGGAAAAGCTGCGTCAGATTGCGTCGGCTTCGATCCGGGCCTACCTCGGCGGCGAAAACACGACGGCCGCGCGCAAGCAAATCGTCGTCCATTACTTGAATACCGTCCCGCTCGCGGCGCGCGCCGGCGTGGGCGAAGTGCAGGGCCTCGGCGACGGACTCACGGCTTGGTACGGACGCGATTTCGCCGAGGTCAACGCACTGCTCTCGCAGATCACCGCCGAAACGGGCAACGGCCCGGCCGCGCCCGGCGTGCTCGCCGCGCAAGCGCTTGCGTTCAAGCAAGCCTTGTCGCTGTTGATCGCTCAGCGCGCGCCCTCTTATTACCTCGTCCGTAACCGTCCGGCGCTGGACAAGCTGACCGACAGCTACATCCGCGTCCTCGCGGCCAATGGCGTCATCTCCGCGCCGCTACGCGACGCCGCGCTCGCGGCTTCGCTCGATTCGCACAAGGGTGCGCCGCCGCAGCCCGGTTCGTCCTACGTCGCACGCAAGGCCGTCACGCTCGTCCGATCGCGTTTGCAGCAAGCGCTCGGACTCGACAGCTTTTACGATCTCGATCGCCTCGATCTGACCGTCCATGCCACGTTGAACGACTCGGTGGAACGTGCCGTTTCGGAGAAGCTCGCCGCCGCCGCCACGATCGACGGCGCCAAGGCCGCGGGGCTTTACGGCTTCGAGATGCTGCGGCCCGGTGACGATCCCTCGAAGATCTCGTTCAGCTTCGCGCTATTCGAACACCAGAAGAACGGCCATGACGTCGTGCGCGTGCAAACCGATAGCGTGAACCAGCCGTTCGATATCAACGGCGGCGCGCGTCTCAATCTAGGCTCGACCGCGAAACTGCGGACCGTCATCACCTACCTCCAGATCGTCTCGACGCTGCATGCGCGTTATGCCGATCTCAGCGCCGCGCAGTTGAAGCACGTACAAATCGATCCGTTCGACGGCCTCTCGCGCTGGGCCGTCGATTACCTTGCGCACACGAACGACCGGTCGCTTGAGGCCATGCTCAACGCGGCCATCGATCGCAAGTATTCGGCCAGCCCGGGTGAAACGTTCTACACCGGCGGCGGCGCGCAAACCTTCTCGAATTTCGACAAATCCGACAACGGCCGTATCCTGACGGTGCGCGAAGCGTTCCAGCATTCGGTGAACCTCGTGTTCGTGCGACTGATGCGCGACATCGTTCACTACGAAATGGTCTCGAGCGCAGGCCCCTCGACGCAGTGGTTCGACGACCCCGCGTTGCGCCGGCGCTATCTGGAGGCATTCGCCGATCAGGAGAGCCTCGTCTATCTGCATCGGTTCTTCGTGAAATATCACGACAAGCGCCCCGACGATGCGCTCGATACGCTCGTCGCCGACATGCGCAAGAGCCCGCCGAAGCTCGCGACGGCGCTGCGCAGCGTCGCGCCCGGCGAACCGTTCCCGTGGTTCGCGCAGCGCATGCGCGCCGCGCTGAAGAGCACGCCGGCCGCGTCGCTCTCCGATGACGATCTGGCGAAGCTGTACGAAAAATATGCCATCGACAAATTCAATCTGAACGACCGCGGATACATCTCCGGCGTTCATCCGATCGCGCTGTGGATGCTCGAATATCTGCGCACGCATCCGAATGCGACCGAGGACGAGCTGCGCAAAGCGAGCCGCACCGCACGCATGACCTCCTACAAGTGGCTATTCAAGACACGCCATCACATCACGCAGGACCGGCGCATTCGTCACATGGTGGAGTTGCAAGCCTACGACGCGATCGGTAAATCGTGGCGCGCGCTCGGCTATCCGTTCGAGACGATCACGCCATCGTTCGCCGCGGCTATCGGTGCGTCCGGCGACCGGCCCGATGCCCTCGCGCATTTGATCGGCATCGTCGCCAACGACGGCAAGTCGTATCGGGCGCAAAGCGTCGATACCCTCACGTTCGCCGAAGGCACGCCGTTCGAAACGCGCTTCGGCCGCGCGCCGAGCCCCGAGCATCAGGCCATCTCGCCCGCTATCGTGACAGCCGTGCGCGGCTTGTTGAATAGCGTCGTGCAGGGCGGCACCGGCGCGCGCCTCGCCGCGGGGCTGCCGCTCGGCGACGGCCGCACGCTCCAGGTCTACGGCAAGACCGGCACCGGCGACCAGCGCTTCGGCGTCTATGCGCGCGGCGGACGGCTCATCGAATCGCGTAAGGTCAATCGCACCGCTGTCTTCGTCTTCGTCATCGGCGAGCGCTTCTACGGCACGCTGACCGCGTATGCCCACGAGCCGTATGCGGCGCGCTACGACTATACGAGCGCGATGGCCGTGCAACTGCTCAAATCGCTCGGCCCTTCGCTGGCCCCGGTACTGGAATCCGGCGACGCGCCGGCACACACCGCGGCATCGGTCGCAGGCGCGGGCGGCAGTTCGTCCGGCGCCGCAACACCCTCGTTCTAACCCGGTCTTCCCGCCCCGTCCCCTTCACTCGTTCCGTCCCCGTGCTTCGCGCGGGGGCGGGCACGTGCGTTGCACCACTATCGACGTCGCACGTGCGGCACACCTTACGAGGCACACCTTTAAAGGAGATCTCACATGAACAAGGACCAAGTGAAGGGCGTGACGGAAAAGATGAAGGGCAAGGTGAACCAGGCGGTCGGGAAAGTGACGAACGATCCGGCCCAGCAAGCCAAGGGCGACCTGCAGGAAGCCGCGGGTGAGGTTCGCAAGGGTTATGGCGATGCCAAGGAAGACGTCAAGGACGAGCTCAATCGCGACCATGACGTGAAAAAGCATCACTGATAGCGGCGAATGAGCGCGCACGCTCGTGTGCGCTCGCTGGCGGGGCGCACCGGCGGTTCAGCCCGTGCGCCCCGCTTTTCTTGCCTGCTCCAGCACGAAGTCGATGAACGCACCGGCGGCTCGCGTCTGGTGCCGGTCAGGCATATAGAGTAGATACATGTGCGTGCCGAAAATACTGAGCCGCCATGCATCGAGCGTCGTCACGACCTCGCCGCGCCGGATATCGTCTTGCACGACATAATCGGGCACGATGCCCACGCCCAAGCCCGCGAGGATGGCTTGACGCAAAAAGAGAAAATTTTCCGAGATCAGCGTCGGTTCCAGCAGCACCTCATGGCGCTCCTCGGCCAAATAGGCGGCGACGCGCAACTGACGGCCGACGACCGTCGCCGTGATCAGCGGCGTCGTGCGTAGCGCGTCGAGTTGCGTCGGCAAACCGTACTCATCCGCGTAGGCCCTAGACGCACATGCGACGTACCGCACCGCCCCCATATCGCGCGCGACGAGGTTTTGCGGCGGTTCCGACATGACGCGCACGGCGATATCGACTTCATCGCGCAGCAAATCTTCCACGCGATTTTCGAACATGACGTCGAGCACGATGCCGGGGTGCAGCCGCTTGAATTGCAGCAGCCAATCGGCCATCACGAGTTGCCCGTAGCCGCTCGGCACCGACAGCCGAACGCGTCCCTGCGGCGTTTGTCCTAGCGTCTCGACGGTCTCCTGCGCCGCCTCCAGCGCCCGCCGGATCGCACGACCGTGTTCGACCAGACGCAGCCCCGCCTCGGTCGGCTCCACGCGCCGCGTCGTACGCCGCACGAGTTGCAGCCCGAGCGTGCGTTCGAACTGATTGAGGTGATAGCTGACATTGGCGCGCGTCATCTTCAGGCGGCGGGCGGCCTCGCTGAGATTGCCCGCCTCCAGAATTTCGACGAGCAGCGAGAGCGAATTCAGATCCATGGGTCTTTACCACCAAGCGCTGACAAGCGCCAACGAGCAGTGCACGACGCACTGTCAAGGAAATTTTTACAGTCTGTCAATTCAAGCTTTAATTGTCAATTGCGGCTAACCGATCGACAATCGCACGATCGTCCATCTTTGCCGCGCGCCCCCTTATGACCGCCTCTACGCAAGCCTCCGTCGTCTCTCGCACGCTGCATGGCAGTGTCCTCGTCGTCACGATCGATCACCCGCCCGTCAACGCCTTGAGCGTCGATGTGCGGCGCGGACTCGCCGAAGCGATCGAGGCCGCGCAATCGGACGCCGCCGTCGCCGCCGTGCTCATCGTCGGCGCCGGTCGAAATTTCATCGCGGGCGCCGACATCCGCGAGTTCGGCAAGCCGCCGCTCTCGCCCCTGCTGCCCGCGGTCTGCAACAGCATCGAAGCGTGCACCAAACCCGTCGTCGCCGCGATTCACGGCGCCGCGCTGGGCGGGGGCCTCGAAATCGCGCTCGCCGCGCACTATCGGATCGCGGTGCGCGGCGCGAAACTGGGATTGCCGGAAGTGCAACTCGGCTTGCTGCCGGGTGCCGGCGGTACGCAACGCGCGCCGCGTCTCATCGGCGCCGCGCACGCGCTCGATCTGATGCTCTCGGGCCGGCACGTACGCGCCGAGGAAGCGCTTGCGATGGGGCTCGTCGATCGCCTTGGCGCGACCGACGACGTGCTCGGCGAAGGACTAGCCTATACGCGCGAGTTGCTCGCCGCGAAAGCCGGCGTGCGGCCGACGCGCGCCGCAACCGCGCTTGCCGACCTACAAGCGGGCCGCGCGGCCGTGGAAGCCGCGCGCAAGGAAACCGCCGCGCGCACGCGGGGACTCTTTTCGCCGATGAAGATCGTGCAAGCCGTCGAAGCCGCGTTGACGCTGCCCTTCGACGAGGGCCTGGCGCTCGAGCGCCAACTCTTCGTCGAATGCCTCGAAAGCCCGCAGCGCGCGGGGCTCATCCATGCATTTTTCGCCGAACGCGAAGTGGCCAAGGCGCCCGAGACGAAAGCCGCCTCGGCGCGTGCCGTGGCATCGGTCGGCATCGTCGGCGGCGGCACGATGGGAGCCGGCATCGCGGTCGCCGTGCTCGACGCGGGGCTGCCCATCACGATGATCGAGCGCGACGAAGCGGCGCTCGAACGCGGCCGAGCGCATATCGAACGCGTCTACGACGGACTGCTGGCGAAAGGGCGGATCCAGGCCGAGGTCAAAGACGCAGCTCTCGCCCGCTTTACCGGCAGCACCTCGTACGACGCGCTGGCGAACGTCGATCTCGTGATCGAAGCCGTGTTCGAGGACATGGCCGTCAAAAAGGCCGTGTTCTCCGAACTCGATCGCGTCTGCAAACCCGGGGCGATTCTCGCGACGAATACCTCGTATCTCGACATCGACGAAATCGCCGGCGTGACTTCTCGCCCCTTTGACGTCGTCGGCCTGCATTTCTTCTCGCCGGCCAACATCATGAAGCTGCTCGAAATCGTGGTGCCGGCCCGCGTGAGCGCGGACGTCGTCGCCACCGCCTTCGAGCTCGCCAAGCAATTGCGCAAGGTGCCCGTGCGCGCGGGCGTGTGCGACGGCTTCATCGGCAACCGGCTGCTCGCCGTTTATCGCACGGCCGCCGACTACCTCATGGAGGACGGCGCGTCGCCCTATCAGATCGACCGCGCCATGCGCGAATTCGGCTATCCGATGGGACCGTATCAGGTCGTCGATTTGGCGGGCGGAGATATCGGCTGGGCGGCGCGCAAGCGGCGCGCCCCGACCCGCGATACGCGCATGCGCTATGTCGAGATCGCCGACCGCCTGTGCGAACGCGGCTGGTTCGGCCAAAAAACGGGACGCGGCTTTTATCGCTATGAACCCGGCGCGCGCACCGGCACGCCCGACCCCGAAGTGGAAGCGATCATCGACAGCGAACGCGCGCGCGCGGGCATCTCGCCGCGCAGCTTCACCGACGAGGAGATCGTGCGCCGCCTCATGTGCGCCGTCATCAACGAAGCCGCCAACGTCGTGCGCGAAGGCATCGCGCTGCGCCCGCTCGACGTCGACATCGCCCTGGTCTACGGCTACGGCTTTCCGCGCTACCGCGGCGGGCCGATGAAATACGCGGACATGCTCGGGTTGCCGAACGTGCTGGCCGAACTCACGCGCTTGTCGCAAGAAGACGCCTTTTTTTGGCGGCCGTCGCCGCTCATCGTCGAACTCGTCGAACGCGGCGCCGACTTCGCAAGCTTGAACGGCGCGGCATCGTGACGTCTGCGCGCGATTGCGCCATCGCGCTCCCGCGCTCCGGCGTCTTTCCGTTCCTCTCATTCGATCGTCAGCGAGGGCTTAAGCGATGGATCTGAGTTTCACGGCAGAACAACAAGCGTTTCGCAGCGAAGTACGACGCTTCCTCGACGAGCGACTGCCCGCGCGCACAGCGCACAAAGTCAAACAGGGCCTTAGGCTCACGCGCGAGGACATGGCCGAGTGGCATGCGATTTTGAACGCACGCGGCTGGCTCGCGAGCCACTGGCCGCGCGAGTACGGCGGCACCGGCTGGAGCGCGGTCGAGCGCTTCATCTTCGATAACGAGTGCGCGCTCGCCGGCGCGCCGCGCATCGTGCCGTTCGGCGTCAACATGCTCGCGCCCGTCCTGATCAAGTACGGCAGCGAGGTGCAAAAGCGTCACTACTTGCCGCGCATCCTCGAGGGCAGCGACTGGTGGTGCCAAGGGTATTCGGAACCGGGCGCGGGCTCGGATCTGGCGTCGGTCGCCACACGCGCCGTGCGCGGAGTCGATCCGCAAGGCGAGCACTACATCGTCAACGGCCAGAAGACGTGGACGACGCTCGGCCACTACGCGAACATGATGTTCTGCCTCGTGCGCACCGCCACCGACGTGCGCAAACAAGAAGGCATCAGCTTCTTGCTGATCGATATGCGCACGCCCGGCATCGAAGTGCGTCCGATCGTGACGCTAGACGGCGAGCACGAAGTGAACGAAGTGTTCTTCACCGACGTGCGCGTGCCGGCGGAGAACCTCGTCGGCGAGGAAAACCGCGGCTGGACCTACGCCAAATATCTGCTCACGTACGAGCGCACCAATATCGCCGGCGTGGGATTCTCGGTGGCGGCGCTCGAGCGCCTCGAGCAAGCGGCGGCGAAGATCATGCAAGGCGGACGGCCCCTCGCCGACGATCCGCTGTTCGCCGCTCGCTTGGCGCGCGTCGCGATCGATCTGGAAAACATGACGACGACGAACCTGCGTACGATCGCGGCTGCCGCGGGCGGGGGTGCCCCGGGCGCGCAAAGCTCGATGCTCAAAGTGCGCGGCACGCAGATTCGTCAGGAGATCGCCGCGTTGATGCGACGGGCACTGGGCCCCTACGCCCAGCCGTTCGTCGACGAAGCGCTCGACGAGGGCTATGAAGGCCCGCAACTGGGCGCCGTCGATGCGCCCGATGCCGCCAAGAGCGACTTCAACAACTACAAGCTCTCGATCTTCGGCGGATCGAACGAGATTCAGAAGAACATCATCGCGAAAGCGATTCTTGAACTCTGAGAGGGCCGACGATGAACTTCGAGTTGACCGACGAGCAACGGATGCTCGCAGACACGCTCTCGCGCTTCGTCGCCGAGCAATACCCATTCGCCACGCGCGAGCGGATCGCGTCCTCGCCCGAGGGCTTCGATCGCGCGATGTGGCGGCGCTTCGGCGAACTGGGGGCGATCGGCGCCCTCTTCGCACCGGAGCACGGCGGTTTCGGCGGCAGCGGCGATGACATTGCCGTCGTTTGCGAGCACCTCGGGCGAGGCCTCGTGCTCGAACCGTTCCTCGGCGCGCTCGTTGCCGGACATGCGATCGAGCTTGCGGGCAACGACGCGCAACGCGCATGGCTGCAACGGCTGATCGAGGGCGACGCCGTGGCCGCGTTCGCGCACGGCGAACCCGATTCGCGCTACGAACTCGCCCGCATCACGACGGCGGCCACGCGCACGAACGAGGGCTTCAGGCTCGACGGCACGAAAGCGGTCGTGCAATTGGGCGAAGCAGCCGATTGCGTGCTCGTCTCCGCGCGCACGAGCGGCGCCGTCGATAGCGAGCACGGGATTTCGCTTTTCTGGGTGCCGCGCGAAACGCCCGGCCTCGTATGGCGCGGCTATCCGTTGATCGACGGGGGCCGCGGCGCCGAGTTGTTCCTGCGCGATGCGCTCGTGCCGGCGGATGCGCTCGTCGGTCCGCAAGACGAAGGCTTTTCCACGCTCGAAGCCGCCGTCGGCCGAGGCGTGCTCGCGCTATCGGCGCAGGGCTTGGGCGCGATGGAAACCGCCTTTGCCGCGACGCTCGAGTATCTGCGCACGCGTCGTCAGTTCGGCGTGCCGATCGGCAGCTTCCAAGCGTTGCAACACCGGATGGCCGATCTCGCGATCGACCTCGAACAGTCGCGCTCGGCCGTCATCAACGCGGCCGCCGCGCTCGACGGCCCCCGCGTTGCGCGCGAGCGTGCGCTGTCGGCCGCCAAGTACACGATCGGGCAAATCGGCTCGCGCGTGTCACGCGAGGCCGTGCAATTGCATGGCGGCATCGGCATGACCTGGGAGTTGCCGCTCGCGCACTACGCGAAGCGGCTCGTCATGATCGATCATGAGCTCGGCGACGAGGATCATCATCTCGCGCGCTATATCGCGCTCGGTCGATCGCCGTGCGACGGCGCGCAAGCGGACGCAACCTCGAAACGCTAACCGGCGGACGGGCAATGACCGAATCGATCCAAGGCGAGGCGCGTGCCTTGCCGCTTACCGGCATCCGCGTGCTCGATCTCTCGCGCGTGCTCGCCGGTCCTTCGTGCGCGATGGTGCTGGCCGATCTCGGCGCCGAGGTCATCAAGGTGGAACATCCGCTGCGTGGCGACGATACGCGCGATTGGGGCTCGCGCATCGGACGAACGGAGACGTGCTACTACAACAGCGTGAACCGCAACAAGCGCTCGTTGACGCTCGATCTACAGACCGAACAAGGCGCGCGGCTCGCCCGCGACTTGGCGCTCAAAAGCGATGTGGTCATCGAGAACTTCAAACTCGGCGGCACGCGCAAGTTCGGCCTCGACTACGAGACGCTGAGCCGAGCGCACCCTTCGCTCGTGTACTGCTCGATCTCGGGCTACGGCAGCGGCGGCCCGGAAGCGGCACGGCCCGGCTACGACCTCGTCATCCAGGGCGAATCCGGCTTGATGGCACTAAACGGCGAAGCGACGCAGCCGCCATTGAAATTCGGCGTGGCCGTCGTCGATTTGGTCACCGGCATGTATGCGACGCAAGCGGTGCTCGCGGCGTTGTTCGATCGGCAGCGCAGCGGCCAAGGCCGTCACGTCGAGATGGCGCTATTCGATTGCGGCGTGGCGATTACATCGTATTACGGGCTCGAAGCGTTGCTCGCGGGGGAAGATCCGCCGCGCTACGGCAACGCGCATCCGTCGATCATTCCGTACGGCGTCTTCGATGCACAGGACGGACCGATCGTCGTCACGGTCGGCACGAATGCGCAGTTCGAACGCTTTTGCCGCGACGTCATCGAGCGGCCAGACTTGGCCGGCGACGATCGTTTCCGCACGAACGTCTTGCGCGGCAAGCACCGCGACGTGCTGATCGCGCAACTCACGGGCGAATTGGCGAAGCGCCCGCGCGCGGTGCTGCTGGAACGGCTGGCCGCGGCCGGTATTCCTTGCGGCGAAGTGATGGGACTGCACGAGGCATTGACTTCACCGCGCGCGGTCGCCGCCCAGCTCGTGACCGAGCAACCGCATCCGTTTGCGAAAACGGAGCACGTCCTCGCCCCGCCCTATCGGCTCGACGGCGAGCGCCTACCGGTTCGACGCGCGCCGCCGGTGCTCGGCGAAGGCACCGAAGACGTGCTGCGCTCGGTGCTCGGTCTCGATGGTGACGCGATCGACCGGCTCAAAGCGGACGGCATCGTCTAGCGTGTTACGACGACGCGGCATCGTAAGCGCGCAACGCTTGCGCGGTTGCCGTGTCGGCAGGAAAGAACGCCTCGATCGCGAGCTCCGATAGGGTTACGTCGACCGGCGAGCCGAATACGGTCGTCGTGCTGAAGAACGACAAGACGCCGATATCGGTGCGAAGGCTAAACGGCACGACGACGTCCGCCAACGGCGCCGGCTCACCGCTCGGTTCGAGGTCGGCGCCGGGCGGCGCGCGATAGGCGGCGAGTTCTTCGACGAGGGCCGCGAGCGTCGCATCGCCGCTCGCTTGCGCCTGCCGTTCCACGCGTTGCAGCGCGTGCGCGCGCCAACCGGCCCAATCGACGATATGAGGGGCGAGTCCCTCGGGATGCAACGAAAGCCGCAAGACGTTGACGGGCGCCTCGAGCAAGCGAGGTGCGGCGCGTGCGACGAGCGGTGCGAGCGCCCGGTTGGCGGCCACCATGGTCCAGTGCCGGTCGATCGCGAGCGCCGGGTAAGGCTCGTGCCCGCGCAGGACGAGCTCGACCGCTTCGCGCGCCGCCTCGAGTTGCGGGTCGTTCAAACCGCGTTCGGCGTAAAGCGGCGCGTAACCCGCGGCCATGAAGAGCGCGTTGCGTGCCCTGAGCGGTATGTCCAGTTGCTCCGCTAAGTGCATCAGCATCTCGCGGCTGGGCTGAGCCCGCCCCGACTCGACGAAGCTCAAGTGGCGCGTGGAAATCCGCGCCTCGGTGGCCAGCACGAGTTGGCTCATGCGCCGCCGCTGGCGCCATTCACGCAGCAAATCGCCCACCGGGCGATTCGGACGTTGTGCAACGGGGCGCGAAGCGCGCGTCGGGATAAAGGTCTGGTCCATGACGGCGATCATAGCCAAACGGCGGAGGCGGTTCCATTACCTGGCGGGTAATCATCGTCACATACACCTAGCGGCGCGATGCTTTGCACGATCCTCATCACGCGCAGTGGAATTCAAAGCATAAAGCCTTGGTTTCGCAACGGCAGGGCTGCCGCCGAAGGCATTGCCTCGTTCGCCGAGCGCTTGTTTCCGGCCCCGTACTCGGCTCCACGCTCGCTGCGCGGCGAAGCGGATGCGAGGGTCGCCGCCTGAGCGGCAGCGCTGCCGCCCCGCCATCAATCGCCCACCGCGATCGTGAGCGTCTCCTTGATCTCTTCCATGACGACATAGCTTTTCGACTGCACGGCGCCGGGAAGCTGCAACAAGATATCGCCGAGCAGTTTGCGGTAATCGGCCATCTCGCCGATGCGCGCTTTGATCAGATAGTCGAATTCCCCCGAAACCAGATGACATTCGAGCACCTCGGGGATCTTGTTCACCTCGCGGCGGAACTGATCGAACATGTTGCCGCTCTTGTTGCCGAGCGTGATCTCCACGAACACGAGCAGCGCCGCGCCCAACTGCGCGGGGTCCACGCGTGCGTAGTAACCCGTGATGACGCGGTCGCGCTCCATGCGCTTCACGCGTTCGATGCAGGGCGTAACGGTCAGTCCAACCCGCTCCGCCAGGTCCTTCATGGCGATGCGCCCATCCTCCTGCAGCAACTTCAGAATCTTGCGATCGAGCTTGTCGAGCTTACGGATCGGCTGACGTTCCGTTCTCATGATTTTTCCACCAAAAATTCAAAAACAACAGAAACAAAAACTGCTTTTGTCGCAATAGTATAGCGGCATCAACTGGACTGATCGGTATTTGGAGTAGCCATGCGAGTCGTCATCTTAGGTAGTGGCGTAGTCGGCGTAACGAGCGCCTATTATCTGGCGCGAGCCGGCCACGAAGTCACGGTGGTCGACCGCGAAGCGGGACCGGCGCTCGATACGAGCTTCGCGAACGCAGGGCAGATCTCGCCCGGCTATGCCGCGCCATGGGCCGCGCCCGGCGTACCGCTCAAAGCAGTGAAATGGATGTTCCAGAAGCACGCGCCTCTCGCAATCCGTCTGGACGGCACGCAGTTCCAATTGCGCTGGATGTGGCAGATGCTGCAAAACTGCACCGCCGAGCGCTATGCCGTCAATAAAGGCCGGATGGTGCGCCTCGCCGAATACAGCCGCGACTGTTTGCAGGCGTTGCGCGCCGATACCGGCATCGAATACGAAGGCCGCACGGGCGGCACGCTGCAAGTGTTCCGCACGCAGCAGCAACTCGACGGCGCACAAAAAGACATCGCCGTGCTGAAGGACGCCAACGTGCCGTACGAGCTCTTGAGCCCCACCGAGCTCGCACGCGCCGAACCGGCGCTTGCCGCCGTCTCGCATAAGCTCACAGGCGGCCTGCGGTTGCCTGGCGACGAAACGGGCGACTGCCAACTGTTCACCACGCGTTTGGCCGCACTTGCCGAATCGCTCGGCGTGAAGTTCCGGTTCAACACGCCGATCGATGCGCTGGAAATGGCGGGTGGCCGCATCGCGGGCGTCCGTTGCGGCGGCGAAACGCTGCGCGCCGACGCCTACGTGGTCGCCCTCGGCTCGTACTCCACTCGGTTCCTGTCGGGCATCGTGAAGATCCCGGTTTACCCGCTCAAGGGCTACTCGATCACGGCACCGATCGTCGATGCCGCCAAGGCCCCCGTATCCACGGTGCTCGACGAGACGTACAAGATCGCCATTACCCGCTTCGACGATCGTATTCGCGTCGGCGGGATGGCTGAAATCGTCGGCTTCGACAAGAAGCTGCGTCAAGCGCGCCGCGATACGCTCGAAATGTGCGTGAACGATCTGTTCCCCGGCGGCGGCGATACGGCACAAGCATCGTTCTGGACGGGCCTGCGCCCGATGACGCCGGACGGCACCCCGGTCGTCGGCCGCACGCCGGTATCGAATCTGTTCTTGAACACGGGACATGGCACGCTGGGTTGGACGATGTCGTGCGGTTCGGGCCAGTTGCTCGCCGATCTCATCTCGGGACGCAGGCCGGCCATTCAATCGGACGACCTCTCCGTTCATCGCTATCTCGGCGAGCTCGGAGCCACCCCGCAACCCGCTTACGCGTAACGGCTCGCGCATACCCTCAGTAGCCGGAAGCACCACGAGCGGCGCCCCAACCGGGCGCCGTTTGTTTTTGGTGGCGTTTTCGGCAGCATCGGAACTGCTTCCGATAACGCGAAGAAGCACGAAAAAAGGGGCGCCGCTCACGCGCGCCCCCTTTTGCTTCCATCGTCGGGCGCCTGCTTTCGCGGCGCCGCTCGCTTAGCCCAAGGCGTTCACGAGTTCCGGCACGACCGTGAACAAGTCGCCCACGAGACCGTAATCGGCCACGCTGAAAATCGGCGCTTCCGGATCCTTGTTAATCGCCACGATCACCTTCGAATCCTTCATCCCGGCCAAGTGCTGGATCGCACCCGAGATACCCACGGCCACGTACAGTTGCGGCGCAACGATCTTACCCGTCTGCCCCACCTGATAGTCGTTCGGCACGTAGCCGGCGTCCACCGCTGCGCGCGAGGCGCCCAGCGCCGCGCCGAGCTTGTCCGCCAGCGGCTCGAGCACCTTCGTGTAGTTCTCGCCGCTGCCGAGACCGCGGCCGCCCGAGACGATGATGTTCGCGCTCGTGAGCTCCGGACGATCGAGCTTCGTGACTTCGCGATTCACGAACTGCGAGACGCCGCGATCGGCTGCCGCTTCGATCTTCTGGACCGATGCGCTACCGCCTTCGCTGGCGACGGCGTCGAAGCCCGTTGCACGCACGGTGACCACCTTGATCGGATCGGTCGATTGCACCGTCGCGATCGCGTTGCCCGCGTAGATCGGGCGCTCGAACGTATCGGCCGATACGACCGCCGTGATTTCGCTGATCTGCGCCACGTCTAGCTTGGCCGCCACGCGCGGCGCCACGTTCTTGCCGTAGGCGGTGGCGGGCGCCACGATGTGCGAGTAGTCCTTCGCGATGTTCAGCACGGTGGCTTCGACGTTTTCGGCCAAGCCTTCGGCCAGTTGCGGCGCGTCGGCCAGCAGCACCTTCGCCACGCCGGCGATCTTCGCCGCGGCGTCGGCAGCGGCTTGAGCGTTGTGGCCCGCCACCAGCACGTGCACGTCGCCGCCGATCTTTTGGGCGGCGGCAACGGTGTTCAGCGTCGCACCCTTGATGGACGCGTTGTCGTGTTCAGCAATAACCAGAATCGTCATGTCTCTCGCTCCCCTCACAGCACCTTGGCTTCGGTCTTCAGCTTCTCGACCAGCGTCTGCACGTCCGGCACCATCACACCGGCGCTACGCTTGGGCGGCTCGGTCACCTTCAGCGTCTTCAAGCGAGGCGCGACGTCCACGCCGAGGTCTTCGGGCTTGATCGTTTCCAACGGCTTTTTCTTCGCCTTCATGATGTTGGGCAGCGTCACGTAGCGCGGCTCGTTCAGGCGCAGATCCGTCGTCACGACAGCGGGCAGGCTCAAAGTCAGCGTTTCCGCGCCGCCGTCCACTTCGCGGGCAACCGTTGCACGGCCGTCCGCTACCGTGACCTTCGAGGCGAACGTCGCTTGCGGCAGGCCAGCCAACGCAGCGAGCATCTGACCCGTTTGGTTCGAGTCGTCGTCGATCGCTTGCTTGCCCAAAATCACGAGCTGCGGCTGTTCCTTGTCGACGAGCGCCTTGAGCAGCTTGGCCACCGCCAGCGGCTGCAGGTCTTCGTTCGATTCGATGAGGATCGCCCGATCGGCACCAATCGCCAGCGCCGTGCGCAGCGTCTCTTGCGCTTGCGCCACGCCGGCCGACACCGCCACCACTTCCGTGGCCACGCCCGCTTCCTTCAGACGCACCGCCTCTTCAACGGCGATCTCGTCGAACGGGTTCATCGACATCTTCACATTCGCAATGTCGACCCCCGTGCCGTCCGACTTCACCCGGACCTTGACGTTGTAGTCGACCACGCGCTTGACAGGCACCAAAATTTTCATGCACACGCTCCAAAGTTACGAATACGTCAACCCAGCGGCCATTATAGCGACAGCGCCCGCCGCGACCGCACTAACCGACGGTTCGGCAAAGCCCCAATGGGCAAACCGGCCGGCCCATGTCGGGCCGGCCCGTGGGACTGGCCCACAGCAGGCTGAGCCGCTTCACAATTACGAACGATCGTTTTATTTTAATAAGGAAGCGCCCGAGGCGCCAGGTCCCGTTTCGACCATGGCCTCTAACGCTCCTTGACTCACCGATGACTCAACCGGCGCACCACCCAATCGCCGAACGATTGCACGAGCTGCACGAAAACGATCAGGATCACGACGACCACCACCATCACTTCGGGCAAGAACCGCTGATAACCGTACCGGATGCCCAAATCACCCAACCCGCCGCCGCCGATCGCGCCCGCCATCGCCGAATAGCCGACGAGCGAGACAAAGGTGATCGTGAGCCCGGCGACGATGCCGGGCAACGCTTCGGGCAACAAGACCTTGAAGACGATTTGACGCGTCGTGGCGCCGAGCGCCTCGGCGGTCTCGATCAGGCCGCGATCGACTTCGCGCAGCGCCGTTTCGACGAGCCGCGCGAAGAACGGCGCGCACGCGATCGTGAGCGGCACGACGGCGGCCGCCGTGCCGATCGACGTGCCGACGACGAGCCGCGTGAACGGAATCACCGCAACGAGCAAGATGATGAACGGGGTCGAGCGCACCGCGTTCACGGTCAGGCCCATCACGCGATTGGCCGTCACGCTTTGCAACACGCCGCCGCGATCGGTCAGGAACAACAGCACGCCGAGCGGCAAGCCGACGAGCGCGCCGACGGCGCCGGAGATGCCCACCATGATCAGCGTCTCCCAGAACGACTGGACGAACATCGAAGACATTTCACTGAACATGCGAGAGCTCCTCCACGACGACGCCTTGCTCACGCAAGAAATGAAGCGCCGCGCTCAATTGCTCCGGCTCGCCCCCGGCGAGCACGGCAAGCGAACCGAATGCCCGTCCTTGAATCTCGTCGACCTGCCCGTGCAGGATGTTGAAATCGAGCGAGTAGCGACGGATCGTTTCCGATAGGATCGGCCGATCCACGCCCGCGCCGGCGAATGCCAGGCGCAGCAATCGCCCATCGCCGGCTTGCAGTTGCGACGCGACGCGCGCCTTCACGGCGCTCGGCAGTTCATGCGCGATGACGTCGCCGAGCAACGCCCGCGTGACGGCGTGACGGGGCTTGAGAAATACGTCGATGACGTCGCCCTCTTCCACCACGCGCCCGGCATCGAGCACGGCCACGCGATCGCACACGTCCTTGATCACCTCCATCTGGTGCGTGATGAGCACGATGGTCAGGTTCAACTCGCGGTTGATGCGTCTGAGCAGTTCGAGAATCGAGCGCGTCGTCTCGGGATCGAGTGCCGAGGTGGCCTCGTCCGAGAGCAGCACCTTCGGCCGGCTCGCCAACGCGCGAGCAATGCCGACGCGCTGCTTTTGTCCGCCGCTGATGCGCGCGGGATAGCGATCCTTGAGCGCGGCGAGCCCGACGAGATCGAGCAGCGGCAACACCGCCGCTTCGATCTCGGTGCGCTTCATGCCCGCGAGCTCGAGCGGCAACGCGACGTTCTCGAAGACCGTTCGCGAACTGAGCAAATTGAAGTGCTGAAACACCATGCCGATTTCGCGGCGCGCCTCGCGCAACTGCGGCGCGGTAAGCGTGTTCAACCGCTTTCCGTCGACCACGACGTCGCCGGCACTGGGCCGCGTAAGCAGATTGATCGTGCGCACGAGCGTGCTCTTGCCCGCACCGCTACGGCCGATGATGCCGAAGATCTGTCCCGCCGGAATACTCAAATTGATGTCGTGCAGCGCATCGATCCAACCGTTCGGGCCGGCGAAACGCTGCGAGAGATGGCGTAGTTCGATCATGAAAAAGCAAAACGGCGGGCACCCGTGCCGACCGGAGCTTTTCCGATCGACCCGCTCGGCCGCCGTTTGAACATTGAGAAAAAGGAAGACGACGTGCGATTTTATCGCGCCGCACAAATAGCGTTTAATAATTAATTTCCACGCCTTCATGACTGAACGCTATTAGAGGCGAACGCCGTTGCCTCGAGGGCATGGTGGCCGTGTCGAACGGCTATGATCCAGCGCACAACACACACCAACGGAGACGCGCCATGTCGACGACGGCCTCGCCACACGATCCAACCACGACACCCGCGACATCCGCGACCAAGAGCCGCATAGCCGCCGCGCCGTCGCCGGCCGGCTTCGTTCGCACGGCCGACGGCATCGAACTCGCACTCTATCGGTGGCCCAGTGCCGGGCCGGTGAGAGCGACGGTGGCGTTGTTGCATGGGCTAGCCGAACATGCCGGCCGCTATGCCGCGCTCGCGGAGCGGCTCGGCGCAGCCGGGATCGAACTGGTCGCGATCGACTTGCGCGGCCACGGACGCTCGCCCGGCGAGCGAACCTGGGTCACCCATTTCGATGCCTATCTGGACGACGCCCGGGCACTGCTCGAAGCGGCGGCACGTGCCGGCACGCCGCTCTTTTTGATGGGCCACAGCATGGGAGGCACGATCGCGACGCTGTTCGCGATCGACCGGCTGCGAGCCTTCGCCGACGAGCGGCATCCCGTGGCGGGACTGATTCTCTCGAGCCCCGCGCTCGCGCCCGGCAAGGATGTGCCGCGCTGGATGCTGGCTGCGAGCCGCATCGTCAGCCGCGTGTGGCCTCGCTACAAGGCGATGCGGATCGAGCCCGCGCTGCTCTCGCGCGATCCGCTCATGGTCGAAGCGAACCGCACCGATCCGCTCGTCCATCATGGCGCCGTGCCCGCCCGGACAGGCGAGCAGATCCTCGCTGCGATGGCGCGGATCGAGCAGGGACGCGCTTCCCTGCGGCTACCGGTGTTGGTTTATCACGGGACCGCCGACAAGCTCACCGAGCCCGAAGGCAGCCGCGCGTTCGCCGCGCAGGTGGGCAGCGCGGACCGAACGTTGACGCTTTACGAAGGCGCCTACCACGAGACGATGAACGATCTCGATCGCGACCGGGTGATCGATGCGTTGATCGAGTGGATATCGGCCCATGCCTGAGCGCGGGGAGGCGGGAACGCTAACCTCAGCGCGAACGCCGGCGCATCGAACACCGCGTCATTCCTTCCAGTTCGGACGGCGCTTTTCGACGAAGGCTTGCATACCTTCTTGCGCTGCTGGGTCGATCGCGTTGCAGGCAATCGTCTGCCCCGCCGCCTGGTACGCTGCCTCGATCCCCATTTCCAGTTGCCGATAGAAAAGCGACTTGCCCATGCGCACGGCGGCAGCCGGCTTCTCGCAGATTCGCTTGGCGAGCGCAGCCACGTCGGCATCGAGCGCGTCGAGCGGCGTCATGTGGTTAATGAGACCCAATTCGCGCGCCTTGGCCGCATCGATGAAATCGCCGGTCATGAGCATCTCGAACGCGGCTTTGCGCGGAATATTGCGCGAAAGCGGCACGGCGGGCGTGGCGCAGAACAAGCCGTAGTGAATGCCCGAAGTGGCGAAGCGCGCCGTATCGGCCGCCACGGCCAAGTCGCACATGGCGACGAGCTGGCAGCCTGCCGCCGTCGCCACCCCTTGCACGCGTGCGATGACAGGCTGCGGCATGCGCTGGATCGTCATCATCAGCGAAGAGCAGCGCGCGAACAGCGCCCGATAGAAATCGAGCGATGGGCTTGCCTGCAACTCCTTGAGATCGTGCCCCGCGCAGTACGCCCGCCCTTCGGCCGCCAGGACGACGACACGCGCGTCCGACCGAGCGATATCCGAGAGCGTCGCTTGCAATTCGTCGATCGCTTGCACCGACAGCGCATTGAACGCGTCGGGCCGATCGAGCGTCACGCGCACGACACCGGGCAGCCCGTATGCCGCAGGTTCGACCCGCAGTGTGGAGGAAGACGGAGAAGGAGAATCGGAGGGAGAAGCCGACGACACTGACTGATTCATGATGTTCCACTACCTATAGCGATAAACAACGGCATTCGTCCGAATGCGCGAACCGGCGCGGGGCGGCGTACGAGCGATCAGCTCGCTGCCCCGCGTCAAATTCCGGCCAACGCACGGACGTGCGCCACCACGCTGCGTCCAAGCGCCGATAAGTTATAGCCGCCTTCGAGGCAACTCACGATGCGTCCGCGCGCGTGGCGTTCGGCGATGGCGCGCAGCTGCTGGGTGATCCACGTATAGTCGTTTTCGACGAGGCCCATGTTGCCGAGATCGTCCTCGCGATGCGCGTCGAATCCCGCGGAAACGAAGATCATCTCGGGCTTGAACGCCTCGAGCCGCGGCAGCCAGATCATATCGATCGCTTCGCGCACGGCGCTACCGGGCGAGCGCGCCGGCATCGGCAAATTGACCATGTTCGGCGCTTGATTGTCGGCGCCGCTGAACGGATAGAACGGATGCTGGAAGAAGCTGCACATCAGCACGCGTTCGTCGCCCGCGAATGCGGCCTCCGTCCCGTTACCGTGGTGGACGTCGAAATCGACGATCGCGACGCGCGCGAGACCATGCACTTCGAGCGCATGACGAGCGGCAATCGCCACGTTGTTGAAAAAGCAAAATCCCATGGCGCGCGCCGGCTCGGCGTGATGACCGGGCGGCCGTACGCTGCAAAACGCATTCTCGTAGCGCCCTTCGATGACGGCATCGGTCGCCGCGACCGCAGCTCCGGCCGCGCGCAGCGCCGCCTGCCACGTATGCGGATTCATGGCCGTGTCGGGATCGATCCACGCATACCCTTCGCGCGGCGCGCTGCGCTCGATGAACTCGATGTGCGCGCGCGTATGAACGCGGGCGAGATCGGCAACGTCGGCTAGCGGCGCGCTTTCGCGCTCGATCAGTTCGGCGATGCGACTCGAGATCAATTGATCCTCGATGGCGGTCAGTCGCTCCGGGCATTCCGGATGCCCCGGCCCCATCTCATGCAACAGGCAATCGGGGTGTGAATAGAAGGCGGTCGCCATGATCGTTAGTGTGCCGCGCGGCGCGGCCTGTCTCCTGAGTTGCCTGAGTTGTTCGAGTTGCTCGACCCGCCCTCGATTCGGCCGGTGATCGGGCTACGTTACCACAGCCTGCCCCGCGCATCGTCTTGCGCCGCACTCAACGATCGTTGCGCGGCATCGAAGGTGGGGCCGCGCATGTCCGGCATGTAGGGCGAAAGCCACCGATTCGCCGCGCGGCGGTTCCGCGTGCGGCGACCGTTCGTTATACTGCGCCGAACCCTTGCCCTTGCTCTCCTATGACCGGTCAATACGCTTCACCCGCAGCAAAACGGCGACGCCTCGCCGTATTCGTCGCCCTGGCGCTCGGCGCCGCGATTTCCTGGCAGAGCGCCCTCGCCCAAAGCACGTCGCCCGCCCGAGCCAAGCACGCAGCCGCCGTCGCTCAAAACCAGGCGCCGGAAGGCGCATCGTCCGGCTCGGGCTTCGAGGAGGAAATCGTTCCGCAACGCTACGCCGATAACGCCGACGTCAACGCGTTCATCGACGACATGGTGGCACGCTACGACTTCGACCCTGCCGCGCTCCATGCCCTGTTCGCCGGCGTCAGCTACTCCGCGACGGCCGTCAAGCTCGTGACCCCGTCGCCGAAGCCGTTCCCCAAGAACTGGCGCGTGTACCAGGCTCGCTTTCTCGATCCCGTCCGGATCAACGCCGGCGTGAAATTCTGGCGGCAAAACCGCGCGACGCTGCAACGCGCGTACGAACAATTCGGCGTGCCGCCGGAGATGGTCGTCGGCATCATCGGCGTGGAGACGATGTACGGCCACTACATGGGCAACTTCCGCGTGCTCGACGCATTGACGACGCTCGCGTTCGACTACCCGAACACGCCAAACCGCGCGGAACGCGAGATGACGTTCCGTAAGAACCTCGAGGACTATCTCGTCTGGACTCGCGACGCCCAGCTCGATCCGACCACTGTGCTCGGCTCGTACACCGGCGCGATCGGCATCCCGCAGTTCCTGCCGAGCAGCATCGTCAAGTACGCGGTCGACTACGAGGGCAACCATCACATCGATTTGCGCGCCAGCGAGGCCGATGCAATCGGCAGCGTGGCGAATTACCTCGCGCAAAACGGCTGGGAGAACGGGCGTCCCGTGGTGTGGCGCATTGCATCCGATGCGGGCAGCCTCGGTATCGCGCAGGCGGCCGCCGACGGACAACCCGAGCCGCATTGGCCGCTTGCGCAGATGCTGCGCGCGGGCATGAGGCTGGACGAGCCGACGCTGGACTTCGCATCGGAAGACAGCACGCCCGTGACGGTGATCGACTTGCCGACGCCCGCTCAACCGACCCAGTACATGCTGGGGCTGCAAAACTTTTATGTGCTTACCCGCTACAACCGCAGCTTCTTTTACGCGCTGGCGGTGTACGAACTCGGTGAACGCGTGAAGGCGCGCATCGAGGCCGAAGACGGCGTGACGCAAACCTCGGCGCCGGTCACCACGCCGCCCGGCATGCCCGCTGCCGCTGCGGCGAGGGCGCCATCTCCCGCGGTGCCTGGTCAACCGGCGAGCGAGAACGCCGCGCCGGCACCGCGGCTGCAACAAACCCCGCTCCAGCCGTCACAACCGCAATGAGCATGATGGGCCGGCGCCGCGCCGGCCCGTCCATAACCCGCCGATGAACCCGGGGCGGGCGCGCATGCTTCGCGCGGCGCATCGTTGCGCCTAGAACGTCAAACTGGCGCTCGCCGGGGCGATCGTCACGCCGTAATTGCAAGCCGGCGCGCTGTCTTGCAGCAAGCCGCTCGCTTGCCAACCGGGACGACCGATCCGCTGATCGCGGACGTCCAGCAGCGACACCGCCGTGAAATCGACGAAGCCGTTGCGCGAATACTGATCGCACGCGCTCACGCCATACACTTCGACGACACCCGCGAAAGCCCAATCGAACGTTTGACCGAAACTGCTCGTCTGCTTAAGCGCCGATTGGCGGCCGTTCGTCTTGTCGACGGTCGCGATATTCCAAGTCGAGCACACCGTGCCCGCCGCCCAGGCCCCGCTGACGGTGCCGGCGATCGTGTCGCCTGTCGCCACCGGCTCGGGCGAGCTGTAGTTCGCATTGCCCGACGTGCAGCAATTCCAACTCGAAATCGTCCACGCGCGATCGTTGAACCCGTTCCAGCCCAGCACGGGTTGCAAGATCGTGACGACGTTTTCGTAGTCCTCGAGCCCGGGGAAGTAGTAAAGCACCTGGCCGACATCGGAACTCGGGGCGGAAGGCACGAGCCAATTCGCCGAGATGCCGCCGAACGGCGCCTTCTCATTGAACCAACTGGCCTCGAGCCAGCCGTCGGCCGTGGGCAAGGCGCCGGCCGGCACGGGCACGGACAGCGCCGGCCCTTGCTTCGAGCCGGTCAGCGCGAGACGCGCACCCTTCGCCGCATAGGCGGGATAGGCACACGCGCGTACGGGCAACGCGGTGCCATCGGCACGCTCGATGCGCCCGTCGCTAAGCAGCACCTCGCCGCGGCCGACCGCATGCACGCACGACGGATGAAAAAAGCCAAAGGGCGTGACGACGTACCCTTTGGGGACACCCGCAGGCGCATGGAGCGCGAGTGTCGGCGTGGGACGCGCCGCGAGCGGCGCCGATGGCTCGCCGGCCCATGCACGCGTGAACATCGTGCCGCACAAGCTGGCGACGAGCATAAAAAAAGCGGCGACGGCGCCGATTCGCGCAGTCGCCGCTCCGAGGTAGCGTATTTGCATGTCCTTCTCCTATCGGGCAGCCGAGCGCGCAGGCGCGGACTTCGGCCGGGGGGAACCGAGGGGAACTATACGAGCCACCGTAGGACAAGCCCACCCGTTCAATCGGCTAGGGCTTTCATGCAAGCACGCGCACGCCGCTTGCGCATGCGCGAACCTTCGTCTTTGAAGCGTCGCGGCCCGAACGGCCGCGCACGGTCTCGTTAGGCGGGGAACACACCTGTCGACAAATAGCGATCGCCGCGATCGCAGACGATGAAGACGATCGTCGCGTTCTCGACCTGCCGCGCCACGCGCAGCGCCACTTCGCACGCGCCGCCCGAAGAAATTCCGCAGAAGATGCCTTCGACCGAAGCCATGCGCCGCGCCATGGCCTCGGCCGCGGCTTGCGATACGCTCTCGGTGCGATCGACGCGCGTACGATCGAAGATCTTCGGCAGATAGGCCTCGGGCCATTTACGGATGCCCGGGATGCGCGAGCCCTCCTCGGGTTGCGCGCCGATGATCTCGATCGCCGCGTTTTGCTCCTTCAGATAGCGCGACACGCCCATGATCGTGCCCGTGGTACCCATCGACGAGACGAAGTGCGTCACACGCCCTTCGGTATCGCGCCAGATCTCGGGACCCGTCGCCTCGTAATGCGCGACCGGATTATCCGGGTTCGCGAACTGATCCAAGATGATGCCGCGCCCGTCGCGTTGCATCTGCTCGGCGAGGTCGCGCGCGTACTCCATGCCGCCCTTGACCGGCGTCAATACGATCTCGGCACCGTACGCCGCCATGCTCTGGCGCCGCTCGACCGACAGGTCCTCGGGCATCAGCAACACCATCTTGTAGCCGCGAATCGCCGCCGCCATCGCTAGCGCGATTCCGGTATTGCCGCTCGTGGCTTCGATCAGCGTATCGCCGGGCTTGATGCGCCCGCGCGCCTCGGCTTTCGCGATCATGGACAAGGCCGGCCGATCCTTGACCGAGCCCGCTGGGTTGTTCCCTTCCAGCTTCGCCAACACCACATTGTTTCGACCGCGGATGTCGTCGTCGGCCAAACGGACGAGCTGGACGAGCGGCGTGTTGCCGATCGTGTCTTCGATGGTTTTGTAGGACATGTGCGTATACGCGCCGTGCGCGCCGTTCTCTTGAGCGATGGTGATCCGTCCGATTGTAAAGCACTGCGCAAGGCATCGCCCGATAGGGTCTTTGCGGCACCTATCGCACGCGCTCGCCCAAGCAAAAAACCCGCGACGCGTCGCGGGAAACCGTCGATGAGGCATGACGGCTGAAGGAGCCTGCGAAATCGAGGCGCCCCAGGGCGACCCGGGGCGGATCGTGCGCCGACGCTTAGCGCGCCGACTTACCCGAACGAAAACGGATGGCTCGCATTGGCCGCATCGAACGCGTGGCGGCCGTATCTAAAAGCCCAGGGGACGGGGTGCAACGCGCCGCTCACGGTCAAACCCTCGGCGCGCAGGCGTTCGACGGTCTGACCGCCCAGGCCTTTGACGCGTTGACCGAGATCGTCGGCATCCTGGAAAGGACCGCGCGCGGCCCGCTCCTCGACGATGGCCCGGGCCTTGGCCGGGCCGATGCCTTTGATCCCGCGCAGCGCCGCCTCGTCGGCCGTATTGACGTCGACATCGGCGGCGTGAGTGAGAAGAATCGGACAGGCGGCGGCGAGTGCCACCGCGAAAGAAAGCATGCGCTTGAACATGAAACCTCCGATGCAAAGCCGGCCGGCGAGCGCCGACCGTGAGGTTTCAAGTCTACGAATCGCGCGCCGCGCTTTACAGTTGGCCGGATAGCCAACGCACGTAGCGATCGACGCCTTCTTGGACCGTCAGGAACGGCGCGTCGTACCCTGCCGCGCGCAAACGCGTGGGATCGGCTTGCGTGAAGCATTGGTACTTGCCGCGCAACGCATCGGGGAACGGCACGTATTCGATGAGCCCGCGCTGCACCATCTCGGCAAGCGACAGCGCCGGTTGATTCTCGAGCGCGCGCAGCGTGTTCACGACCGACGTCGCGATGTCGTTGAATGGCTGAGCGCGGCCCGTGCCCAGGTTGAAAATGCCCGACTTTTCCGGATGATCGAAGAAGAACAGATTCACCTTCGCCACGTCTTCGACGGATACGAAGTCGCGCGTCTGCTCACCGGCCGCATAGCCGTTGTACTCGCCGAACAGCTTGACCTTGCCTTCGGCGCGGAATTGATTGAAGTTGTGGAACGCGACCGACGCCATCCGGCCTTTATGCGCCTCGCGCGGCCCGTAGACGTTGAAATACCGGAAGCCGACGATTTGGCTTTTCGCGCTCGGCAAGACGCGGCGAACGATCTGGTCGAAGAGAAACTTCGAATAGCCGTACACGTTCAGCGGCGCCTCGACCTCGCGCTCCTCGACGAAACGCGTCGAGCCGCCGTAGATCGCCGCCGACGACGCATAGAGAAACTGCGCGCCTTGCGCCAAGCAAGCGTCCAACACGGCGCGGCTATAGCGGAAGTTGTTCTCCATCATGTAGCGTCCGTCGGTCTCCATCGTGTCCGAGCAGGCCCCCTCGTGAAACACGGCGCGCACCTTGCCGAATTCGCCGCGAGCGAACCGTTCGACGAATTCCGTCTTATCGAGGTAGTCGTCGATTTCGCAATCGACGAGGTTTTTGAACTTGTCGGCGCGTGTGAGGTTGTCGACGGCGATGATGCGCGTTTCGCCGCGCGCGTTGAGCGCGTTGACGATATTGGCGCCGACGAACCCGGCGGCTCCGGTAACGATGATGGTCATGATCGTATTGGCGATGATTCGATAACGGTAATAGGCAGCCGATGCGAACGCTAGCGCGCGGGCGACGGAAACAGTTCGTCGTAATCGACGGTGGCCGTGCCGAGCTTGCCGACGACGATACCCGCGGCGCGATTGGCAAGCGCGACGGCGTCCATGAGCGGCAGCTTCGCGGCAAGCATCACGGCCAACGTGGCGATGACGGTGTCGCCCGCGCCCGAGACGTCATAGACTTCGCGCGCGACGGCCGGCGCCGTGAGCGTGCCGCCATCGGCCGCGAACAGCGTCATCCCCTCCTCCGAGCGCGTCAGCAGCAGCGCATCGATGTCGAGCGACGCGCGCAGCGCGGCCACGCGCGCATGCAAGTCCTGCTCCGATTTCCACTGCCCCACCACCTCGCGCAACTCCGCGCGATTCGGCGTGATCAGCGTGGCGCCGCGATAGCGCTCCCAGTCGTCCCCCTTCGGATCGACGAGCACCGGCTTGCCCGCCGCACGCGCTTTCGCGATCATCTGCGTCACATGCGTGAGACCGCCCTTGGCGTAATCGGACATCAAGATCACGTCGTGCTCGGCAAGCAATGCGTCGAAGCGCGCCAAGCCGGCGAGCAACGCCTCGTGCGCCGGCGTATTCTCGAAATCGACACGGAGCAATTGCTGCTGACGCGACAGCACGCGCAGCTTGATCGTCGTCGACAATTCGGGATCGCGCTCCAAGTGCGTCGCCACGCCGCTGTCCTTGAGCAACTCGACGATACGCTCGCCGGGCTCGTCGCGCCCCACGACGCAAAGCAATCCCGCCTTCGCACCGAGCGCCGCCGCGTTGCGCGCCACGTTCGCGGCGCCGCCCAAGCGGTCCTCTTGGCGCTGCACATGCACGACCGGCACGGGCGCTTCGGGCGAGATGCGGTTCACGTCGCCGAACCAATAGCGATCGAGCATGACGTCGCCGACGATCAGCACGCGCGCCTGCGCAAGCCGCTCGCGCGGCACGGGCGCCACCTCCATGGGCCGCACGGCACTCGCGCGCGCGAGCTCGCCCGGCTCGCGCGCGTCAGCCGCGCGCATCGCTTCGGGTATCGAGTTGGACATAAGGGCGTCCGATTGCGTAGTAGTCGATGCCCAATTCGGCCATCGCCAAGGGTTCGTAAAGATTACGGCCGTCGAATATCACGGGCGTCTTCAGCACCGACTTCAAGTGCGCGAAATCGGGGCTCTTGAATTCCTTCCATTCGGTGACGATGACGAGCGCGTCGGCCCCGACCAGCGTTTCATCCTGCGTGGTCACGAATGCCAGCCGCGCAAGCGCCTCGGGCGCATCGGCAAAATCGAGCGCGAACACGCGCCGCGCCTCCTCGATGGCGACGGGATCGTACGCCCGTACGTGCGCGCCGCGAGCCAGCAGCGCGGCGATCAGACGCCGGCTCGGCGCCTCGCGCATGTCGTCCGTGTTCGGCTTGAACGCGAGTCCCCAAACCGCGAATGTGCGGCCCGTCAGATCGGCGCCCAGGCGTTTCACGATCTTCTCGACGAGCACTTCCTTCTGATCGTGGTTGACCGCCTCGACGGCTTCGAGAATCCGCAGGTTTTGGCCGTTTTCACCGGCCGTGCGCACGAGGGCCTGCACATCCTTCGGAAAGCACGAACCGCCATAGCCGACGCCCGCATACAGGAAGTGATAGCCGATGCGCGGATCGGAGCCGATCCCGCGCCGCACCTGCTCGATATCGGCACCGACGCGATCGGCCAGATTCGACATCTCGTTCATGAACGAGATCCGCGTGGCCAGCATCGCATTGGCCGCGTACTTCGTGAACTCGGCCGAGCGCACGTCCATATAGAGCGTGCGTTCGTGATTGCGATTGAACGGCGCGTACAAGCGCTTCATCTTTTCGCGAGCGATCTGACCGGCGGCATCGTCGTCGATGCCGATCACGATGCGATCGGGCCGCATGAAGTCGTCCACGGCCGCGCCTTCCTTCAGGAACTCGGGGTTCGATACGACGGAAAACCCGTGCGTCATGCCGACGGCAAGCCCGCGTGCCTCGAGTTCCGAGGCGACGACGGCGCGCACGCGCTCCGCCGTCCCGACCGGCACCGTCGATTTATCGACGATCACCTTGAAGCCGTTCGAATAACGGCCGATGTTGCGGGCGGCCTCGAGCACGTATTGCAGATCGGCCGAGCCGTCCTCGTCGGGCGGCGTGCCCACCGCGATGAACTGCACGTCGCCGTGCTCGACGCTCGCCTTGACGTCCGTCGAGAACGTGATGCGGCCGTGCGCGCGTGTGCGCGCGATCATCTCCTGCAAACCCGGCTCGTGGATCGGCACGCCGCCACTGTTCAAGATATCGATCTTGCGTTGATCGACGTCGAGACAAAAAACGTCGTTGCCGATTTCCGCCAGGCATGCGCCCGTCACGAGGCCCACATAGCCCGTGCCGATGATGGTGATTTTCATACGCGTTCCACAAGTTGGTGCCGGTCCAAGACCGGCGCTCGACCGCCGGCGCATTCACGTGCGCTCGCTCGCACGCATCGCTCGGCCGCCGGAGTATTCATGAAGCCTCTTGCGCGGCGCGTCTCGCTCGAGCACCGCGACGACGCGCGCTTCAAGCCTGCGCCGCCCCGATCGGCTCGACGCGCCGCGGCGCATACGTTTCCCAACCGCTGCAGCCGGGGCATTGCCAATAAAACAGGCGCACCCGGTAACCGCAATTTTGGCATGTATAACGTGGCAAATTTTTGGTGCGCTGCTTGATCAGCGTGCGCATCAACTCGAGCTCGCCACGGCGCGGCTCCTCGGCCGCCTCGATTTGCGCATCGAGCAAACGCGTCATCCCGGCCAAGTTCGGGCTCGCGCGCATCTGCGCGCGCGCCATCGCATGGGCCGTCTCGGGGCCGCACAGTTGCGCCACGTGCGGGTACGCGAGATCGAGCAAATCGCTCGTGCCGTATCGCTCGACGTAGCCCGTGAGCAGCGCGGCGCCTTCCTGCGGGCGAGACACCGCGGCGTAGGCTTTCATCAATTTTTCGGCGACGAGCGGAAGGTACGTGGCGTTTTGCGACTCGACCCGGCGCCACGCTTCGATCGCGGCCGCCTGATCGCCACGCGCGGCGGCCACGTCGCCCGTGAGGATCGTCGCACGCACATTGCCGGGATTGACCTTCAGCGCGAGTTCGAGCTGCGCGGCCGCCTCGGCGGCATCCTTGCGCTGCAACGCCTCTTGCGCAAGTTCGCAATGAAACTGCGAGATCTCCTTGACCATGGGATTAGCCCCCATGGTCTCGAGCCGCTCGGCCGCTTCGATCGCCTTGCCCCATTCCTTTTCGATCTCGTAGATCGACAACAGCGCCCGCTGCGCGTCGCGCGCATACTCGCCTGCGTCGAGGCGGCCCAGCGCCTCCTCCGCTCGGTCGAGCAGGCCCGCCTTGAGGTAATCCTGGCCAAGTTCGAACAGCGCATGATCGCGCTCGCTCACGGGCAGATCGGCGCGGCTCAGCAAGTTTTGATGAATGCGGATGGCGCGATCGGTTTCGCCGCGCCGGCGAAAGAGATTGCCGAGCGCGAAATGCAACTCGATCGTTTCCGGGTCGAGCTTGACGACCTCGATGAACGCATCGATCGCCTGATCCGGCTGCTCATTGAGCAGAAAATTCAAGCCGCGAAAATAAGAGCGCGGCAAGTTGGTGCTTTCGGACAGCAGCGCCTTGAGGTCGTAGCGCGAAGCCATCCAGCCGAGCGCGAACGCAACCGGGACGACGAGGAGCCACCAAAAATCGAGATCCATGCGAAGGTCGGAAAAGCGAGAAGAAGAATGTGCGCGCAGGTGCGCTCAAAGAACGGGCGGCATCGGCGGCTCGACCACGACGGCGGGCGCCTGTTCACGCGCGACGCGCAGCTCGCGCCGCAAGCGCCCGCTCTCGAGCTTCAGGCGCACGAGCGCCGGCAGCGCCGATATGAGCCCTGCGAACAGCCCGACGGCGAAGAACGCCAAACCGATCAAAATCAACGGCGCCTGCCATGAATACCCGGCGAAGTTCACCGTTGCGTTTTGCGTGTTGGCCAGCGCGAGAACGAGCAGCACGACGAACACGAGCACGCGGACCAACCAGACGATAAATTTCATAGAGGCTCTCTCGACGGCAACGGCGATTGTCGTAGGGGCCGAGCGACCCGGGCCCATGGCCCAAACCCGATGGCCCCAACAAAAGTGCCCGTATTGTAAAGGAAAGGATGGCGGGCCGGCCGTGGCGCCGGGACGCCACGCGAACCGAAACCGAATCGCGCGAGCGGCGCCACCAATGAAAAAAGCGCCCGAAGGCGCTCGTTTCAAATCGTTTTTTTGCCGGTTTTCGCTGTCGGCGTTGGCGTCGACGACGAGGCCCAACGGCTTTGCTTCGCGCCGCCCGGGGGGCGGACACCTCGCGTTCAGAGGGCGTCGTCCGTACGGTCGGCCATCAACGGCTCACCGGCCCGGCCGTCCACCCGCTCGCGCAACTCCTTACCGGGCTTGAAGTGAGGCACGTGCTTTTCGGGCACGAGCACCTTCTCCCCCGACTTCGGATTACGCCCGACGCGGGACGGGCGACGGTTCAGACCGAAGCTGCCGAAGCCGCGAATTTCAATACGATGCCCTTTGGCCAAAGCCTCGGACATCGCATCGAGCATCGTCTTGACCGCGAAATCCGCATCCTTGAGGACAAGTTGCGGAAATCGCGCTGCCAACTGGGCGACCAATTCCGATTTGGTCATACTGCGGCAGACCTCTCAAAGGCTTACTGATTCTGGCCGTCGAGCTTGGCCTTGAGCAGCGCGCCAAGGTTCGTCGTACCCGTAGCCGCCGAGTTCGAGTCGGCCGCGAGGCCGCGCATCGCTTCTTGCTGCTCGGCCGAATCCTTGGCCTTGATCGACAGGTTGATGCCACGCGACTTGCGATCGATGTTGATGATCATCGCGTTGACCTTGTCGCCTTCCTTCAGCACGTTGCGTGCATCTTCCACGCGGTCTTGTGCGATTTCGGAAGCGCGCAGGTAGCCTTCGACTTCAGCCGAGAGTGCAACGACCGCACCCTTGGCGTCGACCGCCTTCACCGTACCGTCGACGATCGAACCCTTGTCGTTCATGGCAACGAAGTTGCTGAACGGGTCGCCTTCGAGCTGCTTGATACCGAGCGAAATGCGTTCCTTCTCGACGTCGATGCCGAGCACGACCGCTTCCACTTCGTCGCCCTTCTTGTACTTGCGAACGGCTTCCTCGCCGGCTTCGCTCCACGACAGATCCGAGAGGTGGACCAGGCCGTCGATGCCGCCGGGCAGACCGATGAACACGCCGAAGTCGGTGATCGACTTGATTGCGCCCGTGATCTTGTCGCCCTTCTTGAAGTTGCGGCTGAAGTCATCCCACGGATTCGGCTTGCATTGCTTCATGCCGAGGCTGATACGACGACGGTCTTCGTCGATCTCGAGCACCATGACTTCGACTTCGTCGCCGAGTTGAACGACCTTCGACGGAGCGACGTTCTTGTTCGTCCAGTCCATTTCCGAAACGTGCACCAGGCCTTCGATGCCCGATTCGACTTCGACGAACGCGCCGTAGTCGGTGATGTTCGTGACCTTGCCGAACAGACGCGTGCCCGACGGGTAGCGGCGCGAGATGCCTTCCCACGGATCGTCGCCCAGTTGCTTGATACCGAGCGAAACGCGGTTCTTCTCTTGGTCGAACTTGAGGATCTTGGCCGTGACTTCTTGGCCGACCGACAGCACTTCGCTCGGGTGACGCACGCGGCGCCATGCGATGTCCGTGATGTGCAGCAGACCGTCGATACCGCCGAGGTCGACGAACGCACCGTAATCGGTGATGTTCTTGACGACGCCGTTCACGATCGCGCCTTCCTTCAGCGTTTCGAGCAGCTTCGCGCGCTCTTCGCCTTGCGTCGCTTCGATGACGGCGCGGCGCGACAGCACGACGTTGTTACGCTTGCGGTCGAGCTTGATGACGCGGAATTCGAGCGTCTTGCCTTCGTACGGCGTCGTGTCCTTGACGGGACGCGTGTCGACGAGCGAACCCGGCAGGAACGCGCGGATGCCGTTGACCATGACGGTCATGCCGCCCTTGACCTTGCCCGTGATCGTGCCGGTCACGAGTTCGTTGTTGTCGAGTGCCTTTTCCAGCGACAGCCACGAAGCGAGACGCTTGGCCTTGTCGCGCGAGAGGATCGTGTCGCCATATCCGTTTTCGAGCGCGTCGATCGCGACCGAAACGAAGTCGCCCGCCTGCACTTCTACCTCGCCCGCGTCGTTCAGGAACTCTTCGAGCGGGATATAGGCTTCGGACTTGAGACCTGCATTGACGACCACGAAGTTGTGGTCGACACGCACGACTTCGGCGGAAATCACTTCGCCGGCGCGCATGTCTTGCTTGGTCAGCGACTCTTCGAAAAGGGCCGCGAAAGATTCGGTGTTCGGGTTGGAGGTTTGCAGGTCGGACATAAAAATCGTAGTGGCATGGCTTCGCGGTTGTCAGTGCCGGCGACGGGATGTTGCCGGTCACGCTGCGACGTCGTTGCGAACGCCATACGGGGTTAAGGGTTGATCCCACGCTCGAGGCACCACCGGCGCCTCAAGCACCTACCGCTCCCGGTACCACTTCACTACTTCGTCGACCGCCTGGTCGATCGAGAGTGCCGAGGTATCGAGCAGCTTTGCATCTGCCGCGGGCTTGAGCGGCGCGGCGGCGCGGTTACTGTCGCGTTCGTCGCGCTCACGCAAATCCCGGAGCAAGTTATCCATATTAGCAGAAAACCCTTTTTGGATCAATTGCTTATACCGCCTGGCCGCGCGGGCCTCGACGCTGGCCGTCAAAAACACCTTCAAGACGGCGTCCGGGAAGATCACGGTGCCCATGTCGCGCCCGTCGGCCACGAGCCCGGGCTCCTTGCGAAACGCCCGCTGGCGCGCCACCAGCGCCGCCCGCACGCTTTGATGGACGGCGATCGCGGAGGCCCGGTTGCCGATTTCCTCGGCCCGGATGTCGCTGGAGACGTCCACCCCGTCCAGTTGCGCGCAGCCCTCCCGGAACGTAATGTGCAGATCGCCCACGAGGGCGGCCAGCGCCGCGTCGTCGTCGGCCGCGACACCGTAGCGGACGCTCGCCAGCGCGGCGAGCCGGTACAGCGCGCCGCTATCGAGCAAGTGGAAACCGAGTTGGGCGGCGACGAGGGCCGCGACGGTCCCTTTCCCGGAAGCGGTGGGACCGTCGATGGCGATGACGGGCGTTTGGTGGAACGGGCGAGTCGGTTTCATCTAGGAAAATGGTCGAACATCAAACGCGGGCGAGCGTTTTGAAGCGGTCGAAATAGTCGGGAAAAGTCTTGCCGACGCACTTCGGGTCGTTGATGCGCACCGGCACGCCGCCGAGCGAAACGAGCGAGAAGCACATGGCCATGCGGTGATCGTCATAGGTATCGATCGCGGCGTTCGGGGTAATGGCCGCGGGCGGCGTCACGACTAGGAAGTCCTCGCCCTCCTCGATCGTGGCGCCGACTTTGCGAAGTTCGGTGGCCATCGCGGCAATCCGGTCCGTCTCCTTGACGCGCCAGCTGCCGATGTTGCGCAGCCTCGTCGTGCCGCGCGCGAACAGCGCGCACACGGCTATCGTCATCGCGGCGTCCGGAATCAAGTTGAAGTCCATGTCGACCGCTTCGAGCTGCCCGTGATCGTGGCCGACGCCGCGTACCTCGATCCAATCCTCGGCCATCGTGACGTTCGCGCCCATGGCCGTCAGTGCGTCGGCGAACGCGACGTCGCCCTGGATGCTCGCCCGGCCCACGCCGACGACGCGCACGGGGCCGCCCGCGATCGCACCGGCCGCGAGGAAATACGACGCCGACGACGCATCGCCCTCCACCATGATCGCGCCCGGCGAGCGATAGCGGCCGCCGGCCGGAATCGTGAAACGCTGCCACCCTTCGCGCGCGACGGTGACGCCGAAGCGCTCCATCAGCTTCATCGTGATTTCGATGTAGGGTTTCGAAATCAACTCGCCTTGTACTTCGACGACGATCTGGCCGCTTTTGGCATGCACGAGCGGCAACGTCATCAAGAGTGCCGTCAAAAACTGGCTCGAAACGTCGCCGCGGACGCGGATCGGCTCGTTCACCTCGATGTGCGCGGCGTGAATCGCGAGCGGAGGATAACCCTCGTTCGCTTCGTAATCGATGTGCGCGCCGATTTGACGCAGGCCGTCCACGAGATCGCCGATCGGCCGCTCATGCATGCGCGGCACGCCGTGGACGCGATACTCGCCGCCGTTCACGGCCAACGCCGCCGTCAACGGGCGAATGGCCGTGCCGGCATTGCCGAGAAACAAGTCGGCCGCCTTCGCGGGAAACGCGCCGCCCGCGCCTCGCACGACGCAGACATCGCCGTTGCGCGTGAACTCGACGCCGAGCTTGGTCAGCGCATCGAGCATGACGCGCGTGTCGTCGGAATCGAGCAGGTTCGAGATCGTCGTCTCACCTTCGGCCAGCGAGGCGAGCAAGAGCACGCGATTCGAAATGCTCTTCGAGCCCGGCAGACGGATCGTGCCTTGTGCGCGGGAGTACGGTCCGAGATCGAGGTAATCCATGAGGGGTTTCCTTTTATTTCGGGGCGAGATGGCCGCTCGCGCGGCCGCCGCGTTCCTGCCATTGCGTGCGCGCTTCGCGTGAACGGGCGAAAACTGCTTCGAGCGCGGCGCCGTCTCCGGCGACGATGGCGGCGCGCAGCATGGCGAGAACGGCGGTGTAGCCGTCCAATTCCTCGACCAGCGCATCGCGATTGGCCAAGCAGACGTCACGCCACATTTCGGGGCTCGACGCCGCGATCCGCGTGAAATCGCGGAATCCGCCGGCGGCGAACGAGAATTTGAGCGCCGCATCCGGCGCGCTCAAGATACGCTCGACGAGCGCGAACGACAGCAGATGCGGCAAGTGACTGACCGCGGCGAAAACGCGGTCGTGCTGCTCGTGGCTCATCGTGCTCACGAGCGCACCGCCGGCACGCCAAAGCGCGTCGATGCGAGCGACGTCCTCGGGTCGATTCTCCGGCAGCGGGCACAGAACGACGTTGCGGCCCACGTAGAGATCGGGCAAAGCGGCTTCGACGCCGCTCGATTCGCGTCCGGCAATCGGATGACCCGGCACGAATTGACTCACGCGCTCGCCGAGTGCCGCGCGCGCCGCCGCGACGACGTCCGACTTCGTACTGCCGGCGTCGGTCACGATCGTGCGCGCCTCGAGAAACGGTGCGATGCGCGCGAGCAGCGGCTGCGTCTGAGCGACAGGCGCCGCGACGAGCACGAGATCCGCGCCGGCCAGCGCGGCGGCGAGCTCGGTGTCGTCGTCGAGCGAAGCAATGTCGTCGACGACACCCAGCTCACGGGCCCGCTCGGCGGAAGCACGCGTGCGGCCGACACCGACGATGCGCGAGCCGCGCGCGGCGCCCGAGCGCTCGCGCAACGCGCGCGCCAGCGAGCCGCCGATCAGTCCCACGCCGAAAATCACGAGTTTGTCGAAAGTAAACGTCGTCAAGAATGGCTCGCAAACAAAAAAAAGCGCATGCGCGTGGCGCACACGAAATACGCGGCGCGCGGCTTACGCCTGCGCGAGTGCTTGTTCAAGCGCGGTGACGAACGCCTCGTTTTCCTCGGGCAGACCGATCGTGACGCGCAGCCACTGCGGCAGCCCGTAGTTGCCGACCGGACGCACGATCACGCCCTGCCTGAGCAGCGCGAGATTGACGCGCTCACCCGCCCCGTCGTCGTTCCCGACACGCACGAGCACGAAGTTGCCGAACGAGGGCACGTACTCGAGCCCGAGCTTATCGAACGCTTGTGTCAACCGGCGGTAGCCTTGCGTATTGAGCGCGGCCGTTTTTTCGAGGAACGCGGTGTCGCCGAGCGCCGCGATCGCCGCGGCCTGCGCCATCGTGTTGACGTTGAACGGCTGGCGCAGCCGATTGAGCAGATCGGTCAGTTCGGGCTGAGCGATCGCGAAGCCCACGCGCAGCCCCGCGAGACCGAACGCCTTCGAGAACGTGCGCGAGACGACGAGATTCGGATAGCGGCGCACCCACGCGATCGAATCGTAGCGCAGCTCGGCCGGGAGGTATTCCGTATAGGCTTCGTCGAGCACCACCACGACGCGCCGGGGCACCTTCTCGAGAAATGCCTCGAGCGCGGGCCCTTCGATGAACGTCCCCGTCGGATTGTTCGGATTGGCGATGAATAGGAGGCGCGTATCGTCTTCGATCGCCGCGAGCATCGCGTCGAGATCGTGCCCGTGGCGCACGGCCGGAACGACGATCGCGCGTGCGCCGAGCCCTTGCGTCGCGAGGGCGTAGACGGCGAACGAGTACTGCGAATAAACGACCGACTGCGCCTTTTCGACAAACGCGTGCGCGGCGATCTCGAGAATATCGTTGCTGCCGTTGCCGAGCGTGATCCATTCGGCCGGCACGCCGTAGCGCACGGCGAGCGCCGCTTTCAATTCGAACGCGTTCGCGTCGGGATAGCGGCCGAGTTCAGCCGCGGCACGCGCCATCGCGGCCTTGGCCGACTCGGGCATGCCGAGCGGATTTTCGTTCGACGCGAGCTTCACGATGCGCGCCTCGTCGAGCCCGAATTCGCGCGCGACTTCCGAGATCGGCTTGCCGGCAACGTAGGGGGCGATTTGACGCACGTAGGAAGGGCCGTATTGCATCGTCATGAGTCTCTCCAAAGCGGACAGCGCGAATTCGTTGGACCGACGGATGCCGATGCGCGAGCACATCCATCGTCGTGAATCGACCGGCCCCGGCCGGTCGAGAGCATGCGCGGCATCAGCGCGAGCGCGGATAGGAGCCGAGGATCTTCAGGAACGCAGCCTTCTTCCCGAGTTCGGCGAGCGCGAGCGCAACGTGCGCATCGTCGCGATGGCCTTCGACGTCGATATAGAAGTAGTACTCCCAGGTGCCGACGCGCGCCGGCCGCGACTCGAATCGCGTCATCGACACGCCGTGCCGCGCCAACGGCTCGAGCAACTTGAACACGGCGCCGGGCTCGTTCTTCACCGACACGATGAGCGACGTTTGGTCGTGCCCGCTGCGGCCCGCCGGCGCATGACCGATCATCACGAAACGGGTCCGGTTATGCGGATCGTCTTGGATCATCGGACTCGCGACCTGCAAGCCGTAGAACGCCGCGGCGCGATCGCCCGCGATCGCCGCGATGCTCGGATCGAGGGACGCCATGCGTGCCGCTTCGGCGTTGCTCGACACGGCTTGCCGCTCGATATGCGGCAAGTTCGCGGCGAGCCAGCGCTGACATTGCGCGAGCGCTTGCGCATGGGCGCAAATGCGCGAGATGCCCGTGAGCGCCCCGCTTTGCGTAAGCAGGTTGTGCCGGATCGGCAATGCCAGTTCGCCGCCGATCAATACCTGCGACTCCAGCAACAAGTCGAGCGTGCGAGATACCGCACCCTCGCTCGAATTCTCGACCGGCACGACGCCGAATTGCGCGGCACCGGCTTCGACGCTTCGGAACACCTCGTCGATGGATGGGCACGGCAGTCCGTCGATCGAATGGCCGAAGTACTCGACCATCGCCTCTTCGCTATAGGTTCCCGCCGGACCGAGATAAGCCGCCCTGACCGGCTGCTCGAGCGAACGGCTTGCCGCCATGATCTCGCGCCAAATCGCGCTGATGTGCTCACTCTCGAGCGGACCTTCGCTCAGCGCCTGCAAACGCGAAATCACCTGCTGTTCGCGTTCGGGACGGAACACCGGTGCGTTGTAGTGCTTTTTGACCTCGCCCACTTCGAGGGCGATCGCCGCGCGTTGATTGAGCAGCGCGATGACCTGCGCGTCGATCGCATCGATCGCGTCGCGCAGCGGCTTCAACTTTGAATTGAGTTCGTCGTCCATGCGTAAAACGGCCGTATCGAAAACGGGCGGCGTGGCACGCGCGCCCTGCCCCACGCGGTTAAGCGCGGGTGCGTTCGAAATCCTTCATATACTCGACGAGCGCTTTAACGCCTTCGAGCGGCACCGCGTTGTAGATCGACGCCCGCATGCCGCCGACGGACTTGTGGCCCTTGAGCTGCATCAGCCCGCGCTCTTTTGCGCCGGCAAGGAAATCATCATTGCGCGACTCGTCCGCGAGGAAGAACGGTACGTTCATTCGCGAACGCGATTCGCGCTCCACTTTGTTGCTGAAGAAGCTGCTCGCATCGATGGTCTCATACAGCAGCTTCGACTTTTCGAGATTGCGTGCCTCGATTTCCTTCAACCCACCCTGACGCTTCAGCCATTTGAACACGAGGCCGGCGATGTAGATCGCGTACGTGGGCGGCGTGTTGTACATCGAATTGTTCTCGGCGACGATGCGCCACTCGAATGCCGACGGGCAGATCGAGAGCGCGCGGTCGAGCAAATCCTCTCGCACGACGACGATCGTCAAACCCGCCATGCCGATGTTCTTCTGCGCCCCGCCGTACATGACGCCGTACTTGGCGACGTCGAGCGGCCGGGACAACACATGCGAAGAAACGTCGGCCACGAGCGGCACGTCGCCCAGTTCGGGAATATCGAACGTCTCGACGCCGTGAATCGTCTCGTTCGTGCACAGGTGCACGTAAGCCGGATCGTCGGACAATTGCCATTCCGAGCGCTTCGGTGCGCGCGTGAAACCGTTCGCCGTCTCGCCGCTCGCGGCCAAATGCGGCTTGCAGTACTTGGCGGCTTCCTTGAACGACTTTTGCGACCATGAGCCCGTGACGACGAAATCGGCGACATCGCGCTTGCCGAGCATGTTCATCGGCACGATCGCGTTTTCGCCGAGCCCGCCGCCTTGCAGGAACAAGACACGATGGCTCGCGGGCGCTTGGAGCAAATCGCGCACGTCGGTCAGCGCTTCTTCATGGATCGACATGAACTCGCGGCCGCGATGACTCATTTCCATCACGCTCATGCCGCTGCCATGCCAATCGAGCATTTCGTCGGCTGCTTGACGCAACACCTCTTCAGGCAATGCAGCCGGGCCGGCCGAGAAATTGAAGACGCGCATCGAGAGACCCCCGGAGGAAGATTGAACGGACGAGCGCAAACGAGCGGCGGCGCAATACCACCTTCGAATTCGCCGGACTCAAGTCAGATCAAGTCAGATCGAGTCGGAAATAGATAATGGCCGTTCGCGCAATTCGCGCAAACGGCCATTATCGCACCGCCGATCGAAAACCGCTCGTGCAAACCCGGCAACCGGGCCTGCACGCGAAGCCCATTCGGGCTCCGGCGCGATTTACTTGCCGGGCTTGACCGCGGCAACTTCCTTATCGGCTTGCGCGCGCGTAGCCTGAATCGACTGCGGCATGTACTTCTGCATCAGGCTGCCGACGACGTCGCGGCCAACCTGGTCTTGCACCTGGATGAACTTGCGGCCCGTCGAGCTCTTGTAGAACTTCGTCAGGTCTTTGAGTTCGTCCGTCGAGTAATACTTCGCGTAGGCGTCGTATTGCGCTTGCATCGCGTCTTGACGGAAGCCGTCGGACGCGAACACTTGACCCGCCGAATCCACGAGCTTGGGCACGGCGTTCTTTTGCAGCGCCGGCACGGCGGCTTGCTTTTGCTTGTCGTTCAGCGTCTTGTTCTCCGAGAGCGCTTCCGACAGGATTTCCGGCACGTATTGCTTCGCTTGCATCTGCGCGCTGTTACCGATCGCACCGACGAGCTTTTGCGCGTCGATCGCTTCCAGCAGCTCCTTGATCGCAGCTTGCTTGGCCGGATCGACCGGTGCGGGCGCGGCGGCCGTGGCAGTCGAAGCCGCGGGCGCTTGGCTCTGGAGGGCTTGCGCCATCGCGAAAGTCGGCACGAAAGCAGCCAGCAGCATCAATTGCTTGAATCGTCGTTGCATCATTACTCCCTCAAAAAAATGAATCGAACGCACACAGCATTGCGACAGTCTCGTCGCACCCGCCGCTCCAGCGTGACGGGCGCACTTACCTATAGCGCAATCGCTCGCGCGCTTCGTTGTCTTTCGTCAAACCGCGGTGGCAGCGTCACACCGATTTCATACCGATTACTGCGCGGCGTCCTCGCCCGCTTCGTCGTCGGATGCGGCGCCTTCCGAGTCGATATCGACATCGGAATCGGCTTCCGCGATCTGCTGCAGGCCGGACAGTTTGGTACCCTCGTCGAGGCTGATGAGTGTAACACCCTGCGTGGCCCGGCCCATCTCGCGAATCTCCGAAACACGTGTGCGAATCAACACACCCGTGTTCGTGATCAGCATGATCTGGTCTTCGGCATCGACGAGCGTGGCGGCGACGACCTTGCCGTTACGCTCCGACGTCTGGATCGCGATCATACCCTTCGTGCCGCGCCCGTGCCGCGTGTACTCCGTGATCGGCGTGCGTTTGCCGTAGCCGTTCTCGGTTGCCGTCAGCACGGACTGCGTCTCGCTGCCGGCCACGAGCATCGCGATGACCTGCTGTCCGTCTTCCAACTGCATGCCGCGCACGCCGCGCGCCTCGCGGCCCATCGGACGCACGTCGTTTTCGTCGAAGCGCACCGCCTTGCCGGAATCGGAGAACAGCATGACGTCGTGCTGACCGTCCGTGATGGCGGCGCCGATGAGGTAATCGCCCTCGTCCAAACCGACGGCAATGATACCTTTGCGCATTGGTCTGCTGAAAGCTTCCAGCGGCGTCTTCTTGACCGTGCCGAGGGCCGTGCCCATGAAAACGAACTTATCCGCCGAAAATTCCTTGACCGGCAGCACGACGTTGATCTTCTCGCCTTCTTGCAGCGGGAACATGTTGACGATCGGCCGGCCGCGCGAGTTGCGCGAGCCTTGCGGCACCTCGTACACCTTCACCCAGTAGACGCGGCCGCGGTTCGAGAAGCACAGCATGTGATCGTGCGTGTTCGCGATGAACAGCGTATCGATCCAGTCGTCTTCCTTCATCTGCGTCGCCTGCTTACCGCGCCCGCCGCGCTTTTGCGCGCGGTATTCGGACAGCGGCTGCGACTTGACGTAGCCCGTGTGCGACATCGTCACGACCATGTCCTGCGGCGTGATCAAATCTTCGGTGTTCAGCTCCGTGGCGTTCAGCTCGATCTTCGAGCGGCGCGCGTCGCCGAATTCGGCCTTCACGGCCGTCAACTCGTCGGTGATGATTGCCGTGATGCGTTCCGGCCGCGCGAGGATATCGAGCAGATCGGCGATCTGAGCCATGACTTCCCGGTATTCGCCGATGATCTTGTCTTGCTCGAGGCCCGTCAGGCGTTGCAGACGCATCTGCAAGATTTCCTGGGCCTGCGTATCGGACAACTTGTACAGACCGTCGCCCTGCATACCGAAAGCCGGGTTCAGGCCTTCCGGACGGTAGGCCTCGCGCCCGCCGGCCGCGGCATTCTCGGACTCGGCGCGCGACAGCATCTCGCGCACGAGCGAGGAATCCCAGGGGCGCGCCATCAACTCTTGCTTGGCGATCGGCGGCGTGGGGGCGGCCTTGATGATCGCGATGAATTCGTCGATGTTCGCGAGCGCCACCGCGAGACCCTCGAGCACATGGCCTCGTTCGCGCGCTTTACGCAGCTCGTATACAGTGCGCCGCGTCAACACCTCGCGCCGGTGCGAGAGGAATGCGTCGAGCATTTCCCGCAGATTCAGCAGCTTGGGCTGGCCGTCCACGAGCGCGACCATGTTCATACCGAACGTGTCTTGCAGCTGGGTCGCTTTGTACAGATTATTGAGCACGACCTCGGGCACTTCACCGCGCTTGAGCTCGATGACGACGCGCATGCCGCTCTTGTCCGATTCGTCGCGGATATCGGAGATACCCTCGAGCTTCTTCTCGTTGACGAGCTCCGCAATGCGCTCGAGCAGCGAACGCTTGTTCACCTGATAAGGGAGCTCGTCGACGATGATCGCCATGCGCTGGCCGCGGTCGATCTCCTCGAAGTGGGTAGCCGCGCGCATGACGACGCGGCCGCGGCCCGTGCGATAACCGTCGCGCACGCCCGCCACGCCGTAGATGATGCCGGCCGTGGGGAAATCGGGCGCCGGGATGATCTCGATGAGCTCATCGATGCTCGCCTGCGGGTTTTTCAGCAGATGATGGCAGGCGTCGACGACTTCGCTCAGGTTGTGCGGCGGAATGTTCGTCGCCATCCCGACGGCGATACCCGACGAGCCGTTGATCAGCAAATTGGGGATACGCGCCGGCAGGATCAGCGGTTCGTTCTCGCTGCCGTCGTAGTTCGGACCGAAATCGACCGTTTCCTTGTCGATATCGGCCAGCAACTCGTGGCCGATCTTGGCCATGCGGATTTCGGTGTACCGCATCGCGGCGGCATTGTCGCCGTCGATCGAACCGAAGTTGCCCTGGCCGTCGACGAGCATGTAGCGCAGCGAAAAACTCTGCGCCATGCGCACGATCGTGTCGTACACCGCCGTATCGCCGTGCGGATGGTATTTACCGATGACGTCGCCGACGATACGCGCCGACTTCTTGTAGGCGCGATTCCAATCGTTGTTCAACTCGTGCATCGCGTACAGTACGCGGCGATGCACCGGCTTCAGGCCATCCCGGACATCGGGGAGCGCCCGCCCCACGATCACGCTCATCGCGTAATCGAGATACGAACGGCGCATTTCCTCCTCGAGGGAGATCGGCAGAGTCTCTTTGGCGAATTGATCCATTATCCGTATCGTTTTCGGTCGCGAGCGGCGCCCAACAACACGACGCGCCCGCTTCCCGGGGGCCCGGCAGGAGGCGCCGGGCATCACGCGATTCTAACATGGCCGCCATCGGCGCCCGCGATCTGCGGCATGTACTCCCCCACGGCCGCGCGAACCGGCGGCCCAAACGCCGTCGATTCTCGCCATCGGGGGATGCGATCGTTTCGCGCGTGCTGGCACGGCTCGTGCAACCGCCGACCGCCCGCAAAACCGCGCCCGGCTTTCCTGTTGCTCAAGCACCACAATCGAAAGAGGTGGCCGGAGACGGCGGGATTTTTTTTTCGTAAGAAGGGAACGATATGGCAAAATGCCAACGCACTTGGTTAGACGCTGCTCGAAGTGTCCACAGGGTCCCGCGTTTTTTGTGCCGCACCAATGTTATACTTCGAGCAATGTATGACTTGTTTTCGTCATCCAGGCTCGCAGTAAACCTGCGGTAATCTCAATTTCGAGAGGAGAAATATGAATAAATTTTCAAAGCTCGCGTTCATTGCAGCTACCGCAGTTGTGGCTGCATCCGCGTCGGCACAGTCGGTGCCGGCGTCGCGACAAGCTACGAACGACAACTGGGTGAACGGCACCGGCGAATACGTGTGGATGAACGGCACGAACGAGCTTTGCTGGCGCGATGCGTTCTGGACGCCGGCCACGGCCAACGCCAAGTGTGACGGCGCGCTCGTCGCGCAAGCCCCGACGCCCCCGGCACCGGTTGCTCCGGTCGCTCCGGCTATCACGAGCCAAAAGGTTACGTACCAAGCCGATACCCTGTTCGACTTCGACAAGGCTATCCTGAAGCCGGCCGGCAAGGAAAAGCTGAACGAACTGGCTTCGAAGCTCGAAGGCATGAATCTGGAAGTCGTCGTTGCAACGGGCTACACGGACAAGATCGGTTCGGACAAGTACAACGACCGTCTGTCGCTGCGCCGCGCGCAAGCTGTCAAGGCTTACTTGGTCAGCAAGGGCGTGCCCGCCAGCAAGATCTACACGGAAGGCAAGGGCAAGCGCAACCCGGTCAAGACGGACTGCGCGCAGAAGAACCGCAAGGCGCTCATCGCCTGCCTGGCACCGAACCGTCGCGTGGAAGTCGAAGTCGTCGGTACGCAGTCGAAGCAATAAGCTGCTTACCCTTCGGCATCACGAAAAACCCCGCCTCGGCGGGGTTTTTTTCTGGTGTCGCCCGATGCCGTCCGCCCGTTTTTGCCGCGGCGCGCAACCCTCGATATACTCAGCCTAATCCCGGCCCTCTCCCCTCTCGCAACGTTATGACGAATGCCGATCCCCACGAGCTACGGAAATTTAGCGACCTTGCACACCGTTGGTGGGATCCGAATGCCGAATTCAAACCGCTCCACGAACTGAATCCCGTCCGGCTCGGCTGGATCGACGCTCACGCGCATCTGCCGGGCAAACGCGTGCTCGACATCGGGTGCGGCGGCGGCATTTTGTCCGAATCGATGGCAACCCTCGGTGCCCAGGTCAAGGGTATCGATCTATCGAATCAAGCACTGGGCGTGGCCGACCTGCATAGTCTCGAGAGCGGCGTGACGGTGGAGTACGAGGAAATCGCGGCGGAGGCGCTCGCCGCGCGCGAGCCCGGCAGCTACGATGTGGTCACCTGCATGGAAATGCTCGAGCACGTGCCCGATCCGGCGGCGATCGTCAAAGCCTGCGCGACGCTCGTCAAACCCGACGGCTGGGTGTTCTTTTCCACGCTGAACCGGAACGTGAAGTCCTACTTGTTGGCCGTCATCGGCGCCGAATACATCGCCCAGATGCTCCCCAAGGGTACGCACGACTACGCGCGTTTCATTCGCCCTTCGGAGCTTGCGGGATTCGCGCGCGCCGCTCGCTTGCGCGCGGTAGAAGTCAAGGGCATCACGTACCGTCCGCTCGGCAAGCACTTCACGCTATCCGACGATACGAGCGTCAACTATCTATTTGCCTGCCGCCGCGACGCCTGAGCGGCCGCGCCTGCCGCACCCGACCCACTTCGCCCGCCCTTCGATCCGCGATCTATGAGCCATACGACCTCGCCGAGCGTGCAACAGGCCGACACGCCGAGCCTTGCGCACTGCCGCGCCGCCTTGTTCGACCTCGACGGCACGTTGGCCGATACCGCGCCCGATCTCGCCGCCGCCGTCAACAAAATGCGGCGCGACCGCGGCCTCGAACTGGTGCCCGTGGAGCAGCTGCGGCCGTTGGCGTCGGCCGGCGCGCGCGGTTTGATCGGCGGCGCCTTTGGCATCGGACCGGAGCACCGCGAATTCGCGCCGATGCGCGAGGAGTTTCTCGCCAATTACGAAGCCGACCTGTGCATCGAAACCACCTTGTTTCCGGGCATCGCCGAACTGCTCGAGGCGCTCGATGCGCGGGGCATCCCATGGGGCATCGTCACGAACAAGGTAGGACGGCTCACGATGCCGCTCGTCGAGCAACTCGGGCTTTTAGAGCGCGCGGGCTGTGTAGTCAGCGGCGACACGACGCCGCACTCGAAACCGCATCCCGCCCCGTTACTACACGCCGCCGAAGCGCTCGCGCTGCCGCCGGGGCAAATCGTCTACATCGGAGACGACTTGCGCGATGTTCAAGCCGGCTTCGCCGCCGGGATGGCGACCGTCGCAGCGGCCTACGGGTATTGCGGCGACGATTTGCCGCCCGCCATGTGGCACGCCCAGCATATCGTCGATTCGCCGGAGCACCTGGCGCGTCTGCTCGGCGTGCTCAGCTGAAATCGGCGTACCGGGCACGCGAATCTAGCCTTGCGGACAATTCCGCCGCCTTTCGTTCGCCTTGCCCCCTTGATTTCCCGCCGAGGCGCACCACCTGGTGTTCTGTGAGATAATCACCGTTCGCACTTGTAGGGGCCGACCTGGTTTCGACAAGGGTTATGAAGCAGTCAGGGCATGCCGAGGACCCGTCACCTCGTTAATCAATGGGAAAAACGTAACTGCAAACGACGAAACGTTCGCACTGGCAGCCTAAGGGCCGCCGTCCTCTGCCTAGCTCACTGACGGGCTAGCGTCGCAAGACCGGTAGCAATACCGCCAGAGGTCATATACGTCAGTTAAGCCTGGGTGGCGTCACGACGCCAAGGTCGAAAATCTAGTGAATCGCCGTTGCGAAGCGTGTTCGTCCGCGTCGCCACGGTTAAATCAAAAGATAGAACTACGCATGTAGAACTGATTGTGGACTGCTCTTGGACGCGGGTTCGATTCCCGCCGGCTCCACCAAAATACTGAAACCCCAACCGTTCCCGGCTGGGGTTTTTTCTTGACCGGTCGCGCCGGTTCCCGCGCGTCCTCGCCCCAACCTCGTTCCCTGACTAAGAGCACCCACGATCTGTCCGGAGGGGCACCATGACCACCCCGAATCTTCCCAAGATCGAGCACATTGACGTTCGTGCAAGCACGCCGGTCAAGCAGCTTCTGCAGGAGGCAGTGCGCGCCTGCCACAAAAACGTGAGCGAGTTCCTGCTCGACGCAGGCGTGACGGCGGCCACGCAGACCTACGTCTGCTGCCGGGGCCGGCGAATCGGCTGGCCCTCCGTGTATGGACAACCTAGGTGGCAGTCGAGCACCCGTACGCCTCGATGCGATCGAGGACACAACGGCACCCCGACGAGTTCAGCGCTCGCGGGGTGTTTTCTTTAGCACACCGAGTCTGCCGCGATCGAGTGCCGCCAACCCTCACTCGGCGTCTTCCGGACACTGCAAATTGCAGCCGTTCGGATCGCCGTTGTCCCCCTTCTTGCGCATCTTCGACGTACGGGATTGGTACTTCTTCGACGGGGCCGATGCCGCGAACTCCAATTGCGGATGCGCCTGGAGCTTGAATTCGTCCTGCAGGATTCCCCCCGGCACGCCGGGCGTGTTCTGCGCGAACGCGAGCGATGCGACTGTCAACAACATGCCGGCCATTGCGGTACCGGCGCATAGATTAACAAGCGATTTCATAACGATTTCGACGCCGCGCAAGGCGGTCTGGACTCAATGAATACGAAAGCCGTAAGCGTAACGCAGAACCCACCCAGCTTGCAGCCGACACTGTTACGGCAGTAAACGGAACGCGGCCGATAAGCGAAACGCAGCGGTTCGCTCTTCGGCCGGATCGGATCAGACGACATCGCCCGCACCGGGCGGCAGCGGCGCCCCGCGCAAGCCCGCCGCGACATCGATCAGTTCGCCGCAATGCGTCGGGTCGTAGCCTTCGAGCGTGGCCACACCCGCACGGAAGTCCTCGCTGCGCAATACGGCCAGCGCCGCCGCCAACGGCCCGGCCGTGAGCCGCGCGCGATCGCAAGCGAAGTAGTAGTCCTCGTCGACGATGGGTAGGAAATCGAGCCCGAAATGGTGCGCCGCCGGAGCCACGCCGAAACCGGCGTCGGCCATACCGCTCGCGACGAAGGCCGCGATTGCCGTGTGTGTCAGCTCGGTGGAGGCATAACCGTTGATCCGTTCGGGATCGATCCCAACGCTGTTCAACGCCAGATCGAGCAGCAGGCGCGTGCCGGAACCAGGCTGGCGGTTGACGAAACGCACGTCCGGACGCGCGAGGTCGTCCAAACCGCGTACTTCCTTGGGATTGCCTTTCGTGAGAAAGAGCCCTTGCTTGCGCCCGGTCAAATAAACGAGCACGTGCCGCCGGGGGTCGAGCCAGCGCCGGTAGATATCGGCGCATAGCTCGCGAAACGCGCCGCGCGGCAGATGAAAGCCGGCGAAGTCGCACTCGCCGCGCGCCAACGCCGCCACGGCCTCCGCGCTTTCCCGATATTTGATGTCGACCGCGCTAGGCGCCTGGGCGCCGAGCCGCGCCACGAGCGCGGCCACCGCGTAACCATGCGAAGCGTGAATGCGCGTCGTGCCGCCCGCGCCCAGTTGCCGGTTCAACTCCGCCGCCACTTCGCTCGCAAACAGCGTCAACGGCCCATCCAGCCGCTCCGCACAAGCTCGCTGCGCTTGGACAACCGCCCTTCCCAGGGCCGACAGCACCGAGCCCTTGCCGCGCTCTTTCGCGATCAGCTCGCCGCCGAGCCGCTCCTCCAGCGCGCGCAGCAAGCCCCAAGCGTGCCGGTACGAAAGCTGCCGTTCGCCGGCAGCTTGCGCGATGCTGCCCGTTTGATCGATAAGGGCAAGCAGTGGAACGATGTCCGTGAGGCTCACGTCGCGTCCCGCGTTGTCGCGTACGAGCAATTGCGCGACGCATTTGATCTCAATCATTTATGCTGTCCGACTTCCTATTGCACAACCCTGTCCCCACGCCTATTGTTCCAGTACAACGGCTAGAGCCGAGCATATATGCACGCTATATGACGAGCAAGTGCATATTGATGAGTCAAAGAGGAGCCCCACCTTGGAACACGCCAGCGCCGCGGCGCCGGACGATCTCGTCCGCCGGCACGTCTCGCCGGGCGCATCGCTGATCGCGGTGCTGCACGCCATTCAAGACGAGGTGGGCTTTGTCCCGCCCGACGTGGTCGCGCCGCTGGCGCGCGCCTTCAATCTTTCGCGCGCCGAAGTTCACGGCGTCATTACGTATTACCACCACTTCCGCACCCGGCCGCCGGCACACGTCACCGTCGCCCTGTGCCGCGCGGAAGCCTGCCGCAGCATGGGCACCGAAGCGCTGGCCCGCCACATCGAAGGCCGCACGCGCTGCCGCTTCGATGCGGCCCATGGCGCGGGCAACGCGGGGGAGCATGCGGGCCGCGATGGCCACGCCGAGGTGGAGCTCGAATCGGTTTACTGTCTTGGGCAATGCGCCCTTTCCCCGTCGATGACGATCAACGGCGCGCTGCACGTCAAAGTCACGCCCGAGAAATTCGATACGTTGTTCGACACGGCCCGCGCCGAGGCGACGAGCTCGGTATCCAATCCGGCGGAGGGTGCATGACAACGCGCGTCTACGTTCCTTGCGATTCGTCGGCACTCGCACTCGGTGCCGATGCGATCGCGCACGCCATCGTGCAAGAAGCCAAGCGCCGCTCGATCGACATCGAGCTCGTGCGCAACGGCTCGCGCGGCCTGCTCTGGCTCGAACCGCTCGTCGAGGTGCAAACACCGGCGGGACGCGTCGGCTACGGCAATGTCGAGGCGTCCGACGTCGCATCGCTGTTCGACGCCGGCTGGATGACGGGCGGCGCGCATGAACGCTGCGTCGGCATCGTCGACGAGATCCCTTATTTGAAGCGGCAGCAACGCTTGACGTTCGCCCGCTTGGGGTTGACCGATCCGCTTTCGATCGACGATTACGTGGCTCACGGCGGGCTCGCAGGGTTGAAGGCCGCGCTCGCAATGAGCCCGGACGCGGCCTGCGAAACGGTGCTCGAATCGGGACTGCGCGGCCGCGGCGGCGCGGCGTTCCCGGCCGGCATCAAATGGCGCACCGTGCGCGAGGCGAAAGCCGCGCAAAAGTACATCGTCTGCAACGCCGACGAAGGCGACTCGGGCACGTTCTCCGATCGCCTCGCGATGGAAGGCGATCCGTTCGCGCTGATCGAAGGCATGATCATCGCCGGCGTCGCAACGGGCGCAACGCGCGGCTATATCTACGTGCGCAGCGAATACCCGCACGCGATCGCCGCCCTGAACGCCGCGATCGGCCGCGCGCGCGCGGCCGGCTGGCTCGGCGAGCGCGTGCTCGAGTCCAACCACGGCTTCGAACTCGAAGTGGCCAAGGGCGCCGGCTCGTACGTCTGCGGCGAGGAAACGGCGCTGCTCGAATCGCTCGAGGGCAAGCGCGGCGTCGTACGCGCCAAGCCGCCCGTGCCCGCGCTGTCCGGGCTCTTCGGCCAGCCGACCGTGGTCAACAACGTGATTACGCTCGCGACGGTACCGCTCATCTTCGCGCGCGGCGCGGCGTTCTATCGCGACTTCGGCATGGGCCGGTCGCGCGGTACATTGCCGTTCCAGTTGGCCGGCAACATCAAATACGGCGGGCTCGTCGAACTCGCATTCGGCGTGACGCTGCGCGAGCTCGTCGAGACCTTCGGCGGCGGCACCGCGAGCGGCCGTCCGGTGCGCGCCGTTCAGGTCGGCGGCCCGCTCGGGACCTATCTTCCCGAAAGCCAGTGGGACATTCCGATGGATTACGAGGCCTATGCGCAAGTGGGCGCCGTCATCGGACACGGCGGGCTCGTCGTGCACGACGACACCTCGAATCTGGCCGAACTCGCGCAATACGCGATGCACTTTTGCGCCGTCGAATCGTGCGGCAAATGCACGCCGTGCCGTATCGGATCGACGCGCGGTGTCGAGGTCATCGCCCGCATCCGCGAAGGCGATACGTCGGAGAAGCAAATCCACCTGCTGCGCGATCTATGCGACACGATGGTGGCTGGATCGCTGTGCGCCATGGGCGGTATGACGCCCTATCCCGTGCTCTCCGCGTTAGACCATTTCCCTGAAGACTTCGGTCTTCGCCCCGCTGCGCCCAAAGCGGCCGCGGCCTGAATGACGGAGCTTCACATGCCCCAGGCGCCTGCCCACGCTCAATCCGCCGCGACGAGTTCCGGCGGCTGCGGTTCAGCCCACTGCGCGTGCCGTTCGAATGCGGCCGCCCCGCTCGACGAAACCGACTTCGGCACGCCTCGCCGGCATGCCGACACGGACGTCACGCTCGAAATCGACGGCTGCGACGTCACCGTGCCCGCCGGCACCTCGGTCATGCGCGCTGCCATCGAAGCCGGCGTGAACGTCCCGAAGCTCTGCGCGACCGACTCGTTGGAACCGTTCGGCTCATGCCGCCTTTGCCTCGTCGAAATCGAAGGCAAGCGCGGCTATCCCGCTTCGTGCACGACGCCCGTCGAGGCGGGCATGCGCGTACGCACGCAGAGCGACCGGCTGCAAGCGCTGCGGCGCAACGTGATGGAGCTCTACATCTCCGATCACCCGCTCGATTGCCTGACCTGCCCCGCCAACGGCGACTGCGAGTTGCAGGACATGGCGGGCGTCGTCGGGCTGCGCGAGGTGCGCTACGGGTTCGAGGGCGCCAACCACCTGCAGGATGCGAAGGACGAATCGAATCCTTACTTCACCTACGATCCGTCCAAGTGCATCGTCTGCAATCGCTGCGTTCGCGCGTGCGAGGAAACGCAGGGCACGTTCGCGCTGACGATCGCCGGGCGCGGTTTCGAATCGCGCGTCGCGGCGAGTGAAAGCCAGCCGTTCATGGAGTCGGAGTGCGTTTCGTGCGGCGCCTGCGTCGCGGCCTGCCCCACCGCCACGCTCGTCGAGAAAAGCATCACGTTCTCGGGCCAAGCCGAACATTCGGTCGTCACCACGTGTGCGTACTGCGGCGTCGGCTGTTCGTTCAAGGCCGAGATGAAGGGCTCGCAAGTCGTGCGCATGACGCCGCACAAGAACGGTCAAGCCAACGAAGGCCACGCCTGCGTGAAAGGCCGCTTCGCGTGGGGCTATGCCACGCACAAGGATCGCATCACGAAGCCGATGATCCGCGCCAAGATCACCGATCCGTGGCGCGAAGTGACGTGGGAAGAAGCGATTGCGTACGCGGCATCCGAATTTCGCCGCGTGCAGGCGAAGTACGGGCGCGATTCGGTCGGCGGCATCACGTCCTCGCGCTGCACGAACGAGGAAACTTATCTCGTGCAAAAGCTCGTGCGCGCCGCGTTCGGCAACAACAACGTGGACACCTGCGCGCGCGTGTGTCATTCGCCGACGGGCTATGGCTTGAAGACGACGATCGGCGAATCGGCCGGCACGCAAACTTTTGCGTCGGTCGAGCACGCCGATGTGATCATGGTCATCGGCGCCAATCCGACCGACGGCCACCCGGTCTTCGGCTCGCGCCTGAAACGGCGCCTGCGCGAAGGCGCGAAACTCATCGTTGCCGATCCGCGCCGCATCGATCTGGTCGACGGCCCGCACGTGAAGGCCGCCTTCCATCTGCAACTGCGCCCCGGCACGAACGTCGCGCTCGTGAACGCGCTCGCTCATACGATCGTGACCGAAGGGCTGTTGAACGAAGCGTTCATCGCCGAGCGTTGCGAGCCGCTCGCGTTCGAGCAATGGCGCGCGTTCGTTTCGCAGCCGGAGAACTCGCCCGAGGCAACGGCCGAGATCACCGGCGTTCCTGCGGAGCAGGTACGCGAAGCGGCCCGCTTGTATGCGACGGGCGGCAACGCCGCGATCTACTACGGCCTCGGCGTGACCGAACACGCGCAAGGCTCGACGATGGTCATGGGCATCGCCAACTTGGCGATGGCGACGGGCAACATCGGCCGCGAAGGCGTCGGCGTGAACCCGTTGCGCGGCCAGAACAACGTGCAAGGCTCGTGCGACATGGGTTCGTTCCCGCACGAGTTGCCGGGTTATCGCCATATCGGCGGCGACGAAGTGCGTCATCAATTCGAAGCCGCTTGGGGCGTGACGCTGCAACCCGAGCCGGGACTGCGCATCCCGAACATGTTCGACGCCGCGCTCGACGGCAGCTTCAAAGGCTTGTATTGCCAGGGCGAGGATATCGTCCAATCGGATCCCGATACACAGCACGTCGCGGCCGCTCTGACGTCGATGGAATGCATCGTCGTGCAGGACATTTTCCTGAACGAAACCGCGAAGTACGCACACGTGTTTCTGCCCGGTTCGTCGTTCCTCGAAAAGGACGGTACGTTCACGAACGCCGAGCGCCGCATTTCGCGCGTGCGGCGCGTCATGCCGCCGCTCCCGGGCTACGCCGATTGGGAAGTGACGTCGATGCTCGCGCGCGCGCTCGGCTACGAGATGGACTACGCTCACCCGTCGGAGATCATGGACGAGATCGCGCGGCTCACGCCGACGTTCCACGGCGTGTCCTATGCGTTGCTCGACCGGCTCGGCAGCGTTCAATGGCCTTGCAACGAAGAGGCGCCCGAAGGGACGCCGACGATGCACGTGGACGAATTCGTGCGCGGCAAAGGCAAATTCGTCATCACGCAATTCGTCGCATCGCGCGAGAAGGTCACGCGCCGCTACCCGCTCTTGCTGACGACGGGGCGCATTTTGTCGCAATACAACGTCGGCGCCCAAACGCGACGCACGGAGAACTCGCGCTGGCACGAAGAGGACCAGCTCGAAATCCATCCCCACGACGCGCAAGATCGCGGCATCAAGACCGGCGATTGGGTCGGCATCGAATCGCGCGCCGGGCAAACCGTGCTGCGGGCGCTCGTCAGCGAACGGATGCAGCCCGGGGTCGTCTATACGACGTTCCACTTCCCCGAATCGGGCGCGAACGTCATCACCACGGACAGCTCCGATTGGGCCACGAATTGCCCCGAGTACAAAGTCACGGCCGTGCAGGTGCAGCCGGTGCAACAGCCGTCGCAATGGCAGCAGCAGTACGAGCGTTTCAACGAAACGCAGCTCGAATTGCTGCGCGAGCGGTCGCTAGCCGCTACGACGACCGGGAAATGAACGCGATGGGCGCCAACAGAAACCCGACGAACGACAGCGAGCGGCAATGAAGATCGAGCATTTGATCGAAATGGCGAATCAGATCGGCGAATTTTTTGCGTCGATGCCCGATCGCGACGAAGCGCTGACCGGTATCGCCGATCACATCCGGCGCTTCTGGGAGCCGCGCATGCGGCGCGCGATCCTTGCATCGCTCGACGATCCCGCGGCGAGCGCGACGATGTCGCCGATCGTGCGCGAGGCCCTGGTGCGTGCCCGCGACGCGTTGACGCCGCACGCGGTGGCGTGAAAAGGTAACGTAGGGCGGCGCTCGCCGCCCTACGCGCTCCGTTCGGATCAACCCGTCTGGTGCGCGTGCAAGAACCACGTCTCGCAGTGACGCGCGAGCGCGCTCGCATCGGAAGCGGGCCGTCCGCGCGCGCCGATATAGCCGTCCGGCCGCACCAGATAGAACGCCGGACGCGTTCGCCCATACGTCAATGTGAGCGACGACGCATCGTCGTCTCCCGCGTCCGTCACGCGCCAGATCCGCACCACGCCCGGAAGCGCCGCCTCGATACCCTCGCTCAAGCGTTCGAGTTCCGGATCGCGCTTGATCTCGGGCGCGGCGAGCGATGCCGCCGCATCGAGTGCCGCCTCCTCGCCTCTCGGCAACTCGACGAGAACGAATAACGAGAAGTACGCCGGGTCGTGCAAATCGTATAGACGCGCCGTGCCCGGCGCCCGCCCAAGCGGCCCATCGACGACATGAACGAGCGCATCGGGCGCGCGCTCGCCGGCCCGCGGCCCGCCGTCGAGCACGCGCTCCAGCGTGAGCGGGCTACGCCGGTATTGAATCGCCAATTCGCTGACCATCAGTCTAGCCGCGTCCCGCAGGGGGCCGAACGCGGCTAGGACCGGCATCACGCGTTCGCGCAAGAGCTTGAGCGGTCCGCGCTCGGCCTCGGCCAGTTGGGTGACGAACGCCGTTTGACGCAACACGTCTCGCTCGATCGGATGGCGCTCGACCTGGTAGGTATCGAGCAGTGCATCGCCGCCCCGCCCGGTCAATGCGCACGCAAGCTTCCAACCGAGGTTCAACGCCTCCTGGATACCCGTATTCATCCCCTGCGCGCCGGCGGGGCTGTGAATGTGTGCCGCGTCGCCCGCGAGAAAGACGCGCTGCGCCCGCAGCCGCTCGACCATCCGGCTATTGATGTGAAAATAACTCGACCAGCTAAGCTCCGATAGCATCATCGGATGATGCGCGCGCCCCTCAGCGATGGTGCGGCACAAATCGAGCGACGGTTGCGCCGTATCGTCGGCCCCATCCTGCGGCGCCGCGCCGTCCGTCACATGGTCGGCGATGAAACGGTGGCGCCCCGCCCCCATCGGAATGATTCCGGCCAAGCCGTCGGCAGAGGCGAACATATGGAATTCGTCGTCCGACAAATCGGACACGATTTGAAGATCGGCAAGCACGAACGTCTGCTCGAAGGTTTGGCCCGCGAAGCTCAAACCGAGCAGATGACGCACGGCGCTGTGCGCTCCGTCGGCGCCGACGACGTAGGCCGCGCGGCAGATTTCTTGCCGGCCGTCGGCGTGCGTCAGTTGCGCCTCCACCTGCGCGGCGTCTTGCCGTAGCCCCACGAGTTCGACGCCGCGCTCGATCTGCACGCCCAACGCCGCGAGGTGTTCGGTCATCACCCGCTCGGTCGCCGGTTGCTCCAGGCACAGCAAATACGGATAGCGCGTATGGAGCGGATCGAAATCGAGCCGGGCAAGGCGAGTGCCATGCGAGTAAAGGTTCGCGGCGCGCAAACGGTGGCCGATCTCGAGGATCGGCTCGACGAGCCGGTGCTGCTCGAACAGCTCCAGCGTACGCGCCTGAATTCCGATCGCGCGCGAATGTGCCGCCGGCCGCGGTGAGCGATCGATCAAACGCACGGGTGCGCGTGCGCGCGCCAAACTCATCGCGCAAGCGAGCCCGGTCGGCCCAGCCCCCACGATCAGCACCGGCAGCGCATTGACGTTGACGGCGGCCATGCTTGTCCTCCGGCAAACCAAGAGATCTCGCCAAGTGTACGCCGCCCGCTTCGGATCGGGGCTCGAACTCAGCCGGCAGACCTCCCGGGCGTTCGGTCATGTGCACCGCGCCGGTCAATCCGGCGAGTGTGGGACAATGCCGCGTTTGCGCCATTGCCTGCCGTCATGGATCCCTTTTTCGCGCGCGCCTACGCGGCGCATCGTGACGGACGACTCGCCGACGCCGAGCGCGATTACCGCGCCGCGATCGACGCCGATCCCGTCCATACCGACGCCCTCCACCTGCTGGGCGTGCTCCGTCATCAGCAAGGCCGGCACGAAGAAGCGGCGGACCTCGTTGGCCGGGCCGTCGCGCTGCGCCCCAACGATGCGGGTCTGCAACTGAATCTCGGCAATGCGTTGAAGGCGATGGGCAAGCTCGATGGCGCCATCGAGCGTTTTCGCAACGCGCTCTCGCTCGCACCGGACTTCGGTCTGGCGCATTACAACCTCGGCAACGCCTACGCGCTCGCGGGCCGGCACGAAGACGCCGTACTCGCGTTCGAGCGATCGTTGCGCCTGCAACCGAACGACGCTTCGATCTACAACAATCTCGGCAACGCGCTGCACGCGCTCGGCCGCAGCGAGGAAGCGATCGCCGCGTTTTCGCAGGCGCTGGCCCTGCGGCCGGGGCACGCGGGCGCCCATAACAACCTAGGCATGGCGTTGGCGGCGCTCGGGCGCGCCGACGAGGCTATCGAACAATTTCGCGCGGCGCTGACGGCGCAGCCCGGCTATGTCGCGGCGCACTTCAATCTCGGCAACACGCTCGACGCCGTGGGCCGCCACGCCGAAGCGGGCGCCGCGTTCGAAGCTGCGCTGGCGCTGCAAAGCCAATTCCCGCCCGCGTTGCTCGGGCTCGGCAATGCGCTGGCCGCTCAGGGCCGCCATGCCGACGCGATTTCCCGCTACGAGCGCGCGGTCGGCCTCGATCCGCAACTCGCGCTCGCGTGGCTCGGTTTAGGCAATGCGCACCATGCGCTCGGCGCGCACGATGCAGCCCTGCGCGCCTTCGATCAGGCGCTGCGGCTGCGCCCCGAACTCGCATCGGCGCAACTGAATCGCGCCCTGACGCTGCTTACGCTCGGCGATTTCGCGCGCGGTTTGCCCGCCTACGAATCGCGGCTCGCGATCGCCGCGGCAGCGGCCGGCGGTCCGATCGGCACCGTCGCGCCGGCGCCGATGCGCTGGCGCGGCGAACCGGCGCCGGAACGCACGCTGCTCATCGACGCCGAGCAGGGTTTCGGCGACACGTTGCAATTCCTTCGATTCGTGCCGCTGGCCCGTGAGCGTGTAGGCCGCGTGGTCCTGACCGTGCAGCGCGAGCTCGAGCCGCTCGTCGCGCCGCTGGCCAAGACATGGCGAATCGCGGTGGCCGTCGCGGGGCAAACGCCGCCGCAAGCCGACCTGTGCTGCCCACTGCTGAGCCTGCCGCTTGCGCTCGGCGCGACGCTCGATACGTTGCCTGGCCCGAGCCGTTACCTCGAGGTGCCGGCGGCCTACCGGCGCCGCTGGCGCGGCTCCTTGGGCGGCCATGCGAAGGTCAAGGTCGGGCTCGCGTGGTCGGGCCGCATCCAGGCGCAGGAAAACCGCGCCATACCCGCCTCGATGCTCGCCCCGCTATTCGCATTGGCAGGTATCGACTGGCTCGTACTTCAGCCGAACCTTACCGACGACGACCGGCGCGTGCTCGACACGTTCGCGCGCACGGCCTCGATTCACCGGCTCGATTCGCGCATCGGCGACTTCGCCGATACGGCCGCCGTGGTCGACCGGCTCGACGCGATCGTTTCGATCGACACGTCGATCGCCCACCTGGCCGGCGCACTCGGCAAACCGCTTTGGCTCATGCTGCCGTTCGCGGCCGACTGGCGCTGGTTCACGAATACCGATCGCAGCCCGTGGTATCCGAGTGCGCGGCTCGTGCGTCAGCCCTCGCCGGGCCAATGGGAACACGTCGTCGACACGGTTGCGCAGGCGCTTGCGCGAGAACTGCCGGACCGATAAAGCTCGACTATCCGGCTTCAGACCGCCTTGTATTGCTCGCGCGCTTGGGGCGTGCGATACAAGAACAAGGTCGCCGCGAGGCCGCAGAGTGCGGCAACGCCCATCCAAAGGCCGGGCGCGGCCTTGTTGCCCGTTTCATGAATCAGCAGGGTCGAGATCGCCGGCGTGAAGCCGCCGATCGTGGTGGCGAGACTGTATGCAAGCGAGAACCCGGCCGTGCGCACGGCGCGCGGCATGACCTCAGTCAGCGCGACGACCATCGCGCCGTTATAGCTGCCGTACAGGAACGAGAGCCAAAGTTCGACCGCGAGCAAACGCCCGAACGAAGGGTTCGCCACGAGCCACTGCACCGCCGGGTAAGCCGTCAAAATCGTCAGCACCGTGAAGACGATCAGTACGGGGCGGCGGCCGATGCGATCCGATAGCGCGCCCATCGTGGGCAGCCACACGAGGTTCGACAAGCCGATGCAGACCGTCACGATCAGCGTATCGATGGAAGACAACTTGAGCACTTCCCTGCCGAACGTCGGCGTATAGGCCGTGATCAGGTAGAACGAAACCGTCGTCATCAGCACCATGCCCATGCCGCCCAGCACGACGCCCCAGTTCTGCGCCAGCGAGGCGAACACTTCGCCGATCGAGGGACGATGCCGCATCTCGAGAAACTCGTCGGTTTCCTTCAACGAGCGGCGAATGAGGAACAGGAACGGCACGATGAGACAGCCGATCAGGAACGGCACGCGCCAGCCCCAAGCGCCCATCTGCTCGGCGGGTAAAGCGCGGTTCAGGATGACGCCGAGCAGCGCCGCGAACACGACGGCAACCTGCTGGCTGCCCGACTGCCACGAGCAGTAAAAGCCCTTGTGGCCCTTCGTCGCGATCTCCGACAGATAGACGGAGACACCGCCCAATTCGACACCGGCCGAGAAACCTTGCAATAGCCGCCCCAGCAGAACGAGCGCGGGCGCGAGCATGCCGATGGTCGCGTAGCCCGGCACGGCCGCCACCGCGAGCGTACCGAGCGCCATCAGCCCCAGCGTGAGGATGAGGCCTTTGCGCCGGCCGTGGCGGTCGATATAGGCGCCAAGCACGAGCGCGCCGAGCGGCCGCATCATGAAACCCGCGCCGAACACGGACAGCGAGAGCATCAGCGAGATGAAATCGTTGCCGCTCGGGAAGTAGGTCTTGGCGATCGCATGCGCGTAATAGCCATAGACCATGAAGTCGTACATCTCGAGGAAGTTGCCGCTCACGACACGAAAGACGGTGCGGACCTTCGATTCGGCGGGCGATGCGGGGGAAACGCTGGACATGAATCTCTCTACGAAGCCGTTATCGAAGCCGTTATGCGCGCGCGCCGGCAAGCCGGGCGAGCAAACGGCGAAAAAACGAAAAGGAAGACGGGCTCGAAGCCGACCTTGCGGCACGGCTCGCACGGCAGCGCGCGAGCCCCTGCGAATAGCGCCGTCATCATACTGCGATAGACAGGTCGGTGCAGTATTCGTATGACGAGACGCGAGGGCCTCGGGGAGTGCCGCGATGAGCAGCCGCAATCAGCAGCCGCAGTGAGGACCCTTAGTGAGCGCCGCCCCGTTCGCGGATTTGCGGCCACGCGAGCTTCATGTAATAGAGCATCGACCAGATGGTGAGGACCGCCGCGAGGTAAATGAGCCACTGCCCCCAGACGCGCGTATCGATCGAGAACGTACCACCGAGCGGGACCTCGCCGTAGTAAAGCAGCATGGGAATAGCCACCATTTGGCACGCCGTCTTGAACTTGCCGAGTTGGTTGACCGCTACGCTCTTCGACGCGCCGATCTGCGCCATCCATTCGCGCAGCGCGGAGATGGCGATTTCGCGGCCGACGATCACCAGTGCGATCGCCGACTGAATGCGCGTCAGTTGCACGAGCACGAGCAAGGCCGCGGTCACCATGAGCTTGTCGGCGACCGGATCCAAGAACGCACCGAAGGCCGAAGTCTGGTTCCACTTACGCGCGAGAAAGCCGTCGAACCAATCGGTCAAGGCGGCCAACACGAAGATCGCCGCCGCCGCGATGTTGCGCTCGGCGCCGCTCATCATCGTGTCGGGCATGTAGAACACGCCGACGACGAGCGGAATCAGCACGATCCGCAGCCATGTCAGAAAGATCGGAAAGTTGAATGGCATGGACGAAGGGCGGGCCTAGAAAGTGAGAGAGCGGATATCGAGGAGACGCCATTGTGCCGCGTCGCCGAACCCGCTACAAGCGTGAAGCGGCGCAGCACGGCGGCCCCGCCTCAATGCAGTTGCCGGTAGATCTGTTCGGCCAGCGAGCGCGAGATACCTTCGACGCTCGCCAGATCCTCGACGCTCGCCGCCACGACGCCGCGCAAACCGCCGAAGCGCGCCAGCAGGCGCTGGCGCCGCTTGGCCCCGACGCCTTCGAGCTCCTCCAGCCGCGAGGTTTGACGCGCCTTCGCGCGTTTGGCTCGCATACCCGTGATCGCGAAACGGTGCGCCTCGTCGCGGATCTGCGCGACCAGCATCAGCGCGGCGCTTTCCTTGCCGAGTTCCAGGGCCGGACGGCCATCGGCGAAGACGAGCGTTTCCAGGCCGACCTTGCGGCCCTCGCCCTTGGCGACGCCGACGAGCATCGAACGATCGAGCCCGAGTTCGGTAAACACTTGGCGCGCCACCTCCACTTGGCCCTTGCCGCCGTCGATCAGCACGATGTTCGGCAAAACGGCGCCGCTTGCACTTGCAACGGCATCGGCCGGCTCCGCGGCCAACTCCGGGGCGGCCGCGGCCTCGGGCTGCGGCGCCTGCGCCCGGTCGTCCGCGTTGCGCGCGGCCATGAGCGCGAGTTTCTCGTAGCGGCGCGTGAGCACCTGACGCATGGCGGCATAGTCGTCGCCCGGGGTGATGCCCGTGATGTTGTAGCGGCGGTATTCGCCCGACTGCATCTTGTGATCCCGGTAGACGACGCACGACGCTTGCGTCGCCTCGCCCATCGTATGGCTGATGTCGAAGCACTCGATCCGCAGGTGCGCGAGGTCGTCGCACTCCATGCCGAGCACCTCCGCCAATGCTCGCGTGCGCGCTTGTTGCGAGCCGCGCTCCGACAACAGCCGCGCCAAGGCGAGCCGCGCGTTTTGCTCGGCCATCCCGAGCCAAACCCGGCGCTGCCCTTGGGGTTGACGCACGAGTACGACTTTGTGCCCGGCCTGTTCGGTCAGCAAATCGAGCAGGTCCCCGTTGGCCGGGGCGTGACTGACGACGAGCACCGGCGGGATACGGTTGCCGAGATAGTGCTGCGCGATGAACGCTTCGAGTACCTCCGTTTCGATGCCCGGTTCGAGGCGATCGGCGGGTTCAGCGGGCTCAGTCGGCTCAGACGGCTCGGAAAGCTCGGTCTGTTCGTCATCGGCCCCGAAAGCACTCTCGACGTGCGAGGGAAAATAGGCCTTGTCGCCGAGATGGCGTCCGCCTCGAACCATGGCGAGGTTGACGCACACGCGCCCGCCGAGCGCGACCACGGCCAGGATATCGACGTCGCTGTCGCCGCCCACTTCGATCGCCTGCTGGTGCAGCACCGTGGAGAGCGAGCTCATCTGATTGCGCACGGCCGCCGCCTGCTCGAACTTCAACTCGGCGGCGAACGCGTGCATCTTGGCTTCGAGTTCCTTCATGACCTCGCTTTGCCGGCCGAGCAGAAAACGCGACGCGTTCGAGACGTCGCGCGCATAATCCTCTTCGCTGATCGCACCGACGCACGGCGCCGTGCAACGGCCGATCTGATGCAATAGGCAAGGCCGCGTCCGATTGTTGAAGACGGAATCCTCGCACGTGCGCAACTGAAACACGCGCTGCAAGATCTGAATGCTTTCGCGCACGGCCCAGGCGCTCGGGAACGGCCCGAAATACTGGTTCTTCTTGTCTACCGCGCCGCGGTAGTACGCCATGCGCGGGAACGCATGTCCCGTGAGCTTCAGATAGGGATACGACTTGTCGTCGCGAAACAAGATGTTGTAACGCGGCGCCAGCGCCTTGATGAGATTGTTTTCGAGCAGCAACGCCTCGGCTTCCGAACGGGTCACCGTCGTTTCGATTCGCGCGATGCGCGTGATCATCATCGCGATGCGCGGCGAAACCTGCGTTTTCGTGAAGTAGCTCGATACGCGCTTTTTCAGATCGCGCGCCTTGCCGACGTAAAGCACGTTCTCGTGCGCGTCGTAATAACGGTACACGCCCGGCAGGTGCGGCAATTGGGCTAGGAACTTCTTCGGTTCGAAAGGTGTAGGTTGAGCGTCGGATTCGGTCATGCGCGTCGGATGCGAGGCGCCGCGCCGAGCGGATGGGCGCGGGCGGCGGCGTGCTTTAGAATCGCCAGTTTAGACCATTTGCCTTCGCGGCCGCGCCCTCGCCTGCGCGCCGGCAGCGCCGGATCGCCGCGCGGGGCCGGCCATGCCCTCGGGCGCCGCATCCTGCCGCCCGGTCGCTCCCTCATCGCAGCCTCACCGCCTTCCGATCCCGCCATGCCCTCGAACTCCATCGTCAGTCCCGCACCGCCCGCCGCCGATACGCTCTCGTGCGACCTGTTTTGCGCGGTCATCGACAACTTCGGCGACGTGGGGGTCTGCTGGCGCTTGGCTCGGCAGCTCGCCTCGGAATACGGCTGGCAGGTGCGGTTGCTCGTCGACGATCTGCATACGTTCGCCCGCCTTTGCCCGGCGCTCGACGTGGCCCTCACGCGCCAGCGCATCGACGGCATCGTCGTCGAGCACTGGCACGAGCCCGCGCACGCGGGCGATGCGCTCGCGGTGGCCGACATCGTGATCGAAGCGTTTGCCTGCGAGCTGCCGCCGGCCTATGTCGCCGCGATGGCGCGCCGCCAGCGCAGTCCCGTTTGGCTCAATCTCGAGTACTTGAGCGCGGAGGACTGGGTGGCCGAGTGCCATCTGAGGCCCTCGCCGCATACGCGCTATCCGCTGACCAAGACGTTCTTTTTTCCGGGCCTCGGCGCTGGAACGGGCGGTGTCATCAAGGAAAAATCGCTCGATGACGCACGGCGGGCGTTCGAGTCCCAACCGGTGGCACGCGACGCGTGGTGGCAAGCGATGACCGGGGCCCCGGAGCCGGCGCCCGAGGCGACCATCATCTCGCTCTTCTGCTATGAAAATCCGGCCGTCGACAGCTTGCTCGAGCAATGGCGCGAGGCGGCCGAGCCGATCGTGCTGCTCGTGCCCGAAGGCCGTGTCTCGGGCGCGCTCGCTCGCTTCTTCGGCCTGCCTTCGTTCGGCGCCGGCACGCGGTCCGAGCGCGGCGCCTTGCGCGCGCATTCGCTCGCCTTTCGCCCGCAGCCCGAATTCGATGCCTTGCTGTGGGCAAGCCATCTGAACTTCGTACGCGGGGAAGACTCGTTCGTGCGCGCCCAATGGGCCTGCCGCCCTTTCGTGTGGCACATCTACCCTCAGGCCGACGCGGCGCATCTGCCCAAGCTCGACGCCGCCCTCGCCCACTACGCCCGCACGCTTGCGCCGGCGCCGCGCGCCGCGCTCGACCGCTTCTGGCACGCCTGGAACGGAGCCGGCACGCCCGATTGGGCCGACTTTTGGCGCCATCGCCGCGCCTACGAAGCGCGGGCAGCCTCTTGGGCGGACGAGCTCGCGAGCGTCGGCGACCTCGCCGCGAACCTAGCCGAATTCGCAAAATCTCAGTTAAAATAAGCGGTTATCCAACGGCGTAGCGCGCCTAGCTCAATGGGTCCGAATCGGGAAGTCGAATCGGTCCGGATCGCCGAGCGCTACTTGAACGATCGATGTCGATGCCGTTGAGCAACAGATCAGCCACTTTATTCGCACAGGATCGTTTTATGAAGATTGCACAGGAACTGCGCACCGGCAACGTCGTCATGATTGGCAGCGACGCCATGGTCGTGCAAAAGACCGAATACAACAAATCGGGCCGCAACGCCGCCGTCGTCAAAATGAAGTTGAAGAATTTGCTGACGGGCGCCGGTATGGAATCCGTCTATAAGGCGGACGACAAGTTCGACGTGGTCGTGCTCGATCGCAAGGAAGTGACGTACTCGTACTTCGCCGATCCGATGTATGTCTTCATGGACGCCGATTACAACCAGTTCGAAGTCGAAGCCGAGATGATGGGCAATGCCCTGAACTATCTCGAAGACGGCATGCCTTGCGAAGTCGTCTTCTACAACGAGAAAGCGATCTCGGTCGAGCTGCCGACCACGCTCGTGCGCGAAATCACGTACACGGAGCCGGCGGTCAAGGGCGACACGTCGTCGGGCAAGGTGCTCAAGACGGCCAAGATCAACACGGGCTTCGAATTGCAAGTTCCGCTATTCTGCAATATCGGCGACAAAATCGAAATCGATACGCGCACCGACGAATACCGCAGCCGCGCATAAGCGTTTTCCGGTGATCGGGCGCCTTTCGCGCGCCCTATACGGAACGTTATGCCGACTGAAGGCGCCCCACGGGGCGCTTTTTTTTTCGTATGAGTGGTGTATGGTTAAGCAATCTTTACCGGTCGTTTTTTCACTATAGCGTGGCCGGAACCGCCTCTCTTTCCGAGTCGCCGTTGCAAGTGCTTGTTCTATAAAGGAGAACGATCTGGCACGCCAAATGCTTTGTCCAATCGGTAGCCCGCGCGCCGTCGAAATGCGTTTTTGTGGGATGGCGTCATTCTTCCTTGGCGCCGACGGGCTCTCGACTTCCTAATTGACTACGCCAGCCATGCCACACGCTCTGATTGTCGAAGACGATCCCAATAGCCTGTCCGGTCTCAATGCGATCGTCGCCGCGGACGGTTTTTCCGTCGACACCGCCGCCTCGCTAGCCGAGGCACGCGCCGCGCTGACCCGCTTCATCCCCGACGTCGTCCTGATCGACCTGAATCTGCCCGACGGCAGCGGGCTCGACTTGCTCCACAATCTGCCGGCGCAGCCGGACGGCGTCGTGCCGGTGATCGTCATGACCGGCAACGCGACCGTGGAAAGCGCCATCGAAGGGCTGCGCCACGGCATTTGGGACTACCTGCTCAAGCCCGTCAATATCCCGCGGCTGCGCTCGCTGCTCGCGCGCATTCCGCGCCCGTACGAGTTGACCGAGGAAGTTCAATCGCTACGCTCGACGCTGCGCCGGCTCGGCCGCTTCGGCCCGATGATCGGGCGCAGCGACGCGATCGCCCACGTCTACGATGCGATCGAGCGGCTCGCGCCGACCGAATCGGCCATCCTTATTTGCGGCGAAGCGGGGACGGGCAAGGAAATCGCGGCGCGCACGCTGCACGATATGAGCCGGCGCCGCAAAGGTCCGTTCGTGGTGTTCGACTGCCGCGCATTCGCGCGAGACGGCGGCGTCGAACGCGGCCTCGATAGCATGCTGTTCGGCCAGGAAAGCGCCGTGCCGTCGATCGAACGTCGCGAGCCCGGTTTATTCGAGCAGGCCGCGGGCGGCACGCTGTTCCTCGATGAAATCGCCGAATTACCGTTGCCGCAACAAGAAGCGCTGCTCCGTGCGCTCGATTCGCAGACGTACATGCGCGTGGGCGGCAGCAATCAGGTCAGCGTGGATTGCCGCATCATCGCGGCCACGCGCAAGCCGGCCCGCGACGCCGTCGCGCAAGGCGTGCTGCGAGAGGATCTGTGGCTGCGTCTGGATGCGGCTTCGCTCGCCCTGCCCCCGCTGCGCGAACGCGCCGACGACGCCGTGCTGCTCGCCGAGGCGCTCGTCGACGAACTGAATCGCGAGATCAATGCAAGCGGTCTCGCCACGGTCAACAAACGCATCGGCCCGAACCTCGTACGCGAGTGCCTGACCTACGATTGGCCGGGCAACGTGCGCGAGCTCCATGAACGGGTACGCCGGGCTTATAACGCGTCGGGCGAAATTGTCGATTCGCTGCGCGCCGACGAGGCGAACGGTTCGGGCGGACGGCGGCTCAATGGCGGCAGCGTCCAGGTAACGGTCGGCACACCGTTGTCCGATGTCGAAGACTTGCTGATCCGGGCGACGCTCGACGCCGTCGGCGGCACGCGGCATCGCGCCGCCACGCTGCTCGGCATCAGCCCGAAAACGCTCTACAACAAGCTGCAGCGCATGAAGATGGCGTAGCGCCCCGCGTTAAGCGAAAGCGCTGGCCAGCAGCGCTTTCGCGTCGCGATACGCCGGGCGTTCCGCGAGCTTGCGCCAGTTCGGCGCTTTGCCGCGCGGGCGCAACTGCTTCAGACGCTGCACGCTTGCCTTCGAGGGCGTGTACGCCAATTCGTTGAGCACACACTCGGCAGCCTCGGGCTGGTTGCATACGAGCACCATGTCGCAGCCCGCCTCCAGCGCCGCCTGCGCGGCTTGCGTCAGCGTGCCGCCCGCGCGCGCCGCCTCCATGGATAGATCGTCGCTGAAAATCGCGCCGTTGAACCCCAGCCGCTCACGCAAGATGTCTTGCAGCCAGATCCGCGAGAAGCCCGCGGGCTTCTCGTCCACTTTCGAATAGATCACGTGCGCCGGAATGACGGAGGCGAGCGCCATGCCGAGCCATTCGTAGGGCGCGGCGTCGTCCGCCAAGATCTGCTCGAGCGGACGGTCGTCCACGGGCAGCGCGACATGCGAGTCGGCGCTCGCGTATCCGTGACCCGGAAAATGCTTGCCGCAGTTGGCCATGCCGGCCAGCGCGAGCCCATGGTTCAAGCTCTTCGCAAGCAGCGTCACCACGCGCGGGTCGCGATGAAACGCGCGATCGCCGATGACGGCCGATAACCCGTAATCGAGATCGAGCACCGGCGTGAAGCTCATGTCGATCCCGCATGCGCGCAGCTCGGCGGCTAGGACATAACCGGTGGCCGTTGCGACCTTGGTGGCGTAGAGCACGTCGCGGTCCCACAGCTCGCCGAGGCGCCGCATCGCGGGCAGGACGGTAAAGCCGTCGGTGCGAAAGCGTTGCACGCGCCCGCCCTCGTGATCGACGGCGATCAAAAGATCGTCGCGCACGTCGCGAATGGCGTCGGTCAGCGCGATCAGTTGACCGCGGTTTTCGTAATGGCGGCCGAACAAAATGACGCCACCCGTCATCGGGTGCGACAGGCGCCGCACGTCGTCGTCGGTGAGCACGGGCCCCTTGACGTCGAGCATCACCGGGCCGGGAGGGTTTTTCATCGATTCGAGGAGCATGTCGGAAAATAAAGACGAGAGAGATCTGGCGAACGATGCCCTCGTTCAAGCCGAAGGCGACGGTGAATTCGATTCGGCGATCACGAACGACACCGCGTAATCGCGCTCGTCGCTGATCGTCACCTGCGCCGTGATGCCGCGCGCGGCCAGCCAATCGGCAAGCTCGCCCGACGCCTTGACGAACGGTTTGCCGCTTGCTTCGTTCAGCGTTTGCAGCGCGCGCCAGGTCATCGGCCAATGCATGCCGAGCCCGATCGCTTTCGAAAACGCTTCTTTCGCGGAAAAGCGGGTGGCGAGGAATGCGAGTCCCCTCGCCTCCGAGCGTGCTTTGCGCGCGTGATAGACGCGCAACTCGTCGGGGCCGAGCACCTTCTCGGCGAAACGCCCCTTCGTGCGCGCCATCACGGCCGCGATGCGGCTCACTTGGATGAGGTCGGTACCGACGCCGTAGATCGCCATCTGCGCGCCCGCGCGACGTTCAGCGCTTGGCGGCAAGACGCGCGGCCACCATGATGGCCTTCATCTCGCGCACCGCGTTGTCCCAGCCCGCGAAAATCGCGTGCGCCACGATCGCATGGCCGATGTTCAATTCGACGATGCCCTCGATCGCGGCGATCTGCTGCACGTTCGTATAGTGCAAGCCGTGCCCCGCGTTGACTTTCAACCCCAGCGAGACGCCCAGTTCGACGCCGCGTACGATGCGCTCGTATTCGCGCTGTTGTTCGGTTTCGTCGTGGGCATCGGCATAGCGGCCGGTGTGCAATTCGACGACGGGCGCCCCTGCCTCGTGCGCCGCGCGAATTTGCGCGTCGTCGGCATCGATGAACAGCGAGACGCGCGAGCCCGCATCGGCCAATTGCAGGCAGGCGGCGCGCACCGCCTCGAAATGGCCCGCCACGTCGAGACCGCCTTCGGTCGTCAGTTCCTCGCGCTTCTCGGGCACCAGGCAGACATCGTGCGGACGCACGTCGCACGCGATGTCGAGCATCTCTTGCGTCACCGCGCATTCGAGGTTCATCCGCGTGGCGAGTTGCGGACGCAACGCGCGCACGTCGGCATCGACGATATGGCGGCGATCCTCGCGCAAGTGCAGCGTGATCGCGTCGGCCCCGGCGGCTTCGGCTTGCAGCGCGGCGCGGATCGGATCGGGATAGCGCGTACCGCGCACGTTGCGCAGCGTGGCGACGTGATCGATGTTGACGCCGAGGTCGATAACGTTCGGCGACGTCAGAAAAAAGCTCATAGGTTCTGCAGATCGAGAAGAATCTGGCGAGTCGCGAGCGGCGTGCCGCCAAGATAGGTGTTGAGCAAAAAGCGCATCAGCGTCTTGCTTTGCGCGACGGTCTGGGCACGATGGTAATCGTCGCGCTCCATATCGAGCAACGTTTGGCCCGATACGACCGGCCAGTGGGCGGGCAACTCGCTCACCGCCTCGCGCACGCCACGCTCGGGATCGAAGACATAGCGCCCCTCGGCGACGACGGCCCTGCGCGCCACCGTGCGATCGAGCGCCATCGCGTAGCCCGTCTCGCGCAACAGCACCCGTTCGAACGAACGCAGCACCTGCACGGCAGGCTCGTCGTGCGCGAGCCGGGTCAGCGTCACGACGTAGTGATGGAACAGTTGGGGATGCGGGTCTTCGCGAGCGCAAAACTTGACGAGCAGCTCGTTCACGTAAAAGCCGCACAGCAACGCGTCGCCGCGTAAAGGCAACATGCCGCCCACCCACTCGGCACCCGTCAGCGTGCGCATCTCGGACTTGCCGGACCAGGACATCGAAAGCGGCTGGAACGTCTGCAGCACGCCGCGCAACGCCGAATGCGGACGCTTGGCGCCTTTCGCCACGAGGGCGAGACGGCCATGGTCGCGCGAGAAGACGTCGATGATGAGGCTAGTTTCGCGGTACGGATAGCTGTGCAAAACGAACGCCGGCTGCTCTGCGATGCGGTGCGACGATTCGCGCGGCGCACGGCGCGCGGGTGCGCTCCGGCCTTCGCCGCCGGTGTGCGCCTCGTCCTCGCCGTCGGCTTCGGCGCGCCGCGTCTGACGCGGCTCCTTGGCGCCGGAGGGCGTCACCGCGCGCGCGCGCTTCTCGACGATGCGCGCCGGAATCGCCTCGCCTTGCTCGGCGTCGCCGGACGCGGGAAGCGTTACGGGCGCGTCGTGGATCCCGTCATTCGTACCCATAGGCACGCAGCCCGGCTTCGTTGTCGGCCCAACCGCTCTTCACCTTGATGAACGTCTCGAGATAAACGGGCCCATCGAACAGCTTTTCCATGTCGAGCCGCGCTTCGGTGCTGATCTGTTTGAGCTTGGCGCCCTTGTGGCCGATGATCATCGCCTTATGGGCGTCGCGTTCGACGAGAATCGTCGCGAACACGCGGCGCAGGCGGCCTTCGGTCTCGAACTTGTCGATGAGGACCGTGCTCGTGTACGGCAACTCGTCGCCGGTCCACCGGAACACCTTCTCGCGCAAGATCTCCGCCGCGAGAAATCGCTCGCTGCGATCGGTCAGGTCGTCTTCGCCATAGATCGGCGTGCCTTCGGGCAGATAAGGTTTGACCGTATCGAGCAGATGCTTGACGTCGTCCACGTGCTTAGCCGACAGCGGCACGATTTCCTTGAATTCGCGCAGCGCGCTTATTTTTTGGAAGAACGGATAGAGCGTCTTTTTGTCGCTCACGCGATCGAGCTTATTGGCGACGAGTAGCGTGGGCGCCGACGGCGGAATCAGATCGAGCACCTTCTGATCGTCGGGCCCGAAGCGTCCCGCCTCGATCACGAACAGCACCGCGTCGACGGAACTCAGCGTCGAGGTCACGGCGCGATTGAGCGAACGGTTCAGCGCGGTGCTGTGCTGCGTCTGGAAACCCGGCGTATCGACGAAGATGAATTGCGCGTCCTCGAACGTGTTGATACCCGTGATGCGATGACGCGTGGTCTGCGCCTTGCGCGAGGTAATGCTGATCTTCTGTCCGACGAGCGCGTTCATCAACGTCGATTTGCCGACGTTCGGCCGGCCGACGATGGCGACCATGCCGCAGCGAAAGCCGGAGGGGTTGGGGGTATCGATCATGCGAGGCAGGTGATTCGGAAAGTAACGGCGCGGCGTGCGATGCACGCCGCGAACGCGAATGAGGTCATGAATGGCCGGGTTCGGGCGCGCGCGGACGCGTCGCGCCCGCAATGTCCGATACGAGTTCGGCTTCGCCGCCGGACGCGGCGGCGGCAGCGGCAGCGCTCGGCGGGCCGGGCTCCGGCTTGGCCGGCGCGGAAGCCGCATCTTGCTTGGCCGCGATGGCCGCCTCGGGCTTGCCCGGGGCTTCGCCCTTCGAGCCTGGCTCCTGGCCACGTCCGGGCGCCTTGTGCTCGACATGCGCGGCGCGGATCATGGCCGGCGGCACGCTCGCCGCGCGTTCGCCGCCTTCGGCCGCGGCAGATGCCTTCGCGGCTTCGCCGCGTGCGCCCTTCTCCGCGCGCCGTTCGGGCGCCCTCAGATCGAGCGCCGCTTGGATGCCTTTGACGCCGGGCACCACTTCGGGCTCGCCGTGCTTGCTCGCTCTCGCACCGCGCGAGCGCTTCGGCTTGACTTCGAGCGCAGGCTGCACCGCCATGACTTCGTCGAGCGCCTTTTTGGCCGCGGCCTGCTCGGCCGCGCGCCGGCTCGCGCCCGAACCCGATACCTTCACATCGAGCTTGGGCACCGAGCATTCCACTTCGAACTGCTGGTTATGCGCCGCACCGTGCGTCGCGACGACCGTGTAGGTGGGTAACGCGATCTTGTGACCCTGCAGATATTCTTGCAGCAGCGTCTTCGCATCCTTGCCGAGCGTGCGCGGATCGATGTGATCGAGGATCGGGATATAAAGCCGCTTGATGACGGTCTGCGCCGCATCGAAGCCGCCGTCCAGGAAGATCGCGCCGAGGATGGCCTCGAAGGCGTCGGCCAGAATCGAAGGACGTCGGAAGCCACCGCTGCGCAGCTCGCCCTCGCCGAGCCGCAAGCCGTCGGAGATATTAAGGGCCTGAGCAATTTCGTAGAGCGACTGCTGTTTGACGAGGTTGGCGCGCACGCGCGACAGATCGCCTTCGTCCAATTTGCCGAATCGCTGATACAAAAGCGCGGCCACCGCGCAATTTAGAACGGAATCGCCCAAAAATTCGAGCCGTTCATTGTGCGAGGCACTGTGACTGCGGTGGGTTAACGCCTGGCGCAACAATTCCGCATTGCGAAATTCGTAGCGCAACCGGCTTTCGAGCGGAGATAGCGGCATGTGCAGAGTATAACGCGCGCGCCCCGCCCTACGGTCCGACGGGGCGAGGCGCTAAAAACGTGGCAATCCGAGTGGACCAGGAACACGCGGCCCGCCGGCAGCGCGATCGCGACACCGGCGCGGCGAGTGACGCGTTCAGTTGAACGTGCCGATGCGCTTCAGGTTACTGAAGTTCATCCAAACGAAGAACGCGCGACCCACGATGTTGCGATCGGGCACGAAGCCCCAGTAGCGGCTGTCCGCACTGTTGTCGCGATTGTCGCCCATCATGAAGTAGTGTCCCGCCGGCACCTTGCACACCACGCCTTCGCTGTTATACGAACAGTTGTCGCGATACGGATAGTCTTCGGCACCGATCACGAACGGCGGCACGGCGGGGTTGTTCAAGATCGCATGCTTACGCCCGGGCAGATCTTCCTCGAACTGCTTCGCATAGCCGATCCGCTCTTCGTCGAAATAATCGGCCAACGGAGTTTCGGCTACCGGCTTGCCGTTGATCGTCAGATGCTTGTTCTCATAGGCGATCGTATCGCCGGGCAGGCCGATCACGCGCTTGATGTAATCGACCGATTCGTCCTTCGGATAACGGAACACGACGACATCGCCGCGCTGCAGCGGCGAGCCATGCGTGATCTTCGTGTTGACGATCGGCAGACGCAAGCCGTACTCGAACTTGTTCACGAGGATGAAATCGCCGACGAGCAGCGTGGGCACCATCGAGCCCGACGGGATCTTGAACGGTTCGACCACGAACGAGCGCACGAGGAACACGACGAGAATGACGGGAAAAAAGCTGGCCGTGTACTCGAGCCACCAAGGTTGACGCAGCTTTTCGTCGCGCAGACGCGCGCGCGTTTGCGGTGCGTTTTCATCGGCGAAGCGCTCGCCGATACGCGCCTGCTGGCGATCGAATTCGGCAATGGCGGCTTCCGCGGCACGGCGGCGACGCGGCAAAAACACCAACTTATCGGCAATCCACGCGATGCCCGTCAAAATGACGAGCACAAAAAGAATCAGCGCAAAGTCCATGTAAGAGAGGTCCTGTTATTTGTCTTCGACGCGCAAGATCGCGAGGAAAGCTTCTTGCGGAATCTCGACGGACCCGACTTGCTTCATTCGCTTCTTGCCTTCTTTTTGCTTTTCCAACAGCTTCTTTTTACGCGTGATGTCGCCCCCGTAGCACTTCGCCAACACGTTCTTGCGCAGCGCCTTGATGTTTTCGCGCGCGATGATGTGCGCGCCGATCGCCGCTTGAATCGCGACGTCGTACATTTGACGCGGAATGATTTCGCGCATCTTGGCCGCGACTTCGCGTCCACGGTATTGGGACTGCGAGCGGTGCACGATGACCGAGAGCGCATCCACCTTGTCGCCGTTGATGAGCATGTCGACCTTGACGACGTCGGACGCGCGGTATTCCTTGAACTCGTAATCCATCGACGCATAACCGCGCGAAACGGACTTCAGTCGGTCGAAGAAGTCGAGGACGATTTCCGCCATCGGGATCTCGTACGTGAGCTGCACCTGGCGGCCGTGGTACTGCATGTTGATCTGGTTGCCGCGCTTTTGCGTGCACAGCGTGATGACCGAGCCCACGTAATCCTGCGGCATATACAGATTCACGGTGACGATCGGCTCGCGAATCTCTTCGATTTTCGAAGGATCGGGCATCTTGGCCGGATTCTCGACCAAGATCGTCGTGCCGTCGCCCTGCACCACCTCGTATACCACGGTGGGGGCCGTGGTAATGAGGTCCATGTCGAATTCGCGCTCGAGCCGCTCCTGCACGATCTCCATATGCAGCAGACCGAGGAAGCCGCAACGGAAACCGAAGCCGAGCGCCTGCGACACTTCCGGCTCGTATTGCAGCGAAGCGTCGTTCAGCTTGAGCTTTTCGAGCGACTCGCGCAGCGCGTCGTACTGGTTCGCCTCGACCGGATACAAGCCGGCGAACACCTGCGGCTTCACTTCCTTGAAGCCCGGCAGCGGCTCTTGCGCGGGCCGCGTGGCCAGCGTGACCGTGTCGCCCACCTTCGCCGCCGTCAGCTCCTTGATGCCCGCGATGATGAAGCCCACCTGCCCGGCCGACAGCGTTTCGAGATTCTTCGACTTCGGCGTGAACACGCCGATGTGCTCGACGGGATACTGGGCGCCCGTGGCCATCAGCTTGATCTTGTCCTTCGGGCGCAGGGTACCGTTCACGATGCGCACGAGCATGACGACGCCGACGTAATTGTCGAACCACGAATCGATGATCAGCGCCTGCAGCGGCGCTTCCGGATCGCCCTTGGGCGGCGGCACCTTCGCGATCAGCGATTCGAGCACGTCCTCGACGCCGAGCCCCGTCTTCGCGCTGCAGCGCACGGCGTCGGTGGCGTCGATCCCGATCACGTCTTCGATTTCTTCGATCGCGTTTTCGGGATTGGCTGCAGGCAGATCGATCTTGTTGAGCACGGGCACCACTTCGACGCCGAGTTCGATCGCCGTGTAGCAGTTCGCGACCGTCTGCGCTTCGACGCCCTGGCTCGCATCGACGACGAGCAACGCGCCTTCGCAAGCCGACAGCGAACGGCTCACCTCGTAGGAGAAGTCGACGTGGCCCGGAGTGTCGATCAGGTTCAGGTTATAGACCTGGCCGTCACGCGCCCGGTAGTGCAGCGCGGCCGTTTGCGCCTTGATCGTGATGCCGCGCTCGCGCTCGAGATCCATCGAGTCGAGCACCTGCGATTCCATTTCGCGGTCGGACAGGCCACCGCACAGTTGGATGATGCGATCGGCAAGCGTCGACTTGCCATGGTCGATGTGAGCAATGATCGAAAAGTTGCGTATGTGATCCATTCAGGGCCGATCAAGCGAAAAAGGCGCGCTCGGACGACTGCGGAGCACGCCTTGTAAGTATGTGAAAAAACGACCTATTTTAGCCGAAATGGCCTGCTCACGGCGGATTTCGCGGCGGCGGCCGCTCGCCTGCGCGCTCGAGCTCATGCCGGCGTCATGCGCAGATCACGCGCGAGGCCGTACCAGCGCCGCCCGCACGCGCTCCGCGTCGAGCCGATAGTGGCAGAGCTCCACGCCCTCGCAGACCAGCACCGGTACGAGTTCGTCGTAGAGGGCGACAAGGGCGGGATCGGCATCGACGTCGATCACCTCGAGCGTGGCCCCGAATTCGCGCATGAGCGGCTCGAGCGCGTCGCGCATCTGCTCGCACAAGTGACACCATGCGCGCGAGTACAGCGTCAAATGCCGGCCGGGCAACGCCGTCATTTCCCTTGGGCGCGCGGCTTGATCGGCACGAACTGCGTGTTCTCGCCGCGGCGCACGAGCACCGCCACCATCTTGTGCGGGTCGAGATGGGCCGTGAGCTGCTCGAACTGCTTCGCGCTCGAGATGTCCGTATCGCCGACACGCAAGATGATGTCGCCCTTTTGCAGCCCGACGCGAGCAGCCGGGCCATCGACCGCCTCGACCTGGACGCCGCCCGTGCGCAGCTTCAGCGACTTCAATTGGCTGGCGGGCAAATCCGACACCGTGACGCCAAGCGAATTCGACGGCCGCGGTTTCGGCGCGGGGCTTTGCTGGGCATCGGCCTTGGCGGTTTTTTCGGGCTGCGTCTGGACGACCGTGATGGGCACGTCGTGCGACTGCCCCTTGCGCCAGTACGTGACCGTCGCACGCGAGCCCGGCTTCGTGTCGCCGACCATGCGCGGCAAATCCGTATCCGTCTCGACCGCGGCACCGTTGAATTTCAAGATGATGTCGCCGGGCTGCAGTCCGGCCTTGTCGGCCGGGCCGCCTGCTTCGACGCTGCTCACGAGAGCGCCTTGGGCGCGCGGCAAACCGAGCGACTCGGCCACGTCCTTCGTGACTTCGCCGATCGACACCGCAATGCGCCCGCGCACGACCTTGCCAGTCGTCTCGAGCTGATCCGCCACGCGCATCGCTTCATCGATCGGAATCGCAAACGCGATGCCCATGAACCCGCCCGTGCGGCTATAGATCTGCGAGTTGATGCCGATCACCTCGCCTTGCATGTTGATGAGCGGGCCGCCCGAATTGCCCGGATTCACAGCCGCGTCCGTTTGGATGAACGGCAGATAGTCGCCCGTCTCGCGGCCCTTCGCGCTGACGATGCCGGCCGTCACCGTATTGTCGAGACCGAACGGCGAGCCGATCGCCACGACCCATTCGCCCACGCGCACCTTGTTCGAATCGCCGATGGTCACCGTCGGCAGATTCGTCGCGTCGATTTTCACCACGGCGATGTCGGTGCGGTCGTCCACCCCGATCAGCTTGGCCTTGAATTCGCGCTTGTCGGTCAACGTCACGTAGATGTTGTCGGCATCGTCCACCACGTGGGCGTTGGTCATCACGTAGCCGTCGGCGGAGACGATGAAGCCCGAGCCGACGCCCGCGCTCTTCTCCTCGTCATTGTTGTCCGATTGGTCCGGACTGCCGCCGCGGTCACCGCGGTCGCCGCGGTCGCCTTGATCGCCGCCGCGCGGGGTCTGCGGCAACGGAATGCCGAAAAAGCGCCGGAAGAACTCCGACATGTCCCCGTCGCCCATACCGGGAGGCGCGGAGCGCTGGCCGCTCGAACTCGGCGCAAGCGTCGTCGTGGTGCGGATATTGACCACGGCCGGCCCAACCTTGTCGACGAGGTCGGTGAAATCGGGCAGGTTCGCGGCCGGCACAGCCGAGTGCGCATACGGCGCAAACGAGAGGCAAGCCATAGCCGCCGCGGCCGCGAGGAAGTTGCGCACCGAAAGATTCGTCATAACAAAGGGAAGCCGAAGCGTTACTTGGTAGCTTTGTATTCTATGGCAGACGCGAACCGCTGCAGTGTTGCTTGCGGCACTTCGCCGAGCACGGTTATCCAATAATCGCGATAACGTGTGACGAGCACATGCGTTGCGCCCGTGCTGCCCGCGCCCTCTTTGCGGGAATTACCCTCGGCCGGCTCGACGAAGACGGAGATCGTCGAAAGTCCGTCGGAGAACACCGCTTGATCGACCGGGATTGGCGCTGCGTTGGGATCGCGGGCGGCCATCAGCCGCCGCAACTCACGGATTTGGTGGAAACCCGGGACATCGGGAGCCATCCGCCAGCCTTGCGCTTGCATATCGACCGGCGAAACGGGCGGGCGCACGAGCGTCCAACCGCTCGAGGCGCGCATCCCCGCGGCGATGCCGGCTTTTTGCGCCGGTACGCCCACGCGCACTTGCGTGAACGCGACTTGCGCCAGCACCTGCCCCGAAGTGTCTAGCGTCTGCACACGGAGCAGCAATCCCGACTTCGCATCGGCCCAAAGCTTGTACGCGAAGCGGAAGGCATCCTTCGGATCGAGTTCGATCACCTGAGCGTCGAGCCCCGCGACACGATCGGCGCCGAGCAGTTTCGGGTCGTAGACGGAAAGGACCTGCGCCCCGCTTTCGCTGATCAACGCGGGGAACGAATCCTTGTTCAGGCGCTTTTCAACGACGCAGATATGCCGGTCGGGCACGAAAGTGTAGAGATCGTCGTCGTGACGCAAAAGCTTGCGCGGCTGACCGTCGAGGCTTTCGACCGACTCGAACTCACCGTCGGTGTGCGTCGAATAATGGGCGATCCGCGAGGATTGAACGAAGTTGCCGTGCTGAAAGACGAACACGCCTTCGTAGTTTTCATGCCGCGCAGCGGCCTGGATGCGGTCGAGCAAAAGCCCCGCCTGCTGGCGCTCCGACGCTTCGGTCTCGGCGCGAACGGGTTGCGGTGACAGTGAAAACATGGCCGCCGCGAAAAGCAGCCACGCCGCCCACTGCCGCGGGGCAGCGGCGCGCATCGAGCGCAATGTCGGCATCGGCTTAATGGCCTTGCGACGTCTGAACTGCCGCGCGAATGAGCGGCATCGAGCCCACCGCCATCGGCTGCTGAGCGAATTGTTGATGCGCTTCCAAATATTGATCCAACTGCGCGTCGCGGATGATGTTGCCCTCCGGAGCGCCCGGCACGTTCGTCATCGCGACCGATTGCATGCCGTCGCCGTTCGCGTTCGTCGCGGCCGTTTGCACCGTGGCTTGCGTGCCGAAGCCGTGCCACTGGGGAATGACGGCCCAGCTCAGCATCGCCGCCGCCGCGGCCACGGCCAGCACCGGCGCGACCCGCCGCCGGAGTACGGCGGACGCGCCGCGGCGCGAGGCGCCCGCATGGGGAACGAGGATGTGCGGCTCGGCTTCGAGCCGCGCGGCAAAACCGGCGAGAAACGTATCGCTCTTGGCCGGATGAACGGCCAGATCGTCGGAGCGCAAGGCGTCGCCGATCAAATGATAAGCGGACCAAGTAGTGCGATCGACGTGATCGAACTCGGCCAACAATTCATCGAATGACGGGGCATCGAGCCCTTCCCCGTCGACGAATGCCGACAAATGCTCGCCTCGCGAGCTTCCTTGCGACTGCATCGAGACCGACCCCATGACGCTCCCCATCTTACACACACCCCGTAGTAATCCGACCGTACCCAGTTATAGCTGCTATCCGCCGCCCGCGAGGCACTACCAGCGTTTGCCTTCCGGCGTGCCCAGTAGCGGACGCAATTTTGCCGCAATCGCCTCGCGAGCGCGAAAAATACGCGATCGAACCGTGCCGATGGGACAGTCCATCATCTCGGCGATCTCTTCGTAGCTCAAGCCCTCGATTTCACGAAGGGTGATGGCCACCCGGAGTTCTTCCGGCAACAGCGCCATCGCGGCATTGACCGTCTGCGCGATCTGCTTGCTCATCAACAACGACTCAGGCGTGTTGATATCCCTTAGTTGATCTGCGTCCGAGAAAGTTTCCGCCTCTTCGGCGTTTGCTTCCGTCGAAGTGGGCGCGCGCCGGCTCTGCGTGGCGAGATAGTTCTTGGCCGTGTTCACGGCGATGCGATACAGCCAGGTGTAGAACGCCGACTCGCCGCGGAACTGGGGCAATGCCCGGTAAGCCTTGATGAATGCGTCTTGCGCGACGTCCTCCACCTCGGCGGGGTCGCGCACGAGCCGCGAGATCAGCCGGATGATCTTGCGATGGTATTTCGAGACCAGGAGTTCGAACGCGGCCTTATCGCCCTGCTGCACGCGCTCGACCAGAACCTGGTCGATTTCTTTTTCGCTCACCTGTTGGGGTCCGTTTACTTGGAGGGATGCGTCGCGGACGGCTATTGTAGCGTCCCTATCTCCGCTCCATGCTCAGTGTGTAACGGCTGTTACCGGCGTTACAGATCGGGACCGGCCGCCGAGTGAACTTCGCGCCGGCGCCTCGCCTCAATAGGCGGCATGGCGCCCGCGTACGGCCAACGCCCGGAACGCCGCCGCATCGACGGCATCGGCCGCTACGACGAACGCGTCGCTACGACGCGCTTCGGGGCCCGCTACAGCGAAGACGAGCAGCCGCTCGGCCCATTGCGAAAAACCGACGATACGCCCTTGAAAGAGGCGCTGCCCGCCGCGGCCGAATCCGGCGATGCCCTCGGGCGTCAACTCAAGCAGTACCGGCTGACGGCGTTCGTAACGCGCGAACGAGGCGCACAGCGCGGCCACGACGGCGCCGGCGAGCCAAAGCGCATCGATCGCGCCCAGATGCGCGGACGCGGTGCCATGGACGGCAGCCGCGCACACGCACCCGAACCCGAGCGCCGCGAGGCGCACCGTGCGCGAGCGCCGCAGCCTAAGCCGCCGCGGCGCTCCCGAGTCGACTTCCGGATCGAAGTCAGTCAACGCAGCGCTGCGCTCAAACCCGCTTGAACACGAGCGTGCCGTTCGTGCCGCCGAAGCCGAACGAATTCTTCAGCGCCACGTCGATCTTCATCTCCCGCGCTTCGTTCGCGCAGTAGTCGAGATCGCATTGCGGGTCTTGGTTGAAGATGTTGATCGTCGGAGGCGACACTTGGTGATGGATCGCCAACACCGTGAACACCGATTCCAACCCGCCCGAGCCGCCCAGCAAGTGGCCGGTCATCGACTTCGTGGAATTGACGACGACCTTCTTCGCGTGGTCGCCGAGCGCGCGCTTGATACCCGTCGTTTCGGCCAGGTCGCCCAGCGGCGTCGACGTGCCGTGCGCGTTGACGTAGTGGACCTCGTCCGCATTGACGCCCGCATTGCGCAACGCCGCGCTCATGCAACGGCGGGCACCGTCGCCGTCTTCGAGCGGCGCGGTCATGTGGTAAGCATCGGCGCTCATCCCATAACCGCCGACTTCGGCGTAAATCTTCGCGCCGCGCGCCTTCGCATGCTCGTACTCTTCGAGCACCATGACGCCCGCGCCCTCGCCGAGCACGAAGCCGTCACGATCGGCGTCCCACGGACGGCTGGCCGTAGCCGGATCGTCATTGCGCTGCGACAACGCACGCGCAGCGGCAAAACCGCCGATCCCGAGGGGCGACACCGTCGCCTCCGCACCGCCGGCGAGCATCACGTCCGCGTCGCCGTACTCGATCAGACGCGCCGCTTCGCCGATGCAGTGCAAGCCCGTGGTACAGGCCGTCACGATCGCGAGGTTCGGGCCCTTCATGCCGAATTGCATCGACAGGTGACCCGAAATCATGTTGATGATCGATGCGGGCACGAAGAACGGCGAAATCCGGCGCGGACCGCGATTGAGCAGTTCCGTCTGCGTCACTTCGATCATCGGCAGACCGCCGATACCCGAGCCCACGACGACACCGGCGCGCTCGGCATTGGCCTCGGTGATTTCGAGTCCGCTGTCTTTCATCGCCTGCATGCCGGCCGCCATGCCGTAATGGATAAAGGTATCCATATGGCGGGCTTCCTTGGCGGACATGTAGTCTTCGACGTTGAAGTTCTTCACTTCACCGGCGAAGCGCGTCGAGAAGTTCGTTGCATCGAACTTCGTGATGGTCGCGATGCCGGACTTGCCGGCGACCAGATTGGCCCAGCCGTCGGCAACACTATTGCCGACAGGCGATACCAGACCCAGGCCTGTTACAACAACACGGCGACGGCTCACGGTAACCCCTTTTCCATAAATGACAAAAGCAAAAGCCACAGCGGCCACAGGAAACCGCCCCTGTGAGCCCTGTGGCTATAAATTCGGCACTAGCATCGGAATCCGACGTCAGAACGCGTCAACCCGCAGCCAGCGTACAGCGCGAGGCGTGTCCGACCTTAGGCCTTGACGTTTGCGCGCGCGTAGTCGATCGCTTGTTGGACCGTCGTGATCTTCTCGGCTTCCTCGTCCGGAATTTCCATGCCGAACTCGTCTTCCAGCGCCATCACGAGTTCGACCGTGTCGAGCGAGTCGGCACCGAGGTCGTTCACGAACGAAGCTTCGTTCTTGATTTCAGCTTCGGCGACGCCCAGTTGTTCCGCGACGATCTTCTTGACGCGCTGTTCGATGTTGTCCATTACCCCTCCGAGGGAAAAAGTTCAAAAATCCAAGTGCGCGCATTTTATCAGGTTTGCCAGGTCAAAAAAGCGCGCGCTAGGCATAGCCCCACGCCCCGTAGAAAGCGATACGCTTTCAGCGTCGGCGCGGATGTTAAACGAAATTCGTTACGACATGAACATGCCGCCGTTCACATGCAGCGTCGTGCCGGTGATATAACCGGCTTGCGGCGAAGCAAGGAAGGCGACGGCATGGCCGATATCCTCCGGACTGCCCAGCCGGCCGAGCGGAATCTGCGTCTTGAGCGCGGCCTGCTGCTCTTCTGGCAGCACCTTCGTCATATCGGTATCGATAAAACCCGGTGCGACACAGTTCACCGTAATGCCGCGGCTGCCGATTTCGCGCGCGAGCGCACGCGTCATGCCGGCCACACCGGCCTTCGCCGCCGCGTAGTTCATCTGCCCCGGATTGCCAGTAGAACCGACCACCGAGGTGATATTGATGATGCGGCCGCCGCGCGCCTTCATCATCGGGCGCAACACGGCACGCGACAAACGGAACACAGCCTTCAAGTTCGTATCGATGACGGCGTCCCACTCGTCGTCCTTCATGCGCATCGCGAGTTGGTCGCGCGTAATGCCCGCATTGTTGACGAGCACGTTCAGCGCGCCGAATTCCTTCACGAGGGAATCGATCGTTGCGTCGACCGCGGCGGCGTCGTTGACTTCGAGGACGATACCGCGTCCCGCCAGGCCCTCGGCCGCGAGCGATTCGGTGATGCCGGCCGCGCCTGCCTCGCTCGTCGCGGTGCCGATGACGGTCGCGCCTTGCCGTGCCAGCACGAGCGCGATCGCGCGGCCGATGCCGCGGGACGCGCCAGTCACGAGTGCCACTTGTTTATCGAGAGCTTTTTCCATGATTCGCGTGATCCGTTAAACGGGCAATGCATTCCATACGCGTACCGCTGCCAGATTTCCAGCGGCCCGCTTGCGCTTCATGCGCCGAGTAGCTTCAGCGCTTCGTCGAGCGAAGCCGGATCGGTGATCGCCGCGCCCGCGAGATTACCGTCGATTCGTTTGGTCAAGCCGGCGAGCACTTTACCCGGCCCGCATTCGACCACGTGGGTCACGCCGTCCTTGGCCATGGCTTGCACGCATTCGACCCAACGCACCGCGCCGGCCGCTTGCCGCACGAGCGCATCCTTGATCGCGGCGGGCTCGGACACGATGGCGACATCGACATTGTTGACGACCGGAATGTGCGGCACCTTGATTTCGACGCTCGCAAGATACTCGCGCAGTTGATCCGAGGCGCTCTTGAGCAGCGACGAATGAAACGGCGCGGACACCGGCAACGGCAGCGCGCGCTTGGCGCCCTTGGCCTTGGCGATCTCGCATGCCTTCTCGACGGCCGCCTTGTGGCCCGCGATCACCACTTGGGCGGGCGCGTTGAAGTTGACCGCTTCGACGACCGCGCCGCTTTCGCGCGCTGCTTCGCCGCACACCGCGCGCACGGTATCGTCGTCCAAACCGAGGATCGCAGCCATGCCGCCGACGCCGACGGGCACGGCCGTTTGCATCGCTTGCGCGCGAAAGCGCACGAGCGGCACCGCGTCGCGAAAGGCCAACGCGCCGGCGGCGACGAGCGCCGTGTATTCGCCCAGGCTGTGGCCCGCGACGATCGCGGGCTCGGCACCGCCCGCTTCGCGAAACGCGCGGTAGATCGCGTAAGCGGCCGTCAGCATGACGGGCTGCGTGTTCGTCGTGAGATTCAATTCTTCGGCGGGACCTTCGGCAATCAGCTTGCCCAGGTCCTGGCCCAGCGCGTCGGACGCTTCCTGGAGCGTTTCGCGCACGACCGCGCGATCGGCGAACGCGTTAAGCATGCCGACCGATTGCGAGCCCTGCCCAGGAAAAACGAACGCAAATTTCATATCGCCCCCAAATGTGAAGCTTGATGCGTACTGCACGCGCGCGCGATGACCGGCCGGCACTCGGCCGGCCGAACGGTTATGCGCTGCCGATCAATAACGGATGACGGATGCACCCCAGGTGAAACCGCCGCCGACGCCTTCGATGAGCACGTTCTGGCCGCGCTTGATGCGACCGTCGCGAACCGCGAAATCGAGCGCGAGCGGAATCGATGCCGCCGACGTATTGCCGTGCTCGCCGACCGTCACGATCATGCGCTCTTGCGGCAAGCCGAGCTTGCGGCACGTGTGCGACATGATACGGATATTGGCTTGGTGCGGAATTAGCCAATCGACCTGGTCGGGCGACATATTGGCCTTCTCGAGCGCTTCGAGTGCGACTTTCTCGAGCACGTTGACGGCCAGTTTGAAAACAGCCTGTCCATCCATATGAAGGAAGGCGCTGCCGGCAACGATGCCGCCGTTGACGTGCCCCGGCGTGCAGAGAATGTTCGTGTAGCTGCCGTCGGCGTGAAGCGCGCTCGCCACGACGCCCGGTTCATCCGACGCTTGCAGAATCACCGCGCCGGCGCCGTCGCCGAACAGCACGCAAGTCGTGCGATCGTTGAAATCGAGGATACGCGAGAAGGTTTCCGCGCCGACGATGAGCGCCGTGCGATGCTGCCCGCTGCGGATCAACGCATCGACCGTCGCGACCGCATAGGCGAAGCCCGAGCAGACCGCCTGAATATCGAAAGCGGCGCCGCCGTTCTTGATCTGCAATTTGTCTTGCAGCAGGCAGGCCACGCTCGGAAACACGAAGTCGGGCGTGGACGTGGCAACGACGATGAGGTCGATCGTCTGCGGGTCGATATCGGCCGATTCGATCGCTCGCTGAGCGGCGATGAGCGCGAGATCGCTCGTCGTCACGTCGGGATCGGCGAAGTGACGCGCGTGGATGCCCGTGCGAGCGACGATCCATTCGTCACTCGTCTCGATCCCCTGCTTGGCAAGGCGATCCGCGAGGTCTTGATTCGTGACGCGGTTGGGCGGCAGATAACTGCCCGTGCCCAGCACGCGGGAGTAGAGATTCGATTGAGCCATTTATGCTTTCGAAGATACCGCGGCGTCAGGCTCGGCCGGACGGCCGGCGAGATTTGCGTGACCGGCGCCTGCGCCGTCGCGCGCTGCTTGCGCGAGCGGATATGCGTTTTCTTCCATCGCTCGCGCCAGGCGTTCGAGGACGCCATTTTTGACCGCATCATACCCGCGTTTGATAGCCCACTCAAACGCATAGGCATCGGCGGACCCATGGCTCTTGATCACGAGCCCGCGCAGACCGAGCAGCGCGGCACCGTTGTATTGCCGATGATCGACGCGCTTCTTGAACCGCATCAGCACCGGCAACGCCAAGAACGCCATCAGCTTCGTCAGCAGCGAACGCCCGAACTCCTCGCGGATGATCTCGGAGAGCATCTGCGCCAATCCTTCCGACGTTTTGAGCGCGACGTTGCCGACGAAACCGTCGCAGACGATGACATCGGCCGTGCCCTTATAGATGTCGTTGCCTTCGACGTTGCCGCGAAAGTTCAGGGTGCTCGCGCGCAGCAATTCGCCCGCGCGCTTGATCGTGTCGTTGCCCTTGATGACCTCTTCGCCGATGTTCAGCAAGCCGATCGTGGGACGCTCCTTACCTTCGAGCGCCGACACGAGTGCGTGCCCCATCTCCGCGAACTGCAGCAAGTGCTGCGGCTCGCAATCGACGTTCGCGCCGAGGTCGAGCATCATCGTGTAGCCGTGCGAATTCGGCAGCGCCGAGGCGATGGCGGGACGCTCGATACCGGCGAGCGTCTTGAGCACGTAGCGCGAAACCGCCATCAATGCGCCCGTATTGCCTGCGGAAATGCAAGCCTGCGCCACCTCGTCCTTGACGAGATTGAGCGCCACGCGCATCGACGAATCTTTTTTCTTGCGCAACGCGACTTCGACGGGATCGTCCATGGCGACGACTTCCGACGCCGGCACGACCGTTAGCGCCGGATTATCGAGCGCCTTGCATTTCTTCAGTTGAGCACGAATCGGCGCTTCGAGGCCGACGAGCATCAACTGCGCATCGGCGTGTGCGCGAACGAAGCTGACGGCAGCGGGAACGGTCACGGACGGGCCGTGGTCGCCGCCCATGCAATCTATCGTGAGCTTTATAGTCATGGACTGCGACGAATTTCAGGCGCTATGCATGGGACCGCGGCGCGCGCAGACACCTTGGCCGCGGCCGGCCGCGAAGCATGAGACCAGAGTAAGTGCTCCGCTTGAAGAGGAAGCGAGTGCCGAAGCACGGGCGCTATCCGTTCGCTGAAGCGCTAACGCTGATCGACTGCGAAGCATGGGGCCGCAGCGACGGCTCTCATTGGAGTCCAAGTAGGCGCAATAGCGCCGCCTCGGCCCAACAGCCGAATCGTCAACTCCGGCTGACCGCAAAGGACGAGACCGCAACGAGCGCTGAAGCGCCGGCTGCGATCGACACAAAAAAACGGCAGTTGAATGCCGCCTTTTGTTCGAACCGGAGCGTTTCACGCGAGTCACTCGCCGCGCAAAAGGGCCGCCAATTAGGCGAACGCCGCGCGCCGACGCGATTAGTCGTTCTTCGTCTTAACGACTTTCTTGCCGCGATAGTAGCCGTTCGGGCTGATGTGGTGACGCATATGCACTTCACCCGTGCTCGGCTCGACGGCGAGGGGGGTCGTCGTCAGGAAATCGTGCGAGCGGTGCATGCCGCGCTTCGACGGCGACTTCTTGTTTTGCTGGACTGCCATGGTAACTCCTAAAAATTTTTGGGATTCTAACACAGCCCGATCGGCGTAACGCCACTGGCCGAACGGCCGGCGCGCCCCATCGTGCTACTCGTGCAACGGTTCAATGCTTCTTGCCGCCCTCATCCTCGCCACCGCCGCGCTTGAGCGCTTCGAGTGCGGCAAAAGGATTGGGCTTGCCCGCGTCGCCTTCGCCCGCAACCTCGGACGTCGGATCCTCGCTATCGCTTTCGCTTTCGTCTTCGCTCAGATCGCTCGCGTGCTCACCGGCCGCACCCGAGACGAGGCTCTCGTGCACCTGCGGGCAAACGTCGTGTTTCGGCACGAGCGGCAGCGACAGCAACAGCTCTTCCTCGATCAGCGCGACGAGATCGAATTGGCGGGAACCCACGATCACTTCGAGCTCGTCTTCGTCGAGCGGAAACTCCTCGGCCTCTTCCTCGCTGGCCACGAGCCGATACGCCGCCTCGATGTCGAACGACTGCTCGTACGGCGCGAGGCACCGCTGGCATTCGAGCCACGCCGCGCCATGCAGCGCGAGGCGCAAATACGGCTGCGCCGCCTCGGTGCCGTCGTCTTGCAACTCGGGCTGGGTCGCGCCCTCGGCCTGCCACGTGAACAGCGTGTCGCGATCTGGCGCGTCCGCCGGGACTTCGTTTAACATGCGCGGCAACTGCGAGACACGCACGGCGCCGGCAGCCTGACGACCGCTGCGCGCAAATTCGAAGACGTCGAACGCGTGCGGATCGATGAGCCCGCCAGCCTTACCGGAATGTTGGGACATGGTTCGCTCCTCGCTCCGCGCGGCACCGACCCATCGGTACTCGCTTGCAAACTGCTATCTGCTTGACTTCGTGCCCCACGGCGCCCGCTGGATATCCGATAGACACCGATCGGACACCGTGAAAAGCCGAAGAGTATATTTGATTTACCTTTTGCAGTCAATCACTTAAAGACCAACCCAAGCTGCCGCCGCGTCGCGCCGGCGGCTTGCCCCGAACGCGTTCCGCTCAACGAACCATGCACGATTCCAGCGTCCGGCCGCCCCGGCTGATTCTCGCTTCCAGTTCGCCTTACCGACGCGCCCTGCTCGAGCGCCTGCGCATTGCCTTCGACGTATGCGTCCCGGCACTCGACGAAACGCCGCTTGCCGGAGAGACGCCCTCGCAAACCGCGCTGCGGCTCGCGCAAGCCAAGGCACGCGCCGTGGCGGCGCGCGAGACGGATTCCGGGCCCGTGCTCGTCATCGGCTCCGATCAAGTCGCCACGTTCGACGGCCTGCAAATCGGCAAGCCGGGCACGCATGAAAAAGCGCTCGAACAACTGCGCATGATGCGCAATCGCGTCGTGCAATTTCATAGCGCACTGTGCCTGTTCGACAGCGCTCGCGATACGGCCCGCACCGAAGACGTCGTGACTCGGGTGCGCTTTCGCGACTTGCCCGATGCCGAGCTCGAGGCCTACCTGCATGCCGAAACGCCCTACGACGTGGCCGGCAGCGCCAAATCCGAGGGTCTCGGCATCGCGCTGCTCGATTCGATCGAATCGAGCGATCCCACCGCGCTCGTCGGCCTGCCGTTGATCGCCCTCACCCAGATGCTGCGCGAGGCCGGCTACCCCTTGTTCGCAGGTGCGCGATGAGCGGCGTACTCTATTTGATCCCCAATGCGCTCGGCGAAGGCGACGCGGCGGCGCTGGCCACCGTGTTGCCCGCCAGCGTGCTAGCCCGCGCGGCCTCGCTCGGCTACTTCGTCGGCGAGAACGCCAAAAGCACGCGTGCGTTTCTGAAGCGCGTCGGCGTCGATCGCCCGATCCAAGAAATCGAGATTCGCGAATTGAACGTGAACACGCCGGCCGCGGAAGTCGAGCGGCTGCTCGCGCCGATTCTGGCGGGCGCCGACGGCGGGCTCGTCTCGGAAGCGGGTTGCCCCGCCGTGGCCGATCCCGGCGCCTTGCTGGTACGGCGCGCGCACGAGCGCGGCGTCAAGGTCGTGCCGCTCGTGGGCCCGAGCTCGATTCTGCTTGCCCTCATGGCATCGGGGCTCGACGGTCAACGCTTCGCGTTTCACGGCTATTTGCCCGTCGATCCCGGCGAACGGGCGAAAACGCTGCGCGAACTCGAGCAACGCTCGCGCAAGGGGCGCGAAACGCAGATTTTCATCGAAACGCCCTATCGCAATCGCGCTCTACTCGATGCACTCGTCGCGAGTTGCGCGCCTTCGACGTGGATCACCGTGGCCGTCGACCTGACGCTCGAATCCGAACGAATTGCGACGAGGACCGCGAGCGATTGGAAAAAGCAGGCCGGCGCGTTCGATATGCACAAACGGCCGGCCATCTTTCTCATGCTTGCGAATTAAAGGCGAGGCGGCGGCGCGCCGAGCCGGGCGCCGCCCCGTGAGTCAGTGCAGCTTCCAGCCGCCGAGCACCAACGCATGCACCGCGCCCTCGCCGACGGCAGCGCCGAACTTGCGGGCGATGCGGTCGGAGATGCTTTCTTTTTCGGTGTAATCGACGATTTCCGGCGCCTTGATGACGTCGCGCGCCACGTGACCGGTATCGCCGAAGCCGTCGGCAAGACCGAGCTCGACGCTCTTTTGACCGGTCCAGAACAAGCCCGAGAAAATGTCCGGCGTTTCATGCAAGCGCTTGCCGCGCCCCTGCCGGACGGCGTCGATGAATTGCTGATGAATCTGATCGAGCATAGCCTGCGCGTGCTCGTCCATCGCGGGCGTATCGGGCGAGAACGGATCGAAGAAGCCCTTGTTGGCGCCCGACGTATGCAGCCGGCGCTGCACACCGAGCTTATCCATGAGCCCCGTGAAGCCGAAGCCGTCCATCAGCACGCCGATCGAGCCGACGATGCTCGCATGATCCACGTAGATCTTGTCGGCGGCGGCCGCAACGTAGTAGCCGCCGGACGCGCACATATCGCCGACGACCACGTACAGCGGCTTGGCCGGATACTTCGCGCGCAGCCGGCGGATTTCCGAGTTGATGATGCCCGCTTGGACCGGCGAACCACCTGGACTATTGATATAGAGAATGACGCCGGCCGTATCGGCATCGGCGAAGGCCCGGCGCAGCGAACGATTGATGTCCTTCGCATTGGCGTTCTTATCGGCGGCGATCTCGCCCTCGAGCGAGACGAGCGCCGTGTGGCGGCCCGTCGCGACGGGCTTTTCGTGCGATGCGCTAAATATGCCCGCGACGATCAGCAAGAAGACGGCAAGAAACGCGAAACGAAAAAAAATCTTCCAGCGCCGCGCCGACCGTTGCTCATTGATCGCGGCCAGCGCGATCCGCTCGAGCGCGGCGCGCTCCCAGTTCGGCTCGCGCGCGGCGTCGCTCGGCCGGCGCTCCGGCTCCAGGGGGTGCTGCGATTCGGGCGTGTGTTGGTCGGCCATGGTTCTCGGTTCTTCGTTCTATTGGAAAAAATCGCGTGACGTCACGATCGGGCGTCATCCGGGGCGGGCCTCAAGTCGCCGTCGGGCAGCCAGAAGACGGCGCGCCCCTCGGGCGTATCACGCTCCTCGACCTGCACCGGCCTCAGGCGGGCGCCGCGGCACGGACCGCCGACGCAGCGTCCGGAGTCCGGAGCATAAATCGCGCCATGCGTGGCGCACATCAAGTATAAGCCCGACGATTCGAAGAACTGCCCCTCGACCCAATCGAGTTCCATCGGCACGTGCGCGCAGCGGTTCAGATAGCCGTAGACACCACCGTCGTAGCGGATGAAAAAGACGACGGCATCGCCATCGAGATAGCGAGCCGCGCGGCGCACGCCCGCGCCGCCGTCGACCAGATCGGCCGCAGCGCACACGCGCACGGGCGCCGCATCGCCCGCGCTCATGCGTGCTCCCGCAGCCAATCGCCGAGCGCGCCGACGCTCTCGGCGACGAAACGCGGCTCGAGTTTGACGAGCGCGTCGACCGGATGCGCGCCGTAGGTGACCGCCACGCCCGCCGCGCCGGCGTTGGTCGCCATCTGCAGATCGTGCGTGGTATCGCCGATCATGACGGTGCGCGCGAGATCCTGGCCGAGTTCGCGCGTGAGTTCGTGCAGCATCGCCGGATGCGGCTTCGAAAACGTCTCATCGGCGCAGCGCGTGCCGTCGAAAACGCTCGTGAGCCGCACTTCGTCCAGCGCCCGGTTCAGTCCGACCCGGCTCTTGCCGGTCGCGACGGCCAGCAGATAGCCTTGCGCCCGCAATTCGTCGAGCAATTCCCGGACACCCGCGAACAATTCCGTGTGCGCGTCTTTGATCAGGTAATGGAAGCGGTAGCGCTCGGCCAGCCGCGGATAGTCGGCCGGATCGAGCGTCGGCGCCGCGATTTGCAGCGCGTCGCGCAAACCGAGGCCGATCACATAGCGCGCGGCGTCGTCGGCGGGCACCGGCAGTCCAAGGTCGCGGCAGGCGGCCTGAATACTGCGCGCGATGTGCGCCGTCGAATCCATCAGCGTGCCGTCCCAGTCGAAGACGATGAGGTCAAATTGCTGTCGGGGCATCGGGTTGCGTCTCGTTGCGCAGGTCGGTGAGTTGATCGAGGAAACGCCGGAGTTCGTCCGGCAACGGAGCGGCAAGCTCCATGGGCTCGCCCGTGATCGGATGCGTCAGACGCAATCGATACGCGTGCAGGAACATCCGCTTCAGCGAGGGACGCGCGTTCGCCCGCGCCAGCGCCTTGTTCAACGCGAAGTCGCCGTATTTCGCGTCGCCGACGATCGGCAGCCCGAGATGCGCCAAATGGACGCGGATCTGGTGAGTCCGCCCCGTCTTCAATTCGGCCTCGAGCAGGGCGTACTCGGGCCAACGCTCGATAAGGTTGAACACCGTGTGCGACGGGGCGCCGTCCGGCTGCACGCGCACGCGCCGCTCGCCTTCAGGCGTAAGGTACTTGAAAAGCGGTTCCTTGACCGCGCGCCGCCGTCCCCAATCGCTGGCCCACTGCCCGTGCACGCAGGCGTAATAGCGCTTGTCCATACGGTTTTCGCGAATCTGCTCGTGCAATCCGACGAGCGCCGCGCGCTTTTTCGCCAGTAACAGGACGCCGGACGTCTCGCGATCGAGGCGGTGCACGAGTTCCAGGAACTTGCCGAGCGGACGCGCCCCGCGCATTTGCTCGATGACCCCGAAGGCGATCCCGCTGCCGCCGTGGACGGCCACGCCCGCGGGCTTGTTGATCGCCAGCATGTATTCGTCTTCGAACAGGATCTCGAAATTCGCCGGCGGCGGCGCCATCAGCGCTTCATCGAACGTGTCGGTTTGCGCGACGCGCACGGGCGGCACGCGGACGACGTCGCCGGGCTCCAGCCGGTACTTGGCATCGACGCGGCGCTTGTTGACCCGCACTTCCCCGCTGCGCAAGATCCGGTAGATGTGACTTTTCGGCACACCCTTACAGACGCGCAACAAAAAATTGTCGATGCGCTGCCCGGCGACCGCGTCGTCCACCTGTATCATCGAGACCTGGTCGGGTGCGACCGATTTCTGGGATATTTTGCCTAACTCATTCATTCTGAATATAATTTGCCCAGCAATCCGTTGCGTGCCGCGCATTTTTTCGCGGCTCCTCGCCCGGATTGTGCAGGGAGAAGCAAGAACCTGCTATTTTACTTGCTTGGCTGCACCCAAGGGCCGGTTGCTCGCCCTGAATCGAGAAGCAACGAGTTGCACGCACGGCATCCATCGCGGCAGGGACGTCGCCCATAGGCGCGTTCGGTCCGGTCGGCGCCGACGGTAACGGAATTTTGGTAAAAAAGAATTCATCTGGTGAGCCTTGGTTGTCGCGCGCGTGTTTGTCGAGCGAAATCAGGCTCCCGATTGCGAAACCTACGGCGAGCGCCATTATGCGTTCCGCGTGAAGCGGGACGCACGGCGACGTCAAACATTGGCAAGACACGCCCGCGTGGCGGTCGAGTATGCATCGGGCTTCGCGCCGCCACACGCGGCGCAGCTTTCCCCGGTCCGGCACGGGCATCGAACGGTGCGCCGGATTGTTGCGAGGATCGCCCGGGCATTCGGCACACGCCCTCGTGTCGCGCCGTTATTTGAAGCCGTGTTCGCATGCGCCCATGCGGCTCGCAGCCCTCGTCGGCCGAAAGCGAGTCCTCTCAGGCAATTCTCCCCGCCATCGTTCCCGCTCCCGCGTGCTTGTGAAAACACAATAAGGACGCGGCGCGCCTTACCGTGCGTCGCCGGGCCGGCTTTACGCCGGGCCGGCGCGCATGGCGACGCCGCTCTGGAGCCGTTCAATGAAACGCATGTTGTTCAACGCGACGCAGCAGGAAGAGCTGCGCGTCGCCATCGTCGATGGGCAAAAACTCATCGACATCGACATCGAAACCGCCGGCCGCGAACAGCGCAAAGGCAACATCTACAAGGGGATCGTGACGCGCATCGAGCCGTCGCTCGAGGCGTGTTTCGTCAACTACGGCGAAGACCGCCACGGCTTCTTGCCGTTCAAAGAAGTCGCCCGCCAGTACTTCAAGGAAGGCGTCGACATGCGCTCCGCGCGCATTCAAGACGCCTTGCGCGAAGGGCAGGAACTCATCGTTCAGGTTGAAAAGGAAGAGCGCGGCAACAAAGGCGCGGCCCTGACGACGTTCATCTCGCTTGCCGGCCGCTACCTCGTTTTGATGCCGAACAACCCGCGCGGCGGCGGCGTGTCGCGCCGGATCGAAGGCGACGATCGCCAAGAGCTGCGCGAAACGATGTCGCAGCTGCAACTGCCCGACGGCATGAGCATCATCGCGCGCACGGCCGGCATCGGCCGCAGCGCCGAAGAGTTGCAGTGGGATTTGAACTACCTGATGCAACTGTGGCGCGCGATCGAGGCCGCCTCGCAAAGCGGCCAAAGCGGCCAGCCGATGCTGATCTATCTGGAATCGAGCCTCGTGATCCGTGCGATCCGCGACTACTTCCAGCCCGATATCGGTGAAATTCTCATCGACACCACGGAAATCTATGACCAGGCGCGCGCCTTCATGGATATCGTGATGCCCGACAACGTCGGCAAGGTGAAGCGCTACCACGACGACGTGCCCCTCTTTTCGCGCTTCCAGATCGAGCACCAGATCGAGACGGCGTATTCGCGCACGGTGCCGCTGCCTTCGGGCGGCGCGATCGTGATCGATCACACGGAAGCGCTCGTCGCCATCGACGTGAACTCGGCACGCGCCACGAAGGGCGCCGACATCGAGGAAACGGCCACGCGCACGAACCTCGAAGCGGCCGACGAAGTGGCCCGCCAACTGCGCTTGCGCGACCTCGGCGGCCTGATCGTGATCGATTTCATCGACATGGAGTCGGCCAAGAGCCAGCGCGAAGTCGAACAGCGCCTGAAAGACGCGCTCAAGCATGACCGCGCCCGCGTGCAGATGGGCAAGATCTCGCGCTTCGGCCTGATGGAGCTCTCGCGACAGCGCCTGCGCCCCGCCCTGTCCGAAGGCAGCCACGTCACCTGCCCGCGCTGCAACGGCACCGGCCACATTCGCGATACGGAATCGTCCGCTCTGCAAGTGCTGCGGATCATTCAAGAAGAAGCGATGAAGGAAAACACCGCGGCGATCCATTGCCAGGTGCCCGTCGAAGTCACGGCCTTCTTGCTCAACGAAAAGCGCCAGGAAATCAACAAGATCGAGTCGCGCTTCAAAGTGGGCGTCGTCCTCATTCCGAACAAGCATCTCGATACGCCGCACTACAAGCTCGAGCGTCTGCGCCACGACGATGTGCGCCTCGACGAGCCGCGCGCCTCCTGGAAGATGGCCGAGGAAGCAGCTCGCGAACTCGAATCGGAAACGGCCTACAGCAAGCGCAGCGAAGAAGTGAAACCGAAGCAGGAAGCGGCGGTGAAAGGCATCACGCCCGAGCGGCCGGCGCCTAGCGCACCAGTCCGCGTGCAACCGGCGGCCGCGCCGGCCGCGGTCGAAGCGCGCACCGGCGGGTTCTTCGGCTGGATCAAGAGCCTGTTCGGCGGTCAACCGCAAACCCCGGCGCCCGCGCCCGAACCCGCTCAACCGGTACGCCCGGCACGCGGCGAACGCACGGAACGCGGCGGCGATCGCAACAACCGCAACCGCCGCGGTGCAGGTGGCCGCGACGGCGCGGCCCGTACCGAATCGGCCGTCGGCGGCCGTACCGGCCAGCAACCGTCGCAACGTCCGGCGCGCGAACAGCGTGAGCCGCGTGAAGGCCGCGAAGGACGCGGCGAGGCGCGCGAGCGTGGTCAAGAGCGCAACGAGGCGGCCGAAAACGCCCCCCGCGGCGAACGGCGTGAACGCGGCGAGCGCGCGGAGCGTGGCGAACGCGTCGAGCGCGTGGAGCGTGGTGAGCGTCAAGAACGTGCGGAACGCGGCGAGCGCCAAGAGCGCGGCGAGCGTCAGGAACGTGCGGAACGCGGTGAACGCGCCGAGCGTGGTGAGCGCCAAGAGCGCGGCGAACGCCGCAAGCCGCAACCCGAGGTGACCGCGGCGGAAGCCAACGCGCGCGCGGAAGCACAAGCGGCGGAAGGCGCCGTGGCAGTCGGCGTCCCCACGCCGGAACTCGAAGGCGCGGCGCGAGACGGTGAAGAACGCCGCCGTCGCCGCCGTGGCCGTCGCGGCGGCCGTCGCGAGCGCGAGGAAGAAGGCGTGAACGCGACGCTGGCAGCCGATGTGGCCGAAGCCGAGGGCGCCGCGGCCGCCGTGCCGCCGCAAGCGGCGACGAGCGAAGCGCAGCCGCATAGCGCCCAAACCGCCGAAACCGCCGCAGCTGTGCCTACCGAGACTCACTTCGAAGCACGAGTATCGTCGCCGGCCGAGCAAGCGGTGGCGACGCCCGTGCCGACCCGCGAGCCGATCGCCGCACCGCTGCCCGAAACCCCGGTCGTCGAGGCGCCGGTTGTCGAAGCGCCCGTCGTCGCGGCCGCGCCGGCACCGAGCGAGTCCATCGGCGCACCGGCAGAACTGCCGAAGGCTGTCGAAGCGGCGCCCGCTGCACCCGCGCCGGTTGCAGCGGAGCCCGAATCGGCCATCGCCCGGATCGTGGAAGCCGCGCCGGCGCCGGAACCCGTCGTTCAAGCTTCGCCGGACGTCGCAGCCGAGCCGGTGGCGAGTGCGGCGTTCGCGCCCGTCGAGGCCGCCAGCGCCGTAACGGAACTCGTGCAGCGCCCCGCGGCAGTCGAAGCCGTGGCAACGCCGAGCCCGCGCACCAACGGTCTGGCCGCCGCCGACCTGCGTCCGATGCTCGAATCGGCCGGTTTGGTGTGGGTCAATACCGACGCGGCGAAACTGCGCGCGGCACAGGAAGCGGCTGCGCAAGCACCGGCGCCGCAGCGTGTGACTCGCGAACGCAAGGCGCTGCCGCCTGCCGATTCGACCCCGATGCAGCAGGTCGAAACGCGTAAGGACGCCTAAGTCCATACTCGCAGCCAAGGGCGCGCCCGCGCCCGGCCGCGTGACGAGCCCGCCTGACACGGCGGGCTTTTTTTTCGTCAGACCGTTGACGCACATCACATGGTGGGCCGTTATCCGTATCGTCGCGGGGGCCATGACCGCCCCGGGCGCGGCGTTCGGCTAGAATGGGCATCTGCTCGCTTTTCGTCTCATCATGTCCCGTCGCATTATTCCCGTCGCCGACGTCAGCGCGATCCCGAGTGTCGCCGGCGAGCCGCTCGCCGCGCGCGGGATGCTAGCCGACACGCTCTCGCGGCCGCTGCGCGACCTGCGTATTTCCGTCACCGATCGCTGCAACTTCCGGTGCGTCTACTGCATGCCGCGGGCCGTATTCGGCAACGACTATCCGTTCCTACCGCATAGTGCGCTGCTGACGTTCGAGGAAATCGAGCGGCTGGCGCGCGTGTTCGTCGCGCACGGTGTCGATAAGATCCGGCTGACGGGCGGCGAACCGTTGCTTCGCAAGAACATCGAATGGCTCATCGAAAGGCTTGCCGCCTTGACCACGCCCGACGGACGGCCCCTCGATCTCACACTGACCACGAACGGTTCGCTGCTCGCGCGTAAGGCGCGCGCGTTGAAAGAGGCGGGATTGACGCGCGTCACCGTCAGCCTCGACGCGCTCGACGATGCCCTGTTCAAACGCATGAACGACGCCGATTTCGCGCCGAGCGCCGTGCTCGACGGCATCGCGGCCGCGCAAGCCGCCGGGCTCGCGCCGATCAAGGTCAACATGGTCGTCAAGCGCGGGACGAACGACGGCGAGATCTTGCCGATGGCTCGGCACTTCAAGGGCTCCGGCGCGGTGCTGCGCTTCATCGAATACATGGACGTCGGCACCTCGAACGGGTGGAACATGACGGAGGTGCTGCCCTCCGCCGACGTCGTCGCCCGTATCGCGGAACATTTCCCGCTCGTGCCGCTGGAAGCGCATACGCCCTCCGAAACGGCGCAGCGCTGGGGCTACGCGGACGGCAGCGGTGAAATCGGTGTCATCTCCAGCGTCACGCGCGCATTTTGCGGCACGTGCACCCGCGCGCGGCTATCGACGGAAGGCAAGCTCTATCTGTGTCTGTTTGCCTCCGGGGGCCACGACCTGCGCGCGCTCGTGCGAGGCGGCGCAAGCGACGAGGAGATCGGCACCGCGATCGGCCGAATCTGGCAGGCGCGCGACGATCGCTATTCGCAGTTGCGCGGCAACGCCGCCCCGGCGCCCGCTAACCAAGCGCGCGTCGAAATGTCGTATATCGGCGGCTGATACCGAACCGTCAAGATGGATCCCCTCGCTCGCAAGCGCATCACCGGCCTCGTCCTCGCCGGCGGCCGCGGCACCCGAATGGGCGGGCTCGACAAGGGCCTGCAATTGCTCGCGGGCGTTCCGCTGGCGGCGCACGTCGTCGAACGTATCGCTCCACAAGCCGATGCGCTGCTGATCAGCGCGAATCGCCATCTCGACGACTACGCTCGTTTAGGGGCGCCGCACGGTGCCCGCGTCATTACGGACGCATCGGCCGACTTTCCCGGGCCGCTGGCCGGTCTGCTTGCGGGGCTCAGAGCCTGCTCGACCGAGCTGCTGCTTTGCGCGCCCTGCGATACGCCTTGCTTGCCGTCGGATCTCGCCGCGCGGCTACTGGCCGCACTGGACGCCGAGCAGGCCGACGTCGCCGTGGCCGGAACCGCCGACGGCGCGGGGCACATCGAACTGCATCCCGTCATCGCCCTCGTACGCAGAGCGCTTGCCGACGATCTCGCCGCCTACCTGAACGCCGGCGAGCGCAAGGTGCGTACGTGGTACGGACGCCACAAGCAGGTCGAAGTGCCCTTTCGCGACGAGGGCGCGTTTTACAATGCCAACTCTTTGCATGAGCTCGCCGATCTCGCACGAACGATCGAGGCTCGCCCCGGGCACGATAGGCACGACGGGCACCCCGGGCAATAGGCCCACGCGCCGTGCGCGGCCATCGCCCCGCGCCCCCTCTTCGATGACGACTCCCAACGACAAATCCGGCTCATCTTCCTCGGCGACGGCGAACCCGCTGCCGGTCGATACGGCACGCGCCCTCATCCGCGCCGCGGTAACGCCCATCGAAGCGACCGAGCGAGTCGCGCTGCGCGCGGCACTGAACCGGGTGTTGGCTCGAGACATCGTGTCGCCCATCGATGTGCCGGCGCACGATAACGCCGCGATGGACGGCTACGCGTTCGACGGCGCCGCGCTCTCGGCCGGCGCGCCTTTGACGCTCGTCGTCGCCGGCGAAGCGCGTGCCGGCCATCCGTTCGACCGAAGCTGCGGTTCGCGCGAATGCGTCCGGATCATGACGGGGGCGCCGATGCCCCCCGGCTGCGATACGGTCGTACCTCAAGAATTCGTGACCCGAACCGGCTCGAACGTCGTGTTCGACCCGCAAACCCTCGCCCCGGGCGCGAATCGCCGCCGCGCCGGCGAAGATCTCGCACGCGGACGGGCCGCGCTCAAAGCCGGCCGCATCGTGCGCCCCGCCGACCTGGGTCTGCTCGCTTCGCTCGGCGTGGCCGAGGTGGCCGTGCGCCGGCGCGTGCGCGTCGCGTTTTTCTCGACCGGCGACGAACTGCGTTCGGTCGGCGAGCCGCTCGAGACAGGCTGCGTCTACGACAGCAATCGCTATACGCTGCATGCGATGCTTGCGCGCCTGAATATCGATGCGCTCGATCTCGGTGTCGTACGCGACGAGCCCGATGCGATCGAGGCCGCGTTGCACGCCGCGGCCAAGAGCGCCGACGTCGTGTTGACCTCCGGCGGCGTCTCGGTGGGCGATGCCGACTTCACCGCGCGCATGACGGCCACGCTCGGCGACGTCGCATTTTGGCAACTCGCCATGCGGCCCGGCCGGCCGTTCGCCTTCGGCCGGCTGTGGCCCGACGGGCGCGGCGCGGGCGGCAGCAGCGCGCTGTTCTTCGGATTGCCCGGCAACCCGGTGGCCGTGATGGTCTCGTTCTACCAACTCGTGCGCGACGCGCTCGTCGCAATGTCGGGCGCGATCGCCCCAGGCCCGCTACAATTTGCCGCCGCGAGCGGCGTACCGATCAAAAAGCGGCCCGGACGCACGGAATTTTTGCGAGGCATCGCCACGCGCGACGCGGCCGGATGCTGGAGCGTGACGCCCACGCACTCACAGGGCTCGGGCGTGCTCAGCTCGATGAGCGAGGCGAACTGCTTCATCGTACTGACTCACGCGCAAGGCGACGTGTCGGCAGGCGAAAGCGTCGACATCATGCCCTTCGAAGGGCTCATTTGAGCCGCGCGCAACACCGCGGCCGATTTACCGGATAGCACACCGTCTCTCAACGAGGCTTGGACCCATGAAAAAACAAATCCTTTCGATCGCGCCGGGACAGACCGCGAAGGCGCTCATCCTCGTCTACGTGATTTTCAGTACGCCGATCGTCTTGCTCGGTACGCTGGTCGCTTATTTCCGCCAAGGATCGGCCGAGACGGGAACGATCTTTTTCAGCGCCGTGCTGCTCAATGCGATTCTCGGCTTCGTGCTGCTCTGGATCGCTTGCCATGTCTACAACTGGGTGGCGCAGCGCTTCGGCGGCATCGAGATCGTCTTGTCCGACGTTCCCGAAGAGGCCTAAGAAATGGCCGACCTCATTCGCGAAGCCACGCCGCTCGACGTGACCGGCATGCTCGGTTTGATGCGCGAACTCGCCGAATTCGAAAAGCTCACGCATCTGTTCGTGGCGACCGAGGAGACGCTCGGCGAGGCACTGTTCGGGCCGCATCCGGCCGCCGAAGCGCTCGTGGCCGAGCGCGAAGGCAAGATCGTCGGCTATGCGCTGTTCTTCCAAAACTTCTCGACGTTCTTGGGCCGGCGCGGCCTGTATTTGGAAGACCTCTACGTGCAGCCCACGCTGCGCGGCGGTGGACTCGGCACCGCGCTGTTGCGGCGCGTCGCCGCGATCGCCGTCGAACGCCAATGCGGGCGTTTCGAGTGGTCGGTCCTCGACTGGAATCAGAGCGCCATCGATTTCTACACGAAGATGGGCGCCACCGTCATGCCCGACTGGCGCATCGTGCGCGTGACCGACGACGCGTTGAACCGGCTCGCCTCCGCAGCCTGAACGCGCCGCCCGAGCGGCGCAAGCGCGCGGGCGGGTGCGAGCCCCGCCACGGACGCGTTCCGGCAAGCGCCGTTTAGACTTCGGGCTCGTTCACGCCCGCATAGGCATCGCCGAGCAACCCTTCCGTTTGGTCGCCCGGCAGCGCCTCCACTTCCCTCAGCTTCGTGTTCATGACGCGCGTACGCCGTTCGGCGGCCTCGATCGAACGCGTCACCGTTTCGAGCTGCGACTTCGTCTTGGCCAGCACGTCGCCGAATTTGCCGAATTCGGTCTTCACGGCGCCGAGTACCTGCCATACCTCGCTCGAGCGCTTTTCGATCGCCAGCGTACGAAAGCCCATCTGCAAACTGTTCAACAATGCCGTCAGCGTCGTAGGGCCCGCGATCGTGACGCGATAGTCGCGCTGCAACTGGTCGGTGAGCCCGGGGCGGCGCAATACCTCGGCATAGAGCCCCTCGGTCGGCAAGAACAACAGCGCGAAATCCGTCGTGTGCGGCGGCGCGACGTACTTTTCGGCGATGGTACGCGCCTCGCCGCGCACACGCGCCTCCAGGGATCGCGAAGCTTCCTCGACAGCGACCGGATCGCCGCGCTCCTGCGCATCGATCAGGCGCTCGTAGTCCTCACGCGGAAATTTCGCATCGATCGGCAGCCATACGGGCGTCGCCACGCCCTGCCCGCCGTTTCCTTCGATCCTGCCCGGCAACTTGATGGCAAATTCGACCCGTTCGTTGCTCTTCGGTACCGTCGCCACGTTCTTCGCGTACTGCTCAGGCGTCAGGATCTGCTCGAGCAAGGCCTCGAGTTGCACTTCGCCCCACGTCCCGCGCGTCTTCACATTCGTGAGCACCTTCTTCAGATCGCCCACCCCCGCCGCCAACGATTGCATTTCGCCGAGGCCGCGATGCACCTGCTCGAGCCGATCCGAGACGAGCTTGAACGATTCGCCGAGGCGTTGCTCGAGCGTCGCATGCAGCTTTTCGTCGACCGTGCGGCGCATCTCCTCGAGCTTCGTCGCGTTGTTCGCTTCGATATCCTTGAGCCTCGCTTCGAGCGTCGCGCGCACCTCGGCAAAGCGCCGGTCGTTCGCCTCGACGAGCTGCGCGAGTTGCTGCGCGAGCGTGTCGCCGAACCGCTTGAGCGCCGACGCTTGTTCGTCGCGCGATTCGTGCGCGTGCCGCTGCAAGCTGTCGCGCATGGCGTCCAACTGCGTCGCGTTCGTTTCGGTCAGTTGCGCGAGGCGCTTGGCGAAACCGTCGATCTGCTGATTTTGGACGGTCGCGACACTCGTCAGTTGCGCGGCAAGCGTCTGCTGGAATTGCGCGAAACCGCCGCCTAGCTCGGCACGAGACAGGCGCGACGTTTCGGCGAGCTCACCTCGCAATTCCCGTTCGAGCCGCTCGTACGCGCGGGCCTGCGTCTCGCCGGCCGTTTCGATGCATTGACCGAGTTCGGCGAACGCCGCCCGATCGTTCGCGCGGCTCGCGCTCTTGATCGCCCACGCGAGGGCGATGGCCAAGAGCACGACGGCGCAGGCCAGCGCCACCAAAAGAATCGTCGTCATGAACGCGTGCGTCCTAATACTTCGGGGTTGATCGGATTGGGCGGCCGACCCGCGCGCGGCCCCATCCCCAGCGCGGCGATGAGATTGTCCGCCGCGAGATTGGCCATTGCCCGGCGCGTGGCTTCGGTGGCGCTGGCGATATGCGGCGTGAGCACCACGCTGGGCGCGCTCAGTAGCCGCGGATTCACGTTCGGCTCCCCTTCGAACACGTCCAGCCCCGCGCTCGCGATGCGCCGCTCGTGCAGCGCGTCCGCCAGCGCGGCATCGTCGACGATACCGCCGCGCGCGATATTCGTGAGTGTGGCGCTCGGCTTCATCAACGCGAGTTCGGGGGCGCCGATCGTGTGATGGCTCTGTGCGCTGTACGGCACCACGAGCACGACGTGATCGGCTTGGCGCAGCAAGTCGTGTTTCGATAGATATTCGGCCGCGAGCTCAGTCTCGATCTGCGGCGCGACGCGCGAACGGTTGTGGTACACGACGCGCATGGAAAAACCGCGCGCGCGGCGCGCAAGCGCCTGGCCGATCCGCCCCATGCCGATAATGCCGAGCGTCGAGCCGTAAATGTCCGTGCCGAGAAAACCGTCGTAGCGCCAAGCGCCCCACTTGCCCGCGCGCAGCCAATGCTCGCTCTCGGTCACGCGCCGCGCCGCCGCCATCATCAACGCCCAACCGAAATCGGCTGTGGCCTCGTTCAGTACGTCCGGCGTGTTCGTCGCGATCACGTTTGCGGCATTGAACGCGTCGATGTCGAAATTGTTGTATCCCACCGCCATGTTCGCGACCGCGCGCAGACGCGGGGCCGCCGCGAAGATCGCGGCGCCGATCGGATCGCCCGCGGTCAATGCGCCGTCCTTATCGGCGAGCCGGCGCGCCAGCTCGTCCGGCGCAAGCGCGGGCCCGTCGTTCCAATCGACGTCGAAATGCTGCCTCAAGCGCTCGACGACGTCGGGAAAGATGGGGCGCGCGACCAGAATCTTTTGCATCTATCTCTCCATCCGAAATCAGAAAAACAGCCACGTCGTCAGCAGGAACACCGGAATGAGCACGGCGGCCGACCACCCGAGGTAGCCGAAAAAGCTCGGCATACGCACGCCGCGCGATTCGGCGATCGCCTTGACCATGAAGTTCGGCGCATTGCCGATATAGCTGTTCGCCCCCATGAAAACGGCCCCCGCCGAGATGGCCGCGAGCGTCGTGGCCCCCGCCGTCATCAGCACTTGCGCATCGCCGCCCACGAGGTTGAAGAACACGAGATAGGTCGGCGCGTTGTCGAGAAACGATGACAGGATACCCGTCGCCCAGAAATACATGGCGTCGATCGGACGGCCGTCCGCACCCGTCACCAGGTGCAGCACCTGAGCGAATGCGCCATGCTCGCCCGCTCGCAGCATCATCACCACCGGCGCGATCGTGACGAAGATCGCGCCGAAAATCTTCGCGACCTCTTGCATCGGAGCCCAACTGAACGCGTTTCCGGTGCGCGCCGTGCGCGGCGTGATCGCAAGCGAAACGAGCGTGACGACGACGAGCGCGGCGTCGCGCACCGCGTCTTGCAGCGCGAGCGGCGTCCCGGCCACGTCGAACACGATACCCGGCTTCCACAACCCGCTCATCAAGACGAGGCCGATGACGAACGCCAGCAACACAAAATTGCGCTTGCCCTCGATCGCAATGCCGATCGAATCGGGCGACGGATCGAGACTCGCCTCGCGTTCCTCGCCCGGCCGGCGGTAGTAGTAACGGTCGAGCGCGTAGAAGACGGCCAGCAACACGGCGCAAATGAAAAGCATCGGCAAGGCGAGGTGGCGCGTCGTCCAGAAAAAGCTCACGCCGTTCAGAAAACCGAGAAACAACGGCGGATCGCCGAGCGGCGAGAGCGAACCGCCCGCGTTCGCCACGAGAAAAATAAAAAAGACGAAAACGTGCGCGACGTGTTGGCGATTGTCGTTCGCGCGAAGCAACGGCCTGATCAGCAACATGGCCGCGCCCGTCGTGCCCATGATGCTCGCGAGCGCGGTGCCGAGCGCCAGCAGCGCCACGTTCACGCGTGGCGACCCATGCAGCGCGCCCCGCACGCAGATGCCGCCCGCGACTGTATAAAGCGCAGTCAGCAAGACGATGAAGGGAACGTATTCGGCGATGACCGCGTGGGCGAGCGAATGCGCGGCGGCCCCGGCGCCGAATGCATAAGCAAACGGTACGAGAAAGGCGATGGCCCACGCCGCCGCGATTTTTCCGAAATGCCGATGCCAAAGCACCGGCGCGATCAACGGAAACAGTGCGATCGAGAGCAAGATGCCCGCGAACGGAACGGCCCAGCCCGGCCCGAGCAGCGCCCCGTCGGGCATGGTCCCGGTGGACGCGGCCCACGCGCACGAAGACCAACCCGCAACGATTACGGCAAATGCACCCGCCGCCGCGTTGCGCGCGCAAGCGGCTTTTCTTTCAAACATGTCCTTCCTTTCGATGGGTGGAACGGCCGGCTGCAATCGTCCGGCCGCCCCGGCATCGGGCTCAACCGCCGCGCACGACGATCGTGTGCACGCGATAGGGGCCGTGTGCCCCGAGCACGATGGTTTGCTCGATGTCGCCGGTGCGCGAGGGCCCCGACACGAAATTGACGGCGCGCGGCAACTCGCCGCGCTCGAGACGCATGAGCGCGAACGCCTCTTCCTGACCCGCCACGATGCGCGACGCGGGCACCACGGCGATGTGCGTTTCAGGAAGCAACGCCATCGACGCCTCGGTTTCGGGCCCCGACAGCAGCACGAGCGAGCCGGTTTCGGCCGTCGCGCAAAAACACCCCGTGACGCCCACGAGGTCGCCGTTCGTGGGCCGGCGAAACTCGACCGCCAGCCCCGCTTCGCCCCACGGCAAGGCTTTCAGCGTTGCCCAGGCGACGGCCTGGGGCGCCGCGCCCAGCTCGGACAAATAGCGTGCGGCCGCGGCGGGCACCTCATCGAGCGTCTCGACGAGCTCGACCGTGCTCGCCATGAGCCGCGCTTCGTCGACGAAGCGCGAGATCAACCCTTCGCGATCGGACGGCAACTCGGGACGCGGCCCTCGAGGATGGCGCGCGAGGTAATCGGCGACGGCCTCGCGTTCGGATGCCTCGGGTTCGGCCGGACGGCCGGACGCCGCGCGAATCCGCGCGAGTATGTTGCGCCGCGCCGCCGATGTATCCATTGCGTTCCTCGTCGTCAAGCCGAATGAATGGACGATTATACGGGCCTTCTTTTTTGGGATACATCGGCCTGCCGGCCAGGCGATGCTTCAATCGGGACAGTCGTCGTCGACGTTCGTTTCGATTCCGAACACCTGCCGCAAATAAGCCAGGTAGGCTTTGTCGTCGCACATGTTCTTGCCGGGCGAATCGGACAGCTTGGCGACCGGTTGCCCGTTGCAGCGGACCATTTTGATGACGATCTGCAGCGGACGGTAGCCGAGGTCGTTCGTGAGATTGGTGCCCACGCCGAACGCGAGGCGGCAGCGGCCTCGAAAGCGCTCGTAGAGTTGCAGCACTTTCGGGATATCGAGGGCATCCGAGAACACGAGGACTTTCGTGCGCGGATCGCACCGGTTCTCTTCGTAGTGCCGCAGCAACTGCTCGCCCCACTCGAACGGATCGCCCGAATCGTGGCGCGCGCCATCGAACAGCTTGCAGAAGTACATATCGAAGTCGTTCAGGAACGCTTTCATCCCGTAGACGTCGGACAGCGCGATGCCGAGGTCCCCGCGGTATTCCTTCGCCCACACTTCGAAGCCGTACGTCTGCGAGTCGCGCAAGCGCGGCCCCAGCGCCTGACACGCCTGCAGATACTCGTGCGCCATGGTGCCGAGCGGCGTGAGGCCGTGCTTCTTGGCATAAAACACGTTGCTCGTGCCCGCGAACTGTTCGCCGATACCGTCCATCAGCGTACGGATCACCTCTTCGTGCCAGTGTTTCGAAAAACGCCGGCGCGTGCCGTAGTCGGCGATCTTGCAGTCGGCGAATTCGGGCCGTGCGCCGAGCAGCGCGATCTTTTCGCCGAGGCGTTCGCGCCCGATCGCATAGTCGGGTTCGCGCTGCGTATTGCGGAAGTAGACTTCGTTGACGATGGCCAGGACCGGAATCTCGAACAGGATCGTGTGCAGCCACGGGCCCTTGATCGAGATCTCGATTTCCCCCGCGCGCTTGCCCGACGCCTCGATCGAGATGTACTTCTCGTTCAAGTGGAACAAGCCGAGAAAATCGACGAAGTCGCTCTTGATGAAGCGCATCTGCCGCAAATAATCGAGTTCGTCCTCGGTGAAGCGCAACTCGCAAAGCTGGCGTATTTCGTCGCGGATTTCCTCCACGTAGGGCGCCAAGTTCACATTCGGCGTGCGGCAGCGGAAGCGATACTCCACATTTGCCGCGGGAAACTGATGCAAGACGACCTGCATCATCGTGAACTTGTACAGATCCGTGTCGAGCAGCGAGGTGATGATCATGATATCGGCTAGGGCGCGCGAATCGGCGGCACGCCCATGCGCCGCCTGTCTCCGAGCAATCGCCGCATGTTACCCCAACCGCGGCGCATGACGTGCGCCCGGGGCACGAGCGCAGTCCGGACATCGCTCGGGTCCCATAAACTAATCACGAATCGATCTAAACGGCACGAAGACCCTCGGCGCATCGCGGCCAAGGCGTTAAGTTACAATACGCTGCTTGCTTATTCGCATTTTCCTCAAGATACCTGCAGGAGTTTGAATGACTCACGTTGTGACCGAAAGCTGCATCAAATGCCGCTATACCGACTGCGTCGACGTCTGCCCGGTGGACTGCTTTCGCGAAGGTCCCAACTTCCTCGCGATCGACCCCGATGAGTGCATCGACTGTGCCGTGTGCGTCGCCGAATGCCCGGTGAACGCGATTTACGCCGAGGAAGACGTGCCCGGCGATCAGCAGCAGTTCACGCCGCTGAACGCCGAATTGGCCAAGATTTGGCCGAGCATCACGAAGACCAAGGCCCCTCTGCCCGAGGCGGACCAGTTCAAGGACATCCAGGAAAAACTGCAATACCTCGAACGTTAAAGGCCGCTGACGGCCGCATACGCGCGTAGCGCCCCCGCTTCGTGGCCCGGGCGCGGCGTGTCGGCAGTCGCGAAGAATGCGCGAGGGTATTGACAGAGCGAGAGCCGGTACATAAAATCTCGCTTCTCTGCTGTTGTTGTTCCCCGATAGCTCAGTCGGTAGAGCGCCGGACTGTTAATCCGTAGGTCCCTGGTTCGAGCCCAGGTCGGGGAGCCAAAGAATGAATGGAAGAGCCCGTTCGTCATAACGGGCTTTTTTACGCAGTATCGATTTTCGTAGCACGTTGTTCCCCGATAGCTCAGTCGGTAGAGCGCCGGACTGTTAATCCGTAGGTCCCTGGTTCGAGCCCAGGTCGGGGAGCCAAAAGCTTCAGCGAAAGGGCCCGTCGTACATGCGACGGGCCCTTTTTGCATGGGTCGTCGGTTCATGGACCGGCTGCTCGGGCAAGGCGCTCGCGTCCACCCGTTGTGATACCGTTCGCTTTGGGCCGCGCAGCGCCTCGCAGCGCGGCAAAACGCCGCAAATTCGCCATGATCCGCTTCGCCCACTCCCCCTTTCGCGTCCTCGTCGCGGCCTGCGTCGCACTGCTGAGCGCCGCGCCGCTCGCGCACGGCGAGGAAATCGGCAGCGTCAATACGAACTTCCACATCACGGGCTCCGATCGCGTCGTCGTCGAAGCCTACGACGATCCCGACGTCGCAGGCATCACCTGCTTCGTCTCTCGCGCGCGCACCGGCGGAATCAAGGGCACGCTCGGTATCGCGGAAGACCCCACCGAGGCGTCGATCGCTTGCCGGCAAGTCGGACCCATCAAGTTTTCCGGGCCCGTGAAACGGCAAGCCGACGTCTTCACCGAACGGATGTCGCTGATCTTCAAGGCGTTGCACGTGGTGCGCATCGTCGATACCAAGCGCAACGCGCTCGTGTATCTGACCTATAGCGACCGCATCGTCTCGGGCAGCGCGAAAAACAGCGTCAGCGCCGTGCCGTTGCCGGCCGGCTCGACCGTGCCGTTGCGCTGAGGCACGCGCCGGCGGCAGACCGCAAACCGCAAACCGACAATGCCGATCATGGACGAGCCCCGCTTCCGCGACTGCGCCCGCTATTGGCGCTCGCCGCTCCTGCCCGGCGCGGAGATGGTCACGGCCGAATATCGCGAGCACGAGTTCTCGCCCCATTGGCACGAGGCCTACGCGATACCCGCCATCGAAGCCGGCGCCGAAGCGTTCGCCTACCAGGGCGCGCACCATGTCGCCGAGGCGGGCACGGTCCCGGTGATCAATCCGGGCGAGGTCCACACCGGATCGCGCGCCATGGAAGTGGGTTGGCGCTATCGCGTGTTCTACATCCCCGTCGATTTCATGGTGGGGCTCGCCGGCGATATCGGCTCCGCGCCGAACCCGATGCCGTGGTTCCCCACCGATGTCATCCGCGACCCCGATCTGGCGGCGAGAGTCGCGTACGCCCATCGTTTGCTCGAAGCACTGGGCGCCACGCCCGATCTCGGCACGCCGCACGGCGACCCGCTCGCGGCGGAGACGGCGTTGATCGACGCGATGTCCACGTTGATCGCGCGCTATGCGCAGCACCCCGGCGACGCCCGCCGGGCGAGCGCCGATCCGCCGCGCGTCGCACTGATGAAAGAGCGGCTCGCGGCCGATCTGACCGCGCCGCTCAGCCTGACGGAGCTCGCCGAGCAAGTCGGCCTATCCGCCTTTCACGCGGCGCGGCTATTCACGCAAGCCACCCGGATGCCGCCCCACGCTTGGCGGAATCAATTGCGGCTGCAGCGCGCGCTCGCGTTGTTGCGCGAGGGCATGGCCGTGGCCGATGTCGCCGCAGCCTGCGGCTTCACCGATCAAAGTCACTTCACGCGACATTTCCGGCGCATGTTCGGCGTGCCGCCGGGCCGCTGGCAAGCCGGAAACGCCGGCACGCGATAAGAGGCGCGAGCCCGAGCGCCGCGCCCTTGCCAAAGCAAGAACGTACAAGCCCGCCGCGCGCGCGGGACGCTATCCTGCGCGCAGTAGGAGGACTTTCCCTTGAAACCACGCACCCCGCTCAACGAATTGCTAGACGGCGCCCGCGCCATGATCCCGATGGTTGTCGGCGGCGCCCCATTCGGCGTGATCTTCGGCACGCTGGTCACGACCGGCCCGCTTCATCCGTGGCACGGCCAATTGATGTCGCTCGCCGTGTTCGCCGGATCGGCTCAATTCATCGCGCTCGGGCTCGTTGCGGCCCATGCGAGCTTCGCCGTGCTTTGGGCGACGACGTTCATCGTCAACCTGCGCCATGTGCTCTACAGCGCCACGTTGGCACCGTACGTCGCGCGCTTGCCCGTGCGCTGGAGGCTCGCGCTGGGCGGCCTGCTGACCGACGAGGTCTTCGCCGTCGCTTATGCGCACTATCGCCACGCGCCGCCCGGAAAAATCGGGCCACATTATTTCCTCGGCTCGGGCCTCGCCATGTATTTCAGCTGGCAACTCGCGACGTTGGCCGGGCTGCTGTTCGGCGCCGCGTTTCCCCGGCTGCAATCGCTCGGCCTCGATTTCGCCATGGCCGCCACGTTCATCGCCATTGTCGTGCCGCAACTCGTGTCGCTGCGCTACATCGCCTCGGCCGCGACGGCCGGCGTCGTCGCCCTAGCCTGCGCGGGCCTGCCGTATAAGCTCGGCCTCCTGGCCGCCGTCGCAGCCGGCGTGGCGGTGGGCGTCGTACTCTCGCGGCCTTGGGCGGCCAGCGGCGGCCCGGGCCAGCAGCCGGCCGACCCGGTCAAACGCCGCCGGGAACACGCGGACAGCGCCCGGCGCAGCGCCGATGCCCCTGCCGATCGCACCGTGGAGACGGCATCATGAATTACGTCGTCGTGATCCTCGGCATGGCCGTCATCACGTTCGCGATCCGATCGACCGTCTTTTTACTGGGCGAGCGCATCGTGTTCCCGCCGCTCGTGCGCACGGCGCTCGGCTTCGTGCCGGTCACGGTGCTGACCGCCATCATCGTCCCGATGGCCGTGACGCCCCACGGTGGTGCACCGGAGCTGACCTGGCGCAACGCGCAGCTCGTCGGGGCGCTCGCGGCCTGCGTCGTCTCGGCCATCACCCGCCGGCCGCTTTTGACCATCGCGGTGGGGCTCGGCGTCTTCTTCCTCTGGCAGGGCCTCGTGTTGCGGTAGTGCCGGGCCCCTCGCGGCACGCGATCCGGTCGCGAGAGGCATTCCTCGGCAGATATCGCGCGCTCGCCCCTCAAGTTCCGCGCTCGATCGCCGTTAATCAGACGAAGCGCGTTTCTTGGCCGCGCGGCGCGGGGCCGCGCCGCATCGTTGCTGCCTTGACGCGCGCATGCGAAAACCGTTAAGTGCGCCGGCCGGGAGAGCAGGCCCGCCAGTTTGGGGGACGCGTGCCGGCTCGACCGTAGGGCGCCCGCGCGAGAACGCCGCGATGGCGCCGGGGACGCGCGACCAGGACAAGCCATGGGCCAAATTACCCTTTCTCTTCGCGAAGAGACCATCTCTTCGCTCCAAAAGGACTTCGAAGCCTTCATGCGGGTATCGCTCAAGCTCGACCCGCAGTTCGCGACGCCGTCGTTCGAAGACTTCTTGCGGGCCAAGCTGCTCGACAACATGGTGCCGCTCACCGAGCACGCGGTGCAGCGCATGTTGCAAGGCGGCCAGTACGCCTGGGCCAAACGCACGCTCGAGAAAGAGTTCCCGGACGTCGTCGCGATCCTCATGCGTCAGGCCGAGGAGTTCGGCTTCAGCTTCGCGGTGCGCTCGGAGTGGACGTCCGAGGAAGTCGCGAAAGCCGCGCGCGACTGGGCGGCGGCAATCGTGAAAGAAGCCGGCGGCGACGAGTCGCTCGTCGATCCGCTGTCGGCCCAGATCAAATCGACTGCCCGCGATATTCAATCGCTCGAGGAAAAGATGCAGACCCCGGCCTGGCGGCTCGCGGAATCGCTGCGTCAACGCGTGTATGAAGCGAAGATCGCCTGCGAAACGAGCGTCGGCAGTACCGCGCGCGAAAAGCTCGGCGAGTTGCGCGGCTTGCTCAAGCTCGGGCTCGCGCATGGCTCGTTCCAGAAGCAGGAAGCCCAGCAAATCATGGAGTATCTGCGGCTGCTGAAGCCGGAAATCTTCGTGGAAGAGCCTTACGACATCTTCTCGCGCATGGCCGCGTGGATGCGCAACTTCTTCATGCAGCCGGCCCGCCCCGCTCAGCCGCGCGTCGAGCCGCGCCGGCCCCGGTAACCCGCCATCCCACGGCCCGGCGTTCGGTTTGCCGCGTTGGGCCGACGGCGCACGCCTACCGTGCGCCGGCCCCGCTCAATCCCACATCGCCTTCAGTTGCGCCGCGATATCGATCCGCGCTTTGGCGGCCGCGGCTAGGCCGGCTTCTGTCGGCGGCGATACGCTTGCCACCGGGGGCCACGCTTGCACGTCGAACAGCGTCGATAAAGCCTCGGGAATGAAACGCGTGCGTGAAGCCCAGACGTGGCGATCGCCCAGCGCGTTTTGGTTGTGCACGTAAAAGCGCTGCGGGACGACGATGTGCAAATCTTCCTTGGCGCGCGTCATCGCGACGTACAGTAGGCGCCGCTCCTCTTCGATCTCCTCTTGGCTGCCCGTGCCGAGATCGGACGGAATACAGCCATCGACGCCGTTCAGCACGAACACGTTGCGCCACTCTTGGCCCTTGGCCGAATGGATCGTCGAGAGAATCAGGTAATCCTCGTCGAGCAGCGGCACGCCCGATTCGTGGCTCGTCGCATCGGGCGGATCGAGCGTCAACTCCGTCAGAAAACGCTCGCGCGTCGGAAACGTCGCGGCCAGGCTCTCCATCTGCAAGATATCGGCATGGCGCGTGAGCGCATCTTCGTGGTTGCGCTCCAGATGCGGCTCGTACCAACGCCGCACCTGTTCGAACTCGGCAGGCCAAGGCGTCAGCGAGGCGCCTACCTTTTCCATCAGCGCGGCGAACGCGGGCCAATCGTCGGCCGCGCGGGCCGGCGGCGCGTAAGCACCGACCGAGGCGGCAAGCGTGCCCGATGCGGCCACAGCGTCGAGCACGCGGCCAGCCGTTGAGGGCCCGACGCCGGGCATCAGTTGCAGAACCCGGAATCCCGCCACGCGATCGCGCGGGTTTTGCGCCCAGCGCAGTACCGCGAGGACGTCCTTCACGTGGATCGAATCGAGAAACCGCAGCCCGCCGAATTTGACGAACGGGATATTGCGCCGCGCCAGCTCGAGTTCGAGCGCGGCGCTGTGATGGGCCGCGCGAAAGAGCACGGCCTGAGACTTGAGCTTCATGCCCGCCTCGCGCGCCTGCAGCACCGCTTCCACCACGTAACGCGCCTGCTCCACCTCGCCCGCGACGGAGACGAGGCGGGGACGCTGCGCCGAGGTCTTATCGGTCCATAGATATTTCGTGAAGCGCTCGCTCGCCAAACCGATCACGGCATTGGACGCCGCGAGAATCGCGTCGGTCGAGCGGTAATTGCGCTCGAGCGTCACCCGTGCGGCGGCGGGCGCGAAATGCGCCGGAAAATCCAGGATGTTGCGCACCGTCGCACCGCGAAACGAATAGATCGACTGCGCGTCGTCGCCCACGACGGTCAAGCCGCGCCCGTCGGGCTTCATCGAAAGCAAGATGGCCGACTGCAAGCGGTTCGTGTCTTGGTACTCGTCCACGAGCACATGGTCGAACCGTTGAGACAGATCGGCAGCGATGGAAGGCTCCGCGGCCATGCGCGCCCAGTAAAGCAGCAAGTCGTCATAGTCGAGAACATTCTGGGCTTGCTTGGCGGCGACGTAAGCCGCGAAGAGCGCGCGCAGGTCCTGCTCCCATTCGCGGCACCAGGGAAAGGCCTGGTCGAGCACGTCCGGTAATTTCGCTCCCGTATTGACGACGCGCGAGTAGATCGCCAAGCACGTGCCTTTGACGGGGAAGCGCCGCTCCTTGGCCGAGAGCCCCAATTCGTGGCGCACCACGTTCATCAGATCGGCGCAATCCTCGCGGTCGTTGATCGTGAAAGCGGGAGACAAACCGATCGTTTCCGCGTACTCACGCAGCAATCGCGCGCCGACGCCATGGAACGTGCCCGTCCACGTCAGCGCCTGAGCCAAGTCGGCCCGAGTGCCGAGCGCTTGCGCGGCGATACGGGTAGCGCGCCGCGTCATGTCCTCGGCCGCGCGTCGCGAAAACGTGAGCAACAACACTCGCCGCGGATCGGCGCCCTTGACCAACAAATGCGCGACGCGATGGGCGAGCGTATTGGTCTTGCCCGAGCCCGCGCCCGCGATGACGAGCAACGGCCCGCCCGGGCTCGCGCCCTCGCCGACGCCATGCTCGACGGCGGCACGCTGCGCCTCGTTCAGCTTTTCAAGATAGGGGGCGGCCGGCGCGCTGGCACCCGGCTCGGCGGCGGCGGAAATTGGGGACACGGTAAGGCTGTCGATCGTTCGAATCGGCGTGCGCCGGCGCTGCAACGCTGTATGGCCGGCGAGAACGCGCATGCTATGGGCTGGCCCTTGCCCGATGGGCTCCGGCCACAGAATGAAGTCGCTAGCCTATCAGTTTTTCCAGGGCGTACACCGTGCGATTCGAGTAGCCTCGATAGACGATTTCTTGGGGCCGAATATGGCAGCGATCGTCTCGCTTCAGTTCACCGGCGCTTATCGCGATCCCGTCGCCGCCGGCTATCCCTTGGGTAGCGGCTATCGCTGGTATCTGCCGCCGTTGATGCGGTTCAACGCACCCGACGCACTGAGCCCGTTCGATGCGGGAGGCGTCAATCCCTATGCGTATTGCGGCGACGATCCGATCAACCGTGTCGATCCAAGCGGTCATGCATGGGGACTGGGATGGGCGCGCCGGTTCGACGACGACATCGTGGAGCCCGATCCGCCGAAACGGGTACCCGTCGCATTGCGCGGCTCGATTCTAAAAGCGCAGGATGCGCCATTGGCCACGGTCGCCAACCGACCGTTCGCCGGCCGCGCGGTTCGATTCGCGCGTACCGCACGCCCCGCCGACACTGCAACGGGCCAATGGAAAGTACCGGGGGAGAAGAGTCTGAATAACCCTTCCTCGGCGGCAAGCACGATGACGGCCAAAAACTACTTGGAAAACGCCGAGGGCGACATCTCCAGCGTCGAGCTCGCGCTCGACATTCTCCAACGCGACGTAGCCGCTGCCGCAAACCGATTCGAGGGCGACCAGAATAGCGCGAGCAATTTAAAAAATTGGAACTCGACCGTCTCGAGGGCCAAGCAAGGGCGTGATAGCGCAGAGGGCACCCTTTCCGTGGCGAAGGACTTCATCGACGATCTACCGCCAACGGACTCGCGCACGCGCGCGTTATGGCGTCAATATCGTGCGCTTGACGACCGCGTCAGCGCCGCGAGCGAACGCCTGCAAGGCTTCGGCCCCATATACGAGCAACCGATGTTCACGCTCAAGCTGCCGGTGAAACAAAAACGCCTCCTGATCGGCAAGAAGCCACCGCCGCTCTAGCGTTCCGGCGGCATCCGGCCGCGTGCAGAGACCCAAGCGCTTCCCGTGCCCGCCCGAGTGGCTTATGATGCCAGCCCAAATCGCTTTCGCGCCGCACGCCGGTTATCGCCATGGCCAATCTCAATTTCACGCTCACGGGCGATCACGTCGAACTGCACAACTTGCTCAAACTGATGGGCCTGGCCGACAGCGGCGGCTCCGCCAAAGGGCTGGTAGCGTCGGGCGAAGTCAAGGTCGATGGAAAAGTCGAGTTGCGCAAAACGTGCAAGATTCGCGCAGGCCAAGTCGTCATGCTGGGCGACACGCGCATTGCCGTACACGAGCCGCGCTGAGCCTTACCGAGCCGCAGCAAGTCACGCGCAAGCACTGGCGCAGTCACGATTTCGCCGACTACGCCATCGCACCATCGACAGACGAGCGCGGAAGCAATAAGCTCTTCGTTTCCGAAGATAACAACATGGGCCGTGCTTCAGATGCGCTGACGGCCCCGTCGCGCCTCCTCGATTCGCCATGTCAGAGTCCACTTTTGCCCGGGCCGCCGCCGAGCCGGCCCCGCCGCCGCTTTCCCGCCACGCCGCCGATACCGCCCGCCTGGCCGCTCCGCTCGCCATCGCCCAACTGTCGCAGATGGCGATGGGCGTCACCGATACGATCCTGCTCGGCTCGCTGAGCGCCGACGCGCTCGCCGCGGGCGGACTCGGCGCCGGGATCTTTTTCGTGATCGTCACGCTGCTGCAAGGGGTGCTCAGTTCGGTCAGCGTCACGGTCGCCAATGCGCGCGGCGCGCAAGCCGACCATCGCGTGCCGCACATCTACTGGACCGGACTCGCGCTGTCCGTGCTGCTGTCGCTGCCGGCCTTCGTGCTGCTCTCGTTCGCGCATCCGATCTTGCTCGCATTCGGCGAGCCGCCCACCCTCGCCCGCGACGTGGGCGCCTATACGGGCGTGCTGCGCTTCGCTTCGCTCGGCAGCTTGATCGGCGTCGGCATGATGCGCTCGTTCTTACCGGCCATCGGCGCGGCCAAGCGCCTGCTATGGGTCGCGCTGATCGGCGTCGTGTTCAACGGCGTGCTGAACTACGGGCTCATTCACGGCGCCTGGGGCCTGCCGCGCCTCGGCATGCTCGGCTCCGCCACGGCGACGACGATCACCGTGTGGCTCAGTGCGATCGCGCTCGTCGCCATGCTGCATGGACGCCCTCGCTACAAGCATTTCGTGATCGCCAAACGGCCGACCATGCCGCTCATGAGCGAACTATTCGCGATCGGCTGGCCGGTGGCGATCACCTATGGCGTCGAGTCCATGCTGTTTCTATGCACGGGCCTGTTCATCGGGCTCATGGGCGAGACACCGCTTGCCGCGCACCAAGTGGCGATGAGCGTCAGCTCGGTCACGTTCATGGTGCCGCTCGCGATCGGCCAGGCGGCGAACGTGCGCGTGGGTTACTGGATGGGCGCGGGCAACCCCGTCGCCGCGCGCCACGCGGGTTTCGTCGCACTCGGACTCGGCGTGGCCTATATGTCGATGACCGGGCTTTTGTTCATCGTCGCGCCCAAAGCCATCATCGGCTTGTATTTGAATCTGAACGATGCGGCCAACGCGCAGACCGTCACGATCGCCGCTTCCCTGCTCGGCGTGGCCGCGGTGTTTCAGATCGTGGACGGCATGCAGACGATCGGCTCGGGCTGTCTGCGCGGACTCAAGGACACGCGTGTTCCGATGATCGCCGCCGCGTTCGGCTATTGGGGCGTGGGCTTTCCCACCGGCTACTGGCTCGCGTTTCATGCGGGGCTCGGCCCGCGCGGCCTGTGGTGGGGACTGGCCGCCGGTCTCGCCAGCGTCGCCGTGCTGATGACCTTGCGCTTCGATCGGCGCACGCGCCGGCTGCCGGGCGCGTAGGCAGACAAAACCAACTTGGATAGCCGCCGAACGCCGGGCACGCGAAGTGCTTGTCCGCCGACCGGGCATGTGCATGCATAACGGGTAACGAATGGGGTGACGAACGTCGCCTTCACATTAAAATGCCGTTATTCGTGCCGGGACGATTCCTCTTCGTCCTGCCGGTCCGTCAGCGAAGGAAAAGTCCGACGTGTTCGATGAGCATTGGCCGCGGCCGCGAGCCGCATCGGATGAATTGGCGCGCCGCCGCGCCGCCCGCGTCCTGCTTGAAGCGCAGGCGTGGCGCGCGCGCGTCGATGCACTGGTCATCATGCGCCGGCTCGTCTTGCTGTTCGCCGCCTTTCTCGCCGCCTGCACCACCCTGCCACCGGCCACCTCGCTCGAGCGCCCGGCCACCCATACGCTGTCGAATCCCGAGGCGACACCGCTCGGCCATGCACTCGCACCGCTGGTCGCCAAGCACGCCGGGCAATCGGGCTTTCGGCTGCTGACGGACGGCACCGACGCCCTGCAAATGCGTATCGCGGTTGCCCGCGCGGCTACGCAGACACTCGATCTGCAGTACTACATCGCCGCCGAGGATACGACGGGCCGGCTGCTGCTGGCCGCCGCGCTCTACGCGGCCGATCGTGGCGTGCGCGTGCGCCTGCTCGTGGACGATTTGAATTTCGACGATGCCAGGCGCTTGATGGCGGCGCTATCCACGCATCCGAACATCGAAGTGCGCGTCTTCAACCCTTTCGGCAGCACACGCCCAAGCGTGTTTGCCCGCACGGAGACGTTCTTGACCCGCATCGATCGCTTCACGCGCCGGATGCACAACAAAGCGATGATCGCCGACGGTGAGGTAGCGATCGTAGGCGGCCGCAATCTCGGCGACGAGTATTTCAGCGCCAGCCCGAAACTGCAGTTCCGCGACTTGGACGTGCTTGCCGCGGGGCCAATCGTTCACGACGTTTCGCAGAGCTTCGATGCGTTTTGGAACAGCGAGGGCGCCTATCCGCTGAAGGTCGTCGATACCCATAGCTACGCCGAAAGCGATTTGAGCGCGGCGCGCGCGGAGTTGCGCGAGCACTGGCGTACCCAAGCACAGGCCGTGGGCGCCAAGCCCTTGAGCGCGGCGCCGCTGCGCGAGCAAATCGCCCAAGAGCAGATGGGCCTCGTATGGGCACCGGCGACGTTCAGCGTCGACTCGCCGCGCAAGATCACCGAGCCCGACGACGACTACCGCAGCCCGCCGATGCACGCGCTCGCCGAGCTGCTGCGCGGCGCGCAGCACGAGGTGTTGCTGCTATCGCCGTATTTCGTCCCGCACGAGGCCGGCGTGAAGTTGCTCGCCGGCCTCACGCAGCGCGGCGTACGTGTGGCGGTGGTCACGAACTCGATGGCCTCGACCGACGCCGTCGCCGTCCAAGCCGGCTACAGCCCTTACCGCATCCCACTGCTGAAAAACGGCGTCGAGCTCTACGAGTTCCAACCGCTGCAACGCACGCATTCGCGCCTGTTCGCCGGCTCGCAATCGCGCGCGAGCCTTCATGCGAAGGCTTATGTCATCGACCGGCGCACGCTCGTGATCGGTTCGCTGAATTTCGATCCTCGATCCGCTCACCTGAACAGCGAACTCGCGCTCGTCATCGACAGTCCGACGATCGCGGGCCAAGCAGCCAAGCTCATCGAACAGGCCATGTCGCCGACGGTCAGCTACCGCGTCACTCTCGCCACGGCGAACGACGAGGCCACGCTGCACGCGCTCGGCGCGCCCGATTCGGGGCTCGTATGGACCGGCGCCGAGCAAGATGCGACGGGCGTGCACTTGCGCACCTGGTCACTCGATCCCGAGGCGGGGTTCGTACGCAATTTACTCACGGGTCTATTCTTGTTGTTGCCGGTCGACTCGCAACTGTAACGTTAGGCGCTACGCGCGGCCGCTAGCCGCGGCGGGCCGAACCCATTCAAACGCAGTTTTTCGTATCGGAGCCGAAGCATCATGACCGAAGACCATCGCATGGAGCGCGACACGTTCGGCGAGATCGCCGTGCCGGCCGCGCGCTTGTGGGGCGCCCAGACACAACGATCGCTGCAGAACTTCAAGATCTCGACCGAAAAGCAATCGCCCGAACTCATCACCGCGCTCGCGCTCATCAAGCGCGCCGCCGCGGAGGTGAACCTCGAATTGGGCGTCCTCCCCGAGGACAAGGCTCGCGCGATCATGCAGGCAGCCGATGAAGTGATCGAGGGCCGTCACGCCGGCGAATTCCCGCTGGCTGTCTGGCAAACCGGTTCGGGTACGCAGACCAACATGAACCTGAACGAAGTGATCGCGAACCGCGCGAGCGAATTGCTCGGCGGCGAGCGGGGGGAAGCGCGCAAAGTGCACCCGAACGACGACGTCAATCGCGGCCAATCGTCGAACGATGTATTCCCGACCGCGATGCATGTTGCCGCCGCAAGCGCCATCGTCACGCATCTATTGCCGGCGCTCGGTGCGTTGCGTCATACGTTGGAGGCGAAATCTCAGGCATTCGCCGACATCGTCAAGATCGGTCGAACTCACTTGCAAGATGCGACGCCGCTTACGTTGGGTCAAGAGTTCTCCGGCTATGCGGCGCAACTTGCGCACGGCATCGCGCATCTGCAATCGGCACTGCCGCATTTGTACGAGTTGGCACAGGGTGGTACCGCGGTGGGTACCGGGCTCAACGCCCATCCGCAATTCGCCGAGCGCGTGGCCGCCGCGATCGGTCGTTTGACGGGACTGCCGTTCGTCAGCGCGCCCAATAAGTTCGAGGTGATGGCAGCGGCTGATGCGCTCGTCTTTGCGCACGGCGCGCTGAAGACGGTGGCGGCGAGTCTCATGAAGATCGCCAACGACGTGCGCTGGCTTGCGAGCGGCCCTCGCTGCGGCTTGGGTGAGATCGCGATTCCCGAAAACGAACCGGGTAGTTCGATCATGCCGGGCAAGGTCAACCCGACGCAATCGGAGGCCGTGACGATGCTGTGCTGCCAGGTGTTCGGCAACGATGTGGCCATCAATATCGGCGGAGGAAGCGGCAACTTCGAGTTGAATGTGTTCCGTCCGATGATCGCGCACAACGTGCTGCAATCGATCCGGCTGCTGGCGGACGGCGCGCAAAGCTTCAACGATCATTGCGCCGTCGGAATCGAACCGAATCGCGCGCGCATCGATACGCTGCTGAACGAATCGTTGATGCTCGTGACGGCGCTCAATCCGCACATCGGTTATGACAAGGCCGCGCAGATCGCGAAGAAGGCGCACAAGGAAGGCACCACCCTGAAGGCGGCCGCGCTGACGCTCGGGTATGTCACCGAAGCGCAGTTCGATGAGTGGGTGCGGCCTGAAGAGATGACGGGGCGGCGGGGTTGATCGAAGGGGCCGCCTATGATCCGCTCGCCAAACTCGATATGAGCGTGCATCCGCATGTGGCTTTATCGCCGTGGCGAGCGATGGGAATGCCCGCGTCGGTCATTGATGTGTCGCCGTCGAGAATCACATTGGGCTTGACGTCGGGGTGCCTAGGGCACGATACCTCGTCGCCCTTACGCGCGACGAAACGGCCGTCGAAACGCATCGTGGTCGAGGCGGTGATGACCTTGCCACCGTGGTCGGTATCGTCGTCGAGGCGGATTAAATTCATCATGGTCGGGGATGGCTCCGCGTGTCATTCCGCCGCTTTGATACGCTCAACATCTTTAGTGCGTCCGAGCGCCGCCGCGATTGCGAGCGGTTTCAAGCGACGTACCACGTCCGGACTACCTGCAGCAGCCGGCTTCAATCCGCGCGCGACCGGCGGTGTGCCATCTAGGTTGAAATCCGTGTAGTCGGACATGTGATCGGGATCGGCCGCCAGTAGTGCTTCGACTTTCCGCATGATATCGGGGGGGATCTGAGCGTCCTCAAGCACCAACTGATCCCAAGCTCCCTCGCGCTCCCGTGATTGTGCTAGCCGCGTGAAGAAAAGATCTACATTTCCATTCAGCAACGCCGATTCTTTCGTGTAACCGGCCTTGAGCATCGCCGCCCCTTCGGCCTCGCAACGCGACAGAGCAAATTTGAGGACGTCGGGGAGCGGCGCGTCTGCGTTACCGTTGAGGTCTCTCATCGTGTTCGTTATGACGCCCGGCCAATCGTCAACCCGGTCAATGCCCAAGAGCGGGTAACGCCGAACGCTACTGCTGGGGCAAAACACTTGCGAAGGCACATAACGGAAGTCGTCCTTCCCCTGCGCCCAGGTCAATTCGTCCTCGCTATAGAAGGGCTGCTTGAACGACTCTAAAAGCGATCGCTTCGTCCAGTTGGTCCGGCTTTCATGCATTAGGTCGAACCTCGCAATCGCGACCGAAAACGTCGGACTTACGACGAGCGCGCATAGAAAAAGCCCGATACAAGTTAGCCACTTTTTCCCGGCGGAAAGCCGGGGCTGACCACGCAACAGCCGCGCCGTGTCGTTATACGCGACAGGAAAAGTCGCGAAAGTCAAACACCCGAAAATGCAGGCGGCAGCAAACAGGTCCAGTTCCAGCCAGCCGATATCCAGCGTACGGTTGCCGCCAAGCGCCAGGTTGGCCAGGGTGACGACCGTTCCGCACACACCGATTAACGCGGGCCAACGAGGTGACGACCGCTTCGACGCAGCGCGCCAGGTCAGAAAGTCGGCTACGACGGGGTGCTCTGATGACATTTGGGCCCTCTATTATTTTTTGGACAATGCGGCGTAAAAACACCGCAACAGCAAGTGCGAAATGACTCTCTATAAGCGAGGGTCGTTTCGCACTGGGCGGCATGCGGCGCGAAAAGGTTCTCAGGAGCGCGATGCAATGCTTAGGTCAGGATGTGCGCAGCAAAGTTGCCCGGCAGATCATCGCGCCGCTTTCAATAGCGAAAGAATAAGATGCCAAGCCCGCCTGGATCACCTGGCTTCTTATTTTTCTTCGTCAATGCTGGCAAATCAATATTCTTAACGTCCGGCCAACCGAACACTTCGAATATTTTCTCTGCGAGACTAACGAAACCGGCATACTTCCTCGAGATTCGATAGGCGATGATGCCCAGTATCAAGGCGAGCCCTGCCCCACCCAATGCGCAACCTTGCAAAAGCACCGTCCAGTTGTGCAGTGATTTGAGGAGGGATACGACTATGATCAGTAGGTAGGTGGCGACGAGTAGACCAGTGGTCAGCTTGAACCACCAGCGCGCAGAGGCCCGGTAATGCGCGAACCTGCCGCGGCTGCAATGCGGATGCAATGCGACGATTCGATCTGTGACACGGCGAATACCATATCCAACCCAGGTATCGTCGGTGCGTTCCGCAACGACCTCGACGTCGTCGCCATCCGCGAACATGGACACCCATACCCACGCTTTCACCGGTACGCCGTCGATTTCGAACTCAAGTAAATCCGCTTCCTCGGACGTATCTACCGCCATAGCTCCCAACCCGGCGGCCACGCCTCCGAGTCCGGCCAAACCGGCCGCGATAGCCGTGGCCCCCATCTTCGTGCGATCCGCCTCTGTAAACACGAAATCGCGACGACACCGCGTCTTTCGCAAGTTACGAATATGGCCTCGCAGCAACACCGGCACACCTACTGTCTCTTCCGCGATCATTCCGCTTGCCCCTCGGTTTGAAGTCCAAGGGACTTCAATGCTTTCTCGAATCCCTCATGCTGCTTGCCAGCAGACCACGGTGGATTATTCGCAGATTTACCAAACGTGCACTTCTCCATCCACGATTGCAGGTCGTCGTCTTCGAAATAGGCGATCAACAACTGAATCACCGTAATAGCGATCGCGATCTCCCATCCAGACATGAACAGCACGATCCGACCAATCATCAGCAAAGCAGTACGATCAGCGATTACCGTCGCGGCTTCCACTCCGGCTTCCTCAGCCGCCCTAGTCATCGCGACTTTTACTGCATCGTCGACTGCGTTCCCGGCAGCCAGCGCCTCGGCACGCGCCACCGCTCCTTCGATTCCCGCCCCAGCTTTCCCAAGCCAGGCAACCTTTCCTCCGCAAACGCGTTCGATCAATGGCGCGGACGACGTGAGCGCCGTTAGCAAATTCGCGCCGGCTGTTGCTAAGCCCAGACCGGTCTTAACCGTGTAGGCCGCAACCAGGGACATCTTCCCGTCCTCCGCGTTTGATTCAATCTTCCCTGCGTCTACGATGGCACCGATAAGCGCTGCGGCCCCCCCTAAATACCCCGTCATCGCCTTGAAGTTCGCCAGCGACATTGCTGCCTCTTTGCCCATCGCCGTCATAGCCTTGGTCGACGCGGTCAAACAAGCTGACGTAGCAGAAAACCCACTCGCTACGAGAAGCGCATAATCTTGCCCACTTTTATCGATCTTCGTGAGCGCAGCCGCAAAACAAAAGACTTCGATGATCGCAAGCACTCCGGCGATTCGGATCCCTACTGCAGCCTCCTTTCCTTCGTGCGAGATCTTCACGGCGTTCCAGTGCGCCCGCATGACCTTCCCGCGTTCATCGGAGGCGAGATCTCGCATCGACCGCACGAAGGCATCCTTCGCAGGGACACCAGTCTTGCGCAACGCATAGTATCCCTGCTCGAATTTCGCTCGAAGGGCCGGCTCTGCGCGCACCGATTCCTTTGCGATTTTAACCGTGTCCTCTTTGCTGATGCCCACACGCAGCATCAGTGCGCCGCGGATCAAATACTCCCCGGCACAGTCGCCAATCTTGCTAATGCCGGTCCACTTGAACAACGCATTGCCTATCGTACCGACAAGCCGGTCGGTGTGGTACGCCTTAAGCGCCCGCTCGGTTGCGGAAATTGCATTCTGATGCTCGGCAGCCTCGCCAATCTTCTCCCGCAATTCGGTGAACGTCTTGAGCTTCTCCAACGCTTTGGCAACCTTCTCCGACCACTCCGCGACCTGCTCGCCAAGCGGCACTCGATACGCTGTGGCCAGCGCAAGCAGTTCTTTGAGTTCCGCCTTAGGTTCTTTCTGGTTGTAAGCAAACCCGCGCCAAACAATACTCTCCGGCTGCGTCGGGTCTGTCTGCTCGACCAGTTTCGATACCAATTCCGCGCCCTTCGCTTCGGAGGGCAATCCGGTGATGGCCTCAGCGATCACGCCGTTGAAAGCCACGCCGTCCGCGATGGCCTTCTCGCTGTAGTCGTGCAAAGTCGCGAGCAGCACAGGTGCCTTCAGCCATGCCTCAACGTCTGGGGTACGCTTTGCTTGTATCTGAGCAATGTCCGTTTGCAACTGGACGAAAAATTGCCGAAACTTCTTCAGAGTACCGCCTGCGTCCTTTAGCTTATCGCGATACTTCGGCCAGGCCTGCTCTCCAATCTTCTTCGCCTCGGCCGGACTAATCTCCCCTGCCTCTTCGATACGCTTCTGGGACGCAGCCTCTTCCTCAGCCGTAGGCAACGGCGCCATCACGCCCTCGCCTCCATACGGATTCTGCAAAAAACCTTCCCATCCCGCTTGCATCCCCCTGCGCCACCAGCTTTTTCTCGCCACTGCGCCATTGGATACCGCCACTTCGGCTTCATCGATACATTGCATCGCATCGACCTGCACGGCGCGCTCACGTACATAAATCGACAGCATGCTGCCCGCGTCGTTGCGGAAGCCATTGAGTTCATGCGCTGCGCCGATTCCGTCCCACAGCGCCAGCAACATCGGCGGATGTGATTTCCCATGCCCGGTTTCGCCGACGGTATGCATCAGCTTCACGAGCTGCGCACTAGCCGAGTCAGGTGTCGCTTGCCGAATCGCCAGCGGATAGATCGTCGCCACGCGCTCGAGCAACGCCTTGTTGTAAGCGCCGGTGTCCTGAGTCTGCAATCCAGCGGGCGGGTTCAGCAATTTCGGATCGAACCCGGGCATGTACTCGACCACATCGTCGATCGAAGCTTGCGTCGCTTCCACCGCATGCCCATGCGGATCTTTCGCCGATCCCACCCATTGCGCCGGATCGATCATCTGCATCCGCTGCGCTCGCAAAGCGGCATTCGTCGCGTACTGATCGAACGTCTCCTGCTGCCAAGCATGCTCGGAAAAAGCCAGCCACACTTTGCCGCATTTATCGGGTTGCTCGATGGTGATCATGTCCATCTCCACCACGATGCTCTTCTTCGCGCAGGTTGGATGGGTCTTGGGCTCGAACGGCAACGGCAATTGCTGCATCCAAAGCCGACCATCCGACGTCACTCGATAAGCTTGCCAATGGTTTTTTCCGCGAGCCGCTCTCTCGTGAAACACGAATAGCCAGCCCTCACGCAACGTGCGCAGGCCGTATTGATGCTCGTGCAGTTGGACATCCGTCATGCCCTTGCCCGTGATACCCGCGGGCAGCTTGGCCCCCACGGTCTTTGGCAACACGGCGTAGCGTACCGGCAGGATCGGCAATCCCGTCTTCTCGCAGTTAGCGCACTTCGTCTGTTCAGTCATGCCCTGAGTCCATCTTTGTTGTTCTTTCCGACATACCAAGCACCGCCGCGAATGGCCTCGATTTCATCGATCGATAGCTCGCTCATACCCGCGACATAAAACTCGTCGGGCGACACGTTCCGGAGCACCTCTTGCACGCGCGGATGCGCGTCGAAATGCGGATGCCATGACAGTGCATGGCCGATGAAAGCGAGCTTGTCGTCGCGTTCGACCAGGCCGTACTGCTCGGCGCGCGCCGCCGCCGAGACTGCGACTTCAACGGTTTCAGGCTCCGGCTGATGGCCTATGGCAGCGATATGCAAAGCGAGCGCGCGATTGACCAATCCATGACGGCGAATGGCGCTCCACTGCTGAGGCTTGAACGAAAGATCGTCGAGCATCTTCGGATACAAGCCGGCGTAGGCCGCGAGCCGCGCCCCAGCGTCGAACGCGTGCCACGTCTTCACAGGCCCGAGCAGCGTCTCCTTTTGCATGAGCGTCAGCACCGGCCAAAGCAGCGCGAGCGCCCGCGAATCTTGAAAGCGTAGCGCACAGGTCTTGCCCCGATCGTCGATTTGCAGCACTTGCCGAGAAAGGTGCGTGGCCACCTCATCGGCCGATACCGGCGCCGGCGTCGCCAGCCAGCCGCCGATACGCTGCCCCGGCACGCGTGCAATCACGTCGGGACGACGATCCGCTAGTGCGACGCGCACGCTCTCGGCCAACCATGCGCCGAACTGCGGCAGCCGGGGATTCAACGTCAATAGATAGGGGCGCTCGGATTCGGGAAACGCCTCATGCGCGGTCGGTACAACGGTTCGAGGCAAGTCGTCGAGGTTGTGCTTGCCCTTTGGCTCCGGCAAATCGCTCGGTTGCGGATCGACGATCAACAAGCATTGCATCTCGCGATTGCGTTGGAAATAGTTCTGCAGCGCAATCACGGCTGCCTCGATCGCGCCCGGCCCGGTGCGATCCGTAGCCGCATGGGCGTTTGAATTCGGTTCAGCCATGTCAGTCGAGCTCCACCATCGAGGCACTATCGGCCGCAGCGCCGGCCCTGCGCCACGAGCACCCGTTCGCGACGCTCGAAACCGTTGCCGGCACACGCATCGACGACGCGCCAGGCTTGTCCCAACTCGCGCATTTTTCGAGAATCTGGCCGTTCGTTCCGTTTTCGATCATGTCGCTGGCAATTCGAATGTACGAGCCTCCAGCGCCTATCCATATTTCCTTGTCGGCAGACAGCACGATCCGGCCGTTAGCGCTCTTGATCGTCAGGTCCTTCAGCGCCGAGAGCGCCATTTCATCGCTCTGCGCCTGGATCTCCACCTTGCCCTTCGCGGCGAACAGCTTCATCCCCGCGTTCTGCACGAACAGGCTGATTTTTTCCATCGCACTAACGAGAAGCGACTTGCCCGTCGCAATGTGCGTGTTCTGGCCGCTCACGACGTTGACGTGCTGATTCGCCGTTGCTTGCAGCGAGTCCTGTGTGGACAGCCCCATGCCCGCGGGACTGGCGAGCAGCATCACAGGCATGCTGAAGCCGTTGGCCGTGCCCGTTCCTCCGCCAGCCGTTCGGCCGCTAGCCGCGCTGCCCGAGCTGTTGTGCCGCGTTGCCTGCGCGAAGCGATCCAACGATTTCAATCCATCGTCGAGCCCTTCCGCCTGATTGGACGCGCTTGCCTTCGATGCAATGTCGGCTACTTGCTTGGCGCCGGCAAGCTGTTCGGCCGCCGCGGTGACGTCGAGAGGCTGAGCAGTCGTCGTCGGATGTGTCGAGACGAGCAGGCCCTGACCCGCGCGTAACGCCCCGTAGGCATCGGATTTCAAGTCGAAGCCGCTGCCCAAAAATACGCCCCGGGTATTGTTTTCATGCTGAATGAGATACCCGAGATGCAGATGCGACTGGTAGCTGCTCGAGTACAGATGGACGCGGTTCTGCCCCGTCGAGTCGTCGAGAACGAGTTGGTTGAACCCGGTCCCTCCGTACTCTTTGGAGCGCAGCCCGGACAGCAGCCCGTTCGTATGCCAAACAGGCTCCGTCGCCCCGCCGAACACACGCGAAACGATCACTGGGCGATCGCAGTCGCCACCGACGAAATCGATCAGAACTTCATCCCCGCCCCGCAAGGGGTGAACCGCGCCGCGCTGGCTGCCGGCGTCCGCACATGCCGTGCGCACCCAACACGAGGCCGTTGCATCCCGATACCACGGATAGCGAATCTTTACGCGGTTGAGGCGGTCGGTTTGGACTTCTTCGCCTCCCGGCGCCACAACGATCGCGTTCATTAGCGACATTTGCGGCTTGTGGTGTTCGCGGGGCAACCGAAAAGGAACGTTGAGCCGCTGGGACTCCACACGCACTTGAAAGAAGCCCTCGCTCCCGTCGCCATACTTGACGAGCCCACCGGCGCTGCTCGCGACGTGCGCAGCGATCTCGCCGCGCAGGCTGTCCTCGATGGGCGGATAGGCGTCGAGGCCCGGCACATTATTGCGAATGGCCCAATTCACACCGAGTATCACGAACTGATCGTTCCCGGACGACGAGCCCCCGCGGTCGAGCGTAAAGCCGAATCCGGGCATTGCCGCGCGCAACCCGCCCACCGCATCGAAACGCTGGATTTGCGACTCCCACGCCTCGACACGCGTACGAGCCTGGCGCTCGCCGTCGTCGCGCTCCCCCCAGGTGTAAGCGCCCGTGTAGTCGTAGACTTCGCCATCGACCGGCATCGAGTCCGGTGCAGTTGTCACAGCCTGCGTGCGCTTCTCTAGGTCCGGCCGCTTGTAGTCGAACGTACTCGTGGTCAACAGCGCACTTTGCAGTTGCAACCGCTCACGCCAAGACGTGAAACCATCGAACTCGGCGCTCGCGCCCGCACGACCCAGCTTTACGGTCTTTTGCGCGAGTATCGGCGCCAGAGAGATGTCGTCCGTGATGACGAACGTGTGCGAGCGACCGTTCTTCGCAAATTCGAAACGCCCAAACACGCCTGCTTCTTCCATGCTGCGATAGACGAAGTTCAGATCGAACTCGCTCTGCATGCGATAGGAATACTCCGGCATCGGCTGATGCAAGTCGAACCGGAAGGCATTCCCCATTAGCTGACTATGCTCGCCGAATACATCGCGGAGAATCTGTTCGCCCGATGTCTCCAGCCAGTCGCGCTGGTCACGACGCAATCGCAAGAAGTAGAGCCAAGAGGAAAATCGGAGCTGGTAGAAGATGCACGATCCGTCGGCGCCAAGCTCGGCAAAGTCGTGCACGTACCCGTGAATCGGAATATACGAGCCGTCGGTCTGCCGGATCCGGAGGGTGATTGAATTGCCGAGCAGCTTACGCGCATCGATCGGTTCCGCAGCGCTCGACGCGACCGCTTCGACAACGAATTCATAGTCGCGGCCCAGTTGCGCGGAACCCTTCACCCACAGCGGTACGAGTCGATCCTCCCCGGCTGGCGTCTCGAGCGTGACGAGACGCTGAAATTGGGCATAGCCACTCTGAAAAATCCGGCCGAGGTTTTCTGGCATCGTGCGACTCTTCTCAGGTTCGTTCTTAAAATCGTGAATTCCAACGACTGCTTGTGAAACCGGACCGATGCGACATTGCGGTTAACGGTGCGCAGCCTATGGGCAGCGGAGGATAAGCCGATGACAAAAGTTTTCAATTTGCTCGACGTTGGCGCAAGTTCGCAGGCCATACGCGACCGACAACGATTCCCCCGCCGATTACTCGGCACGGCACGCAGCACCAGGCCGACCAGCCCAGACGCGTTGATTCAAGCCATGAAAAGCTCACCAAAACGGTTGCCGCACGTTATCAGCCGAACTTAACAATGTCAATTCGACCGAGACGGCATTAATTACCGTAGGCAATTTGAAGGAATGGGAATAAATTCCGGCCACATATTCGACGCGAAAAGAAAAGCCGGCTTTGCTTTCAGTTCGTGAACATGGATTGGAACCAATGCGTTTCGAACTAGGCGGGGGGGGGGGCCCGGACGGCCCCGATCAATAAGGATGGCGAAGCCGAAGCACGCCATCGCATCGGTATCAGATACTGCCGTTCGCCATCTCTTCCGGCTTCAATTCGACGATTGCATCCAGCGCGGTTTTAACGTCCATCGCGTACTTCGCGACACGCTTTTGTTCGTCCGTGCGCGGCTCGAACGGGGGCACGGGAATCGGCGTCCCATTCTCGTCGACGGCGACGAACACGACGAGGCAATCGGTCGTCAAACGCAATTGCCCACTCTTGGGGTCGCCGGCATGCACAGTCACGTGGATATGCATGCTCGTGCGCCCCGTCGCGACGACGCGTGCCCGCAGTTCCACCAGATTGCCGACGAGAATCGGCCGGCGGAAGCGAATGTTGCCGACGCTGACCGTCACGCAATAGCGTCCCGACCAGACGGCCGCGCAAGCGTACGCCGTTTCGTCGATCCATTTCATCAGTGCACCGCCGTGGACCTTGCCGCCGAAGTTGACGGAAGTCGGCTCGGCAAGGAAACGAAACGTCGTTTCCGAACGGTCCAAGGGGGTGGAGGGCGTGCTCATCGTGGCTCCGGTGATGCGCGTTCGCGCAGCTAGAAAGGAGCCGATTATAAAGGCGCAATATTCACCCCGCGCGCGCCGATGGCGCATTCGCGGCGCTGAGCGGCACTGAAAGCACCGAGGCCGGTAAGCGGCACTAAGCGGCGGAAAGCGGCGCGAAGCGCTCCCGATAGCTGAGCGGCGGTACGCCGAACCGTCTAACGAATGCCCGCCGCAAATTTTGCTCGGTGCCGAAACCGCAGTCGAGCGCGATTCGTTTCATCGGCCGGCGCGATTGCGCGAGCGAACTGGCGGCCGCTTCGAGCCGTAGTGCCTCCACGGTCTTGGCGGGCGTGCGCCCCACCGCAAGCGCATAGCGCCGCGCGAACGTACGCGGGGACATGCGAACATGTTCGGCCAGCCGTTCGACGGATAAGTCGTCGCGCAGATTCGCCGCCATCCACGCATGGAGTGCGTCGAATTCCCCCGTCGGACACTGCTGCGCGTCGAGTGTCGCGCTGAATTGCGACTGTCCGCCCGGGCGCTTCATGAATACGACGAGCCGCCGCGCCGCCTGTATCGCAAGCGCATGGCCGAAGTCTTCCTCGATCAGCGCGAGCGCGAGATCGATGCCGGCGGTCACGCCCGCGGAGGTCCATATGGCGCGTCCGTCGCGCACGTCGCGAATGAAAATCGGATCGGCATCCACACGCACGGAGGGAAAGCGGCGCGCGAGTTCGTCGGCGCTACGCCAATGGGTCGTCGCCCGGCGGCCCGCCAGCAAGCCCGCGGCGGCCAAATAAAACGCGCCGACGCAAACCGAACAGACGCGACGAATGCGCGGCGCCATCCGCTCGAGCCATTCGATCAGTTGCGCATCCAGCACCATTTGATCGGCGACGAACGTCCCCGCGACGATCACCGTATCGATCGGTTCGTTTTCCAACGCATCGAGCCGCTCGACGACGACAGGCAAGCCCACGTGCGTCTCCAAAACACCGCCTTCAATCGACGCGACGCGCGTTCGGTAGGCCACACGTTCGTCGCCCACGCTTTTACGCGCTTGACGCATTTCGAGCTCGGCACGCCAAAACGCTTCCAACGGCCCGCAGGCGTCGAGCAATACCAAATGTGGCGCCACCGCGAACACGATTTGACGGACGGGAGACGTTGCCGGCGAATTCATTAGGATTCCTTACTTGATACTCGATACTCGGGACTCGATCCCGACACATAGCGCGCTTCACGATACGCTCGCTGCAGTACCCGAACGTGCACGCGAGCGCGACCATCCATAAGCCAACGTCGCACACGCGGCGATCGCCAGCGCCGGAAACACGCTGGCGCAGACCGTGGACCATCCGAAGCGTGCCAGTAACTGCCCAGCGGTCAGCGACGCGAGCGCGGTGCATCCGAAGGTGGTGAACTCGCTCGTCGCCTGCGTTTTCGCGCGTTCGCTCGGGCGATACGACTGCGCAAGCAATGTCGTGCCGCCGACGAACATGAAATTCCAACCAACGCCGAGCGCCGCTAGCGCCGCGTAAAAGTGCGGCAAGTCGGAGGACGATAGCGCGATCGCGCCGCAAGCCGCCGACAAGCCGATACCGGCGCCGATGATACGCAGCACGCCGAAGCGGGCAATCAAGCGCGCGGCGAACAGCGAAGGCGCGTACATGCCGACGAGATGCCACTCGATGATACGGGCGCCGTCGCCGATCGTATGGCCGCACGCCACCGCCGCGATCGGCGTGGCCGTCATCACGAACATCATGACCATGTAGCCGAGCGCGTTGTTGGCGAGCGCGGCCATGAAGATCGGCTGCGTGACGATGCGCCAAAGGGGGCGCGCGAGCGCCTCGTCGGCCTGCTTGGAGATTCCAGAGGACGGTGCGGCCGCGGCCGGCCCCACGTTGCGATAGCCAATTGATACGAGCGCCATGGACGCGAGCCCGAGCACGGTCACGAGCGCGTAGGAACCCGCGAACGTGACCGGCGCGAGCCAATCGCGGCTCCACGCGGCGAGCGCCGGTCCGAGCACGGCCGCCACGACGCCGCCCGTCAACACAGTGGAAATCGCCCGGCTCTTCGCCTGCGCGTCCACGGCGTCAGCGGCGGCGAGGCGATAGTACTGCGCGAAGGCCTGAAATACGCCGACCGTAGCCGTCCCGCAGCAAAACAGCCAAAAGCTGTGGATGAAAATCGCGTGAACGGAAATCGCGCCGCCTGCCGCCCCGACGGTCGCACCCAATGCGAAGCCGGCACGGCGACCGATACGGGCCATCAAAAACGACGCGAAGATCGTCGTTAGCGCCGCCGCGACCGTAATCAACGAGAACGGCAAGGTGGCGAGCGCTTTATCGTCGGCGAGCTGATAGCCGACCAGCCCCGTCAACGTCAGATCGATCGAAACGGACGACGTGTACAAGGCCTGGCAAAGCGCCAGCACACGGGCATTGCGGCGGCCCGCCCGCTCGTCGCGGCCGGGGTCGAGGGATAGAGCAGCGTGCATCGATGAGCCTTGGCGTGAAGAGGAGAATGCCTATCCTCGCCTGGACCGCATTGGCAGAAATGCCAATGATGCATCAATTTCTGCCAATCGCACCGTTGGCGTACGCTTTACTTGCGGAACGTCACGCCCTGATCGATCGTGCCGTACATCGTGATGCTGCCGCCCGAATTCGCACCGGGCGAGCCGTTTTGCGCGCACCCGATGCATAACCACGCCGCCAAAGCGGCCGCCCACCACGCCTTCATCGCGTCCTCGCCCGAAAACAGCGTAAAACGGCATTCTAGCGTGGGCTTGAAGCGCGCCCGGCGCCCGCGCGGAGCAATCGACATTTCATGTAACGCGGAAGCATCGAATGCATCTGGAGATTACAGTAGAGCCATTCCGATCCTCCTATTTCCACGAGGCAACCCCATGGCCATCTCCGCGCCCACCGCCGAACGCGATACCGCTCATTTCCCGGGTCTGTCGCGCATCGGCGCACTACTCGCCGACGCCGGCCGCGCCGCCATGCTCTGGTCCCTGATGGACGGCAGCGCGAGGCCCGCCGGTGAATTGACGATCATCGCCGGGCTGTCGCCGTCGGCCGCGAGCGGTCATCTGGCCAAGCTCGCCGAGAGCGGCTTGGTGGCTCTCGAGGTACGCGGCCGGCATCGCTACTATCGCATCGCCACTCCGGAGGTGGCGGCCGCGATCGAAGCGCTCGCGCATCTGGCTCAGGCCAGCGCGCCCGCGCGTCCAACGCCGGTCGCGGCACGCACGGTGCCTGTCGAGATGCGCTACGCGCGCACGTGCTACGACCACATGGCCGGCGAGTTGGCCGTGCGTGTCTTCGACCATCTGATCGGACGCGGCTGGCTCGTGGACGAGGGCAGCACCGTCGAAGCCACGAAGGAAGGTGCCGCAGTTTTGGCGGGCTGGGGCATCGACGTCGGCGCGCAGCGCAAGCGCAAACGGCGATTCGCTTGCACCTGCTTGGACTGGAGCGAGCGTCGCGCCCACCTTGGCGGCGCGCTCGGCGCGGCGCTGCTCGATCATTGGACTCGAGAAGGCTGGGTGGAGCACGCGCACCAACCGCGCGTGCTGCGCATCACCCCCGCCGGCAAGCAGCAATTCGACGCGCTGCTCGGCGCGTGACCTCGCACGGGCCCGATATTTTTCGTTACAGGCCGGAACGCGCGGCTACAAAACGGAGCGCATTGATACAGGCGGTGGCGCTACAGTGCTGTCACGGACGTATTACGATCCGGCACCAAAACGAGACCATCATGACTACGCACGCCCGTTCACCCTTCGTGACGTTTCGACGTATCGCCGGCTTCACGCTGCTCGCCCTTGCCCCGTTGACCCTCGCCGCGCGCGCCGCCTTCGCGCAAGTGCCGCCGGCGCCCAACGGCGCACCCGCAAGCCAAAGCGCCGACCCGCCCGGACGCGTCGCGCGCTTGAACTACATGGCGGGCACCGTCACGACCCAACCGGCCGGCGCCGGCGACTGGTCTTACGCGTCCGTCAACCGCCCGCTGACCACGGGCGACCAACTCTGGAACGACGCGAACGCGCGTTCCGAGCTGCATATCGGTTCGACGGCCGTGCGGCTGGGTTCGTCGACGAGCCTCGACGTGATGAACCTCGACGACACGAACGCGCAACTGAAAGTGGCGCAAGGCACGCTGTCGACGAACGTCCGGTCGATACCGAGCGGTTCGACCTACGAAATCGACACCCCCAATGTCGCACTGGGCGTGACGCGGCCCGGCGATTACCGCGTCGATGTGGCGCCCGACGGCAGCACGACCACGGTGACGGTCCACAGAGGTGCCGTCACCGCCTACGGGCAGAACGGCCAGGTGCCCGTCGAGGCCGGGCAACAGATCACGTTCACGGGCACCAACTTGGAGGAGGCTTCGGTCGCGCAAGCGCCCTCGCCCGATGCATTCGACCAGTGGGCCGCGAGCCGCGATGCCGCCGAGGAGCGGTCGGTATCGGCGCGCTATGTGTCGCGTGACGTGCCCGGCTACGAGGATCTCGATGCGAACGGCACTTGGAGCGACGACCCGCAATACGGCGCTGTCTGGGTGCCGAACCAAGAGCCCGCGGGCTGGGCGCCCTATCACGATGGCCACTGGGCCTGGATCGCGCCGTGGGGCTGGACCTGGATCGACGACGCGCCATGGGGCTTCGCACCGTACCACTACGGACGCTGGGCGTATCTGCATTCGTCCTGGTGCTGGGTGCCGGGGCCGCGCATCGTGAGCGAGCCGCCTATGTACGCGCCGGCGCTCGTGGCGTTCGTCGGCGGAGGGGGCGGCGGCGGGCTCAGTTGGAGCGTGAGCCTCTCGATCGGCGGCGCCGCGACACCCGGGCTCGCGTGGTTCCCGCTCGGCCCAGGAGAGGTGTGGCACCCGGGCTGGGGCGGATGGAGCCCGAGGTACTACCAGCGAGTCAATCAGACGGTCATCGTCAACAACAACATCAACAAGACCGTCAACATCACCAACATTCACAATACGTACATCAACTACAACGCGCCGGGCGCCGTCACGGCAGTGCCGGCAAAGGCGTTCGTGAACGGCAAGCCCGTTGCGCATTTTGCGCAACGTGTCGATCCGCACCAGTGGCATAACGTGCGGATCAACCCGGGCGCCGCGGGCGTCGCCCCGGTGAAACAGAGCTTCGCGCCGGGCCTGCGGCCGGCGACCTACCGGCCGCCGCAGGCCATCGCCTCGCGCACGGTCGTTGCGACCCACACGCCGCCGACGCCGGCAGCCTTCCACGATCCTTTGGCCGCGCATCTCGCGCATGCCGGCGGCCAAGTCCCCGGGGCAGGCGCGCCCGTCGCGCGGCCGGCGATGCCGGGGCCGATGGTGGGCCATGCGCAGACGATGCCCGCACGGGCCGTGCATGTCGTCGATACCCACTCGCCCGTGATCACGCCGACTCACGGTCCGGCCCATGCCGAGCAACATGCACCGCAGCCCGGCGCGCAACCGCGCGTCGAAGCGGGGCCGGGCCAACAACCCCATGCCCCCGCGCCGGTTGAGCACGCACAGCCCAACAACGGCGTGCCGCGTCCGCCCGTCGTGAACACTCAGGCCGAACACGGCATCCAGCCGGGCGCCCGGCCAGCACCGGCTTGGACGCAGCCGCACGCGCCCATCACGGGGCAACATATGCCGATGAACGAGGCGCATCCGCAAGCTCAACCTCACGCGGAGCAGGCACGTCCGCAACCGCAAGCGCAACCTCACGTCGAACAGCCGCGCCCGCAACCGCAAGCGCAGCCTCACGTCGAACAGCCGCGCCCGCAACCGCAACCGCAACCGCAAGCGCAGCCTCACTTCGAGCAGCCGCGTCCGCAGCCGCAGCCTCACTTCGAGCAGCCGCGCCCGCAACCGCAGCCGCAGCCTCACTTCGAGCAGCCGCGCCCGCAACCGCAGCCGCAGCCTCATTTCGAACAGCCGCGCCCGCAGCCGCAACCGCAGCCTCATTTCGAACAGCCGCGTCCGCAGCCGCAACCGCAGCCTCATTTCGAACAGCCGCGCCCGCAGCCGCAACCGCAGCCTCATTTCGAACAGCCGCGCCCGCAGCCGCAGCCGCAACCGCAGCCGCAGCCCCGCCCCGCCCCGGCGCAGCACGAACAGCAACATGCGGCTGCGCCATCGCACGGCGGCCACGAACGCCATCAAGGCTAACGCCCGGAGGCGGTAAACGTCGAAGCCCGCGGTAGCCGCGCGGAGCGCCGAGCCGGAAAACGTATCCGGCTCGAGCCGCCGCGCGGTACCGCGGGCTTTTTTAGGCTTCGAGCAAAGCGCTCAACGCGCTTAAACGGCCATGGGCGCCGTCAGCGGCTCGTGATGGCGATAGCCCACCAACGAGAAATCGCCGGGCTCGACCTGCTCGAGCCACTCGGGCGCATACACGCCCGTCTCGGCGTAATCGGGCACGCGATCGGCGATAACCAAACGCGGACTCTCATACGGCTCTCGTTCCAATTGACGTTGCAGCATCTCGAGCTGGTTCTCGTAGATGTGCGCATCGCCGATGAAGTACGTAAACCAACGCGGCGCGTACCCCGTCAAGCGCCCGACGAGCGAAAGCAACGCTGCCCCCTCGACGAGATTGAACGGCGTACCGAGACCGACATCGTTGCTGCGGATATACAGACACAGCGATATCTCTCGGCGCGCGGCATTCGGCAGGAACTGATAAAGCAAATGGCACGCTGGCAGCGCGATCTGATCGAGCAGCGCGGGATTCCAGCCATGGAAGAGAATTCGGCGATCCGACGGATTGCTCATGATCGTATCGAGGCACTGCCGCAACTGATCGATGGCCTTGTACAGCAGCACCTTTTGGACGCCGTCTTCCTCGAACTGGGTGACGATACGGTATCCGCGCTGCGTCGCATCGGCCACGCGCGCTTGCTGCGACGCCTCCACGACCTTATAGCCCGGCCACTTGCGCCACTGCACGCCATACACGTCGCCGAGGTCATCCGTCCCTTCGCGATACGGATTGGCGAGCCACTGCGCGTTTTCGTTGGCGTTCGCATCCCAGACCTTGCAGCCGAGCGCACGGAAATCGGCCGCGCTGCGCGAAGCGCGCAGAAAACCGACCATCTCGCCGATCGCCGACTTGAACGCCAGCTTTTTCGTGGTAACGGCCGGAAAGCCTTCTTGCAGGTCGAAGCGCATCATGGCGCCCGGCATCGAGATCGTGCGAATGCCGGTACGGTTTTCCTGCCAACTGCCCGTCTCGAGAATCGTGCGGACGAGATCGAGGTACTGTTTCATGCGCGAAAATCCTTCGGCTCGTGGCGCGCGGCCGCTCTCGCACCGCGCAAACCGCGATTTTACCAAGCCGCGAGATTTCCGACCGGAGCCCGGCCCGCCGCATGCGCTTGCCCGGGCTCGCTAGCTCGACATGCGATGATCGCCCGGCTCGATGTGGACGTCGCGCATGCCATGCGCGCTGAGCAGCCGATAAAGCGTGACGCGTGAAATGCCGAGCTCTTGCGCCGCATCGCCGAGTCGACCTCGATGGCGCAGCAGCGCCAATTCGATCGCCTGCCGCTCGGCGGCTTCGCGCGCCTGCGCGAGCGAGACGGGCGCGACGTCGACGTACTCGGCCAACTCGAGATCGTGCGCGCAGATCAAGCGCCCTTCCGACATGACGATCGCCCGGCGCACGCGATTGATCAATTCGCGCACGTTGCCCGGCCAAGCGTAGTTATGAAGCGCGGCGATCGCATCGGCCGAGAAGCCGCGAAGCCGGCGCGTACCGTCCTTGCGGAATCGTTCGAGCATGTGATGCGCGAGCAACTCGATGTCTTTGCCGCGCGCGCGCAACGGTGGCTCCTCGATCTGCAGCACGCAAAGCCGGTGATACAGATCGGCGCGAAAACGGCCCGCGTCCATCGCACGATGCATATCGATGTGCGTGGCGGAAATCACGCGCACATCCACGTCGATCGACTCCTGTCCGCCCAGTCTTTCGATGCGCCCCTCTTGCAAAAAGCGCAGCAAGCTGGCCTGGCTCTCGAGCGGCAAGTCGCCGATCTCATCGAGAAACAAGGTGCCGCCATGCGCCGCCTCGATGCGGCCGATCTTGCGCTGGTTCGCCCCCGTGAACGCGCCGCGCTCATAGCCGAACAACTCCGATTGCAGCAAATGCGGGGGAATCGCGCCGCAGTTGATCGCGACGAACGGAGCCGCGCGACGCAGCGAACGCTCGTGGATAGCGACGGCCGTCAATTCCTTGCCGGTGCCCGATTCGCCCGACACGAACACGGGCGCGTCGGTCATCGCGACTTTGCGGATCGCGCGAAACAGCGTCCGCATCGCGTCGCACGCGCCGACCATTTCGCCTTCCCCGGTACTCGTGGACGCCGCATCCTCACCGGGGGCGCCGAGCACGACCATGCCATAGGCATGCCCGACCGAATCGACGATACGCGGCGCCTCGTAAGGCATCGTGACGTAGTCATAGCAGTAATCGCGCACGAGCCGGCGCAGCGCGCTTTCTTGCATCTGGCCCGGTGCCGCGGCCGCGACCCAGGCGACGTTGGGCATCGTCAAAAAAGGTTCGAGCGCGACGATTTCCTGCGAGTCGAAGCGGCTCGACAAATCGAGCAACCCGCCGGCCGCCGCGTCGCCGCGCAATGCCCGGCGCGCATCGCGCGCGCTCGCCGCGACTTCGACCTGCCAGCCGCGCGCATTGAATTGGGCGCTCAATTGCGGGTTGGCCTCGCGAGTGACATACACCAAGTGCCGATTTGCGGGTTCCATTGTTCAGACCTCTTGTTGGTGAACGCGAAGCAAGACACCTCGTCCGGGCAATGCGCCGGCGAATGCTTACCGTGGCTCCCCAACGATGCAAAAGCCCCGCTCTCAGTTCTTTGGCCCAACGACCGCGCCCGCAATGGAATTATTAATAGCAATTGCTGCTAGATCGGCGCTTTTATCAACGTGAAACCGTTCCAACAGCTTACTATACGCCCCGCCCCGGAGGGACCCGCGCGCGCCGTAAGAATTGAAACAACGGGCGGCGGCGTACGCCCCTAGCGGCTTTTCATCGATTTCACCTCACTATCTTAAGCAGGGATTCGTGGCGGTTTTACGACATCGAAACGCGATCGACGAACCGGCTTCGAACCCATTTTCCGCTGCCCCGTTTCAGCGCTGAAACGGATTTCCGCGTTTCCCTTCGCCGTTTAGTAGGCAATCGATACACAAGCCAATTGCCGCAATGGTTTCCCGCCGATGGCACAGCTCTCGCGTAATGGAGCGCACCACGGAGAGACGCCACCATGCCACTCACACAGCCCCTTTCGCCTCGTTCCCGCGCCTTGATCGCAGCGCTCGGCATCGCGCTCGCATCGCTTGCGGCGCCGGCTCGCGCACAAGCCGACACGCTCGGCGACGTTCGCGCCGGAGATGAGCTGCTCGTGGCGGGAGCCGCGGCCATCGACGACGGCGCGCTTGCGCTTGCGCGCGGCACCGGCCCCGGCCTGATGGCCGTGGGTGCGCCGATGCTCGCGTTGCACGGCGCGCCGTCGGTCACGCTCTGGGACGAAATCGCGCCGCCGGCCCCTGTGCCCGTACCGGCCGATTCCGCCCACGTCGCGCAAAGCAACACCGTCAGTTATTTCCGCCAGTAGCCCAACCTCTCATGGCCTTCGCCGGAGAACCGACATGACGCTCATCCGCCTCGCTTCGAACCGATGCCTCGCGCGAGCGGCGCTGCTGCCACGCGGCGCCTGCGCCCTCGCCTTCGCACTAGCGGCCGCGACAACGCCGGCGCATGCGCAAGCGAGCGGTAACGCCGGCGACATCATCGTCGAACGCCAGGTCATGCCGCGCGATGCATTCAGAGCGCTCCCTCACGACGAAAACCCCGTCGCCGTGCGCGCCACCACGTTTCCGGCACCGGCGTTCGATTCGACGGTCGCCGCGCTCGTCTCGGATGCGGAATTGACGGGCGCCCATGGTTCGCAAGGCATCGCGGGCACGGCAACGGGTGGGGCCGCGGCGAGCCTGCAAACGTTGACGAAGCTGCTGGGCGGATCGGCCACCGGCAGCAACGTGGCGATGGGCCCCGGTGGCCTTGCGCCGACGACGACCGGCGTGGGCGGGACGATCTCGATGTCGGTCACGGGCGCGCTTGCCCCGTTGACGTCGGCGCTGACCGGAGTGGGGGGAATGAAATGAACGCGTCCTTCTCTTCCCGCCGCGCGGCAGCCGCCGCCTGCGCCGCGTGCTTGGCAACGCTCGTCGCACCGGCGGCCGCCTGGGCACAGCAGGCGAGCACCGTGAGCGGCAACGCGACGATTTCGAGCGGCGCGTTCACCGGTTCGGCCGGCGTCATGAGCGTCAACGAAGCCGCCGGGCTGAACAACGCGCAAAGCAACCAAGCCGCGATCGTCGCGGCACCGGTCGGCGCGGCCGATATCGGTGTTGCCCAGAGCACGGCGGCCAATGCTCGCGTGCCTAGCGCGAACGCCGGCATCGAAGCCGGCGCATTTTCCAACGTGTCCGGCGTGGTGATGGTGAACCAGACGGCGGGCGCGGCCAATCTCCAACGCAACAGCGTCGTGATCGGCGCTGGCGCGACAGGAGTGGAGAGCGTTTCGGACAGCGTACTGTCCGCGGCCTCTCCCAAGCAGGGACGTGTGGATGCAACGGCGATGGCTCAAGGCGAGCGCGCGGTGCACATCGGCAACGATGTGCTCAAGAACGCGAGCGGCATCGCGCAAATCAACCAGACGGCCGGCGCCGGTAATACCACGGCGAACAGTTTTGTGCTCCGTCCCCCGGCGGGCACTTTTTTCTAACGCAGCACCTCTTCGTATCGGAGCCTCATCATGAAGCGCACACTTATCGCAGCGGCAGTGCTGGCAGCAGCGTCGGGCACCGCGTTCGCCCATCACGTCAAAGACCCGTACATCTTCAACGCCACGAGCGTGAGCGAAAACGTCGGTATCGAAGGCTTCGTGCGGCTGTTCGGCTGCGTCACGGTCTCGAGCACCGTCGGGGCCGTCGTCAACAACAATCAGGGCGTCGTGGCGAACGTCACGCTCGACCCGACCGCGCAAAGCTACACGATGGGCGCGATCACGACGACGTTCGACAATCGCTCCACTTCGGTGAAGGGCAGCGGCTACTCCGTCGGCGTCAGCTCGAGCAGCGAATCGGGCTCGAAGTCGTTCGCGCAGGCCTTCCAAGAATCGTCGGCCTATGCGTACAAGAACCAAAGCAGCTCGATCTCGGGCGGCGGCTACGCGTACAGCAACCAAAAGTCGAGCAGCTCGAGCAGCGAGTCGCATCAGTCGCAAGACGCCAGCGCCACGCTGACGGCCAGCGGCTCGGCTAGCCTGAACTACAAGTACAGCTTCGATAACGACCATCACGGCGACGATCGTCACGGCCACGGCAGCGTCAGCGCGAACGGCAATCTCAACCTGAACGGCTTCGAAAGCAGCGCGAGCGACAACTACGCCTCGTCGAACAGCAAGAGCGCCAACAGCGGCTCGGGCCAGGGCGCGGCGTGGAAATACCATGCCGATCAGGGCTCGGGCGGCCAAGCGTTCGCCGAACAATCGTCGGGCGGCGCCGCGTGGAGCGAGACGAACAGCAAGAGCCACTCGGCCGCATGGGCCTATGCCAACTCGAAAGACACGACGGACGTGACGGTCACGGGCTCGGTGACGAACTACATCGACACGCAAAAACCGGGCGACCTCACGGCGACGACGGGCACGGGTGCGGGTAGCGGCGCCTCGGGCAACATCGGCATGAACGTCGCCGAGGGCGTGGACAACGCACAAAGCAACGATGCGTCGCTCGCCTCCGTCGATCAAGGCAATGTGTTCGGCAACGCACAGATCTTCAGCACGCAATCGTCCGCCGGACAAGCGACGATCAACAACTTCATGCTCAACGCTTCCCTCGGCGACGGCTCCCTCAGCGGCGTCTCGGGCAACGTGGGCGTGAACATCGCCGCCGGCGTCGCCAACGTGCAGAACAACAGCCTGGCCGCATCGACGACGAACCTGAAGGACGGCGCAATCCCGCTCGCCGTCGCGATGGTCGCCACCGACGACAACAGCCAATCCGCGAACCTCGGGTTCCAAGGCTCGATCAGCGGCACCGCGATGATCGGCTCGAACGCGTTGCAAAACGCCACCGGCAACATCGGCGTGAATATCGCCGGCGGCGCAGGGAACCTGCAACACAACGGTCTCGCGATCGCGGCGACGAACATCACCGGCCATTGAGCGCCCCCATCGACGCACCGGCGGCGACGCGCACCGCTGGTGTGTCGACGGTAGGAAGCGCTCGCGCATACCGGCCGCCAACCGGCGGTCGGTATGCGCCTTTACGAGGGGAAGCAGCATGCAAGCCCGTGCCCGATACGCGGCATTGCGCACTTTCGCCGCGCTCGCGAGCGCCGCGATATGTGCGCCAAGCAACGCTCAGTCGACCATCGATACGTCTAACCTTGCCGGCGTACCCATCGTTAAGACGGTTCGCTCCATGCGCGATATTCGATACGGCCACATCGTCAGCCAGCGTTACGACTATAGCTGCGGCTCGGCCGCGCTCGCCACGCTGCTCAAGTATGGCTACGGCATCGATATTCCCGAGCCCGAGTTGATTCGCCGCATGATGGCGTTCTCGACACCGGAGGTCGTCGTCAAGAACGGCTTTTCGATGCTCGACATGAAGCACTTCGTCGAAACGATCGGCCTGCGCGGCCGCGGCTTTCGCGTGAATCTCGACGCGCTCTATCACCTGCAAATTCCCGTGATCGTGCTGATGAACATCGGCGGCTACGAGCACTTCGTCATCGTCAAGCATGCCGAGAACGGTCGCGTATTCATCGCCGACCCTGCGCTCGGCAATCGCATCGTGCTCGACAAGGATTTCGTCGCGAGCTGGAACGGGCTCGTGTTCGCGGTCCTCGGCAAGCCGTTCAAGGAGAACTCCGAGTTGTTGCAGGACAACGTGTCGCTGGCTTTGAAGCTGCGCGAGCGAGCGCTCGACGCGAGCACGGCCGCGACGCCCTTCGTGGAATACGGATTGTCTAAGGCAGACTGGTTCTGACTCGCCATGAAGCACTTCTTGGTCTCACCGCTCAAGCTTGCGCTCGCCCTTGCCGCGTGCGGAGTCGTGAGCGCCACCCACGCCGCCGAGCGGCTCGCCGCGCCGCCCGAGTTTCTTTCGATGCAGGCCGGCGCCGAGGCGGCCGGCGTCCGTTGGCAAGCCGTCGGCGACGACGTGCTGTCGCATCAAACCGGCAAGGCCGCGGGCGGACAAATGGTCTCCGGCTTGGTATTGGATCTCATGTCTCAATGGCAGATGCCGAACGGCGCGTCGGCTACCGCACACGGCAAGCTCACGATTACGACCAACGCCGACAACTCGCTGTCGGCGCAAGTGTCCAGTTCCGCGCAGGCAAGCGACGGCATTTCTCACGGCAACCACTACGGCAACGGCAATCCGAACGCCGGCGTCAATGCAAGCAGCAACGCCAATGTAAATGGCAATGGCCCGGGCAATGCCAACGGCCCCGCGAACGCGCCATCGTCGCCATCCGCGGTGGCGACGACCGGTACCGGAGCGAACCCGCAAGCGAGCGCCACCGGCGGACAAAACGTTTCGGTCAACGGCGTTTCGCAAGTGACGCAAGTCGCGGGCAACGGCAACGCGAGCCTGAATTCGGCCGTCATCGACTTCAACGGTTCGAGTTCATCGACGGCCGGGACGACCGGCACGTCAGGCACGACCGGCACGTCAGGCACGACCGTCGCGACCGGCACATCGAGCGGAAACGGCACGAGTGCATCGGCAACGAGTGCGTCGGGCCAAGTGAAGGCCGACGTGAGCTTCGCGGGCGGCGGCGTGGCGCTCACGTTACGAACGCCGGCCGGTGTTGCGACGCAAACGATCGCCCCTGCGCCGATCCAAGGCGGCGGCTCTATCGCTCAATTGGTTCAGGTGGCGGGCAATGCGCAAGCCGTGGTGAATCAGTTGCAACTGAGCGTCCAGACGCAGGCGATGTCGGGCGCGCTGTTACGGCAGTTGGGCCTGTTGGACGCGCTGAGAAACTCGGCGATGCCCAGGCATTGAAGTGAGCAGTAAGACAGTACGCGTTTGACAAAGGGATCGGAAGACAAGCGACAGTCAATCGATATAAGCCGGCGAGACAAGCGATCTGCAATCCATCGCCTGCAACGCCGAAGCAAGACCGGGGGCACCAACATGTTGAAAACACCAACGAGGGATGCGGCGCAGCGTTGCGGCCGCATGAGACTCGCGGCGATACCGGCGGCGATACTTGCACTCGGCGTGCCGCACTTCGCCGCGGCCCAAGCGCTCGCCGAGCAATCGCTCGAGCAGCGGCTCACGACGCTCATGCGCGTGGTGGACGAGCAGCAACGTCAAATCCAATCGCTCGAAGCGCAAGTCACGAAACTGGAAATGTCGGAGCGCGGCCGAGGCCTCGCAGGCGGCGCCGACGGCGACGCTGCCCCGGTGGTGCCGCCGCCGGGCGGCGATGGCCTGCCCGTCGCGCTGCCGCCGCTCGCGCAGATGGCCCCGGGTTCGGCCGGCCCGACGAGCGGTGCATCAACCGCCACGGGCGTGCCCACGGCGCCCGCGCTCCCGGCCCAGGCGGGCGGCGAGCAAGGCAGCGCGATCGGCACGACGCAAAAGGCCGCGCAGCCCGTGCGCACGGAAGCCGAAAATGCCGTCGTGCAACGCGAGCACGCGCCGCTTTTCGATCGCAAGCTCACGCTCGATTGGGGCATCAGCGATACCTACTACGACCGTCGCCAGTTGCAGCTATCGGGCTTCCTCGCACTCGACGCGATCTTCCTGGGCAACATCAATTTGGGCGAGACCAAATCGCACCAAGTGATGGCCGATCTCGACGCCCGCTACGGCCTGACCGATCGCATCAGCTTCGACCTCGACGTGCCCTATGTCTATCGCCACAGCGATTTCATCGTCGGTGGCGCGGGCGGCGCGGCGAGCGCGCTCTCGGACGCCTCGGGCAACTCGAGCGCCATCGGGGACGTGAACTTCGGCATCTACTACCAGTTGCTCAAGGAGAGCGGAAGCTGGCCCGACGTGGTCGGCAGCTTGCGGGTCAAGGCACCGACGGGCACCTCGCCGTTCGGCATCAAGCTCGTCCAGGTCGATCCGAACAACACGAGCCTCGTCGCGCCGACCAAGCTGCCCACCGGCACCGGATTTTGGAACGTGACGGCAGGGCTATCGGTGCTGAAGACTTACGACCCGGTCGTGCTGTTCGGCAGTGTGTCCTACACCTACAACCTCGCCCGCTCGTTCGCGGACATCTCGTCCGTCCAAGGCCAATCTCAGCCGGCGAAGGTCAAGCTAGGCGACGTGATCCAGTGGGGAGCGGGGGTTGCGCTCGCGTTCTCGGAGAAGGATTCGGCCAGCGTCTCTTACACGATGGCGATCGAACCCCAGAGCGAAACGCAAGCGCCCGGCCAGGGATGGCAAAAGGTGCCCGGCAGCGAAACCGTCGCCGCCGCCGTGAATTTCGGTCTGAACCATGTGGTGAACAAGCACTTGACGATCAACGGATCGGTATCGATCGGACTCACGCCCGATGCGCCGAACTTCGTCGTCGGCGTGCGGTTCCCGTACACCTTTTGATTCTTGATGCTTGACCATACGGGGGCATCGTGCGCGAAACATCTCATCTCTCATCAGTCGGCCCGGTCGGCGCCAGCGGACCGGCTTTGACGCTCGCACGCGGCAAGCGTGCCGGCGAATGCGAACGAGAGCTCGACGAACGCATGCTCGTTTATTTCTCGCGTACGCCGGATTCGAGCCTCGTCGATCAACTCAAAGAGCGCGGCTGGAACATGACGATCGTGCGCAGCCCGGCCGATTGCGCGCGCCAAATCCGGCTCGACGTTCCTTACGCGGGCATCGTGGATCTCTCGCGTTTCAGTGCGCGCGAGCTCGCCGCGCTCGAGTCCAGCTTGCGCCAGCCGCTCGTCGGTTGGGTTGCGCTCGCGAGCCCGGACCGGCTGGACGAACCCGATGCGCGGCGTCTGATCCGAAGCTATTGCTTCGGCTACCTGAAGCTACCGGCTACGGCATCGACGATCGATTATCTGCTCGGACACGCGTTCGGCATGGTGACACTCGGCGATCTCGATCTCGTGGCGGGCGCGGCAAGCGTGGGCGACGACGAAATGGTCGGCACATGCGAATCGATGCAGCAGCTTTTCCGGACGATCCGCAAAGTCGCGAACACCGACGCCGCCGTCTTCATCGCCGGCGAATCGGGCACCGGCAAGGAATTGACGGCCGTCGCGATTCACGAACGCTCGCCGCGGCGCAAAGAGCCGTTCGTTGCGATCAACTGCGGCGCGATTCCGCACCACTTGCTCCAATCGGAGTTGTTCGGCTACGAACGCGGCGCATTCACGGGCGCCAATCAACGCAAGATCGGACGCGTCGAAGCCGCCAACGGCGGCACGCTGTTCCTCGATGAAATCGGCGATTTGCCATTGGAGAGCCAAGCGAGCCTGCTGCGCTTTCTACAGGAAGGCAAGATAGAGCGGCTCGGCGGACGCGAATCGATCTCGGTGGACGTGCGTGTGATTTCGGCAACGCATGTCGATCTGGAGGGCGCAATGCGCGACGGCCGGTTCCGGGCGGATCTGTTTCATCGCCTGTGCGTGTTGCGTATCGACGAGCCGCCGCTGCGCGCGCGCGGCAAGGACATCGAGATTTTGGCGCATCATGTCCTGCACAAGTTCAAGACCGACAGCGCGCGCCGCATCCGCGGCTTCGCCCCGTCGGCGATCGAGGCCATGCACAAATACAACTGGCCCGGCAACGTGCGCGAACTGATCAACCGCGTCCGGCGCGCGATCGTCATGGCGGAAGGCAAGCTGATCGGCGCGGAGGATCTCGATCTCGCGCAATTCACGCAGCAGCAATCGATGACGCTTGCGCAAGCGCGCGAAGCCGCGGAAAAACGCGCGATCGAGGCGGCCCTGCTGCGGCACCGGCACCGTCTCAACGAAGCGGCGATCGATTTGGGCATCTCTCGCGTCACGCTTTATCGGCTAATGGGCTCCCATGGGTTGAGAGACCCTTCCGCATCGGAGGAAAAACCCAGCGAAGCGGACGACTCGGCTACGTCCGGGGAAGGCAAGAGCGCTGCGGACTAAAGTGCGCGCACCGCGGTCAATCGGCGCAGATGCGGTAGTCGCGTAAAATCGGCGGATCATTTCACCGCATTCTTGCCATGACGACACTGACGATCATCGTCGCCCGCGCCCGCAACGGCGTGATCGGCCGCAACAACCAACTGCCGTGGCATCTGCCCGAGGATCTCGGCTTCTTCAAGCGCACGACGATGGGCGCGCCAATCATCATGGGACGCAAAACGCACGAGTCGATCGGCCGGCCGCTGCCGGGGCGGCGCAATATCGTGGTCACGCGCGATGCGACGCGGACGTTCGAAGGTTGCGAGACGGCCACGAGCATCGAAGACGCCTTCAACCTGGCGGCTAGAGACAATGCGCCCGAAGCATTCCTGATCGGCGGTACGCAGCTTTACGCCGAAGGCATCGGCTTGGCCGACAAGCTCGTCATCACGGAGATCGACGCCGACGTCGAAGGCGATGCGACCTTTCCGGCACCCGAACCGGCGCAATGGGAAGCGGTGTCGCGCGAAGCGCATCGCGCGGAGGCATTCGATTATGCGCGCGTGGTGTATCGCCGTACCGCACGCGCGCAACGCTAGCCCGTTTGAACGCCTTGATGGCGGCCGCGGCTACTGCCCCGCGATCGTCATCCGCTCGATGAGCACCGAGCCGGTTTGCTTCGTGCCCCTCACGAGCGAATCGGCGCCGATCGCGACGATATGGCGGAACATCTCCTGCAACGTACCCGCCACGGTGATTTCCTCGACCGGATACTGAATCTCGCCGTTTTCGACCCAAAATCCCGACGCCCCGCGCGAATAATCGCCCGTCACGTAGTTGACGCCCTGCCCCATCAGCTCCGTCAACAACAACCCCGTTCCAAGCTTCTTGAGCATCGCCTTGAAATCGTCCTCGGGCCGCGTCTGGCTGCTCGTGAGCGTGAGATTGTGCGAGCCGCCCGCGTTGCCGGTCGTTTGCATGCCGAGCTTGCGAGCCGAATACGTCGATAGAAAATACCCCTCGACGACGCCGTCCTTCACGACCGAACGCTGCTTCGTGCGCACGCCCTCTTCGTCGAACGGGGCGCTGCCCATTGCGCGCGGTACGTGCGGGTCTTCGACGATCTGCACGTGCGGCGCAAAGACGCTCTTGCCGAGGCAATCGACGAGGAACGTCGTCTTGCGATACAACGCGCCGCCGCTCGTCGCTTGCACGAACGCGCCGAGCAGACCGGCCGCGAGCGGCGCTTCGAAGAGCACCGGCACCTTGCGCGTATCGAGCCGGCGCGCACCGAGCCGCGCGAGCGCGCGCTCGGCGGCGTAGCGGCCGATGGCCTCGGGGTTCGCGAGTGCCTGTGCGTCGCGCTTGGACGAATACCAATCGTCGCGCTGCATATGGCGGCCGCTGCCCGCGATCGGCGCGCATGCCACATAGTGGCGCGAGTACGGATAGCCGGACAAGAACCCGCGCGTCGTCGCGAGCACGAACTGCGAGTGCTGGGCCGATACGCTGGCGCCTTCCGAATTACGGATCTGCGGATCGGTGGCGAAAGCCGCATCCTCGGCCCGGCGGGCGATTTCGACGGCTTCGTCGGCCGACAAATGCCACGGGTGATACAGATCGAGGTCGCGCGGTGCCGTCTCCAAGAGTTCGGCTTCCGCAAGGCCTGCGCAATCGTCCTCGGCCGTGAACCGAGCAATGTTGTAGGCGGCGGCAACGGTGTCGCGCAGCGCCTCTTTCGAGAAGTCCGACGTGCTGGCATTGCCGCGCTTGGCGCCGATGAACACGGTCACGCCCACCATCTTGTCGCGATTGTGTTCGATCGTTTCGACCTCGCCTCGGCGCACGGAGACCGACAGCCCATCGCCTTCGGAGATTTCCGTGGCGGCGTCGGTGGCGCCGAGCGACTTCGCGTGTTTGAGGATGTCGGAGGCGATCTCCTTCAATTCATCTTGGGTGTGCGGGAAAAAGCGTTGTGAGGTTTCCGTGTCCGCTGCCATCGTGGGTGCCATCCGGTGAAAAGCTGTCTGTTGAGCATCGCTCGGGCCGCCGCCGTCAAATCCGCCCCGCGCCGGCATACCCGATCGTTCGCATCCCGCGATCATAGCAAGGCTTGGGCGGATGGTCGCGGACACGCGTCGAACATGGCGCGAAAGCGCTGCCCGCGCGAGGCGCCCGGCAGCCCGCGGCGTGCGCCGGACACCGCCCGGCGCACGCTACAATATCGCCCATGACACGCAAAACCCGTATCCAACCGATCGAGCACGACGATTCGGCCGATCAAGACTTCGCCGACGAGCGTCCCAGTAAATCGCAATTGAAGCGCGAAATGCATGCGCTGCAGGTGCTGGGCGTCGACCTCGTGGAGTTGCCGAAAGACGCGCTCAAACGCATGCCGATGCCTGAAAACCTCGGCGATGCCGTGCGCGAGGCCCGCCGCATCACCGACCACGAAGGCAAGCGGCGCCAAATCCAATACATCGGGCGCGTCATGCGCACGCTGACGGAAGACGAAATCGCCGCGCTGCGCACCGCGCTGGACACGTATCGCGGCGTGAATAAAGCCGAAACGGCGCGGCTGCACTGGATCGAGCACACGCGCGAACAACTGCTCGCCCACGACGACGCGTTCACCGCGTTTTTGCGCGAGCACCCGAACGTCGACGCCCAGGAAGGCCGCACGCTGATTCGCAACGCACGCAAGGAAGCGCAGCAAGGCAAGCCGCCGCGCTACTTCCGCGAGCTGTTCCAGTGGATCAAGAACGCGAGCGGTGCGGGCAAAGGCGCCGACGACGCCGACGATTCGATCGACGACGAAGACGACGATGAGTAAGCCCACGCGCAGCCACCCGGACGAAATCGTCATCGGCCTCGTTTCGATCAGCGACCGCGCGTCGAGCGGCGTCTACGAAGACAAGGGACTGCCCGCGCTCGAGGCATGGCTCGGCCAGGCGCTAGCCTCGCCATGGCGGGTGGAAAAGCGGCTCATTGCCGACGAGCCCGCGCAGATCTCGGCCACGCTGATCGAACTCGTGGATACGCACGGCTGCGATCTGGTCTTGACGACGGGCGGCACAGGGCCGGCGCGCCGCGACGTGACGCCCGAGGCGACGCAAGCGGTCGCGACGAAGGAGATGCCGGGTTTCGGCGAGCAAATGCGCCAGATCAGCCTGAACTTCGTACCGACGGCGATTCTTTCGCGCCAGGTGGCCGTCATCCGGGAAACCGCCGACCACGCGGCGTTGATCGTCAATCTGCCGGGACAGCCGAAGTCGATTCAGGAAACGTTGGAAGGATTGCGCGACGCGACGGGCGCCGTGAAAGTGCCGGGCATTTTCGCGGCGGTGCCGTATTGCATCGACCTGATCGGCGGACCGTACATCACCACGAACGATGCGGTCGTGGCGGCTTTTCGCCCAAAGAACGCCCGGCGCGCGCCGCCCGCGTGAAAGGCGCTCGCGCGGGCACGCGGCGGCGCGCCGAAGGGGCCGCCGGTCGTCAGTTGCCGGTGACGCTTTCCGCGCTCGGCGCAACGAGGAAATGCTGGCGATAGTACTTCAGCTCGTCGATCGATTCGTGGATGTCGGCCAGCGCCGTGTGCATCGCCCGCTTTTGGAAACCTTTGTAAATCGCCGGCTGCCAACGGCGGCACAGCTCCTTGAGCGTGCTGACGTCGAGATTGCGGTAATGGAAGAACCGCTCGAGCTCGGGCATCCAGCGCGCCATGAAGCGGCGGTCCTGACAAATCGAATTGCCGCACATCGGCGATTTGCCGGGCGGCACGTAATTGCCCAAGAAAGCGCGAATTTGTTCGGTGGCGTCCGCTTCGGTGACCGTCGATGCGCGCACGCGCTCGATCAGACCCGACCGGCCGTGGGTGTTCTTATTCCACTCGTCCATTTTGTCGAGCGTTTCATCGGTCTGATGAATCGCGAGCACCGGACCCTCGACCACCTTCTCGAGCGTCGAATTCGTCACGACCACCGCGATTTCGATGATGCGATCGGTGTCGGGCTCGAGCCCCGTCATCTCCATATCGAGCCAAACGAGGTTCATCTCGCTGCGTGCGAGCGTCGGCTCGCCGGCGGGTTCCAGTAAGTCAGTCATGAAAGCAATCCGGTGATAGGTACTAAACGAAGCGAAGCGAAATAAACGGCGGACGCGAAGCAGCGAAATGCGCAATGCGCGCCTCACGCGGGATCGGCCACGCTCGCCGGCCCCCGCGAAACTCTATAATTCTCGCATAGATAACTTGGACTTCCCGATGCCCGCTCTCGACTTCACCGTTCTATTCGCCGTCATGGTGGTCGCGATGGTCGCCACGAAATTGTGGCTCGCCTCGCGGCAAATCCGCTTCGTGGCGGCGCGCAGAGATGCGGTGCCTAGGCAATTCGCCGATACGATTCCGATCGACGCGCATCGGCGCGCGGCCGATTACACCGTGGTTCGTACCCGCTTGTCGATGCTCGAAATCATTCTCAGCGCCGCCGTATTGATTGCGCTCACGTTGCTCGGCGGCGTACAAGCGCTCGATCGCGCGATCACCGGATGGCTCGGCGGGGGTTATGCGGGTCAGATCGCACTCGTAGCCGCGGTGGTCATCGTGACGAGCTTGATCGACCTGCCATTCGATTATTACCGGCAGTTCGTCGTCGAGGAGCGCTTCGGCTTCAACCGGATGACGCGCAAGATCTTCTTTAAGGATCTCGCTATCGGCGCGGGGCTCGGCGTCGCGTTCGGGCTCCCGCTTCTGTTCGTCATTCTGTGGCTCATGGATCGGGCCGGCAGCCTTTGGTGGCTGTGGGCGTGGGCCGTGACCGTCCTGTTCCAATTGCTCGTGCGCGTGCTTTTCCCGACCGTGATCGCGCCGCTGTTCAATAAATTCGAGCCGCTCACCGACGAAGCGCTCGTGAATCGCATCCAAGCGCTGATGAAGCGCTGCGGGTTCGCGGCCAAGGGCTTGTTCGTCATGGACGGTAGCCGCCGGTCCGCGCACGGCAACGCCTATTTCACCGGCTTCGGACCCGCCAAGCGCATCGTCTTTTTCGATACGCTGCTCGCGCGGTTGACGGGAGCCGAAATCGAAGCGGTGCTCGCGCACGAACTCGGCCATTTCAAGCGCCGCCACGTCACCAAGCTGATGTTGGTGACGTTCGCGGTCAGCTTGGGGCTGTTCGCACTGCTCGGCTGGCTGAGCGGGCGCACGTGGTTCTACGAAGGACTCGGCGTGCGCCCTTCGATGACGGGCAGCAACGACGCGCTCGCCCTGGTGCTGTTCTTCCTCGCGCTGCCGGTGTTCATGTTCTTCGTCACCCCGCTCGGCAGCTTGACCTCGCGCAAACACGAATTCGAAGCCGACGCTTTCGCGGCCAGCCAAACCGACGCGCACGAACTCGTGAACGCGCTCGTCAAGCTCTACGAGGACAACGCATCCACCTTGACCCCCGATCCCCTCTATACGGCCTTCTACTACTCGCACCCGCCCGCATCGCAGCGGATCGAACGGCTGCTGCGCCACGCATGAGCTCGCGTCCCGCTAAACCCGCCAAGCGTGCCGGTGCGGCGCGCTCGCACGGGCTCGTCATCGCCGCGCACGGACGCCATTACCTCGTGGCGCCCGAGCACGAGCCGCATGCGCTGTTGCAATGCTTCCCGCGCGGCAAGAAAAGCGAAGTAGCCGTGGGCGATCGCGTCGTCTACGAGCCGACGTCGGCGGACCAAGGGGTCATCGTCGAAATCGGCGAGCGGCGCAATCTGCTCTACCGGTCGGATCAGTACAAATCGAAGCTGTTCGCGGCGAACCTCGATCAGTTGCTGATCGTGCTGGCCACGGAGCCGCACTTCAGTGAAGATCTGCTCGGACGGGCGCTCGTTGCCGCCGAGGCGAACGAACTCTCGCCCGTGATCGTTCTGAACAAAACCGATGTGACCGGCGCATTGCCGGCCGCACGCGAGCGGCTGGCGCCTTATCGCGCGCTCGGCTACGACGTGCTCGAGCTGTCGATCAAGGCGCGCCCCGACGAAGCGCGGGCGATCTTGCACGAACGATTGCATGGCCATGCGACGCTGCTGCTCGGCCAATCGGGGATGGGCAAATCGACGCTCGTGAACTTGATCGTGCCTGACGCCGACGTCGCCACGCGCGAAATCTCGACAGCGCTGAACAGCGGCCGCCACACGACCACCTTCACGCGGCTCTATCCGTTGCCCGAGGGCGGCGCACTGATCGATTCGCCGGGTTTCCAAGAATTCGGCCTGCACCATTTGACCGAAGGCCGGCTCGAACGGGCATTCCCGGAGTTCCGCCCGCTACTCCCGCATTGCCGCTTCTACAATTGCCATCATCTGCACGAACCCGGCTGCGCGATCCTCGAAGCGCTGTCGGAAGGGCGGATCGCCCGCGAGCGGCATGGGCTGTATGCGCAACTCGTGCACGAGGCGAGTCAGGTGGTGAGATAGCCGATCTTATCGGACGAGTTGATCGACGCGCGCGCTTATGCTGAAACTGACCCAGGCACCCAATCCGGTCATCGGCCAACATTGGGTGAACGTTCTCGAGGCAGCGGGGATCGGCTGCGAGTTGCATAACCGGTATTTGAACGGCGCGCTCGGAGAAATTCCCGCCGACCAATGCGCGCCGGAACTATGGCTCGTCGACGAACGGGACGAGACGCTCGCGCGGCGCATCTTGGCAGCCGCGCAAAGCGGCCCGGCGCCGGGCACCCCGCCTTGGCGATGTCATGCCTGCGGCGAAATGCTGGAGCCTCAATTCACCGCATGCTGGCGCTGCGGTACAGCGCGCAAAGTTGACTGAGTGACCGGTAAAAAAACGACGCGCCCTTAGCCGACCCAAACCGCGATCGTCAGCATCAGCAGCAGGATCATCCACAAGATGACGGCACGCCAGACCAGGCCTACCGCCGATTGCAGCGTACGTGGCGTGCAGTCGTCGCCGACGGGCAGCGGACCGCCGTCGGGCGAACCGAGCGTTTCGATACTGGAAGGCTCGGCCAGCGGGCCGGCCAGCCGCGCCCCCAGCGCCCCGCTACCTGCCGAAAGCAAGACGCCATCGTTGGCGTCCGGCCATTGCCGCGCGTGGTTGCGCCAAGCGTAGATCGCGTCCTCGAAATTGCCGACGATGGCAAACCCCAGCGCCGTCAAGCGTGCGGGTAGCCAATCGATGACGAAGAACGCGTTGCGTGCGAAGCCGCCAAAAGCGGCCGTGCGTTCGCCGACGGCCACGCTCCAACTGCGCGCGAGATATTCCGAAATGCGGTAGAGCACGGCACCCGCGGGCCCGATCGGTACGAGGAACCAAAAGAAGACGCCGAACACGTGCCGATGCGATGCGACGACAGCATGAATCAACGTATGGCGCACGATTTCGCCGACGGGCATATCGACCGTTTCCATACCGGTCCACTCGGCCAGGATTTCACGTGCGCGCGGGACGTCGTCGTTATTGAGCGCGAGATGGATATCGGTGAAGTAGTGACTAAATTGCCGAAAACCGAGCGTGAAATACACGATGACGACGTTCCAGAGGAACGCCAGCGCGAAACTGATTCGATAAAGGACGTAATAGACCGCGCCGACGGCTACCGTCCATGGCAGCACCACGACGAGCCATGCGAGCAGGCCGTGTTTTCTCTTGCCCGCATCGAAACCCTGCGCGGCCGATTCCGCGTGGTACTGCAGCAGCGCGAAGATCGGGTTGCTCTGCGAGAGCGCGCGCAGCTGTTCGATGACAAGGGCCAACAATACGGAGAAAAAGGTCATGCGAGGGGCCGTGGCAATTCGAGTTTGTTCGTATGTCGCATAACGATAGCACAGCACGCCGCACCCGAATGAGGTGCTCAGCGTGCAGCCGAGCGCCGCGCCACATAGCCGAGGTGCGGTTACGCGGCCAAAAAGCGATAGAAATTGCGCAACATGCCGGCAGTTGCGCCCCAGATGAAATATTGTCCACCGGTTCGGGGGCGCGGATAAGGCATGGCGAAAAAGCGACGCTCGCCCCCTTCCCAACGCAGCAGACGGACCTCGTGATTGGCGGGGTTCATCAGAAAAGGCAGCGGCACCTCGAAGATTTCGGCGACTTCGAGTGTGTCGGCGCTTAGCGTAAAGGGCGGGTGCACGAGCCCGACGACCGGCGTGACGCGAAAACCCGTGCCGGTCAGATAATCGGGGAGTGCGCCGAGCACCTCGACGCGCTCGGGCGACAATGCCACCTCTTCTTGCGCCTCCCGGAGCGCCGTCGCGGTCGCGTCTTCATCGAACGGTTCGCGGCGCCCGCCGGGAAAACTGATTTGGCCGGCATGATCGCTCAGATGATCGGCACGCTGGGTAAGCAAAACCGACAGTCCCGTCTCTCGGACGACGAGCGGCACGAGCACGGCTGCCGCGCGCGGGTCGCCGCGCTCGGCGAGCGGCTCGAACGGCTCCGGCGCCCACGCCAGACGTTGGGCGAAGCGCTCACGCAGGCCCGCCGGCGTGAGCCGATACGCAGCCACGCCGGGCAGATCGGCGCCGGTCGTTTCGATCGGTAAGACTTCGGGTTCGAAGACGGGGCGAATCAACGTAGCGCTCGTGAAGTCATGGACGGATAACCGTCATTGTGACGCCGCAAACAAAAAAGAAAAAAGCACCCGAAGCGGGTGCTTTTTTCTTACAGCTATCACGCTCAGGAAGCAGTGCGGTCCTTGAAGACCAGCTTTTCCTTGATACGTGCCGACTTGCCCGAACGCTCGCGCAGGTAGTACAGCTTCGCACGACGCACATCGCCGCGACGCTTCACGACGATGCTGGCCAGCAGCGGCGAGTACGTTTGGAACGTACGCTCGACGCCTTCGCCCGACGAAATCTTACGGACGATGAACGACGAGTTCAGGCCACGGTTACGCTTTGCGATGACCACGCCTTCGTAGGCCTGGACGCGCTTGCGGTTACCTTCGACCACGTTCACGTTGACGATCACCGTATCGCCGGGGGCGAATTCGGGGATCGACTTGCCGGCGAGCACGCGCTCGATTTCTTCCTGCTCGAGTTTTGCAATCAGATCCATCACTGACTCCTAATGCCATCTTGTCGGCGTTATGCCCGCCGTTAGCCCAATAGGCTTTGTGGCGCGGCCCCGATAGAGGATGGGTTCACATCTTGACGCCACTTTCGCGGCGCCGCCTTCGCCTTGCTCGCGACCCGAAGCCCGTCAGGACTCCGATGCCGCCTTAGCAAGGCTTGCGAGCCATGCCTCGTCGGCACGACTCAACATCTTGTTGCGCCTCGCGCGCACGATCAAATCGGGCCGCTTGGCGAACGTATTTCTCAGTGCTTCCCTGCGGCGCCACTGCTCGATTTCGGCATGGTGGCCGCCGAGCAGCACGTCGGGAACCCGCACGCCCTCGTATTCTTCGGGACGCGTGTAATGCGGACAATCGAGCAGACCATCCACGAAACTGTCCTGCACGGCCGACTGCGCATCGCCCAGCACGCCCGGCAACTGCCTCACCACCGCGTCCATCAAGGCCATGGCGGGCAACTCTCCGCCCGAAAGAACGAAATCGCCAAGGCTGACTTCTTCGTCCACGCAGCGGTCGATGAGACGCTGATCGATCGCTTCATAGCGGCCGCACAGCAACACGAGCCCAGGCTCGCTTGCGAAGCGCATCACACGATCATGATCGAGCGGCGCACCTTGCGGCGACATCATGACGACGCGCGTACCGCTCACGCCCAGGGCTTCTTGGGCCGCTTTCGCCGCACCGATCGCCGCCTCGAGCGGTTTGGCCAACATCACCATGCCGGGGCCGCCGCCGTAAGGCCGGTCATCGACCGTACGGTAGTTGTCCGTCGTGAAATCGCGCGGATTCCACGTTCTCAAGCCGAACCGGCCTTGCTTCGCCGCTCGGCTCGTGATGCCCCACTCGGTGATCGCGCGGAACATCTCCGGAAAGAGCGTGACGACATCGAACTGCATCGCGCGCTCCCTGATGTGGACCATGCTTAGTAATCGGCTTCCCAATCGACGACGATGCGCTTCGCCGCCTGATCCACCGCTTTCACGTACACGCCGACGAACGGAATCAACCGTTCCCCGGTGACAGACTGCCCGTCCTTTCCTTGCGACGGGTATTCGACGCGCAGTACCGCATGCGCACCGTTATCGATGAGGTCGGCCACGGAGCCGAGCGCAACGCCCGCCTCGTTCACGACCTCGAGGCCGATTAGATCGACCCAATAGAATTCGTCGGCGTCCAGCGCGGGAAAATCGCTGCGGCGCACATAGACACGCCAGCCGCGCAGCGCGAGCGCCTGATCGCGATCGCCGGCGCCGCTGAGTTGCGCGACGATGGTGTCGCTGTGCGTCTTCGCCGCGACGACGGGCGCCGACTTCATCTCGCGCCCTTTGACGAGCCACCAGCATTTGGCGCTCGTCAAAGCATCCCCGCCCTGAGTCGCGCCGGCATGCGCCGCGACTTTTACCCAGCCTTTGAGGCCGTACGCATCGACGATGGCCCCTACTTCGACGGCATCATCGGGCAGCGCCTCGACTGCCTCGATGCCCGGCGCTGGGCCAGCGGCAGCATGCACTGCATTGCGCTCGACCGGCTTGCGCGCGAACGCGCCAAACGACACAGGCGCCCGGGAAACCGCTTTCGCTCGGCCCGAGCCGCCCGAATCACGAACGGACATCGATAAACCTCATAGTTGCTCGACCACGCGCGGCCGCTGACCGACTTGCACCTGCACGCCGCGACTGGCACGAACATGCTGGCGACAAGCGGCTCACCATGCCGCAAACGCGATTAAGCAGCCGGTTGCGCCTTTTGCGCTTGCTTCACGAGACGCTCGACCGTCGGCGACAATTGTGCGCCAACGCCTTGCCAGTACGTCAGACGATCTTGCGCGATACGCAGCGATTCGCCCTTCGTGGCAACCGGGTTGTAGAAACCGACGCGCTCGATGAAACGGCCGTCGCGACGGTTGCGCGAATCGGTGGCGACGATGTTGTAGAACGGGCGCTTCTTCGAGCCGCCACGTGCCAAGCGGATGATGACCATACTGTAATCCTTGAAAACCGGGGGTTCGGAACCACTGAAACGCTCGATTATAGCGGGAAACTGAAACCATAACAAACACTTACCCGTTCGGTCGTGAGATATGGGCAACCGAAGAGCGACCGAAAGCCGTCCCGGCGCGATGATCGGGGACGTACAATGCGCGCTCGGGTGGCCGCCTGGCGCCCTTTTTCCCCGACGAACCACCGCCTTACCTCTTCAAGGTCATGTCCACTCGCGCTCCTTCCGCTGCCGCTCGCTTTCGCTCCAAAACGCTGACCGCCCTGCTCGCTTTCTTGCTCGGGAGCGTGGGCGCCCATCGCTTTTATCTCTACGGCCGGCGGGACGCGTGGGGATGGGCTCACGTAATCGGAACGGCGCTGGGCATCCCTGGCTTACTGATGCTGATCGCCTCGCATCGGACGTCGGCGCTCGGCTGGGTGCTCGCCGTCGCCGGCGCGGCCTCCCTCCTGGCCGCGTTCCTCGCGGCGATCGTCTACGGGCTGCGCCCCGACGAAAAGTGGGACGGACAATTCAACGCAGGCCTCGCTCGCCGTAGCCGCTCCGGCTGGGGCGTGGTCTTCGTCGTGATCTTTTCGCTGTTTATCGGGGCGCTGGGGCTGATGGCGGGACTCGCCGTCACCTTCCAGACCTACTTCGAATCCCAAGGCGGCATTAGCACGTCGCTATCCGACTAACGCGGGCGGGCCAAGCGTCCCTCAGAAAAGATCCAATTGAGGGTTTGGCGGAACAGGCGCCGCCGGCCTCTTGAATTCGGACATGTCGAGAATCCCGTGTCGCCGCGCGTTGAGGCCGAGGCGCTTAACCGCTTTCTCGAACCGCTGCTTGAGCAGCTCGGCCCACGCGCCCTCTCCCTTCATTCGTTGCGCGAACGAGGAATCGTAGTCCTTGCCGCCGCGCATATCGCGCACTCGGGCCATGACACGTTCCGCGCGCTGCGGAAAATGAGCGGCCAGCCAGTCCTTGAAGAGCGGCGCGACTTCCCAAGGCAGACGCAGGACGATGTAGCTGGCGCTCGTGGCACCCGCTTGAGCGCATGCCTCGAGCACGCGCTCGAGATCCGGCTCGGTGACGAAGGGGATGACCGGCGCGATGCTGACACCCACCGGTATACCCGCTTGAGCGAGCGTGCGTATCGTGCGTAGCCGGCGCAGGGGCGTTGCGGCCCGAGGCTCCAATGTCCGCGCGATATCAGCATCGAGCGTGGTGATCGTCACCGCGGCCATCACCTGCCCGCGCTCGGCCATGGGCGCGAGCAAATCGATATCTCGTTCGATCAGCGACGACTTGGTGATGGCGGCAAACGGATGCCCATGCTCGCGCAGGATTTCGATGACTCTTCGGGTCAACCGCAGTTCACGCTCAACGGGCTGATATGCGTCGGTATTCACGCCCAGCGCGATGGGCTCGGGGACGTAGCTCTTTTTCATCAACTCACGCCGCAGCAACTCGGGCGCGTTGACCTTCGCATAGATTCGGCTTTCAAAATCGAGCCCCGGCGATAGCCCGAGATAGCTGTGCGTTGGGCGAGCAAAGCAGTAGATGCAACCGTGTTCGCAACCACGATAAGGATTGAGCGAAACGCTGAAGGGGATGTCGGGCGACGCATTGTGGGTCAAGATGCTGCGGGCCCGCTCCTCGAAGACGTGCGTCTTCAAAGACGGGGGTAGGTCGTCTTCGCCGGCGGGCAACCAGCCGTCATCGAACACGGCGCGTTCGTCGCGCTCGTATCGTCCTTGCAGATTCGTGACGGCGCCCCGCCCTTTTCGCGGTGCGGGCGGAGCGATCGGGTATTCGTCGGGTTCGTCCATCGTCGATGGCAGGCCAAGTGCGTCACGTGGCCTCTGTTCCAGTGCGGGAGTCTGTATATGCCTTTTTACTGTATGCATATACAGCAGTCAAGCGAGCTACGCCGATCGACGATGCTGCCGAGAGTGATGGTTTGGCAAGCGCGCTCGGAAGGGCGCGAGGAATGGCTCACCGGGCGGAAAAAGCAAAAACCCCCGAGAGCGCTAGGCTTTCGGGGGTTTCTTAGCATTGGGTGCCTGACGATTACCTACTTTCACACGGGCAATCCGCACTATCATCGGCGTGGAGTCGTTTCACGGTCCTGTTCGGGATGGGAAGGGGTGGTACCAACTC
>NZ_PNYA01000012.1 GCF_002879885.1 Trinickia dabaoshanensis
CCTTTGGAACAAGCATCTCGAGCGTCACCATCTCGAGTTCTTGCTGGGCGGGTGTCGGCTTCTTGAGCATGAACCCTATTAAAGAACAAAGCCCTGGCCGAAGCCAGGGCTTTGTCAGCAGTCTGAGGCACCCGCCCGGGTGCCTTTTTTGTTGCGCGTCGAAAGGTCGTAGGGAACGACAGCGCGACGAGCGCGGCGGTTATCGCCCGAACAAGCGTGCCAGGCGTTCCACCGCTTCCTCGAGCGACTCGTAAGCGGTCGCGTAGGACAAGCGAATGTAATCGCGCGGCGCGTGCTTGCCGAAGTCGAGCCCCGGTACCAACACCACCCCCGCATCGTGCAGCATGGCCTTCGTGAGTGCGGCGCTGTCGCCTGCTGCCGGGTGCGCGACGTCGCGGCAATCGGCATAGACGTAGAACGCACCGTCGGGGTGAACCGGCACCTTGAACCCGAGCCGCTCGAGCGCGGGCACGATGAAATCGCGCCGGCGCTTGAATTCGAGGCGCCGGCCTTCGTAGATGCCGATCGTCTCGGGCTCGAAGCAGGCGAGGGCGGCGTGTTGCGCGAGCGCGGACGCGCAGATGAACAAGTTCTGCGCGAGCTTCTCGAATGCGCCGATCATCGACGTCGGCACGACGAGCCAGCCGAGGCGCCAGCCCGTCATGTTGAAGTACTTCGAGAAGCTGTTGACGGTCACGACATCGTCGCCGAACGAGAGCGCCGAGACCGGCCGCGCATCGTACGATAACCCCTGATAGATCTCGTCCACGATCGTGAAGCCGCCGCGCGCGCGCACCGCCTTGACGATGCGTTCGAGCTCCGCCGGCTCGATCGACGTGCCGGTGGGGTTCGACGGCGATGCGAGCAGCACACCGCGTGTTTTGTCGCCCCAGAAGCGCTCGATGTCGGCGGCCGTCAGCTGAAATCGCGCCTGCGGCCCGCTCGGCACGAGCACGGGTTTGCCTTCCGTGGCCGCGACGAAGTGGCGATTGCACGGGTAGGACGGATCGGGCATCAGCACTTCGTCGTCGCGATCGACGAGGGCCGCGCAAGCAAGCAGCAACGCGGCCGATGCCCCGGCCGTGATCACGATGCGTGCGGGATCGACGACGAGCCCATACGTGCTTTGGTAATACGCGGCGATCGCCTCGCGCAGCGGCGCAATACCGAGCGCGCCCGTATATTGCGTGACGCCGCGCCGCAGCGCTTGGGCGGCGGCTTCGACGACGGGCTCCGGCGCCGTGAAATCGGGCTCGCCGATTCCCATGTGAATGATGTGGCGCCCCGCCAATTCGAGTTGCCGTGCTTCCTTGGCCAACTCCATGACGTAGAACGGAGCGATGGCGTCTACACGCGACGCGAGCTTCGTGAGCGGTTCTGCGGCGATGTTCATGCTAAGACCTGTTCTTCCGGAGCCGATCGGCGTGGCGGCGGGTAGCGCATCCACGCGAGCGAAACGGCAGCCGTGGGTTCACCGGTTGGTGCGCCCCGCCTGCGATTCCGTGGTGCGCAGCTTCAACGCGAGCTTGTCGAGCACGCCGTTGACGTACTTGTAGCCGTCCGAGCCGCCGAACGTCTTGGCGAGTTCGACCGCTTCGTTGATGACGACCCGGTACGGAATTTCCACGTGATGCTTGAATTCGAACGCGGCGACGAGCAGCACGGCCCGCTCGACGGGCGAGAGCTGCTCGATCGGCCGATCGAGGCAAGGCGCGAGTTCGGCCGAGAGTTCGGCGTTTTCGCGGATCACCCCGTGCAGCAAAGCGTCGAGGTGCTCCTGATCGGCTTTGTCGAACCCTTGCGCCCCACGCAACTGGGCGTCGATCTCACCGGCGGGCGCACCCGACAGCAGCCACTGGTACAGCCCCTGCGTGGCCAGTTCGCGGGAACGTCGGCGGGCGCTCTTCATGCCTCGTCCTCTTGCTCTTCTTCGTCCTCGTCCTCGTCGTCATCGCCGCCCAGTTGTTCGAGCGCGACCGAGAGGTTCGCCATCTCGACGGCCACGCGCGCGGCGTCGCGACCTTTTTCGGTCATGCGGGCCACGGCTTGATCGTCGGTTTCCGTCGTCAGCACGCCGTTCGCGACGGGAATGCCGAAGTCCAGCGCGATGCGCGAGACGCCCGAGCCGCTCTCGTTCGAGACGAGTTCGAAATGGTACGTTTCGCCGCGGATGACGGCGCCGAGCGCGATCAACGCGTCGAACTGGCCGCTTTCGGCGAGCTTTTGCAGCGCGAGGGGGATTTCGAGTGCGCCGGGCACCGTCACGAGCAGCACGTCTTCGCCCGCGACGCCGAGGCGCTCGAGCTCTTCGATGCAGGCGTCGGCCAGGCCGTTGCAAACCGGCTCGTTGAAACGCGATTGCACGATGCCGACGCGCAGGCCGTCACCGTCGATATTCGGTTGGTATTGTCCGATTTCCATAAGAGGTCCGTAGAAAGTAGGTAAAGGGCGCTAGGCGAACTGGTGCCGGCGATTATGCGCCAGGGCGCACGGGTGCGCCCGGCATCGGCACGAAACCCGTCACTTCGAGACCATAGCCCGACATACTGCCGAGCCGCCGCGGGTTCGACAACACCTGCATTTTGCCGACGTTCAAATCGCGCAGAATTTGTGCGCCGACGCCGTAGGTCTTGAAATCGACGGGCCGGCGCTTGAGTTCCGCGGCCTTGTCTTGCTCGTCGAACGCCCTGAAGACGTCGACTAGATGATCCTTGCTGTCGCTGCAATTGAGCATGACGACGACGCCGAGATCGCGTTCGGCGATCTCTTTCATGGCGGCGTCGAGTGTCCACGAGTGCGTCGAGGTGCCCACTTCGAGCAAGTCGAGCACCGAGAGCGGTTCGTGCACGCGCACGGGCGTCTCCAGCTCGGGCGCGGGTGTGCCGCGCACGAGGGCGAGATGGGGCGAGCCGCTCGGCTGGTCCTGATACAAGATCGCGCGAAACACGCCATGCGCGGTTTGCATCGTACGCTCGGCCACGCGCGTGACGATGGATTCGGTGCGGCTGCGGTAGTGGATCAGATCGGCAATCGTACCGAGCTTCAAATCGTGCTGCGCTGCGAATTCCATCAAATCGGGCAGGCGCGCCATCGTGCCGTCGTCCTTGATCACTTCGCAGATCACGGCCGCGGGCGTGAGGCCGGCGAGCGCCGTCAAATCGCAACCGGCCTCGGTATGGCCCGCGCGCACGAGCACGCCGCCGGGCTGCGCCATGATCGGAAACACGTGGCCCGGCTGCACGATGTGCTCGGCGCGGGCGTCGCGCGCAACTGCCGTGGCAATCGTGCGCGCGCGATCGGCTGCGGAAATGCCTGTGGTAACGCCTTCGGCCGCTTCGATGCTGACGGTGAACGCGGTACCGTACTGCGTGCCGTTGCGGTAGGTCATGAGCGGCAAATTCAACTGCTTGCAACGCTCTTGGGTCAGCGTCAGACAAATGAGGCCGCGACCGTAGCGAGCCATGAAATTGATCGCTTCCGGCGTGACGAAATCGGCCGCGAGCACCAGGTCGCCTTCGTTTTCGCGATCTTCTTCGTCGACGAGGATCACCATCCGGCCGGCTTTGAGCTCGGCGATGATCTCGGGAGTGGAGGCGAGAGACATGTCGTTGGGAATGTTCGAGAAAGCGCGTATTTTACGCCACGGCGCGCGGCACGGGCCGTGCAATCGCACGCACGCGCGCACGAGCATGCCTCGGCCCCTCGTTCGTGAGCACCGAGGCCGCTCGAGTACTTAGCTTTGCTCGAGAAACGATCCGATATGCGTGCTGATGGAATCGGGCTCGTCTTCCAAGCTGTAGTGGCCGGCCGTGTCGAGCCGACGCACGGCGGCGCCCGGGAAAGCCGCTTCAAACAACGGGAGAAAGTGTTCCGCGTTGAGCGTTCGATCCCGCATGCCCCAGATCGCGAGTGCGGGCTTGACGGCGATGGCCCGGCGAGCCGCGTCGCCGGGGACCTCGAACCGGTGTTCTCCGAGCGCGAAACCCTTGGCCCAGCCGATCGCGCCTAGGCACTGCGCCGCGCTCGAAAAGCGCGAGCCGTACGCCTGGAGCCAAACGTCGCCGATCAGGTCGTGGTTCTCGAAGCCGTTCAGTTTGAGCGTGCTCAAGATGTTGAACTCGAGTTCGCCGAGCACGGCTTCAAGGCGGCCCTGCGCATGTGCTTTCACGATCCATTGAAACCAGGGCGAGATTCGCGCGTTGGCGGTTAGACGCTCGCCAAGGTCCGGTTGCCCGAACGGTGTAGGTCCGTTGACGGACACGATCGCGCGAATCCGGTCCGGGTGACGCGCGGCCAAGCCCATCCCGACCGGACCGCCGAAGTCGTGCATGACGAGCGTGATGTCGCGCAGATCTTGGGCGAGCACGAAACGCTCGAGGTTCTCGATGTGATCTTGCAGCCAGTAGCTGCGCGTAGGCGGCGTCGCGCTTTTGCCGAAGCCCATGTGATCGGGCACGATGACCCGATACCTGTCGCGCAACGCCCTGATCAAATGGCGGAACAGGTAACCCCAAGTCGGTTCGCCGTGCAAACACAGAATGGTTTTGCCGTCGCGCGGACCTTCGTCGACATAGTGCATCGGGAATCCCGACGCATGAGAAAAGTGCGGCATGTAGGGGAAGGTGCCGTCGAACGTCTCGTCAGCTCGAATCATCGTAGCTCCCGGTTAGTGACCACGAAAAGGTGGGGAGATGGGCGCGATTAGCCGGCGTGAAGCGGGCGACGGCATGCGCGGCATCTGGACGGTTTCAATTTGAAACCGTTGCTTTTGTAGCAGATGAGGTTTTAAATTGCAACCATCTATTCGACGCCGGCATCGAGGACTTCTTCATGGTCAAGCGAATCTCTCACCAAGCTACGCCTTGCGGCGTGGCGCGGCCCTTGGACGTCATCGGCGATGGATGGTCGTTGCTGATCGTGCGGGATGCGTTCGCGGGCGTGCGCCGATTCGGGGAGTTCCAGTCGAGCCTCGGGCTCGCGAAGAACATCTTGGCGGCGCGTCTGCGGATGTTGATCGAACACGGCATTTTCGAGGCCGTGCCCGCGGCGGACGGCGCTGCCCATCAGGAGTACGTGCTGACCGAGAAGGGGCGGGGGTTGTTTCCGGTGCTCGTCGCGCTGCGGCAATGGGGCGACGCATTTTGCTTCGAGGCCGATGAGGCGCGCGCCCGCTTGCTCGACAAAAAGACGAAGCAGCCGCCCCAAACGCTTGAGGTTCGGGCTCAAGACGGCCGGTTACTGGCCGCCGAAGACACCCTCGTGCAGTTGCCGTGAAGCGAGGGCGTTCGAACGGCCTGGGCGATGGGGCGGGCTCGTGCCCGTGAAGCCGCCCCCGACTATCGTCGATCGGTCGCCGCGTGAGCCGCGTGGCGAATTCAGACTACCGTTTCGCGCTCCGGCGTCGCGCTGATCTTGTGCACCGAGAGGTCCGCGCCGTCGAACTCGCTTTCGTCGTCGAGGCGAATGCCTACCGTTGCGCGCAGCACGCCATAGACGATCGCGCCGCCGGCTGTTGCGATCACGATCGCCGCCAATGTGCCGATCGCTTGCGCGGCGAGCGACACGCCGCCTGCGCCCCCCAGCGCTTGCATACCGAAGATGCCGGCGGCGATACCGCCCCATGCGCCGCACAGGCCGTGCAACGGCCATACGCCCAACACGTCGTCGATGCGCCAGCGGTTTTGCACGATGGTGAACATATGGACGAACAGGACGCCGGCGATGACGCCGGTCACGAGTGCGCCGATCGGATGCATGATGTCGGAGCCGGCGCACACCGCAACGAGTCCCGCGAGCGGACCGTTGTAGGCGAAGCCCGGGTCGTTGCGCCCGGCGAGCCATGCCGCCAGCGTGCCGCCGACCATCGCCATCAACGAATTCACCGCGACGAGGCCGCTGATCTTATCGATCGTCTGCGCGCTCATCACATTGAAGCCGAACCAGCCGACCGCGAGCACCCATGCCCCGAGTGCGAGAAACGGGATATTCGAGGGCGGGTGCGCCGCGATGCGTCCATCGCGCTGATAACGGCCACGGCGGGCGCCGAGCAGCAGGACCGCGGGCAAGGCGACCCAGCCGCCGAACGCATGAACGACCACCGAGCCCGCGAAATCGTGAAACTGCGCGCCGAATGCGGAAATCATCCACGTTTGCAGGCCGAACCGGTCGTTCCAAGCGATGCCCTCGAAAAACGGATAGACGAAGCCGACCAGAATGAACGTGGCGCACAGTTGCGGGTTGAACTTGGCGCGCTCCGCGATACCGCCGGAGACGATCGCCGGGATGGCCGCGGCGAAGGTCAGCAAGAAGAAGAACCGGACCAGTGCGTATCCGTTGTGCTCGGCGAGCGTCGATGCATTGCCGAAGAACTGAACGCCGTACGCGATCGTATAGCCGATGAAGAAGTACGCGATCGTGGAAACCGCGAAATCGACGAGGATTTTGACGAGCGCGTTGACCTGGTTCTTCTTGCGCACGGTGCCGAGTTCGAGGAACGCGAAGCCCGCGTGCATGGCAAGCACCATTCCGGCGCCTAGCAGGAGGAACAGTGTGTCGCTGCCCGATTTCAACTCATTCATAAGATCACTTGGCGCGCAAAAAATAGGCGCAAGAAGCAAGTCGCGTACCAAGGCGGTGAATCGATGTTCCTCATTTGTGCAAAAGGCCGCCACGGCGGTGATTCGCGCACCAAGGCGGTTCGGGTGTGTCGGCCGCAACGATCGCGCATCCGCACATAAGAGGTGCGGCGAATGCACGTTTCTTGAGCGTGCGCACCTGGAGCGAGCATTCGCGGGCGATTGCGGGGCAGGCCGGGCGATCGACCGCCCGGCCATGCGACCTTTGCGATGTTGACGGGTTATGCGAATTTGCGGGCGATTCGACGTAGCATGCCGCCATCCACGCGCCACCCCAGCGTTACCCCGAGACTTGCCACCACGATCAGTGCGACGCCGAACATCTGCAGCGGCGCGAGCGTCCGGCCATACACCAGCCAATCGACGAGGACCGCGGTCAGCGGGTAGATGAACTGCAGCACGGCGATTACGGGAAGCCGCAGCTTAGGAACGGCGCCATAGATCAGCGCGTAGGACAGCCCCGTGTGCAGGATGCCTAAGCCCGCGAGCCACCCGTATTGCGACAGGCTCACCTGTCCGAGTGCGGCGGCGGGCGTTAGCCAGGGCAGCGTCGCCACGCCTACCGCGCATTGGATCATCGTCAACAGGTGCGGGCGCAAGCCACCGAGCGCTTTGGCGATCAGCGTCACGCCGGCATAAAGGACCGAGGCGATCAGCGTAAAACCGATGCCGGTGAGATACGCCCGGTTCGCCGACAGCGTGCTCCACCCGATTCCCGCAGCCATGGCCAGACCGGCGAACGCCGCGACGATCCATGCGAAGCGCGTCGCGCCGATCTCTTCGCGGAAGATCACGGCGCCGAGCAGGACGACCCAAAACGGCTGCACATGGAAGACCACCGTGGCCACCCCGATCCCGACGCGCTGGAGCGCCGCGAAGAAAAACACCCATTGCGCCACCATCAGCAGGCCCGACAGCAGCGCCAACCCCACCAAGCGGCGGCTGTAGCGTTGGCTTCGGAAATAGCCTTTCCAAGCGCAGTAGACGGCCAACGTGGCGAGGCCGAATACGCATCGATAGAAGACCGTCGTCACGGGATCGAGCCCGGCCTTATCGACGAAGACACCCATCGTGCCCATCAGCGCGGCGGCGGCGGAAAACCCGATCAAGCCTTGGCGTGCTGAGGCTCGTGCAGCGGAAGTGGCGGTCGGCATAGCGGCTCCTGGATGACCGCCGTAGTATCGAGGGCTTGATTCGCCGACTCAAACGAATAAAACTGAGCGAACTTATCAAAACCGTTAATGAATCATGGCTCCCGACTTCGATGCCGATCTGCTGAGGACTTTTATCGCCGCTGCGGAATTGGGCAGCTTCACCAAGGCCGCTCAAGCCGTGTACCGCTCGCAAGCCGCGGTGAGTATGCAGATCAAGCGCTTGGAAAGCGCCATGGGCACGGCCTTGTTCGTTCGCGACACCCGAAACTTGTCGCTGACGCGCGCGGGGGAAACGCTGCTCGAGTACGCTCGCCGCATTCGTTCGTTGCAGGACGAAGCGTGGGCCGCCGTGGCGCGGCCCGATATCGCCGGGCACGTGGTGCTCGGCAGCCCGGACGACTACATCTCCTCGTTGCTGCCGCCGGTGCTGCATCGGTTCTCGGCGATGTATCCGGCCGTCGAAATCACGGTGATTTGCGCGCAGAGCACTGCGCTCGCCCCGATGCTCGCGGACAACAAGATCGACCTCGCCTTCGTCACCCGCGATCCGAGCTTGAGGCTCAATGGCGAGTTCATTCGCCGAGAGCCCGTTCGGTGGGTCGGCAAGCCGGACGAGTCGCGGCTGTGGCTCTCGCGCCCGCTGCCGGTCGCGCTGTACGAGGCGGGGTGCGCGGCGCGGGCCCATACGGTCGCGGCGCTCGATCGCGCGGGCTTGCCGTACCGGGCCGCGTACAGCAGCGCTAGCATGCTCGGACTGCTCGCCGTGGTGGATGCCGGCTTGGCCGTCGCGGCATTGGCGAGTTGCAGTATTCCCGATCGATTGAGCGTGCCCGCCGGGCGGTACGCACTGCCGGAAATCGAGCCGCTCGATATCGTGGTAGCGCGAAGCGCAAAATCCAATCGGCCAACTTGCGATTTTCTCGCGGCTCAGATGCAGCAGGACTTAAGTAGGCCGGAGTCGCATGTCTCGACCTTGGACTCGTTGATGCATGGTTGAATTGCAATTGGAAGAACCGGTACGCGGTATTCTTCAGTAATCCATCGACGACAAACGTTTGCGCCGTCGACATTTGCCGGATATTGCGGATCGATCCTTATTTGGAATAAGAGGGAGGCGCTCGATGCCGTATCCTCTGCGACTTTGCGGCAGGGAGCCGTGCCCAAACGTGTTGAGCACGGTCGCCTGATCGTTGATTTCTTCTTTTGGGTCTGGGGATCGTAACTCGGTAAAGAAGGTCGATCGCCTTTATTTGCCAGTTTCGTCGGCCTCGACGCTGGTGGGACATCCCCTTAACGCATCCGTGCAAAAGGAATGCTTGCTCTCAGGTTCAATGCAAGATAAAAACGGCCGCGCATTGGTCGCGATTATAACAAGGCCCGGGATTTTCCATCGACAAATAATGCTGACCTGTGAAAGTTACCAGTTGCTTTGTGAGGTAATTGCTTCCGACAACGAAGACCGAGCCGCGCCCTCCGGGCCGATCTCTCGGTGGGGCGATTGACATGTAGCGTTCATAGGCGGCCGCTAGCATCCACGGGCGGCGGTGCAACCATTCAAGAGGCCCAGACGATATGACGAAGAAGATCTCCCCCGATTCATCTTTGAACGCAACGAGCGCAGGGGTCTCGCGCCGCGGTTTTCTCAAGCTCGCGGGTGTGTCGGGCATTGCCGGTGCGGCGGGCGCGCTGGCCGGTGCCGCGAAAGCGGCCGACCCGAATGCCGTCGCGGACGGTACGCCCGAGCAAATTCATTTGACGTGGGGCGAGGATCCTACGTCGGAGGTCGTGATCTCCTGGGCGTCGCAGGCCGCGGCGATACAGCCGCGCGTCACGGTGACCTCCGATCATGGTCACAGCAAGACGGTGCATGCGGTACAGCGCACGTACACGGACGGGCTCAGCGGCGTCGTGGTGTTCTCCTACCATGCGCGCGTGCATGACCTGAAGCCGGACGCCACTTACCGCTATGAAGTGACGGCGGACAACAGCAGTGCCTTGGGCAACCCGTTCAGCGCCAGCTTCAAGACCGCGCCGCGGGGGCGCAAGCCGTTCCGCTTCACGAGCTACGGCGACCTAGCCACGCCCAATACGAATTGGGTGCTGTCCTCCCCGCAAAGCCGGTTCGCGGTGGAAGCCGTCGAGCGTTTTCAGCCGCTCTTTCATTTGCTTAACGGCGACCTGTGCTACGCGAACCTTAACCCGATGCACCAAACCGAGGTGTGGCGCGACTTCGCGAACAACGTGCAGACTTCTTCTGCGAACCGTCCTTGGATGCCGTGTCCGGGCAATCACGAACTCGAGTTCTACAACGGCGAACAGGGCCTCGATTCATACCGGACGCGCTATACGCTGCCCGAGAACGGCACGCGTTTTCCGGGCCGGTGGTACGCGTTCCAGGTGAGTTCGGTGCTGTTCATTTCGCTCGATGCCGACGATATCGTTTATCAGGATGCCGCCGCCTTCGTCGCGGGTCCCGCGCCGCTCGTGCCCGCCCCGAGCACCGGCAATGCGCCGATCGAGCCGGGCACTTCGTTGTACGTGCGCGGCTATAGCGACGGCGAGCAGACTCGCTGGCTCGAGAAAACGTTGCGCCGGGCGGCCGACAGCCATGACATCGACTGGATCGTCGTGCAGATGCACCAAGACGCGCTGACCTCCTCGAAAACCGGCAACGGCTCGGACAAAGCGTTACGCGAGGCATGGCTGCCGCTGTTCGAGCGCTATGGCGTCGATCTCGTGCTGTGCGGACACGATCACGACTACGAGCGCAGCTACCCGGTCTGCGGCTGCTTCCGTCACATGGGTACGGACGTGAAGACCGGCGAGCGCGTCGATACGCTCACGCCGAGGCCGGTGCGCCACGCGCAGGTGGGGGCGAACACATTCGATATGACTCGCGGCACGATTCACCTGATTCTGGGTGGTGGCGGCACGAGCGCACCGCTCGACGTGTACGGCATCGATAGCGGCACCGGCAATCCGCAAGCGAAGGTATTCACGAAGCCGAACCGCCCGACGCCGGGCGCGACGGAAGGAACCTTCGTGCGTGCCCCGGCCGATGCGGTGGAAGATGCCGTCTGGTCGGCGCAGCGCGATACCGGAACGGGCTACGGCATCGCGGTGTTCGACGTCGATCCGGGCGAGCACGGCGGCAGGACCACGATCACGATGAACTACTATCACGCGCCCGGTGCCGACCATACGCCGACCGGCAACTACGAACTCTTCGAGACGGTCACGCTGACGAAGCGCCGCCGTTGAGCGGCGGCAGGGCGGGCGTTTCCCTCCGCGTTTTCGGAATTGACGGGATCGCGCGGACGTCGATGCGCTGTTCGATCGTGCCGTCGGCGCGGGCGCTTCCATGGTTCGGCCGCTGACCGATCACTTTTACGGCGAACGCAGCGCGACCGTCCGCGATCCGTTTGGTCACCAGTGGATGCTGGGCGCTCAAATCGAAAGACTCACGCCCGAGGAGATGCAGCGCCGCTACACAGCGCTGTTCAACGAGTAACTTCGACGTCGAACAAGCGGCGCCTGTCTTACACGCGCGGCCGGGTGAGGCGAGGCATGCCGGAGAGCCATCCCTCGCCTCACACGTCAGCAGTTGCCCTTCTTCGCTTGTCCGGGCGGGCAGAAGCCGTTTCCGGGGCCGCCTTGCGGACGAACGACTACGCCCGGTTCGTCCGGCAAATACACGGCACATGCGGCCAGCGCGTTGGATGCGAGGGCTAAAGCGATAATGAGTTTCTTCACGATGATCCCCGACGCGAGAGGGCGGTGTCCGCCCCCTTGCTCATGATGGTGATGTTAGAAAGCGAAATTGACGTTGGTCTGACTGGTGACCGAGATGTTGGTGGCGGCGGATTGCGTTGCGCCGGAAGCCGCGTCGGCCTCTACCGTATATTGTCCCGCGGACAATGTCGCGGCCGTCAAAGCGATCGGCAGTGCGTTGCTATAGCTGCCGACCAGCGGCGCCGCGGTGGGAAGCGTCATCGTATAGGCGCCGGTATCGAGGTTCGCGTTTGCGGACCCGATTTCGTAGGTCCCCGTCGACGCGTTTTGAAGCGCTCGAATCGACGCATCGGCCGACGCGGTGACGGTGCCACTGACGGTATTCATGGTCGATGCGGGCAATGTGATTGGTTGCGCTGCGGTCGATACGTGCGTCGTGGCGCCGACGACCACCGGCACCGAGGCGATGATTCCCGTCGTCTCGTTCGGCTGCGCAATGACGATGTCGTAGTTGCCGTTGGTGGTGCTTTGGACCAGCGTCGAAAACACGAAGTGCCCCGTGCTATCCGCGATCGTGCCGCTGACCACCTTGCCGTTTTGTTCCGCGTAGACCGTTGCACCGGCTTCGGCGGGTGCGACATAACCGTCGATCGTGCCGACGACGGTCGTGGGCGTCGCCGTGACGACGGGTTTCAGCGCATAGCCGCCGTTGCCTTGTTGAACGACCGATTTACAGGCGTTGAAATCGAGCACCAGATCGACAGTCGAATTGGCCGCGACATCGAACGGGCGGATGATCTTCAAACCGCTTTGCGTGGCGCTCGGCGTCGCTAGGGCTTGTTCGGCGGACGTTCCGGACACGACGACCGAGTTGGCCATCGAGTTACCCTGGTTTTGTGCGAGGACGAGCCTGATTTGCTGATATTGGCCCGCGGGGAGCGTGGTTTGGCCGAGGGTTGCCATTGCACCGTTCGTCAGCGCGAGCAGATCGATCTTTTGCGGCGTGGCCAGCGCGATCGTGGCCCACCCGCTGTCGTTGTCGCCTGCGGACGAACTCGCGTTGATCCGCACTTGCGACACGGTGACGTAGACGTGATCGAATCCACATGCGGGCGCATCGGTAATTTGCGCGTTCACCGTGCCGGTCGGCGTACTGGCGCTTCCCCCGCCGCCGCCGCCGCAGGCTGCCAGTACCATCGGCGCAATCAGGACCGAGGCCGCTGCTTTATTTAGGATCTTCATGATGCTCGCCCCTATTATTTCTGGTAGTGGCGAGAATACATTTCCGGCAGCGGCGTTGGCCGTTCGGTTTGCAACAATTCGGTAATTTTGCGCGGTATTTGTAACGCGCGCGGCGACGGGAGTTAACCGGGTTGGTCAGAGCGGCGCCTCTGCCTCACATAACCGCCCCCAACTGCCACGGCACGAACTCGTTCTGCCCGTAGCCGTGCGTTTCGCTTTTCGTCTGTTGTCCCGACGCCGTGGCGAGCATGAGTTCGAAGATCGCTGCACCGACTTCTTCGACGCTTTGCTCGCCGTCCAAGATGGTCCCGCAGTTCAGGTCGATGTCCTCTTGCTGGCGCTGCCATAGGGCGCTGTTCGTGCCGAATTTCAGCGACGGCGCCGGCGCGCAGCCGTAGGCGGAGCCACGCCCGGTCGTAAAGCAAATGAGGTTCGCGCCGCCGGCCACCTGGCCCGTTGCGGAAACCGGATCGTATCCGGGCGTATCCATGAACACGAGCCCGTGCGCGCGCACCGGCTCCGCATATTCGTACGTTTCGACGAGCGGGGTCGTGCCGCCTTTCGCCACCGCTCCGAGCGATTTCTCTAGGATCGTCGTCAAGCCGCCCGCCTTGTTGCCGGCCGACGGGTTGTTGTTCATGTTGGCGTTCATCCGCGCGCAATAGTCTTCCCACCAGCGCAGCCGTGCAACGAGTTTTTCGCCGACTTCGCGCGAGGCCGCGCGGCGTGTCAGCAGGTGCTCCGCGCCGTAGATTTCGGGCGTTTCGGAAAGGATCGCCGTACCGCCGTGCGCCACGAGACGATCTACGGCCGAGCCGAGCGCGGGGTTGGCGGAGATGCCCGAATAACTATCGGAGCCGCCACATTGCAGGCCCACCGTCAGATGGCTCGCGTCCACCGGCTCGCGCGTCACGCGGTTCGCCTGCGCGAGCAGTTCGCGCACGCGTTCGATGCCGGCGGCCACCGTGCGAGCCGTTCCGCCCGTTTGTTGGATCGTCATCGTCGTGAGCTGCGTACTTCGTTCGAGATGCTCCGTCTCGACCAGAGCGTCGATTTGATTAGTCTCACAACCGAGCCCGACGATGAGCACGGCATAGAAATTCGGATGCCTTGCATACCCGGCGAGCGTACGCCGAAGCACGTCGATCGGCTCGCCTTCGGAGGCCATCGCGCAGCCCTGGCCATGCGTCAGCGCTACCACGCCATCCACGTTCGGAAAGGCTGCGAGCGCCTCCGGGTGGATGTCGCGGCGAAACTGATCGGCGATCGCACGCGCGACCGTGGCCGAACAATTGACCGTCGTCAGAATGCCGACATAGTTGCGCGTAGCGATGCGGCCGTCCGCACGTCGAATGCCGGCGAACGTCGCACGCCGCGCGGCGCGCGGCGTCTCATGCACGTCCACGCCGAACGCATAATCGCGCTCGAACTCCCCCATCGAAAGGTTATGGGTGTGGACGTGCTCCCCGCATCGAATCGGGCGGCTGGCGAAGCCGATGATTTGCCCATAGCGGCGTACCGGCGCGCCGGCTGCGACGTCGCGCACGGCGATCTTGTGCCCGGGCGGAATGAGACCTGCCACGCGATGCTCGGCGTCGAGCGGCGCGCCGGGCACGAGTTGTTCGCGCGCGAGCGCCACGTCGTCGCGCGGATCAAGCAGAATCAATGCGCTAGAAAGCTGCGGCGCAGGCCGTTGGCTACTCGAAGTCATCGCAGGGCTCCCGCGTACGCACCGCGCACGCCGACATAGATGGAATAGATAGAGGTGGACGCCGCGATGAAAAGACGATTGCGCAGCGGCCCGCCGAAGACGAGATTCGCCACGGTTTCGGGCACGAGGATCTTGCCGAGCAGCGTGCCGTCGGGGGCATAGCAGTGAATGCCGTCGCCCGCGCTCGTCCAGACGTTGCCGTGCTCGTCCACGCGCATGCCATCCGGCACGCCCGGCGTGACTTCCGCGAACACGCGCCCGTTATGCAAGCGGCCGCGCGCATCTACATCGAACACCCTGATATGGTGCGGGCCGTTCTCGATATGCGATGCGCCGGAATCGGCCACGTAGAGCCGCGCTTCGTCCGGCGAGAATGCGAGCCCGTTCGGCTTTGCGAAGTCGTCGGCCACGCGCTCCACCGCCCCGGTGTCCGGCGCGACGCGGTATACATGACAGGCGCCGATCTCGCTCGGCGCACGATAGCCTTCGTAATCGCTCAGGATGCCGTAGTCGGGATCCGTGAACCAGACGGCACCGTCCGATTGCACGATGACGTCGTTCGGCGAATTGAACCGGCGGCCGTCGTGGCGATCCGCGATGACGGTGATGCGCCCATCGTGTTCGGTGCGCGTGACGCGGCGAGTGCCGTGCTCGCAGCTCACGAGCCGGCATTCCCGGTCCAAGGTATTGCCGTTGCTGAAGTTCGCGTTCGCACGAAATACCCCCGCGCCGATGCCCGGTACCCAGCGCATCATGCGGTTATTGGGGATGTCGCTCCACACGAGCATGTCAGCCGCCGGCAACCACACCGGCCCCTCGGTCCACATGCATCCGCCGGCGAGCTTTTCGAACGGCGCGTTCGGTTGAAGCAGCGCGCGAAAGCGCGCGTCGTGGACCTCGTATTCGTTGGGATTCATCTTGTTTTCCTAAGTCATTCTCGTTGCAGCCAACAAAAAATGGGCCGGGGCGCCGCTCATTGGCGCACCTTGTGTCCGCTCGCGACGACCACGGCGATGATGAGCACGCCATAGACGATCGAACGGACGCCCGCGCCGGCGCCTAACGCATTGAGCATTGCATTGGTGAGATAAAGGAATAGCGAGGCGCCCCAGACGCCCGCTACGGTGCCTTTGCCTCCCGCGACCTCGGTGCCGCCGATCACCACCACGGCCACGGAGATCAGCATGTATTCCACGCCCATGTCGAGCGCCGCACCGCCCGATACCGCCGCCAGCAGGAGTCCCGTCAACGCGGCGATGATTGCGGCGAGCACATACGTCACGCAGCGCACACGCTCCACTTGCACGCCGGCGAGCCACGCGGCTCGCGCGTTTTGGCCCAGCGCCGAAAGCGCGCGGCCGAACACCGTCCGATGCAGCACGAACGCCAGCGCGGCCGAGAGCACCAGCGCGAGCCATGCGATATCCGGTACGCCGAAGAGCCGTGCATTCGCGAACGCTTGCAGCGCGTGGGGCGGGGCGGGCATGCCGCGACTTTGCGTAATCGCAATCGATTGCACGATGAAGCTCGACGAGAGCGTGGCGATGATCGGCGGGATGCGCAGCACGCGAATCAGCAGATAGTTCGCCAGGCCCACGAAAACGCCCACCGCGAGTGCAACGGCAATGCCGAGCAAGATGAGATCGTCGCGGCCTTTCATCAACTGCACGCCGAGCACGCCGCTGAGCGCGATCGCGGAAGGCATCGACAAATCGATGTTGCCGGGGCCGGCCGTAATGACGATCATTTGGCCGAGGCCGACCAGCACCATGAACACGGCGAACACGAGCGCGGTCGCGACGACGTTGCCGGCGACCGAGACGCCGAACACGCAGGCGACGACGAGCCAGACGAGCAGCGCGCCTGCGAGCGACCAGAGCCAGGGCGTGTCCCGCGAGCGCAGGCGGGCCACGAGCCCAACAATGCCCATAGGCGGCTCGACCGGAGCGCCGCCGGACGTTTCCGCGGTTGCCGCCGCCCGGGTACTTGAATCGTTCGCGCTCATCGTTGACCTCCGCGCCGTTGCAGCAGCACGCGCAGCGAGAGCACGACGATCAAAATCGCCCCTTGCATGCCGACTTGCCAGTCAGGCGACACGTTTAGAAACGCGAGAAACGAGGCAGCCAGGGTGAGCGTCGTCGCGCCCAGTACCGCCCCTATCACCGACACACGCCCGCCGATAAACTCGCCGCCGCCGAGGATCACGGCGGCGATCGAAAGCAGCGTGTAGCGCAGAGCGAGATTCGCATCCGCGGAGGTGGTCAGCCCAAGCAGGCAGAGCCCCGCGAGCACCCCGAAGATGCCCGCGATGCCGTACAGCAACGCCTTACCGCGCACGAGCGACCAGCCGAAACGCCGCATCGCACGCGGGTTGCCGCCTGTGCCGCGCAGCCGCACGCCGAACGAAGAGCGCATCAGCAGTAGATGCGCGAGAACGGCGATGACGGTCGACCAGAGGATCGGCGCGGCGACGAAAGGCGTTTGATATCCCATCACCGAAGTGAGCCAGGCCGGGCTCGCGCCGCCGGGCGTCGGCAACAGCAGGACGGCGAGCCCGTTCCAGACGAACGAGAGGCCGAGCGTGACGACGATGGACGGAATCTGCCTGAACTCGACGAGGGCGCCCACAGCCGCATACAGCAGCACACAACCGGCGAGCGCCGCAAGGCCGACGAGCGGCCGATCCGCCAGCAGCGTGGCCCCGATGCAAGCGACCAAGCTGACGAAGGGCCCAATCGACAAATCGAGATCGTTGGCGGTGATGATCGCCAGTTGTGCGAGCGTTGCGAGGACGAGCGGCACGGCGAGATTGAGCAGCAGCCCGATGCCGAAGTAGCTGAAGGTGGTGGGCTGCAGAAAGAAGATCGGCACCAGTACCGCGACGAGCGAAAACGCGGGCAGCAGCGCGCGCAGGGTAGAGCGATCGAGCGTCCGGTTCATGCGGCGATCTCCTCGACATCGGCGAAGCTCGCCGCCAGCAACGACTGCTCGTTGCATTCATGGGCGTGCAGCAGCCGCGTGACGCGGGCCGCCCGGAACACATAGGTGCGATCGCAATGGGCGAACTCGTCGTTCTCGGTGGTGTACCAGATGAAGGTGCGGCCATGCGCCGCTTCCTCGCGGATAAGCCGATACAGCTCGCGCTTCGTGCCGATATCGACCCCGCGCGTGGGATCGTCCATGAGGATCAATTGCGCATCCGATGCGAGCGCGCGCGCAAACAGCACCTTCTGCTGATTGCCACCCGACAGCGAAAGAATTCCAGCACCCGAAGAGGCGCCGCGGATGCCGATGCGCTCCGTCCAAGTGGTGGTGAGCGCGCCCGCCGCGCGGCGATCGATGACGCGGGGAATCAGGCCAAACGGTCGCGCAGACGTGTTGCGCTTACGAGCCCCGCCGAGCAACCATCGGATGTCCAGGTTTTGCGCGATCGACCATAGCGGAAAGATGCCATCGCGCGGACGATCGCCCGCCACGAACGCTACCCGTTCCCGTGCGTTCGTGGCCGCCTCGTAGATCGCGAGCAAGGCTTCGCTCTGTCCTTGGCCGGCCAGCCCCGCGAAGCCGATGATTTCGCCGCGCGGCGCATCGATCCGCGTCCGCCCCCCGGGGCCTAGCGTCCAGTGGTAGGCATCCGTCGCGAGGGCCTCGCCACGGCCGCTTTCGCGCCGCGTCGCTTGAACGACACCGGCATCGAGCTCCTGGCCCATGGCTGCGACGATGGCGTCATGCGCGATGGCCTCGCGCGGCAGCACCGCCGCCACGCGCCCATCGCGCATCACGAGCACGCGGTGGGCCACACGCACGATTTCGCCGAGCATGTGGCTGATCAGGATCGTCGCGATGCCGCTTGCGCCGGCCTTGCCGACGAAAGCGAGCAACTGCGCGGCCGTATGCGCGTCGAGGCTAGAGGTGGGCTCATCGAGGATCACGAGCTTCACAGGATCGCTGACGACCGTGAACGCGCGCGCGATCTCCACCATCTGACGCTTCGTCAGCGTGAGATCGGCGATGAGCTCGTGCCCCTTCAAGCCATGCCCGGGAAAGATCGCGTCGAGCTGCTCGAGCATCAGACGCGTCGCGCGGCGGCGCCAGTCGTGGCCGCGCAGTTCGGGGTGCAGGATCGACATGTTCTCGGCCACGCTCAGGTTCGCGCACAACGACAACTCCTGAAATACGCAGCGCACCCCCGCGTCGCGGGCGGCGTTCGGATCGTAGGCCGACACCGGGCGTCCTGCGATCGTGATGCTCCCTTCGTCGGGCTGAAACACGCCCGTGAGCACCGCCATCAGCGTCGATTTGCCCGCGCCGTTGTGGCCAGCGATGCCGACGCATTCGCCGGGTCGAATGTCGAAGTGCACGTCGGCCAGCGCTTTCACGCGGCCGAATGTCTTGCCGATTCCCGCGAGCGATATGAGCGCCGGCGGCGCGCCGCTCGGATGCGGCTCTCCGAAGGCATGAGCGTCGACCAATTCATCCTCCTGCGTGTCGTTCGTCCGGCGTCTATGGCGGCAACGGGCTATTTCGCGTCGACGATCTTCGTCACTTCGTCGCGCGTATAGAGCTTGTTTGCGATGCCGCCCGACGGCGTCTTCGCCAGGACGGCGTCGAGGTCATCGGACGTGACGGCCATCAGCGGCATGCGGATATCGTGAGGGAGCTTCTTGCCGGCCAGCAATTGCTGCGTCACCCAGAATGCGAAGGTCGAGCAGCCGGGCGGGATTGTCACGGAGAGCGTCTCGTAGCCGCCGCTTTTGTGCTGCTGCGCCCACCACGCGAGCTCCTCCTGGCGATTGCCGAGGATGATGATCGGCGTGGGGCGCCCCGCTTCCTTGATCGCGTTGGCCGCGCCGTAGCCGTCGCCGCCTTGGTCGACGACGCCGTCGATCTTCGGCAGCGTCGGCAAGATGCCGGCCACCTGTTTCTGCGCGACCGTCTGCGTCCAGTCTCCATGTACCGAACCGACGATCTTCAGCCCCGGATACTTCTTGATTTCGTCGACGATGCCGCGATGGATCTCGTCATCGACAGATACGCCGGCCAACCCTCGGATCTCGAGCAAATTCCCTTTACCGTTCAGGCGCTTCGCCATGTAGTCGATCTGCATCGAACCGAGTTGATGGAAATCCACGGCGATGCGGTATGCGCACGGTTCCGTCGCAATGCCGTCGAACGTGACGACGGTGACGCCCGCGGCGCAGGCTTGCTTGATCACGCCGTTGAGCGCGGTGGGCGAGGCGGCGTCGATGGCGATGGCTTTATAGCCCTGCAGGATCAGATTTTGGATTTGCTGCGCCTGCTCGGTGGCCTGATTCTCCGCCGTCGTGAAGGTGGGCGCGGCCGCGACGACGCCTGCTTTGACGGCCGGATCGGCCACCTCGGCCCAGCTCTTGAGCATGGCCTGACGCCAACTGTTGCCGGCGTAGTTATTGGAAAGCGCCACCTTCATCGCCGCCGTGCTGCCGGCGGCCGCGGTTTGCGCCTGCGCTGCGCCGTTGGCGATGAGACAAAACCCGAGAACTGCAGAAGCGAGGTACGAACGCACTTGCTGTCTCCTTTGATCTGATTGGACTGTCCACGCGCAACGCAGTGATGCCGCAAAACTCAAGGTGGCGCATTGGGGACAAAAAGGTCGAGCCTGGTTGACGGCTGGCCTCGATTAACTAATATACTAGTTGAACGGAGATTTGGGTGGAGTTTTCTGCATGCCGCTCTGTGCGAGCGCTGCCCGGCGGGTTAGGAACCGGTCATGTACGCGTCGAACGCCCGTCAGCCCGTAGAATGCTTTCCTCGATCAGGGTGCCGTGCCCCAGGCTAATGAAAACCGACCGTAACGATCCCGAGCAGTTCATCGCGCGCGTGCTGCCTCGCGCTACCTCTCTCGACCGCGCGCAGCCGCTCTCCACCCAGATTTACGATCTGCTGCGCGAAGCGATCATCACGATGGCTGTGTTGCCCTCGGACGTGATCTTCGAGCGCGCGTTGAGCGAAACGCTGGGCATCTCGCGTACGCCGGTGCGCGAGGCGCTGCAGCGGCTCGCCCGCGAAGAGCTCGTGACCATCGCGGCGCAGTCGGGCACCTTCGTCGCGCCGGTGCGGCGCGAGCAGTTCACGGAGGGCGCGTTGATTCGGCGCGTGCTGGAAAGTGCGAGTATTCGGCGCGCGGCGGAAATGATCACGGCGCGCGAGCTCGATGTCTTGCACGACATTCAGGAAGCTCATCGGCGAGCGATCGAACGGGACGACCCCGTGGAAGCGATACGGCAGGACAACCGGTTTCATGCGGCGGTGGGGGCGGCGGCTCGTTTGCCCAAGGTATTGCAATTGATCGACTTGGTCAGGGCGCCTATCGATCGGGTGCGTTATGTGACGGCGCGCGAGCCGGAAGAAGGGGCGATGACACTTGCCCAACACCAGCGTGTACTCGACGCCTTGGCCGCGCACGATCCCGATGCGGCGGAACGAGCGCTGCTCGCGCACCTCGATGATGCGCTGCTGCGGCAACAGCGCGTATTTGACGCGCATGTCGGATTGTTCGAGGGGGAAGCGGGGCGGTGAGGCGCGCTAGCGTCGCTCGGGATCTCGGCAAGATCGATTCGCCCTGTGGCGGAAAGAATCGACGCGTGGGCGTTACAACCCTTAATCCCATGTGGATTCGGGCTTGCCAGTGACGCGTTTGTATACTGTCGGAGATACGGTCAATAAGCGGTGACCGTACCGAGACATCAATAGACGATGCACAATGAATCGGAACCGCTATGGCGTCGTTACGGCGGAAAACGAATCTGGGAGAATCTCCTCCCTGCCAGGATCGCGCGCCGCTCGACGTCAGAAGCCGAGTCAATCAATCCCTGTTGCTCGAGAAACATAAGGAAGGCGCGGGTAGAAACCTTGCGACAGCTATCCGGCAGCAGAAAACTGGCGCGGGCGATCTTGTGATCCTCGAACAAGAAGACACCGGTTTGATCGGAGGCAAGGCCGAACTCGCTCATCGCTTCTTGTATCGACAGTTCGCCGAGATTAGCTTTTCGGACGGGCGAGGCTGCGTCCGCTTGCTTGTATCGTCGATAGACGGTCGTTTCGAGAATTGGGATGCTGTTGGCGCGTGTCCATGCGGCGATGCGAGCGCTCGTAGGGGTCTCATTGCGCGTGACCTCATGCAGTCCCATGTCGACGAGTGCAACGGTCCATCCCGGTTTCAGCAGCAAATCGAGTGCATCGGCGTAGGCAAGCGTGATCAATGGCCCCGCGTCAGGAAGCAGAGTAACGGCTTTGTTACTCGCCATGTACTAACCGCGCAGCGCGTTGAGGTCATCTACCATGTGACGCGTGCTCGACTCCGGCAAGCGCGGCATGGGCAAGTGGGCCTGCGCCATCAGTAGGAACAGGTCCTCGTCGCTGTCGATATTCAACGTTTTCATCGCTAGGCGGTCATCAATGCGGCCAAGCGAAAAGTCGAGGAGGGTGCGAAAGTTCTGGTTGCCACCAGCCTCCGCTGCTTCGAATGTTTCCACGAGATAGCGCAGTTCGGCGTTGAACAGTGCGTTAATGGACGTGTCTGACTTCGCCGCGAGAATTTTCGCGCGCTTGAGCAGGTCGCGATCGACTGAGCCTGTGAAATTCACGGTGTCGGCCATGATCGGAGTCCTCTAAAGATTAGGTCGATGAGTTTAGCACATAAATATGTGTTGCACGGGTTTATGTGCTGCAACTATCCGAGCGTCCGGTACTGAGCAAGCGGCAGTCCGTCGCACTCGAGCATCTCGTTGTATGCCCGCACAAAGTCCGCGTATCTAGATACCCACTGGTGGTCAGTTTGTGCCTGTACCGCTCGTTGGATCGCCCGTTCGCATGTCTGCGAAACGTTGATGCCGAATTCCTTCGCGTCCTTGTCGCCTTCGTCCGGCAGGCTCAGGTCGGTAGTGCAGTCCGGAACGGATGGACTCCTCGGCATGATGTAGGTCGCGGTGGCTGCCTGATGGATTCGATCATAGCCGTCTCGAAACGGCGTCGCTCAAAGATTGATGGATCGATCCCGCACCACCGCGTAGGTCGCCTAACGAGGCATTCTCCAATTTGCTGTTGCCTGCTTGGGCTACGGAGCAAATGCCTAGCTCCTCCACACGGTCCGGCTCGACGAATTATGATCGTCCCGTGGGCGCGGCAACCGACAACATCCTTTCGACATACCGCGCAATCAAGTCCACTTCGAGATTGACCTGGTCACCGGTTTTTACGTTCTTGAGCGTGGTGACTTCCACCGTATGCGGGATCAGATTGATCGAAAATTCCGTACCGTCCTCGCGATCGTCGACGCTATTGACGGTCAAGCTCACGCCGTTCACGGTGATCGAGCCTTTATACGCGAGGTAGCGTCCGATATCGCGTGGCGCGAGCACGCGCAGTTCGTGCGATTCGCCCACCGGCGCGAAGCGCGTGACGGTGCCCAGCCCGTCGACGTGTCCTGAGACGATGTGGCCACCGAGCCGCTCATGGGCGGTCAATGCTTTTTCAAGGTTGACTTCGCCGGGCGCAGCCAAGCCGACCGTGCAATTGAGACTTTCTCGCGAAACATCGACGTCGAAGCTGCGGGTGGTTTTTTCCACGACCGTCATGCACGCACCTTGAATCGCGATGCTGTCGCCGAGTGCGACGTCGCTCAGATCGAGCGTCCCCGCTTCGACCGTCAGCCGCACGCCGGCCGCTGCATCGGTTCCCAAGGGCGAAACTGCTTCGATGCGGCCCACGGCCGCCACGATTCCGGTAAACATCTTGATGCGTTCCTTGTCAGTTCAGTGCGGCGCCGACGGTGTTTGCAATCGCGCCAAAATTCTTAAATCGTCCCCTACGCGGTCCACCGAATGAAATGCGAGCCGGGTCCGCGCATCGAGCGTGGCAGGCGCCGCGACATCGAACATACCGGCCGAACCCGCACCAAGCAGGCTAGGCGCCAAATAGACGAGCAATTCGTCCACGCACCCTTCGCGCAGTAACGAGCCGTTGAGCTTATGGCCCGCTTCAACGTGCAATTCGTTGATGCCGCGCTCCCCAAGCCGTTTCAACATCGCGGGCAAGTCCACCTTGCCATGTTCGTTGGCCAACGGCACCACTTCCACGCCTCGCGCCGTCAATGCCTCGGCGTGGGCCGCATTGCGCTCGTCGATGGCGCCGCAAAACACGAGCGGGGGCGGGCCCTCTAGCAGCCGCGCCGAGAGCGGCACGTCGAGGCGGCTGTCGATCAGAACACGCAACGGCTGACGGGGCGTGTCGATCCCGCGCACGGTCAGCTGAGGATCGTCCTCGCGCACGGTGCCGATGCCCGTCAGAATCGCGCACGCCCGCGCACGCCAAGCGTGGCCGTCGGCCCGCGCGGCTTCCCCGGTGATCCACTGGCTTTCGCCCGTCGGCAACGCCGTGCGGCCGTCGAGCGAGGCCGCGACTTTCATCCTGACCCACGGGCGCGCGCGCGTCATGCGCGATACGAACCCGATGTTCAACTCGCGCGCTTCATTGGCCAACAAGCCGCAGCGCACGTCGATGCCGGCGTCGCGCAGCATGGCCAAACCGCGGCCCGACACTTGCGGGTTCGGGTCTTCCATCGCCGCGATCACGCGTTTGACGCGGGCATCGATCAGCGCATGGGCGCAGGGCGGGGTGCGCCCGAAGTGGCTGCAGGGCTCGAGCGAAACATAGGCCGTGGCGCCTTGCGGATCGTGGCCGCGCCGCCGGGCATCCTTGAGCGCCTGCACCTCGGCGTGGTCTTGGCCGGCCGGCTGAGTGAAGCCTTCGCCGATGGGCAAGCCGTCCTTCACGAGCACGCAGCCCACGCGCGGGTTGGGCGTGGTCGTGTACATGCCGCGGCTCGCGAGCGTCAGCGCGCGCTGCATGTGGATGAAATCGGCTTCCGAGAACATGAGCGGGGCCTGGCTATGCCGGTTGTGCGGCGAACGCGCCGCGCGCGGCCGCGATCGTTTCGTCGATCACGGCATCGTCGTGCGCACTCGATACGAAGCCGGCCTCGTAGGCCGAGGGCGCGAAGTACACCCCCGCGTCGAGCATCTGATGGAAAAACGTGTTGAAACGTGCGATATCGCTGCGCGAGACATCGGCGAAGCTCGCGGGGACTTGCTCGGTGAAATAAAGACCGAACATGCCGCCGACGGCGTCCGCGCTAAACGCGACACCCGCGTCGCGGGCCGCCGCGGCCAAGCCGTTCGCGAGCCGGGCCGTTTGAGCCGATAGCCGCTCGTAGAAACCGGGTGCTTGAATGAGTTCGAGCGTCTTCAACCCGGCCGCCACGGCCACGGGGTTGCCGGAAAGCGTGCCCGCCTGATAGACGGCCCCTTCGGGCGCGAGCAGCGACATGATGTCGCGTCGGCCGCCGAACGCCGCCGCGGGCATTCCGCCGCCGATGACCTTGCCGAGACACGTGAGGTCGGGGGTGATGCCGTACAGCGTCTGTGCGCCGCCGAGTGCCACGCGGAATCCGCACATGACTTCGTCGAAAATCAGCACGGCGCCATGATGCGTGCACAAGCGCCGCAATGCTTGCAGGAACTCGGGGTTGCCGCGCACGAGGTTCATGTTGCCGGCGACGGGTTCGACGATGACCGCCGCGATCTCGTCGCCGAAAGCGGCAAACGCCTCTTCCAGCGCCTGGGTGTTGTTGTATTCGAGCACGGTGGTGTGCTTCGTGATGTCGGCCGGCACGCCGGCCGACGTCGGATTGCCGAACGTCAAGAGGCCCGAGCCGGCCTTTACGAGCAGGCTATCGGCATGGCCGTGGTAGCAGCCCTCGAACTTCACGATGCGATTGCGCTGCGTGAAACCGCGCGCAAGCCGCAATGCGCTCATCGTCGCTTCGGTGCCGCTCGACACGAGCCGCACTTTTTCGATCGACGGCATGAGCTTGCAGATCTCCTCGGCGATCTCGATTTCGGCCTCGGTCGGTGCGCCGAAGGAAAAGCCGTCGGCCAGTACGCGTTGGACGGCTTCGAGCACTTGCGGATGCACGTGGCCGACGATCATCGGCCCCCACGAGCCGATGTAATCGATGTAGCGCTTGTCTTCGGCATCCCAGAAGTACGGGCCGTTCGCGCGCTTGACGAAGCGCGGCGTACCGCCGACCGAGCGGAAGGCACGCACGGGCGAATTGACGCCGCCGGGGATGGTGCGCTGAGCGCGTTCGAACAGAGCTTGATTACTGGACATGGGTGAAATTCGCTTCGAAGAAGGACCGGCCATGCTGGGCAAGCGCGTAGAGGCGGCGGATGCGGCCGGTGGGATCGCGCCAATTGTACCGAACTAGCGCAAGCGAGGCGCGCACGCCGGGGTGTCCTAGTACGAACGGAGTAGGCGAGCGCCGGCGCCACGCCAATAAAAAAAGCGCCCACGAGGGGCGCTTTGAGTATGCTGCGCAACCTTGGTCCGGCGGGCCGAAGCCCAGCCGGACGAGAGGTTGTTGTGCTTAGAACTTGTGACGGATGCCGACGCGGCCGAGCACTTGGTTCGACGTCGTGCTGGCACCGCCGAGGACGCCAGCGTAGATGTCGGCGCCCACACCGGCCTTCATCGAGTGGCTCCACACGCCCATTGCATAGACGTCGGTGCGCTTCGACAGACGGTAGTCGGCGATCAGGTTGAATTGGCCGTACTTCGGCTTCAGTTTATCCCCGGCGGCATTAGTCGTAATGGCATCGACCTTGCCCGTGGTGAACGTGTAGCCGGCGCCCAACGTCGTAGCCGGCGTCAGGCTGTAATTACCCCATGCTTCGAAGCTATCGAAGCGGGTCGTTTGACCTGCGGCGAGTGCGTCGTTGAAACGAACGTCCGAGACGTTGAGACCGAACTGAGCCGGGCCGAATTGGTACGTTGCACCACCGCTGATCGACTGCATGTTGCGCGGCGTACCGACGAAGTTCCAGATCCCGCCGGAGCCGAAGTTTGCGTCGTTGCCGACCGTACCCGACGAAACGCCCGGGTTCTTCGCCAGGAAGTAGCCAGCACCGATGTACAGCGGACCGCCCGAGTAGTTCAAGCCAGCGCCGATCGTGCTTTGCGCGCCGAACGAACCAGCCACGCCGCCGAAGCCGTAGAACAACTCGCCTTGAACGCCACCGAAGCGCGGCGAAACGTACTTGACCGCATTGTTCACGCGGAAGCCGTTATCCGTATTGTCGATGTCGCCCGGGTGCGAGAACAGAGCGCCCCATTGGCCGTTGAACGTCGTCGGTTGCGCATTGTCGACCACCGGGTCGTATTGACGGCCGAGGGTCAGCGTACCGAATTGGTTGTTCGTCAGACCGACGTAAGCTTGACGGCCGAATTCACGACCGCCTTGGCCGAGGTTGCCGTTTGCGACGTTGAAGCCGTTTTCCAATTGGAAGATCGCCTTCGTGCCGCCGCCCAGATCTTCAGAACCCTTCAGGCCCCAACGGCTGCCTTGCACGATGCCGCTGGCCATGGCCCACTTGCTGGCGCCGCCGGCGTTGTTCACGTAGTTGATACCCACGTCGATCACGCCGTACAGCGTGACGCTGCTTTGTGCAAACGCCGGTGCCGTGAAGGCGCCCAACACAGCCAGTGCGAGAAGCGATTTTTTCATCAAATAGGTCTCCGAGACGTTGAGTTGCAGTGTGAGCAACCCGGATTAGGTAATTCGTTGCCGCGGACTTTGCCGCCTCTTGGGCAGTTCGCGCCGCAGCGGGGTCCAGGCAGTCGAGGCGATACTAGGCATCTAACCCCCGTACCCTTATTAGTAGAAACACTAGTTGCCGCCGATTATTGCGAATTTTGGAACGCAGTAATTCGAGGGCTGGCGCCTGCTGTCCCTTGACAGACAAGGGAAGGAGTGAAAGTGGTTGCTTAATAGTGTGTGCAAGGTGTTGCGCGCATGCGACACCCGTCAGATCCCGATTGTTGCGAATACGTTGAAGAAAAATCGACGTTTTGTCGGGGCCTGGGCCGGCTGTCTCGTTGCAGTGGGCCCGGGCCGAAGCGATGGTCCGCCTCAACCTATTCGTATGAACATTGATCCGTGCTTGGGTTTTCCATGCTCCGAGCATGAAAAAACCCGCGGCGCTTGGGGCGGCCGCGGGTTCGTTTGGACTGCTAACAGTCGCGCCGAGCGATGCCGGCGTACTCGCCGGCGTCAATCGGCCGCGGAAGAGGCGGCTCCGTGACTGAGCCAATCGAGCACGGCCGAGGCGTCGTCCGTGCCGACGCTGCGTGCCGTCGCCACCGCCTGCGTCATCTCGCCCGTCGGCTCGGCGCGGCGGATCGCCACCCCGACGGCCAAAATGTCGATCATCACGAGGTGCAAGATGCGCGAAATCATCGAAAGCTGCGATTCGCGGATCTCGATGTGGTCGGTTTCGAGCGCGACCGTGGCGCGCTTGGCAAGCGGGGTATTGCTCGACGTGATGGCGATCACCTGCGCGCCGGCTTGCATTGCGACGTCGAGCACGCGCAGCAACTCGGGGGCGCGGCCCGACTTCGATACCGCGACGATCACGTCGCCCTTGCCGAGCAGCGCGGCCGACGCGGCTTGCATATAGAGATCGCCATAAGCGATCGTCGGGATCCCGAAGCGGAAGAACTTGTAGTGCGCGTCTTGCGCGACGATGTTCGAATTGCCGAGTCCGTAGAACTCGATCCGGCGCGCGCCGTTGAGCAACTCGATCGCGCGCTCGACATGCTCGAAGTTCAGATGCTCGCGCAGCTGCAAAATCGCCGAGACCGTATTGTCGAGCACCTTCGCGCCGAAATCGGTGGCCGTGTCGCCCAAATGCACTTGGCTATGGCTAACCGGGATCGTGCCCGTCAGACCCGTCGCGAGTTTCAGCTTGAAGTCGGAGAGGCCTTGGCAGCCGAGGGAGCGGCAAAAGCGGATGACCGTGGGCTGGCTGACGTCGGCCTTGCGCGCGATATCGACGATCGGATCGCTGATGATCGAGCGCGGATGATTGAGCGCGAGATCGGCCACGCGGCGCTCGGCCGGGGTCAGCGCGTCGCGCATCTGCCGAATTCGCTCGAACACGGCCGACGAGCCGCCGCCGGCACGATTCGATAGCTGTTCGGCCAAGATCGCCGACACGCCGAGAAACGCCGGGTATTCGGCTGTAATGACATAGGTCGGCACATTGGCCAGATACGTCTCGAAGCGGCCCTTCGCTTCGAAACGCTGGCGGAACGAGGAGCGCGTGAAGAGCTCGCCGAGCTTGAGCACCACGCCGCCGCCGATGTAGATGCCGCCCAGCGCACCGAGCGTGACCGCGAGGTTACCGGCGAACGTACCCAAAATCCCACAGAAGCAATCGACGGCTTCGAGCGCAAGGGCATCGCCCGCATGCGCCCGTTCGACGACATAGGCCGGATCGACCGTCGCCGCCAAACGCTTCTTGTCGCGAGCGGCCAGCGCGCGATAGATGAGCTCGATGCCGGGGCCCGCCGCGACACGCTCGAACGAGACGTGCGGCCACTTCTTGCGCGCGTATTGCAAGACGAGGTCCTCGCGCTCGTCCATCGGCGAGAACGTGGCGTGACCACCCTCGCTGCCCAGCGCGATCCAACGATCGTCGGCCGGGATCAGGCCCGAGACGCCGAGGCCGGTGCCGGGGCCGAGCAGCCCGATCACGCTGTTTTGCCGGCGGGCGCCGCCGCCGACTTGCATCCGTTGAGCGTCGGTGAGCCCGGGCAGCGCCATCGCGAGCGCCGTGAAATCGTTGACGACGAGTAGGGTGTCGAAGCCGAGCGCGCGCCGGGTCGCCTCGATCGAGAACGCCCACTTGAAGTTGGTCATGCTGACCTGGTCGCCGTCGACCGGGTTCGCGATTGCGATCGCCGCGTGATTGACGTGTCCGATCTTCGTGTCTTTCAGGTACTTCTTGAGCACGTCTTCGATCGTCGGATAGTCGGCGCACGGGTAGACGCGGATCTGAGTGATTTCCCCGGGTTCGGTCTCGAGCGCGAAGCGCGCATTGGTGCCGCCGATGTCGGCGAGCAGCCGCGGACCGTCGGCGTGCTGGCGTGCGCCGGGTACCGAATGAGCTTTATTTTGCAGACCAGTAGACATCGAGTCTGACTCCCTTGTCGTTTGCCAGCTTCGAGATGGCGTTTTCTTGCGGCGCCGAGGCGGCCGCTTTAAGAATGTCGAGCTTGCGTTCGCCCGAGATCAAAAGGAACAGCCGATCGATACCCTTCAGCGCGGACATCGATAGGCTGACACGTGCGTGTGGGGCCGCGCCGGGATGGACGCCGACGTAACGATCGGCCGTTCCGAGCGCGTGTGCCCACTCGCCGGCCGGGGCATCGGCGAAGAGCGACGCCGTATGGCCGTCTTCGCCCATGCCCAGCACGGCGACGTCGGGGAGTGCGTAGGATGGATCGGCGTTGAGCGCGGCGATGCGTGTTTCGAGCGACACCGACACGTCGACGAGCGGCGCGAAGCGCGCGGCCGCCGCGCCGTGCGTGAGCAACGTTTCGCGTACGAGGCGCGCGTTGCTCGCGTTGTCGGTTTCGGGCACCCAGCGGTCGTCGACGAGCGTCACGTCGACACGCGCCCACTCGAGCGGCTCGAGCGCGAGCGCCTCGAAAAACGGGCGCGGACTCGTGCCGCCGGAAACGGCGAGCGTGGCGCGCGCCCCGAGGGCCGTGGCAAGCGATGCGCCGAGCGCGCCGCTCACCGCCTTGGCCAGCGCGCCGGCTTGAGCGCGCGGGTCGTCAAAAGCGTGAAGCTCGATCACTTCTCCTCCAGACTACTTTTTGTATGTTCACCATCGCCGGCAGCGCCGTGGCGTTGCCTCGCCGATTGTTTGAACCAACCGTTTAGTTCTCTTCCTCGAGCCAGCAGGTGCCGTGTTGCGCGAGCATGGCGCTGGCGGCCGCGGGGCCCCAAGTGCCTGCCGCATAGGGCTTCGGCGGCTTGTTCGATGCGGCCCATTCGTTGAGGATCGGTTCGACCCAGCGCCAAGCGGCCTCTTGCTCGTCGCGCCGCACGAAGAGAGCGAGGCGTCCGTTGATCACGTCGAGCAGCAGGCGCTGATACGCCTCCATCTGACCTTCCTTGAAGAACTGATCGAACGCGAGATCCAGGTGCACGCTCGACAGATTCATCCCTTCGCCCGGTTGCTTGGCGAGGCAGTACAAGCGAATCGATTCGTTCGGCTGCAAGCGGATCACGAGCCGGTTCGCGCCCGGCCGCAGCGCAGGCGCGCCGAGCGCCGAATGCGGCACCGGCCGGAAATTGACGACGATTTCGGCGACGCGCTCGGCTAGACGCTTACCGGTGCGCAGGAAGAAGGGAACGCCGGCCCAACGCCAGTTCTCGATCTCGACCTTCAATGCGACGAACGTTTCGGTGGCGCTTTGCGGCTTTACGCCGTGTTCGGTCGCGTAGGCCGGCACCGAGGTGCCCTTGATGACGCCCGAATGATATTGGCCGCGCACGGCGATCTTCGAGATGTCGCGCGTATCGATCGGCTTGAGCGCGCGCAGCACGCGCAGCTTTTCGTCGCGGACCGAATCGGAATCCATCGAATGGGGCGGCTCCATCGCGACGATCGACAACAACTGCAACAGGTGATTTTGCACCATGTCGCGCAGCGCGCCCGTGTTGTCGTAGAAGTCGCCGCGTGCCTCGACGCCGAGTTCCTCGGCGATCGTAATTTGAATGCTCTCGACCCATTCGCGGCGCCACAGCGGTTCGAACAGCGCATTGCCGAAACGAAGCGCGAGCAGATTCTGCACCGGCTCTTTACCGAGGTAGTGGTCGATCCGGTAGATCTGCTCTTCGGCGAAGATCTCGCCCACCGCGTCGTTGATCGCGTTCGAGGAACGCAGATCGTAGCCGAGCGGCTTCTCGAGCACGATCCGCGCGTTCTCGTTCAGTCCCACCGAGGCCAGTGCGCGGCAAATCGGCACGAAGAGAGACGGCCCCGTGGCCAGATAGAACACGCGCGTGCCGGCGTGGCCGTCGAGCGCGTCGCGCAGCAGCGCGAAATCCTCGGGCTTGCCCAGATCGAGCTTGACGTAGGCGATCCGCTCCAAAAAGCGCTGCCAGACGCTTTCGTCGAGGCCGCCCTTCGAGACGTAGGTCTTGACGTTGCTATTGACCCATTCGATGTAGCCGTCACGATCCGCCGCGTGGCGGGCGACGGCAACGATCTTGCCGTGCTCGGACAGCATGCCCGCGCGGTGGGCCTCGTACAGCGCCGGAAGGATCTTTCGCATCGACAGATCGCCAGTCCCGCCGAAGAGAACGAAAGTGAAGCCTGAGTCGATTTGCATGAGTCTTGAACCGAAGTCTAAGGGTTGCGGGGCGCGATTCGAGGAACGGCTGGGCTGGTTGGCTGCTCGAAGTTGCGACGTCTTGTAGCGCGATAAAAATAATTTTGACACTGAATTGTAGTTTAACTACAATCCAAATCAAGAGGTAACGTTGATCGAATGCAAAAACCTTGCGCCGAACGGGTTCGGCGGGAAGGTTGCAGGCGGCGATCGACGGCAGCGCGCCGCGTGTCCCCATTCGTTTGTATCGCGCGTGCATGTTAGCAGCGCGGTTTGCATGGCGCTGCCTCCCCGAGTTCGATCCGCGCGACGCGGGCGAGCCGAATCAAAAGAGGAGACAGTCCAAGCTTGGAAGCACGCATTTCCTGACGATCCTTCGCGGCCGCTCGGCGCTGCCGGCACGTACGTGCCCGAGTCGCGGCGCGGTCACATCCAGTGTTGTTGTGTTGCACCCAACCACCGTTCCCCGGCCATAAGAAGAGGGGAGCACTCGTTACTTGGTCAGTAGTCTGGAGGAGATAAAGAATGAAAGTTCGCGCGATCATGGCTGCGCTGTGCGCCACGGGGCTGATGCTGGGCGTGTCGGCGGCTCAGGCGGGTGAATCCGTCGAAGTGCTGCACTGGTGGACCTCGGGCGGTGAATCGAAGGCCATCGGCGTCCTGAAGGACGACATGACGAAGCAAGGCTATACGTGGAAGGACTTCGCGGTTGCGGGCGGTGCGGGTGCGGCGGCCATGACTGCATTGAAGACGCAGGTGATCTCGGGCAATGCGCCGAGCGCCGCGCAGATCAAGGGCCCGCTGATCAAGGAATGGGCGGACCAAGACGTTCTCGTGAATATCGATTCCGTCGCGAAGGAACAAGACTGGAAGAAGAACCTGCCGCCGCAGATCGACAAGATCATGCAAGCCGACGGCCACTACGTCGCGGCGCCGTTCTCGGTGCACCGCGTGAACTGGCTGTACATCAACAAGGCCGCGCTCGATAAGGCCGGCGGCAAGGTGCCGACGAACTGGGACGAGTTTTTCAAACTGGCCGACAAGATGAAGGCGGACGGCATCATGCCGATCGCGATGGGCGGCCAGCCGTGGCAAGACTTCACGGTGTGGGAAGACGTGGTGCTCTCGCAAGGTCCCGCTTTCTATAAGAAGGCGATCGTCGATCTCGACCAAAAGACGCTGACCTCGCCGCAGATGGTCCAAGTGTTCGACACGGTCCGCAAGCTCACGACGTACTTCGATAGCGCACGTACGGGCCGCGATTGGAACCTGGCAACGGCCATGGTCATCAACGGCAAGGCCGGTATGCAGTTCATGGGCGACTGGGCGAAGGGCGAGTTCGCGAACGCGAACAAGAAGGCCGGCACGGATTACGTCTGCGCGCCGGTGCCGGGTACGGACAAGGCCTATACGTTCAACGTCGATTCGTTCGTGTTCTTCCAGCAGAAGGGCCAGAAGGCGGCAACGCCGGGCCAGATCGCGCTCGCCAAGACGATCATGAGTCCCGACTTCCAAAAGCAATTCAGCCTCTACAAGGGCTCGATCCCGGTTCGTCTGGGCGTCGATATGAGCAGCTTCGACGATTGCGCGAAGAAGTCGTACGCGGATGAGCAAACCGCGATCAAGGCCGGCGGTTACGTGCCGTCGCTGGCGCACGGCATGGCTCAAGGCGATGCCACGGCCGGCGCGATGAGCGACGTCGTGACGAAGTTCATGAACTCGAAGGAATCGTCGCAAGACGCAGTCGCCGCGCTCGCCAAGGCGGCAATGACGAAGTAAGCGTAGTTCCGGGGGTGGCCAGCGCTGCGCGAGGCCGCCCGCGTCACTCAAGCCGGCCACGCGCTTTCATCGCGTTTGGATCGTGCGCGGCCGGCGTGCAAGCACTCAGGAGTCGAGTAGTGGCTGCCTCTCTCAGCGGCAAAGGGAACAACGTGACGCACGTACCCCACCGCACATCGTCTATTTCGGCGCTCGCCGACCGCTGGATCCCGAAGCTCGTGCTTTCGCCCAGCGTGGTGATCAGCCTTGTCTTTGTCTACGGCTTCATCCTGATTACCGGCTATCTGTCGCTGTCCAAGTCGCGGCTGATGCCCAACTACACGTTCGCGGGCTTCACGCGCTACGACGAGCTGTTTCAAAACGACGTCTGGTGGACGTCGGCGAAGAACCTCGGCTGGTTCGGTATTCCGTTCATTGCGGTTTGTATCGGGCTCGGCCTGTTCCTGGCTATCTTGCTCGACCAGAAGATCCGTAGCGAAGGCGCGTTGCGCGCCGTGTTCCTGTATCCGATGGCGCTGTCGTTCATCGTGACGGGCACGGCTTGGCAGTGGATTTTGAACCCGGCGCTCGGCCTTGAAAAAGTGCTGCACGACTGGGGCTGGACGAGCTTCTCGTTCACGTGGCTCGATGATCCGGACAAGGCCATTTTTTGTATCGTCATCGCCGCCGTGTGGCAATCGACGGGCTTCGTCATGGCGCTGTTTCTCGCCGGCTTGCGCGGCGTCGATGCGGAAATTTTCAAGGCGGCCCAAGTGGACGGCGCGACGCTGCCCACGATCTACCGCAAGATCGTGATCCCGAGCATGCGTCCGGTGTTTTTCTCGGTGCTCTTGATCCTGTGCCACATCACGATCAAGACGTTCGATCTCGTCGTCGCGCTGACGGCCGGCGGCCCCGGTACGTCGTCGTCGTTGCCCGCGATGTTCATGTACACGTTCTCGTTCAACCGCGGCCAGCTCGGCGTGGGCGCCGCATCGTCGATGATGATGCTGGCCACCGTCGTTGCCGTACTCGTCCCGCTCATGTATTTGGAATCGAGGAGCACCCGCAATGCAGCCTAAGATGACGATTAGTCGAGCGTTCATTTACGCTGCGCTTGCGCTGTTCGCGCTGTATTTCCTGTTTCCGCTCTACGTGATGATGTCCACGTCGTTCAAGGATCTCGATCAACTGCGCACGGGCAACCTGCTCACGCCTCCGTCGCACTGGACGTTCGCGCCGTGGGTGAAGGCGTGGAGCGAGGCCTGCACGGGCGTGCGTTGCGACGGTATGCGTCCGTTCTTCATGAACTCGGTGCGCATGGTCATCCCGGCCGTCTTGATTTCGTCGATCGTGGGCGCGTTCAACGGCTATGTGCTGACCCACTGGCGTTTTCGCGGTGCCGACGCCGTGTTCACGATGTTGCTGGTCGGTTGCTTCATCCCGTTCCAAACGATCTTGCTGCCGATGGCGCGCATGCTCGGGGCGATCGGGATCTCGAACACGATCACGGGGCTCGTGGTGGTACACGTCGTCTACGGGATCGCATTCACGACGATGTTCTTCCGTAACTTCTACGTGAGCATTCCCGCGGAACTCGTAAAGGCCGCCCGTATCGACGGCGCCGGCTTCTTCATGATCTTCACGCGGATCTTGCTGCCCGTGTCGCTGCCGATCTTCATGGTCTGCGTCATTTGGCAATTCACGCAGATTTGGAACGACTTCTTGTTCGGGATCGTGTTCTCGGGTGTCGATTCCATGCCGATCACGGTGGCGCTGAACAACCTCGTGAATACGTCGACGGGCGTAAAGGAATACAACGTCGACATGGCCGCGGCCATCATCGCGGCTTTGCCGACGCTCCTCGTGTACGTGATCGCCGGCCGCTACTTCGTGCGCGGCCTGACGGCGGGCGCGGTGAAGGGCTGATTGGACGTTTCGTTGCGCTGAGCGCGGCGCACAGCGCGTCGCGCAGCGCATAAAAGCGCATCGCATATATCGAAAGCAGAGCAGATTAAAGGATTTTCAGCATGGCAAGCCTTTCCATCCGCGACGTATACAAGACCTATCCGAACGGCGTGCCCGTCCTGAAGGGTGTCGACATCGAAATCGAGGACGGCCAGTTCTTGATTCTCGTCGGCGGCTCGGGGTGCGGGAAGTCGACGCTGCTCAACATGATTGCCGGTCTCGAGACGGTCACCAAGGGCGAGATTTGCATCGACGGCAAGGTCGTCAACAACCTGTCGCCGAAAGATCGCGATATCGCGATGGTGTTCCAGTCGTACGCGCTGTACCCGTCGATGACCGTGCGCGACAACATCTCGTTCGGCCTGAACATCCGTAAAGTGCCGAAGAAGGAGCAGGCGCAGATCGTCGATCGCGTCTCGCAGATGTTGCAGATCGATCACTTGCTCGATCGCAAGCCGGGGCAGCTCTCCGGCGGCCAGCGGCAACGCGTGGCGATGGGCCGCGCGCTCGCGCGCGATCCGGTGATGTTCCTGTTCGACGAGCCGCTCTCGAACCTCGATGCGAAGCTGCGTATCGAAATGCGCTCGGAGATCAAACTGCTGCACCAACGCCTCGGCACGACGATCGTCTACGTGACGCACGATCAGATCGAAGCGATGACGCTCGGCGATCGCATCGCCGTGATGAAGGACGGTGTCGTTCAACAGTTCGGCGCGCCGCAAGAGATCTACGATTCGCCGTCGAACCTGTTCGTGGCGGGCTTCATCGGTGCGCCGCCGATGAACTTCATCGAAGGCAAGCTCGTCGAGCAAGGCGCGGGCATCGGCTTGGAAATCGATACGGGTGTCGAGCGCAGCGTGCTGAAGTTGCCGTTCGAAGCGAATCGCGTCAAGTCGAACGTCGGGCAAAAGGTCATTCTCGGTTTGCGCCCGGAGCGCCTGACCGATGCGCGCGGCGCGCACGATGCCAATAGCGCCGATCTGCAGCCGCTGACGGTGAAGGTCGATGTCATCGAACCGACGGGACCGGACACGCTCGTGTTCGCGCAGATCAACGGCAAGCGCACCGTGAGCCGCGTGCACCCGGCATCCAATCCGCAAGCGCAGCAAAACATGACGCTGCTCGCCGATGTGTCCAAAGCCGTATTGTTCGATCCTTCGACGGAAGCACGCATCGCCTGATGCACTAGCGATACTTGCGAGGTCGAGCGGGGCGCGTAACGCGCCCCGCGACCGGAGTTGCGCGCAACGGCCGCATGGTTCTCGCAGTGCCCCGGGTTCATCATTTCATCGCTTAACCGTCCTATCTTTTGACCGATCTATTCAGATCGGTCGGCTTGGGTTTCAGGTAATTAGGACTACTAATTACCGTAGTTGTTCGTCAGTTGCTTTATCTGCTTTCGAGTAGTTCGGCAAGACCCGAGCGCGTACGCGACGCCCGGGGACGACGACGCGCCACGCCATTCTCCCTCGGTATTCGGAGCGCTTTTTAGGCGCGTCTTACGACAACTCCTTACGAGAGAGAAGAGGGCCGTGAAACCAAGAACCGTTTTGCATCTAGCCGCTGCATCGAGCGCTGCCCTATTGATCGGCATCGCTCATGCCAGCACGTCCGGAGAAGCGTTCGGCAGCCCCGGCGCCACCGCGGTCCACGGGCCCGCGCAAAAGTCGTTTCTCGGCACCGCCGTGGGCAGTAGCGGGTCGTCGCTTTATTTCACCGGTTATCGAGGGGTCGTCTCCGAGGTGTACTACCCGGTGCTCGACACGACCGAATCGGTGGACCTTCAATTCCTCGTCGGCGATACCGCTAAGACGTTCGTCGACGAAGAAAAAGTGCAGCCCTATACGGCTGCGCAGACCGATTCGCGCACGATGAGCTGGCAGGTGACCACGAGCAACAGTGCGCACAACTGGCAGATCACGAAGGTGGTCTATGCCGATCCAACACGCAATTCGCTTATCGAGCGCGTGACGTTCCAAGCGTTGAACGGCACGACGGTGGGTAATTACAACTTGTACCTTCTGTTCAAACCCCATCTCGACAATGCCGGCTCGAACAACACGGCGCTCACGCAAACGGCGTCGAACGGTCGTGTGATGCTGGTCGGAAATCACAATTCGCGCTATTCGGCGCTTGCCGCGTCGCTGCCGTGGAAAGTGCAGAACGGCGCGACGATGGTGTCGAACGGCTTCGTGGGCCAAAGCGACGGTTGGACCGATTTGCTCGGCGGCGCTTCCGCCGACAAGACGATGGACTGGACGTATTCGTCGGCGACGAACGGTAATATCGCGCAGATGGGCTGGCTCGATTTCGGCGGCAGCAGTGCGACGAGCGTTTCGTTCAATGTCGTGCTGTCGTTCGATAGCGCCTCGGCCGCCAACGCGATGAATACGGCCAACGCCACGCTGGGCGATAACCTCGACAGCTTGCGCACGCAATACGACGCGGCGTGGCACAACTATGCGGGCGGTCTTTCGACCCAGAACGGCACGGCCGACAACGAGTACTACCTCGCCGCGATGACGCTCAAGACGATGCAGGACAAGAGCAACGGCGCGATGATCGCGGGCATCGGCACCCCATGGGGCGAATCGCAAACCGACAGCAACAGCGGCGGTTATCACCTCGTATGGCCGCGCGATCTGTTCAAGTTCGCGAACGCGCTGATCACGGCCGGTGACACCTCGACGGCCACGACGGTGGTGAACTACCTGTTCAACACGCTGCAGCAAAAGAGCAATTGCGGCACCGCCGAGTACAACGCATCGGGATGTCCGCAAGGCTACAGCCGGGTGGGGCGCTTTCCGCAAAACGCCTGGGTGAGCGGCGTGCAGTACTGGCAGGGCACGCAGATGGACGAACAAGCGATGCCGATATTGCTCGCATGGCGGCTCGGCCCGAGCGTGTACAACGCGCAGTGGGCGAACATTCGCTCGACGGCCGACTACATCGTCGCCACTGGGCCTTGGACCTATCAGGAGCGGTGGGAAGAGAACTCGGGCTATTCGCCATCGACGATTGCCGCTGAGATCGCCGGCCTCGTCGCGGCCTCGCAAATCGCCCAGGCGAACGGCGATACGACGCGCGCGGGCAACTACCTGGCCGCCGCCGATTATTGGCAGCAAAACGTCGCGGCGTGGACCTATACGAATACCGGCCCCTACGGTAACGGCCACTACTACATCCGCATCAATCCGTCGACCATGAGCGGCACGGGTGCGGGGCCGCAGGTCTACAACGCGTCTTCGGGGCCCGATTCGGGACAGACGTTCACCGTCAAGAACGGCGGCGGCACGCAAGACGAGCGCGCGGTGGTGGACGGCGGTTTTCTCGAACTCGTGCGCATGGGCGTCAAGCGAGCGAACGATCCGACGATCGCGAACACGTTGTCGGCCTACGACGCGGTCGTCAAACAGAGCGTGAGCGGTCAGAACCCCGCCTGGTTCCGCTACAACTTCGACGGCTACGGCGAGCACAACGACGGCAGTCCTTTCGACGGCACGGGTGTCGGCCGGTTGTGGCCGATCTTCACGGCCGAGCGGGGGATGTACACGATCGCGAGCACGGGCGTGGGCAGCAACGGCACGTCGTATCTGAACGCCCTGAAGACGTACACGACGCCCGAGGGCTTCATCCCCGAGCAGATCTGGCCGAACACGACGACGCTGCCCGGCGGTTGGCAGGTGACGACGCCATCGGGCTATCAAGTGGGTTCGCCCACGAAGTCGATGGCGCCGCTCAATTGGGCGATGGGCGAGTACATCAGCCTGCTGGCGTCGATCCAAGCGGGCAAGATCGTCGATATTCCGTCGATCGTCTGCGCACGCTATAGCAACTGCGTCGTGCCGCCGGCGAGCGGGCAAGTCGGCGTCTCGGTGAATGTGACGGCCAATACGCAATTGGGCCAATACCTGTATGTGACCGGCAATACCGCCGCGCTCGGCAACTGGAATACGAATCTCGGCCTGCCTGTCGATCCGTCGAACTATCCGGTGTGGAAGAACTCGGTCGATTTGCCGGCGAGCACGACGGTGCAATACAAGTACTACCGCAAGAATGCCGACGGCACGGTGACCTGGGAGAACTACCCGGGCGGCGGCAATCGTTCGGTGAGTACCCCGGCGTCGGGCAGCGTCGCGCTGAACGATACGGTGTCTTGGTAACAAAGCGGGGCAGGGCCTACCTGTCGTCGCCCCGCCCTGGTGCGCCGCGTCCCAACGCGGTGCGCCGAGATCGCACGAATGTGCGCTCCTCTCTTCGCATTCGTTCCCGCTGTGGCCGCAAAGGCCCGTGCCGCGGCCATCGGCATGTAACTTGCCTAAATCGGTTCGTACCCTGAGGGGGCGACCGGTCCAGCTATTCGACCGGACGGCGGGAGGCGACCGCGTGCGGCCGCCTTCATCGAAGAATGCTTGATACCGAACGGCTGCGCCCCGCTAGGGCGGTAGCCGGGCTCGACCGGGGCCACGACGGCGGCCCTGCACAACGAACGGGAAATCGGCCATGAACCAAGCCTTCTTCAGCGAGATGTTCGAGCGCAACGGACCCGCTATCGCGGGTGTGCCGGCTGCGGAGTTTCATGGATGCGGCCAGGCGCGCGTGCACTACCATGAGTTCTTCGAGTGGATGTGCGCGCAAAGCGAACAGCAAATCAGCAACAAACGAGCGGAAGCCGATCTGAACTTTCGCCGCGTCGGCATCACGTTTGCCGTGTATGGCGCGAAGGATGCAACCGGCGTCGGCACCGAGCGGACGATCCCGTTCGACGTCATCCCTCGCATTTTTCCGGTGCACGAATGGGCCGCGCTCGAACGCGGTTTGCGCCAGCGTGTCGGGGCGCTGAACCGGTTCATTCACGACGTCTATCACGACCAAGCCATCGTGCGCGCCGGCATCGTTCCGGCGGAGCAGATTTTCGGTAACGGTCAATATCGTCCGCAGATGCAAGGCGTCGATGTGGCGCGCGATATCTACGCGCATATCGCGGGCATCGACATCGTGCGCGCCGGAGCCGGCGAATTCTACGTGCTCGAGGACAATCTGCGCGTGCCCTCCGGCGTGTCTTATATGCTGGAGAACCGCAAGATGATGATGCGGCTCTTTCCGGATCTATTCGCGCGCAACCGCGTCGCTCCCGTCGCGCACTACCCGGATTTGTTGCTCGATACCTTGCGCGCGGCGGCGCCTCACGATGCGCACGATCCGACGATCGTCGTGCTCACGCCGGGCATGTACAACTCGGCCTATTTCGAGCACGCGTTTTTAGCGCAGCAAATGGGCGTGGAACTCGTCGAAGGAAAAGATTTATTCGTCGATGGCGGCTTCGTCTATATGCGCACGACGCGCGGTCCGCAGCGCGTCGACGTGATCTACCGGCGCGTCGACGACGATTTTCTCGATCCGCACGTGTTTCGCGCCGATTCGACACTGGGCGCGGCAGGTTTGCTGTCGGCCTATCGCGCGGGCAACGTCACGCTCGCCAACGCGGTCGGCACGGGTATCGCCGACGACAAATCGATCTATCCCTACGTGCCGGACATGATTCGCTTCTACCTCGGCGAGGAACCCATCCTCGGCAACGTGCCGACGTGGATGTGCCGCAAGCCGGACGATCTTCGCTATGTGCTCGAGCACTTGCCGGAATTGGTCGTCAAGGAGACGCACGGTGCGGGTGGCTACGGGATGCTCGTGGGGCCCGCGTCGACGAGCGCGGAGATCGAGGCATTTCGCGCCGCGCTGATCGCGCATCCCGAGAAGTACATCGCCCAACCCACGCTGGCCCTTTCGATCTGCCCGACCTATGTCGACAGCGGGATCGCACCGCGGCACATCGATTTGCGCCCGTTCGTGCTTTCCGGCAACGAGGTGCGCATGGTGCCCGGCGGTTTGACGCGGGTGGCGTTGCGCGAGGGTTCGCTCGTCGTCAACTCGTCCCAGGGCGGCGGCACCAAGGATACGTGGGTGCTCGAGCAGTAGCACCCGTGCGTGGCATCGCTACGCAAAACGACATTGCTTCGATAAACGCCGTTTCGGAGACATCATGCTGAGCCGCACCGCCGACCATCTGTTCTGGATGGCACGTTACACCGAGCGCGCCGAAAATACGGCGCGCATGCTCGATGCGAATTATCAGCTTGCACTCGTGCCGCAATCGGACGAGTACGTCGCGCTCGGCTGGCGCGCGATGCTCTCGATTTCGGAACTCGCCGGTATTTATGCGGCCGCCCACCCGAGCACGACGAGCCGCGACGTGATCGCGTTCATGTCGAGCGACCGCGACAATCTTTCGTCGATCGTCAGTTGTTTGCGGGCTGCGCGCGAGAACGCTCGCGCCGTGCGCGGCTCGATTACGACCGAGCTTTGGGAAACGCTCAATACGACCTGGCTCGACGCGCAGCGCATGTTGGCCGACGGTGTGCTCGAGCGCGATCCGTGCGAGTTTTTCGAGTGGGTCAAATTTCGTTCGCATTTGTCGCGCGGCGTGCAGCTCGGCACGATGGTTCGCGACGAAGCGTTTTATTTCATGCGGCTCGGCACGTTTCTCGAGCGCGCCGACAATACGGCGCGCATTCTCGACGTGAAGTACGAGATGCTCGAGCAGCGCGGCGCGGCACCGGCCCAGCCGCTCGTCGAGCCTGTCGTTCAGCCGGTCGCTCAGCCTGGTGTTCAGCCTCTTATGCAGTCGCTCGATTACTACCATTGGGCCGCCGTGCTGCGCTCGGTTTCCGGATTCGAGGTCTATCGCAAGGTCTATCGCGACGTCATCATGCCCGAGCGCGTCGCCGAGTTGCTCATCTTATGCGCCGACTGGCCTCGTTCGCTTGCGGCTAGCCTCGACGAAGTCCAGCAGATCATCGCGCGCGTGCGCAACGCGCGCTCGGCGCACGCCGAAGCGATGGCGGTGCAGTTGCATAGCGAGGTATGCGCCGCGCCGATCGGCGACCTGTTACGCGGTTCGCTGCATGCGTGGCTCAACGATTTTCTCGCGCGCGTCAACGAACTCGGTAGCTGCGTCAGCCGAGACTTCCTGGTGCCACTCGCGCCCGAACCGGTGGCCTCCGAGAGCGCGGCCCTATCGCAATCGCAGGTGCAAGTATCGACCCAACCGCACGCGGCTTGAGCGTCGCGGCGGCAATCATTTCGTTCATCGCATCGAGGTTCTCCCGTGTCGATCCGCGTCGCGCTAACCCATGTCACGCAGTACCGCTATGATCGTCTCGTCGAGCTCGGGCCGCAGACGGTTCGCCTGCGGCCGGCGCCGCATTGCCGCACGCCGATCGTCGGCTATTCGATGCGAATCGAGCCGGCAAACCACTTCATCAACTGGCAGCAAGACGCGTTCGCGAATTACCAGGCACGCCTCGTGTTCCCCGAGGCCACGACCGAGTTCCGCGTCACGGTGGATTTCGTCGCGGAGCTGTCCGTCTATAACCCGTTCGATTTCTTTCTCGAACCGCAGGCCGAGACCTTTCCGTTCGAGTACGCGCCGGCGCTTGCCGTCGAACTCGCGCCCTATCTTGCGCGTAGCGCCGAGCCGACGCCGCGGTTCGCGGCATTCATCGAGAGTATCGATCGCACGCCGTGTGGGACCGTCGATTTTCTCGTCGCGCTCAATCGACGCCTTGCGAGCGAGATCGCCTATCTGATTCGGATGGAGCCCGGCGTGCAGTCCCCCGAGGAAACGCTCGAAAAGGGCTCGGGCTCCTGTCGCGACACGGGCTGGCTCCTCGTTCAAACGCTGCGTCAGCTCGGCTTCGCCGCACGCTTCGTATCGGGCTATCTGCTGCAATTGGCGCCCGACGAAAAGGCGCTCGATGGGCCGAGCGGAACCGAGGTCGACTTCACGGATCTGCACGCCTGGTGCGAGCTCTATCTGCCGGGCGGCGGTTGGATCGGGCTCGATCCCACGTCGGGTTTGATGGCCGGCGAGGGACACATTCCCGTCGCCTGCACGCCGCAGCCGGGGAGCGCCGCGCCCGTATCGGGGGCACTCGACGAGTGCGAAGTCGAGTTCTCGCACCAAATGTCGATCGCGCGGGTGCACGAGACGCCTCGCGTGACCCGCCCGTACGACGAAGACGTGTGGCGCGACATCGAGCGCGCCGGCGCGCAGGTGGATGCCAATCTCGAGCAGATGGACGTTCGGCTCACGATGGGAGGCGAACCCACGTTCGTATCGGTGCGCGATCGCGACGCCGCGGAGTGGAACACCGATGCGTTAGGGCCGACGAAACGCGGGTACGCCGTCTCGTTGATGGACAAGCTGCGCGCCCGCTATGGCGCGCATGGCTTTTTGCATGTGGGTCAAGGTAAGTGGTATCCGGGCGAGCAATTGCCGCGCTGGGCGCTTTCGCTCTATTGGCGCGCGGACGGCGAGCCGTGCTGGCAGGACCCGACACGCTTCGCCGATGAACGCGAGCCGATGAATTACACCGCCGCGGATGCCGAGCGCTTCATTCGCAGGCTCGCGGACAAGCTCGCGGTGGACGCGAGCCACCTGCAAGCCGGTTACGAAGACGTTTGGTATTACCTGTGGCGCGAGCGGCGCTTACCGGTCAACGTCGATCCGTTCGATTCGCGATTGGACGACGAACTCGAACGGTTGCGGCTTCGGCGTGTGTTCGATGCGGGGCTGTCGGCGGTGACGGGCTACGCGTTGCCGTTGGCGCGCGAACGCGATACGGCGGCCACGCTCGCGGGAGCGCGTTGGGTCACGGGCCCATGGTTCTTGCGCGACGAGCGCATGTATCTGATTCCCGGCGATTCGCCGATGGGCTATCGCTTGCCGCTCGATTCGTTGCCCTGGGTGAGCGCGGCCGATTACCCATGGTTGCACGAGCACGATCCGTTCGGGCCGCCGCCGACGTTGCGCGCCGCCGCGCAATTGCGGGCGCAGTATGCATCGGACGACGAGACGAGCGTCGTGTCCGAGGAGGACGATCGATCGACGAGCCTGCATGCCGCCGTATCGGATGCGCCCACGCCTACGCCCGCGCCCGCTCGCGGCGAATCGGCCGCGTCGGTGCGGCGCACGGCGCTTTGCGTGGAGGCTCGCGATCCGGCGCGCGCCGCCGGCCCGCGAGCCGAGGCCGATGCGGCCGCGAGCGGCAGCACGGGTGGTGCGCTGTACGTGTTCATGCCGCCGCTTGCCGCGCTCGACGACTATCTGGATCTGCTCGCCGCCGTCGAGGCCACGGCCACGGACCTCGGCGTCAAAGTCGTCGTCGAAGGTTATCCGCCGCCGCGCGATGCGCGATTGAAGCTGCTACAGGTCACGCCCGATCCCGGCGTCGTCGAAGTCAATATTCACCCGGCTTCGAGCTGGGGCGAACTCGTCGAGAACACGGAGTTCCTCTACGCTGCCGCGCGCGAATCGTATCTGGGACCCGAAAAATTCATGCTCGACGGGCGCCATACCGGCACCGGCGGCGGCAACCACATGGTCCTCGGCGGCGCCACGCCCGCCGATAGTCCGTTCCTGCGCCGCCCGGACTTGCTCGCGAGCTTGATCGGCTATTGGCACAACCATCCGTCGTTATCGTATTTGTTTTCGGGGCTTTTCATCGGTCCTACGAGCCAAGCGCCGCGGCTCGACGAAGCGCGCAACGATCAGCTCTACGAGCTCGAGATCGCTTTTCGCGAATTGCAGCGGCAGGTGGATCGGCTCGCCAAGCTCGACGAAGGCGCGGCTGCGATGCCGCCTTGGCTCATCGATCGGACGCTGCGCAACATCTTGATCGACGTCACGGGCAACACCCACCGCGCCGAGTTTTGCATCGACAAACTCTATTCGCCCGACGGCCCCACGGGCCGCCTTGGCCTGCTCGAGCTACGCGGCTTCGAGATGCCGCCGCATGCGCGGATGAGTCTCGCTCAGCAACTGCTGCTGCGCGCACTCGTGGCACGTTTCTGGCGTACGCCGTACACGACGCGGCTCACTCGCTGGGGCACCGAGTTGCACGATCGCTTCATGCTCGGCACGTTCGTGCGCATGGACTTCGACGATGTCCTCTCCGATTTGCGCGCGGCCGGTTATGCATTCGATCGTGCCTGGTTCGCGCCGCACTTCGAATTCCGCTTCCCGCTCGTCGGCGAGTGGGACGTGAGCGGTATCCGGCTGACGCTGCGTCACGCCCTCGAGCCTTGGCACGTGATGGGCGAGGAGGGGGCGCCCGGCGGCACGGTGCGCTTCGTCGATTCGTCGCTCGAGCGCATCGAGGTGGTGGCGTTCGGGCTCAACGAAAGCCGTCACCAGGTCACCGTGGGCGGCGTGCCGTTGCCGCTGCATCCCACGGGGCGCGCGGGCGAGTATGTGGCGGGGGTGCGCTTTCGCGCGTGGCAGCCGTCGGCGTCCCTGCATCCGACGATCGGTGTGCATGCGCCGCTCACGTTCGATCTCGTGGATACCTGGGCCGGGCGCTCATTGGGCGGATGCCAGTATCATGTCGCCCATCCGGGTGGACGCAATTATCGGACGTTTCCCGTCAACGCCTACGAAGCGCAGAGCCGGCGGCGTGCGCGCTTCTTCACGATCGGCCATACGCCCGGGCCGATGTCCGTGAAGACGTGCGAGCGCAGCCTCGAGATGCCTTTTACCCTCGATCTGCGGCGGGCGGAGTAGGGCGACTGATCCAAGCCAGAGAGTAATTTGCCTTTTCAATCGACCCTGCCGTTCGATGCGGCGGCCGACGTCGCCGATATTGGCGCACGCCTATACGACGTTCCGCCCCGCGCGGGCCATTGGAATGAGCTGCGCGACGCCGCGGGTGCGCTGCGCGCGCCGTGGCGCCGCTTTTTCGCGCAGCTCGGCGAAGACGGCGTCGCGGGCCTCGAGCATGCCGCGGCCACGGTGGCGCGGCAAATCCGCGACAACGACATCACGTACAACGTCTACGCCGACAACGGCGAGGCGAGGCCGTGGGCGCTCGATCCGCTGCCGTTCATCCTCGATGAGAACGAATGGAGTGCGATCGAGCATGGCGTCGCCCAACGCGCGCGGCTCCTCGAAGCGCTGGTCGCCGATGTCTACGGCGGGCAGAGCCTGCTCGCGCAAGGTCTGCTGCCGCCCGCGCTCGTCTTCGGGCACCCCGGCTATCTGCGTGCGATGAAAGGGTGTGTGCCGCCGGGCGGGCGCTACCTGCAAATCGTCGCCGTCGATCTCGCGCGTGGACCGCAAGGCGCGTGGACCGTCGTGGGGCATCGGACCCAGGCGCCGTCGGGGCTCGGCTATGCGCTCGAGAATCGGCTCATCGTCGCCAATCTCTTCGCCGAGCCGTTCCGCTCGCTCGGCGTGCAGCGCTTGGCGCCGTCGTATTCGCAGCTCATCGCCACGCTGGCGCAGGCCGCGCGCGAAACGATGACCGAGGAGGAGCGCCGCGCGCGGGCGGGATCGCCTCACATCGCATTGCTCAGTCCCGGCCCCTTCAGCGAAACGTATTTCGAGCATGCGTTCCTCGCACGGTATCTGGGCCTCACCCTCGTCGAGGGCACCGATCTCACGGTGCGCGGCGACAAGCTTTATTTGAAGACGTTGGTGGGGCTGGAGCGCGTCCATGGGCTGCTGCGCCGCCTCGACGATAGCTTCTGCGATCCGGTCGAGCTGCGCGCGGATTCCACCATCGGGGTGCCGGGTCTGCTGCAGGTCCTGCGCGCGGGTAACGTGGCGGTCTCGAACGCGCCGGGCGCGAGCATTGCCGAATCGCCCGCACTGCACGGGTTCTTGCCCGGCATTGCGGCGGCGCTCTTCGGCGAACGACTCGCATTGCCGAGCGTGTCCAGTTGGTGGTGCGGCGAAGCGGCCGTGTGCGAGGAGGCGTTCGCCGGGCTCGAAGAAGGTTGGCTGGTTCCGACCTGGACGGGACTGCCTTATGCGGCGTCGTACGAGATGCCGCCCGGACTCGCGGCCGGCCCGCAGCGGCTTGCCGACTGGCGCGCGCGCGTGCAAGCGGCGCCCGACGCATTTACGATCCAAGCCCCATTGCCCCACTCGTGCATGCCGCGTTACGAGGACGGCGCGCTCACTCACCGGCCGTGCGTCTTGCGTGTCTACGCGATTGCCACCGTGTCCGGCGGCTGGCACGTTTTGCCGGGTGCGTTCACGCGCACGGCCGGCGAGGACCACTCGAGCGTGTCGATGCAAGCGGGCGGCAGCAGCGTCGATACTTGGATACTGTCGAGCCGGCCCGCCACGACGTTTTCGCTGTTGCCTTCGCCGATGAAACCCGGCGATTTCGCGCATCGGCGGCGCACGGTTTCGAGCCGAGCCGCGGAGAATCTTTTTTGGGCGGGCCGCTATTGCGAGCGCGCGGAAAACAGCGTGCGGCTCGCTCGCTTGATACTCGGTTCGCTCGACGATCACGATTCCGAGATCATGCTGGCGACGCTTGCCGAACTGGCCGCGCGTTTCGAGTTGATTCCGGCCGACGCTGCCGCCGCGCGCGGCTCGCGCCATGTGTTCGAGCGAGTCTTGGCGGCGTCCTTGCACGAGCATTCCGGTACCGCGAGCGTGGGGCGCATCATCGCGAGCCAAGCGCGCGCGTGCGGCGAGATTCGAGCGCGCCTGTCCAACGATCACTGGCGCACTATCCTCGCGGCGCGCAACGATTTTCGCGATGCATTGCAGCGGCAATCGCTCGCGCCATCGATGGGGGCGGCGCCGCCTGGCCGCGACGACGCGCCGCGCGGCGAGCGCCATGAGTCGTATGATCGCGTCGCGCTGATGCGCGCGCTGGAGACGCTGGCCATGCAGTTGTCGGCCGTCAGCGGCGCGCAGGGCGACCGCATGGTGCGGGACGAAGCGTGGCGGCTGCTGTTCGCGGGGCGCCACATCGAGCGCGTGATCGGCATGACGACGTTCCTGCGCGTCGTGGCCGATGCCGGCGTGTTGGCGACCCCGGCCGGGTTCGACCTGCTGTTGCAACTGTTCGACAGTACGCTCACGTATCGATCGCTCTATCCGGGGCGGCTCGAAGTGCCCGCGCTGATCGATCTCGTGGTTGTCGATCCGACCAACCCGCGCGGGTTGTACGGCGTCTATGACCGGTTGACGGCCAAGCTCGACGAAATCGCGCGTGCGGCAGGTGGACCGGCGCGCGAGCCGATGCCTGCCGTATCGTCGCTGCCGTCTCTCGAGCGGCTGTGCGCGACCGACGCCGCAGGCCGCTACGTCACGCTCGTCGCGTTGTGCGACGAGCTTGCCGCGTACGTTGCCGTCGCATCGGACGAGGTCAGTGCGCGCTATTTCATCCATGCCGATCGCGCACGCGGATCGAGGGTGTCGTCATGAGCGCCGCAATGACGCTATCGGTCGTGCACGACACGACGTACCGCTACTCGACGCCGGTGGAGCGCGCCCAGCATCTGGCGACGATTCGTCCGCTCGACTGCGCTTGGCAACGCGTCCTAGCGCATCGTTTGCACATCGATCCCGCCCCGTCGTACGAAGCCTCGCATGTCGATGCATTCGGCAACGAGGTACGCTACTTCTCTTTCGATGCGCCGCACGAGCATCTGACGGTGAAAAGCGAAACGACGGTGGCGCTCGAACGCCGGTGGGCCGCGCTCGACGCGAGCGCGACGCCGGCCTGGGAGCAGGTGGCCGACGCGCTTCGCTATCGTGCTGGCGGCGCCTACATGCCCGAGAGCGAGTTCGTCTTCGCATCGCCGAACGTCGCGCTCGCGCCCGAGTTGCGAGACTACGCGCTGCGTAGTTTCGCGGCCGGCACGCCGCTCGCCGCGGGCGCGATCGATCTCATGCATCGCATCCATGCCGATTTCGCCTATGAGCCGCAAGCGACGGCATTCGATACCCCGGCGTTGCGGGCCTTCCGATTGCGTCAGGGCGTATGCCAGGACTTCGCGCAGATCATGATCGGTTGCCTGCGCTCGCTGGGATTGGCGGCGCGTTACGTCAGCGGGTATTTGCGGACCGTGCCGCCCGAGGGCGCACCGCGCCTCGTCGGCGCCGATGCCTCGCATGCTTGGTTATCGGTGTTCTGCCCGGGCACGGGTTGGATCGACCTCGACCCGACGAACGACGTGCTCGCCGATCTCGATCACGTGACGCTCGCGTTCGGGCGCGACTACAGCGACGTCTCGCTGCTGCGCGGCATCATCCTCGGTGGCGGGGACCACGTCGTCGAGGTGGCGGTCGACGTGACGGCTCGATAGCGCTTCGTCAATGCGGCAAGCGCACGTCGAGCTTGAATGTGACGAGCCGTGCGATGAGGATGAAACCGGTGGCGAAGATGACGCTGTAGACCGAATCGAATTGCAAATGGTCGAGCAGCAGGTAGAGCCAGCAACCGGCGAAAGCGCAAGTGGCGTAGGGCCGGGAATCGCGCAGCAAAAGCGGCACCTCGTTGCAGACGACGTCGCGAATGATGCCCCCGAAAACGCCCGTTACGACACCCATCATCACGGCGATGAAGGCGGGCATCTGCGCATCGAGCGCGATCGACGTGCCCGAGATGCTGAACAGCCCCAAGCCGATGGCGTCGGCGACGAGCAACGCGCGTTCGTTGAATACGCGCGAGGCCATGCGCAGCACGTACGGCGCAACGAGCGAGAGCGCGAAGATGACGACGACGTACGCTTCGTGCTGAACCCAGTAAAACGGGCGACGCTCGAGCAGGACGTCGCGCACCGTGCCGCCGCCGAACGCCGTCGCCAACGCGACGAGGAAGGTGCCCACGGCATCGAGCCGCCGCTTGCGCGCCTCGATGAAGCCTGAGAACGCATAGGCGAGGATCGCGAGACCCTCGATGATCGCCAGCGCGAACGTGAGCCTAGGATGCACTGTCGCCCCGGTCTTGCCGCGCGGCGCCGGGCCGGGTCAAGCCCGGTTGCAGCAGCACTAGCACCGCGCCCGCGCCGCCGTCGTGCGGCCGTGCCTGGCAAAACGCGATGACTTCGGCCTTCTGCACGAGCCAAGCGCGAACCTTTCCCTTCAAGACGGGCTCTTTGCCGACCGAGCCCAATCCCTTGCCGTGAATGACGCGCACGCAGCGCAGCCCGCGCTTGACCGCGTCACGGATGAATTCGGCCAGCGCTTCGCGTGCTTCGTCACGCCGCATACCGTGCAAATCGAGCTGCGCCTGCACGATCCAATCGCCGCGCCGCAGTTTGCGCACGACCTCCTGGCTCACGCCGGGGCGGCAATAGTAGAGCGACTCGTCGGAGTCGAGCAGCACCTCGGGGTCGAATTCGTCCGAGATCGCTTCGTTCAGTACCGCTTGCTCGTCGCGCTGGGTTTGCAGCGGCAGCGCCGCCGGCGGCGTGCGGCCGTGAACCGCCCGCGCCGCGGCGGCAATCGGTGCGACGTGGCCTATCTCTCGGCGAAAGATCTCCGCATCGGCTGCCGCTTCGCGGGCTGCCTTGGCCGCGGCGATACGCTCGCGTTCGCGCTCGGCCGCGCTTTGCTTGAGCGCGTCGCGTAGCGAGGCAAGATCGGCGAGACCGGTGCCGGCCTTGGTGGGCTTGGTTTCGCTGGAGCGGGGACGATTCTTTGACATGACGAGTACGGACGGCTGCTGAAATCGAATCCGAACACACTGCGCGGCGGCGCGCGCGAACCGGACACCGCACCGCGCAAAAAGGGCCGCTGGCTTGCGGCCGCGGCCCTATCCGAGCGCGGCGCCGCTCGGCATCGACGCCGCGCGGTGCCGGCGACCGTTATTTTACCGGTCGGCTTCGGCGCTCATCACATGGTCTTGATGCAGCTCGTGCACGCTTTCGAGGTAACGCTGCGCATCGAGCGCGGCCATGCAGCCCGTGCCCGCGCTGGTGATCGCTTGACGGTAAACGTGGTCTTGCACGTCGCCGGCCGCGAACACGCCCGGCACGCTCGTGCCCGTGGCGTTGCCGTTCAAGCCGCCGTTCGTGATGATGTAGCCGTTTTTCATCTCGAGCTGACCCTCGAAGATGTCGGTGTTCGGCTTGTGGCCGATCGCGATGAAGACGCCTTGCAGCGCGACATCGGTCGCTGCGCCCGTTTGCGTATGCTTGATGCGCACGCCCGTCACGCCCGAATCGTCGCCCGTGACTTCATCGAGAACGTGATTCCATTTGATCTCGACGATGCCTTCCTTCTCTTTTTCGAGCAGGCGGTCGATGAGGATCGGCTCGGCGCGGAACTTGTCGCGACGGTGGATGACCGTGACCTTGCTCGCAATGCCGGCCAGATACAGCGCTTCTTCCACGGCGGTATTGCCGCCGCCTACGACGGCCACGTGCTGCTTCTTGTAGAAGAAGCCGTCGCAGGTCGCGCAGGCCGATACGCCGCGGCCCGAGAACGCTTCTTCCGACGGTAGCCCCAGATATTGAGCCGAAGCGCCCGTCGCGATGATCAGCGAATCGCAGGTGTACTCGCCCGAATCGCCGATCAGGCGGATCGGTTTCTCGTTCAGTTTGGCCGTATGAATATGGTCGAACACGATTTCGGTGTTGAAACGCTCGGCGTGTTCGAGAAAGCGCTGCATGAGTTCGGGGCCTTGCACGCCGTTCGCGTCGGCCGGCCAATTTTCCACGTCGGTCGTCGTCATCAGTTGGCCGCCTTGGGCCAAGCCGGTGACGAGCACGGGGGCGAGATTCGCGCGCGCAGCGTAGACGGCGGCCGTGTAGCCGGCGGGGCCGGAACCGAGAATGAGCACTTTGGCGTGTTTGCGCGTGGACATGATTGTTCGTTCCGTAAAAAAGATGCCGCGGGGAAGCTGCCCGGCGAAAGCGGCGCGCGCGGGGCCCGCCCGCGAGTGCGTCGTCCTGCCACTAAGTTGGGCATACGGGCGTAATTATAAAGGGGCGCTCGATGCCTCGCTGATCGCGCGCTCAATCGCCGCGATAGCGTTTGCCGTGGGCGGGGCGCCACGCTCGAGGGCCGCCGCCCGGACCGTTCGGATGCCGTTACGGTCATTTACAGCCTGTGCCCCGACGCAACGTTTACAATAGCCCGGATCGAACTCCTGGCGGGCGCACCCGCCATGCTGCTACGGATTCATGGCCAAAGCTCCTTATACGGCGCCTGCGCAAGCGTTACCGCATCGCATGTCGCGCCTTTTCACCGAAATCCGTTGGATCTTGCAGGTCGCGCTTTGCGTGTTCCTCGTGATGGCGCTCGTCAGTTACAGCCGCCACGATCCAAGCTGGACGCACGCGGCCCAAGTCGATCGCATCTCGAACTGGGCCGGGCGCGTCGGCGCCTGGACATCCGACATCCTCTTGCTGCTGTTCGGGCTGTCCACCTACTGGTGGGTCGTCCTGCTCGTGCGCCGTATCAGCGGGAACTATCGGCGCTTGAGCCGTCACGGCGAGGCCGAGGACGATGCGCCGCGCGACGGCGCCTGGATTGCCGACGCCTTCGCGTTCGTGCTCGTGCTGCTTGCGAGCGACGGCATCGAAGCGCTGCGTATGTGGTCGCTGCGTTTGCCGCTGCCGCGCGCGCCGGGCGGTATCGTCGGCGATGCCGTCGCGCGCGGCGTCTCCCATGCGCTCGGGTTCACGGGCGGTACGCTCGCACTGCTGATCGCGCTTGGAATCGGTCTGTCGCTCTATTTCCGCTTCTCGTGGCTGTCGGTGGCCGAACGGGTGGGCGATTCGATCATTTCGGCCGTAACGTTCGCGAAATTGCGCCGCGAGGCCGGGCGCGACCGCAAGCTGGGCGAGGCGGCCGCCGTCAAGCGCGAGGGCAAGGTCGAGCAAAGCCGCGTGCGGCTGGAGGAGCACGAGCCGGTTACGATCGTGCCGCCGCTCGCCACCCCGCCGAAGTCCGAGCGCGTCGAAAAGGAAAAGCAAGTCCCGCTGTTCGCCGACCTGCCCGGCGATTCCACGTTGCCGCCCATCGCGTTGCTCGATCCCGCGCCGGCCGCGCAAGAAACGATCTCGGCCGATACGCTCGAATTCACTTCACGGCTGATCGAGAAGAAGCTCAAGGATTTCGGCGTCGACGTCAGCGTGGTCGCCGCGTATCCGGGCCCGGTCGTCACGCGCTACGAGATCGAACCGGCCACGGGCGTGAAGGGCAGTCAAATCGTCAATCTGGCCAAAGACCTCGCGCGGTCGCTGTCGCTCGTGTCGATTCGGGTCGTGGAGACGATTCCGGGCAAGAACTACATGGCGCTCGAGCTGCCGAATCAGCGGCGCCAGACGGTGCGTCTATCGGAAATCCTCGGCTCCGAGGTGTACGCCGCCGCCTCCTCGAAGCTGACGATGGGTCTCGGTAAAGACATCGGCGGCAATCCCGTTTGCGCCGATCTGGCGAAGATGCCTCACTTGCTCGTGGCCGGTACCACGGGTTCGGGCAAGTCGGTGGGGATCAACGCGATGATCCTCTCGCTGCTGTACAAGGCAAGCGCCGAAGACGTGCGCATGATCCTGATCGATCCGAAGATGCTCGAAATGAGCGTGTACGAGGGGATTCCGCATCTGCTGTGTCCGGTCGTGACCGATATGCGGCAGGCCGGGCACGCGCTCAATTGGGCCGTGGCCGAAATGGAGCGCCGCTACAAGCTCATGAGCAAGCTCGGCGTGCGCAACCTGGCCGGCTACAACAACAAGATCGACGATGCGGCCAAGCGCGAGGAGAAACTGCCCAATCCGTTCAGCCTGACGCCCGAGGCGCCCGAGCCGTTGACGCGGTTGCCGCACGTCGTCGTCGTCATCGACGAACTGGCCGACCTGATGATGGTCGTCGGCAAGAAGGTGGAAGAGCTGATCGCGCGGATCGCACAGAAGGCGCGTGCGGCCGGGATTCATTTGATCTTGGCCACGCAGCGACCGTCGGTGGACGTCATCACGGGGCTCATCAAGGCGAACGTGCCGACGCGTATGGCGTTCCAGGTGTCCTCGCGGATCGATTCGCGCACGATCCTCGACCAACAAGGCGCCGAGTCGCTGCTCGGCATGGGCGATATGCTTTATCTGCCGCCGGGCTCGGGGCTTCCCGTGCGCGTGCACGGTGCGTTCGTCTCGGACGAAGAAGTGCATCGCGTCGTCGAAAAGCTCAAGGAGCAGGGCGAGCCGAATTACGTCGAAGGCTTGTTGGAAGGCGGCCTCGCGGGCGAGGGCGACGAAGGTTCGGCGGCGGCCGGGGGGCAAGCGGCGGGCGAAGCCGATCCGCTTTACGACCAGGCCGTCGAAGTCGTCGTCAAGAACCGGCGCGCTTCGATCTCGCTTGTTCAGCGCCATCTGCGCATCGGCTACAACCGGGCCGCGCGGCTGCTCGAGCAAATGGAGCAATCGGGGCTCGTCTCGGCGATGTCGTCGAACGGCAATCGCGAGATTCTCGTTCCGTCGCGCGAGAGCGATTGACCGCACGCGGCCGAGCCGCAGGAACCGCCTTCGACGCGCACAGTTTCCGATTAGTTACGGAGAGTCATCTTGAATTCGAAGCAGTACACGATCCAATCTCGCGTTCGTTCCTCGCTCGTTCGCGCTCTGGGCGCGACGGCGCTCGGCGCGGCATTGCTGCTGCCGGCGAGTGCCGCATTCGCGAGCGGCACCGAGCAGTTGAAGGCGTTCGTCGCCCAGGTGAAATCGGCACGCGGCGATTTCGTTCAACGCGAAGTGAAGGCGCCGCCGAAGAACGTGCCGGCGAGCGGTTCGGTGGTGCCGACCATTAGCGGCACGTCGAGCGGCACGTTCGTGTTCGCGCGCCCGGGCAAGTTCATCTGGACGTACGACAAGCCGTACACGCAAGTGTTGCAGGCCGACGGCGATAACCTTTACGTCTACGACAAGGACCTGAACCAAGTCACGATTCGTAAGCTTGGCGGTGCGCTCGGCGCGAGCCCGGCCGCGATTTTGTTCGGCAGCAACGATGTCGATAAGAACTTCACGCTGCGCGACGCGGGCGTGAAGGGTGGCATCGATTGGCTCGAATTGACGCCGAAGGCACGCGACACGCAGTTTCAAAGCGTGGGCATCGGTTTTCGCGACGGCAACCTCGAAGCGATGGAGCTGCACGACGTGTTCGGCAACGTGACGCTGCTCACGTTCTCGAACATTCAAAAGAATCCCCCTTTGAAGCCGGGCTCATTCAAGTTCACGGTGCCCAAGGGCGCCGATGTGATCAACGGTTGAGCGTCGCGTGTGGCGCGGGATTCGATATCGGCTTTGCTCAACGCGGTATGAAACATGTCAGATCTGTTTTCGGTAGAGCCTAGCGCGCCGCTGGCCGAAGCGCTGCGGCCCAAGACGTTGGACGAGGTCATCGGTCAGTCGCACCTGCTGGGCCCGCGCAAGCCGCTGCGTTTGGCCTTCGAGTCGGGCAAGCCGCATTCGATGATCCTGTGGGGGCCGCCCGGCGTCGGCAAGACGACGCTTGCCCGGCTGACGGCGACGGCGTTCAAGTGCGAATTTATCGCGTTGTCGGCGGTGTTTTCGGGCGTCAAGGACATCCGGGCCGCGATGGAGCAGGCCGAGCAGAGCCTGGCGATGGGCAAGCATACGATCTTGTTCGTCGATGAAATTCATCGATTCAACAAGGCGCAGCAAGACGCGTTGCTGCCGTACGCCGAGTCGGGCCTCGTCACCTTTATCGGAGCGACGACGGAAAACCCGTCGTTCGAGGTCAACTCGGCGTTGCTATCCCGTGCTCAGGTCTACGTGCTCAAATCGCTGACCGAGGACGAACTGAAGCTACTCGTCGCGAGGGCCCGCGAGAAGGTGTTGTCGCATTTGCGGATCGATGAGGCCGCCACCGACACGTTGGTCGGTTATGCCGACGGCGATGCGCGCCGCATGCTCAACTTGCTCGAGCAGACGAGCGCGGCCGCTCGCGCGTCTGGTACCGACCACGTCACCGCGGAGTTCATCCGCGAAGCGCTGACGTTGAACGCGCGCCGGTTCGATAAAGGCGGCGACAACTTCTACGATCAGATTTCGGCCCTGCACAAATCGGTGCGCGGGTCGCACCCTGACGCGGCGCTCTACTGGCTCACGCGGATGCTCGACGGCGGCGCCGATGCGCGTTACCTCGCGCGCCGTATCGTGCGAATGGCGTGGGAAGACATCGGGCTCGCCGATCCTCGAGCGATGCAACTGGCGAACGACGCAGCCGCCACCTATGAGCGCTTGGGTTCGCCCGAGGGCGAATTGGCGCTGGGGCAGGCGGTGATCTATTTGGCGATCGCGCCTAAGAGCAACGCTGGTTACAACGCCTACAATCAGGCAACGGCATTCGTTAGGCAGGACAAGTCGCGCGAGGTGCCGGTTCATCTGCGAAACGCGCCGACCAAGCTCATGAAGGAATTGGGCTACGGGCATGAATACCGATACGCGCACGACGAACCGCACGCATACGCCGCGGGAGAAACTTACCTGCCCGACGGCATGCGTGAGCCGAACTGGTATCAGCCGGTGCCGCGCGGGCTCGAAATCAAAATCGCCGAAAAGCTGGCGTTTTTGCGGAAGCTGGACGAGCAAGCGGACGAATAGGCGGCTTCAGACGGCATCGCGTTACGTGAACGGCGCGCATCGATTGGTGCTGTCTCTTTGTTGAACGCCGAACGCGGCGACGCGCTTGCGTGCGCTAAAATCGGCGTTTTCATTCCACGAAAGTTCGCTTCCATGCTCGACATCCAGTTGCTGCGCAAAGATCCCGACGGCGTTGCCAAGCGCCTCGCCGCTCGCGGCTACACGCTCGATGTGGCCGCGTTTTCGGCGCTCGAAGCCGAACGCCGCGCCATCCAAACCCGCACCGAGGAATTGCAGTCGCGGCGCAACAGCTTGTCGAAGCAGATCGGCGCGATGAAGGGCAAGGGCGAGGACACCACGGCGTTGATGGCGGAAGTGGGCGGTATCGGCGACGAGATGAAGGCGTCGGCCGCACAGCTCGAAGACGTACAGGCGCGCATCTCGAATCTGATGCTCGACATGCCGAACCTGCCGCATGAAAGCGTGCCGGCGGGCGCCGACGAAAAGGACAACGTCGAAGTGCGTCGCTGGGGCACGCCGCGCCAGTTCGATTTCGAGGTGAAGGATCACGTCGACGTCGGTGCGGCCCTCGGGCTCGACTTCGAAACGGGCGCGAAACTCTCGGGGGCGCGCTTCACGATGCTGCGCGGTGGGATGGCGCGGCTGCATCGCGCGCTCGCGCAATTCATGCTCGACACGCATACGCAGCAACACGGCTATACGGAAGTGTATTCGCCGTACATCGTCAATCCGGAAGTCTTGTACGGCACGGGCCAGTTGCCCAAGTTCGCCGACGATATGTTCCGTGTGGAGAAGGGCGGCGGCGAGAACGTCGTCACGCAGTATCTGATCTCGACGTCCGAGATCACGTTGACGAACACGGTGCGCGACAGCATCCTCGAGGGCGCCGCGTTGCCGATCATGTTGACGGCGCATTCGCCGTGCTTCCGTTCCGAGGCGGGAGCGTACGGCCGCGATACGCGCGGGATGATCCGCCAGCATCAGTTCGACAAGGTCGAGATGGTGCAAATCGTGGCACCTGAGACGTCGTACGAAGCGCTCGAGCAGATGGTCGGGCATGCCGAGACGATCCTGCAAAAGCTGGAATTGCCGTACCGAGTCGTGGCCCTGTGCACGGGCGATATGGGATTCACTGCCGCGAAGACATACGACCTCGAAGTGTGGCTACCGGCGCAGAACACGTATCGCGAGATTTCGAGCTGCTCGAATACCGAGTCGTTCCAGGCGCGCCGCATGCAAGCGCGATATCGCAACGCGCAGGGCAAGCCCGAACTCGTGCATACGCTGAACGGTTCCGGTCTCGCGGTGGGCCGCACGCTCGTGGCCGTGCTCGAGAACTTCCAAAACGCCGATGGTTCGGTGACGGTGCCGGCGGCGCTGCGTCCGTACCTGGGCGGTGTGGAGCGGCTCGAACCGGCGGCGAACTGATCGCCCGCGCGACATCCAACTTTTTGCGAAAAAGGGCTTGGAATGTCGCGATAGCTGTTCTATAATCTTCGCTTCGCCAAACAACGACCGGTTTGGTGGAGCGAACAGGGAAACCTAGTTCGAGAAGTCGGAAAGGTGGCAGAGTGGTCGAATGCGCCGGACTCGAAATCCGGTGTACGGTTATACCGTACCGTGGGTTCGAATCCCACCCTTTCCGCCAGAATTTTGAAAAGCCCCGCACAGTCAATGACTGGCGGGGCTTTTCCTATTTCAGTCCATGGCTGCGTCTATCAGATTGTCCCTTACTTAAGCGCTCACCATCACGACGTCTCGAGCCGGCCGACCTCGTCTAGAACTCGGTGCGAGTAGCGAGCATTCTGGGATGAATGCAGTCCACTTTCGCCTTCGCCAGCGCAGCACATCGACGGTATCACGGGCTTAAAACACCGGTCGGTCATGACACTCCTGGCGAGAGCGCCGCAGTCGATTGATCATCAGTCCCAGTAATCATAGCGGCACCGTCTTATGGCGGTTAGGGGTGCAACGGCATTATTTTGAGGAACTGGTGCCATTGATTGGAAATAATTGCCTTGCATTTTAAATGTGTCGGCAATGTTTGCTTGCCAAGTTTTCGACCAGTCCTAACAATGCTCTGCGGCACTTGGATTTGAAGAAAATCTATGTAGAATCGCGCGACTCTGTATGCCGGCTGCTTTGTCAGGCTTGCCAATGAATACGAACTTGTCTGTCCATGATATTCGAAAGATCGCCACGGGGACGCAGCACAATCGGTTGTTGACGTGGTCATTTCCAGGGGGCAATGCCCCGTACGAGATCCTGTTGGTGAATCGCCTCGAAGGCGACGAATCCTTTCGCGCGATTTCCGACTGCCGGCATCGTGCACTGGCCTAGCCATGCGGTGACTATCCGAATGACGATCAAGCACAGGTCCGGATTGGCCCTGCGAGCCGGACCGTCGTAAGCAGGCTGACGCGTGTCTCGTTAATCCAGCCGCGGCTTTTGCCGTTCGACGAGACGTGTCATGAGAAGCGACGGACGTAGTCAAACATCATTTATCACCGGATTCAACTTGAATACACAAGCGCGCCCCCTCTCTTTACCTGCGACAGCAGCCGTTATCGCAGCGGTTGTCGCCATTGCATCATTTCTACCTGGCCTCTATTTCCTGGTGAAAGAATCTTCGCTGTCCCGGGAGGTACTGGCGGTGGATATGGGCAATCTTATCGGTGGCCTGGTATTTCGAACCGGTCTGGTTTTCCTGATTGTTCAATGGCATGGAGAGCAGCGAGGTCAGCTTGCGTTTCGCCGCCCCGGGTTGCTACTGGCGATCTATGCGTCATGCTTGCTGGCTTGGCAGATCGCGCGGATATTCCTGTTTCAAGCGCTGATGCGAACGTTGAACGATGGTGGGGAGAGTCTGAACCTCATCGTGACGATCATGGCCCCGCTGGATACAGTCCTATATTCGCTTGTCGCTTGGCTGGCGTGGTCGTTCATTACACGCATGCTGCGCGAAGACGCCTTACCTCTGGCGGTGCACCATAACGCACGGCGGCGCATTGCGGGTCTCGCGGCTTGGCTGTTTGCTAGCGTACTACTGTTCCTCATGACGCAAACCATGCACATTTTGCTGGCGTTCTTCGACGACGATCTCAAGCTCGTCATGATGAGCTACATTGGCGCGGTTGCCATTCCGACCGCCTTAGTCTTCGCGGGAACAGTGCTTGGCCTGCCTCGTGATGTCAGTCGACTGCACGGCTGGCGTTTACTGGGGGCGTCGCTTGTGGCAGTGGTGTTTGTTTCGCTACTGACTTTTGTGTCCTTGGAGGTACTGGCGGGCATCCTGCTTCGCAGGGCTAGTTTGGCGTCCGCAATACTGACGGTTGTCGTCCTCGTCGGAATTGTCGTGGCTTACCGGATGTCGTTCCGCGCGTTCTACGATGCTGTGCGCAGGCCGATCGCTGAAACATCCCAAGAAATGCAATCGTCATGACAGAGGAAAACGGCCGAGGGGCGATCGGCCTTCACGACAAGACCACGCATGGCGGCGAAGTTATCACGGTGTGAGACGAGATCAAGGCGATGGGCGTGCCTGTCGCCGGCGTTGCGAAGGAGGTTTGCAAATTTCTTTGGTCTCTCACCGATTTGCGATAATCGCCTCCGCGCCGCCGAAACCAGCCTCCGTTCTCGAGCGGCCCTCACCCCGAGACGCTATGGCCAACGACCGCTTGCACATCTCGAGCGACAAGCGCGCGCTCGACATCGACATGATCCACGCGTTCCTGCGCGATCAAGCCTATTGGTCGAAGGGCATCCCCCGAGAAACGCTCGAGCGCGCGATCGAAGGATCGGTTTGCTTCGGCGGCTATGTCGAGAATCGGCAAGTGGCTTTCGCTAGGCTAGTGACCGACATGGCCACCTTCGCCTACCTGTGTGACGTCTTCGTGCTGCCTGAATACCGCGGCCATGGATACGGGCGTGCGTTGGTAAGCCACATCTTCGAATCCGACTTACTCAAAGGCCTGCGTCGAATCTTGCTGGTCACGAGCGATGCCCACGAACTGTATCGCCCGGTCGGTTTTCAATCGATCGGTAGCCCGGAAAAGTTCATGGAGATCGCGCGGCCCGGCATCTACGCCGCTTAACGTGAAGCCGCCCCCGGATGCTGAGGACCCCAAAGTATCCTCCGGGCGGCGGGCGATTTTTGTGCTCCGCACAATATCCGACGGTGGACGGGCGATTCATCTCCCGTTTAAATACAAGGTTTGACTCGCCCGCCGGTTCGGACGAAGCTACGCGTTAGCCACCCATCCGCGACAATCGGAGCCTCATGAGTTCATCGCTGACTGTTCGCCGTATAGCCGCTGATCAGGGCGCAATGTTTCGCGAGTTGCGTGTCGCTTCTTTGCGCGATGCGCCCGATGCCTTTGCCGAAACGCTCGAAGAAGCGCTCGCGGAGCAGGCCGAGACATTCGACGCGGCGGCGGCGCGCTACGCCAGCTCCGAAAGCTCGGCCACGTTCATCCTCTATACCGAGGGCCATCCCGCGGGCCTCATCGGCGCTTACTTCGACGAGACCGCCGAACGCAAGGCCTTCGTCTGCGCGCTGTGGGTCGCGCCGGCGGTACGGCACCTGCGCGGCGGCGAATTGCTCGTGAACACCGCCACCGCCTGGCTGGCACAGCGCGGCGCGACCGAAATCTACGCCTGGGTGGCCGATGCCAATCGCACCGCGATGCGCTTTTACGAAGCGCTCGGCTACGGACCCACGGGCGAACATCAACCCGTCGCGCGTGCGCCTAAGGAATGGCAGACGTTGCTCGTGCGCAGCGTCAAGCCCGAGCAAATCGGCCCCCGATAAATCCTCATCGCATTCGATCGACGATGCATGCGTCCATGCGACGCATGCATCGCGCATAGCCATGCCAACGCGAAATTTCTGGCCCGTGGCGTGGACCCCTGTAAAATACGCAAAATTTTTTGCCGTAACGCCCCATGTCGCTGAACAAAACGCCTTTCTTCGAACTTCGCAGCGGCACCGTCGACGCGCTTCAGTTCGTCGTGAAGACCACCGACCTCGACGCGCTCAAAAATGAGCTGACGCGCCGTTTCGAGGCGACCCCCGAGTTCTTCTCGGGCGAGGTGGTCACGATCGACGTACGCCGCCTCGGCGAAAGCGAGCGCGCATCGATTGCCGATATCGCCGGGCTGCTCGACAGCGTCCGCATGCGGCCGATCGGCGTCGTCGCGGCCGAGGCGCAGCGTGAATGGGCCAGCGCGGGCGGTTTGCCGCTCGTGGAGGCGCGCGACCGGCGAGCCTCGGCGGGAAAAGCAGAGCACTCGCCGAGTACGGGGGAGGCGGCGGCCGCCCAACCCGTGGCATCGGCACAGACACCGGCCGCCGCGCCGCAGACGCTCATCGTCGACAAGCCACTGCGCTCGGGGCAGCAGGTCTATGCGAAGGGCGACCTCGTCGTGCTGGGGCTCGTCAGTTACGGCGCGGAAGTCATCGCCGAAGGCAATATCCATATTTATGCCCCGCTGCGCGGCCGCGCGTTGGCGGGTGTGCACGGCAATCACGATGCGCGAATCTTTTGCACGTGCCTCGAGCCGGAACTGATTTCGATCGCCGGCATCTATCGCACCACGGAGAATCCGTTGCCGGCCGATGTCGTGGGCAAGTCGGTGCAGATCCGGCTGTCCGACGAGAAACTGATGATCGAACCGCTGCGGCTGACGTGAGCCGAGCCGCGCGACGACGCGCCAAAGCGTGTCGATTCAATGGACGAATTTGACGAATACAGGGTAAGGGGAAATGGCGAAAATCGTTGTAGTGACTTCGGGCAAGGGCGGCGTGGGCAAAACCACCACGAGCGCGAGCTTCGCGTCGGGCCTCGCGTTGCGTGGCAATAAAACGGCCGTGATCGACTTCGACGTCGGCCTGCGTAATCTCGACCTGATCATGGGTTGCGAGCGCCGTGTCGTCTACGATTTCATCAACGTGATTCAAGGCGAAGCGAACTTGAATCAGGCGCTGATCAAGGACAAGAAGTGCGAAAACCTGTTCATCCTGCCGGCGTCGCAAACGCGCGATAAAGACGCGCTCACGCTCGAGGGCGTCGAGAAGGTCGTGAACGATTTGGCCGGCATGGGCTTCGACTATATCGTCTGCGATTCGCCGGCCGGCATCGAGTCGGGCGCGCTGCTCGCGATGCACTTCGCCGACGAAGCACTCGTCGTGACGAATCCCGAAGTGTCGTCCGTGCGCGATTCCGATCGCATCCTCGGCATCCTGTCGTCGAAGACGAAACGCGCGATCGAGGGCAAGGATCCCGTGAAGGAGCACCTGCTCATTACGCGTTACAACCCGAAGCGCGTCAGCGAAGGCGAAATGCTGTCGCTGTCGGACATTCAAGAAATCCTGCGGATCGACTTGATCGGCGTCGTGCCCGAATCGGAAGCGGTGCTGCACGCGTCGAACCAAGGCCTGCCCGCCGTCCACATGGATGGCACCGACGTGGCCGAGGCCTACAAGGACGTCGTCGCGCGCTTTCTCGGCGAGGACAAGGAATTGCGCTTTACCGATTACCAGAAGCCGGGCTTGCTGCAACGCCTCTTCGGCACTCGCTAAGGAGGGCGCCCGTTATGTCGATTCTGTCGTTCTTGCTCGGCGAGAAGAAGAAGTCCGCGGCGGTCGCGAAAGAACGCCTGCAGCTCATCATCGCGCACGAGCGCGCCGGTGGCCATCCGCCCGCCGATTACTTGCCCGCGTTGCAGCGGGAACTCGTCGCCGTGATTTCGAAGTATGTGAAGATTTCCGACGACGATATCCGCGTTAGCCTCGAGCGCCAAGACGATCTCGAGGTGCTCGAGGTCAAGATCGAAATCCCCCAAGCCTAACAAGGCATCGCTGGCCACGCGGCCAGCGCACGAATCGAGGCGCGGCGTGCTGGAAGGCGCCGCGCCTTTGTTTTTGTCCGCCTGCCCGCGCTTCACTCGTTTACCGGTCTGTTAAATCTGTGGCGGCGTGTTGCCGCCGAAACCATCCCCGCGCCGCCCGGCAATAACGACGCCATCGCACATCGCATTCGTTGTAATAATGACCGCGCCGTGCTTACAAATTGCAACGCGAGGCGGCTCTGTCCTGCTGTTCAATCGCATTCATTCGACATAGCCGTCGAATCCACGAATAGCGACGAAAGGAGAAGGACATGAAACGCTCGAAAGGACTCTGGATCGCTGGCGCGCTCGTTGCGTTGCTGCTGAGCGGATGCGTGATCGCCCCCGCGCCTGGGTACTATGGCTATTACGGCGGGTACCACCACGGTTGGTATTACGAGCGCTGAGCGGATGCGCAGCGCCGCGCGGGGGCAGCCGTCAGGCCAGCAGCGTTTCGAGGGCAATGACGGTGGCGAATGCCGCGGCGTTCGCGAGCAACGCTTCCATGACGATGGCGAGCCATGTCTTCGGCCGGAAACGTATCGCGAGCAGTAATGCCAGCAGCAAGGCGAGCGCGAGGATGGCCACGATATCGGCGTTATCGATGCGAATGTTCATCGTCGTTCCCCTGTGCGAACGGTGCGAAACATGACGCGAAATAGTGCGTCGAGCCCAGTATAGACAGGCGGTTTGCCCGGGCAAGCCCGGAAAAATCCCGATGCTCGCATCGCTCGTATAAAAGGGTGAACCCCAATATGTAATAAACCCGTTCGGTCGAGGAATTTTTCTCGCTCGGGTAGCACCAAGGTCGATGGGCCGAAGAGAGCGGCCGGCGAGAAAGGGGTGCCTATCAATGAGTTCGTCCGCTGGACGGTCGATCGAAGTCGATTTGCTACGCGGTATGGCGTTGATCGCGATCGCCATCGATCATATTTCCGCGAGCATGCTGTCGCACGTGACGCTGCACAACTATGCGTATTGCGACGCTGCCGAGGTCTTCGTCTTTCTCGGCGGCTATGCCTCGGCGTCGGGCTACGCGAATATCTCGGCGCGCCGCGGCGAAGGGGCTGCGCGGCGCCGCTTCGTCAAGCGCGCCTGGGAGATCTACCGCGCGTACCTGCTGACAGCCGCGTTGATGCTGGGCTGCGGCGCCGTCTTGGCTCGGTTGCCGATCGCTCGACAACTCGTGGCGGAAACGGGCTGGCCCGATTTCGCGCATCGGCCGTTGCAAGGCCTCGCCGAAATCACGCTGCTGCGCCGGCAACCGTTTCTGTCCGCGGTCTTACCGATGTATTCGCTCTATGCGCTGAGCGTTTCGGTTGTCGTGCCATTCGCGAGGCGCATGCCGGTCGCGCTTTTTGCCGTCAGTCTCACCGTGTGGCTCGGTGCCCCATGGCTCGCCGCAAGGCTGCCCGGCGTGGCCGATTGGCCGTTCAATCCGTTCGCGTGGCAATTGTTGTTCATGCTGGGGTTGCTGTGCCGGCTGCATCCCGTTCCCACGCAAATGCAGACTTCCAACGTCGGGCGCGCGCTCACGGGCGCGGCCTTGGCTTTGGCGCTTGCGTTCACGTTCGTGAAGGTGTGTATCGATAGCCATCCGTCGCCCGGCTATATGAAGCAGAATTTGGCGAGCGTGCGTGTCGTCAGTTTTCTCGCGCTCGCTTGGCTGTGCGCGCAAGCGGCTCGAGCGGGGTGGCTGCGGAACTTGGCGGAGCGCCTGCCCGCGCTCGTCACGATCGGAAAACAGGGGCTCGTCTGCTTCGTCGGCGGCACCGTCGTATCGATCGTCGTCGACAGCACCCTGCATCTCGCGCGGGCCGACACGAACGTGTTGGCTCGATTGGTCGGCGATTTCGCCGCCATCGCGGCGCTATGGATGTTGGCTCGGATCGCGACGATGCGGCGAGATAGTGTGCCGAGCGTCGCGCCGGCGGCCCGGCTCGTGCGCGTGCAATCCGATGCACGGGCGGTGCGGGGCGGGCGCGAACCGTGAGGCGTCAGGTCAGCGTGGTGTCGCGCGTTTCGCGCATCGCGAGGACCGCGATGAGGCTGACCGTCGCCGCCACCGACACATAGCCGCCTACCCACGCCAAGCCCCCGCGCGCGGCGAGCATTTGCGCGATGTAGGGCGCGACCGAGGCGCCGAGGATGCCGCCCAAGTTGTACGAAACGCCCGCACCGGTATAGCGCACGGCGGTGGGAAACAACTCCGGCAGCAGCGCGCCCATCGGCGCGAACGTGACGCCCATCAAGAACAGCTCCAGCGTCAAGAACAGCGTGATCAGCACGGGCGAGCCGCTGCCGACGAGCGGCGCCATCGCAAAGCCCGATGCGATCGCCGCGATCGTGCCCGCGATCAGGACCGGACGCCGCCCGAAGCGATCGCTGGCCCACGCGGCAAGCGGGGTGGCGAGGGCCATGAACAAGACCGCGAAGCAGAGCATGCCGAGAAAGCTTTGCCGCGAGATATGCAGCGTCGATACGCCGTACGAGAGCGTAAACACCGTCGAGATGTAGAACAGCGTATAGCAGACGACCATGGCGAACGAGCCCGCGAGCGTCGCGCGGCTGTGATGCGCGAGCAGCGAAACCAGCGGCACGCGCACACGCTCGGCGCGCTCGATCGCGGCGCGGAACGCGGGTGTTTCGGCGATCTTCAGACGCACATACAGTCCGAGCGCCACCAAAACCGCGCTCGAAATGAAAGGCACGCGCCAGCCCCAGGAACGGAACTGCGCGTCCGATAACCCGAGCGCGAGCGCGAAGAACAAGCCGTTCGACGCGAGAAATCCGACCGACGGCCCCAGTTGCGGAAACATGCCGAACCAGCCGCGACGGCCCGCGGGCGCGTTCTCGGTGGCGAGCAGCGCGGCGCCCCCCCATTCGCCCCCGAGCCCGATGCCTTGCCCGAAGCGCAGAATGCACAGCAGCACGGGCGCCAGCGAGCCGAGGCTGTCGTAGCCGGGCAAGAAGCCGATCAGCGTCGTGGACAAGCCCATGACGAGCAGCGAGGCGACGAGTGTCGATTTGCGGCCGATGCGATCGCCGAAGTGCCCGAACAAAAACGAGCCGATGGGGCGCGCGATGAAGGCGATGCCGAATGTGACGAACGCGGACAGTGCCTGCGCCGTCGCCGAGCCGTGCGGAAAAAATACAGGGCCAATGACGAGCGCCGCGGCGGTGGCATAGACGTAGAAATCGTAAAACTCGATCGCCGTTCCGATGAAGCTGGCGAACAAAATGCGCGTGCGGCTCGATGCGTTCGCCGCGCCGGACTCGGAAGTCACGGCGGGCGATGACGTCGAAGCGGACATAGCGGGTCTCCGATAGTTGTAGTGGGCGCACCGCCGCGCGATCACGCAGACGGCTTCCCAGGGTGGGGCCGGGTGTAGCGGCACGAATGCGCGATCGTCTATCAAAGCACGAGCGATCGGCGCAAACGGCGGGAAAAAACGGAAATGCGATTCGACAAGCGAGGGCGCGCGAATGGCGCGGGCGAGGCGGCGTCGGGTTCATCGGCGTGCCACCGGGTAGGCGGCGCGCTGCAAACATGGCCGGAGGGTCCGGCTGCGCGGTGCGGGAAATTATAACGAGCGTGCGCAATAGGCGCCAACGCACGCCCGTAACGTACTTGCCTTCAATCGAACGTCAGCGCTTGCGGCGATGCGAGCTCGCGCAATTGGAATTTGCCGTCGTCGTTGAAGAGCCAGTCTTCCATCATCTCGACTTGGCCGAGACCGTTCAGCAGTTTAGCGGGCGGGGCCGGAAGCGGAGAGGCCCGGCGCAACGTGGCGAGCGCGGTCGCTTCGGCTTCGTCGTCGCCGTTCGTGCGATAGACCGAGGAGCGCACGAGCCTGCCGTCGCGGTCGACCGTAAAGGCCACGACGACGAGCGAACGCAGCATCGCTTGCGGCGCCCGCCGCTCGAGATACGACGGACTGCGCTCGGCGATCCGCTTGGCAACCGCGTCGCGGTATTGGTCCAGCGTCACGCTATTGACAGCCGCGGGCGGCGGCAGCGTGGCCGCAGCGGGACGCGTCGGTGGGGTGAACGTGCAAGCCGAAGCGACGAGCAATGCGGCGCATGCGGCCAAGCACGTCAGAGCGCGGGGATAGCGCACGAAATCGATTGTCATGGCGGCTCGCGAGATAACTTGCGCGCTGGATGGGATCGAGCGCGAGGCGGTGTCTCTTCAGCGTAGGCAATGCGCCGCCTCCTCGCATCCCGATTTTCATGACGATCGTGCGCGCGCCCACAGCAGGCAGCCTTGCGAGCACGGGCGCGTACCCATGTCTGCATCGGTTGCAGAAATACGCGCGAATCGCGTGGCTGCGGCAGGCGAGGCCGTCAATACACGATGAGCGATTCGGCCCAGGTGTGTGTGCCCATGTTCCCGGTGCCGCCGAGCATCCATGTGTAGTCGCCGTACCCCGCACCTTCGCCGGGCCACGGATTCATGAAGTAGAGCGCTTGGTTGCGCTTGTCATAACCGTCCACGACGATGAAATGGCCGCCGCCGTTCGGCCAGGTCCAAAGGACGACGATAGGCTCGCGCTGGTCGATGCTGCGCATAGCCAAGCCAAACGAGATCGCTCCGTCGTAGTAGCGCGAATCGCGCCGGCCGAGCGACCAGAGGATTCCGCTGATGCCGGTCGTGCCGGTGAGCGTATCCGGCGAGTTGGCGCTGTCGTTCCAATCGAACGGCGCGCTCGTGCAGGCATATCCGATCGAGTTCACCCAATTGGCGATCCCGCACTGGGTGCTCGATGCGCCGCGATACGAGAGGACCGCGCTGGCGTCGGCGGCCCAACACCATTCGCTATGCTGCTGAGTGACGTGCGGGACGTCGATTTGCTGAGCGATTGCGGGCACGAGCGGCTCGGCTGCGCCGATGACTAGACCGCCCGTAAGGCAGGCGGCGATGACGGTGTTCACGACAAATCTCCTGATCGGGCTTGCGCGTCAATGTCCGACTCGCGGATCGTGCATCGCGCGCCGCACGCTGTGTCGCAGCGCATCGTCGAGCTGAGCGTCCGTGAGGGCGGCGCCGGGCGCAGCGGCAGCGGCGGCGAGGGTGCGTGCGCTCATTAGCGGCACGTAGAGGGGTTCGCCGAGCTTGCCCTTCGCATCGGGACTGGCGGCCGGACGTACTTCGATGAAGTCCGCGACGGCTTGCCGGCTTCTGACGAAGCGCAGACGCGCCGTGGGTGCTTGCTGCTCGTAGCGCGCGGCGACTGACGCGATATCGCGGGCAAGCTCGCTCGCCCCGGCTTCGACCATTGTCCAAGCACCATTCACCGGTGCGACGGTAATGAGCCCGATGCCTTGGCCGTTTGCCATGACGACGAAGCGCCACACACCGCTGCCATACACGCTCTCGCCGACGGGTTTGCCGGAGAGCAACGGTTTCGGATCGACGAGATAGGTTTGGAAGCCTTCGCCGATTTTGGCCTGACGCAGCGTGCGATCGTCGGCGATTCCAAAAAGACGGCGAATGCCCCCGGCCCCGGATGCCGAGTCCGGCAAGCGCGCAACGAGCGTTGCCAAACCGGCGACGGCCGCGCGCCGTTGAGGGGATCCGCTTTGTAGGGCTAGAAGGCCGGCATCGGCAGCCGATGCGGACGCCGCATTCGAGCAGGTAGGAGAAAACGAGACGACACACACGACGGCTGCGGGCAAACTAAACCACGCCGCCGCCCATTGACGATTTTTCACAAAAACACTCCTCATGAGGCGTGCGCCGCGACTTCGAACGAACCGAACAGGTCGAATGCGGTCGTCTCATATACGGAGAAAAACACTTATCAACTCTTTTGTAAAGCCGTTAGTTATTCGGTAACCTTTTCTTGAATTCGTCATTCATTCGTTAATCGAGGGCTGTCGATAAATGATGCCAGCGCTGCATGATTCCATACGACGCCCTCACGCGGCGTATGCGCCTTTCGATTCGATCGATGAAGCGATGGCACGGTTGCGCGATGCCGCTGCGCTGACCGACTGGTTCGACGCGCTCGCGAGCGCGGGCCGTAGCGTGGGTTTCGATTACACCACGTTCGTGCTACTGCCCGGCGGTGGCCTGCACTGCGACGACGCGTTCGTCCGCAGCAACTGCGCGCCGGGCATGGTGCGCCTCTATCGAAACGGAAAAACGGCGAGGACGTGTCCGCTGCTTGGCTATGCCTGTGCGCACACGAGCGCCGTGCTCTGGAGCGAGGAGTGGTACGTCGCGCCCGGCGAGCGCGACCTATACCGGCAAGTGCGCGATGCGGGGCTGCGTTGGGGCGTGTTGTTGCCCGTGCACGGGCCGCGGTGCAAATCGGGGATGTTGAGTTTTTCCAGCGGCGCCGATACCGAGATCGCGCGGCGCGAGGCGATGGCGCAACTCGCGCTGCTCGGCTGGGTGCGCGATGCGGCGATCGAAACGGCACTGCCGCACGTCGAACGGTATTTTGCATCGATTCTGCCGAAATTCACGCCGAGAGAATCGGAAATCATGAAATGGTGGGTTTTTGGGAAAACAGCGTCTGAAATATCGCTTATTCTCGATTGCTCGCAATCGGCAATCAATTTTCATTTGGCGAATATTCGAACGAAATTAGGGGTGAATACGAGCCGTGCCGCGGGCGTGAAAGCGATCGAATTGGGGTTGCTCAAATAGCGGCCTATCGCTCGCCGGGTTGCCGCGGATCGAGCGCACGGCGTGGAGATCGCCGCCGAGGGGAGCGAGTGCGCGATGGGGATGCTCGGCGGCGTGGCTCGTTGGGCTACCGTGGGCTACTCGTCCACGAACGTCAGGTCGAGCGACGCGTTCGTTTGATCCGTAATCGAATACTTCAAAGAAGGCGTGCCGAACTTGAATTCGTCGGTGACGGATAGCAGGCCCGTTTCGCGGTCATGGCCGATCGTCGATTGATAGAAGCCCGCTTTGCCGCCGTCGAAGTCCTTGGCGTCGGCGAAGATGACGCCCATCAAATTCTCCTCGGGCGCTTGATCGCCATCGAGCCGGATGCCGAGATGGGCGTTCGTGCCGGTCGTGAGACAGCGCGTTTGCTGCGCGGCGCGGCCGTTGATGAAAAGCACCTGATCGTCCCAGTTCGGATCGTGGGCGATGCATACGGGAATGCTGCCGTGGTTCGTTACGCGTACGACGGGATCTGTCATGACATTGTCCTCGGGTGAACGACCGCCGCGTGCGCGCGACGTCGTTTGCTATCGGATGTCGGCGCGCCGGCCGTGGAAACGATGGAAACGACGCGGTACGGCATGGTCGCCCCGATCGCGCGCCGCACTGGCGCGGTCGCGAAGATTTAGGACTCAGTCGCCATCGTTTCCGGATTGCCTTACGTGCGCGATGCGCTTGGCGTGAGCGAGGGTTCTGACGATATCGCCGTAGACGCGTTGGCGCGTTTCGGGATCCGGCGCGCGTAAGGCGTACGACGGATGCCAAGTCGCCAGGATCGTGAGTCCGTTGTGGTGCGTCGTCTTATCGAAGTGCGCTTGTAGGCGGGCGTGGGCGTCTTCGAGCAGCGCCTTGAGCGCGGTCGCCCCCAGTGCGACGACGACGCTGGGCGAGACCTGCGCGAGTTCGCGCTCGAGCCAATAGCGGCAGGCATCGACTTCGCGTTGCGCCGGTGTCTTGTGCATGCGTCGCTTACCGCGCGGCTCCCACTTGAAGTGTTTGACTGCGTTCGTGACGAACACCGCGCGACGCGTGACGCCGGCTTCGCGCAACGCGTCGTCGAGCAGCCGTCCGGCGGGGCCGACGAACGGTTCACCGGCGCGGTCCTCGCTGTCGCCAGGCTGCTCGCCCACCATCATGATGGGCGCATGCGCTGGGCCGGCGCCTGGGACGCCTTGAGTTGCGTCGTGCCATAGCAGGCAGCGCCGACACGCGTCGAGCGTCTTTGGCTGTTGATCCGGATCTGTTTCGATGGAGGGGCTCGATCGGCGCCCGGGGCGATGTTCCGTGGTCATAGCGGGAAGCGGTTCTCCGAACCACGAGCAATGGCCATGCCGTCGCCGCGGCCGTCTGTCGAGCCGTCCGGATGGCTCGCTTCATCGGTCCTTCCGGGCATCGCGTATGCAGGCACGTAGGCAGCCGCCGACGAAGCGCGCGGGGCGGCCATCTCAACCCAGGAGGTGGGCGATGCTCAATTCCAAATACCGCCATGCGGTCGTTGCGGCCGGCTTGGCCGCGTTGATCGCGGCGGGTTGCTCCCTGCTTCAATCGAGCGCCGAAGTGACCCCGGTGGATCAGCAATTCATGTTGACGGCCGCGAGCGTGGGGACGGCCGAAGTCGATATGGCGGAGCTCGCGGAACACCAGGCGGGCGATCCGGCCGTGAAAGCCTATGGCCGGCGGCTCGCGCAGGAACACACGCGAATCAACGACGAGTTGACGCAATTGGCTGCACGCAAGCACGTCGAACTCATCAAGGCGATGGACCCGGCCAACCGCACGCTCTACGAGGAACTGACGCATTTGAACGGCAAGCTATTCGACCGCGAGTACTTGCTGGCGCAAATGAACATGCACCGGATGGGCAACGGCCTATACGAAAGCGAAGCGCAGGCGGGCGAAGACGCGGACGTAAAGGCGTTCGCCGCCAACAACAGTCCGGCGGGCGTCGAGCAGTTGAGGCTGGCGCAGTCGCTGCTCGGCGCGCAGGCGCGCGTGGGGCGCTAAAAGAGCTCCGGAGGCCGGCGATCGACGAGTTCGCGCGGCACCGTTTCAGCCAGCGTGAACTCGAGATGGGGAAGCGTCTCCAAGAGACCCTCGAATCTGGCGTCGGCTTCGCTCGTGAAGAGTCCGTCGAGGTAGTCATAGGTCAAGAGCGGCACGAGCGCTTGGAGGGCTGCGCGAGCGTCGCGTTGCGGACCGGAATCGAGCGCATCGACATCGAGCGCGATGCGGCAGGCGCCGTCGGGGTGACAACTGATTTCGCCGATGTCGATGACCTTGCCCGCGGCGTTTTGCGCGAGTACGCGATCGTCGGCTGCGAACAAGCGGAATGGCCGGTCGAATTGGGGGAGGGCAGCGTTGGACTCGGGCGCCATGTTCGTTTCTCCGAAGGTGATGCGATCGCGCGCGAGATCGTGAAAGGCGCGTGATCGGATTCGGTGAAGTGGCGCAACGATTGTGCCGGGGGAGATACTCAATGCGTGAAATGGAGTGGAAATGAGGAAGCTGACTGCGAGCGCGGGTAGCGCTCGGGATATGGGCCGGCGCTTTGCCGTCGCTTTCGAGCTGGCGGCGGCCGGCGAGAATTTCGAGGAACGGTACGTGACGGCGACACGGTTTCCGTCCCGCCGAGGTCGGGCGATGGTTGCGGTGGGTAGACAGCAAAGACGATTTCCAAGCGACTGTCGATCAAACGCAAGTCGATCAGCACATCGCCGATTTCACCGCGGGACGGAAGGCTTTGTTCGTTCTTGAGCCTTCGTGCGGTGTGGAGGTGACCGTGGTGTGTGACTCGATTTGGCTTAGCCTAGCGTCAGACGCTTGACCTCCGACGTGGCCCCGGGTTCAGCTAATTGAGACGGTTGTACCCACCAAACATCGTGGCGCACTCGCGCGCTGGGTTCGCGCGGGCCGTTGCCAGATACAAGGCTTGAAGTCATACGGGAATCCCGTATAATGCACGCATGCGTACCGTGATCGAAACCCCAACCTTCCAGAAACAAGCCGAGCGTATCTGGTCCGAGGTCGAGCGTCTCGAATTCATAAGCTGGATCGCTGCCAATCCTGACGGCGGGGACGTGATTCCGGGCGCCGATGGTGCTCGCAAGGTTCGCTGGAAGCGTGCCGGCACGGGCAAGTCGGGCGGCGCACGCGTGATTTACTTCAATCTGACCGATGAAGAAATCGTGTTGCTCGTTGCGGTCTACGCGAAGGCCGAGCGCGAGAATATGCTTCCTAAAGACATCCGAAAGGTGGTGTGATGAACATCGAGAAAATTGCAAAGGCCATTGAGGCCGATGCCGGTGAATCGCTGCCGGATCTTCGCCAGGCACTTGAAGAGGCTAAAGCGCGCGTCGGCCGCGTAACGACTCCCGAACAGATGCTCGTGCGCCAGGCGCGTGAAGCTGCCGGTATGACTCAGCCCGCGTTTGCCGAGCGGATCAGCACGCCGGTTGCCACTCTGCGCGACTGGGAGCAGGGACGCTTCGCGCCGTCGGGCGCGGTGTTGTGTCTCCTGCGTTTGATCCTCAAACATCCAGAACTGACGGTCGAGCTTGCCGCGTGAGAGCGACTTCATAAGAAGCAACGCGTTTGACCGATCAGCGACGTTCCTCTAGCAAAGGAACCTTCCGCCTGCCGCGGAAAACGGGGGTATTACCGGCGGAAAACTTTGCCAAAGGGAGGTTTGCGCAAAGCGAGCCGAATGATTTTGGACGATCCAAAGCAGGCCGCTTCTGGCGGAGGGCGTGGGATTCGAACCCACGAAGGCCGTAAAGCCTTGCCGGTTTTCAAGACCGGTGCATTCAACCGCTCTGCCAGCCCTCCGAGAGGCGCGATTGTAACCCGAAAACAATGCGGCGCCCGCATTCGAGCGCGCATCGCTTCGTCGATCAGTCGTCTCCGTCGTTCAAAAACAGCGCCTGCAGGTCGTTCAAAAAGCGCTGCCCGAGCGCCGTCGGCGCGATTTTTTCATACGTCCGCTCGATCAAACCTCGCCGCTCGGCCTCTTGCAAGGCCGGCTCGATCGACGTGATCTGAAGTCCCGTGCGTTCGATGAATCGATGCACCGGGAAGCCCTCCACGAGTCGCAGGGCGTTCAGCATGAATTCGAACGGAAGCTCTTGCGCCGACACCTCGTGCTCTTCTTGAACCGGCGTGCCCGCCCGTGCTTGCTCGATGAACGTCGCCGGGTGCTTGTAGCGAGCCTGCCGCACGATCCGATGCGCGAACGAAAGTTTCGTGTGCGCGCCGGCGCCGATACCGAGGTAATCGCCGAAGCGCCAATAGTTCAGATTGTGCTTGCACTGGTGATTCGGCTTCGCGTAAGCCGATACCTCATAGCGCCCGTAGCCCGCGGCCGCCGTGCGCTCGTGAATCCACTCATGCATGTCGGCGGACGCATCGTCGTCGGGCAGCGCCGGCGGGAACTTCGCGAACAGCGTATTGGGCTCGAGCGTGAGGTGGTAGAGCGACAAATGCGGCGGCGCGAAAGAAAGCGCCGTTTCGATATCGGCCCTGCATTCCTCCAACGTTTGCCGAGGCAGCGCGAACATCAGATCGAGGTTGAAGTTCTCGAAGTGGCGTGCGGCGATTTCCACGGCGCGGCGTGCGTCGTTCATGTCGTGGATGCGCCCCAGTGCCTTCAGATGCGCCTCGTTGAAACTCTGGATGCCGACCGAGAGACGATTCACGCCGCTCGCGCGAAACTGCGCGAACTTCTCGGCCTCGAACGTGCCGGGGTTGGCCTCCATCGTAATCTCGGCATCGGCATCGAGCGGCAGCAGCGCGCGCACGTCCGACAGCAAACGGTCCAGCCCCCGCGCCGACAACAAGCTCGGCGTGCCGCCGCCGATGAAGACCGTATGCACCTGCCGGCCCCAAACGAGCGGCAGCGCCTGTTCGAGATCGGCGCGCAGCGCATCGAGGTAGTCGTCTTCGGGGAAACGCTCGCCTTTCCATTCGTGCGAGTTGAAATCGCAATACGGACACTTGCGCACGCACCAGGGAAAGTGCACGTAGAGCGCTAGCGGCGGGAGCGAGGTGAGCCGGATCGCGCCAGGGGCGGTGAACGCCTGCACGACACCGGCACGCGTGCCGATCATCGTTCCTCCTTGAGCCGCGCCAACAAGGCGGCAAGCGCGATCGCGCGGTGGCTGCGGGCGTTTTTGACGGCGGGCTCGAGCTGCGCGGCCGTCGCGTTCAAATCGGGCAGATAGAAGTACGGATCGTAGCCGAAGCCGTTTTCGCCGCGCGGTGCATCCAAGAGCTCGCCGTGCCAGCGTCCTTCGGCGATCAGCGGTTCCGGATCGTCGGCATGGCGCACGAGCACGAGCACGCAGAAGTAGTAACCGCGCCGATCATGCTGCCCGCGCAACCGTTCGACGAGATACGCGTTGTTGGCGGCATCGCTCTTTTCTCCGCCGGCGCGTTGCGCGTAACGTGCCGAATACACCCCCGGCTCGCCGCCTAGCGCGCGCACGCATAGGCCCGAATCGTCGGCCAATGCGGGTAACCCGGTCAGGCGCGCCGCATGGCGTGCTTTCGCGAGTGCGTTCTCGACGAACGTAGCATGCGGCTCGTCGGCTTCCGGCACGCCGAGCTCGCCCTGCGCAATCAGGGCGATACCGGCCGCGCCGAGCAGGGCATCGAACTCGCGCAGCTTGCCCGCGTTGTTCGACGCGAGCACCACGCGCGCGAGCGGCGTGCCGGCGACTTCACTCATCGCGTACTCCCAAGGCGGTGCCCGCGGTTTCGTGCAATGCCGCCTTCTGTTTGGCAACGAGCGTGCCGATGCCTTGCTGCGCGAGATCGAGCAAGGCGTTCATTTCTTCGCGCGAGAAAGGGGCGCCTTCGGCCGTGCCTTGCACTTCGACGAAACCGCCGGCACCGGTCATGACGACGTTCATATCGGTGTCGCAGCGCGAGTCTTCGTCGTAGTCCAGATCGAGCACGGGCATGCCTTCGTAGATGCCGACGGAGATCGCGGCGACGTAGTCGGTGATCGGCGATTGCGTAATGCGGCCCGAGGCCAGCAGCTTCGAGACGGCATCGTGCGCAGCCACGAAGGCGCCCGTGATGCTGGCCGTGCGCGTGCCGCCGTCGGCTTGGATCACGTCGCAGTCGATGTGCAGCGTGCGCGGCCCGAGCCGTTCGAGGTCGAACACGGCGCGTAGCGCCCGCCCGATGAGACGCTGAATCTCCTGCGTGCGGCCGGTTTGCTTGCCGCGCGCCGCTTCGCGATCGCTGCGCGTGTGCGTCGCGCGCGGCAGCATGCCGTATTCGGCCGTCAGCCAGCCTTGGTTGCGTTCGCGCAAAAATTCGGGAACGCGCTCGGCCACGCTCGCGGTACAGATCACTTTGGTGTCGCCGAACTCGACGAGCACCGCACCTTCGGCATGCTTCGTGTAGTGGCGCGTGATGCGTACGTCGCGCAGTGCGTCGGCGGCGCGGCCGCTAGGGCGTTGAACGATATCGGGCATGGTGGGCATCGGAAGCGGCATCGGCCGCGTGAGAGGAAGGGAAACCGCAATTTTACCGCCCCGCACGCGTTGCATGTCGGCTGCCCCGTTGCGCCGGGCATCCTCCGCAAAAATGGGATAATGCGCGTTCAACGCTTTCGCGCCGGGTCGACGCGCGAAGCGGCTCGAATAACCGGCCGGCGACGGCCTCAATCGCGAGACGGACGATGATTTACAGCATGACAGGCTACGCGAGCGCAACGCGCGAACTCGCGGCCGCGGGCGGTACCGGAGCCATGAGCGTGTCGGTCGAACTGCGTACCGTGAATTCGCGTTTCCTCGACCTGAACTTTCGTATGCCCGAAGAGGCGCGTACATGCGAGCCGACCCTGCGCGAAATGCTGATGACGAAGCTCTCGCGCGGCAAGGTCGACATCCGCGTGAACTTCCAACGCAGCGAGCAAACGGCCACGGCCGGCTCGCTGAACCGCGATGCGCTGGCACAGTTGGCCGTGCTCGAGCGCGCGGTCCTCGACGCATTCCCCGGCAGCGAGCGCATGCGCACGGGCGAAATCCTGCGCTGGCCCGGCGTGCTCGCCGAATCGAACGTGTCGGCCGATACGCTGCGCGACGCGGTGCTCGCGTGCGGCAAGCAAGCGATCGGCGAGCTCGTCGACGTGCGTGCGCGCGAGGGCGCGCAACTCGCGGCGATGCTGCTCGGCAACGTGACGGAGATGGAAGCGATCGTTGCGCGCATCACGCCGCTCGTGCCCGAGCTCATCACGAAACATCAGCAAAAGATCGTCGAGCGTCTGCAAGAAGCGCTCGGCCTCGCGGCACCCGATGCGGCGGCCACGATCGTCTCGCGCGAGGAGATCGCCGAGCGCATCCGCCAGGAAGTGACGATGTACGGCATTCGGATCGACATCGCCGAAGAGCTCTCGCGGCTCACCGCTCACTTGAACGAAACGCGTCATGTGATCGAGAAGGGCGGCAAGGTCGGCAAGCGCCTGGACTTCATGATGCAGGAGCTCAATCGCGAGGCGAACACGCTAGGCTCGAAAGCGGCCGCGAAGGAACTGGCCGACTCATCGATGACGCTGAAGCTGCTCATCGAGCAAATGCGCGAGCAAGTGCAGAATTTGGAGTAACGGTCACCATGACAGAGCCCACACACGAATCGAACGCGGCGCATTCGGCACCGCACAATCCTTACGCCGGCGCTTACCCCGGCAATCTGTTCATGGTCGTCGCGCCTTCGGGCGCGGGCAAGTCCACGCTCGTGAACGCATTGCTCGCTCGCGATCCGGCGATCCGTCTGTCGATTTCGTACACGACCCGCAAGCCGCGTCCGGGCGAACAAGACGGACAGCACTATCACTTCACCACCGTCGAGGATTTCCTCGAGCGCCATGGGCGCGGTGAGTTTCTCGAAAGCGCGGAAGTGCACGGCAACTACTACGCCACCTCGCGCTTGTGGATCGAGCAGCAGATGAAAAGCGGCCATGACGTGCTGCTCGAAATCGATTGGCAAGGCGCGCAGCAGGTGAAGAAGCGCTTTCGCAATGCGGTCGAGATTTTCATCTTGCCGCCCTCGCTCGCGGCGCTCGAAGAGCGCTTGAAAAAGCGCGGACAAGACGAGCCGAACGTCATCACGCGCCGGTTGCTCGCGGCCGGCAGCGAGATCGCGCACGCGGCGGAATCCGAGTACGTCATCATCAACGAGCACTTCGAGCGTGCACTAGCGGAGCTGCAATGCGTCGTCGATGCGACGCGTTTGCGCTTTGCCTCGCAATACGCGCGCCACACCCAGCTTTTCGTCGAGCTCGGCATCCATCTGCCGCACGCCGAGTAAAGGCGGATGCTTGCGCACATAAGGTAGAATGAGCAACATATTGAGAAGGAATTTCGAAACATGGCCCGCATTACCGTCGAAGACTGCCTGAAGCAAATCCCGAATCGTTTCGAGCTGGCGCTCGCCGCGACGTATCGCGCGCGTCAACTCGCGCAAGGCCACACGCCGAAGATCGAAAGCCGCGACAAGCCCACCGTGGTTGCGCTGCGAGAGATCGCGGCGGGCCAAGTCGGTCTCGAGATGCTGAAGAAGGTCCCCGTCTAAAGCGTCGGACGCGCTGGGCGCACCTCGCGCCCAGCGCTGTCTCGAGCCATGCAAGTCACCGCATAGCCCGCATAGCAATCGATACCGGAGGCGAAAATGAGCGCTACCCCATCGTCCGCCTCCGCTTCCAACGATGCCGTGCATCTCGAGCACGAGCATGACGTCGAAGCGCCGGGCCCCGCGCGCAAGTACATCGACGCGGTTCTAGAACAATCGTTTCGCCACCTGTTCGGGCCCACGGCCACGCCGGAGCAGCCCCGCAAGCACGACGTCGTTTCGATCGCGAAACTCACCTCGATGCTGGCCGGCTACCTCAGCGCCGAAGAGATCAAAGAGGTCAAGGCGGCGTTTCACTTCAGCGACGAAGCGCACCTCGGGCAATACCGCCAAAGCGGCGAACCCTATATCACCCATCCCGTAGCCGTCGCGGAAACGTGCGCCGGCTGGAAGCTCGACGCGCAGTCGATCATGGCCGCGCTGTTGCACGACGTCATGGAAGACCAGGGCGTCACGAAAACCGAGCTTGCGGAACGTTTCGGCCCGAAGGTGGCGGAACTCGTCGATGGTCTGTCCAAGCTCGACAAAATGGAGTTTCGCAATCGCGAGGAAGCGCAGGCGGAGAATTTCCGCAAGATGCTGCTCGCGATGGCGCGCGACGTTCGCGTCATCCTCGTCAAGCTCGCCGACCGTCTGCACAACATGCGCACGCTCGGCGCCGTGCCGCCGGAGAAGCGCCGGCGCGTAGCGCGTGAAACGCTCGACATTTACGCCCCGATCGCGCACCGCCTGGGTCTGAACAATACCTATCGCGAGCTGCAAGACCTCAGTTTCGCCAATTTCAACCCGCACCGGTACGCCACGCTCGAAAAAGCCGTGAAGGCGGCGCGCGGCAACCGGCGTGAAGTCGTCGGCAAAATTCTGGAATCGGTGCAGCGCGCGATCGCCGATGCGGCGATCGAGGCGGAGGTGACGGGCCGCGAGAAAACGATCTTCAGCATCTACAAAAAGATGCGCGACAAGCAGTTGTCGTTCTCTCAGGTGCTCGATGTCTACGGTTTTCGCGTCGTCGTCGGTAGCGCGCTCGAGTGTTATACGTGCATCGGCGTCTTGCATGCCTTGTACAAACCCGTCCCGGGCAAGTTCAAGGATTACATTGCGATTCCGAAGGTCAACGGCTACCAATCGCTGCACACGACGCTCGTCGGCCCGTTCGGCGCGCCGATCGAATTTCAGGTGCGCACACGCAAGATGCACGAGATCGCCGAGGCGGGCGTCGCGGCGCACTGGCTCTATAAAAACGGCGGCGCTGATCTGAACGACGTTCAAAAGCGCGCGCACCAGTGGCTCAAATCGCTGCTCGACATTCAGAGCGAGGCCGGCGATTCGAGCGAATTCCTCGAGCATGTGAAGATCGACCTGTTCCCCGATGCGGTCTACGTCTTCACGCCGAAGTCGAAGATCATGGCGCTTCCGCGCGGCTCGACGGCGCTCGACTTCGCTTATTCGATCCACAGCGACCTCGGCAATCAGTGCGTCGCCGTCAAGATCAACAACGAGTTGTTGCCGTTGCGAACCGAGCTCAAGAGCGGCGACATCGTCGAAGTCATCACCGCGCCGTATTCGAAGCCCAACCCGGCCTGGCTCGGCTTCGTCCGCACGGGCAAGGCGCGCTCTGCGATTCGGCACTACTTGAAGACGATGCGCTTGAACGAGTCCGTCCAATTGGGCGAACGCCTCGTCGATCAGAGCTTGAAGGGCTACGGGCTCTCGCTCGCCGAGATCGAGCCCGAAGTGTGGGACAAGCTCGTGCAATGGACCGGCAATAAGAATCGCCAAGAAATCTTTGCCGACATTGGCCTCGGCCGGCGTGTCGCGGCCGTCATGGCCAAACGTATCGAAGTGCTCGTCAACGGCCGCGATGCAGACGACGAACACGGCCGTGGCGAGCAGGCCGGCGCGGGTGGTCACCCGGCGCCGCATGCGCCGCCGGTCGTCATCACCGGGACGGAAGGCATGTCGGTGCAATTGTCCGCGTGCTGCCGCCCCATCCCGGGCGACGACATCATGGGCTACATCGGCATCGGGCTCGGCATGGCGATTCATACGACCGATTGCCGCGTTGCACAACGCATCCACCGGCGCGACCCGGGCCGTTGGATCGACGTTGCCTGGGCGCCGCAGCCCGGTCGCTTGTTCGACGTCGCGGTGAAGGTGCTCGTGTGCAACGTGAAGGGTGTCTTCGCGCGCGTCGCAGCCGATATCACGTCGGCCGATGCGAATATCGTCCACATCGCCATGGACGAGGACTTGTCACAGGAATCGACCGTATTGCGATTCGTGATCCAGGTCAGCGATCGCGTGCACTTGGCGAACGTCATGCGGCGCGTGAGAACGAATCCGGACGTCATGCGCATCGTGCGCGAGCGGCCGAGCGAGGACGGCCATCACCGTCACGACGGCGGTATGCGGATCGAGCGCGAACGGGGCGACTACTGACTGAGCAATCGCAGAGAAGCCCGCCGCCGACCGTGGCGGGCGCGATCTGCGCGGTGAACCCCATGAGCGGCGCGATGATTGCCGCGTGGTGGGAGCGGGGCGGTTATTCGGTTCTTCGCCAATAAGGCCGAGAAGCCGGGCACAAAAACAAAGGGCCTTCCGAATGGAAGGCCCTCTATAGATGGCGCGGCTGGCAGGATTCGAACCCACGACCCCTTGGTTCGTAGCCAAGTACTCTATCCAACTGAGCTACAGCCGCACGCTAAAACGTAAAACCGTACTTCGGTGAAACAAAAGAGCCTTCGGTGAAGAAGGCTCTTGAAAAGAGTGGCGCGGCTGGCAGGATTCGAACCCACGACCCCTTGGTTCGTAGCCAAGTACTCTATCCAACTGAGCTACAGCCGCACGCAGAAGCGAAATTATAGCAAAGTTCGGAGAAAAGGGAAGACATCGGGAGACGTTTCTTCAAACTTTCTTGCGACCGGCTCGATCGTGTACGCTTGAAGCTTGATAGCAGCAGCGATCCAGATATGAACAAGGCCTTTGTCAAAGAGTCGAGCGACGCCGACGACGACGATCTCGACATCGCCCAGCCGGAGATCCCGGCCGGCACCAAGAACTACATGACCCCGGCGGGACACAAGCGCATGCGCGACGAGTTGCTTCGTCTGATCGACGTAGAGCGGCCGGACGTCGTCAAGCTCGTTTCATGGGCGGCGTCGAACGGCGATCGTTCCGAGAACGGGGATTACATTTACGGGAAGCGCCGGTTGCGCGAGATCGACCGCCGGATTCGCTTTCTGACGAAGCGGCTCGACTTGGCCGAGGTGGTCGATGCCAGCAAGCAGGAGAACGTCGATCAGGTATTCTTCGGCGCGACGGTCGAGTATGCGACCGAGGATGGCGAAACGCATACGGTGACGATCGTTGGTGTCGACGAGGTCGATCTCGATTGTGGCCACGTCAGTTGGATCTCGCCGATCGCCCGCGCGTTGCTGAAAGCGCGCATCGGCGACACGGTCACGCTGCATACGCCTGCCGGGCCGGAGCAGATCGACATCCTCGACGTGAAATATCCGGCGGGCGCTTAAGACGCCGGTCGCTCGGCCCGTCGCATATGGCAATAGGCAATGGGCAATAGGCAATGGGCAATGGGCAATGGGCAATGGGCAATGGGCAATGGGCAATGGGCAATAAAAAAGGCGCCGGATCGCGGCGCCTTCGTCAAGCGCGGCGCGGCGAACCGCAGGCCGCGCCGGTTGCTTGGCTCAGAAGCGATGACGCAGACCGACCGTTGCGGCGATTTGCTTGTTGCTCGACGACGCATTCAGGCCGTTGATGTCCGCGGTGAACGGCAAGCCCTTGTTGATCGCAAGCTGATAGATGCCCTCGAGGTAGACATCCGTGCGTTTGGACAACGCGTAATCCGCTTGAAGATTGAACTGATTCCATTTTGGACTCACACCGCCAAGCGAGCCGTCGGTGTACGTATACGCGCCGGCCAGGCTGACCGCCGGTGTCAGCGCATAGCGCGCGTTGACTTCGAAGTTGTTGAAGCGAGCCGTGCCGCCGGGTAGGGCAAGGGCGGCGGCCGTGCCGGCGTTGGACGCGTTGATGCCGATCGCATCGTTCAGATGCGTTTGCGTAAAGACGAAGCCCGCCGTTGCCGGGCCGAACGTGTAGTTGAAGCCGGCGCCCCAGGTGCGCTGACGGCTTGCGGCGAAAGTGGCGTCGCCAGCCACGGAGCCGGGGGCCGTGGCCGCTTGATTCAGCGCGTTCAGATCGTTGTCGATCTGCAAGTAGGCCGCTGCGACGTTCAGGCCCATCCACGAATAAGACGCACCGACACTGACCGTGCGGTTATTCGATGCTTGACCCGCCGTATTCGAGAAGCCGTACAACGCTCCGATCTTGAAGCCGCCGTAATTGGCGCTCTGGAAGTGTACGGAATTATTGATGCGGAACGAATTGTCGAGGTTGTCGTTGTCGAACGGGTGCGCGAAGTAGGTCCCGCCATATTGCGTACCGGTGAGCGCCAGCGGCCCGAGGTATTGAACCACGTCGTCATACTGGCGGCCGAGGGTCACCGTACCGAACTGCTGGCTGCTCAAACCGACGAACGCTTGACGGCCGAACTCGCGGCCGTTTTGTTTGAGCGTGCCGTTGTTGATGCCGAAGCCGTTTTCCAAGGTAAAGATTGCCTTCAGCCCGCCACCCAGGTCTTCGGCGCCGCGCAAGCCCCAGCGGCTGCCGTTGACCGCCCCCGTGCTTTGCTGCCAGGCGTGCCCGCCGCCCTGATTATTCGTATACGTAATGCCGGCGTCGATGAGGCCGTACAGCGTCACGCTGCTTTGAGCGTGCGCCATCGTGGCGAACGCGCCCGTCAGGGCGCCCACTAGAAGCGTCTTTTTCATCTTTCACTCCAGTATCAGGATGGTGGCTGGGTGCTCGCTCGAGGCGCCGGCAACCCGTGCGCAAGGCGATGCGTGGAACCAGGGCAGCACGTCCGTTTTTCCGAACTGGGTTGAGTGTAAATACCGCGTTCTTTCCGCTCGTATTCCGAAAATCGAAATAAAGTTTTGACGATTTAGAAATGCGAAAGGGATGCCGCTCAAAGCCTTGTCGGATAAGGCTTGCGGCGATTTAAAAAGGGTTCGAAGCGAATATTGACAGCGGCTGACGTTGTGTTTACGAGACGCTGTTTTCCATTGCGAATTGGAAAAGCGTCTTCGCCGAAATGGATTATTGTCAGTTTGGAAAAAGAGGTTTGCGTGGCGCGTGGGTGAACGGCACGGGCCGCGCGGCTATACTGCCGGTTCTGCTTGCCCAAGCAGACTTTTCATCAGGAAAAGACGTCTCCAAACCTTTGTCAGCGCGGCTTTCGAGCCGCGTCTTTTTTTCCCTCAGCCGCGCAGGCGGCGGCGCCCGCGTTGCTTGTCTTCGGCGCCTCCGTAACTGTTCGCTTCAGTCGCATCGTCCTCGCGCGGTAGCGCCCAATCTTCCATGACGTAGTGGCGCGCGTCCATGGGCGATGCCAACAGGTTCTGCCAGTGGTCCCCGTGCCAGAACGGATCGAACTCGAGTACCGAGGGTGCCGCGCCATTCGTCCGACCAGTCGAAGCCACACCGGAGCGGGGCATTCGGAACAGCCAGGAGACGAAGCGCTTGAAGGGATGTGCATGCATGGCCGTCTCCAACCAAAAACGTCATTTTCATCATCCGGCGACGGCGCGAAGCCGGCAACCCGGAAAAATACTTACCGCCGAAATATCTTGTTGCACCTAGCGAAGATTTTTCCTGTTGGATGAATCTTTATGTGCCCGCTACAAGTAATAGTGACTTGGTTGGCGAGATTTTCTACTACATTGCGCATACCACTGAGTCGCCCTCAGCATTTAATGAAAAATTTCTTGACGGCGGATCGACGGAACATTTATAAAAGCAGCGCCGGAATGACCCAGTGAACGGCGCCACGGGAGAGAGACCGAGGTGTCGTTCTTCCGAGGCTGGGGCTTTCAGGCGGAGGGCGCTGCCCGTCTATTAAAATTTCGAGGGAATCAGTACTATGGAAACCGGTGTCGTAAAATGGTTCAACGATGCTAAAGGCTTTGGCTTCATCACCACGGACAAGGGCAACGAGGACGTGTTCGCGCATTTCTCCGAGATTCAAGCTGAAGGCTTCAAGTCGCTAAAAGAAAATCAACGCGTTCAGTTTGATGTGAAGACCGGCCCGAAGGGCAAGCAAGCGGCGAACATTCGCCCGCTGTAATTCGTTTGTCCCGGCAAGCCGCGCCCAGCCGCCTCCGCGGCGGCTCCTGGCGCGGCATGCTTTCTTACAAGGGCGCTCGGGTGGTGCATACTTCGTCAATCGAAGCACCCGAGCGCCCTTATTCATGTCAGATTCATTCTTGCCGATCCCGTTGATCGACACCCCCATCGCTTTCGTCGATCTCGAAACCACGGGCGGTTCGGTGGCGGAGCATCGCATTACCGAAATCGGCGTCGTACAGGTAGGCCCGGCCGGCGTTTCCCGCTGGAGCACGCTGGTCAATCCCGGACAACCGATTCCCGCGTTTATTCAGTCATTGACGGGCATCACCGACGATATGGTGCGCGATGCGCCAACGTTCGCCTCGCTTTCCGCCGAACTCTTCGAGCGGCTCGACGGCAGCTTGTTCATCGCGCACAACGCCAGCTTCGACCGCGGCTTTCTGCGCGGGGAGTTTCAGCGGGTCGGTTTGACGTTCAATCCCGATGTGCTCTGCACCGTCAAGCTATCGCGCGCCTTGTGGCCGCACGAGAAGCGCCATGGGCTGGATGCGCTGATCGAGCGCCACGCGCTCGAGCCGCTCGCGCGCCATCGTGCCTTAGCCGACGCGGATCTGTTGTGGCAATTCTGGCAGCGGTTGCGTGACGCCTGGGCCCCCGATGTTTTGCGTGCGCAGATCGACCGCACGGTGCGCCGTTATCGCATCGCGGGCGACATCACCGAGGATGTGATCGACTCGGCGCCCGCCGGCCATGGGGTCTACGTCTTCTTCGATGCGGCGGATGCGCCGCTCTATGTGGGGCGCAGCGTGCGCGTGCGCCAGCGCGTGCGCTCGCATTTGACGGGAGAGCGGCGTTCGGCGCGCGAGCAGCGGATTGCCGAGCAGGTGCGTCGGGTGCAATGGCGCGCTACCGGCGGCGAATTGGGTGCATTGCTCACGGAAGCCAAATGGATCGCCACGCTGCGCCCCGTCCACAATCGTCAGCCGCGGGTGGGCCGGGGCGAGGCGCTGGGGGCACCTTGGCCGTTCGAAGCGGCGATCGTATTCGAGGAGTGCGAACAGGACTGCGCTGGCGAGCGCGCCTTTCATGTCGTTGACCGGTGGTGCTATCTCGGTGCGGCCTCGACGCTCGATGCCGCTCGCGCACTCGCGGCCGCCCACGGTGAACCCGTGTTCGAGTCGTCGACTTTTCGAATCTTGCAGACGCACCTTGCGCGCGGACTGCGTGTCTTGCCGTTGGCGCCGGTAACGGTGGATGCCGAAGCGGGAGTGGTGAGCCCGAGCGCCTAGGGCTCGAAAAGGACTTAACCTTCGCCGGCTACGCCGCCTGTCGCGCACACGTGCGACAAAGCGGTGCTCAACGCGCCGGCGTCGATCGCGCCGTAGCGCGTCAACGTCTTCCAATTGCGCACGCTGCGCGCGAGGCGAGCGGGGCAATCCTCAGTCTCGCGCCACGGTTGAATGCGCGCCAGGGCAGGGATCAGCGCCTGCGTGAGGCGATCCAATTGCGGCCGGGTGCTTGCGGCTAGGTCGGGAACGGCGCCGGAGGGCGGTGCCGACGCCCGCCAACGCGCGAACAGCGCCGTTTGCACCTGCTTGCTTGCGTCGATCTGGTCTTGGAAGAATGTGCGAGCGAAAGCGGGGGCTACGTTGGCCGCCTGGGCGCGCCGCTCCACGTCAGCGAGCAAAGCCGCTTCGCGCGGGGTGTCCGTGATCGGGCGATGGTTCGCCCATTTCCATTGTGCGACCGGCACCGCGAGCGCGAGACGTTCGGAGACGAGCGCGACGAGGTTCGTCATCGCCGTCTCGTCGCCGTCCGCGCGCGCGCCGGCACACGCCAGCGATAGGGCAAGCGAAAGGGCAGCCGCCGACAGCGCCTTTCGGCGCGAGCGAGCCGTCATTCGGTGCGGGCTCCGAAGCCCGCCATCGTCATTTCTGCTCGCACGACTTACGCTGTTCGTCGAAGAAGGCTCGCACGTGCTCAGGCAGTTCGGCTGCAAGAAACTCGACACCGACCGGCTCTTGATCCGGAGTGGCCACTTTGTCTGGGGGCGGGATTTTGGTGGGCTTGGATTGCATGATTGATCTCCTGGCACGTGACGATTATCCGACGCGCTTCCTGGGAAGTGCCAGCGCCGAATCTTTTTTTAACGCTTTGTTGCATTAACGGCACAGCCCCGCGCTCTTTGAAGAGAGGCGCTCGATTCTTTGATAAAGATCAATCGGCGCGGCCATACCGTATCAACTCGCGTCTCGTGAAAGCTTGTGGCGCTTTTCGCCGAGCGTCCGTGTTCAGGCGCACGAGATTCACGGTGTTTATTGCATCGCGCGCCGCGGGTTTCCCCGCAATCGTTCAATCGGAATCGGACAGCAACTCAATACCGTCGAGTCGAGCCGCGCACGTATCGCGCACGATCGAGACGAAGTCGTCGAAATACGGCCGGGTCGCGAACGCTTGCGTCGCGAGCGCATAGAGCTCGCTCCATAAGCCCTGCGCGCCGACTCGCTTGCCCAACACGTAATCGTGCTCGATATAGCTTTTCACGCCCCAGTTCGGCAGCGCGGCGACTCCGCGCCGGCTCGCTACGAGCTGCATGATGGCGATGGTCAGTTCCGCCGTGCGGCGTTCGAGCTTGACGCCGGCGGGCTCCAGCACCTCGCGGATCAGATCGATGCGGGCCTCCGGAACCGGATAGGTGATCAGGGTTTCTCCTGCAAGATCCTCCGCACCGACGCGGCGTTTGTTGCGCAGCCGGTGCTCGTTGGCCATCACGATGAGGATCTCGAAGCGAAAGAGCGGAGCGATCCGCAGCGCGCGCCTAGCCGCCGGCTTGGACCCGATCACGATATCGGCCTTGCCGTCGTCGAGCAGGCGGAGTGGGTCCGCATGGAAGCCGGCGACGAGATCGACTTCGACTTCGGGCCACCGGCGACGGAATTCGTCCATCACCGGCATGAGCCAATCGAAGCATGTATGACATTCGAGCACGATTCGAAGCTCGCCCGTCATATCGCCCTTCAGACGAAGTAAATCGCGCTCGGCCGCCGCGAGCGCCGACAGCGTTTCGCGAGCGAGCGTGAGCAGACGCTCGCCCGCCGACGTAAAGCGCAGCCCCTGTTTCGTGCGTTCGAACAAGGAAAGGTCGTAGTGCGCCTCGATATCGCGAATCTGATGGGAGAGCGCCGATTGGCTCAAATGCACGCGCTCGGCGGCGGCCACGAGCTTGCCGGATTCGGCGATGGCGATCAGGGAACGTAAGTGGCGAATCTCAAGCATGGAAGCCGGCGCGCGGTGAGGAGGTATGAATGAAATTCATGTGTTGATGAAAACTTGTCGCTTGATGAATGATAGCGCGTCTCCGAGACTGGCAGCCATTCGAACCAGGAGATGGCTATGACGTCCACACATATCCTCGGCTTTCCGCGCATCGGCGCGCAGCGCGAGTTGAAGTTCGCCCAGGAAGCGTTCTGGCGCGGCGAAGCCGACGAAGCGTACCTGCGCGGTGTCGCGGCGACGCTGCGCGCGTGCCACTGGCAACTGCAGCGACAGGCGGGGGTGGCGTTCGTCGCGGTCGGCGATTTCGCCTATTACGATCAGATGCTCGGCATGAGCGCATTGCTGGGCGCGTTGCCGCGGCGTTTCGGCTTCGATCCGTCGAAGCTCGCGCTAGGCGAGTACTACGAGCTTGCCCGCGGCAACGCCGCCCAGCCGGCCATGGAAATGACGAAGTGGTTCGATACGAACTACCACTACCTGGTGCCGGAACTGGCGCCCGACACGACCTTCGACGGCGGGGTCGATTGGTTCTTCGACGAGGTGGACGAGGCGCTCGCGCTCGGCTTGAACGTCAAACCCGTGCTAATCGGCCCGGTCACCTATTTGCGGTTGGCCAAATCATATGCCGCGGGTTTTGATCGCCTGGCGTTGCTCCCCAAGCTCGTGGAGCGGTATGCGCGCATTCTCGATGCGTTGAAGGCGCGCGGCGTTCAATGGGTTCAGTTGGACGAACCCGTGCTGTGTCTAGAGCTGGAGCGGGAATGGCTCGATGCTTTGACCGCCGCGTACGAAGCGCTCGGCGCATGCGGCGTGAACGTGCTGCTCGCCACCTACTTCGAGACCTCTGCCGAGCATGCGGCCCGTGTGGCGGCGTTGCCGATTCGGGGCGTCCATATCGATCTCGCTCGGGCGCCGGCGCAACTCGCCGCATGGTGCGAGGCTCTGCCCGAAACGATGGTCCTCTCGGCGGGCGTCGTCGATGGCCGTAACGTGTGGCGTGCCGATCTGCGCGCGATCGTGCGGTCGTTGCAGCCGGTGAGCGCCGCCCTGGGCGAGCGGCTATGGATCGCGCCGTCGTGCTCGCTGCAACATGTGCCGGTGTCGCTCTCGGGCGAGCGCAAGCTCGACGGGGAGTTGAAGTCGTGGCTCGCCTTCGCCACGGAAAAACTCGAAGAGATCGGGACGATCGCATTGGCGCTCGACGATCCGCGAGCGGCGGAGCCCGCGTTGGCCGAAGCCGATGCCGCGCTTGCGTCGCGCCGCACTTCGGGCGCCGTCGTCAATGCGCTCGTGCAAAAGCGCGTAGCGGCGGTGACCGACGCGATGGCCAGTCGCAAGCGGCCCTTCGAGCAGCGTAGCCGCTTGCAGCGCGAAGCGTTGAAGTTGCCGGTGTTGCCGACCACGACGATCGGTTCATTCCCCCAAACCCCGGCCATCCGGCATGCGCGCGCCGCCTATAAACGGGGCGAACTGAAAGCGCTCGATTATCTCGAACGGATGCGCGCGGAGATCGAATTGGCGATACGCCGGCAGGAGGCGCTCGACCTCGACGTGCTCGTGCATGGAGAAGCGGAGCGCAACGATATGGTCGAGTACTTCGGCGAACAGCTATGGGGTTACGCATTCACGGAAAACGGTTGGGTGCAAAGCTACGGGTCGCGTTGCGTGAAGCCCCCGATCATTTATGGCGACGTCTATCGTCCCGAACCGATGACCGTCGAGACCGCCAAGTACGCGCAATCGCTGACGCGGCGCCCCGTCAAAGGCATGTTGACCGGCCCCGTGACGATGCTGCAGTGGTCGTTCGTGCGCGACGACCAGCCGCGTGCCGCGACGGCGTTGCAGTTGGCGCTCGCGGTCCGCGACGAAGTCGTCGATCTCGAGAAGGCCGGTATTCGTATCGTGCAGATCGACGAGCCGGCCTTCCGGGAAGGCCTGCCGCTTCGAGAAAGCGACTGGCCGGCTTACCTTGAATGGGCGGCTCGCGCGTTTCGAATCTCGTCGGCCGCGGTGTCCGACGAGACGCAGATCCATACGCATATGTGCTATTCGGAGTTCAACGATATCTTGCCGGCAATCGCCGCGATGGATGCCGACGTCATCACCATCGAGACTTCGCGTTCGGCGATGGAGTTGCTCGACGGCTTCGGCGCGTTCGCGTATCCGAACGAGATCGGGCCGGGCGTGTACGACATCCATTCGCCGCGCGTGCCGAGCGTGGACGCGATCGAACGGCTCTTGGAGCGTGCTTGCGAGGTGATTCCGCTGGAACGGTTGTGGGTCAACCCCGATTGCGGGCTGAAGACGCGCGATTGGCCGGAAACCGAGGCCGCGCTGTCGAACATGGTGCGCGCGGCGAAGCGATTGCGCTCGCGCGTGGCCGTGCCTGCTTGAAGCGGGCACGGCGCACGGTGCACGGCGCGTTAGGCCTTGGGGGCGGGGACGTGGACCGGGCGGTCGTATTCGGCGTTCTTGCTGCGAACGTCGACGTGTCCGTGGATGCGCGCTTGATGGCCGTCTTCGAACATGTAGTATGGGAACGGACGCGCCGGTTCGGAAACGCGATCGAGGCGAGCGGTCAGCGCCGGGTCGAGCTCGAACGTGAGTGAGGCCAGCGAGTCGCGCAGCTGCTCGGGCTTGGTGGCGCCGACGATGATGCTCGACACGCCCCGCTTGTGATGCAGCCAATTGAGCGCAACCTGGGCCATCGGCCGGTCCGCCTCGCGCGCGACGGCTTCGAGTTCGGCGACGATCCGGAAATTGCGCTCCGTCAGCTTGTCGAACCCGGGCGGCGGCTTCGCGCCGGGGTTTTGAGCGAGCACGGTGTCGAGCCGGCCGCCGCCCGCGGAGCCTCCCTGCGAGGGTTTGTATTTGCCCGAAAGCACGCCCATCCCGAGCGGACTCCAGGGCACCAGCCCCATGCCGAGTTCGGTCGCCAGGTCGGCAAACTCCAGTTCGGCGTTGCGTTCGATCATCGAATATTCGAGCTGCATCGCGGCGACCGGCTCGAAGCCACGCCACTGCGCCAGCGTCTGCGCACGCGCCGCGAACCAGGCGGGCGTATCGGATAGCCCGACGTAGCGGATCTTGCCGGCGCGCACGGCGTCGTCCATCGCGCGCATGACCTCGTCCACCGGCGTCATGCGATCCCACGTGTGCAGGTAGTACAGGTCGATATAGTCGGTGTTCAACCGCTTGAGCGAGCCCTCGAGCGCGCGCAGCAGATTCTTGCGGTGGTTGCCGCCTGCATTCGGGTTGCCGGCTTGAGCGTTGTAGCTGTACTTGGTCGCGATGACGAGGCGGTCGCGCAAGCCGCGCGCGGCAACGAACTTACCGACGTAGCGTTCGCTCGTGCCTTCCGTGTAAAGGTCGGCCGTATCGATGAAATTGCCGCCTTCGTCCACGTACAAATCGAACAAGCGTTGTGCCGTTGCTTCGTCGGCACCCCAGCCCCATTCGTCGCCGAACGTCATCGTACCTAGGGATATCGGCGAAACGCGCAATCCCGAACGGCCCAGCAGCGTGTAGCGATTCATCGTCATGTCAGTACTCCTTGCGTCGTGAGAAGTGTCGATGGACGTATCGTGCGCTTATTTATCTTGTGGAAAAATAGCGGTTCGCTGCATGCATTGTGAAGTGCGGCTAAATAATTTCATGCGGGAGACGGTGTATGGACTCGGCGCAACTTCCGGCGCTCGTCGCCTTTGCGAACGTCGCTCGCCATGGGAGTTTCTCTCGCGCGGCGGCGGAGGCGGGCGTGTCGGCTTCGGCGTTGTCGCAATCGATTCGCGCGCTCGAAGCGCAATTGAATGTGCGCCTTTTCAATCGCACGACACGCCGCGTTGCGTTGACCGAGGCGGGCGCGCAGTTTCTCGAGCGCGTTCGGCCCGCGCTCTCGATGCTCGAGGCAGCGTACGAGGCGCTCGACGAAACGCGCGGCGAGCCGACGGGCATGTTGCGCATCAACCTTCCTCGTGTCGCGAGCGACTTGCTCGTGATGCCGCATCTCGCGGAATTCGCTCGGCGCTTTCCGCGCGTGGCGGTGGAATTGGCTTTGGACGAAGGGCTGACCGATCTGGTGGGCGAGGGCTTCGACGCCGGCATTCGGCTGGGCGAGCGGCTCGCGCGCGATATGGTGGCCGTGCCGCTATCGGGACCGTTGCGTATCGCCGTGGCGGGCTCGCCCGCGTACTTCGAGCGCTATCCGAAGCCTGTGACGCCCGACGATCTCAACAAGCACGATTGTCTGCGCTATCGTTTTTCGACGAGTCGCGGAATTTATCGTTGGGAATTCGCCGAGCCCGGCACCGGGCGGTCGCGGCGTACGTTCGACGTGCAAACGAGCGGGTCTTTCGTGACGAACGATTTGCGCACGATGGTTCATGCGGCGGAGCAGGGCGTTGGGCTGCTGCACGTCATCGAGGATTTCGTTCGTCCGCAATTGGCCGATGGGCGGCTCGTGCGTGTGCTCGACGATTGGGCGCTGACGTTCGATGGGTTCTCGCTCTATATGCCGAGCCGTACGCAGATGCCTTTGAAGTTGCGCGTGTTCGTCGATTTTCTGAAGGAGAAGTGTGGAGCGGGGCGGTGAAGTGGTCGGCGGCGGACGGTCGGCCGATGGCTTGTCTCAATATGGCGGTGCAGAGCAGGCCCCCTCGGCCCCAAGCTCCACGGGCTCCGCACGCCACGTGTTCGTCGATTTGTCGTATGGGTTACCGTGGCGCCGTATGTTGGCGCGATGACGGCGAATGGCCAATAGCGCTATTGCGCGCTTTATCTCAAATTCCACTGTGCCGACCTTCGAGATAGGCGAATAAAAAAGCCCCACCGTGGTGGGGCTTTCAACAACTGGGGGCTTGAGCCGTTTGGAATAAACAATCTGCGATTGTCGCCTCCAGCTGGGTCGCGCCCCACTAGACTGTAGACCAACACTTCTGCTGATCGAACCGGCATCGTAAATCGCATGCTCAATCTTGTCAATTCAACGCAGCAGCTCTCATTTGCGCGCTTGTACGAGTTCTTCTCGGAGCAAAAACACTGGTACCGGTCGCTTTGGGGGATCGGTACGGTGCTGGCCATGGACGAACTGGTCGAAGCATGCACGGTCATGAAGCAAGGGCATCTCAGCGAGGGATCTGTCAAACGCATCGCGTCTTCATTGCTTAAACGGGTTGGCTCGCATCCAGCCTTTGCAATTGCCGAAAAGCATTTACTCGCGGAGCAGGTGCGGCAGGTTCCACGAGCCGAAGGGGTGGCCCATTTCATTATCCGCGAGCTATGCCAGCGCGTGTCTTCGGATTACTTGAGCCGGTGGGCGGCCGCCGTCGCGGGCGGAAACTTTCGGCCCGAGCATTTTGCCCGTCACGTCGGCGCTCATTTGTTGGACGCTGGATTCTCCCCCCAATTCTTGCACGACTGGATCGCGAGTCGACGTGACGCGCCTGAGACGATCACGTTGGCGGAACTCTGTGAAGAACTCCAGGGCGTGGTTCAGTCGAACCCGCCGCGCCCGTTCGACGTGCTGATCGCTGTCAAAAGCATGCCTCGATTGAACGGCGCTTCCCGCACGCCATGGTTAAAGGCGGCGGCGGTTACTGAATGGTTGAGACAGAATCGTTTCGATACTGCTGGTGTCCGCGCGGCGGCGGCGATGATCGTCACTGTCACCGCTAGGGATGATGTCGGCGCGGCAAGCGCCGCGCGCAACGAGTCCGATCGATATTCGGCCCGAGCGCTTCTTGCCACTGGCAAGCCGCTGGACCTCCTTCCCAGCGTCTGGGTGCGCGGAAGCTCGAGGGAATTCCCCGCGAAAACCAATTCGCGCGGCGTCGCAGTGAGCGAGCTATTCCGGGGCGATCGTATCTTCGCCAGCGGCGTCAGCCAGAACGTTGATGCCGCTCTAGAGCTACTGGCGCACCTAGAAGACAGTTCTCCACCTGCGGCGATTGCGGGAGGTTGGGGGGCGATCGAGGGCTTGCTTGCGGATCCTAGCGACCGAGCTTCGGCGGCGGATAATTTGGCCACCCTGGTCACTTGCTCGTTCCCGCGCGCCGAACTCACCGCACTGTCTCGGCGTGCGGAGCGCATCTTCCCCTCGCAGTGCGCAGAACTTCTTGGCGTCGAGACAAACCGCGAACGGTCGCGAGTATTGGCCAGGATGATCCTTGAAAATCGCGTGCCTGCAATGCCCTCCGTAGCGGATCAAGCAGCTGTGGCGCGGATGAGAAAGTTGCTGCTGAACCCACATCCGGAGTTGCAGACGATCAAAGACCTGGTGGCAGAATCGTTTCACCGTCTGTACAGGCAGCGCAACCTCATCCTTCATGGCGGTCGGTTGGATAGCGTTGCGTTGCACGCAAGCCTGCGCACGGTAGCCAAGCTCGCTGGAGCAGGTATGGACCGGATTACTCACGGCCACTATGAGCAGGGGCTGAGACCGCTGGAACTGGTGGCAAAGGCGAACCTGGCTCTTGCGGTAATTGATAGAGCCTCGCCCCTTGAGTGCGTCGATTTGCTCGAGGTCGCGTGAGTCTCTTCTTGCGCTCGGGCACTGCGTGACTGCCGCCGTCGCACTGTCGGCCGATTGGGGAGAAAAACAAAAAGCCCAGTCACGAGGACTGGGCTTTTCGCTTGAATCTTTGTGGTGCCGGAAAGAGGAATCGAACCCCCGACCTTCGCATTACGAATGCGCTGCTCTACCGTCTGAGCTATTCCGGCATCAACATCAGAGAAACGCGATTATAGCGGCACTTTTTCGAGGTGCGCAAGCCCCTCGACTCATTTTTTTTCTTCGTGGTGATAGCGCGTCACACGATCGACCTCGTTCTTCGAACCGAGGAACACCGCCACGCGCTCGTGCAAGCTCTTCGGCTGGATATCGAGAATCCGCTCGACACCGTTCGTGGCCGCGCCGCCCGCCTGCTCGACGATGAACGCCATAGGGTTCGCTTCGTACATCAGACGCAGCTTGCCCGGCTTGTCGGGCGTGCGCTTGTCGGCCGGATACATGAAGATGCCGCCACGATTCAAGATGCGATGCACGTCCGCGACCATCGACGCGATCCAGCGCGTGTTGAAGTCGACCCCGCGCTCGCCTGTCTTCCCCGCGAGCAACTCGCCCACGTAACGCTGCACAGGCTCGTACCAGTGACGCGCGTTCGACCCGTTGATCGCGTATTCGCGCGTGTCCGCGGGAATCTGAAGGTTGTTATGCGTGAGCACCCACGAACCGAGTTCGCGATCGAGCGTGAAGCAGTTCACGCCATTACCCGTCGTCAACACGAGCACCGTCTGCGGACCGTACACGGCATAGCCGGCCGCCACTTGCTGCCGCCCCGGCTGCAGGAACGACTCCTCGGTGGCTTCCTGTCCGTCCGGGCAGCGCAGCACCGAAAAGATCGTGCCGATCGATACGTTCACGTCGATGTTCGAGGAGCCGTCGAGCGGATCGAACACGAGCAGGTATTCGCCGCGCGGATAGTTCGACGGAATCGGAAACAGCGTCTCCATTTCCTCCGATGCCATCGCCGCGAGATTGCCGCCCCACTCGTTGGCGTCGAGCAAGATTTCGTTCGAGAGAACGTCGAGCTTCTTTTGCACTTCGCCCTGGACGTTCTCGGTGCCCGCCGTGCCGAGCGCCTCGCCGAGCGCGCCCTTGCTCACGTGGTAGCTGATGAGCTTGCACGCGCGCGCGACGACTTCGATCAGCAGGCGCAAATCGGCCGGCAGATCGTTCGTCTCTCGCTGCTGCTCGATCAAGAATTTGGTCAGGGTAGTGCGACGTTGCAAGGACATTGCGGTGCTCCGAAAGCCATGGGAATCCGACGATTTTACCCGCCGGCCGTGGCGAAGCTTCGCGTTTTTGTAAGCGTCCGTACGATCGGGGCCCCTTAGCCGCCTCCGTGCACAAACGCACAACGGCGCCTGAGCGCCGTTGTGTGGGTTCGCCGCGGCCCCGCGTTCGCTAGAGCGCGGGGCCGTGTGTCGTCGATAGATCAGATCGGCTAGGCCAACGCTTTTTCGACGATCTCGCGCACGTCGCGCGATTTGACCTGCGTTGCCACCCGCTCGAGCGCTTCACGCATGCGTTCGCGCAGCGCGGGCGTGTAGCGGCGCCACATCTCGAGCGAGCGTGTAAGCCGAGCGGCCACTTGCGGGTTCAGCGCATCGAGCGCCACGACTTGCTCGGCCCAGAACGCGTAGCCCGAACCGTCGGCCGCGTGGAACTGCGCGGGGTTCGCCGCGCAGAAGCTGAAGATCAGCGAACGCGCCCGGTTCGGGTTGCGCAGCGAAAACGCCGGGTGCGCCATCAGCGTACGCACGATCTCGATCACGGGGCGTCCGGCGCTGCCGCGCTGCGTGGCTTGCAGCGCGAACCACTTGTCGATGACAAGGGGCTCCTGCTCGAAACGGCGATAGAAATCGTCGAGCGCACCCTGCGCCACACCGGCGCCGGCCGCGGCGGACGCCGCCAACAGCACGGCCAGCGCGGCCGCGCGATCGGTCATGTTGTTGGCGTGCTCGTATTGCGCGTTCGCCAGGCGGACCGCGTCGGCCGGATCGTCGAGTTCGGCCAGGTAAGCGAGCGCGAGGTTCTTCAGCGCGCGATGTCCGGCGGCCTGCGGCGTCGGCTCGTATGCGCCGGGCGTCGCATGGCGCTCATAGATCGCGAGCCATTCGTTCTTGAGCGCTCTCGCCAGTCGTTTGCGCGCGAACTGGCGGGCGGCGTGGACGGCCGCCGGATCGGCTTCGGCCATTTGTTCCGCCAAATACGCTTCCGACGGGAGCACCAACGCCAGTTCGCGGAATGCCGGCGAGAGCGTTTCGTCGGTCAGTACGCGGCTGAAGGCGGCGACAGTCGAGTCGTCGAACGTAAGCGGCTCGCCGGCTTGCGCCCGCGCGGCCAACGCGAGCAACTCGCGTGTGGCGAGCCGCTGTCCCGCTTCCCAGCGGTTGAACGGATCGCTATCGTGCGCCAGCAGGAACGCCAGCTCGTCGTTCGTATAGTCGTACTCGACGATGACGGGCGCCGAGAAGTTGCGCAGCAGCGAGGGCAGCGGCGGCTCTTTGACGTCGACAAACGTAAAGGTCTGTTCCTGCTCGGTCAACTCGATCACGCGCGTCGTGCCGTTCGCGGCCGCCTCGCCTTCGAGGCGCAGCGGGATATCGCGGCCGGCGCGGTCGATGAGCCCAATCGCGAACGGGATCAAGAGCGGCCCCTTTTGCGTTTCTCGCGCGGCCGGCGCGGCCTCGCCATAGCCTTGGGAAAGCGTCACGCTATAGCGCTGGCTCGCGGCGTCGTACGCGGTGCGCACCGACACGCGCGGCGTGCCGGCTTGGCTGTACCAGCGCTCGAATTGCGCCAAGTCGCGTCCGTTCGCATCGGCCATCGCGTTGCGGAAATCGTCGCACGTGACCGCTTGTCCGTCGTGACGCTTGAAATACAGGTCCATGCCCCGCCGAAAACCGTCGCGGCCGAACAGCGTTTGATACATCCGCACGACTTCCGCGCCTTTCTCGTAGACGGTCAGCGTGTAGAAGTTGTTGATTTCGACATAGCTTTCGGGGCGCACGGGGTGCGCCATCGGGCCGGCGTCCTCGGCGAATTGCATCTGGCGCAACACGCGCACGTCGTCGATGCGCTTGACCGCGCGCGCCGCTTCGTCCGTCGCGCCGCCTTGCATATCGGCCGAAAACTCTTGATCGCGAAATACCGTCAGCCCTTCCTTCAGGCTCAATTGGAACCAATCGCGGCAGGTGACGCGATTGCCGGTCCAGTTATGGAAGTACTCGTGGCCGACCACGGCCTCGATGTTGCCGAAGTCGGTATCGGTGGCCGTCTCTTGATTGGCGAGGACATACTTCGTGTTGAAGATGTTCAGGCCTTTGTTTTCCATCGCGCCCATATTGAAGTCGCTCACGGCGACGATCATGAAGCGGTCCAGATCGAGTTCGAGCCCAAAGCGTTCCTCGTCCCAGCGAATGGAGTTGATGAGCGAATCCATCGCGTGGCGCGTCTTGTCCAAGTCGTGCGGCTCGACCCACACTTGCAGCAGTTTTTCCTTGCCGGAGCCGGTGCGGATGCGTTCCTCGAGCGCGACGAGCTTGCCCGCAACGAGCGCGAACAAGTAGCTGGGCTTCTTGAACGGGTCTTCCCATTTCGCGAAGTGGCGTCCATCGGGGAGGTCGCCTTGCTCGATGAGATTACCGTTGGACAGCAACACCGGATACGCCGTCTTATCGGCGCGCAGCGTCACCGTAAAGGTGGTCATCACGTCCGGGCGATCGAGGAAGTAGGTGATGCGGCGGAATCCTTCGGCTTCGCACTGTGTGAAGAAGTTGCCGCTCGACACGTATAAACCGGATAACGTCGTGTTGGCGCCCGGATTGCACGCGCTCTCGATCGTGAGGGTGAAGGCATCGGGTACGTCCTCGATCGTCAAGCCATGTTCGTGTGCGCGCACGGCGCTTGCGGGCAATGTCTTGCCGTCGATCGCCGCGCTGACGAATTCGAGCGCTTCGCCCATGAGTTCGAGGCGCGCCGCCGCGGCGTCGGGGTTGCGGCGCAGGCGCATCGTGTTCGTGACGATCGTGCGTTCGGGCACGAGGTCGAATTCGAGCGAGACGGAATCGATCAAGAAGGCGGGCGCTGCGTAGTCGGCCCGGCGGATCACAGCGGGATTGACGGTATCGGACATGGCGGATGGATGAGAGAAACCGGTTTCGGCTCGCGTGCCCGGGTAGGGCGTCGCGCGAGGGTAGTCGTCCATTGTACAAAGGCGCGCGGATCTATGCCGAAACGATGGCGCGCTTTGGAGGCGCGGCTCGGTCGGCGGTATCATCGGCCATGCGCGCGATCGAGCGCGGGGGTTGACGAGATACGAGGATAAGAATATGAAGTGGCAGCGAATTTGGCGAGCCGCCGTGCCGGCGCTCGCGGCGGCGACCGTATTGCTATCGGGCTGTACGACCTATGTGTCGAGCCAAGTCACGGCCTTCTCCAATTGGAGCGGCAGCGATGCGACGCGCACCTACGCGTTCGCCCGGACGAGCGAGCAGCAAAACAGTATCGAGCAGGCTACCTACGAACAACTCGTCGCGAACGAATTGGAGCCGTATGCATTTCGGCAAGTGCCGAGCGCGCAAGCCCACTATCTCGTCGGTCTGACTTATTCGATCCATGGCGATACGCTCACGGTGACTCAGCCGGTGTTTTACGGAAATCCGTGGGGCGGTCCGTTCTGGCGGCCTATGGGGCCGTGGGGTCCGTTCGGACCGTTCCCGCCCGATTACGTGACGCAAACCTATCCGGTATTCACGCATGCGCTAGCGATTCGCATCACCGAGCGGGCATCGGGCAAGGAGGTGTACAACGTGACGGCGCGCAATACCGACGAAGAATCGTCGCTCGTGCGCGCGATGCCGTATCTCGTACGCAGCGCGCTTGCCGACTTCCCGCTCGCGAACGGCACGGTGCGCACCGTGCGCGTGCGCTACGACAAGCATGCCGCCGTGCTCACGAACGAAGTGCCGGTTGCGCAGCCCGCCGCCGGCGCGCCGGCGGGGGCTTTGGCGACGCCCAAGTAAGGCGGGTATTTAATGCGGGTATTGCGCGGCATCGACGGAGGTCGATGCCGCGATGCCGCAATCTCGCCGATCCGCTCTGCTTAAGCGCCGGCGCGCAGGAACGCCAACGCGCCGAGGACGACGAACAAAACGGCGGCGACGGCATGGACGGCTTTGGTCGGCAGCTTGTGCGCGAAGCGCTCGCCGAGCAAGATGGCCGGCACGTTCGCGAGCATCATGCCGAGTGTGGTCCCGGCCACGACCCCGAAAAAGTCATGAAAGCGAGCGGCCAGCGCGACCGTGGCGATTTGCGTCTTATCGCCCATCTCCGCCAGGAAGAACGTGACGATGGTCGTGCCGAACACGCCGAGGTGACTGCGTCCCACCTCGGTTTCTTTCGGGTCGAGCTTATCGGGCACGAGCACCCACAACCCCATGACGACGAACGAAACGCCCAGCGCCCAGCGCATGATGCCCGGTGTGACGAGTGCGCCGAGCCAAGCGCCGATGGCGCCCGCGCAGGCGTGATTGACGAGCGTCGCCGCGAGCACGCCGAGCATGATCGGCACGGGCTTGCGATAGCGCGCGGCGAGCACGAGCGACAACAGTTGAGTCTTATCGCCGATTTCGGCAAGCGCGACGGCTCCCGTCGAGACTAGAAAGGCTTGTTCCACGTGATGATCTTCCTCGGGCCGAGATGTGAGCGAGCGACGATCCATCGCGCGGCCGGGCCCTGAAAGCGGCAGCGCGAGGATCATCGGTCTCGCCAGGCCCCAAGGCTGCGCCCGCCATGGTCCGCATGGAACCAAGTATGTTGACGGACGCCCCCGCGAATCATGCGCGCTGCCAAAACGGATCCCAGGGTGGGATCGTGTGCGGCGATCGATGCTCGATGGCCGCGCAGGCAGGCGATGCGGCGGGGCGGCTACTCCCCAATGAGGGGCGGATTCTAGCACAACCCGGCCGAGATGGAAGCGGGGGCGATACGAGGATGCGCTCGGTCTTGGACGAGGCGGAGCGCGTCGCGGGTCCGCGCCGGACCTAAGTGCCTGCTGAACGTCGCAAGAATGCGACGTCTAGGTTTAGCGCTGTTTTTGGTACGCAATTTTCAGTAATATCACGCACGGCGGTTTCCGGGACGTCTGAAATAGAAATGAAAAATAACTGAAAGCTCTCTGCCAGGGTGCGGAGTGTCGCATCGTTATGCCCGGATAACGTCAAATAAAAAGAACATTGACCAACTCGGGGTGTGGTGCGCGGGGGTGCTGTCGGGGCTTTCGTCGTTCTCATCTTTGCGCCGGGCAACCGGCGATTCTGATTCGAAGACGAATAACGAAATGCTCGATTTACGCTGGACCATTCCAGTTGCCCGGTGGTCCTGCCTGCCACCCGGAGCAACAGCCGCTCCCGATGTGAAATTCATCGACCCGCTCGTGCGGCGCCGGCTTAGTACGCTGTCCAAGATGGCGCTGAAAGTCGCGCACGATTGCGCGTCCGACTCGCCCTCGGTGCGTCTCGTGTTTGCTTCGCGTCACGGCGAATTGCGCCGCACGACGAGCATGCTCGACGACATCGTGGCGAATCAGCCCGTTTCTCCCACCGCCTTTAGCCTGTCCGTGCTCAATGCGATGACGGGCGTCTATGGCATTGCGCGAGACGATCGCTCGCCCGCTACCGCGATCTCGGCCGGCGCCGAAACGCTCGGCTATGCTTTGCTCGAGGCGCATGCGCAATACAGCGCCGATCCGGCCACCCCGGTGCTCATGGTCTATGCCGATGAGCCCGCCGACGAGCGTTATGGTGCGATCGATCATGAGATGCCGGCCGGCGCGCTCGCGATCTTGCTCGATCGCGATGCGCCGGATGAACTCGAATGCGCGTCCGGTCCCGCGCTCGATGCGCCGTGCGCGCCGGCGTATGCGACGCAGGGCGAAGCGTTGATGCAAGGCCTGAGCGCGCGCGCCGCGGCAGGCTGGCAAGGGCTGGGCCGCCGCTGGCAGTGGTCGTTTCGTTCCAGTGGTGCGCGATGAGTCCCGCGGTCATGGCACGGATCGGCAGGACGTGGCGCCTCATGGCCACCGGCGCCGCGTTTACCGCGTTCGGCATATGCGGCGTCTTGTTTTCCGTACTCGTGTTTCCGTTCGCTTGGCTGTGGCCGCATCGGGCGTCGAGTCAGCGCGTCGTCGCCTCGATCATTCACTACTTCTTTCGCGCACTCGTCGCGTTACTGCAAGCGTTCGGCGTCATGACGCTCGAGGCGAGCGGGGTGGCGGCTATCAATGCGCGCGGTCCGTCGATCATCGTCGCGAACCATCCGACCTACCTCGACGTGATGGTCCTGCTCGCGCTGATTCCGCGTGCCTGCTGCGTCGTCAAGAACGTGCACTGGGGCAACCCGTGCTTCTGGGGCATCGTGCGCGCGGCTCAATACGTCAGCAATGCCGATCCAACGGAATTGGTCGAGGCCGGTGCGCGTCAGCTCGCCGCCGGCTACACGATGATCATCTTTCCCGAGGGCACGCGCAGCCCCGGCGGCGACCGTCTGCATCCGTTCTCGCGTGGCTTTGCGCATATGGCGCTGCGCTCGGGCGTATCGATTCGGCCGGTGTTGATCGACTGCGATCCGCCCGCTTTCACGAAGCGCATGCGCTGGTATCACGTGCCTTCTCGGCCGTTCAACATGCGCATCGCCGCGCTCGAGCCGCTCGCGCTCGATCGTTTCGCCACGCCCGACACGCCGCATGCCGCGGCCGCACGCGTCGTCGCCCAAGCAGTTCAAGTACACATCACCGAGCATTTGTTTCAGTATGGATTCTTTAAAATTAGAAATTAAGCAGTTATTGATCGAGGCGCTGGATCTCGAGGATTTGCGTCCCGAGGATATCGACGACGATGCGGCGCTGTTCGACGCCGACGGTGTCGGCCTCGATTCGATCGACGCGCTCGAGATCGGCATCGTGCTGCGTAAGCACTACGCATTGACGATCGCCGCGAACGACGAACGCACGCGCGAACATTTTCGTTCCATCAGTACGCTCGCAGCGCTCGTGCAAAGCCAGCGAGTAACGGCACATGCCGGTAGCGACACTGCAACGCAAGGGGAGTAAACCGTGACCGATATCGAAATTCTCGAGCGTATTCGCGCCATCTTCAGCGAAAATTTCGCCATCGAGCCGGAGCGCGTCACACCCGATGCGCATCTGTTCGAAGATCTCGACCTCGACAGCATCGATGCCGTCGATCTCGCCATCAAGCTTCAGGAAATGACGGGCCGCCGCATCAAACCCGAAGAGTTCAAAACGGTGCGCACGGTCGGCGACGTGATCGGCGCCGTCGAATCGCTGTTGGCGGCTTGATCCGATGCGGGCGGCTCCGACCCGCGCGGCGCCCGCGCCGTCTTGCCGGCGCGCACGCGTGGCGGCAAGCATCGCGCTGAGGATCGCTTATCCGGTCGTGATTCTCGCGTGCCTACGGATCGGCTCGCCGCGTTTCATCGGCATCGCCTTGCTCGCGCTGCTATGGCTGCAACGCGTGCTCGGCGCGGGCAGCCTCGGTGCGCTGCTGGCAAAGTTCACGCGCTTGGAATGGGCCGCGGCCCTCGCGATGACCGGCTTGTCGGCGGCGATCGCCGTGACCGGCAGCGAGGCGTTGCTGCGGGCTTACCCGATCGTCGTCAACGCCTCCATGTTCGTGGCGTTCGGCGCCACGCTCGTCGGCGGCGGTCCCTCGATGATCGAGAAGTTCGCGCGTGTGCGCCGGCCCGAACTCGATGCGCGGGCCGTGCGCTACACGCGCCGCGTCACGCAGGTATGGTGCGCGTTCTTCGTGATCAACGGCGCGGTGTCGGCGGCTTGCGCCATCTGGGGATCGCGCGCGCAGTGGGCGCTCTATAACGGTCTCGTCACTTATTTATTGATCGGCATGTTGATCGCAGGGGAAATCGCTTGGCGTCATGCGTTCGTGTTGCGGGAGAAGACGCGTTGAACGCATCGTTCGTGGCACTGCACGAGCTGCTCTGGGCAGCGCGCGAGGATGGCACGGTAGTGTGCCTGGATGAAGCCTCGACGCTCGATTTTCGCGCGTTCAAGGCGCGCGTGGCCGCTTATGTGAGCTGGCTGGAACTGCAGACGGGGCAGCGTGCCGCGCTCTGTCTCGACGATCCTTTCGAGTTCGCCTGCGCTTTGTTCGCATCGCTCGCATGCGGCAAGGAGCCGGTGATCCCATCGACGTCCACGCCGGCGTATCTGGCGATGCTCGGCTCCTGCTACGACGTCTTGCTGACCGCGGCCGAGTTGCCGGTGGTCGACGCCTGCATGGGGGCGTCGATGCACGGCCGCCATATCGACCCGCAAGCGCCGCTCACGCTTTACACCTCGGGCAGCAGCGGTGTGCCGAAGGCCGTGCGCAAGCGTCTCGCCCAGTTCGATGCGGAGGTTCGCACGCTCGAGACGCAGTGGGGCGCCATGCTCGGGCAGGCGCCGATGCTGGCCAGCGTTCCGCATCGGCATATCTACGGTTTGCTGTTTCGCGTGTTCTGGCCGCTCGCGGCGGGTCGCGCATTCGACCGTGCAAGCTGCGCGGAGCCGCTGCAACTGCAGGCGCGCCTCGAGCGGGTGGGGCGCGCGGCCGTGGTGTCGAGTCCTTCGCATCTGGATCGCTGGCTCGCGTTGCCGGGCTTCGATACGCTGGCGCCGGCGCCGTGCGCTTACTTTTCGTCGGGCGGCGCGCTCGGCGAGGAAACGGCGAACGCGTATGCGAGCAGGTTCGGTGCGGCACCCCTCGAGATTTACGGCAGTACGGAAACGGGCGGTATCGCGTGGCGCCGGCGCGATCTCTCGGATGCTTGGCAGGCGGTGCCCGGTGCCGAACTCAAATGCGACGCGGATGGCGCGCTCGTCGTGCGCTCGCCGCATCTCGGCCATGACGATTGGCATCGCACGGACGATGCCGTTGCGTTCGACGAAGACGGTCGCTTTCGTTTGAAGGGGCGCCTGGATCGCGTCGTCAAGCTGGACGGCAAGCGCGTATCGCTGCCGGAAATCGAGACGCATCTCGCACGCCATCCCTATGTGACGCAAGCCGCGGCGGTCGTGCTGCCCGGAGCGGCGCGAGAGCGGCTCGGCGTATGGGTCGCGCTGACGGCCGAGGGTTCGGCCGCGCTGCTCGAAAGCGGACGCGTGGTCCTGGCCAAGACGCTGCGCACGCACTTGGGCGAGTACGTCGACGCCGTGGTGCTGCCGCGGCGCTGGCGTTTTTGCTCGGCGCTGCCGTTCGATGCGCGCGGCAAGTTGCCGGCTGCCGCCGTGGCGGCCGCATTCGATGCGCGTACGCAGGGTATGGAAGTGCTCGCGCAATGCGCGCACGAAGGGGCGTTGCATTACGAGTTGCGCGTGCCGCCGACGCTCGTGCACTTCGCCGGCCATTTCCCGGGCTTGCCGATCTTGCCCGGCGTCGTGCAGATCGATTGGGCGGTCCAATTGGGCGCCGAGCATTGGCCCGAGGTGCGTTCGGTGCTTGCCGTCGAGCGACTCAAGTTCATGGCGCCGGTGCCGCCGGGCGCGATATTGCATTTGACGCTCGCGCACGACGAGGCGCGCCGCAAAATGCGGTTCGCGTTCCGTCTGGGCGAGCGCGACAGCGCATCGGGCGTGATCGCATACCAGGGGGCGGCATGACCCTGCGGGCAGCGATCGTCATCCCGATTTACAACCACAAAGACGAGATCGGCGCTACGCTGGCGCGGCTCGTGCCTTACGCGTTGCCGATCTTCGTCGTCGACGACGGCAGCGATGAAGCCACGCAAGCAGCGCTGGCCGAGTTGGCCGAGCGCCTAGCGCCGCAAGTCTCGCTATTGCGCTTGCCCGTGAACGGCGGCAAGGGCGCTGCCGTGATGGCGGGGCTTCTCGCGGCTCGCAAGGCGGGCTTCACCCATGCGCTGCAGATCGATGCCGACGGCCAACACGACGCCGCCGACGTCCCGCGCTTCCTCGAGGCCGCGCGGGCCGCGCCCGATGCGGTCGTATTGGGGCGGCCCGTCTACGACGAGAGCGTGCCCAAAGCGCGCTTGTACGGCCGTTACTTGACGCATGTCTGGGTCTGGATCGAAACGCTTTCGTTCGCGATTCCCGATTCCATGTGCGGCTTCCGTTTGTATCCGCTCGATGCCGCCTGCGCGCTGATCGAAACGGTGGCGTTGCCGACGCGTATGGACTTCGATATCGAAATCCTCGTGCGCCTATCGTGGCGCACGCAGCGCTTCGTGACGATCCCGACGCGCGTCACCTACGCGGCCGGCGGTCTTTCGCATTTCGACGTGGTGCGCGATAACGTGCGCATCAGTGGTAGCCATGTTCGCCTCGTCGCCGGCATGCTCGCGCGCTTGCCGATGCTGCTGGCGCGCAAAGCGTTGCCGCGCCCGGCCGAGCGCGCCGCCTGCGGCGACCGGCCCGGCTGGTGGCGTATCGCCGAGCGCGGCAGCCGCACCGGCATGCGCTTGCTCGCGCTCAGTTGCCGCTTGTTCGGCATGCGCTTCACGCGCCTTTGGTTGCATCCTATCGTCGCGTATTTCGTGCTGACGGGTCATGCGGCGCGCGCCGAATCGCGGCGTTATTTCGAGCGTCTGCGCGAAAGCTCGCCCGGGCGCGAGACGCCTCGGCCGGGTTGGCGCTCGGCGTATCGGCACATGCTCGCCTTCGCCGAAGCGGGGCTCGACAAGCTCGCCGCTTGGACCGGGCGCCTGCAACATGCGGGTATCGAATTCGACGATCCGTCGGCGTTCGAAGCACTGGTCGCGAGCGGCAAGGGCGCGCTCGTCATCGGCGCGCATCTCGGCAATCTCGAAATGACGCGCGCGCTGGCCGTGCGCGGCTCGCACGCCAAGGTCACGGCCGTCGTCTACACGGAGCACGCGCGCCGCTTCAATAGCGTGCTGGCCGGCGCCCATCGCGATTTCGCAAGGCGCATGGTCGAGGTGGCGGATTTCGGTCCCGAGACGGCGATGATGATGCAAGAGCGCATCGACGCGGGCGAACTGCTCGTCATCGTCGGCGATCGCGTGCCGGCCCATGAAGCAGGCCGTGTCGTGCAAGCGCCGTTTCTCGGCGCCGCCGCGGCGTTCGCCCAAGGGCCGTACGTGCTGGCGCATGCGCTCGGCTGTCCCGTGTATCTGTTCTTTTGCTTGAAAGAAGCGGGCCGCTATCGGCTCTATTTCGAATCGTTCGCCGAGCGTATCGAGTTGCCGCGGCGCGAGCGCGCGGCCCATCTCGCGGCGCATGCTCGCCGCTATGCCGAGCGGCTCGAATACTACTGCCGTAAGGCACCGTTTCAATGGTTCAATTTTTTCGATTTCTGGGCGCGCCAGAGTGGAGAGGGCAATGGCCGAAGATGATTTGACCGCGCGTCGAACCGCGACCGAAGGACGAGGGGCGCGCGAAGCCGTGCGGATCGGCGGGCGCAAGCTGACGATCGAAGACGTCGCGGCGATCGCCGATGGCCGTGCCGGCGTCGCATTGAACGGCGATCCCGCGTGGCGTGCCCATATCGAGCGCGGGGCGGAATTTTTGCGCGCCCGGCTCGATGCGGGCGCGACCGTGTACGGCGTCAATACCGGCTATGGCGACGCCTGCGTCGTGAGTGTGCCGCCCGAGCTGGTCGAGGCGCTGCCGTTGCAGCTCACGCGCTATCACGGATGTGGCATGGGGCGTTTGCTCGAGCCCGCCGAGACGCGCGCCGTCGTGGCCGCGCGCTTGAACTCGCTCGCCTACGGGTACTCGGGCGTTCGCGTGACCTTGCTCGAGCGGCTTGCCGATCTGATCAATTTCGACGTGTTGCCGCGCATTCCGGCCGAGGGGTCGGTGGGCGCGAGCGGCGATCTGACGCCGCTGTCGTACGTCGCCGCGGCGCTCGTCGGCGAGCGTGACGTCGCGTATCGCGGGCAGGTGCGCGAGGCCGGCGAGGTGTGGGCCGAGTTGGGCCGATCGCCGTTGCACCTCGCGCCGAAAGAGGGTCTCGCGCTGATGAACGGTACGGCCGTGATGACGGGGCTCGCCTGTCTCGCATTCACGCGCGCGGCGCAGCTGACCCGCCTGGCCTCGCGTTTGACGGCGTTGTGCACGGTAGCGCTCGACGGCCGCGCCGCGCACTTCGATGCGACGATCTTCGAGGTCAAGCCCCATGCGGGGCAGGCGCAGGCCGCCGCGTGGATTCGCGAGGATCTCGCGGGGCGCGAGGATACGTCGGGGCAGCGTTTGCAGGATCGCTACTCGATACGCTGCGCGCCGCATGTCATCGGCGTGGCGCAAGACGCGCTCTCCTGGGTGCGCCGCGATGTGGAGAACGAGTTGAACAGCGCGAACGACAACCCGCTGATCGACGTCGACGGCGAGCGCGTCTTGCACGGCGGCAACTTCTACGGCGGCCACATCGCGTTCGCGATGGATGCGCTCAAGACCGCGGTGGCCAATCTGGCCGATCTGATGGATCGCCAGTTCGCGCTGATCGTCGACGACAAGTTCAACAACGGCTTGCCGCGCAATCTGTCGGGTGCCAGTTTGGCGCGCGCGCCGATTTGCCATGGTTTCAAGGCGGTGCAGATATCCTCGTCCGCGTGGACGGCGGAAGCGCTGAAGCTGACGATGCCGGCGAGCGTGTTCTCGCGCTCGACCGAAGCGCACAATCAAGACAAGGTCAGCATGGGCACGATCGCGGCGCGCGATTGCCTGCGCGTGCTCGAGTTGACCGAGCAAGTCGCGGCGGCGCACACGCTCGCGGCCGCGCAGGCGGCGCGGCTGCGACTGTCGGTGACGCCGGGTACGTCGCTCACCGGGCCGCTGGCGGCGTTCGTCGAGCGCGTGGGCGCGCTGTCGCCGTTCGTTGGAGAAGATCGTCCGCTCGAACGCGAATTGCGCGCACTGACCCAAACCATCGCGGACGGCGCGCTCGTCGCGGCATGCGCGCCGCGCGCGTACGACGAGGCGGGGCGCTGAATGGACCGGAATCGCTTACTGCCGACGGCCTGCGCCCTCGTGGAAGTGCCGTTTCACGACGTCGATGCGATGAACGTGTGCTGGCACGGCCACTATTTGAAGTATTTCGAGATCGGCCGCGCCGCGCTGTTGCGCGTGTTCGACTACGACTATCCGGCGATGCAGGCATCGGGCTATTTGTGGCCGATCGTCGAGGCGCATTTGAAGTACGTGCGGCCCGCCATTTATGGACAGACGCTCGAAGTGCGGACCGAGTTGCTCGAGTTCGAAAACCGGCTGAAGATCGGCTATACGATCGTCGATGCCGCCTCGGGCGAGCGGCTCACGAAGGGTTACACGATTCAAGTCGCCGTTTGCGCCGCGACGCAGGAATTGCAGTTCGTCTCGCCACCGATCGTTTTCGAAAAGCTGGGGCAGCGATGAATCGTCGTTTTACACGCTTCGTACGCCGTCACTCGCTCGCTGCCTTCGCCGCCACTTGCGCGCTCGCGTGGCCTGCGCTTCATAGCGCGACGGCGACGGCCGCGGATGCGCCTCAGGTCGCGGAGCGCGCGGCCCCGAGCAGCGCGGCCAACGCGCAGGCCGGACTCGTTGCCCGCATTGCCGCGCAGTTGGCGCATAAGACTGGCGTGCGTGCGCAATTTCGCCAAACGCAAACGCTGGCCGCGTTGGCGGCTCCGCTCGTCAGTACCGGCTCGCTCGTTTTCGTGCGCGATCGCGGCGTGATCTGGCGTACCGAGTCACCGTATCGCGTGACCTACGTCATCGGCGACGCCGGGGTCGAGAAGATCGATGCGAGCGGCGTGCATACGACTCAGGCTCGCGCGCGCGGCGGCATCGCGCGGGTGTCGCAGATGATGCGTGCCATGCTCGGAGGCGATTTGTCGGCGCTGTATTCGCAATTCGATGTGGCCGCCGACGGCTCGCCCGCGAAGTGGCGCCTGTCGCTGACGCCGAACCAGCCGCAGCTCGCGCAGGCGATCAAATTTCTGCGCATGGAGGGCGGTGCGTTCCTGAGCATGCTCGAGATCACGTCCGCCAACGGCGACACCACGCGCCTCGACTTTTCCGGCAGCGAGGGAATCGATAAGTTGTCGCCCGCCGAGTCGGCGTTGTTCGGAGCGCATTGACGATGCAAGTCGTGCAACGAGGGCAGACCCATCAGCGCGTTCGCGTGTTGCTCCTGTGGGCCGTGATCGCATGCATCGCGATCGGCTATTGCGCCTGGCGTTTCGCGGGCCCCGCTTGGGGCAGTCTCGCGTCCAAGCCGCCGTTGCAGACGAATCTGCTCGCATTGTTGCCGAAGACGGAAGCCGATCCGGTTGCCGAGCACGCGCTGGATGCGCTCGCGGCCACGATGGGCGAACGCGCGGTCTACCTCGTGACGAGCGACGACGCCGCCCATGCGAAGGCGGCCGCGCGGCAGCTCGGGCAGGCGCTCGCGGCGAGCGGCGCTTTCCGCCACGTGTTGGCCGAGATTCCGCCGTTCGACGTGACGCAGGTTGCACGCTTTTATCTGCCTTATCGATTCTCGTTGCTCACGCCGGCCGACCGCGCCGCACTCGCGTCAGGCTCGGCCACGCTCCCGGCTTTGCTGGCCGAGCGGCTCTTCGATCCGCTGCGCGCGGGGCTGGCCGCACCGCTTGCCGACGACCCCTTCGGTTGGCTGAGCCGGTGGCTCGGCGCGCTGCCGCTCTCGGCCACGAACCTGAGCATCGAAGACGGGATGCTCGTCGCCCATCGCGGGACGGCCACGAGCGTACTCGTGACGGCCACGCTCCCGGGTTCGGCCTATGAGACTTCGGTTCAGCACGCGGTCAGAGAAGCAACGGCCAGCGCGCTGCACGCTTCGGGGCAAGCCTTTCCGGACGTGCGCATCGCGCGCACGGGCGCCGTGTTTTATGCCGATGCGGCGCGCCGCGCGTCCGAAGACGACGTGCACCGGATCGGCCTATGGTCGACATGCGGCATTGCGCTGCTGATGTTTTGGATCTTCCGTTCGCCGAGGCTGATCGGGTTGGGGTTCGTGTCGACAGCGATCGGCATCGGCTGTGCACTGGCCGTGACGATGGCCGTGTTCGGCCAACTGCATTTGCTGACGCTCGTGTTCGGTGCGAGCTTGATCGGCGAAGCGGTCGATTATTCGATTCAGTATTTCGTCGTCTATCTCAGTGCGGGTCGCGAGTGGGATGCCCGGCGCGGCTTGCGCGAAGTGCGTCCCGCGCTGCTCGTCGCGCTCGCCACGAGCTTGCTCGGCTACGCGATCCTCGCGTGGGCCCCGTTTCCGGCGCTCAAGCAAATCGCTTGCTTTGCGATGGTGGGCATCGCGGCCGCGTTTTTCGCGGTCACCTCGCTGTTGCCTGTGCTGCTCACGCGTTCGGCGCGCCGCGCGCCGACCCATCTGTTCCATGGCGCCGCACGCTTGCTGTCCGTTTGGCGCGCGGGGCTCGACGGCCGCCGCGCGTGGTTCGTCGCCGTACTCGTGCTGGCGGTAGCGCTGCCGGGGTGGATGCGGGCGACGAGCGACGACGATATTCACCTGCTCGTTCAGCGCGATGCCGCGCTCGTCGCGCAAGAGCGTGCCGTGCGCGAAGCGATCGGGGTCGATGACGGCGCGCGCATGTTCGTCGTCAAAGGGGCGACGCCCGAAGCGGTGCTCGAGCGCTGCGAGGCGCTCGGCGAGCGCTTGGATGCACCGATCGGCGGGCGGCGCCTCTCCGGCTGGCAGTCGGTCTCGCAATTCGTGCCTTCGGCCCGGCGCCAACAGGCCGACCGTACATTACTCGCCTCGACGGTGCTGCACGCACCGGACGCGGTGCGCGCGACGCTGATGGCCGGTGGCTTGCGCGAGGACGTGGCGGACCGATACGTCGATGCCTGGACGCACGGCCACGCGGCGCCGCTGACGCTCGATGCTTGGCTCGCGGTGCCCTGGTCTCAGCCCTATCGCCATCTCTGGTTGGGCTCCGTGCAGGAGGGGAGCGCCTCTCACGCGGCGGCGCAAGGAGCATCCGAATACGCGGCCATCGTGATGCCGCTCGGCGCGAGCGCGGACCAATTGCCCGCGCTGGCCGCGCTCGCGCACACGGTGCCGGGCGTCGTATTCGTCGATAAGGCCGCGAGCGTATCGCGCTTGTTCGGTGCTTACCGTTTCGACAGCGCGCTGTGGCTGGCGGCGGCATTGGTGCTCGTCGGCGCGCTGCTCATCGCGCGTTATCGCGTGCGCGGGGGCATCCGTGTCGTTCTGCCCGTGGTGCTCGCAGTCGCCGTTGCGTTGGCCGCGTTCGGTTATGCGGGTGTGCCGCTGACGCTCTTCAACTGGCTCGCGTTGATGCTCGTGCTCGGCGTGGGCGTCAACTACGCCGTGTTTTTGCGCGAGGGCTGCGTGCGCGAGGGGGCCGATCTCGGTGCCGTGTGGACCGGCGTCGCGCTTTCGGCCGCGACGACGCTGCTCTCGTTCGGACTGCTCGCGATGAGCGCGATGCCCGTGTTGAAAAGTTTCGGCGCCACGCTTGCGCTCGGCATCGCCGTATCGGTGTTGCTCGCGCCGATCGGCATGCCGCAAAAAGGAGAGCGTCGATGAAGATGCCTGCTGTTTATCTGCATAGCCTCGGCATGGTGAACGCGCTCGGTGCCGATACCGATGCGATCGTCGCGGCACTCGCGTCCGGTGTTTCGCCCGGGATGGGTCCGGTCACGCTCGGCGGCGAGGGAGGTGCCTATGCCGGCCGTGTGCAAGCTGCGCTCGAACTCGCGCCGCCGGCGCCACTCGCGCATTACGACTGCCGCAACAACCGGCTGCTGCTCGCGGCGCTCGCGCAGATCGAACCCGAGGTGCGAGCCGCCTGTGCGCGCTACGGCGCGGCGCGGGTGGGCGTCATCCTCGGCACGAGCACGTCGGGCATCGGCGCGGGCGAGGCGGCGCTCGGTGTACCGCGCGAGCCGGGTAGCGGCGATGCGCCTTTCCGCTATGCGCAGATGGAGATCGGCAGCGCAGCGCCGTTCGCGGCGGCAGCGCTGGGTCTGCAAGGACCGGCGTTCACGATTTCGACGGCCTGCACCTCGAGTGCCAAAGCGTTCGCCGCCGCGCGCCGCTTGTTGCAACTCGGCCTTTGCGATGCGCTCGTCGTGGGTGGCGTCGATTCGCTGTGCGAGCTGACGGTGCGCGGCTTCGCGGCGCTCGAATCGACGAGCCTCGCGCTGACGAATCCGATGAGCGCGAACCGCGCCGGCATCAATATCGGCGAAGGCGCGGCGGTGTTCCTCATGAGCCGCGACGAGGGCCCCGCGCGCTTGGCCGGGATCGGCGAGACGAGCGACGCGCACCACATCTCGGCGCCCGATCCGTCGGGCGCGGGCGGCGAGCAGGCGCTGCGCGCGGCGCTGGCCGACGCCGGCATGACGGCGCGCTCGATCGGTTACGTGAATTTGCACGCGACGGCCACGCGCAAGAACGACGAGATGGAGGCGCGGCTGATGGCGCGCGTGTTCCCGGACGGCGTCGCGGCCAGCGGCACGAAGCCGTTTACGGGACACACGCTCGGCGCCGCGGGCGCGACCGAGCTTGGCTTCGCCTGGCTCTCGCTCGTGCGCGAAGGCGCCAAACTGCCGCGCCATCTTTGGGACGGCCTGGCCGATCCCGCGCTGCCGGCGCTCGATCTGATCGAGAACGAGCGCCGTCTCACCCCCGGACAAGCCGTCATGAGCAATTCGTTTGCTTTCGGCGGCAGCAACGTGAGTCTCGTGCTCGCGCCATGAACGATCGACGATATTTCCGATGACGACGCCGACCTTATCCGATTGCACGATCGGTGCCCGCGTGGGGGCGGGCGATAGCGCATTTCCCCCAATCGAGGACGTGTTGCCGCACCGAGGCACGATGCGCCTCGTCGACGAGATCGTCGCTTGCAGCGACGACGCCGTGACGGTGCTGGCGAGCGTCGCGCCCGAGGCTTGGTACGCGGACGCGCACGGAGCGATGCCCGCGTGGCTCGGCATCGAATTGATGGCGCAGGCGATCGCGGCGCATGTCGGCCTGAACGCGATGCGCGCGGGCGGCCGCGCGCGCCCGGGCGTGCTGCTCGGCGCGAGCCGCTACGAGGCGCACAGCCCGAGTTTCGCGGCCGGCGCGCGCCTGCGTATCGAAGCGAAAGAGCTGCTCAAGAGCGAACAAGGCCACGGCGCCTACGACTGCACGATCGCCGACGCGGATCGATGCCTCGCGCAAGCCGTCGTCAAGGTATTCCAGCCGAACGATTTTCAAGCATTCATCGAAGGGAGTTTCAGGTCATGACCAGCCGGCGCGTTCTCGTTACCGGCGCAAGCCGCGGCATCGGCCGCGCCATTGCGTATCGCCTCGCCGCGGACGGTTTCGCCGTCACGGTGCATTGCAGGAGCGGAGTGAACGAAGCCCAAGCCGTCGTCGACTCGATCGTCGCGCAAGGCGGCCGGGCCAACCTCGTGCGCTTCGACGTGCGCGAGCGGGCCGCTTGCCGCGCGGCGCTCGAAGCCGAGCTCGCACGCGACGGCGCCTATTACGGCATCGTACTCTGCGCGGGGCTCACGCGCGACGCGGCGTTCCCGGCATTGACCGACGAGGATTGGGACGCGGTCATCGAAACGGGCTTGGATGGGTTCTACAACGTCGTTCATCCGCTGACGATGCCGATGGTCCGTGCCAAGCAAGGCGGGCGCATCGTGACGATCGCGTCCGTCTCGGGCGTGATGGGCAATCGCGGCCAGGTCAATTACAGCGCCGCGAAGGCGGGGCTCATCGGTGCCACGAAGGCGCTGGCCGTGGAGCTCGCCTCGCGCCGGATCACGGTCAACTGCGTGGCGCCGGGGCTCGTCGATACGGAGATGCTGGCGAGCGTCGAGCATATCGACCATGCCTTGCAGACGGTGCCGATGGGCCGCGTGGGCCGCCCCGAGGAAGTGTCGGCGACGGTGGCTTTCCTAATGTCGGACGGCGCTTCGTACATCACGCGCCAAGTGATCGGCGTGAACGGCGGGATGATCTGATGAAGCGTGTCGTGATCACCGGAATGGGCGGCGTGACGGCTTTCGGCTCGCGCTGGGACGAGATCGAGACGGCGTTGCGTGCCGGCCGCAATGCCGTGCGCGCCATGCCCGAGTGGGATTACTTCTCGTCGCTGCATACGCGCCTTGCGTGCCCGTTGGCGAACTTTCAAGTGCCGCCCGAGTATCCGCGCAAGAAGACGCGATCGATGGGGCTCGTGTCGATGTACGCGGTGCGGGCCAGCGAATTCGCGTTGCGCGATGCGGGGCTCGTGGGCGACCCCTCCATCGCCGATGGGCGAATGGGGGTGGCGTACGGCTCGTCGTCGGGCTCGGTACAGCCGATTCGCGCGTTCGGCACGATGCTCGAGACAGGCTCGATGCAGGACGTCACATCGAATAGCTACGTGCAGATGATGCCGCACACGGCCGCGGTCAACGTGAGTCTGTTTTGGGACTTGAAAGGCCGCATCATCCCCACTTCATGCGCCTGCGCCTCGGGTAGCCAAGCGATCGGCTATGCCTACGAGGCCATTGCCACGGGCAAGCAAACGCTCATGCTCGCCGGCGGTGCCGAGGAGTTGTCGGGCCCCGCCGTCGCCGTATTCGACACGCTGTATGCCACCAGCACGCGCAACGACGCGCCGCAGTTGACGCCGCGTCCGTTCGACGCCGCGCGCGACGGACTCGTCGTGGGCGAGGGCGCCGCTACGCTCGTGCTCGAGGAGTACGAGCATGCGCGCGCCCGCGGCGCGACGATCCATGCCGAGGTCGTCGGCTTCGGCTGCAATTCCGACGGCGCGCATATGACTCAGCCCACCGCGGCGACGATGGCGCACGCGATGCGAATGGCGCTCGACGACGCGAAGCTGCCGCCCGAGGCGATCGCCTACGTGAACGCGCACGGTACCTCGACGGATCGCGGCGACGTGGCCGAAAGCGTCGCCACGGCAGCCGTCTTCGGCGAGGCAATGCCGATCAGCTCGCTCAAGAGTTACGTCGGCCATACGCTCGGTGCCTGCGGGGCGCTCGAGGCTTGGTGGACGATCGAAATGATGAAGCGCGATTGGTTCGCGCCGACGCTGAATCTGACGACGGTCGATCCCACCTGTGCGACGCTCGATTACATCATGCACGAAGGTCGCGCGATCGATGCCGAGCATGTCGTGAGCAACAACTTCGCGTTCGGCGGCATCAACACGTCGCTGATTTTCAAGCGTTGCCGATGAGCCGCCCGATGCGCCCAGACACCCAGCGTGTGGTCGTGACCGGCATGGGGATCGTCTCGTGTCTCGGCAATGCGCTCCCAGTCGTTGCCGAAGCGTTGCGCGAGGGCCGCTGCGGCATCGTGCGGATGCAGGCATGGGCCGAGCGCGGCTTCGCGAGCCAGGTGGCCGGCGCCGCATCGGTTGCCGGCGAGGCGCCGTTCGCGCGCAAGTTCGAGCGCTTCATGGGCGATACGGCACGGTTCGCTTGCCATGCCGCGCGCATGGCGATCGACGATGCGCGGCTCGCGTCCTCGGCGCTGCGCTCGCCGGGAGCGGGGGCGGTCATCGGCTCCGGGGCGGGCGCGCTGACGACCTACGACGCCGCGATGGCGCTCGTCGCCGAGCGCGGTATCGACCGCGCGCCGCCGTTCGTCGTACCGCAATCGATGAGCAGCACGGTGTCGGCCAACGTCGCGCACCTGTTCGGCCTCGAGGGCGTCTGTTATTCGCCGTCGTCGGCTTGCACGACGTCGGCGCTGGCGATCGGCCAGGCGATGCAGTTGATTCAAAGCGAGCGGCAGCAGATCGTATTGGCCGGCGGCAGCGAGGAGTCGCACGAAAACACGGCCTTGATGTTCGACGCCATGGGCGCGCTCTCGCGCGGTTTCAACGAGACGCCGCATCGCGCATCGCGTCCATACGACGTGGCGCGCGACGGCTTCGTGCTGGGCTCGGGCGCGGGCGTGCTCGTGCTCGAATCGCTCGCGCATGCACGCGCGCGCGGCGCCTCGATCTATGCGGAATTGACGGGCTTCGGTCAAGCCACCGAAGCGCATGCGATGGTGGCCCCAGGGGCGGTGGGCATCGCGCGTGCGATCCGGGCGGCGCTCGACGAAGCCGGCGTGGAGCCCGCCTACATCAACACGCACGCACCGTCCACGCCGCTCGGCGATGCGCACGAGATCGAGGCATTGGCGGCGGTATTCGGCGAACGGATGCCGCCGTTTTCGTCGACGAAAGCGTTGACGGGGCATCCGCTCGCCGCGTCGGGGGTACACGAGGCGATCTACACGCTCTTGATGATGAAGGGTGGATTCATTGCGGCCAGCGCCGGAATCGAATCGCTCGATGCATGCGCGGCCGGGATGCCGATCGTTCGAGCGACGCGCGCGGCGCGGCTGAATACGGCGATGTCGGTGTCGTTCGGCTTTGGCGGAAGCTGTGCGAGCTTGATGTTCGGCGCCGTCGAAGGGGTATGAGGTTTTAACGGGGTTCAGCGATTTTTAAAGCGACAACAACGAGGAGTATCGCGATGAAACTGAAGCATCTGATTGCATTGGCGGCAGCGGCGCTCGGCGCGCAAGCGGCCCTGGCCGGTTCGCACACCACCACTTATCCGTTGAAGCCCGTGCTCGACGCGCAGAGCGCGGACAGCAAGGTCGCGTTCTACTTCGGCGATGCGGCGCATCCGGCCGTGAGCGCGTCTTTGGGCGAGAAAACCGAGGGGATCCGCATCGCGCGCAAGACCGACGACGAAACAACGGCGTGCAACGAGGCACTGAAGCAAGCGCTCGACGCGTTGCGCAAGGACGCGACGGATGCCGGCGCCAATGCCGTCATCAATATCGAGACGAGCTTCCATCAGATGCATACCGCGTCCGCCACCGAATTCACGTGCGCGACGAGCATGAGCGCGGCCGCGCTGAAGGTGCACGGCCAATTGGTCAAGCTCGACGCCAAGTGATAGCGCCGGGCCCAGGGCTCGGCCCGGCAAACCGCAGGTCCTCATCCAAAAACAAAAGGAAACCAACACAATGAAACGTCACCTCAAGCTGGCTGCCATCGTCGCTTTGTCGTTCGCCGCGACTCACGCAATGGCCCGCAATTCGGTCGATTCGTATTCGGTCAGCACCGCGCTGGAGTCGGCCGAGGGCAAGGTCGATGCCGACATCGGACTGTACTTCGCCGGCCAGAAGCACCCCGCCGTGCTCAAGACCCTGGGCGAAGCCGCGACGAACAAGAAGACGAATGCCGTTGGCCGCTCCGACGAAGCCGCATGCGACCACGTGTTCTTGTCGGCCGTGATCGCGCTGCAAAAGCGCGCGCGCGAAATGGGCGGCAACGCGGTGGTGAACATCAAGAGCAACTACAAGGATCAACTGACCGAAAGCCCCACGCAATTCGTGTGCGGTGCCGGCGCGGTGATCGCGGGCGTTGCGCTCAAGGGCGATATCGTCACGCTGAAGAAGTAAGCGCGTGAGCGAACGGCACGATGGCGCTTTGCGCCGCTCGTGCCGGCCCGGTGTCACAGCGGTTTGCGGGCGGCCACGTTGACGAGCGTTTCGCGACGTTTGCCCGGCTGCGGATGATGCAGGCCGAGCCGCTCGAGCAAGCCGAAGTCTTTCGCGCGGCTCCACCAGAGATAGGGCAGCGAGATGTGGCGCTCGTCGAAGAGGAAACCCTTGGCGCGCAGCATGTCGAGGTAGCCGTCCGCGCTCTTTTGCACGTGCATCGGGTGACGGAACAAACAACGAATGACCCAAGACTTGATGTAGGCGTCCGTCGATTCGGCGAACAGGAGCAAACCGCCCGGTTTCAACACGCGCCAAAACGAGTCGAGCGCGCGTTCTTGCTCGACGAGGTGATGGAACGTTTGATGGCAGAAGACGATGTCCGCGCTCGCATCGGGTAGCGGTAACGCGGCGCAGTCGCCGTGCAGGACCTCGATGTCGCCGCCCACGTACCGTGCCGCTCGTTCGGCCAGCGCGAGCGAGGGCCGATGGCAATCGACGCCGACGATGCGGCCGGGCTCGAAGGCGCGAGCCAGTAGTTTGAACGAAATGCCTTGCCCGCAACCGGCATCGACGATGACGGGCGCGCGAGGCAGTGGGGCATCGATGTGACGTTTCAGATCGTCGATGGCCACACGCAACACGTGGTGCTCCCATGTATGGGTGCGCAGGAACCAAACGCCGAACGCCGTTTCCGGGACGAAGGTGGAATGACGGCGTGCAGTGGATGAAGAGTTCGATGACATGTCGGCTTCCCCGCGGATGGTTCTCGTTGTAGTGCCGCGAATTGTAATCGGAACCGGCTGAGCCGCGCATCGAAACGGCGGCACTGCCCGCTTAGCGTTGAAGTAAGCAATAACCAGGATGAAACAACAATGAATACAGAGTACGGGGAAGTCGAGCAGATCGATGTTGCCGTCATCGGCGCAGGACCGGCCGGAGCCGTCGCGGCCGCACTGCTGGCGCGAGCCGGGCGGTCGGTGCTGGTGCTCGAGCGCCAGCATTTTCCGCGCTTCTCGATCGGCGAAAGCCTGTTGCCGCAAAGTATGGCTTATCTCGAAGAGGCCGGCATGCTCAAGGCGGTCGTCGAGGCGGGCTTTCAATACAAGAACGGCGCATCGTTCGTGCATGGCGAGAAGACCTCGTCGTTCGACTTCCGCGACAAGCATTCGGAAGGGTGGGGCACGACCTATCAAGTGGAACGCGCCGTATTCGACCAACTGTTGATCCGCCGCGCCGCCGATCAAGGCGTGCAAGTGCGCTTCGGCCATACCGTGCGTGCGATGCAGACCGGCGCTGCGCCGGTGCTCGAAGTGGCGGACGAACAAGGGCGTGTCTATCGCGTCGCCTCGCGCTTCGTGTTCGATGCGAGCGGTTTCGGCCGCGTCCTGCCCCGGCTGCTCGGGCTCGAAACGCCGAGCCGCATGCCCACGCGCGCGGCGCTCTTCTCGCACGTGCGCGATGCGTTGCCGGCGGGCAGCACCGACCGCGACAAGATTTGCGTGGCCGTGCACCCCGAGCGCCGCGACGTTTGGTATTGGATGATTCCGCTCGCGGGCGGCCGCACGTCGGTCGGCTGCGTGGCCGATGCCGAGTTTCTCGATGTACCCGAAGACCAGCGCGAGGCGAAGCTGCGCGAGTTGATGCGCGCCGAACCCACGGTGGCGCGTCTGCTCGGCGATGCGCCGTTCCTCATGCCCGTCAACCGGATCGCCGGATACTCGGCCAATGTCGAGCGCCTGCACGGCCCGGGCTATGCGCTGCTCGGCAATGCGGGCGAGTTTCTCGATCCGGTGTTCTCGTCCGGTGTGACGATCGCGCTGCGCTCGGCGCATCTCGCCGTGCAAACGCTGCTCAAGCAATTCGACGGGGAAACCGTGGATTGGGCGGCCGAGTACGATGCGCCGCTGCGCAAGGGCATCGATACGTTCCGGGTGTTCGTGGAACGCTGGTACACGGGCGAGTTGCAGGACATCATCTTCTACGAGAATCAGACGCCCAAGATTCGCCGGATGATCAGCTCGATTCTCGCCGGGTACGCATGGGACGAGACCAATCCCTATGTCGCGGACCCGGTGCGGCGCTTCAACGCGCTGCACGAAGTATGCACGACCATGTAGGGTGAAAGCCGCAAGCCGCGGCGGCTCCATGCGAGCGGCGCCGCGGCAAGGCGGGGCGAAGGGCTAAGCGCGTCGATGCACGCGCTCGCCCGCCGCATACGTTTCGAGCACGGCGCGATCGTCGCCGAGCATCGCGAACGCGAACAACCATTCTTCGGGCGACTGTGCGAGCGCGGTGCGGCGCGCGAGCAGGGGCGTGGCCTCGGGATCGAGGACGATGAAGTCGGCTTCCGATCCGGCGCGCAGCGTGCCGATCGTCTCCTCGAGGCCGAGCGCCTGCGCGGCGCCGGCGGTGGCGAGCCAGAACATGCGCGACGCCGTCAGATGATGCCCGGTCATGCGCGCGACCTTGTGCGCTTCGTTCATGGTTTGCAGCATCGAGAACGAGGTGCCGCCGCCCACGTCCGTGCCGAGCGCGACCGGCATGCCCGATACGCCCGCTTTTTCGAAATCGAATAATCCGCTACCCAAGAACAAGTTCGAGGTGGGGCAGTGCGACGCGACGGCGCCGGTTTCCGCCATGCGCGCGCGATCGCGGTCGTCCAGATAAATGCAATGGCCGTACACCGCGCGCCGGCGCAGCAAGCCGTAGTGCTCGTAGACGTCGAGGTAGCTGCGGTGGCCCGGGAATAGCTCGGCCACCCATTTCACTTCGTCGGTGTTTTCCGACACGTGGCTTTGAATGAAAACGTCGGGGTGCAGGCGGGCCAGGGCGCCGCACGCTTCGAGCTGCGCGGGCGTCGAGGTGGGCGCGAAGCGCGGCGTCAGCGCATAGAGCTGGCGCCCGCGCTTGTGCCACCGCTCGATCAGCGCGGCGCTGTCGTCGTAGCCCGATTGCGCGGTATCGCGCAGAAACTCGGGGCAGTTGCGGTCCATCAGCACCTTGCCCGCGATCATGCGCAAGTTGCGCGCTTCGCTCGCTTGAAAGAGGGCGTCGGCCGAGCCCTTATGGACCGTGCAATAGACGAGCGCGGTCGTCGTTCCACACGACACCAACTGATCGAGAAAGAACTCGGCGACGTTCGACGCATGAGCGGGATCGGCAAAGCCGCGTTCGGTCGGAAACGTATAGGTATCGAGCCACGGGAGTAGGCCGGCCGCCGGCGACGCGATCATTTCCGTTTGCGGATAATGCACGTGCGTGTCGATGAAGCCGGGCACGATCAGCTTGCCGGGCCGCTCGACGACGACCGTATCGGGCGTGATCTGCGAGCCCAGCGATGCGTACGAGCCGGCGGCCAGCACGCGAGCGCCTTCGACGATGAGCAGGCCGTCTTCCTCGAAACATGCGCCGCCCGCCGTCGTGGCCGGATCGCCGACGAAGGTTAGTAATTTGGCGCGGTAGGCAGTGCGCTGTTCGTTTTGACTCATGATGGAACGTCTCTCAGTGCGATAAAAAAGTGCGGGCTACGCGACGCACGGCCGAGCGAGACCTTCGTTGCATGCGCAACGAAAGGCTTGCACGGTGGGTGCGGCCGGGTTAGCGCGGTCCGCGTCGGGAAATCAGTTCGGCGCCGGGTCCGGCTGCCTCCAATAAGCGTCGAGTTTGTCGATCAGCGCCTGCCGCTCGATCGGCGAGACGAACGAAGCCTCGAAGCCGTTGCGCAAGATCGTGTAGACCTCCTGCTCGGTCAGATCGAGCGCCTCGACCGTGGCGAAATAGTTGGCGTTGACGTAGCCGCCGAAGTAAGCGGGATCGTCCGAGTTCACGGTGACGGCCACGCCTTGGGCCAACAACTGCTTGAGCGTGTGCTGCTTCATGTCGTCGAACACGCGCAATTTGATATTCGACAGCGGGCAGACGGTCAGCGCGACGCGCGAATCGGCCAGCCGCGCCACGAGCGCGGGGTCCTCGATACTGCGCACGCCGTGATCGACGCGGTCGACCTTGAGCACGTCGAGCGCTTCGTGGATGTAGGCGGGCGGACCTTCCTCGCCGGCGTGGGCGACGAGTTTCAGGCCCCGGGCCCGGGCCTTCGCGAAGACGCGCTCGAATTTGGAAGGCGGATGGCCGCGTTCGGACGAATCGAGACCGACGCCGATCAAACGATGCGCGTAGGTGTCGAACAGCGGCAGCGCGGCTTCGTACGTGGCGAGTGCGTCGGCCTCCGACAAGTGCCGCAGGAAACACAGGATGAGCTTGCTCGTGAGCCCGCGCTGCTCGCCTTCAGCCAAGGCGCGTTCGATGCCGGCCACGGCCGTGCTGATCGCGACGCCGCGTTCGGTATGCGTTTGCGGATCGAAAAAGATCTCGGTATGCACGACGTTGTCGGCGAGCGCCCGATCGACGTAAGCGGCCGTCATCGTATAAAAATCTTCTTCCGTCAGCAGCACGCTGGCGCCGGCGTAATAGATGTCGAGAAAGGACTGCAAATCGGTGAATTCGTAGGCGCGCTTGAGCGCCTCGATCGATTCGTAGGAAAGCTTCACGCCGTTGCGCTTGGCGAGGTTGAAGATGACCTCGGGTTCGAGCGAGCCTTCGATATGAATATGCAACTCGGCTTTCGGAGCGCCGGCAATTTTTTTAGCTAAGTTCGGTGTCATGGTCGGTCAGCGGTTGCAGCATGGAAAACGGTTGATCTGGCACGGCCGGGGGCGCGGCACGCGCGGCTTCGATGGCTTGCAGCAACTGCGCGGCGGCGGAAAGCGCGATGACTTCGGGGGCTTTGTCGTCGATGCCTTCGATACCGATCGGGCACACCATGCGGGCGAGGCTCGCCCCATCGATACCGAAAGCAGCCAGCCGCTCGTCGAATTGCCGGCGCTTCGTGCGCGAGCCGATCATGCCGAAAAAAAGAAAATCGCCGCGGCGCAAGATGCGTTCGGCCAGGACGAGATCGCGAGCATGGTTGTGCGTCATGACGACGAATGCCGTGCCCGGCGCAGCGTCATCGACAGCGTGCTCGGGCGTCTGCCGAGCATCGATCGTCACGTTGTTCCAATCGACGAGCGCTTGCTTCGGCGGAAATTGAGCGTCGCGCTCGTCCACCCAGCGCACGCGGCATGGCAGCGTCGCGAGCACGCGGGCGAAGGCCGTGGCGACGTGCCCCGCTCCGAACAGGACGACGGGAACGTCGCGCGAGACGATCGTCTCGGTCAGCAGCGCGTTGCCTTCGTCGAAACCGGAACCATCCCACAGCAGGCACTCGGGGGCTTGAATGCCGGTATCCAACGGAGCCAGCCGCACGGGTTCGTGCAAGGGGCCGAATGATACGCTGCGCTGCGTGGCCTTGCCCGCTTGAATCGATTTGCCGAGTGCGGCGACCCAATCGAGATCGCCCACGTCGAGCCGCTCGAAGGCGAGCACGACGGCGCCGCCGCAGCACTGGCCGAGGCTCGGCCCAAGCGAAAGCCGCTCGAGCCGGCGCAGGCGCGGCACGCGCATGCCGTCGCGCAGCACCTCGCGGGCGATTTCGATCGCGCGCCATTCCAGATGGCCGCCGCCGATCGTGTGCCGAGCGCTCTCGCGCGTGACGATCATCTTCGCGCCCGCTTCGCGCGGCGTCGAACCCTCGACGCGGGCGACGGTCACGAGGACGACGGCATCGCCATGCGTGAGCAATTGCTGCAATTCAGTGAGCCAAGGTTGCATGCGTGTTTCGTGCTCCGTTCAAGTCGCGCCTGTCGTGTAAGTGTCAGCGGGCGAGCCGCCGGCGCCGGGGCCTGCGTTTGGAGAGGCTGCACGGTTCGTGCCATCGTCGCGTTCCGCATACAGCGCGTCGAGTGCCGAGAGCATCGCTTCGGGGGTGGCCGGGGCGGCGAGCGGCGGCGCCCGCCGGCTGCCCGGCGCCGTCGCGGCGAGCGCATCGCGCAATGCCAAGAACACCGAGAACGCGAGCAACAGCGGCGGCTCGCCGACGGCCTTCGAGCGATAGATGGTCGGCTCGGCGTTGTCATTGGCGAACAGGCGCACGTCGAAGGCGGCCGGGGTGTCGCTGACCGCCGGGATCTTGTAAGTCGATGGCGCGTGCGTCATCAAGCGCCCGTCGCGATTCCAAAAGAGCGCTTCGGTCGTGAGCCAGCCCATGCCTTGAATAAAGCCGCCTTCGATCTGACCGAGGTCGATCGCCGGGTTGATCGAGCGCCCGACGTCGTGCAGCAAGTCGGCGCGCACGAGCTTGGACTCCCCGGTCAACGTATTGACGACCACCTCGGCCACGGCCGCGCCATAGGCGAAGTAGTAGAACGGGCGGCCCGTCATCGAACTCGCGTCCCAATGAATTTTCGGGGTCGCGTAAAAGCCGTCCGACCACAGCTGCACACGCGCGAGATAAGCAGCGCTCACCAGCGCGCCGAACGGCATCGAAGCGTTGCGCGCATGGACCTGCCCGTGTTCGAAGCGCACGTGCTGCGCTTCGCCGCCGAGCGTGCGCGCCGCCAGCTCGGCGAGCCGGTCTCGAATCGTCAGCGCGGCGGCTTCGGCCGCTTTGCCGTTCAGATCGCTGCCGGTCGAGGCTGCCGTGGCGGACGTGTTCGCCACCTTGGAGGTGTCGGTTGCACTCACGCGTACTTGCGCGAGCGGCAATCCGAACACGTGCGCGACGACTTGGGCCACCTTCGTGTTGACCCCTTGGCCCATTTCGGTGCCGCCATGATTGACGAGCACCGAGCCGTCCCGATAGACGTGCACGAGCGCGCCGGCTTGATTCAAGAACTCGACGTTGAACGAGATACCGAACTTGACCGGTGTCAGCGCGATGCCGCGCTTCAAGACCGGGCTCGCCGCGTTATAGGCGGCCAGCGCGTCGCGCCGTGCGCGGTATTGGCTGGAGTCGAGAAGCTGCGCCGTGAGCGCGGCAAGGACATTGTCTTCGACGCGCTGGCCGTACGGCGTCGTGTCGCGCTCGCCGGCCCCGTAATAGTTGACCATCCTGACGTCGAGCGGGTCGCGGCCGAGCGCGCGGGCAATGCCGTCGATGATCACTTCGGTGGCGAGCGCGCCTTGTGGGCCGCCGAAGCCTCGAAACGCCGTGTTCGATTGCGTATTCGTCTTACATGAAAGCGCGACGATTTCGACGTCGGACAGGAAATAGGCGTTGTCGACGTGGCATACGGCGCGCGTGGCGACGGCGCCCGACAAGTCGGCCGAATACCCGGCGCGCAGGGCGATCTCCACGCGCAAGCCAAGAATGCGGCCTTCGTCGTCGAAGCCCGCTTCGTAGCGGTAGAGCGCGTCGTGGCGCTTGCCCGTGATCAGGAAGTCGTCGTCGCGGTCCACGCGCAGTTTTACGGGGCGCGACAAGCGCGTGGATGCCAGCGCCGCGACGCAAGCGAACACGGCCGATTGCGATTCCTTTCCACCGAAACCGCCGCCCATCCGCCTGCATTCGCACACCACGTTGTGTGCCGGCCATCCGAGCATGTGCGCGACGACGGCTTGCATCTCGCTCGGGTGCTGCGTCGAACTATAGACGTGGACACCGTTGCGCTCGGTGGGGATCGCGTAGGCGACCTGTCCTTCGAGATAAAACTGCTCCTGGCCGCCGACTTCGAATTCGCCGCTCATCCGATGCGGCGCTTGCGCGATGCGCGCGGCGGGCGCTCCCCGCGTCAAGCGCTGCGGGGGCAACACATAGTGGTGCAGTGCGCGAGCCTCGCTGATCGTCAGTACCGGCTCGAGCGGTTCATAGCGTACGACGTCGTCGCGTTTGGCGAGCGCGGCGGCGCGCCGTGCGAGTTCGTACGACGTCGCGACGACGGCGAACACGGGCTGTCCTAGGTATTGAACGAGCCCGTCGGCGAGGATCGGATCGTCGTGAACAACGGGCCCGCAATTGTTTTCGCCGGGGATATCGGCCGCGGTGAACACGGCCACGACGCCCGGCGCCTCGCGAACGGCGGCCAGATCGAGCGCGACGATGTGCGCGTGCGCATGCCGCGACAGCCCCAGCGCGACGTAAAGGGTGCCGGCGAGTTCGGGCAAATCATCGGTGTAGCGCGCTTCTCCGCTGACATGCAACTCGGCCGATTCGTGCGGCACCGGCACGCCGATCGCGTCGTCTGCGTTCGCCGCCGCGGTGGGGGCTTTCATGGTGCCTCCTTGACTTGCGCCGCATCGAACGCGAAGGCGTCGATTTGGGCGAGCGCGAGCGGCGCATCGTCCCGAGTCTCGAGCCAAAAGCGCCAGAGCAAGTTGCGCGCGACAGTGGATCGGTAGCGGCTCGACGCACGCAAGTCCGACAGCGGTTGGTAGTCGTGCGCGAGCGCTTGCATCGCGCGCTGCGCTGCCGGCTCGTCCCATGGGCCGCCGGCGAGCGCGGCCTCGGCCATGGTGGCGCGTTTAGGGGTCGCGGCCATGCCGCCGTAAGCGATGCGGGCGCGGGCGATCGTGCCGTCGACGAGGTCGATCGCGAACGCCGCGCAAACGGCCGAAATATCCTGGTCGTAGCGCTTGGAGACTTTGTAGGTGCGAAACCGCAATGTCGTGGCGGGACGCGGGATGCGGACGGCGGCGACGAATTCGCCCTCGTCGAGCGCCGTCTTTTGATAGCCGAGGTAGAACGCGTCGAGCGGCATCACGCGGGTCTCGCGGCCGCGACACAGGACGATTTGCGCATCGAGCGCGATCAGGGCCGGCATCGAGTCGCCGATCGGCGAGCCGTTGGCGACGTTGCCGCCGAGCGTGCCGGCATTGCGCACGGGCAGCGAGGCGAACCGTTTGCCGAGTTCTGCCAGCTCCGGGTAATCGACGACGAGCGCGGCGAATGCGTCCTCGAGCGTCACGCCGGCGCCGATCGTGAGCGTGACGGCGTCGCGCTCGATCGAGGCGAGTTCGGCCACGCGTCCGACGTAAAGCAGGTCGCCGAGATCGCGCAATTGCTTCGTGGCCCATAGTCCGATGTCCGTGCTGCCCGCGAGCACGAGCGCGTTCGGATGCTCTGTGCGCAATTGCGCGAATGGCTCGAGCGAGGTGGGCGCCCAAAAACGGTTTTCGCCGAAGGTGCCGCCGCGAACGTCGGTGCTCGTATAGACGAACGTTTCGTCCGGCGGCCGGCGCATTTGACGCAAAGCTTGCACGACCGGCTCGCGATCGAGCGCAACGCGCGCGTGACGATCGGCGTCGAGCATCTGCTGAGCCGCGTCGACGATGGGTCGATAGCCCGTGCACCGGCACAGATTACCCGATAGCGCCGTGGCCACTTCGTCACGCGTGGGTAATCCGGCACCGGCGGGATAGTTTTCGTAGAGCGCCCACATCGACATCGCAAACCCGGGCGTACAAAAGCCGCATTGCGAGCCGTGGCAATCCACGAGTGCCTGCTGCACGGGATGCATCGCGCCGTCTCGCGCGCGCAAGTCTTCGATAGTGAATAGCGCGCATCCGTCCAGCGTGGGAAGAAAGCGAATGCAGGCGTTGACGGCCTTGAGCGCGAGTTCGCCTTGCGCGTCGAGCTCGCCGACGACGACCGTGCATGCGCCGCAGTCGCCTTCGGCGCATCCCTCCTTGGTGCCCGTGCAGCGCAAATCGTCACGCAGGTGCTGCAGCACCGTGCGCGTGACGGGAACGCCCGAGACCTCGCGGATGGCGCCGCGGTAGTAAAAGCGGATGGGATGCGTCTTCATAGCCGAATCCTCGAAAGTGGGACCAGGCGCGCGTTACGCGACGGCCCGCCAGAGGCCCGCGCACGTGGATCGCCATCCATGCATGACCGAAGATAGCACCGACGCGCCGCGAAGACATCGCTCGGCGCTGATGAACGCTATTCGCCGCTGCCCATGACGGTCGTGCGATTCGTGCTGGGAAGGAAAGTCGACGCGGGGCGTTCCGGCTACGCTCGAAGCGGTTCAGATCGCTCGGAGGCGGCGCCGCCCGCGCCGCTGCCATAGGCTCATCGCCACCGAGACGAAGATCAGACCGAATGCGATGAGCGCCCAGCCGGGCAGCAAAATCCCGAGGATCGGCGGGTAGACCGTTTCGCACAGGCCGCTCACCTTGAAGACGCTCGGCAACCAATGGGCCGGCGGCAAGCTATCGACGACCGGTTGCAACGCATCGAACCCGCAGCTGAAGCCGGGGTTCAACTGAATGTACAGATGCTTGACCGCGCCGGCGACACCGGCCAGGGCGGTAATGGCGATCAACGTCTCGAACAGAGCGATACCGCGCCAGCCCTTGCGTGCCGCGCCGGCGAACGCGAACAGCGCGATCAGCAGGAATAGATAACGCTGGATGATGCATAGCGGACAGGGGTCTTCATGCTTCGCGAACTGCAGATAAAGCGCGCCGCCGACGAGGGCTAGACAGACGAACCCGAGCAGCACGAGCAGGCTGCGCTCGCGGCGCAGCGAAGACATATCGTTCATGAGTGGCTCACGCCCCAAAAAGGAAATCGGTAAATTTTAGGTACTTTCGCTTAAACGTTCGTTAAATCGGGCCATGCCCGCGATCAGCGAATCGATTCGAGCACGCGCTCGACGGCCAGCGCCGCGGCGAGCAGGGCGTCGTCCGCATACGGCGCCGCCGCCAGCATCAGTCCGACGGGCGCTGCGCCGCGTGCGTGACAGGGCAGCGATACGGCGCAGCCATCGAGCATGTTGACGAGGCTCGGGTTGCGCAAGACGAGCGCGTTGATGCCCGCGTAAGTCGTGTCGTCGGCATCGCAGTCGGCGACGCGCGGCGGCACGATCGGAACCGTCGGCGCGACGATCGCGTCGAAGCGCCGCCAAAGCGTGCGCTGCGCCGTCTCGAGCAGGGCCGCGCGTTCAGCCAGCGCGTCGATGTAATCGGCCGCCAGCGCCGCTTCGCTCTTTTTGATTCGTACGAGCACACGCGGATCGTACCGATCGCCATGCGTTTGCATGAGCGCCCGGTGCCACGCGAAGGCTTCCATCGACGAAATCCCGAACCGCTTGGCCCATGCCGGATCGTCGAGCGGGGCGAAGTGGACATCGGAGAGAATGGCGCCCGCCGCTTCCAGATGCTTGATCGCGGTTTCGACCGCGGCAGCGACTTCGGGCTCCATGTCGTCCGTCACGAAATGGGTGAGGACGCCCAGACGCAACCCTTCGAGCGGCCGTGCCTCGGGTACGTGCGGCGGCAGGCCCGCGAGAATGCGGTCGACGAGGGCGCAACATGAAACCGACACGCCGATGGGACCGAACGAGTCGAGCGTCGTCGACAGCGGAATCGCGCCTTGTTTCGGCACCCGGCTCGCGGTCGGCTTGAAGCCCGTGAGCCCGCACAGCGCGGCCGGAATACGGATCGATCCGCCTGTATCGCTGCCGAGCGCGACGGCGGCCATGCCGTCGGCGACCGACGCCGCCGCGCCCGAGGACGAACCGCCCGCGATGCGCGCCTCGCCCGGCTGCCCGCGCCGGTAGGGCGAGAGCGGTGTGCCGTAGTGCGGGTTCAGTCCAAGGCCCGAATAGGCGAACTCCGTCATGTTCGTGCGCCCCACGATGACGGCGCCCGCGCGCCGCAGGCGGGCGACGGCCGGGGCGTCGGCCGTCGCGGGCGGGGCCTCGTTAAGCGCCCGTGAGCCGGCCCGCGTCACTTGTCCTTCGACGTCGAACAAGTCCTTCACCGAAACCGGGATGCCCGCGAGAGGCGAAAGCACCGTGCCCGCGGCACGCAAGCGGTCGAATGCGTCGGCGCTCGCGCGAGCGCGCTGCGCATCCACCTCCAGAAAGACCGTCGCGCCTTGCCCGGCCGGATCGGCGATGCGCTCGAGCGCGGTTTCGACTAGGGCGCGGCTCGTCGTGCGCCCCTGCGCCAAATCCGAAGCGAGGCGGGCGAGCGGCGGGAAGGGGGCGAATTCGGTAGCCATAGGATGTCGAATCGAACCGATGGAGTGGCGCGCGACGCAATGCCTTGACCGCGAGCGCGACGCGGGTGGATGGACGAATGGCGCGTTGCGGGGCAACGGCTAACCCGGATTGTAACTGCTGCCCCCTTTTTCGGTCCGGCGCCAAAAACGAGGCGATTTGCGACGGGCCGGTTCAGTGGCGGATAATGAATTCAATTCTTCCATCGCCGATGCGCCTGCCCATCGTTATGAGCGAAACAACGCCGCCGAACGCCGGTCGACCCGGCACCGAATCCGCTTCCTCGTCTTCGCCTTCGTCTCCGGCCACGCCGCCGGAACCTCCAACCGCCGCTTCGCCTCCCCCCGTGCCTCCATTGCCCGTGCTCGATCCGGCCGCGGGGCAGGGCGAGCCCGGTGCGACGGGCATCGTGACGACGTCCAATGCCACCGATACGCCGAGCGCGGCGGCGCGGGCCGCGACCGATGCGCTCGAGTCGGCGTCCGCGGTTGCACCGGCGGCCCCGCCCGGGACGACGCTCGAGGGCGATGCCGCGCAGGCGAGAACGACAGCCGCCGCGGAAACGGCCGCCCAGGAGCACGCGGCGCAAAGCGCGCGGGAGCGAGCCGTGCCGGGTGCGCCGCCGCCCGGCTTCGGGGCGCCGCCCGACTTCGATTCGCCTCGCCCGCCGCCTGCGAGTTCCGTCGCGCAAACGCAGCCTGCGTATTTGCGTCAGAACGATTCGGCGTGGTCGGTTTTGGGCCGCACCATTGCCGCCCGGGCGCGGCAACTCTTCGACCGGGCGGGGCAGCGCATTACGCAACGCACGCTGCGCATCGGGGTATCGGCGCGGATCTTCCACCCCGAGCCCGGCGCGCGCGGACTGCGCGGCAAGACGTTGCAGTACCTCGAGGAGTCGGTCGCGCACTGGGTCATGTCGCGCGACGTCATGGTGTTCATGATTCCCACGGTCGGCCATCAGGGCATGCTGCACCCGAGCAACATTCGCTTGCGCGACTACGCGAAGCATCTGGACGGCCTGTTGTTGCAAGGGGGCGCGGACGTGTCGCCGCAAACCTACGCGGCCAGCGACATGCGGCCCGAGTGGCCCGGCGATCGGGTGCGCGACATGTACGAACTCGAGTTGCTCTACGAGTTCGTCGAATCGGGCAAGCCCGTGCTCGGCATCTGCCGGGGATGCCAATTGATCAACGTCGCGTTCGGCGGCACGCTCTATCAAGACATCGCCACCGAGGTCCCGACCGCCGGCGTGCATGTGAGCGAGTTCTACGACCAGCACCGGCACGCGGTGCGTTTCCCCGATGGCTCCTCGCTCGCGAGCATGTTTCCGGGCCGGCGCGAGGCCATCGTCAATTCGATCCATCACCAAGCCGTGAGGACGCTCGGCCGCGATCTGAACATCGAGGCCGTTTCCGCGAGCGATGGACTCATCGAGGCCGTTCGCTACCGGCGCGCACCGTTCGTGGTGGGGGTGCAGTGGCATCCGGAATTCCACCGCGCGGGCGGTCAGGAGTTGCTCGACTGCACGCCGCTCTTGGACACGTTCTTGCGAGCGGCGCGCGAAACGCGGTTCTGAACCAGGGCAAGCGCGTACGCGCGCCGCGCGCGCTTGCCGACGTCATCCACGGATCGATCCGATGAGATCGATGCAAAAAGTGTTGACACGTTTCAGCGGTTTATACATAATCTCGCTTCTCCGATGCAACGCAAGTTAGCGAGTCAGTCGGAGGAAGCAAACTGCGGGAGTAGCTCAGTTGGTAGAGCGCAACCTTGCCAAGGTTGAGGTCGCGAGTTCGAGACTCGTCTCCCGCTCCAGTTTCGATACGGTATCGCATGCGGAATGATCCGTTGAGGTGCCGTGCAGTTGTAGGTAGGATACGCGGGAGTAGCTCAGTTGGTAGAGCGCAACCTTGCCAAGGTTGAGGTCGCGAGTTCGAGACTCGTCTCCCGCTCCAGGTATAGGGGAAGCTAAGCTTCCCTTTTTGTTTGGCAGCCGTCACAGTGGGCTTGTCGAACCCGTCGGCCGGAATGTTACGCATTCGCGTGGCGTCGATAATCCGGTGAGTCTGTTTTCGGCGCGATAGCAAAGCGGTTATGCAGCGGCCTGCAAAGCCGTGTAGGCCGGTTCGACTCCGGCTCGCGCCTCCAAATAAAAACCCTGACGAGTGTCGGCTCGTCAGGGTTTTTTATTTTGCGGCGGTTGCGGCCTGCATCGCCAAAGCACCGTCGCCGTATTCGCGAAGCACCTTCGAAATAACGACACGATAGCCGTCGAGCCAACGCGATTGCTTCGACTTCGCCTCCAAATGCGTAGGGTGCTGGATCAGTTGCAGCAATGCTTGCTCCGACTCCCAGTAGTAGACGTTCTGGATCAGTCCCGTCTGCGCATTTTCCCAAGTTTCTTCTCCTAAATAGCCGGGCATGGCGCGCGCGGCTTCGGCAATTTGCGCATCGAGGCGATGGAATTCATCGTCGTATTGGCCGGCCTTGAAGATAAACGTGGATGCGTACATGGGCGAGTAGCGGGTAAGGGCGGGTAGGCCGCCCTTTGGATCAGAAACATCGTTCACGTGTTTCGCGCTTAATGGCGCAGCCTACGTCGAGGACCACGCAAGCAATCGGGCACCCGCGATTCCGAAAACGACGGCGAGGCAGCCTTCTAACACGCGACGCGTACGCTTGTAAATGCGTCGCGCCGAGTCGATGGAAAACAGCAACGCATATCCGCTGAATACGAGCGTGCCGATGATGGCGCAACCGGGAATGACGGCGCCATGCGTGGACCCGGCGCTATTCGACGAGAGGGCGACGATCGACACCCAGACCAAGACCGCTTTGGGATTCGTCAAATGCAGCAGCACGCCTTTCGCGTACAACCCTTTCAGCGTCGCGGGCCGATCGGCGTTCGATGTGCTCGCAGCCGTGGAGGACAGCGCCGTGCGCCCCGATTTGAAAGCGAGCCATAGCAGATAGACGCCACCGAAGATCTTGATCGCAACGATGAAATGCGAATAGGCAATCAGCGCCGCCGAGATGCCCACGGTGGCGACGCTCGCCCAAAACATCGAGCCTGAAATCACGCCCGCGGCAAATGCGAGCGCCGCTTTGCGCCCGTTGTTCGCGGCGATGGACATGATAGCGAGATTGCTCGGCCCCGGGCTTGCGGTGCCGACGAAATACGCCGCGTAGGCGAGCAGTAGATTGGCGGAAAACAGTGTGTGGCCGGACATAGTGGCTCTTTGAATGAAAGGCGAGGCTTCGATTGTTGCGGATTGGCCGCCTTTCGCCATGCTCAATTTTTTTGGGTTCGACCAGGCCAGTCGTGCGAAATCGACCAGGCTACTTTTGTTTCCGTGCGGCTTCGGCGAGCATCGCATCGCCAATCTCGAATTGCCCGCCGGCTTTCAGCGCTTCGCCCGCGCCTCGAATGTCGCGTACGTCTTTGTTTTGACCGAGCTTGCTTTTGCCGGCGAGGCGGGTGATCTCGATTTCGAGTCCGACGATCTGGTTCAGCAGCGTGTCGATATAGTCGCTCGGCGCGTCGCCCATCTTCCACGGTTGTGATTGCGAGGCTTCGTGCGTGCGCGTGAGCCGCGCGACGACGCCGCGAACGTACTTTGCGTCGTCGCGAATGGCGATGCGCCCATAGGCGTGCACGACGATGTAATTCCAGGTCGGCACCTGCCGATGCGCCTCGTGTTTGCTCGGGTACCAGTTCGGAGAAATGTAGGCGTCGCCCGCTCGAAAAACGACGAGCACTTCGTCGCCGTTCGCGACATCGCGCCAAACCGGGTTGGCCCGTGCGACGTGCGCGTGCAGCACGCCGAACTCGCCCGCCTGCGCATCGAGTTCGAACGGAATGTGGTTCGCGTCGAGCCCGCTCTTGCCGTGGGTGACCAGCATCCCGAACGGATGTTGGGTGATGCTGGCGTGCAAAGCCTCGATGCGAGTCTCGTTGAAATCGGCGGGGATGTACATGGGCTTCTCTATAAGGCAACGGTGTGGAACGTCGATGGCTCCGAACGGATCATTGCCATTCTGAAAGAGAACTGGCTTATTCTGTAGGTCCAATTTGAATCGATTTTGATGGACCACAATCATGGCGAGGACGGCACGCGTGGCCGACATTGCCTCGATCGGAACGTTGAACCCGGCGGCTGGCAATTTGAGTCGGCAGTTGACGCAGGCGTTGCGCGAGGCGGTGCGGAAAGGGGAGCTTCGAGCGGGCGATGCCTTGCCCTCCACGCGTTTGTTGGCCGCTACGCTCGGAGTTTCGCGCGGCACCGTGCTCGCCGCCTACGAACAGTTGACCGCCGAGGGATTTTTGACGGCCACCCCAAGCTCCGGAACCTGCGTCGCGTTGGCGCTGCCGGCTCCGTATGACGCCGGCACGCATCCGTCAGAGCCCGCCGCGCGCCGCAATGGATCGCGTCTACCGAGCGCGCAGCGAGGCGCGGAACAAGACGAGCGTGCAATCGCTCTTCCGGAACCGGCGGCAACTTACGCGCGGATCGCTCGCGAATTCGCGCCGCTTGCTCCGGTGCCCTTCGCCGTGTCGGTCCCCATGGATGTGACGGCGCCGGGCGACGTTTGGCGCAAGCTCGGCAACAGGTTGCGTGCGAAAGGTCCCGGTGCGCCGGCGGGGTACGGCGACCCGCTTGGTGCCTGGCCGCTGCGCGAAGCGATCGCGAACTACGTCCGAAAGTCGCGGTCCGTGCGTTGCGAGCCGGGCCAGGTCGTCGTGACGAGCGGTACGCAGCAGGGGCTCTTTCTCGCGAGCCAGGTCTTGCTTGCGCCCCACGATCAAGTCTGGGCGGAAAATCCGGCTTACCGCGGTGTCACCGCCGTACTCGAGAGCACGGGCCATCGCGATACGACGATTCGCGTTCCCGTGGACGCGGAAGGGATCGACGTGCGGGCGGCGATCGCAATGGCGCCGCATGCGAGAGCCGCGTTCGTCACGCCCTCGCACCAATATCCGCTGGGTATGCCGATGAGTATGGCGCGACGCAGTGCGTTACTCGAATGGGCGCGTGCGCGTGACGCTTGGATCGTCGAAGATGACTACGACAGCGAGCTTCGATATCAAGGCTATCCGTTTCCGTCGTTGCAAGGATTGGAGCCGGAGCGCGTCGTTTATCTGGGCACCTTCAGCAAGATACTTTTTCCCTCGCTGCGATTGGGCTATGCAATTGTCCCCGATGCATTGGTGGACGCGTTTTGCGGCGCCCGCGTGCTGATGGACCGTCATCCGCCCAACGCCGATCAATACGTGCTCGCGGCATTTTTGGCGGAAGGGCACCTGGAGCGCCACGTCCGCCGGGTCCGGAATGTGTACGCAGCTTACCGCTCGAAGCTCATCGAAACGCTGGGCGCGTTGTTGCCTGACGACCTGGCCTGGGTGGAGCCGGGCGACCAGGGTATGCATCTCGTGCTGTGGCTCGCCGCGGCGATCGACGATCGCCGCGTGGCCGAGGCGGCCCGCCATGCCGGGGTGTCGGTCCGCGCGGTCTCGCCGATGTTCGCTCCCGGTACCGCGCGGCCTGGCTTGGTCTTGGGTTTCGGAGGCTTCGGTCACGCGCAGATGATCGACGCGGCCCGGCGTCTCGCCGCCGTCATCGCCGACGCGGCGAAGCATGCGCCGAGTTAGCGTGCGCATGCCCGTCAGGCCGTGAGCGCGACGACGCGCTCGAACCCGGCCCGGTACTCGGCCACGAGCCTTCGCGCGGTGCGTTCGAGCCGCGCGCGATCGATCCGCAGCGCGGCCCCGATACCCTGAGCGATCTGCTCCACGGCCACTTCACCGGGCGCGCCGCCATCCTCCCAGGTACTCGCGAACGCCGTTTGCTTGCTGTTCGCCGACGTGCGCGCCGGATGACGCACGTTCACATGCGGCACGGCGAACGCGGCGGCGACGATGCTGCCGTGAAGGCTGCTTCCGCAGTAAGCACGGCTGCCGGCAAGGACGGCGCAGATGTCCCAGACGTTCGGCGAGTTCAGCAGACAGACCGGCTGTGTGCGCATGTGCTGTCGAGTCCGTTCGTAGACCTCGAGCGTGTCATGCCACGGCGCGGTGCCCGCCCGAAAAAATGCGACACCCGCGCCCAGCGAGGCGGCCGCGGTGTCGATCTGCTGGGCGAGTTCGTCGAGCGTGCGGTCGTCGCCGAAGTCGGCGCTGAACTGGACGGCGATGTAGCCGTTCTGACACGCGTCGCGGATCGATGCGACGGCTTCGCATGCGGCGTGCTCGCGCACGATGTCTCCGAAGAGTTCCGCTGTCATGACCGCGGGATCGGGCACGCATCGCGCTGCGACACCTTCGCCTTCGAGCGCGCGTTGAGTGATGGCATCGCGCACCGTGACGTCATCGGCGAGCTTGAGCGCAGCGATCACCTCGGCCCGCATCGCGGCATCGCGCTGAGCGAGTTCGGTGCCGCCCACGGCATTGAACAGCACCCGGCGGGCGCGCGGGAAATCGCCTTTGGACAAAACATATGGCGCGCGCGTCGATCGGCCAAGCGCGGCGCGAGCCCATGCGCTAGGCGCGCGCAGCCAAGCGGGCTGTGCGTCGATGGCCGCACGCACGCGATCTTCGGGCGACAGCATGACTGCCGCCTCCCACGCATCGCACGTCAATAACTCGCCGCCGACGTGAACGAGATCGAACGGTGGTCGATCGCGGCGCGGCGTCGCGTGCTGCCCGATGGCTTCGACGAGGTGACCGCCGAATGCGCGTAGATCGCGCGCGGCCAACCCCGCGAAGCTCAGACGCCGCTCCGGCAGCATGCGCGTCAAGACGTGCGGAAACAGCAGATCGCCGAAGTTATGTCGATCGAAGGCACCGAACAGGATCGTCTCGGTTTGCGTATCGCTTGTCGCGTCTTTCATGGACTGGGCTCGAGCGGGAGGGTCGGCCGGATGTTTCGGCGCAGGCGCTTCGTTCCTGCGCATCGTACGCGCCTCGGCGGCCGCCGGCATGCGTGGCGCTCGCCCCGATGTCGCGCGATAATCGTCCGGCTCAATTTTTCCGGGACTTGCCCATGGCCGATGTCACCCACGCTATGCACGAATCGCTCGAATGGCGCTGGAAGCCGTTCGCTCAACTCACGGCCGACGAGACGTACGACATGCTCGAGGCGCGCAACGCCGTGTTCATCGTCGAGCAGCAATGCGTCTACAACGATGTCGACGGTCTCGACAAAGACGCCTGGCACCTGTTCGCCTATTCGCCCGGAAGCGAGGCGAAGGCCGCGAAGCTGGCCGGCTACCTGCGCGTGTTGCTGCCGGACGCGTCGGACACCGATGTGCGCATCGGCCGCGTCCTGACCACGTCGGAATTTCGCCGCATCGGTCTAGGCAGCGCGATGCTGGCCCAAGCGCTCGAGCGCATCGTGGCGCAATGGCCCGAGACGGCGATCAAACTGCATGCTCAGGCGCATTTGCGGATGTTTTACGGCGCTTTCGGCTTCGAGCCGATTTCGGATGTGCATGACGACGACGGCATCCCCCACGTCTGGATGCGTTCCGTCTGACGCTCAATGCGCTTGGACGGGCGCCGGCGGCCGGGTCGCGACCGGCGCGTCGCGGCGGCGCTCCTCGATCAGCCGCTCGCGCGCCGACAACCGCATCCAATGACGCAAGGCGATCAGCGCGCCGAACACGCTCATCATCGATCCCGGAATCCAGAGCAATAGCCCGCCGATTTGCTGGTCGCGAATCGGGCTGATCCACGTAAAGGCTCGGCCGCAGATCGAATAGATCGGATAGAGCTCGCGCGGGGTGAAGAAGATCAGCGCACCGAGGACGATTTGCGGCGGAATCGCGGCGACGACGATCATGATGCGCCGTCCCGGCGCCAAGCGCGCCGGCGGGGCCGGCCGCGGATCGAGTACGAGCCACCAGAACAGCAGGCCATCCACGACCATGCTCCAGTTCATGACGCGATACAGCCGCCAGTCGAGCATGGCCTTGAAGTGGATCGGCGAGAGCAGCCAAAAATAGATCAGCCCGACGAACAGCACCACCGCGACGACCGGATTGAAAACCACGTTCAGGATGAGGCGCATCGGCTGCGTGCGCACGGCCGGTCCGATGAAACGCCTGCGCCAACTGAACGGAATGCCGGCTCGCAGCGCGGCGCCCGGATACGACCACGCGATGAAGAACGGCCCCAAGTGGTGGAGCACGAGGTGCTGCAAACGATGCATGAAGAACTCATGCTCGAAGAAGTAGTCGAGCCGCGTGTGCAGGGCGATATAAAGCGCGGTGAGCCCGAACCAGAACGATATCCGGCGCAGCAGCGAGACGCGCGCATGCCGCGCGCCGCGCGCATAGAGGATCGCGGCCGCCAGCACGGCGATCACGACCGTCGGCGAGGGCTCCCAAGGATCGAGCCAATAAAGCAGGTTCATGACGACTTCCGGTTCATGCATCTTGCTCGATGATGCGTTGCAGGTCGTGCGCGATCGCATCCGGCGTATCGCCGCTCGTGGCCAGCAAGCGGGCATGGCCTTCGCGATCGAAGATATAGACGGCCGAACTGTGCGTGACCTCGTAGCCGCCGTTCGGATCGCGCTTTTCCATCTGGTAGGCCACGCGGTAACGCTTCGCGAGCGATTCGACCTGCGCGTCCGTGCCGGTCAGGCCCCGGATGTGCTGCGCATCGAACGCCGCCACGTAGGCGTGCAGCGATTGCGGCGTGTCGCGGGCCGGATCCACGGAAATGAACAAAATGCGTACTTGGCGCGCGTCGGCCGCCGGCAGTTTCTCGAGGACTTGCATCAGCCGGGCCATGGTCTCCGGGCAGACGTCGGGACAGTGCGTGTATCCGAAGTAGACGAGCGTCGTCTCCCCACGATACGCCGTTGCCGTCACGCTCTTGCCCGTGTCTTCCGTGAGCTTGAATGCGAGATCGGGCAGGTGCCCGGTTACGTCGGTCAATTGCCAATGGCCTTCGTCGTGCGAGCAGCCCGCAAGCAACGCGGCGCAGGCAAGGCCGGCGAGGCCGCGCAATACCCGCGCGCGAACGGGCCGTGCGGGTTGAGCGGGACGGCAAGCGAAGGAAGTCGGTTCGACGCGCGGAACTCTTGGCGGCATGCGTGACTCGAGAGGGGGCTGCGGCGCCGCGGCTTCGCCCTCGCGGGCAGCGCGGGCTAGGCGGTTGCGAGCGAGCGACTATAGCGCAAATAACTAACAGTTACCGTTCACCGCGCCAATACCCGCCCACGGCGAGGCATTATGTCGCAGGACCAGGCAACATACGGGGAAGGGAGCCACGATGCGTCACCGAGCGGAGGCTCGGCGTTTTCGAGGCGTTCTTGCTCGAAAAGGCGACGCAGGCGCGGTAAGATGCGCAAACTTTTCCGGTTTTTCGTGGCTATGAGCCGCGCGAGGCCGTCACGCGAATTAAGCTGATGCAATCTTTACCGGCTTTTCTGTCTCCGAGCGAGACGGCGTTCTTCTTCGATTTCGACGGCACGCTCGTCGAGCTGGCTCCCACGCCGGACGGCGTCGTCGTGCCGCCGACCGTGGTCGATGCGCTCGCGCAGTTGCGGCGCTTGTCGCGCGGCGCGGTGGCCGTCGTCTCCGGCCGAGGCATCGATAGCATCGATGCTTTCCTCGGCATGCCCGATTTGCCCGTGGCGGGTCTGCACGGCGCGGAGCGGCGCGACGCGAGCGGCGATACGGTCCGGCTCGGTTTCAACGACGAGCGCTTGCTGCGCATGGAGCGCGTGTTGGCCGAACTCGTCAACGCCCATCCGGGCACGCTGCTCGAGATCAAGGGAGCCGCGCTCGCACTGCATTACCGCAATGCGCCGCTGGCCGAAACGGTTGCGCGCGAGGCGACGCAACGCCTCGTCGACGAGCACCCCGACGCCTATGTGTTGCAGCCCGGCAAGATGGTTTTCGAAATCAAGCCGAAGAACGTCGACAAAGGGCGCGCACTGTCGGCCTTCCTCGACGAGCCGCCGTTCGCCGGACGCACACCGGTTTTCGCCGGCGACGATTTGACCGACGAAAAGGCGTTCGCCGTGGTCAACGAACGCGGCGGTCTCTCGATCAAAGTCGGCGCGGGCGATACGTCGGCTCGTTCGCGTGTGGAATCGGTCGGCGCATTCGTCGATTGGCTTGCCGATATCGTCGCCGCCGCACAGCGTTCATCATGAGTCGTTTGATCATCGTTTCGAACCGGGTCGCACCGATCTCGGAGGGCGGCCCGGCCGCCGGCGGCCTGGCGGTCGGCGTCTACGACGCACTCAAGGAAACGGGCGGCATGTGGTTCGGCTGGAGCGGCGAGGTGGTCTCGTCGGGGCAGCCGCAGTTGCAACTCGTCGAGCAAGGCCCCGTCACCTTCGCCACGATCGGGCTCGCGCGGCGCGACTACGATCAGTACTACCGCGGCTTTTCGAATGCAACGCTGTGGCCCGCGTTTCACTATCGGGCCGACATGATCCAGTACGACGGCCACGATTTCGAGGGCTACTGGCGCGTGAACACGTGGCTCGCGCAGCAACTCGTGCCGCTGCTGCGTCCCGACGACGTGATCTGGGTGCACGACTATCACCTGATTCCGTTCGCGCAGGCGTTGCGCGCGGCCGGGGTCGAGAATCGCATCGGCTTTTTCCTGCATATCCCCTTTCCGGCCGCCCAGGTGCTGCTTGCGGTGCCGCCGCATCGCGCGCTCGTCGAGGCGCTCTGCTCGTTCGATTTGCTCGGGTTTCAAACTCAGGCGGACGTCCGGGCGTTTTGCGACTACGTGGTCCATGAAGCCGGCGGCGAGATCGAGGGCGGGCTGCACGCCGCGACGTTCATTGCGGGTTCGCCCGCGCGGGTGCGCGCCTTTGGGCGCTCGCTTCGCGCGGCGGCCTATCCTATCGGCGTGTATCCCGACGAAATCGCGCAACTCGCCAAAGCCGGGGCGCGCGGCAAGTCCGTGCGCATGATGCGCCAGACGCTGCATGAGCGAAAACTGATCATGAGCGTCGATCGGCTCGATTATTCGAAAGGGCTCGTGGAGCGTTTCCGAGCGTTCGAGCGCTTGCTCGATCATGTACCGGCGTACCGCAACAACGTGTCGTACGTCCAGATCGCGCCGCCCACGCGGGCCGACATGCATGCCTACCAGGACATCCGGCTGCGGCTCGAATCGGAACTCGGGCGTATCAACGGCCGCTTCGCGGAACTCGACTGGACGCCGATTCGCTACATCCATCGGCAGTACGAGCGCTCGGTGCTGGCGGCGTTGTTCCGGCAATCGCATGTCGGGTACGTCACGCCGTTGCGCGACGGAATGAATCTCGTCGCCAAGGAATACGTGTCCGCGCAAGACCCTGACGATCCCGGCGTGCTGGTGCTGTCGCGATTCGCCGGCGCCGCGGACGAATTGACGGGTGCGCTCATCGTCAACCCGATCGACATCGACGGGATGGCGCAGGCGCTCGCTCAGGCGCTGTCGATGCCGCTCGCGGAGCGGCGTGCGCGCTACCGCGACATGATTGCCCAGTTGCGCAGCAACAATGTCTCGGTCTGGCGCGATACGTTCTTGCGCGACCTGGCGCACGAGCACGGCCGGCGGCCGGCGGCGGGCCCGCCGGGCGGGAAGGGCGCGCCGGCGCGCGCGAAGACGGCTCGCAAACGCGTGGCCGCGTAAGCCGGAAACGACAAGGCCCGGTGCATCGCGCACCGGGCCTTGTCGCTCGAGCGGGTGCCGCTTAGGCGACGTGCTCGTCGATCTTGCGTCCGCCGGAGTGCGGCAGCAGGGCTTTGCCGTGCTGTTTGGTCAGCAGATCGCGATAGATGCCGGGACGATTGCGCAGCGCTTCGGGCGTGCCGTCGTCGATGACTTTACCCGCGCTCATGACGATGATGCGGTCGAAGTGTTGCAGTGTCGACAAGCGGTGCGCGATCGCGATCACGGTGCGCCCGACCATGAGGCGGTCGAGTGCTTGTTGGATCGCTTCTTCGGATGCGCTGTCGAGCGCCGAGGTGGCTTCGTCGAGCAACAGGATCGGGGCGTTTTTCAAAATGGCGCGGGCGATGGCGATCCGTTGGCGCTGGCCGCCCGAAAGCTTGACGCCGCGGTCGCCGACGATCGTGTCGAAGCCGTCGGGCATCGCCTCGATGAAATCCGTGCAGCGCGCTTCACGCGCGGCGGCATGCACTTCTTCGCGCGTGGCCTCGGGCCGGCCGTAGGCGATGTTCTCGTACACAGTCCGATGAAAGAGCGCGATGTCCTGAGGGACGAGCGCAATCGTATGGCGCAGGCTGTCTTGCGTGATGGCGCCGATATCTTGTCCGTCGATCCGGATCGAGCCGCCTTGCGTGTCGTAAAAGCGTTGCAGCAGCGCGAGCACGGTCGATTTGCCCGCGCCCGACTTGCCGACGAGCCCCACGCGCTGGCCGGCTTCGATGTGCAGATCGAACTGATCGAGGATGGGTTTGCGGCGCGGGTAGGCGAACGTCACGCCCTCGAAGTCGACGCGTCCGCCGTGCGCGACGAGCGGCACGGCATCTTCGCGATCGGGCATCCCATGCGGTTGCAGCAGCGTCTTGACGGCTTCGGCGAGCCGCGCGATGTGCTGCGTCACGTCGACGAGGGCGACGGCGAGATCGCGCGTTCCGTGCAGAATCGTAAAGCCGAGCGAACTCGTGAGCACGATGTCGCCGGAGGTTGCGCGGCCCTGCGTCCATAGCCAGAGCGCCCAGCCGAGCAATCCGGCCGACAACAGCGCGGTGATGACCGCATGCAACAGCCGCAGCCGTTCCAAGTACAGCAGACTCTGCTGGCGCGCATCCATCTCTGCCTTGACCGTTTCGCCGAAACGCCGCTGTTCGCGAAACGTCATACCGAAGGCGCGCACGAGGCCCATGTTGCCGATGACGTCCACCAGCTCGCCGTCCACGGCCGCGGCCTTCGTGGCGAAATTGTGGTGCCGCGACGAGCCGCGCCCGGCGAGCTTGAACAGCACCACGGCGAGCACACCGGAGCACAGCAAGAGACTGCCCGCCATGACGGGGTTGACCGTCACGATCATGACGATCGCGCCGATCACGGCGATGCACGGCGGCAGGACGTTCCACGCCATCGTGTTTTCGGACGTGTAGACCGCGTTCGACGTCGCCGTGATGCGGCTGGCGATGGTGCCCGGTTGCCGCTCGGAGAAGTAGGTCGGCGAGTGGCCGGTCAAGTACTGGAACAAATCGCGCCGCAAGTCGCCCGTCACGTGGACGAACGCATGGGCGGCGACCCAGCCGCCGATACGCCAAAGCAAGTTGTCGGCCGCGATGAGGCCCACGAGGATCGCGAAGGCGCCCCAGAGCGGGCCGGGGTGGTCGCGGCCCATGCCGAGCACGTCGATCAGATGCTTGATCGCGTATTGCGAGGCGAGCGCGCACATGACGGCGGCGAAGACGCTCGCCAGCACGATCGTGTGGGAAACGGGATGGCGCCGGATGTAACTGAGCAAGAACGCGAGCGGACGGTCGGCATAGCTCGAGAGCCGGGCGTTGCGCGCATTACGTTCGGCGACGGTCAAATGTTCCAATTGTGGTTCGTGCGAGGCACGCGAAGCGAGTGTCATCAAAAGCATAGTCTGCGTGTGGCGTACCGGCAGCCAATCTCGAGTAATAACGAGATAGCGCGGCACGCCGCCATTGTAAACATCCGCGGAACTTCCCCGGGGCTTCACGACGAGCGTTGGATATGCACAACGCCGATTTGCGGCGGCGCATCGTCCCGGTTCCATGGAGCAAGTTCGGTGCGCGTCTCGAACGAAAGGTCGATCGAAGCTAACCGTAATTTTCCGATACAATAGCCGGTTATGTCCAAATGCCTCGGGGATTGTCGCATTTGGGGGCTGGATCAGATCGCTTGGCGTCGCCAAGGCGCCGATCAATCGTGGCGCCGTGCACGGAACTCGTGCGGCGGCTCGGCCGGGACGGTCGCCGCGCTCGGTGCTTCGGGCTACTGTAGGCGCCGTGGGGCCTGCCGTGTCGGGCGAAATGTATCCGGCTTGTAACAACGTAAAGAGTTTGAAATCTCCTGCGGCGCAGCATGAAACCGGTCGGATAATCGATCCGGGTTTGCCCTAGGAGAATTTGACGTGCGCCGTCAACGTTTGGGCGAGCCGCACGTTTAACGACTGTGGCGCGTAGCCCCAAGATCGATCGAGCAGTGTCGTCGGCGGCCAAGGGCGAATCGCACCCGTTCCCGGAGGGATGGGTTGCTGCGGCCTGATGCTGAAGCGGGCGATTCGCTTCCAAAAAACGTCAATACATTTGCCTGAATTTTTATTAGGAGTTCATCACTATGCGGATCGCTCAAATCGCTCCTTTGCACGAAGCGGTTCCTCCGAAGCTCTACGGCGGAACGGAGCGCGTGGTGTCGTATTTGACGGAAGCCCTCGTCGAACTCGGCCACGACGTGACGTTGTTCGCGAGCGGCGATTCGATCACCTCGGCGAAGCTCGAAGCGTTCTGGCCGCAAGCCCTGCGTCTCGATCCTTCGATCCGCGACACGATGGCTCCCCACATGCTGTTGCTCGAGGAAGTGCGTCGCCGCGCCGACGAATTCGACGTGCTGCACTTTCATATCGACTATTACCCGTTCTCGCTGTTCTCGCGTCAGCCGGTGCCGCACCTGACCACGCTGCACGGCCGTCTCGATCTGCCTGAATTGCAGCCGATCTTCAATACGTTCAACGAAGTGCCCGTGGTGTCGATCTCGGACAACCAGCGTATGCCGCTGCCGCAGGCAAGCTGGCTCTCGACGGTCTATCACGGCCTGCCCGAGAACCTGCTGACGCCGCGCAAGGATATCGAGCCGAGCTACTTGGCGTTCCTCGGCCGCATTTCGCCGGAGAAGCGCGTGGACACGGCCATTCGCATCGCCGAAAAAGCCGGCATGAAGATCAAGATCGCCGCGAAGCTCGACAAGGCCGACCGCGCCTACTACGAAGAGCAGATCAAGCCGCTGTTCGCGCTGCCGCACGTCGAATACATCGGCGAAATCAGCGAATCGGAGAAGGCCGAGTTCCTGGGCGGCGCCCATGCGCTGCTGTTCCCGATCGATTGGCCGGAGCCCTTCGGTCTCGTCATGATCGAGGCGATGGCTTGCGGCACGCCCGTTATCGCGTTCAAGCGCGGTTCGGTACCTGAAGTCATCGAAAACGGCGTGTCGGGCTTCGTCGTGGAAGACGAACTGTCGGCCGTGGCCGCCGTCAAGCGTCTGTCGTCGCTACCGCGCGAGACGGTGCGCAAGGCTTTCGAAGCGCGCTTCACGTCGAAGGTCATGGCGCAGAACTACCTTGCGTCGTACGAAAACCTGCTGCGTCAAAAGCGCCGCACGGTGCTGCGCGAAGTCGCCGCCGGTTAAGTCGCGATCATGCGTCGGGCTTCTCGCCCGACGCGGCTCGCCGCTCACCTCGGCACACGCCCCGCCTGCCTTGCGGCACGCGGGGCGTGTCGTTTTTATCGTCCGGTGGCAAGTTTTTCCGGCAAGAATTCGTGTTTCGCGCGTTCGCCGAAAGTGGGAAGCCGGCGCTCAAGTCCCTATAATGCTGCTGCCGCGAAAAGGGCGGCGAGAACGATTGACCTTAGGAGAGCGTCTTGGCGAGAGCGAACCCCACGCGCACGGATCCGGCACCCGGTGCCGGCACGATGTTCACGCTGCGCGCCATCGGTCTCGTCTTGCTCGCGCGTTGGCTCTATTCCATGTCGCAGATGGGCTACGGCGAATCGCTGTCGGCCATGGCCTCCTCACCTTGGGCCTCGATCAACGGCGTCTTTTTGTTCTTGCTGATCGTGTTGCCCGGCGCGCGGGCGCGCGCGGAGCGTCCGTTTCACCCGCTTCCGCAATGGCTGCGGCAGGCCTTGCGGCTGTTCGCGTTCTTGTGTCTGCTATTTGCGATCTGGTCGATCGGCGTTTTCGTCTGGGCGGCCGGCGGCCGCCGAACCGTCAATGCGATTACCGAAACGAACGGCTGGCTCGTCGCCGCGCCCGCGCTGTATGCAGCCGTGCTTTGGATTTGCCGTCCGCGCGCGTTGTGGCGTACCAACGCCGCGGCGAGGCGCTTCGCGATCGGCCGCTATGCCGTGTCGCTCGATGCGGCGACGCGCACGGTCGTCGTCTGGGTGGAAAGCCGCAAGCTCGGGCAGTACGATGCACGGGAGCTTTCCGTCAAATGGCCCGCCGCCTCGGCGATCGAACGCGAGCGTCCAGTCGCGTATGCGCCGGCGGCCCGCACGCAGGGCGGCGAGACCGGGGCCCGCACGCACGGTTGGGCACGGCGTTCGCAAGTAGAGTTGCTGTGGGATTCGCCGGCCGCGGTCGGTCACAATCGGCAAACGGTTTTTCGGGCGACGCTCGCGACGGAAGGCGATCGAAGCGCGGCGCATGCGCTCGACGCGACGCTGCGTCAGGTCTGAGCGCGCGCCGCGGTACTCGAGTTCGCGCCGCGCTAGGGCGAGGGCCAACAATGTCTGTGAAGCAGAGTCGAATCGATATCGCCCGGGCGTACGACCCGCCCGGGTCCGATAGCGGGACGCGCGTTTTGGTGGACCGCATGTGGCCGCGCGGCGTCAGCAAGGAATCGCTGGGCATCGAGGCGTGGTTGCGCGACGTCGCGCCGAGCACGGCGTTGCGGCGTTGGTTCGGGCACGATCCCGCGCGCTGGGAAGAATTTCAAACGCGCTACCGGGCCGAGCTCGACGCTAATCCCGCGTCCTGGCAGCCGCTTCTCGACGCCGCCGAGCGCGGGCCCGTCACGCTAGTTTTCGGCGCGCGCGACCGCGAGCACAATCAAGCGGTCGTGCTTCGCGCCTACCTCGCGCGTAAGCTCGCCCATCATCATTGAAATATCGACTGCTTCTCGTCCCGTCTTGTCGATGTCCTCCTCGCCCCGCGTCACATTGCCATCGCTGCTCGCCGAAATCCGCGCGTGCCGCGCTTGCGAAGCGCATTTGCCGCATGGGCCGAGGCCCGTCTTGCAAGTGGGGCGCGATGCCCGGGTGCTCGTCATCGGGCAGGCACCCGGTGCGCGCGTGCACGCCTCGGGAATCCCGTGGGACGACAAGAGCGGCGAGCGCTTGCGCGAATGGCTGGGGATCGGTCCTGACCGCTTCTACGATCCGAGCGCGATCGCACTCGTGCCGATGGGATATTGCTATCCGGGACGCGGCGCGTCGGGCGACTTGCCGCCGCGGCGGGAATGCGCCGAACTATGGCTCGACCGCGTGCTGGCGCAAATGCCCGGCATCGAGTTGACGTTGCTCGTCGGCGCCTATGCGCAACGGCGATTTCTCGGCGATGAGCGGCGCGCGAGTCTGACCGAGACGGTTGCGGCGTGGCGCGACTATGGGCCGTCGCGTATGCCGTTGCCCCATCCATCGCCGCGCAATCAAGGCTGGTTCAAACACCATCCTTGGTTCGAGCGGGAGTTGCTGCCCGTGCTCAAGGAGCGCGTGGCGAAGGCGCTGCGCGGGAAACCGCTCGCCTCGACGCTGTGATCGAGCCAAACGCGAGCATCGCGCGCGAGTAGGCGAGTAGGTCTCCCGCCCCGTATTTCCGTCAGTGGCTGTCACTAATTTATCTCCCCGCCGCGACCAATCTTGGCTCCGGCGCGTATCGGCGGGGCTTTCCTCGAACAAAGCTAGACGGGCGAAGCGCGAGCCGGCCAATTCGGCCGCGCAGGACTATCATGGCACCCCTGGCGCGCTGTCTTATCTCGAATGACGGCGTGCATCGTTCCGTATAGCGCGTAGAAAGGACACGTCCCATGACTTCCGGCGTCATCCGCATTCGCGGAGCTCGTCAACACAATCTCAAAAATATCGATCTCGATCTGCGGACAGGGGAGATGGCCGTCGTGACGGGGCCGTCCGGGTCCGGTAAATCGAGCCTGGTTTTCGACACGCTCTATGCCGAAGGGCAGCGCCGCTATGTCGAGACGTTCAGCGCCTATGCGCGGCAGTTCCTCGATCGGATGGATCGTCCGCAGGTGGACCGCGTGGATGGCGTGCCGCCGGCGATCGCCATCGACCAAACGAACCCCGTGCGCAGCTCGCGCTCGACGGTCGGGACGATGACGGAGCTCAACGATCATTTGAAGTTGCTCTACGCGCGCGCTGCCCAGCTCTTCGACAAGGTCACGGCCGAGCCCGTGCGCCACGACACGCCCGAGACGATTTACGCCGAGCTCGTCGCGCGCACAGCCGAGCGCGACGAGCGGCTCGTCGTCACGTTCCCCGTCGAGTTGCCCGAGCAAACGAGCGCCGACGAGGTCGGGCAGTGGCTCTCGGCGAGCGGCTATACGCGGGTGCAGGCCGAACGCGAAGTGACGACGGCGGCCGGCGCGCGCAAAGTGCTCGACGTCGTGGCCGATCGGTTCCGGCTCAGCAAGACCGACAAGGCGCGCGCGGTCGAGGCCATCGAGGCATCGCTCAAGCGCGGCGCCGGGCGCGTGAATGTCTACGTGTTACCTGAAAGCGATGCGAACGCCGACGCGCCCGCCGCCGATGCGGCCGATGCCGCGCCGCGCATCTGGCGCTTCTCGACCGGCTTGCACTGTCCGGAAAGCGATCTGCGCTACGCCGATCCGCAGCCGGGTCTCTTTTCGTTCAACTCAGCCTATGGCGCGTGCGACGTGTGCCGCGGTTTCGGCCGCGTGATCGGCGTCGATCTCGGTCTCGTGATTCCCGACGTGCGCAAGACGCTCGCGGGCGGGGCGATCAAGCCGATGCAAACGCCGGCCTGGAAGGAGTGCCAGGACGATCTGATGCGCTATGCGGCGCGCGCGCGTATTCGGACGACGACCCCTTGGTCCGAGTTGACCGACGAAGAGCGCGACTGGGTCATCAACGGCTCGCCGGCTTGGAACGGAGAGTGGCAGCGCGAGTGGTACGGCGTGCGCCGCTTCTTCAACTACCTCGAATCGAAAGCGTACAAGATGCATATCCGTGTGCTCTTGTCGAAGTATCGAAGCTATACGCCTTGCGAGACGTGCGGCGGCGCGCGGCTGAAAACCGAATCGCTGCTTTGGCGTCTCGGCTCCAAACCGAACGCCGACGCGGTGCTGGCGCCGCCGGCGCGCTTCATGCCGCATGGCGTCGGCTTCACGCGCGCGCAGCTCGAAGCGTTGCCGGGCCTGACCGTGCATGACGTCATGTTGCTGCCGATCGGCCGGATACGCCGTTTCTTCGATGAGCTCACGTTGCCGAGCGCGTTGCTCGACGACGCGCTCAAGCTGCTCGTCGCCGAGGTGCGTACGCGGCTGCGCTATCTGTGCGACGTCGGGCTCGGCTACCTGACGCTCGATCGGCAAAGCCGCACGCTCTCGGGCGGAGAAGTGCAGCGAATCAATTTGACGACCGCGCTCGGTACCTCGCTTACGAAGACGCTGTTCGTGCTGGACGAGCCGAGCATCGGCTTGCACCCGCGCGACCTCGATCGCATCGTCGAAGCGATGCGGCGGCTGCGCGATGCGGGCAATACGCTCGTCGTCGTCGAACATGATCCGTCGGTGATGCTGGCGGCCGATCGTCTCATCGACATGGGCCCGGGCCCCGGCGAGCGCGGCGGTTCGATCGTGTTCGACGGCACGCCGGCCGACATCCGCTCGGCGCCGACGTTGACCGGCGAGTACCTCGGTGCGCGCAAACGCGTGGCCGATGCGGCGCAATGGGCGCGCAGGCCCGTCGATGCGGCCACGCCGCGGCTCGTGCTGGAAGGTGCGACCGAGCACAATCTGCGCGACGTGACGGTGGACATTCCGCTGGCGCGGCTCGTTTGCGTGACGGGCGTGTCGGGCTCGGGCAAGTCCACGCTCGTGCAGGACGTGCTCTATCCGGCGCTGTCGCGCCATCTCGGGCGCGCGACCGAAGCGCCGGGTGCCCACCGCGGTTTGGTGGGCGTGCAGTTGATCGCGGATGCCGTATTCGTCGACCAATCGCCGATCGGAAAGACGGCGCGTTCGAACCCCGCGAGCTACGTCGGTGCCTTCGACGAAATCCGCAAACTCTTCGCCAAGGCGCCGCTCGCCTTGCAGCGCGGCTACACGGCCGGGACCTTCAGCTTCAACTCGGGCGACGGACGCTGTCCGACCTGCGGCGGCTCGGGCTTCGAACACGTGGAGATGCAGTTTCTGTCCGACGTGTATTTGCGGTGCCCCGATTGCGACGGCCGCCGCTATCGCGCCGAAGTGCTCGAGGTCACGATCGAGCGGGACGCGCGCGCATTGTCGATCGCCGACGTGCTCGAGCTGACCGTGAGCGAGGCCGTGAGCCTATTCGCGGCCGATCCCGATGTCGTGCGCGTGCTGCAGCCGATCGTCGAGGTCGGGCTCGAGTACGTCAAACTCGGCCAGCCGGTGCCGACGCTCTCGGGCGGCGAGGCGCAGCGGCTCAAGCTCGCCGGCTTTCTCGCCGAGACGAGCGGCAGGATCGGCGCGGAAACGACGCCGGGCGGGCGCTTGTTCATGTTCGACGAGCCCACCACGGGTCTGCACTTCGACGATATCGCCAAACTCATGCGCGCCTTCGGCAAGTTGCTTGCGCGCGGGCATTCGTTGATCGTCATCGAGCACAACCTTGATGTCATTCGCGCGGCCGATTGGATCATCGATCTAGGCCCGGAAGGGGGCGACGAAGGGGGACTCGTCGTTGCAGTCGGCACGCCGGACGACATCAAGGCATGCGAAGCCTCGCACACGGGGCTTGCGCTCAAGCAATACGACGAGACCTTGGGCGCCGGCGATCAGCACGCCGATGCGGCCGGCGTGCCGCTGCAATCGGCGCTTGCGGCGGCCCGCGCGCGCCGCGCGATCGAGGGCGACGACGTCGTGCGCATCGTCAATGCGCGCGAGCACAACTTGAAGAGCTTGAACGTCGATATCCCGCACGGCAAGTTCAACGTCGTGACCGGAGTATCGGGCTCGGGCAAGTCCACGCTCGCGTTCGACATCCTGTTCCACGAGGGCCAGCGACGCTACCTCGAATCGCTCAATGCGTACGCGCGCTCGATCGTGCAGCCGGCGGGCCGCCCCGAGGTGGATGCCGTCTACGGCATCCCTCCGACCGTGGCCATCGAGCAGCGTCTATCGCGCGGCGGCCGCAAGAGTACTGTCGCGACGACGTCCGAAGTCTGGCATTTCCTACGGCTGCTCTACGTGAAGCTCGGCATTCAGCATTGCGTGCATGACGGCACACCCGTGAAGCCGCAAAGCGCGGAATCGATCGCGGCGCAATTGCTGCGCGACTACGCGGGCGAGCACGTGGGCTTTTTCGCGCCGCTCGTGGTGAACCGCAAGGGCGTCTATACCGATTTGGCGAAGTGGGCGAAGGGACGTGGCCACACGCATTTGCGCGTCGACGGCGAATTCGTGCCCGTCGATCCATGGCCGAAGCTCGAGCGCTTCCGCGAGCACACGATCGAGCTGCCTGTCGCCGACCTCGTGATCTCGGCCGATAACGAAGCCGAACTCCGTCGTGCCCTCGATGCCGCGCTCGAGGCCGGGAAGGGCGTCGTGCATCTGCTGGCGCCGCTCGACGGTCTGGCCGATGCGTTGGCATCGAAACGCTCGACGGTGGACATCGGCGAGATGGAGGTGCTTTCCGTCAAGCGTGCGTGCCCCGTGTGCGCGACGAGCTACCCCGAACTCGATCCGCGCATGTTCTCCTACAACAGCAAGCACGGTTGGTGCACGAGCTGCGTGGGGACGGGGCTTGCGCTCACGCGTGAACAGCGCGCGGCTTATGACGACACCGTGTTGGGCGCCGAAGACGGCCGCGGCCGGGAGCAGACGCTGCCTTCGGAGGAGCAGGAGATCGAAGGTGTCGGCGATACGCCGTGCCCGGATTGCGGCGGCACGCGCTTGAACGAAGCGGCGCGCGCGGTGCGCTTCGACGATCGCTCGATCGTCGACGTCGGACGCTGGACCGTGTCCGACACGCGCGCATGGATCGATGCGATCGCGCTCACCGGCCGCGATGCGCAGATCGCGCGCGACGTCGTCAGCGAAATCGCGAGCCGTTTGCGTTTTCTCGAAGAGGTGGGGCTTGGCTACCTGAGTCTCGATCGCGCGGCGCCCAGCCTGTCGGGCGGCGAAGCGCAGCGTATCCGGCTCGCGGCGCAGCTCGGCAGCAACTTGCAGGGCGTGTGCTACGTGCTCGACGAACCGACCATCGGCCTGCATCCACGCGATAACCGCATCTTGCTCGATGCGCTGCACCAGCTTGGAGAGAAGGGCAACACGCTCGTGGTCGTCGAGCACGACGAGGACACGATCCGGCGAGCCGATCACATCATCGATATCGGTCCCGGCGCGGGCAAACGCGGTGGCCGGCTCGTGGCCGAAGGCAGTGTGAAGGACTTGGCCTCGCACGCCGATTCGCTGACGGGACAATTCCTCGCGCGGCCGATCGTGCATCCGTTGCAACCGCGTCGCGAAGTGCGCGACGAGGGCAAGGCAGGTACCGCCGCGGTGCCCGAGCAATGGTTGACCGTGCACGGCGCCTCGTTGCACAACCTGCGCGACGTGACCGCCCGTATTCCGCTCGCGCGGCTCGTCGCCGTGACCGGCGTCTCGGGCTCGGGCAAGTCCACGCTGGCGCGCGACGTCTTGATGACGAACCTGCTCGATGCCGTGGGCCGTTCCGTCTTGTCCTCGCCGGCTACGCGCCGCGCGCGCAAGGCCGTGCAAGAAGGCGAACGCGCAGCCGCGAAGCCGCGCGCGCAACCGAGCCGCTACGCGAACGCGAGTGCGACGCGCGCGCCCTTGAACGTCACGCACAACTGGCAGGGATGCGCGTCGATCACCGGCTTCGAAGCGATCGATCGCGTGCTGGAAGTCGATCAAACGCCGATCGGCAAGACGCCTCGCTCATGCCCGGCCACTTACATCGGTGTCTGGGACACGATCCGAAAACTGTTCGCCGATACGCTCGAGGCGAGGGCGCGCGGCTACGCCGCTTCGCGTTTCTCTTTCAACACGGGAGAGGGGCGCTGCCCGGCCTGCGAAGGGCAGGGCGTGCGCACGATCGGCATGAGCTTCTTGCCCGACGTGAAGGTGCCGTGCGATGTTTGTCACGGACAGCGCTTCAACCCCGAAACGCTCGCGGTGACGTGGCGCGGCAAGAACATCGGCGACGTACTGACGATGGAGATCGACGAAGCGGTCGAGTTCTTCGCGGCGATGCCGAGCATCGCGCATCCGCTGCAGTTGATGAAAGACGTGGGCTTGGGCTACTTGACGCTCGGTCAGCCGTCGCCGACTTTATCGGGCGGCGAGGCGCAGCGGATCAAGCTCGTGACCGAATTGGCGAAGGTCAGGGACGACGTGACGCGGCGCGGACAAAAGGCGCCGCATACGTTCTACGTGCTCGACGAACCGACGGTCGGCTTGCATATGGCCGACGTCGCTCGCTTGATTCGCGTGATGCATCGGCTCGTGAACGCGGGGCATAGCGTGATCGTGATCGAGCACGATCTCGATGTGATCGCCGAAGCCGATTGGATCATCGATCTCGGGCCGGAGGGCGGTGCGGGCGGCGGGACCATCGTCGCCGCCACCGATCCCGAAACGCTCTCGCGCGTGCGCGAAAGCCATACGGGACAAGCGCTCGCGCCGGTACTTGCCCGCGGGGAGAAGGAACGGAGCAAGCAGCCGTCCGGCGAAGGGCGACGTAGTGCTTAATGGCGCTTCGTCGTAGGCTGAGTTCCGCGTAGCGCGGGACCCAGTCTTTCCATTATTCCCCGGCCCGGACGGAAACCCGCCTCAAGCCTCGCCGGCGAGTTCCGGGGCGGGGGCGGGTATGGTCGGCGCGACGGACGCATTGCCCGGCACCGGGGCGCCGCGCACGTATCCCACCCAGACGAGTGCCAATGACGCCAGGGTCACCGACACCCAACCGTTGACCCCGTAGCCGACGATGTGGCCCGCCGCATCGGTGGAGAGCATCAGCCCACCAAGCCACGCGCCACAGCCCGTTCCCAGCGATTGCACCGCACCGTTGGCGCTCAAGAACGCGCCGCGGTGTTGTGCGTCGGGCACCGTCGTCAGGATCGCCTGCATCGGCACGATGCGTCCGGAAGAGATGATGAGGAGCAGCGCAAACCCCGGCACGATGATCGAAAAAGGTACATCGGGCAGATGGGTGAGGGCGAGGATCGGCACTAGCACCAGCACGCCGAAAATGCGGAACACGGTGCGGTGCCCGATTCGATCGGCGAGTCTGCCGATCGCGCGCGACGTGAAGAACGTGGCCGCGCCGCCTGCCATGTAAAGCCAGGAGATACGGCTCGGCGCGATGCCGTGATTCGACACTAGCATCGGCGAAATGAATGGGATCACGAGCATGTGCCCGAGCATGGTCACAAACGTCAACGCGAAAGCCCGCACGTGGCGCGGATAGGTCAGCAGGCGCGCGAGCGCGGGAAGCGTTTCGGCCAGCGTCGGCTGTACGTTCGTCAAGTGCTCGTCGAGCGGGGGCAAAATGCGCAAGGTGACGAATGCGATGGTCACGGTTAGCACGCCGAGCAGCCAAAACGGCGCCGACCAGTGGAAGTAGGCCCCCAGCATGACGCCGGCCGGTACCCCGGCGATCGCGGCCATCGAAAACCCGGTCATGATGATGCCGGTGGCGCTGCCGCGTCTTTGAGCGGGGACGATATCGGCCACGATCGCCATCACGCCGGCGCCGAGCACGCCACCCGTCAGACCCGCGAACGCGCGGCTCGCGAGCAGCAGCGGATAGCTCGTCGCGCAGGCGCAAGCGATGTTCGACAGCGCGAACAGCAGATAGGCGGCGAGCAGCAGCTTGCGTCGATCGAACCGATCGATATAGGTCGCGGCGAGCAAAGCCGAGAGTCCGGAGCACCACGAGTAAGCGGAGACGGCGGCCGCGAATTTCGCCGGCGAGATGCCGAAGGCCGTCATGATTTGGGGGCCGAGCGGCATCATCACCATGAAATCCATGATGAGCGTGAATTGAACGAGCGCGAGTAGCCAAATTAGACTTTGCTCGCGCTTTTGAGGCAAGGCATACATTGTTATTGGAAATCCTTATCGATGTGCCGGTGGCGGGAGGGGGTTAGCCGCCCCCATCCCAAGTTGACGCGCGAGCGAGCCTGAGCGTTACAGGTTCGCGCCTTCGGGAGCCGGACCGGCAGCCGGCTTACCCTCGATTTCCGCCGCGGCGCGCAGCAAGATATCGGCGACGCGTTGTTGTTCGCTCGCGTCCGCATCGAGGCGCCGGAGCAAGGCCAGCTTCAGCGCGTACTTCGCTTGGCGCAGCTTCGGATGCCAACCGGCATCGCGGCCGCCGTCATCGTCGTCTTCGGCTGCGTAGGCGCGCCGCATCGTCTCCATCTTATGCGCGACGAAACTCAGCTTGGCGAGAATCATGTCGACCTGATCCTTGTTTGCCGCCAGATGCGCGCGGCCCGCGTCCGCGATCTCGTAGCGCTTGCGGTTGCCTTCCTGCTGGACGGTCACGAACCCCAATTCCTCGAGGTACGTCAGCGCAGGGTAGACCATGCCGGGACTGGGCGCATAGAACCCGTTCGAACGCGTTTCGAGCGCTTTGATGAGTTCGTACCCGTGACGAGGCGTTTCGGCGATCAATACGAGCAACATCAACTGCAAGTCCTCGCCGCTGAATTTCCGGCCGCGCGTAAAGCTGTCGTCGTCGCCGAATCCGCGCTCGCCGCGGCCGCCCCAAAACGAAGCCCCACCGCCGTGGCCATGGCGATGCCGCCCGACCGCATGCCAGATGTCATGCAAGAACCTACGGTCGTCGTGCTGACCGCGATGGCCGTGGCCGCGCGCATGGGCATGGTGCTGTTCGATCAGCCCGAGATGACGCTGAAAATCGTGGAAGCGATGTCGCATGGGAGTATCCCCCGTGTCAGTGAATATGTATCTAAAGATATATATCTAAAGATAGAAAGTCAAGGCGGTCTGGCCGGGGTGGGGTGCGAGTGCGGGTCGGTGGCGGGAATGGTCGTTGCGGACGAAGCCGAGCGGCAGATCGTTCAACCAAGACCACAAAGGAGGTCCCATGTTCGTGCACAACAAACGGTTGCAGTACACGGTTCGAGTCGGCAGGACGGATCCGGGGCTGGCGAACCTACTGCTGGAGCAATTCGGCGGACCGCAAGGCGAGTTGGCTGCGGCGATGCGCTATTTCACGCAGGCGATCACCGAGGAAGACCCGGGGCGCAAGGACATGCTGTTGGATATTGCGACCGAAGAGTTGAGCCACTTGGAGATCATCGGCTCGATCGTGGCGATGCTCAATCGCGGCGCGAAGGGCGAGATGGCGGAGGCCGTCGATGCGCAAGCCGACCTCTATCGCAAGCTGAACGGCGCGGGCAACGATAGTCACGTGACTCAGGTGCTTTACGGCGCCGGCGCGCCGCTGACGAATTCGGCCGGGGTGCCTTGGAGTGCGGCGTATATCGACACCATCGGCGAGCCGACCGCCGATTTGCGCTCGAACATCGCGGCCGAGGCACGCGCGAAGATCATTTACGAGCGCTTGATCAATGTGTCCGACGATCCGGGGGTGCGCGACGCACTGGGCTTCTTGATGACGCGCGAGGTCTCGCATCAGAAGTCGTTCGAGAAGGCGTTGTATTCGATTACGGCGAATTTCCCGCCGGGCAAATTGGCGCCGGAGCCGGAGTTTGCCGACGCGTACTTCAAGATGTCGGTCGGCGCGCCGCCTGAACGTGGACCGTGGAACGAGGGTCGTGGGTTGCAACTGGTCGAGGATCCCCCTGTGCCCGTTGACGGCGGCGACGGCTCCGCGGCCGTGCAACTGAGCGAGAAGGAGCGTACGACGCTCGACGAGATGAAGCGACGGTTGAAGTCCGATCGGACGCACGATCCGGAGACGGGGGCCGAGTTGGGGGAAAGCGCGCCGGGGGCGGATGGGCTGGTGGAGTGATGGTGCCGGGTGGCGAATCGGCGGAGCGCGTTTGATTGGTTCGCCGCTTTTCGTTCGGTGCAACGGTGACTCGGTCTGAGTTTCATCCGTCACTCCCCGGGGCGAGGTCATAACTCGCTATCGTTTGAGCCGCGCGGTATGCGATCTTGAGGATCGTTTCGGTACCGCGCGGACTTGCCGTTTATCGATAGGCAAGATGGAATTTCCGATTACCGGACGGCCCTAGAGGCTGTTGACCTAGTCGACTAGCACCGAGGCATATTCATCATGGCGCGGTCTCCTAACGGAATGCGTCCGGTCCATCCGGGCGAAATCTTGAGAGAGGAATATCTCGTCCCGCTCGGCATGACGGCGAATGCTTTGGCCACCGCACTGCATGTGACGCCGGCGCGCATCAACGATATCGTTCGGGAGCGGCGCGGCATCACACCCGATACCGCATTGCGGCTGGCTCGGTATTTCGGTGGCGACGCCGAAACTTGGCTCAACTTGCAGCAGGCATTCGATCTGAAGACCGCGTTTGCCGCACGTGGAGAGGAGATCAAAAGGGAAGTGACGCCGCGCGAACGGATCGCCGCGTAAGACATGCGGGGGTAACGGAGGACGCGTTAACGGCGTTGCGCATTTTCCTTCCTAAAAAGAAAAAGGCCCTCGGCTAACGCCAGAGGGCCTTTGTTCTTCGGGCTTCCTACATACCCATGAATCTGGTGGGTAGTACTGGGATCGAACCAGTGACCCCTGCCGTGTGAAGGCGTGCAGTCTTGTCTTTGTATATCCATAGATGAATATAAATAATATAAAAATCAATGATGTAGCCGGGGCGTGTCTCCGCGTGTCCACCGGTGTACACTGCGCGTTAAGTCCACGCTAAGTCCACGACCTGGAGCTAATATGCGCGCAAAAATATCGCGTGAGTTGCTTCGGACGGCCGAGCCCCGGAAACACGCCTTCGATATCCAGGATACCGAGTTGCGCGGGTTTGCCGTGCGCGTCACGCCGGGCGGGAACATCACCTACTGCATTCGTTACAGAGGTGTCGATGGCAAGCAGGCACGGAAGTCACTTGACCGATCGTTTCCGGCCACGTCCGTCAGTGACGCTCGCGAGGCCGCGCGCGTTTTGCTCGGGCGCATCGCAAACGGCGAAGACCCGGCCGAGACTGCGCGCCAAAAGCGGCGCGCAACGATGACGCTCGCGGACTTCCTAGAGGAGCGTTACCGCGACTGGCTCGCGACGAACTCGCAGACGGCCACCGCGACGGAAAAGCGAATCCGTGCGGCGTTTTGCGACGAACTCGCGCGACCACTCGTCGAATTCAACGCCTGGATCATCGAGAAGTGGCGCTCGGCGCGTGTAAAGGCGGGTAAGGCGCCCGCGACGATCAATCGCGACCTTGCGGCACTCGGCAGCCTGTTCTCACGGGCACTTGAATGGGGCTTGGTCGATGTGCATCCGCTCGGCACCGTCAAACAGTTCAAGGAACCGGACGGCCGCGTCCGATGGCTCTCGGATGATGAAGAAGATCGACTGCGGGCCGCACTCGATGCGCGGGAAACCCGAGAGCGCGCCGCGCGGACCAATGCGAACAAGTGGCGTGCCGCGCGGCGGTATGAATTGTTGCCGGAAATCGACGAGAGCGTGTACGTCGATCATCTGAAACCGATGGTCTTGCTGTCGCTCAACACCGGGCTGCGGCAGGGCGAAACGTTCAAGCTTCGATGGGACGCCGTTGACCTCGGCCTTGCAGTCCTGACTGTTCGCGGCGCCACGGCGAAGTCCCGCCGGCTTCGTCATATCCCTTTGAATGACGAAGCCCTCGCGATGCTCAAACAATGGCGCAAGCAAACGACAGGCGAGTTCGTTTTCCCGGGCCGCGACGGCTCGCACGTGACCGAAATCAAGACGGCATGGGGCAAGCTGCTCGATCAGGCAAAGTTGACCGACTTCACGTGGCACGACATGCGGCATCACTTCGCGTCACGATTGGTGATGAGCGGCGTGGACCTCAACACCGTGCGCGAGCTGCTCGGTCATGCCGATCTGACGATGACCATCCGTTATGCGCACCTTGCGCCGGCACACAAGGCGCTCGCCGTCGCAAAGTTGCTGCGACCGCCGGCGCGCCCGTCCGATGAGTCCGTTAGCGGATGAGATGGCGACATCTGGGGGAAGGCACGTCCGATCGCCCCCTGTGGCATAGTGCAACGTGCCGCGTCTAGGCTGATCCCCGAATGACCGCGTCCCTTGGCGGTTCGGCGCGGCTCTTCCGCAAGGGCTCCGCGTGAAGGGGGCGCAGCATGGCATCTCGACAATCCGATCTGTTCGAGCAGGTAATGCACGCGCTCCGTGGCGAGGAAACAAAGCGCCAGAAGTGGTGGCATGTCGGCGGCGGTCCCGAAAACGTCACCGAAAAAATCGTCGAGATCAAAACCGTCGGACCGCAAAGATGGATACGGCGTGTTCACGAACGTGGCATTCTGACGCGAGTGCAGTTGCTTGCAATCATTCTCTTCACGTTGTGGGATTTCAGGGATCCCTACCAAGACGACGAAAAGATTGTTTCGGATTGGGAACGTGAATTTCGTGCCGCAATTGACAGCGGTGAATTTGTGCCGCGCGACCGGAACTCGCTTCTGCCGATCGCGAACGCGGATGAAACGAATTGGGTGATCAGCATTGACGAGGCCGATGCTTTTGTCGCCGCTCGGGGCATGGCGTGGACCTGCACGGAAACCGCAACTCACTTGTTCAATGAATTTTTCGGTGTCGACCGTTCGCAGCCGGTAGCCGACGCACGTGCCAACACCGAGGCTTTGGCCGAATCGAACCCGAGCGGGGCGATGCCCAGCGCATCGAACGCGATGCCGGGATTGGCCGAAGCGGCCGACTCGACGACGCAGAGGATTGCTACCGCAAGCAAGGGCTACGCATTTGTGGGCCTGTCTACCCCTGACATGGCCGCGGCCTTCGACGGCCTTGGCGGATGGTCAGAGGAACAATGGAACAAGAACCTCGGAGATGGCGCCCAGTGGTTAGTGCCGGCACGCAGGCAGCAAGGGCGACGCGGCAGAGGTCGCCCCAGCGTTTGGGATCCAGTTCACCTTGCCAAATTGCTCGCCGAGCATCGCGGCGCGTCTGTACCGTCAATCACTGCTGCTTTTCGGAAGCATTCATCCCTCGAGCCCTGGCGACGGCAATGGGATGAGTACCGGATCGACATTAACGACTGGAAGTCGCAGCGCAATTGAGCGGGTTTAAGCTCGTAAAACCCGCGCCTAAAACCCGGCTTCCGATGGGCCGTTGACCGGAAGCACGCGCAATTGCTGCAATCTTAAGTCCGCTCATAAACCCGCTCGCATGGCGGGTTTTTACATTCGAGCCACCTGCCGTCTGTTGTCGGTCATCGACACAGATGCACCTCGACATAGGTGGATAGAGTGGACAAGCAAACGATTCCGAAACCGTCTGCATTCAGCATCGAACAATTCTGCGAGTCGCACGGGAATATCTCGCGCGCCTACTTCTACAAGCTGCTTGCGGCCGGGCAAGGCCCTCGCCTGATGAAGGTTGGCCGACGCGTCCTGATTAGCGAAGAAGCAGCCGCCGATTGGCGGCGCGAGATGGAGGCACGTACCGCCCAGCAAAAGCAGCTTGAAACAGCGTGACCTGCCATACAGGCCGGACCTCTGCGTACGGCATAGCAGCGATCGCAAATCTACACAACGAACAGGTTTGACGAGTTTCGAAAAAGAAAAGCCGACCGTGTGAGAAGACGGTCGGCCCGACGCATCAAACGAGCTGAGCTTGCACGCAAAAGCACGTTCGGAAGCAATCGCTAGTTTATCAGTCTCGATTGCTCCAACGTTAAAGTCGGGAGCAACCCATGAGTGAAAAAACCGTTTCTCCTGCGACCCGCGCCGATAGCGATCACGCGGCTCGCTCCAATGCGAAGCATACAACCGATCCGCGTCAATTCGCCCGTGCTGGGCGCCGCTCGTGGTTGTTCGGTAAACACCGCGCAGCCTTCCCGTTCCGCCTGTCGACTCGCGGGTGAGTTATGACCGACACCAATATTGACGACGCACTGATCGACGCGGCGCGCGACGCCTGGCGGCGGATCTGGTGGAACAAGTGATGAAAACATTCAACATTGCGCATGTCACGCAGGCTCAGCCGAACGGGAGATCGCCACTCTCGCATCCGCAGCCCGATAAAGTCGCAATCCTCGAAGCGCTCGCCGCGATGTTCGATCCCGCCGACGTGATCGAGTTGCGCGCTTTTCACAAAGGGAAGAAGCGCACCGACGCCGGCTATTTCGATGGCGTGCATTGGCTCGACCTTGCCGACGCAGCCGTGAGTCTGAACCGGGCGGGCGCGGCGTGCTACGTGACGTTGAACCGGATCGACCCACAGTTGCTAGGCCGCTACTGCAACCGCGTCGAACGGTTCGCGAGCACGACCACGTCCGACCATGACGTGGTGCGGCGCCGCTGGCTTTTACTCGATTTCGATCCGGTGCGCCCGAAGGACACCTCCGCGACTGACGAACAACTCAAGGCCGCGCGCGTGACCTCGCAGGCCTGCTTTGAGTATTTGTCCTCGCAAGGCTGGCCGCAGCCAGTGCGGGCGGAGTCCGGCAATGGCATGCACTTGCTGTACGGGCTCGACCTGCCGAACGACGAGGCAAGCCGCGATCTGGTCAAGGGTGCGCTGGCGGGTCTGGCAGCGCGCTTCGACGACGACGCGATAACGGTCGATCAATCGGTCTTCAATGCCGCGCGCGTCGTGAAGCTGTACGGGTGTTTGGCGAACAAGGGCGACCACGCGCCGCTTACGCCGTGGCGGCTTTCGAGCATAGAGTCCGTGCCCCCGCACGGCGCCGGGATAGTAACCGCTGAGCAACTGCGCCTGCTCCACAAGCAGGCGATCAACGGTCATCACGGCGGCCGCTCTATCGCATCGGGGATGAGGTCGGGGGAGTGGAACGACCGCGCCTCATTTGACCTCGAAGCGTTCCTCGCGCGGCTCGGTATCGCCTATACCCGCGACCTGCACGGTGGGCGGGAGCGGTTCAAGCTGGCGACCTGCCCGTTCAATCCCGAGCATGTAAGCGGCGAGGCGGCAATCTTTCGCGGCCCGGACGGTGCGCTCGGCTTCAAGTGCCAGCACAACTCGTGCGCCGACAACCGTTGGCGCGACCTACGGGCACTGGTCGAGGGAGGGCCACGCGCTCGGTATGGTCACGCCTCGCCCGAGCGCGCACGCGCCGACAGCGACGTGATCATAGCGCCAGCCATGCCGCTTGCCGTGCCGTCTCTGCCGGGGTGCGATGTGCGCGATGGCACTAGGAACACGCGCCCGCTCACCGAATTGGGCAACGCGCAGCGTCTGCTCGATGCGCACGGCGTCAATCTCAGGTATGTGGCTGGGCTAAATGCCTGGCTCGTGTGGGACGGGACGGCGTGGCAATGGGATCACGATGGCGCGCAAGTGTGCGCGCTCGCCGCCGGTCTGCCAGCCGCGATTTATCGCGAGGGCGCTGGCTTTATCGGCACTGCGGATTTTCTGAAGGCGGCCGAGCATTTCGCCAAATGGTCGCGCAAGAGCGCCACCCGATACACCACCGAGGCGGCCGTCAAGCTCCTGTCGAACTTTGAGCAGGTACGCCTAACGCTGGAGGCGATCGACGCGGATCCGTATCTCGTCGGCTTTGATAAGGCCCGGCACGTGATCGACCTACGCACCGGCGTGACACGCGCCGCCGCACGAGAGGACTACGTGACGAAGAGCCTGGGGGTGCATAGCGTCGGCGACGCGGCGCGGGCCAAGCGCTGGGTGACGTTCCTCAATGAAATCTTCGACAGCGACAAGGAACTGATCGGGTGGCTGAAGCGCTTCGCTGGCTATACGCTCACCGGCTCAACGCAGGAACACGCGTTCCTCTTCTGTCACGGCGCCGGAAACAACGGCAAGGGCGTCCTCATGTTGCTGCTCAAGCACGTCATGGGCGACTACGCGAAGGCGATCCCTGCCGAGACGCTCACCGACGCGAAGCGCCATGCCGGAGCCGCTACGCCTGATCTGGCCGACCTGATCGGGGCACGCCTGGGCCTGTGCGCCGAGACGCCGGAAAATATGCCGCTTGCTGAGGCGCTCGTCAAAGGGCTGGTCGCCGGCGACACGATGGCCGTGCGCAGGCTGCATTGCTCCCCCGTGCAATTCCTCCCTCAACTCAAGCTGTGGATGAGCGGCAATCACAAGCCGGTCATCCGCGGCACAGACTACGGCATGTGGCGCCGTGTCAGGCTGATTCCGTTCAACCGGATCTTCTCGCCGGCCGAGCGCGACCCGCACTTGCTCGACGCGCTCAAACGCGAGTCGGCACACGTCGTTGCGTGGATGGTGGCCGGGTGCCTCGAATGGCAACAGCACGGGCTCGGCGACACGCCCGATGTGGTCGACGCTGCAACCCACGCGTATCAGACCGACCAGGATGTCATGGGCATGTGGTTGGCCGAATGCACGAAACCATCCGCCTACGAAACGACCTCGGGCGAGTTGTACGCCAGCTTCAAGGCGTGGTGCATTCGGACGGGGGCGAAGCCGGCGAGTCAGATCGTGATGGGGCGCAGACTGGGCGAGCGCGGTTACACCCATAGAGAATCGAACGGGCAAACGAGGTGGATCGGATTGTCGCTCAAGGAGCCGGCTGTCGAGTCGGACTATGACGGAAACGCCTACAAGCACGCGAAATGGGGCGATTCGTGATGCCGATGGATACATCGCGCAGGGCCCGAACAGTGGGGACAGTGGGGATAAAAGTCGATTTTGGGTTTGTCCTATTGAAAAGGCTGATTTCAATAGGGAAATACCAATTCAGCGTTTCATCTCCACTGTCCCCACTGCTCAAACCCAGGTGAGCGGCCAGGCGACCGCATCGAGGAGGCTTCAATGGTTGACGGATTGATCGCAGGGAAGCTAAGCGGCAGCGCGCAGAATCGCACGGCGCAAAACGGCAAGACGTTCGTGACGGCCAAGGTGCGTGCCGCGAGCGGCGATGGCGACGCGCTCTTTGTCAACGTGATCGCATTTGACGACAATGCGAAGGCCGCACTTCTCGCTCTCGCCGACGGTGACAGCGTTGCATTGGCAGGCACGCTCACGCCGAAGGTGTGGACCGACAAGCACGGCGACGCGAAAACGGCGCTCGATATGGTCGCGCACGGCGTGTTGAGCGCCTATCACGTGCGCAAGCGGCGCGAGGCAATTGGGCAGGCATCGAGCGGCGACACGACGTCGATCTCCCGTAGTGTCGGCAAGCAACGCGGACTGCGCGAAGGAGCGGCACTCGCCGGCGACGCGATGCCGGACGACGACGTCACGTTCTGAACGTCGCGTGAATTGACAAATGAAAAGGCTGCCATCGCGACATGGTGCGCCGTGTCGGTCCCAGGTGCAAAACCCAATTTTGCGTTTTGCACCGAGCCAAGCGCGAAGCAGCGAGGCAAGCGTTTTACGTCGAAGTCATCCATGACGCGTAACGGTCTCGTCGGTCATGTCTTCTTCACGAACTTTGTGTAGGGGCTGGGACCGGCCGGTTTCGTGACCGCGCAACGTGATCGGCTCGAGGGCGTCATACCGAACTCGGCGAGCATGCGCGTAAGTTGCGCGTAGGCTTGGTTTGCGACTTGCAAATACGGCGACGGAATCGGATAGCCGTGCTTGCTCTTGACGACCGCGCCGAGCTTGACGACCTTTTCGTTGGCGTCCCGCCAGCGACAGAACGCCTCGCAATATAGGCCCAATGCGGTCGCATCGAGCGCGGTTAGGAGGCCGGCCGCGCGCAAGTGCTCAGCGATGGTCGGCCAGTGCTTGCGCGCGCCGTCAGATAGCCAGGCCGGCATCACGTTCGCCTCAAGCGGTGGCGCGTCGGCGTCGATATTGAGCGGTCGGCCGCCGGGATTGCCACGAACCAGCTTCAACGCAGTGGGAATCGGTTTTCTACCACGCATGGTTGTCCTCCCTTTGCGTCGATCCGCGAGCATGCACTGCTCAATTTTGAGCGGTGTTTTGGCGTTCTTGCGCGTTATCCGGTCAAAACGGGGTCGCTAATTTCGCTTGAATAAAAAATTGACCCTACACGCGGTCTGGGCGGGTAACCCCGTAGCCTTTTGCCCCGCCTATCCCCCCGAGAAGGCCCGCCCGGTGGGGCAAACGGCTCCAATGCGGGCTCGCACGGACTCCGACGAGATTAGTAGGTTGCAGACCGTGAGCCCGTCTAAGAGCCGATTTCAGGGGTATGCTTAAAGTTGAGCATACCCCTCGTCGCAGAGGGCCTAACCCTGCCAACACGACGCCCCGACCTAAGTGGCGAGTGTCGCCATTCGGTCGCCGCTTCTCGGCTCGATTCGTTGACGACACGCCAGCGTCGCCTGTCTCCTCAAAATTGAGGAGACCGTTTGTCAGTATCTCCGACGGCGGTTAGCGTAGCGAGCGCGTGCCCCCATGTCTGACAGCCCCCTTTAAATCGCTTCGCGAAGGGGTGTCCTCGATTTCGAGGACACCCCTTCACTCGATTACCTGCTGCCGGCATTCGAACGATTCGACAAACCGAGCCCGCACCACTACGCGAGCGACGATGAATCAAGCGACCTTCTTCACGCCGAACAACCGCTCACGTTCGCGACGGAAGATGCCTTCCGCCGGACTGCCTTGAAAGATCGGGATCGCGATCTGCTCGGCCCTGCGCAGCAAGTCATCCGCTTCCTGGCGCTGCTTTGGCGGATCGAGATCGGCGCGATGCATCGACAGGCGCAGAGCGTCGCGAATCGCTTCCAGCTTGTTCCGGGTCGTGGCGATCTCGTCGCTGTTGTAAATGTCGACGAAGCGCTCACGTCCCCAGCCATCGCGTTCGGAACGCTCGTGCGTCGCGCGGCAAGCGTGCCGCAGCGTTTCGAGCATCAATGCCACCTGATCGTCAACGTTATGCAAATACGCCAGGATCACGGGCATGTCTTTGTCCGGGTCTTGATCGGGCACGGTCGGATGGGTATGGCCTTCGAGCAGCCACGAGAGTTGCGCTTCGCGGCCGTCCAGCGCGCTCTGCGCCATCATCGAGCGAAGCATGGCCGCCTGGTAGGCTTCGCGCGCTTGATTAGCCGCATGCCACGCCTCCAACTCTGCGACTCGGGCTTTCTCTGCGGCTAGGGCGAGTGCCGGCAGTTCCCTCCGGCGCCGGGTCGGGAGGCTTGCCAATTCGGACGCCCACGCACGACGCAGTTCGATCTTCGCCGCATCCGTGTCGCGCTGATCTTCGTCCTGCTGAAGCAGTCCAGACTTCGCGATCCGGCCAATCAGTTCGGCGCTTCTCTCAAAGACGGAAACCATGATGCGTTCTCCACGATGAATACGATGGTTTGGATAACCGGCTCAATTTTGAGCCGGTAGAATTGCGGCGAGCATCAACCGGCCGGCTACCACCTCAAATTTGAGGCGGCCTATCATCATCGAAGCGGGCAGCCAGCGCCCAGGAAACGACCGCGTTGTGCAACGGCAGACCGTTCGCATCGAGCCAGCATGCATTGCCTTGGTCATCCAGACAGAAACGGGCTTGGCGATATTTCGGCCCCCTGATATGGCAGCTGTCCAGATCGACCTCGACCAGCACGTCGTTGACGCCGTTGTCGTGGATCAGTGACGACAATGCGGCAACCGCTGTGGACGGATCGTTCCAGGTGACGGTGGGAATCGACATAGCAACTCCTTGAACGTGAGATGAGGCGGCCGGCTTTAAGCGCGCGCCAGAATCCAGCCGCTGGGGTACAGCAAGCGACCGCTCTCAGCGTCGACAAAAATGCCGGTGCCGTTTCGAAGGACATACTCGGCCATGACATATCGCTCACGATGCCTTGGCGGGAAATGCGGATTGCACCGGCGTTGCACGATCACGTTCTTGACCCGGCCGTTGCTGAGATCAAGCAGCGGCTTGAGCGCATCGGGCGCCGTGTCGGGATGCGCCCACCGGATAGGCTCGATTGAAGGCATACGGACCTCCTGATAAGGAATGCCACACAGGTTTCGTCGTCCCGATTTTGCTTTGACGTTCGTGTCGATTGCTCGCGGCTTGCCGGCCTCGATCGCCATCGTGCGGCTTAACGTTGGGACCGCAACGCCGGAGGCGGTCACGATCGACACTTAGCGACTATTGATCGATTCGCGATACGCAAGCGGCACGGGCTGCGAGACAAGCGCTTCAATGACACGCCGATAGCAGACGGAAAGGTCATTCATGTTGCGAAAATATACGCCCATCTCCTCGTAGAAGAAACATCCTGCCCGTCATACATCAATGACGCTGGGTCTCGTACGGCAAGGCCGCGCAAAGGGGGTGTCAAAACGACACCCCCTTCGGTGACGCACGTGCGCGGGACATGCTTCGCTCGGACGGTTTGCGGCGTGAGGGCATGCCCGACTTTCCGCGCACCGGAAAGTGATATGCTCACGCACGCGCCGCGTTGACAAACGTGAACAGCGCAAACGACAAAAATCATCTGAGAGAGCATATGGGCCAATCCTGCGCGGCCGGGTTCTATCCGGCATTCAAACAGAACATGGAAGCCATCGGCCTGACGGTCCCCACTGGTCTATTCGCGACGCAACAGCAAGCGGCATCGACGATTGGGCAACTGTTGGGCCTCGTGAAGACGTTCGGCATGAAAGTCACCATTCGCGAACTCATTGGCGCCGGCACGCTGACCGATTTTCTCGGCGCGGCGGCGGCATACTCGGCGGCGTTTTATGTGGGCGGCGCGATCGGAAGCCTGATCGTTGCGACGGACAAAACGCTCGGTTGCAAGGTTGGTCCGGTCGCCATTGGACAAATTCACCGCGCGATGCTGGGCGGGAGCGTGGTGCTTATTGCGCCGATGCAAGCGCTACTACTGCAACATCCCGAAATCGTCGATGTGTCGATGCCCAATCGCCGTTCATACGGTGCATGGGCTCGTGCTGCTGGAGCCGCGCAATGAAAGCATGGTTGATCGATCGCGGGTTGCTCGTGCTTACGGCTCTTGTTCTCGCCGGCGCCGCCTGGGCGGCTATCCACTATCTCGGCGAGTCGTATTTTTCGGTTTCGACGACGGTGCTAATTATCGTGCTGTTTGTCGAGAATTGGCGTCTGCAAAAACTGCTGCGCGAGCATGGCATTTCTACGCGCTGGCACAAGCGAGCGAAAGATCGGCCGTGACACTCTCGGCGTGTTGCGCATGAACGCGAGCACAGCATTGACTGGCGCTCGTTGAGCAGGGCAAATTCGGTCGGCTTGGCAAAGCCGACTTGCGCTAACGCCTTGCCCTTTCTGATTTCAAATCTGGGTGGGCCGAATCAACTCGACAACGCCGTCGCGTTGCGCTTACGTTGCCTCGAATTATTCCCAGAAGCCCGCACTGGCGCGCGCCAATTGAACGTCTAGCGAGTCCCACGCGAAACCCGCGTTTCGTATCAGCATTCCGAGAATCGCTACAAGCCTCTGCATCGCCTGTATCGTCGCGAGCAGGTCGCCCCATTTGATCCCCAGCTTCGCAATGTCGACTAGTTCATATTTGTCCGCGACGTGACGTACCTCCGTGTGGGCCGTCACCTTGTCGCGAATCGTTCGGAAACCGTTCATCGTGACGCTCGCCGATAAGCGTTGCCACAGATCCACTGCCTCGTCGTACAACGTATCGAACTGGTGACGTAATTCTCTTTCCTCGTCTGTTTCGATCTGTCGCAGCGCGGCCGCGATGGCAGGATCGGCTTCCTCCTCGACTGGCGGTAGCTTCCACGTCGCGAATTGTTCCCGGCAACCGCTTCTCAAGTCGTCGTCTGCGAGTTCGGCCATCAGATTACGCAGACTCGGTGCCCGACCATCACTGTCCATTGTGAGCTTGGCAATATCCTGGCAGCACGACAGGAACAACGTGTGCCTTAGGATTGCAAAGCCGTGCGCACGTCGCCCTGAGCCCCAGCGACGCGGGACAGCCTCCTCGAAGAGCATCGGCCCAAGCAGTGCATATCGATGGCGAAGTTCAATGAATGCGTCTAGTAGGTGGCTTGCGTGCGCTTCAATCTTTGCGTGTTTGGACGACATGGTGCTCTGAGCGGCAAATAGGAAGTTGGCGATTATTGACCGGGATGCACGACTGCCTGCGCGATTAGAGAGCAAGCAGGTCGATTTCGCGATGGCGCGCGGTGGCGTCGTATGTTGCCTTACGCGATTCTCCGGTCAAAGACGGGCGGCTCAACGCGGAAATCACCCATGCACGTTCCTGCAACGTAGCGGCGCGCGATGGGACCCTGATTGTCTTGTCCCGGCCGATGCGCTGCGCGAGGCGCCGTACGACCTCGTCAAGCGTCGTCACCCCGTCGACCATTCCCTCGTGTTTCGCTGTTTGCGCGTCGAGCACGCGGCCTTGGCCGTATCCCTGGTGGACCATAGATGCTGTGACCCCGCGATGTTTCGCTACAGCGTCGACAAACATGCGGTGATACTCGTTCACGCGCGACTGTATGTGCTGTCGTGCATCCGCGTTGAGCGGTGCGAACGGGCTGCTCTCGGTTTTGTAATTGCCGGCCTTGATCAAGGTCGTGCTGATGCCGGCGCGCTCTAAGCTCCGGGATAGGTTCTGGTGTGCGGCGACGATCCCGATCGAACCAACTTCCCCGCCGCTGGTGACGTACACCTCACTCGCCGCACTCGCGAGCCAATAGGCCCCGGCAGCGGCGAGGCTATTAGCGATTGCAAATATGGGCTTGCGCTCACGTGCCCGGCAAATCTCTTCGGCCACTTCAGCAACGCCATAGACGCTGCCCCCGGGCGAATCGATGTCGAGCAGAATGCCGCCGACCGAATCGTCGGCGAGCGCGGCGCGGAACGCTTGCGTGAAGCGCCATAGGCTCACGAAACCGAGTGCCTCGCCGCGCGCGTCCGTCCTTTGCGCCAACACGCCGTAAAGCGGCAATACGGCGATCGCGCCATTGCCGGTCGGACGGCAGTTCCTTGCGCTGATGGCGCCGTAGATTCGCGCATGGGGCGTTGAGTCGAGCCCGTGCCCGGCAGCCGAAGCCTCAAGCGCGGCGCGGACGAATTGAAGGCGGTTGGGAACGATGGCCCAAGGCCCAGCAATCAATTCGGCAATCGACGGCTGCATGAAATTCTCCTTCTGCACGCCTATGCATCGGCGTCATGCGTAGTGTGGCACGGCTCGCGATGATCGGAGCAAAGAGGAGCGAGGTCCGACACGACGCACGGGCGGGCTCTGCGCGCCGGCGAACGTCACCGATTTAAACCGGCCAAAAGCGGCCGTCACCGTCCCTCTGCTTGCGTGTTGAACGTCGCATGACTGATCGCAGGGCCTACAGAACCAAATCTCTTACAGGCGGCAAACAATCGCGCTCAATACATGCAACTATGAGTCGCCTTAACAGCTCAACTGACTCCAGGACGCTTTCGTGCTGATCACCTTTTAGCTTACCTCCATGCACTGCCTTTGAACGCACATTGTAGAGACGTTTGACGTCGGCAAAAAGTGTCTTCTGTAGGTCAACGTCTCCGGGCGCAAGGAACTTCGCGGTGTAAAGACTGACGCGGAAAACGATCTCCGAATCGACTCCGAACAGCCCTTCTATCCCTGCCCAGAGAAGAGCCAATTGCGCTCGCGGCAGAGAGTGCCAGTGATATGTTGCGAGGCAGTGCACCGCGTTTTGAAACCCATGCTGAGTAAGCAGCGATTGGGCTTTACCGAAATTGCTTTCAAGCCACATGCACTCCGCTTCGTTGAGAACCCGAGAATCCTTCCCAAGAGGGGCTAAGATTCGATAGTCGATAACGTTGAGGCGGCTTCGCTCGGTGAAGTGAGCTGCGGCTGCCGTTGACTGAAGCCCGCAATTGACAGGCACGCCGAAGATTGCGCTCAGCAATAAGACGTCCCAGAGAGAGTTCCAAGCGCGTGTTGCTACGTCAGCTCTGCCCATGCCGGCGATGCGAAGTTGACATTCGACCCAGGGCAACTGCAACAAGGCGAAATGCCTGTCGAGGAGATTGAGTCCCGCTAGAAGCGGGCGGGGGCCAACCTGTTCTCCCCAAGGGAGCAATTCGAGACCATCGGCCAGTCGGATACTCCGCGGAACCTTGATACCACTAAGCAACAAATACGTTGTGCGCCGCCCCCCGATGACTCTTGGCATAAAGTCCTGCCTTCGAACTGGATTCACGTGCATTGATGCTAACACTTCGATGTGGCGGTCACGGCGTGCGTACCACCCGGCCGCTTGGCAGTGCAGAGATCGTGCGGCTGCTTTAGGATGTGGAGAACGCAATGGCGAATGACCCGCAACGGGCCGATATGCGCCGCCCGCACGTCGCCGGCTCGCCCGAGCGGCGCGATAGCATCCTATGGCTCCGTGCGGCCACGAGGAGACGCTCACGCAGCGGGGATGGACGGCTCGAAGTCACTGCGTTTCGGCCATTCACCATTGTGACGCTAAGCGTTGCGGTGGCCGCCGAACGGCACGAGCAGCGCGATCGCGAAAGCAGGCGCGCGGGCTAGTTGCTAACCATCCGCGCTTTCCTCGACGATCACTGTGAGACGTGGCTGATCGCTCACCGCAAGATACTCAGCCAACCAAAACTTAATACTCGTCGCCCGACGAAGAGCCTCGCATATTTGATAATGTTTTCAACCCCATTACATTTCGACTCGCGGAGAATCTCATTGCCCAGTCAATCTGCTCTCCTGAGGGAACCGGATTGGGAGATCCAAAACGATCTAAAAATCCTCTTAGATGATCGAGGTAACCGGAAATAAACTGATCGCTGTTTTTGGCGCTAATCAATAAAAATGCTTCCGATGATCCAGAAAATTCCCCAAGCTGCTTCGCAGAAAAGACCGGCCGTCGAAGTTCCGCCGACCTTGCGATTAATATTGTTCTCACGCACCACGCGACACGCCTATTAAAAAAAATGTAGTCGCGAAATTTCTCTGCATTTTTCAATAAAAACCACGCAAGATCAGAAGCCAGATCGATTTCCTGTTCGTAACTATTTTTATAGTTGAAGCTTTCGCGAATAAAATCAAATTCGCCGGATGAATCAAATAAGGGCCTGCTTTCCAGTGCAATGTGCAAAATGAAAAGATCGCCAGAATTCGCACGTTGGATCGCTAAATCGCGAGGGTAGCACGCCATGTTGATATTGGCCTGCACTACCATCCTGTATTCGGCATCGTCGGTAACAGCAAATAAATCAACATCCGAATCTGGCTGTTGATCGTCGCGGGCGCGGCTCCCGTACAATGCAAGCGCTAAAATTGGCATTAGCGTACTCTACTAATTCTGTTAATCACCGTCGGCACAAAGATTGCGTACCACCATAGACCAAATATAGCATTGATCCCGTAAATAACCTGTGGTATCCAAAGGGTCTTTTCGGCTGCATGCTTTGTATATCCAACCAGCAATGAAACGTCAAAAGACGTCATAAAAGCAAGTTTCCAAGTGCAAGCCCCGATAACATCGGGGGCATCACATGTTACACCAGCTTGTTTGTAGATGACCGCAAACAACGCGATCATCATTAGTCCTACCAGTGCAGGACGCGCGAGGCTATAGCCCCACTCGTTTACTGCACCTGAAATTTTCAAAATAGAAAGCTCAAGCGAAGCTTGCAACACTTTCCAAAGTGAAGAAACCTTCTTAAGCGGCTTTGCTTTCGACTCCTTCGTCGGCGGATGGTCTTTCGACCTCAAAACAAATTTTGCACTTTCCCGTCTAGAAATCAAGGATTGCGTAAGATAAGTTTTTACCGCTTGATAATAGACATTGTCATCCGCATTTCTTTCGTTATTCGATAAAACAGCCCGCGCCATTTTGACCTTTGTTTCCTCCAGTCGCATTCTCTGATGCGCGGGACTAGTCGGCCCTTTCTGCAGGAGAACCCCGGCGTCCATGTTCGTGTATGCTGACATAACGAATTCCCAAGGATTCGAAATCATCGAATCGAAAAATTTCGTTTCTGTGCCGGACACACCAATCTCTGACCAAATGCAATCAATAAACTGACATTGCTCAAATGTCGCCAGTGAAAGCGAAACACGTGAAAATTTGCAATTTGAAAATTTCACGCCTTTCCATGTGGCCGATCCCAAATCACACTCTAAAAATTGACAACTATTAAAAGATAAGTCAACAGATATAAAATTGCCGCGAAAATCACAGTTTTCAAACGAGAACCCTTTTGCCGACCATCGCGTCAGCTTCTTTTTATTTACAAAGATCGATAAACGCTCTGCCGTACATTCCGAATACGAGATCCCGGTAACGTTGGAGATATCCCAATCAAACGCACGATCTATGCCGCGGAAGCTCTCGGAATAGAGTGGGTCCCAATAGCTTGATTTTCGTTTCCCGCTAACGTACTTAGTTAAGATATTCGGATTTGCGGTCGGCCGCGTTCGCGCCTGCTTGCCGGCAGAATTACCGTTTGCCGATGTCGGTTGTTGAGATCCAGGCTTGGCTTTCGGTGGAAGGTTCGAACTTGTCATTTTTCGTTCTGTCTTTCTGGGCGCGGTATATCTCGGGAACGTGGATTCTACCGCCTCCGCGTCGCCGCTGCCGAGTATCGTTATGACCGCACCAGTGAAGCTACGATGTGGACCGCGAAGCGGTCGTTGAAGATCTGCAAGTCGAGGGTCGAGCGTTGTGGCGTATTTCTAGATGCACAGCCAGGAAGTCGGAGCCCGCTGCTCACTTCGCTAAAAGTGGCCACTTGCCAGAAGCGATGTACGCCTGCGGACTGCAATCCCTCGGTCGGACTACTTCGCGTCCGCGTTCCATCAAAAATTTGGCTCTTGGATAACTCAGATGGACGATATCGACAGTTCAACAAGCGGCATTGCCCCGCGTGAACGAAAGGCGGCTGGGCAGTTGGAAGCGGACGTTGATGTCCAAGGGATAACTGACGGTAATGGGTTGATGTCTGGCATTTGTGGGGGGGCGTTCCTTCACCGTGCACCTACAAGCCTGTTGCGCATGCGCGCTAGTTTGCGACTGAGCAAAGGCACCTTCCGATGGTTGGCAACGATTTGCGAGCGACCCAAGCGACCGGTGCGAGGGCCGTCCCGGTTGGTTGCCGATGGGCGCCCCTGCGCGTCAGAGGCAAAGGATGACGACCCGCGCCGGCCTTCCGCAGAATCTTCGCCCGATCGAGCCGGGATTTGCCGTAATGCAGTGCCTCACAAACGCGCCAGAACGGCCCAGGGCGGGACGGCGAGGAGGGCGGCGAGTGGGGGGGGCTCCGGGCGCGGTTCGCATGGGCTTAACGCCAAAACCCTGCCGCCGAAAAAGTCCACAGGAAGTCCACAAAGCAAAAAGGCCCGGCGTGAGCCGAGCCTTTCTACCTGCAATCGCTTGCAAATTCTGGTGGGTAGTACTGGGATCGAACCAGTGACCCCTGCCGTGTGAAGGCAGTGCTCTACCGCTGAGCTAACCACCCGAAGAGAGTCGAATTATGTCAGAACGTTTTCCGCTAGTAAAGCGTTTTTTATGCGGCCTGCACATCGGCCGCATCAGCGGCGGTTTCGGGCGCCGGTTCTCGACGCCATATGCTCGTGCCTTTCATCGCCTTATCCAGATCGTTGAGCACGGCCTCATGCGCTTGTAGCTCCGTCTCGTCGGCGGCAAGCACCGGCAGCGCCAGGCCCGCGAGCGACATCGCTTTGCCCGCGGCCGCCGAGGCAGCTTCCGTTGTTGCGGCTTCGCCCAGCATGTCGATGACGAGGCTTTCCTGCCCGCGCGTCATCGCCAGATACACCTCGGCCAGTAGTTCCGAGTCGAGCAATGCGCCGTGCAGCGTCCGGTGCGCGTTGCTGATCCCGAAGCGGTCGCACAGCGCATCGAGCGAGTTGCGCTTGCCCGGGAACATCGCTTTCGCCTGCACGAGCGTATCGATCACGCCCGCATAGTGTTCGCGAAAGGGCGGTAACCGGAGCAGGGCGAATTCGGCTTCGAGAAAGCCCAAGTCGAACGGTGCGTTGTGAATGATGAGTTCCGCATCGCGCAAGTAATCGCGCAACGCGTCGGAAATCTCGGCGAACTTCGGCTTGTCGCTCAAAAACTCGGTCGTCAAGCCGTGCACCGCGAGTGCCCCGGGATCGCTGTCGCGCTCGGGGTTGATGTAGAAGTGCAGATTGTTGCCCGTGAGCCGCCGGTTCACGAGTTCCACGCAACCGATTTCGATGATGCGGTCGCCCGTTCGTGCGTTAAGACCTGTGGTTTCCGTGTCGAGAACGATTTGACGCATATTCGTATATCTCGTCTATAAGCAGTGCAAAGCGGCGCGGCGAGCGATGCGTCGCGCCAATCAAACGAACCCCGGCAAATCCCGGCGAACGCTCAGCTTTCCGCCAGCGCGCTCACGCCGCGGTTGGCGAGCGCATCGGCGCGTTCGTTTTCGGGATGGCCGGCGTGCCCCTTGACCCAGCGCCATTCGATCTGGTGCAGGGCCGCGAGTTCGTCCAGCCGCTTCCAAAGATCGGCGTTCTTGACGGGCGTCTTGGCCGCCGTCATCCAGTTCTTCTTTTTCCAACCGTGAATCCACTCGCTGATGCCTTTTTGCACGTATTGCGAGTCGGTATGGACGACGGCTTTGCACGGCCGCTTCAACGCCTCGAGCGCCGCGATCACCGCCATGATTTCCATGCGGTTGTTCGTCGTATTCGCCTCTCCGCCGAAAAGTTCTTTTTCCTGCGTGCCGTAACGCAGGAGGGCGCCCCAGCCGCCGGGGCCCGGGTTGCCCTTGCAGGCGCCGTCGGTAAAGATCTCGATGAACTCGGGCGTTGCTTCAGTCACGTCATATTCTCGGGTTAGGGGTTTTGTGCGTCGCGGCGGGCGCAAGGCCCGGCGCCAACACGGGCTTCTTCGCTTTGATCGCGCCGACGAGCCGCATGCCGCGCACGCGCTTGACCGCCGTCACCATGTAAGCCGCGCCGAAAATGGGCCACCATCGATCTCCGGCCTCCTCCATGAAGGCGAATCGCGTTAGCCAGTTTTCGTGAGCGAGGGGCGGACGATAGCAGCCGAAGCGTCCGCGTTCAAGCTCGAATCCGAGCAACTTGAGCCAATCCTTGATCCGCGTAAAGGCGATCAGGTCTTGTGCGGCCGGCACGAACGGGCGCCCGGTCATTTTGCCGAACGCCTGGCGCGCCCCCCACAAGCTCAGCGAATTGAACCCGAGGATGACGAGTTGACCTTCCGGCATCAATACGCGCTCGGCCTCGCGCAGCAGCCGGTGCGGGTCGCGCGTGAATTCGAGCGTGTGTGGCATGACCAGCAAATCTACGCTTTGCGCCTCGAACGGTAAATCGAGTAAATCGCACCAAAGCGTCGTGCGCGCGGCGGGGCCGTAGCGGTCGTCGAGCCCGGCAACGCCTCCGGGCCCGATTACGGCGCTCTCCCGCCAGCGAGGCGGGTAAGTGAACGGCGCGCTCGCCCCGCTCGCCGCGTCGAGGACGAGCGCGCGCGAGGGCATGCGGTTCTCGCGCAGCGCGTCGAGCTGCGGCAGGCCGAGTTGCAGCGCGTGGTAGCCGAACACGTTCGACACGACGCTGTCGAGCTGGGCCTGTTCCCAGTCGAGTACATAACGCCCAGGCGGCGAAGCCGTCCAAGCAGGCCAGTCTATAATCGGTCGATCTGACATCGTGGTGGGTGCGTCGCCTATGAATACGCTCGAATACGTGCCGGTGCCGGCGTTTGCGGACAACTACATCTGGCTCGTATCGGACGGGCGCGATGCCGTCGCCGTCGACCCGGGCGAAGCCGCCCCCGTCAGGGCGTATCTCGCTAAGCGGGGCTGGCGACTCGCCGCTATTTTACTCACGCACCATCACGCCGACCATGTCGGCGGTGTAGCCGAGCTCATAGGCGATACCCCTATCCCCGTCTACGGCCCCGCGGCGGAAGCCATTCCCGTCGTCACGCATCCCCTGGCCGGCGGCGATCGCGTGACGATTTCCGCGCCGCATCTCGAATTGGACGTGCTCGACGTGCCGGGGCACACGCGCGGCCATATCGCTTATTTCGAGGCCGGCGAGGCGCCCGGCGTACCGCACGTTTTCTGTGGCGATACGCTTTTCGCCTGCGGCTGCGGGCGGCTGTTCGAAGGCACGCCGCCGCAAATGCTCGCGTCGCTCGACGCCTTGGCCGCGCTGCCGGGCGAAACGCAGGTGCATTGTGCACACGAATACACGCTGTCGAACATTCGGTTTGCGCTCGCTTGCGATCCGGAGAACGCGCGGTTGCGCCAATGGCATGACGAGGCCGCGGCGATGCGCGCGCGGGACGTGCCTACGCTTCCCACGACGATCGCACACGAGCGCGCCGTCAATCCGTTCCTTCGATCGGACGATCCCGCGGTCGTCAAAGCCCTTGGCGAACAATTACACGAAACGGTTCCGGATCGGCTCGCATCCTTTACCCTGATGCGCGAATGGAAAAATCGTTTTCGTTAGAGGCTTTGCACGCGGCGCAAATTTCGTTCGATGCTTCGAAAAAATGCGGCAAGTTATGGATTTGACTGGTTTTTTTATCAGTTTCTGTTGACGTAGCCGGTGCGCTTTCGTACTATCGCCTGCAATTTCCAGCTTTGGAAGAGCAGACGTTCATGCGATTTATATTCAGTGCACTGTTGGTTTTGACGCTTGCCGCCTGCGCAAGTCAAGGACCGACGGCGCCTCCGGCCTCCGACGCATCCAATCCGAGCACCGCCACCGATACCCTGCGCGTTACCGCCGCCAAGCAAACCATCGACGTCGACAAGAGCTCCGTCGAGCAGTTGACGACAGCGGACTCGGACCTGTGGGCGCGTATCCGCCGCGGATTCCAAATGCCCGACCTGCACAACGACTTGGTCGATATGCAGGCCAATTGGTATGCGCAGCGTCCCGACTACGTCCAGCGCATGACGGAGCGCTCGCAAAAGTACCTCTACTACATCGTCGAGGAACTCGAGTCGCGGCACATGCCGACCGAGCTGGCGCTGTTGCCGTTCATCGAATCGGCCTACAACCCGCAGGCGCTCTCGGTCGCGAAAGCGGCCGGCATGTGGCAATTCGTCCCCGGTACCGGGCGCACCTACAACCTGAAGCAGAACATGTGGCTGGACGAGCGGCGCGATGTGATGGCGTCCACCGGCGCGGCGCTCGACTATCTCTCGCGCCTGCACGATATGTTCGGCGATTGGTATCTCGCGCTCGCTGCTTATAACTGGGGCGAGGGCAATGTGCAGCGGGCGATCGCCCGTAATCAGGCGGCCGGCTTGCCGACCGATTACGAGAGCCTGCGCATGCCCAACGAAACGCGCAACTATGTGCCGAAACTGCAGGCCGTCAAGAACATCGTGACGAATCCGCAAGTTTACGGCCTGACCCTGCCCTCGATTCCGAACCACCCATATTTCGTGACGGTGACGACTTCGCACGATATCGACGTCGAAGTGGCCGCCAAGCTCGCGAACATGACGCCGGACGAGTTCCGTGCGCTCAATCCTTCGTTCAAAAAGCCCGTCATCGTCGGGGCGACCGAACCGCAGATTCTGCTGCCGTTCGATAACGCGAGCGCGTTCGAGCACAATCTGAAGGCCTACGCCGGGCAATTGTCGTCCTGGACCACGTATACGGTGACCGAGCGCACGCGCCCGCAAGCGCTGGCCGAGAAAATCGGCGTCGATCCGCAAACGCTGATGTCGGTCAACAAAATCCCGGCGGGGATGCGCCTCAAACCCGGTTCGACGCTCGTGGTCCCGCGCGGCGACGACGATGACGAGGACATCAGTGCCGACGTGGCCGAGAGCGCCGTCCTCGCGATGGAACCGGACGTCCCGGACACGCGCAAGATGCTGATCCGCGTGCGCCGCAAGCAGACGATGGCCGCGATCGCCGAGCGTTATCACGTATCGATCGGCCAACTCAGAGCTTGGAACAGAACCCATCGCTCGATGGCGATGCCGGGGCAGGTCATCGTGCTGCACGTGCCGGTGGGCACCGCGGTGCCGTCCGAGCCGGGTCCGCAAAAGATCGCGACGGCGATCCCCGATGGTGCGAAGGTCGAGCGTGTCGATGCCCGCGCAGCGGAAGCGAAGCCCTCGCGTCGCGAGAAGGCAGGCAGGGGCCGCGTTCGAGCGACGATCGGCAAGACGGCCGCGCATAGCGCCAAGCCGGCGCGGCACAGCGTCGCCGCGTCGAAGCCCGCGCAAAAGACATCGAAGGTCGCGGATTCCCACGACAAGAGCGAGAGCAAGTCGAAGTCGAAATCGTAAGCGCCGCGGCGATCGGCATCAGGCCGATCGACAGACGAGCGCTTATGCTAGTTTTTCAGTAGCTTCTCGATCACGCCGTCGCCCAAGCCGCGACGGCGTTTTCATTCGTGGGTTCATTCGGAGGTGAGAGCAGGATAGGGGGGGCGGGAGCACGCGGGTCGGCCCGAGTTGCGGCGCATATCGGCAGGTGTAGGATCGTCTTCGTGCCCGTCGGCAAGCCGCGCACGCGGCTATCTTCCTCCGCGTCGAGGCGACTTCCGATTGTGGGGAAGGGGCATTTCCGGCTATAATCGAAAAGTTTGCACTATCCAACCCGCACCCTAGCGCCTACCTCTTCCATCCCGTTCATCCGCCGCGCGCCGTCATCGCGAGCGAGTGCCGCCGAGCCCGTCCGGTCAACGGATCGAAGCCTCGAGCCTCGTTCAAGTCGTCGCAGCAGCGTGCGAGTTCGTGCCACGCCGCCTGCTTTCGCCGAGTCGAAAGCGAGCGCGACGATTGCCACGAACGTTCGCGTGGTCGGATAAACAGGTCGGCACCAGGGTGTTCCTGAAGGAGCTTCCCCGTGTTGCCGTCTTTTCCTCCCGCTCTGCTTGCACTCGCCGACGGCACGATTTTTCGCGGCTATGCCATCGGCGCGGCTGGTCATACCATCGGCGAAGTCGTGTTCAATACCGCGATCACCGGTTACCAAGAGATCCTGACCGATCCGAGCTACGCACGCCAGATCGTCACGCTGACCTACCCCCACATCGGCAACGTCGGCGTGAATGCCGAGGACGTCGAGTCGACCAAGGTCCACGCGGCCGGCTTGATCGTACGCGATCTGCCTGCGCGCGCGTCGAACTTCCGCATGCAACGTACGCTCGGCGAGTACTTGCAAGCCGAAAACGTCGTGGCGATCGCCGGCATCGATACGCGCCGTCTCACGCGCATCTTGCGCGACAAGGGCGCGCAAAACGGTTGCATCCTGGCCGGCAGCACGGACGAAGCGAAGGCCGTCGAACTGGCTCGCTCGTTCCCGGGCTTGGCGGGCATGGATCTCGCCAAAGTCGTCAGCACGGCTAAGCCGTACGAGTGGACGCAGACGGAGTGGCGTTTGGGTTCGGGCTTCGGCGCGCAACGCACGCCGAAATACCGCGTCGTCGCGTTCGACTACGGCGTCAAATACAACATCTTGCGCATGCTGGCCGAGCGCGGCTGCCATGTCACGGTGCTGCCGGCCCAAGCGAGCGCGGCCGAAGCACTCGCGCTCAATCCCGATGGCGTATTCCTCTCGAACGGCCCGGGCGATCCCGAGCCTTGCGACTACGCGATCGCGGCAACCAAGGAATTCATCGAGCGCGGTATTCCCACGTTCGGCATTTGCCTGGGGCACCAGATCATGGGCCTCGCGGTCGGCGCGAAGACGGTCAAGATGAAGACGGGTCACCACGGCGCGAATCACCCGGTCAAGGATCTGGCCGACGGCCGCGTCGTCATCACGTCGCAAAACCACGGGTTCGCCGTCGACGCGAGCACGCTGCCCGCGAACGCGCGCGTCACGCACATCTCGCTTTTCGACGGCACGCTGCAAGGCTTCGAGCTGACGGACAAGCCGGCGTTCTGCTTCCAGGGCCACCCCGAAGCGTCGCCGGGGCCGCACGATATCGGCTACCTGTTCGATCGGTTCACGGCGCTGATGGACGCCAAGCGCGGCAACGCGGCCGCGTGATTCCAAAGCGCCGCGGCGCGCGCGACGCGCCGCCGCCCGCCCATCGAAGACATCAGAAAGACGAAAGACATTAGCGAGAGCGTTATGCCCAAGCGGACAGACATCAAAAGCATCCTCATCATCGGCGCGGGTCCGATCATCATCGGCCAGGCCTGCGAGTTCGACTACTCGGGCGCGCAAGCATGCAAGGCGCTGCGTGAGGAGGGCTACAAGGTCATCCTCGTCAACAGCAATCCGGCGACGATCATGACCGACCCGAACACGGCCGACGTCACCTATATCGAGCCGATCACGTGGGAAGTCGTCGAGCGCATCATCGAGAAAGAGCGCCCCGACGCGATCTTGCCGACGATGGGCGGCCAAACGGCGCTCAATTGCGCGCTCGATCTGCATCACCACGGCGTGCTGACCAAGTACGGCGTCGAGCTGATCGGCGCGTCGCCCGAGGCGATCGACAAGGCCGAGGATCGCCAGAAGTTCAAAGACGCGATGACGAAGATCGGGCTCGGCTCGGCGAAGTCGGGCACCGCGCACTCGATGGAAGAAGCGCTCAAGGTGCACGCCGACATCACGGCGCAAACGGGCGGCCCCGGTTACCCGGTCGTCATCCGTCCGTCGTTCACGCTGGGCGGCTCGGGCGGCGGCATCGCCTATAACCGGCAAGAATTCGAGGAAATCTGCCGCCGCGGGCTCGATCTGTCGCCCACGCGCGAGCTGCTGATCGAAGAGTCGCTGCTCGGCTGGAAAGAGTACGAGATGGAAGTCGTGCGCGATCGCGCCGACAACTGCATCATCGTCTGCTCGATCGAAAACTTGGACCCGATGGGTATCCACACGGGCGATTCGATCACGGTCGCGCCGGCGCAAACGCTGACGGACAAGGAATACCAGCTGCTGCGTAACGCTTCGCTCGCCGTGCTGCGCGAGATCGGCGTCGATACGGGCGGTTCGAACGTGCAGTTCGCGATCAATCCGCGCGACGGCCGCATCATCGTCATCGAAATGAACCCGCGCGTCTCGCGTTCGTCGGCGCTCGCGTCGAAAGCCACGGGCTTTCCGATCGCCAAAGTCGCGGCCAAGCTCGCTTGCGGCTACACGCTCGACGAACTCAAGAACGAGATCACGGGCGGTCAAACGCCGGCATCGTTCGAGCCGACGATCGACTACGTCGTCACCAAGATTCCGCGCTTCGCGTTCGAGAAATTCCGCGAAGCCGATTCGCGCCTGACGACGCAGATGAAGTCGGTCGGCGAAGTGATGGCGATCGGCCGTACGTTCAAGGAATCGTTCCAAAAGGCACTGCGCGGTCTCGAAGTCGGCGTGGACGGCCTCGATGAAAAGACGCTCGACCGCGACGAAGTCGTGCGCGAGATCGGGGAAGCCGGCCCCGAGCGCATTTGGTACGTCGGCGATGCGTTCCGCCTCGGCATGTCGCTCGAGGAAGTGTTCGAGGAGACGGCGATCGATCCGTGGTTCCTCGCTCAGATCGAAGAGATCGTGAACACGGAAAAGCAATTGGCCGGCCGCACCCTCGCGAGCCTGTCGACCGAGGAACTCTTGTTCCTGAAGCGCAGCGGCTTTTCCGATCGCCGGCTGGCCAAGCTGCTCGCCGCGAGCGCGGCCGAGGTGCGCGCCCGCCGTATCGAGTTGAACGTTCGTCCAGTCTACAAGCGCGTGGATACCTGCGCGGCCGAATTCGCCACGAAAACGGCCTACATGTACTCGACTTACGAGGAAGAGTGCGAGGCGCAGCCTACGTCGAACAAGAAGATCATGGTGCTCGGCGGTGGACCGAACCGGATCGGGCAGGGCATCGAGTTCGACTACTGCTGCGTGCATGCGGCGCTCGCGATGCGCGAGGACGGCTATGAAACGATCATGGTCAACTGCAACCCCGAAACCGTCTCGACCGACTACGATACGTCCGATCGTCTCTATTTCGAGCCGCTGACGCTCGAAGACGTGCTCGAAATCGTCGACAAGGAAAAGCCGCTCGGCGTGATCGTGCAATACGGCGGCCAAACGCCGCTGAAGCTGGCGCTCGATTTGGAAGCGAACGGGGTGCCCATCGTCGGCACGTCGCCCGACATGATCGATGCGGCCGAGGATCGCGAGCGCTTCCAAAAGCTGCTGCAAGAGCTCGGTCTGCGTCAGCCGCCGAACCGGACTGCCCGCGCGGAAAGCGAGGCTCTCGCGCTGGCCGACGAAATCGGCTACCCGCTCGTCGTGCGTCCTTCGTACGTGCTGGGCGGCCGCGCGATGGAAATCGTGCATGAGCCGCGCGATCTCGAGCGCTATATGCGCGAGGCCGTGAAGGTGTCGAACGATTCCCCCGTGTTGCTCGATCGGTTCTTGAACGATGCGATCGAATGCGACGTCGACTGCATCTCCGACGGCAAGGACGTGTTCATCGGCGGCGTGATGGAGCACATCGAGCAAGCCGGCGTTCACTCGGGCGACTCGGCATGCTCGCTGCCGCCGTACTCGCTGTCGAAATCGACGGTGGCGGAACTCAAGCGTCAGACGGCGGCCATGGCGAAGGCCCTTAACGTCGTCGGCCTGATGAACGTGCAATTCGCGATTCAGCAAGTGCGCGGCGAAAGCGGCAACGTGGACGACATCATTTACGTGCTCGAAGTGAACCCGCGCGCATCGCGCACGGTGCCGTACGTGTCGAAGGCAACGGGTTTGCCGCTCGCGAAGATCGCGGCGCGTGCGATGGTCGGTCAATCGCTGAGCGAGCAAAAGGTTGCGAAGGAAGTCGAGCCGCCGTATTTCAGCGTCAAGGAAGCGGTCTTCCCGTTCGTGAAATTCCCGAGCGTCGATCCGGTGCTGGGGCCTGAAATGCGCTCCACGGGCGAAGTCATGGGCGTGGGCCAAACGTTCGGCGAGGCGCTGTTCAAGTCGCAGCTCGCGGCCGGTTCGCGCCTGCCCGAATCGGGCACCGTGCTGTTGACGGTGATGGACGCCGACAAGGCGAAGGCCGTCGAAGTGGCAGCCATGTTGCATGAGCTCGGGTACCCGCTCGTCGCAACGAAGGGTACCGCGGCCGCGATCGCCGCCGCCGGCGTGCCGGTGAAGGTCGTCAACAAGGTGAAGGACGGCCGTCCGCACATCGTCGATATGATCAAGAACGGCGAGATCGCGCTCGTGTTCACGACGGTCGACGAAACGCGCGCGGCGATCGCCGATTCGCGTTCGATTCGCATGAGCGCGCAGGCGAACAAGGTGACCTACTACACGACGATGTCGGGCGCGCGCGCGGCCGTCGAAGGCTTGCGTTACCTGAAGAACTTGGAAGTCTATGATTTACAAGGGCTTCATGCTCGCCTAAACTAATCGTTCGATTACACCATCCAAGCTGGGGTCGCATCACAACCCCACCATGCCGCGGTTAAGCGGCGTCCTGTCGAAGTCGTTCATAAGGCGGGATGCACTTAACCGCGGTGCTTTTTTATTGCCGTTTTTTGTTTACTGATCTGTCTATGAGCACGATTCCCTTGACGAAGCGGGGCGCCGATCAACTGCGCGACGAACTCCAGCGCTTGAAGTCCGTTGAGCGCCCGTCCGTCATCAATTCGATCGCCGAAGCGCGGGCGCAGGGCGATTTGTCGGAAAACGCCGAATACGATGCCGCGAAGGAAAAACAGGGCTTCATCGAAGGGCGCATTGCCGAAATCGAATCGAAGCTGGCCGCCGCGCAAGTGATCGATCCGTCCGCGCTCGACGCGGAAGGCCGCGTGGTTTTCGCGGCGACGGTCGAACTCGAAGACCTCGACTCGGGTAAGAAGGTGACGTATCAGATCGTCGGCGACGACGAAGCCGACCTCGACCATGGCCTCATTTCCGTCAGCTCGCCGATCGCGCGCGCGTTGATCGGCAAGTTCGAAGGCGACGTGGCCGCGGTGCAAGCGCCCGGTGGCGTACGCGAGTACGAAATCATCTCCGTGCGGTACGTCTAACGGTCGAGATCGCGTCCCGTGTCTCCCGTTCCCCATCGCGTATTTCGGCTGCTCGTCCTGATTTGGGTGGGCAGCGCGCTGACGATCGGTTATCTCGTCGCGCCCACGCTGTTTGCGACGCTCGAACGCTCGGTAGCCGGCGATGTCGCGGCGCGTTTGTTTCGGTTCGAGGCGTTCATCGGGGTGGCATGCGGCATATTGTCGCTAACACTCTGCAACGTGTTGGTGCGGCGCGGTGCTTCCGACTATCGCAAGCTGCGATGGCTCGTCGTCGGCATGCTGCTGTGCGTGCTGATCGGCTATTTCGGATTGCAGCCGTTCATGGATGCCCTGCGAGTGCAGGCGCGCGCGGCGGGGATCGACCTTGCGAATTCGGTGTACGCGGCGCGCTTCGGGATGCTGCATGGTATTTCGACGCTGTTTTACGTCGTCGAAACGCTGCTCGGCCTAGCGTTGATGTGGCTCTTGCCGGCGGGCGTCGCCCCTGTGCCGGGAACGAGGCCGGCTTGACCGGCCCCTGAGCGCCCATGAGCGCCGCGTATAGGCGGCGCTTGGCTTACTTCGACGTTTGGTGCTGGCGCTTCGCGCTCGTTTGACGCTTTTTCGCGCGCTTGACGGAGCCGCCCGCGGTCACGCGCTCGTTGCCGAGCACGCGTACTTTTTGCGGCTTCGGACGCCGGATCGTGTCGGTGGGGGATTGCTTGACGACCTTGACGACGCGCGGTGCGGCGCCGCGCTTGCCCGTATCGGCCGCGGCTTCGCGTGCGGTGGGCATTGCGGTTCGGCTCTTTGCGCCGCCGCTCTTGCGCGCGGGGGCCGGTGCTTGGTCCGCCTCCGGTTTCCAGATCACGAGCAGCTTACCGATGTGCTGGATCGGCGCGGCGTCCAGTTGGTCGCAGATGGCGTCGTAAATGGCGATGCGCTCGTCGCGTTCGTCGCCGAACACGCGAATCTTGATGAGCTCGTGTGCCGCGAGGTGGACCTTGATTTCGGCCAGCACGGCGTCGGTCAGCCCTTCGGCCCCGATCAGGACGACCGGTTTGAGCGCATGGGCTTGGGAGCGCAAGTCGGCGCGCTGGGCAGGGGAGACTTTGAGGGCAGGCATAGGACGGAGAACGACTCGACTAAAATAGGGACGGCCGCGCCATGGACGCGTGGCCGATGCGGCCAAACCGCGGCCGAACCGCGATCGATCCGAGCGGCCAAGCTCCGGGCCGGCAACACCGGACGGCGCGCCGGCAAAACGCGTATTATCCGCTAAAAGTGCGGCCCGACGTAGTAATAGATTCCTTTTCGATGGCAAAAAACCGCTTCAATCAATCGTGGTTGCACGATCACATCAACGATCCTTACGTCAAGCTTGCGCAGCGTGAGGGTTATCGCGCGCGCGCCGCTTACAAGCTCAAGGAAATCGACGAGCAAGACAAGCTCATCCGGCCGGGGCAGGTCATCGTCGATCTCGGCTCGGCGCCCGGGAGCTGGAGCCAGTACGTGCGCAACAAGCTGGCACAGGGCGCGAAGCGCGGTGCCGAGCGCGAGGGCGGGATCGACGGCACGATCATCGCTCTCGATATTCTTCCGATGGAACCGGTCGCCGACGTGCATTTCATCCAAGGCGACTTCCGGGAAGACAGTGTGCTTGCGCAATTGGAAGAAGTTGTCGGCGACCGGCGCGTCGACCTTGTAATTTCCGACATGGCGCCCAATCTGTCCGGCGTGGCCGTGGCCGATGCGGCGCGGATCGAACATATTTGCGATCTCGCACTCGAATTCTCACAGGCGCATTTGAAGCCGGAAGGCGCCTTGCTGGTGAAATGTTTTCACGGCAGCGGCTACAGCCAGATCGTGGAGAAGTTCAAGCGTCAGTTCAAGACCGTAGCCGCGCGCAAGCCCAAGGCGTCGCGGGACAAATCGGCCGAAACGTTCATCTTGGGCAAGTTTTTGAAGCGGCCCGGGTAAGGGGCCCGATCGGTCGGCCAAGGCCCCGGTCATTGCGCTAAAAAATGCCGATGGCCCGCCACGAAACGCTATTTTCACGGTAGCGAAACGTTATGGCAGGGGCTTGCCGACTGGATTAGAATGCTTTCGTGGTGCCGCAAGGAAAATGTAGGCACCCGTCTATGAGGAAGGAGTGGGCTTTGAACAACAATATGTTTTCGAAGGTAGCAGTGTGGTTGGTGATCGCACTGGTACTGTTTACGGTGTTCAAGCAGTTCGACAAGCCCCGAGTCCAGGAAGGCGTTTCGTACTCGCAGTTCATGGACGACGCCAAGCTGGGCAAAATCAAGAACGTCGTGGTGCAGGGCCGTAATCTGACGGTCACTCCCGCGGACGGTCAAAAATATCAGATCGTGTCGCCGGGCGACATCTGGATGGTCGGCGATTTGATGAAGTACGGCGTCCAAGTGAGCGGCAAGGCTGACGAGGAGCCGAGCGCACTGGTATCGGCGCTGTACTACTTGGGACCGACGATACTGATCATCGGGTTCTGGTTCTACATGATGCGGCAGATGCAAGGGGGCGGCAAAGGCGGCGCCTTCTCGTTCGGTAAATCGCGCGCGCGCCTCATCGACGAAAACAACAACGCGATCAATTTCACCGATGTCGCCGGGTGCGACGAAGCGAAGGAGGAAGTCTCCGAACTCGTCGATTTCCTGCGCGATCCGCAAAAGTTTCAGAAGCTGGGTGGGCGCATCCCACGCGGCGTGCTGCTCGTCGGCCCCCCGGGTACCGGTAAAACGTTGCTCGCACGCGCCATCGCGGGCGAAGCGAAGGTGCCGTTCTTCAGCATCTCGGGCTCCGACTTCGTGGAAATGTTCGTCGGCGTGGGCGCCGCGCGCGTGCGCGACATGTTCGAGCAGGCGAAAAAGCACGCCCCGTGCATCGTGTTCATCGACGAAATCGACGCGGTCGGCCGTCATCGCGGTGCGGGGATGGGCGGTGGCAACGACGAACGCGAGCAGACGCTGAACCAAATGCTCGTCGAGATGGACGGCTTCGAGGCCAACTCGGGTGTGATCGTCATTGCGGCCACGAACCGTTCCGACGTGCTCGATAAGGCGCTCTTGCGTCCGGGCCGCTTCGACCGCCAAGTCTATGTCGGCCTGCCCGACATCCGCGGCCGCGAGCAAATCCTGAAGGTTCACCTGCGCAAGGTGCCGATCGCAAACGACGTCGATGCGTCGGTCATCGCGCGTGGCACGCCGGGCTTCTCGGGCGCCGATTTGGCGAACCTCGTGAACGAGGCGGCGCTGTTCGCGGCCCGCCGCGGTAAGCGTATCGTCGAAATGCTCGATTTCGAAGACGCGAAGGACAAGATCTTCATGGGTCCGGAGCGCAAGTCGGCCGTCATCCGGGAAGACGCGAAGCGCGCCACGGCCTATCACGAGTCCGGGCACGCAGTGGTCGCCAAGCTGTTGCCGAAGGCCGATCCGGTTCACAAGGTCACGATCATCCCGCGCGGCCGTGCACTGGGCGTGACCTGGCAGTTGCCCGAGCACGACAACGAAACGTACTCGAAGGAGTATCTGCTCGATCGGCTGGCCATCTTGTTCGGCGGCCGCGTTGCCGAAGAGCTGTTCCTGAACCTCGTGAGCACGGGCGCCTCGGACGACTTCAACAAAGCGACGCAAACGGCGCGTGCGATGGTGGCTCGTTTCGGTATGACCGATGCCCTGGGGCCGATGGTTTATGTCGACGACGAGAACGATGCGTCGCCGTTCGGCCGCGGGTTCACGCGTACGATCTCCGAAGCCACTCAGCAAAAGGTCGATGCCGAGATCCGTCGCCTGCTCGACGATCAGTACAACTTGGCGCGGCGTCTGCTCGACGAAAACCGCGATAAGGTCGAGGCGATGACCGCTGCGTTGATGGAATGGGAGACGATCGACGCCGACCAAATCAACGACATCATGGAAGGGCGTCCGCCGCGCTCGCCCAAGAGCGCGCCGGCTACCGACGCGTCGTCGGGCGGCGGGGGCAGCTCCGGCGCGGAGGTACGGCCGGGTAGCGCCACCGCTCCGGCGTGACGTTGCGCAAATAGAGATGACGGGCCGGTGCGTGCTCCGCACCGGCCCGTTCCTTTTGGTCCTTTTGGTCCCTTTGGTTGACGGTTTTCGTGGGTCGCGCATCGCATCGCCTGATCGCTCCTCTTCGCGCCGTTTCTGTTTTCTCCGTCCCGTGTCCACTTCAGATCTCCCGCGTGATGCGCTGCCCGAACCGCTCGTGTGCGGGCGCTTCACACTGCGCTTCGAACGCCCGCTCGTGATGGGCATCCTCAACGTGACGCCCGATTCCTTTTCCGACGGCGGGCGCTATATCGTTCGCGACGCCGCCGTGCGGCAAGCCGAGAAAATGCTGGCCGAGGGCGTCGATATCATCGACATCGGCGGCGAATCGACGCGGCCCGGCGCGCCGCCCGTACCGCTCGATCAAGAGCTCGAGCGCGTCGTCCCCGTCGTCGAAGCGCTCGTAGGCGCCGGCGTCCCGCTCTCGATCGATACCTACAAGCCCGAAGTCATGCGTGCGGCGCTCGCCGCCGGGGCCGATCTCATCAACGATATCTGGGGCTTTCGCCGTCCCGGTGCGCTCGAGGCCGTGCGCGACAGCCGTTGCGGCCTATGCGTCATGCATATGCTCGGAGAGCCGCAGACGATGCAGCGCGCCGAGATGGATTATGTGGATGTGGTGGCCGACGTGCGTGCGTTCCTACAGGCGCGAGTCGAAGCGTTGATGCAAGCCGGGATAGCTCGGGCGCGCATCAGCGTCGACCCGGGGTTCGGGTTCGGTAAAGCGACGCGCGAGCACAACTACGCGCTGCTTGCCCGCCTGCGCGATACGGCTCCCGGGCCCGCGGCCGGCCAGGCGCCGTTTCCGATTCTGGCGGGCATGTCGCGCAAGTCCATGCTGGGCGCGGTGACGGGACGCGCGGCGCCGGCCGAGCGCGTGGCGGCCAGCGTGGCGGCGGCCGTGTGCGCGGTTGAGCGCGGCGCGGCGATCGTGCGCGTGCACGACGTGGCCGAAACCGTCGATGCGCTCAAGGTCTGGGCGGCCGTGCGCGAGGCGCAAGAGCGCGCGCGGTAGGGCGACGCGCGAGTGCGCGGCCAATCATTCAATACGTTTGAAAGCGGGGGAAGTGGACAATGGCACGTCGTTATTTCGGTACGGACGGTATTCGGGGCAAAGTCGGCGAGAGCCCGATCACGCCTGATTTCGTGCTCCGGCTCGGGTATGCGGCCGGCAAGGTATTGGCGCAGGCAGATCGGTGGTCGAAAGCCGGCTCGCGGCCGACCGTCTTGATCGGCAAGGACACGCGCGTCTCGGGTTATATGCTCGAAGCCGCGCTCGAATCGGGTTTTTCTGCAGCCGGTGTGGATGTCATGCTGGCAGGGCCCATGCCCACGCCCGGTGTCGCGTATCTAACGCGCGCGCTGCGCCTGGCGGCGGGCGTCGTCATCAGCGCTTCGCACAATCCCTACTACGACAACGGCATCAAGTTCTTCAGCGCCGACGGCAATAAGCTGCCGGACGAAGTCGAATTGCAGATCGAAGCGCAGCTCGAACAGCCGCTGGCCTGCGCGGCCTCGGAGCAACTGGGCAAGGCGCGCCGGCTCGACGACGCGGCGGGGCGCTACATCGAATTCTGTAAAAGCACGTTCCCCGCGGCATTCGACTTGCACGGGCTGAAGCTCGTCGTGGATTGCGCGCATGGCGCCGCCTATGACATTGCGCCGCACGTATTCCACGAATTGGGCGCCGATATCGTGCCGATCGGCGTCGCGCCGAACGGTTTCAACATCAACGACGGCGTGGGTGCGACGGCGCCCGATGCGCTGATCCGCTCGGTGCGAGCGAACCGTGCCGACCTCGGGATCGCGCTCGACGGCGACGCCGACCGCTTGCAGATCGTCGATTCGTCGGGCCGTCTTTTCAACGGCGACGAGCTGCTGTATGTGCTCGTCAAAGATCGCATGTCCACCGATGGCAAGGTGCCGGGCGCGGTCGGCACGTTGATGACGAACATGGCCGTCGAAGTGGCGCTTGCCCGCGAGGGTGTCCCGTTCGTGCGTGCGGCCGTCGGCGATCGCTATGTGCTCGAGCAATTGCGCGAGCGGGGCTGGCAACTGGGCGCCGAAGGTTCGGGCCACATCTTGTCGCTCGATCGGCATACCACGGGCGACGGGATCGTGTCGGCGTTGCTCGTGCTCGCCGCGATCAAGCGCAGCGGCCGCACGCTCGCCGAACTGCTCGAAGGCGTTACGCTGTTCCCGCAAAAGCTCATCAACGTGCGGATGCGCGCGGGCGCCGATTGGAAGAGCAGCGCCGCGATCAAGGAGGCCGTGGCCGATGCCGAGCGTGCGCTCGACGGCAGCGGCCGGGTGCTGATCCGTGCCTCGGGCACCGAGCCCGTGCTGCGCGTGATGGTGGAAGCGAGTCAACATGACGCAGCCGTGCGCCATGCGCAAGAGATCGCCAGGGTCGTCGAACAAGCCACGTCCTGATCGATTCGTACAGAAAAGCGCTGCAGCCGCGGCGCTTTTCTCCTACGCTAGTTTCACCGGCGCGAGGGGCGCCGTGCTCTTATCTTCCCCTAATTCCTCACATTTAATGCTAATTTCATGACGAATCCTTTCATTCGGTAAGGATGCTGTCACTTTACCTTCATCGACAGTCATATTACTGTCACAGTTACGACCTAATCTTCGCGGTGTCGCGTTTTCCACGACCACACCACTAGGGGTTAAATTCATGAAATTGATGCAAACCGCGTTCGCTGGCCTGGCCGGCGTGCTCTTCGCCGTTTCCGCGCAAGCCGCTGACATCACCGGCGCGGGCAGCACGTTCGCCGCTCCGCTCTACACGAAATGGGCGGACTCGTACGTCAAGTCGGGCGGCGGCAAGGTGAACTATCAAGGCATCGGTTCCGCTGGCGGCATCAAGCAAATCGAAGCGAAGACGGTCGATTTCGCCGGCTCGGACATGCCGCTGAAGGACGACGAACTTGCGAAGCAAGGTCTTTTCCAATTCCCGACGGTGGTCGGCGGCGTGGTGCCGGCGGTGAACCTGCCTGGCGTGAAGGCCGGCGAGTTGACGCTGTCGGGCGAAGTGCTGGCCAACATTTACCTGAACAAGATCACGAAGTGGAACGACCCGGCCATCGCCAAGCTGAACCCGGGCGTGAAGCTGCCGGACACGGCTATCGCCGTGGTGCGCCGCGCCGACGGTTCGGGCACGACGTTCATTTGGTCGGACTACCTCTCGAAGGTCAGCCCCGAGTGGAAGTCGAAGATCGGCGAAGGCACGACGGTGAATTGGCCGACGGGTACGGGCGGCAAGGGTAACGACGGCGTTGCCGCATTCATCCAACGTCTGCCGGGCGCGATCGGTTATGTCGAGTGGGCCTACGTGAAGCAAAACCACATGGTCTACACGAAGATGGTGAACCACGACGGTAAGGTCGTGACGCCGGATACGGCGACGTTCGCGGCCGCCGCTAAGGGTGCCGAGTGGAGCAAGTCGTTCTACCAGATCCTGACGGACGAGCCGGGCGCCACCGCATGGCCGATCGTCGGCGCGACGTTCGTGCTCGTGCACAAGACGCAAGAAAAGCCGGCGGAAGGCGCGGAAACGCTGAAGTTCTTCGGCTGGGGCTTCAAGAACGGTTCCGACGCCGTGTCGTCGCTCGATTACATCCCACTGCCGGCATCGGTGACGGCTGAAATCGAGAAGCAATGGAAAGCGAATGTGAAGGATGCTTCGGGCAAGTCGGTTGCTGAATAAGCGCCGTAGGTAGCAACGGCCCGGCAAGGCGAGTGCCTTGCCGGGCATCGCCATCGCTTGCGCCCATCCCGGGCGCTGCACTCGTAAACGGGTTCACATGTCCGACACTCGACTCATGTCGACGGCCCCCGCCGAACACGCGCAACGCGCGCCGAGCCAACTCGGCGACCTGATCTTCGGCAATCTCGCGCGCCTCGCAGCGATCATTACTTTGCTGCTGCTCGGCGGCATCATCGTGTCGCTGGTGGTCGAATCGCTGCCGTCGATTCAAAAATTCGGGCTTCACTTTCTTTGGGCTAGCGATTGGGATCCACCCAACGATAGCTACGGCGCGCTCGTGCCCGTGTACGGCACGCTGGCGACGTCCCTCATCGCACTCATCATCGCGGTGCCCGTGAGCTTCGGCATCGCGCTCTTTCTCACCGAGCTGTCCCCGATCTGGCTGCGCCGGCCCCTCGGCATCGCCATCGAGCTGCTGGCCGCGATTCCGTCGATCGTATTCGGCATGTGGGGCCTGCTCGTGTTTTCGCCGATCTTCGCCACCTACTTCGAGCAGCCGATCGGCAACGTTCTCGGGTCCATGCCGATCATCGGTGCGCTGTTCCAAGGGCCGCCGATCGGCATCGGCATCCTGTGCGCCGGCGTGATCCTCGCGATCATGATCATCCCGTACATCGCCTCGGTCATGCGCGACGTGTTCGAAGTTACGCCCGTCCTGCTCAAGGAATCGGCGTACGGCATCGGCTGCACGACGTGGGAAGTCATGTGGAAGATCGTGCTGCCCTTCACGAAGAGCGGCGTCATCGGCGGTGTCATGCTCGGCCTGGGTCGCGCGCTCGGCGAGACGATGGCCGTGACGTTCGTGATCGGCAACACCAACTTGCTCAGCAACATCTCGCTGTTCTCGCCGGGCAACAGCATTACCTCGGCGCTCGCCAACGAGTTCGCCGAAGCGGGCCCCGGGCTGCACACCGCGGCGTTGATGGAACTCGGTTTGATTCTGTTCGTGATCACGTTCATCGTGCTCGCCATCTCGAAGATCATGCTGCTTCGCCTCGAAAGGGCGGAGGGGGCGAAATGAGCGGTCCTTCGATGCAAATCCCCGGTTCGGCGAGCCCCGAGGCGTTCGCCGCGACGCGCGACCGCTTGCAGCGCCGGCGTCGCGTGGTCAACGCGATCGCGCTGACGATGTCGCTCGCCGCGATGGCATTCGGGCTGCTGTGGCTCGTCTGGATTCTTTATACGACGCTCAGCCTTGGTGTGGGTGGTCTATCGGCGTCGCTGTTCACGCAATCGACGCCGCCCCCGAACACCGACGGCGGCGGTCTCGCCAACGCGATCGTCGGTACGCTGATGCTGGTGGGCGCGGCGACGGTCGTCGGCACGCCGATCGGCGTGCTGGCCGGCGTCTACTTGGCCGAGTACGGCCACAAGGGCTGGCTCGCCAGCGTCACGCGCTTCATCAACGACATTTTGCTGTCGGCGCCGTCGATCGTCGTGGGCCTTTTTGTCTATGCGATCATCGTCGAAAAGATGGGCCATTTTTCGGGCTGGGCCGGCGTCGTGTCGCTTGCGCTGTTGCAGATTCCGATCGTGATCCGCACGACGGAGAACATGCTCAAGCTCGTCCCCAATGCGCTGCGCGAAGCGGCTTTCGCGCTCGGCGTACCGAAGTGGAAGATGGTGCTGTCGATCACGCTGAAGGCATCGATCGCCGGGGTGGTGACGGGTGTGTTGCTTGCCATCGCGCGTATCGCGGGCGAAACGGCGCCGCTGCTGTTCACGGCTTTGTCGAACCAGTTCTTCTCGGTCGACATGAACCAGCCGCTCGCGAATTTGCCCGTCACGATTTACAAGTTCGCAATGAGTCCGTTCCCGCAGTGGCAATCGCTCGCGTGGGCCGGTGTGTTCCTGATTACCCTCGGCGTGCTCGGATTGAATATCCTCGCGCGTGCGATGTTCGGCAAGAAATAAGCCACGGAGCGTTTTATGAATATGGCTGAAAGTCACCTGTCCCAAGTCGAGCGTCCCGCCGCGCCCGCCGGTTTCGAGCCGGCTACGAGCGATCGTCCGCTGGCCCCCACCACGCCGAAGATCGAAGTGAAGAACCTGAACTTCTTCTACGGCAAGTACCACGCGCTCAAGAACATCAACTTGAACATCCCGGAAGGCAAGGTGACCGCGTTCATCGGTCCGTCCGGTTGCGGCAAGTCGACGCTCTTGCGCACCTTCAACAAGATGTTCGCCCTCTATCCGGAGCAGCGCGCGGAAGGCGCCATCATGATGGACGGCGAAAACCTGCTCACGACCAAGCGCGATATCTCGCTGCTGCGCGCGCGCGTCGGCATGGTGTTCCAAAAGCCTACGCCGTTTCCGATGTCGATCTACGACAACATCGCGTTCGGCGTGAAGATGTTCGAATCGTTGTCGCGCTCGGAGATGGACGACCGCGTGGAATGGGCGCTCACGAAAGCGGCCCTCTGGACCGAAGTCAAGGATAAGTTGAGCCAAAGCGGTTACAGCCTCTCGGGCGGCCAGCAGCAGCGGCTTTGCATCGCGCGCGGCATTGCGATTCGCCCCGAGGTGTTGTTGCTCGACGAGCCGTGCTCGGCCCTCGACCCGATCTCGACGGGCCGCGTGGAAGAGCTCATCGCCGAACTGAAGAGCGACTACACGGTGGTCATCGTCACGCACAATATGCAGCAGGCGGCACGCTGTTCCGACTATACGGGCTACATGTATCTCGGCGAGTTGATCGAATTCGGCGATACCGAGAAAATCTTCATCAAGCCGGTCCGCAAGGAAACCGAGGATTACATCACCGGCCGCTTCGGCTGATGAACTAAGGAGACAGCGATGTCGGACAAGCATTTGTCGAGCCAATTCGACGCGGATCTCAACCTCGTCTCGTCGAAGGTGTTGGAAATGGGCGGTCTCGTCGAGGCCCAGATCACGCGCGCGATGCAGGCGCTGAACGATTTCGACGCCGAAGTGGCCGATCAGGTCATTGCCGCGGAAGAAGTCGTCAACAGGATGGAAGTCGAGATCGACGAGGAGTGCAGCAACGTCATCGCGCGCCGGCAGCCGGCCGCACGCGACCTGCGTCTGCTGCTCGCGATCTCCAAGACGATCACCAATCTGGAGCGCGCGGGCGACGAGGCAGAGAAAATTGCGAAGCGCGTCAAACGTTTGATGGAAGACGGCACGTCACGCACGGTCAACATCGCCGAGATCAAGCTTTCGGGCGAGATGGCGGTGTCGATTCTGCGCCGCGCACTCGATGCGTTCGCGCGTCTCGATACGGTGGCCGCCGCGCAAATCGTGCGCGACGACAAGGCGATCGACGAGGAATTCCGCGCGTTCGTGCGCAAGCTCGTCACGTACATGATGGAAGACCCGCGCACGATTTCGGCGGGGCTCGAGTTCCTGTTCATCGCGAAGGCGATCGAACGCATCGGCGATCATTCGAAGAACATCGCCGAGTTCATCATCTACATCGTGAAAGGGACCGACGTGCGCCACAAGTCGCGCGACGCCCTCGAGCGTGAAGCCCTTAGTTAAACGTTTGAACGTATCAAGAGGTAGGTGACGATGCCGAGCAGCATTCTCATCATCGAAGATGAGCCCGCGATTTCCGAACTGATTTCCGTCAACCTGCAGCACGCGGGGCACTGCCCGATCCGCGCCTACAACGCGGAGCAGGCACAGGCGCTGATCAGCGACGTGCTGCCCGATCTCGTTTTGCTGGACTGGATGTTGCCGGGCAAGTCGGGGATCGCGTTTGCGCGCGATCTGCGCAACAACGAGCGCACGAAGCACATCCCGATCATCATGCTGACGGCGCGCGGCGACGAGCAGGACAAGGTGCTCGGACTCGAGATCGGCGCGGACGATTACGTCACGAAGCCGTTCTCGCCGAAGGAGTTGATGGCCCGTATCAAGGCCGTACTGCGGCGGCGTGCGCCGCAGTTGACCGAGGACGTCGTGGCGATCAACGGCCTGAAGCTCGATCCCGCCACGCATCGCGTCGCAGCGCATGGATCGGGCAGCGAGATCAAGCTCGATCTGGGACCGACCGAGTTCCGTCTCTTGCACTTTTTCATGACGCACCCCGAGCGCGTGCATAGCCGCACGCAATTGCTCGACCAGGTGTGGGGCGATCATGTGTTCGTCGAGGAGCGCACGGTGGACGTGCACATCAAGCGCTTGCGTGCCGCACTGAAGCCGGCGGGGTGCGATGCTATGATCGAAACGGTGCGCGGCAGCGGGTACCGTCTCGCCAAGAGCGCGTAAGCGCGAAGGGCGCTGCCCGGCGCCACGGGCGGGCGCGGCGCCCGGCGTGGCCGCCTCCTCGTTACTCGGCTGACCTTGACTTCATGAATATCATTTGGGCGCGCTCGATCGTATCGCTTCTGCTGCTCGCGCTCATCTGCGCGGCGATCGCCGCCGTGACGAGCGTGCGCGCCGCGTTGATTTTCGCGCTTGCGGCGCTCATCGCGCAGAGTCTTTTTTCGACCTATCACACCCAGCGCTTGTGGCGCCTGCTCGATGCCCCGGTCTACGGCGAGGTGCCGAGCGCGCCGGGCATCTGGGGTGAAATCTATTACCGCCTGCACAAGCTGGCCAAGCGCTGGCATGCGCAGGTGCGTCAGGTCGAACAACAGCACTCGCGCTTCATCCAGGCGATTCAAGCGTCGCCGAACGGCGTGGCGATGCTCGACGATCACGACCAGATCGAATGGTGCAACGCGATCGCCGAAGAGCACTTCGGGCTCGATGCGAAGCGCGACTTGCGCCAGCACATTACGCATCTCGTACGGCATCCGGATTTCGTCCGGTATCTGAACTCGCATCACTACGAGCAAATGCTCGTCATGCGCGGCATGGGCGAGAAGCGGCAAAACGTCCTCTCCGTTCAAGCGTTCCCCTACGGGGAGAATCGCAAGCTCGTCCTCTCCGCGGATATCACGGAACTCGAGCGCACCGATGCGATGCGGCGCGATTTCGTGGCGAACGTCTCGCATGAGCTGAAGACGCCGCTGACGGTGCTATCGGGTTTTCTCGAAACGATGCGCGAGTTGCCGCTCGAGCGCGCCGACCGCGAGCGTTACTTGGAGTTGATGGATCAGCAAGCGTCGCGCATGCGCAATATCGTCGACGACTTGCTCGTGCTCGCCAAGCTCGAAGGCAACATGAAGCCGCCAAGCGATCAGGCGATCGATATGCGCGCCGTGATTTCTCACATCCGCGACGATGCCGCCACGCTATCCGGCGGGCGCCACAGTATCGATTTCACTACGGACGACGCACTGACGGTCACGGGCGCCGAGACGGAGGTGCTCAGCGCGCTCGGCAATCTCGTGACCAATGCGATCCGCTATACGCCCGATGCCGGGTCTATCAGCGTCGTCTGGAAGCAGGTGGGCAAGGAGGCCGTGTTCTCGGTCACCGACACGGGCTTCGGTATTCCCGCGGCCGATATTCCACGATTGACGGAACGCTTTTACCGCGTCGATCGCAGCCGCTCGCGCGATACGGGCGGAACGGGTCTCGGCCTTGCGATCGTCAAGCACGTGCTGCAGCGGCACGATGCAACACTCGACGTCAAAAGCGAAGAGGGAAAAGGCAGCACGTTCAGCGTGCGCTTTCCCGCCGCGCGTACGACGCGCCGTCAGCCGGCCCACGCCTGAAGCAAGGCGCGGCCGGCGCCACGGGCGCCACCGGTCAACAGCCGAATTTCACGAGCAGGCTCGCTTGCGCGTTGCGCGACGTTTTGCCGGGACGGCTGCGCCGGTAGTGGCCGTCGCTTTGCATGACCCAGGCCGATTGGTTATCGCCGAGGAACGCCGACAACCCTTCCGCGACGACGCGCCGCTTCAAGCGCCGATCCTTGACCGGGAAGGCGACTTCGACGCGGCGGAAGAAGTTTCGATCCATCCAATCCGCGCTGGACAGATAGACGCGCTCCTCGCCGTTCGAGAAGAAATAGAAGATTCGATGGTGCTCGAGGAAACGGCCGACGATCGAGCGTACCGAAATGTTCTCCGATAGTCCTTCCACGCCCGGTTGCAGCGAGCATACGCCGCGCACGATGAGATCGATCTTGACGCCGGCTTGCGAGGCTTCGTAAAGCTCGGCGATGACCGTGGGTTCGAGCAAGGCGTTCATCTTCGCGACGATGCGGGCTTTTTTTCCGGCTCGCGCATTCTCGGCTTCGGCGCGAATGGCGTCGACGAGCTTCGGGTGCAGCGTGAACGGCGATTGCCACAGATCGTGCAGCTTGAGCTCCCCGCCGATTCCGGTGAGCTGTTGAAACACGTGGTGCACGTCTTCGCAGATACGCTGATCGGCCGTCATCAAGCCGAAGTCGGAGTACAGGCGGGCGGTGCGCGGATGGTAGTTGCCGGTGCCCAAGTGCGCATAGCGCTTGAGCGAGGACTTGCCGTTGTGCGTCGTGCGGCGCACGATCAACATCATCTTCGCATGGCACTTGTGGCCGACGACGCCGTACACGACATGCGCGCCCACGGCTTCCAACTGCGAAGCCCAGTTGATATTCGTTTCCTCGTCGAAGCGGGCCAGCAGCTCCACGACGACCGTCACTTCCTTGCCGTTGCGCGCCGCCTGCATCAGCGCATCCATCAGCGGCGAGTCGGTGCCGGTGCGATAGATCGTCTGCTTGATCGCGACGACGTTCGGGTCCTGCGCCGCTTGCAGCAGCAGCTCGAGCACGGGCTGGAAGCTCTCGTACGGATGATGCAGCAGTACGTCGCCTTGATCGATCGTCTCGAACAGATTGGCGGCGTTCGCGAGCGCGGGCGGCGTCGTGGGGACGTGCGGCACGAACTTCAGATCGGGCCGATCGACGAGCTCGGGCAATTGCATGAGCCGCACGAGATTGACCGAGCCGCCCACCCGGTAGCAGTCCTTTTCGATCAAGCCGCTTTCGTCGAGTAGGCGGCGCACGAGGTGCGCGGGCGTGTCCGCCGACACTTCGAGGCGCACGGCGTTGCCCAGGTGGCGCGCGGGCAACTCGCCTTGCAGAGCGACCCGCAGGTTCGTGATTTCGTCCTCATCGACGAATAGGTCGCTGTTGCGCGTAATGCGAAATTGATTGCAACTGCGAATCACGAGGTTCGGGAAAAGCTCCTGCACGAAGCGCTGCATGAACGAACTGAGCAGCACGAACCCGTACGCAAAGCCCGACAGCTCCTGCGGCATGCGTACGAGCCGCGGCAACGCGCGCGGCGCCTGCACGATCCCCATGACCGCTTGCCGGCCGAAGGCGTCCTTGCCTTCGAGTTCGACGACGAAATTCAAGCTCTTGTTGAGCACGCGCGGGAAGGGGTGGGCCGGGTCGAGACCGATCGGCGTCAGCACGGGCAGCAATTCGTCGATGAAATAACGTCGCGCCCACTCGGTTTGCGCGTCGGTCCAAGTGTCCCAACTATGGAAGTAGATGCCCTCCTGCTCGAGCGCCGGCAGCACCGTCTCGTGCAGCATCGCGTATTGCCGGTCCACGAGCTTGTGAGTCCGCTCCACGACGAGGTCGTAGACGTGCTGCAGCGACATACCGTCGGGCGCGAGTGCGCCCGGATTGTCACGCATCTGTTCTTGCAGACCGGCCATGCGGATCTCGAAGAACTCATCGAGATTGCTGCTCGTGATACAGATGAAGCGCAGCCGCTCGAGCAGCGGTACCGACGGATCGGCCGCTTGCGCCAGGACGCGCTCGTTGAAACCCAGGATGCCTAACTCACGATTCAGAAGGGGATAGCGAAGCGACATCGGCAACGATAGATGAGAGGGGTCGGATGAGGGAATGAACGGGCGCTCGGACATTCTCATGGTTCGATGTCATTTCTATGAAAAGTCATACTGACACTCATTCTACGGATATTTGGTATGACTTTGACCATTCGCATTCGTGCAATGCGTATCGAACGCAAGATGAATGCAAGACGCGCGCCGAGCCGCCTCGCGTTCCGGTGCGCATGGGGCGCCGCGCGATGACGCATGGACGAGGTCACAATCGTCCACCGGTGGGAATTACTATGCGCTTAAAATGGCGTCTTTGAACAGTGACGCGCGTGCCGGGCGAGTCGCCCCGGCCCCATGGTACGCGTGAACGGGAGCCTTTTTTCCTAATGCCCAATACCCCGCATCTTCTTGCATCGGTCGACCTCGGCTCGAACAGCTTCCGGCTCATCGTCGGCCGCATCGAGGAAACGCCCGCCGGCGCGCAGATCTATCAGGTCGATGCGTTGCGCGAGCCCGTGCGTCTTGCCGCCGGCCTTTCCGCCGACAAGATGCTCGATCGCGCTTCCCAGGTGCGCGCGTGGGATGCACTGAAGCGCTTCGGCGAGCGGCTGCGCGATTTCCATCCGGATCATGTGCGCGCCGTCGCGACGAATACGCTGCGCGTGGCGAAGAACGCGCCCGAGTTCCTCGTCGAAGCGCAAAGCGCGCTCGGCTTTCCGATCGAAGTGATCGCGGGGCGCGAAGAGGCGCGGCTGATCTACGCGGGCGCGGCGCATTCGGTGCCGGCGATTTCGGGCAAGCGGCTCGTCGTCGACATTGGCGGGGGCTCGACCGAATTCATCATCGGTCAGCACTACACGCCGCTCGTCATGGAGAGTTTGTATATCGGCTGCGTGAGCCATAGCCGTGCGTTTTTCCCGGCGGGCAACGTGGACGATTACACGATGCGCCAGGCCGAACTCGCGGCAAAGCGTGAAATCCAGATCATCTCGCGCGAGTACAAGCAAGCCGGGTGGGATCAAGCGATCGGCTCCTCGGGTACCGCGCGAGCGCTCGCGGAACTCGTCGAAGCGAACGGCTTCAATGATCCTGGCGTTTCGCACGGCATCTCGCGCGGCGGTCTCGAGCGGCTCAAGCGCGCCCTCATCAAGGCCGAGAACGTCAATCGGCTCAAACTGATCGCGCTCAAACCCGATCGCGTGCCGGTGCTCGCCGGGGGCTTGTCGATCATGCTGGCGGTCTTCGAAGAGCTCGGCATCGATTATGTCGATACGACCGACGGCGCGCTGCGCCTAGGCGTGCTGTACGACTTGCTGGGGCGCACTCAACACGAGGACATGCGCGCCGTCACGGTCGAGGGGTTCATGCGCCGCTACGGCGTCGATCGTGCCCAGGCCGAGCGCATCGCCGATCTGGCCGTGGGCTTTTACGATCAGATCGGCGAGCCCGATGCCGAACGCTTGATCGAGGGGCGCATGTTCCTCGGGTGGGCGGCCGCGCTGCATGAGATCGGTCTGTCGATCTCGCATAGCTCGTATCACAAGCACTCCGCCTATATCGCGAGCAATGCCGATATGCCGGGCTTTTCGCGCACCGATCAGGCGCGGCTCGCCGTGCTCGTGCTCGGCCATGCGGGCAAGCTCGGCAAGCTGGCGCAGACGCGCGAAGTCGAATGGCCCTTGCTGTTTTGTTTGCGGCTCGCGGCGCTGCTTTGCCGCCGCCGTACCGATGCCGGACTGCCCGGGATTCGCGTCGCGAAATCGAACGGCGGGTACGAGGTACGCCTGCCGAACGCTTGGGTGGCCGGTAACCCGCTGACCGATTACAGCTTGATTCAAGAGGCGGCGGAGTGGGAGAAGGTCGGCATACGCTACCGCGTCATTTACACGGACGAGTAAGTACGCCGGCGGCGGCCGCCGCTTGAACGGCAGCCGCGCACAACACGCTGAATGAGCGAGGCGCGCTTCAGCCTAGGAAATGGCGGGCGTAGCGGGCGTTGATATCCGACAGCCGGAACAGCGTGAGGAAATCCGCGCAATTGAAATCGGGATCCCAGGCGGGGGCGCCGCAAATTTTCGCGCCGAGACGCATGTAGCCTTTGACCAGCGGCGGCGGCGCGACGCGCGCGCCGGTGCGCAGTTCCTCGACCGGTAGCGGCGTGTGCGGGAACGCGCGGTATTCGGGGCTCGTCAGCGCGTTCTCGCGCAGCGATTCGTACAGGTTCGCGGCGAAATGGCCGCCGTCGGCCATCGGTACGCTGGCGCAGCCGAGCATCGTTTCGTAGCCGTTTTGCAGCATGTAGGTGCCAAGGCCGCCCCAAAGCGACATGATGACCGAGCCGCTACGGTAATCGGCGTGTACGCACGAGCGGCCCACCTCGACCATCTTGGAGCGCAAATGCGCAAGGCGCGACAAGTCGAATTCGCCTTCGGCGTACAGACGCCCGATGCGGGCGGCTTGGTGCGGCGGCAGCACGCGGTAGGTGCCGACGACTTTCAGCGTTTCGAGGTCGCGCACGAGCAGGTGGTCGCAGTAGGCGTCGAATGCGTCGACGTCGAGGCCGGCCGGTCCCGAGACGCTCGCGCCCATTTCCTCGGCGAACACTCGGTAGCGCAGGCGCTGCGCTTCGCGAAGCTCTTCATCGGTACGCGCCCAAGCCACTTGTAGACGATGCTCTTGTGTGATGGTTTCTTTTTCGCGCGGCAGGCGGCGGCGCGAATCGAGCGGAATCGAAGCGAGGGGCAGGGTGGGCGTCGGCAGATCTCGCATGGGGGGTCCTGGTTCCGAATGACTATGAAAGGAATGCTGGGTCCTTGCCAATGTAGTAATGGGGCATGACGGTTGCGTGGCAAACGCGTGTCGTTGCGATGACATGTCGCGCGCTGGACACGCAGCTTTCATCATGGCTAGGCGAGGTCGGGCGATAACACGGCTCGCACGACCACTTGAACGAGGCCGTCGCGGCGCGCCTCGGGGCGATCGCGGCTCGACAGCCACCACAGGCCGCCTTTCTTGATCGTCCATTCGGCCGCCTCGCCCGCGACGAGCTGAGATGCGACGAGCCCGAGCGTCGGCTGGTGTCCCACGATGACGACGGTGGGTGCGATCCCTTCCGGCCAGCGCGCGGCGGCCAGCACGGCGTCGGGACTGGCTCCAGGGCCGATGCTGTCCACCGTGCGGTACTGGTCGGTTAGCGATTCGACTGTCTGCACGGTGCGGGCGGCCGGGCTGGCGAGGATTAGGGCGTCCGGGCTCAGCCGTGCGCGTAGCCATTTCGCCACCGCTTGCGCTTGTTTGCGACCGCGTGAGGTCAGTTGGCGGCCCATGTCGCTTTGAGCACTGTCCTCGGCTTCAGCGTGGCGCCAAAGAATCAAATCCATGTCGTCGTCTCCTAGAGTTGGGGCGCGAGATCGCGCCGTGATGTGTTGCAGATGACGTGCCGCGATGTGCCGCGATTGACTGCGCGGTCCGGGGCAGGCTAGAATCCCTGACTCGTCGGAGCGTAGCGCAGCCTGGTAGCGCATCTGATTTGGGATCAGAGGGTCGAAGGTTCGAATCCTTTCGCTCCGACCAAGGAAATCAAGGGGTTACAGTCTATTTGACTGTAACCCCTTTCGCGTTTTCTCGGCCATGTAACGCCCGTGTAACGAGATTTCGTCAACGGGGAATGCCACCTTCGTTCTCTCGGCAACGCTCAAGATCGCTGGCCAGCCGAAACCAGCCCACGCACTGGCTCCCGCAATCAACCGAAACGCGCCCTCTGCCTCAAAACTCTGTCCTCAAAAGTGGGGTGGGTCCGCATCGTCCCGCCCTGTACCTCCTAACAGGCTGTTGAAATACCTCCCGCAGACGTCATCCGAGCGGGAGGGGTAAACGTTGAAAGAAGGAATCGACCAACACTGAGAGCGAAACGATGCGCGGAGCGGACGGCTACACCGAGACGATGTTCAC
>NZ_PNYA01000013.1 GCF_002879885.1 Trinickia dabaoshanensis
GTTGACGAAAACCTCGCGGAAAACCGCACCGCGTAAGGCCTCGCTTCTCTTCGCTCAGTCACGTTGACTGCACGAAAGGGCGCAATTCTAGGCGGCTTCTTCGAACCGCGCAAGCGGTATTTTGCAGGCCTCGTCGCGGCCGTTAGCGGACGTCTCCGCGAACCGTGCGCGTCACGCGCTCGGCTCGGCTTACTGCGTGACGGAAGCGACTAGAATGGAGGGCTCATCGAATCCGACTAAATAAGCCCTATGCGCTCGCGAATCGCTAAACGCCTCCCCCCCGACGCCGACAAACTCGTCGGCCTGTCTCTCGCGCTATTCGCGTCCGGCAGCCGAATCGAAGACCGCTTCTGGGAAGCCAAGCTCGACACGCTGCTCGCGAAAATCGTCCGCAACGGCAATCAAACCACGCTCGACGCGGCACTCGACCACCTGCAGCAAAATCATCCCGATGCGTATGGCGCGCTCGCCGACATGGCCGAGACGCACAGCGAGTCTTTCGTCATCGAGCACGAAGGCACGCCCTACGAGGCACTCTTGGTCGCGGCCCCCGTATTGGCTTGGACCCGCTATATGATCCCCTCGGGCCCGCTCAAGGGCGATGCCGTGGATGCGCTGCGCACGCATTTGCAAGCGCACGTGCTCGCGGACGGCACGCGCGTGGCGCTCGCCCCCTTCCTCTATAGCATCGACCAACTGCCCCGCCATCACGTCGAAACGTACCGCCTCGCCCAGCAATTGATTCAAGCGGCGCTGAACGCAACCGCGGCGAAGATGAACTTCGGCGATCTGCCGGAGACATCGCCGATTCTGGCCGACCCGCGCTTTCTGCTGGCGGTCGTGGCCGCCCCGGTCGGCGCACCGCTGTTCCGCTGGCAAGAGGAAGAGAACGGTGCGCGCATCGAGCGCGGCCAATGCCTCGAGCAATGGGCCACGCAAGGCGGCGCCAATCTCTCCGCCGTGCTGCCCGGCTGCGAATTCGAGTGCCTATTGCCCGACGCCTATTACTCCGCCTGCCGCGACGCCGACGAGCGCGTGCGGCCCCATACCGTCCGCACAGCGATCCGTTACCTGTTCGATACCATCGGCGCGACGCCGCAGGACTTGCGCGCCGTCGTCGCGGGCTTCGGCGAACGGCGTATCGACGAGTACCGGGTGGGCTTCACGCGCCGCGGCAGCAACGACGTCATCTACGGCGTCGTGTGGCCGCTGTACGGCCGCGAAAACGGAGAGCTCGCGATCGACGAAGAGGCCGAAGATACCGGCGGCCCCCTCGAGGAAATCATCGCTCTGCTCAAGGAAGCGGGTGTGACCGACGTCCGTCGCCACGCGGGTCGCTTCGAACCCGAATACTGCGACGATTGCGGCGTCCCGCTCTACGCCGATCCGCTCGGCGAGATCGTTCACGCCGAAATGCCCGAAGACGCGGAACCCGCGCAGCCGCACTTCCACTGACCCGCCCCGCCTCGAGCCTCCTCTCGCCCCTTCCCCGCGGCTGCCTTCGCGGGGAAGGGGCGTCCTATGCCGTTCGGATAGCCGCGAGACCGTAAGGAATTTGTCATGATTGCGCGACGGCGCATCGTGGCCGCCGGCTCTCGTCCGGCGCTTTCCGCTGCGCTTTCCGTACCGACTACAAGGAGGTAAAACATGCGGTTCGCAGTTCTCAGTTCGGAAGCCGAACGGCGCGACGGGCTCAAGGCGCTGTTACGGCAAATCGACCGGCAAGCGCGGTTTTGCGAAGCACGCGACTGGATGCATGCGGGACGCGCGATGCGCCGCGTGCCAACGGAATTACTCGTCGTCGATTGGCAAGACGCCATGCGCGTGAGTGCCGTGCGCTCGCTCCGCGAGGACTACCCGCGGATACGGATAGCGGCCTTCATCGACGACATCGCCCCCGCACGCGTACGGGCGCTCGTCGATGCCGGTGTGCATGGCGTCATCGCTCGATCCACGAATCCCGTGCTCATTGTCCGCTTGCTCGAACTCGTGCTCGCGGGAGGACTTTACGCGCCGTTTCTTACCGAAGCCGACGATGAAGCGCACGCACCCACGCGTGGTGCCTTGCCCGCCCCGCTGCCCGCGCGCGAGTTCGCCACCGACTTAACGCGGCGCAAGCGCTTCGTGCCGACGCTTTCGCCTCGCCAAGAACAAATCATGCGCTGCGTCCATATGGGCAGCACCAACAAGATGATCGCGCGCACGCTCGGGATCAGCGAGGGAACGGTCAAGATCCATTTGGCCAGCATTTTCCAGCAATTGGGAGCACCGAACCGCGCCGCCGCCGTCGCGATCTACAACGGCTGGCTCACACCGCAACTCGAAGTCCTACGCAGCGAGGCGCAAGGCACACCGAAGCCGGTACTCGGGCGCGGCGGCCCGGTGCCGCTCAGACGGGCCGCGCCGTTCAAGTATCCGCTTTCGCGCCGGGATCTCCCGCTCGACCTGCCGCTTGCCGCGGAACCGGACGTACCGTTCGGCGGACCCGCCCCGGGCGCCGGCTGAAGCGCCGGCTGAAACCGCGCGGTGCGCCGCTTGCTAGGCAGTGAGCGGGGGGAAAGCGAATCGCGTCACATACGCTCTCCCCGTTTCGCAGCCCAACGAGTAATATGGACGCCATGGGCTTCCTCTATACGCCGCTTCCGCTATGGGTCGCAGTCGGTGGCTGGGCCGCAGCCGCAGTCGTGCTCGCGCTCGCCCTCGCGACACGCCCGTTCCGGCGCCTGCAAGATGGAACGCTCCAGCACGTCTGGCTCGCCGTCATCGTCGCCATCTCGGTTCTATGGGCGACGAACGCGTGGCTCGACGACGGTCCCGTCATGCATCTGCTCGGCGCCACGCTGCTCGTGACGCTGTTCGACTGGGCGCTCGCGCTCGTGGCGATGGCAGCCGTGTCGAGTATCGCGGCGGTCATATTCGACGCGGCTTGGCAAGGCGTTGCGCTCACGTTCCTTATCTACGGGGCGATGCCCGTAGGCATCTCGGCGCTGTTCCAACGCGCCTGCACGGCTTGGCTGCCGCGTAACTTGTTCGTTTTCATCTGCGCGCAGGGATTCGTCTCGCCGGCGATCGCCGTGACGTTCGCCGGCGTCGCCGCCGCGGCGGCCCATATTGCGCTCGCGCACGGGTCGGCTGCGGTCATCCCGATCGGCTATGCGTTCAGCGTGTTTTTGTTGGCCACCGGCGAAGCATGGTTCACCGGTATGTCCACAGCGCTCATCGCGGTCTACCGGCCTACCTGGGTCACGACGAACGACGTGCGTCGTTATCGGCTCGGCGGTCCGCGTACCTGACTGAAGATTCGTTAAACATCCGACGACAGCCGACGTACGCGGGCACCGAAGACGAGGCGCCCGCGCTGCGGCCACCGCGCCGTTGTGCCGCATCTCGCCGCGCTCGCACGCCAATTGTCAAAAATTATTCATCTCGACATTGAACTCCGTCACCGAGTGGGGCATCTTACGTGCCTGTGTCTCAATACTGCCTACCGGATGGATAGCTCCAAGTTTTCACGCCGCCTGCGGCAGCTCGCACGACTGTTGACGAGCGCGGCGATCTTCGCTCTGCCGATGATCGCCATGGCTCCCGCCCGCGCCGACTCGATCGATCAACGTAACGAGCTGATCGCCCACTTCGTGAACGATATGCATGCCGATCCGCTCGTTGCGGATTGCGCCGCTCATGGCAATTTCGTCGCGAGTACATCGACCGTCATCGATCACGTCGACTTCCCGCCCGAAGCGTTCGATTCGGCCCACGCGGAGATCAAACCGTGGAACCAACCGTTCGATCAAGGCAAACAGCGCATCACGGTGGACAACATCGTGACCGTGGAGGGCCAAGGTATTCCCCGCGAAACATCGCGCGCGCCTTATCCGCTGAGTTTTCGCTGCGGCTATGTAGGCACTCAGATGCTGGCATTCACGTGGAACGATCCGGTCCCGCCGCTCAAGGCCCACAACGAAGGCTCGTCGCGGAAAAAAGGCAAGCGCCGCCATGGCGGCCACGCCGCGGGCCACACGAGCGGTAACGCGGTCAAGCATTCGGCGAAGCAAAAGAAATCGTCGGCCAAATCGTCCGCGAAGCACTGACGCGAACCGCGACACGCAATGAATAGCGACGCCGAAGCATGGCGTCGCTGTGTGCGCTTCGGTCGGTTGCCCGAACGTTCGATGTAACCGGCGAACATGCCTACGGCCGCTGCGGGCCGGATCGTCGAGGGCCCAATGCGAAAGCAGGCGGCCTACACCCGCCTTCAGTCGAACGTTTCGATCTGACGCAATATCGCGCCGAGCATGGCCGCGCCCAGCGCCGCGCTACGCTCGCCGTTCCAGCCCACTCGCTCGTCGGGCAAGTTGGCGTTGTCCTTGAACGGCATCTCGAGCGTCAACGACAAACATCCGAACGTGTGGCCGATGTACTTCGAGGCCAGCTTCAGCGCATCTTCCTTGTACTTGGACGCTTCGTAGCCATGCTGGTCTTGAAAGTCGGGACTGGCTTGCTTGAACGCGTCGATGAACGCCTTTTGCTCGCGCGCTTGCCGTTCGGTGAAGCTCGGCAACATCTCGCTACCGGCCACGAACACGTAGGGCAACGCTTCGTCGCCGTGGATATCGAAGAACATGTCGCAGCCGTTCGCGTGAATCGCCGCGCGCACCCCGAACACCTCGGGGCTGCGCTGCGCATCGGGCTCGAGCCATTCGCGGTTCAAGTTCGCGCCGGCGGCGTTCGTGCGCAAATTGCCGCGCACGCTGCCGTCCGGGTTCATGTTGGGAACGATGTAAAAGACAGCGCGTTCGTACAACTTGCGCGCAACCGGGTCGCCCGCCCAGTCGCCCCATCCGGCCAAGCGTTTGACGAGCCCTTCGACGAACCACTCCGCCATCGTCTCGCCCGGGTGCTGGCGCGCGATGATCCACACCTTCTTCTTCGGCCGGGCCGCGTTCGGTCGGGCCGCGTTCGATTCGCTCTCCATCGCGTCAGGCGTGCCGAGCACGAGCAGCGACATCGGGCGGCCTTCCACCGTTCGTCCGAGTTCGACGAGCGTGGCCTGCGGCATCTGCTGAAGCGCGCCGAGAAACTCTGCGTGACGCTCCTCGCTATACGGCTCGAAGTACGCGTAATGGATCGCATCGAAATCGGGCGTGTGGTCGATCGTCAAGACGCGGCCGTCGTAGGCGGTCGGTACGCGGAACCAGTTGACGCGATCGTAGCTCGCCATCGCTTGATAGCCGTGCCAGCCTTGCGCGAACGCGCATTGCGCCGCGTTCTCGAACGTCATCACGCAACGCTCGCCGCGCGCGCCCGAGAGCCGGAAATAAAACCATTGAGCGAAATCGGCGTGGCTGTCGGGGCGGATACGCAGACGAATATCGTCGGCGCGTTCGCAAGACACCACCTCGATTGCGCCCGCATCGAAGTTGCTCGTGATCGAGAGGCTCATGGGAATTGTTTTATCCGTGGATGAACGATGAAGCGCCGAATCAGCTTGCGATGCGGCGGCGAAACACGAACGTCGCCTCGTTCGACGCCGCGGGATCGAACGCATAACCTTCGGCGGCGAAGTCCTTCAGCGCGTCGGGCGAATCGATACGGTTTTCGACCGCAAATCGCGCCATCAAGCCGCGCGCCCGCTTTGCGTGGAAACTGATGATCTTGTAGCGGCCGCCTTTCCAGTCCTCGAACACGGGCGTCACGACGCGCGCATCGAGTCGCGCCGGCCGCACCGATTTGAAATACTCGGTCGAGGCGCAATTGACGAGCACACGCTGCGCGCCCTTGTTGCGTTTCATTTGAGCATTGAGCGCCTCCGTGATGCGCTCGCCCCAAAATGCGTAGAGGTCCTTGCCGCGCGCGTTCGGCAACCGCGTACCCATCTCCAACCGGTAGGGCTGCAAGAGATCGAGCGGGCGCAACAAGCCGTACAGGCCGGACAAGACGCGCACATGCCGCTGCGCGTAGTCCAAATCCGCGGCCGCCAGCGTCCTCGCATCGAAGCCTTCGTAGACGTCGCCATTGAACGCGAGCACCGCTTGCTTGGCGTTGCCGGTATGAAACTGCGGCGACCAATCGGCGTAGCGCTGGAAATTCAGATGCGCCAGGGCGTCGGAAATATCCATCAGCGACGCGATCTGCTGCGGCGAATAGCGCCGCAATTCATCGATCAGTTGCGCGGCGTCGTCGACGAAATCGGGGATCGTATGTTTGGAGACGTGAGGGGGGGTCTCATAGTCGAGCGACTTGGCCGGAGACAAAACAATTATCATAAGGGCTCGCCGAAAGGCTCGCCGGCACGCGGTGCCGAGCGGTGGAAACGAAAACCCGATTGTAGCGAATGCCCTATCCCGATGCCGAAGGCGTCAACGCCGTGCCGCGCGTGGTGCTCGATTCCAATGTCTGGATCGATATCCTCGTTTTCGACGACCCGGCCACACGCCCCATTCTCGCCGCCCTCGAACGCGGCGATCTTTCCGCGATGATCGACTCGCGATGCCTCAACGAGTTGGCGCGCGTGCTCGACTATCCGCAGTTCGTCGCGCGGGCGGTCGATAAAAGCGCCGCGCTCGCTGCCGTCACGCGCCTGGCCGCGCTCGAACCGTCTCGGGCCGCGCCCGGCGACGGCGCGCCTCTGCCCAAGTGCCGGGACCGCGACGATCAGAAATTCCTGGAACTCGCCCAAGCGGTGAAAGCCGATTGGCTCGTCTCGAAAGACCGAGCGCTATTGAAGCTGAACAAGCGGACGAGCCGCGATTTCGGGTTTCGAATCTCCGAGCCGGCACCGTTCGCGGCGGCTTTGGCATTGCTCGGCGATGCCAAAGCCGGCTAGTTTCATGCTCGACCGTTTCCGTTTTTGCCATCGTCCTCGTCTGAATATCGCGCCATGAACGCTCCGCACGAATCCACTTGTCCGCCCTTTGCCCTCGCCTCGCGTCTGCCCAATGTCGGCACGACGATTTTCACGGTCATGAGCGCGCTCGCCGCGGAGCGCGGCGCCGTCAACCTCGGCCAAGGGTTTCCCGATTTCGACTGTGACGAGCGCATCGTCGAAGCCGTCTCGCGTGCGATGCGCGACGGCCACAATCAATATCCCCCGATGGCCGGCGTGCTGCCCCTGCGCGAGGCCATCGCGCGCAAGATCGAAGCGATTCACGGCCGCGCCTACGACCCGGAAACGGAAATTACGGTCACGGCCGGCGCCACGCAGGCGCTCTTGACGACGATCCTCGCCACGGTCCACCCGGGCGACGAAGTCGTCGTGCTCGAACCGACGTACGACAGTTACGTGCCGTCGATCGAATTGGCCGGCGGCAAGCCCGTCTTCGTCTCGCTCGAAGCCCCCGATTACGCGATCGACTTCGACAAACTCGCCCGCGCGATCACGCCGCGTACCCGCCTCGTGCTCATCAATACGCCGCACAATCCGACGGGCAGAGTCTGGCACGCGGCCGACATGCGGCGGCTCGAGGAGATCGTGCGCAATACGAATGTGCTGATTCTGTCCGACGAGGTCTATGAGCACATGGTCTATGACGGCGCGCCGCACGAGAGCGTGGCGCGCTACCCCGAACTGGCTCGGCGCAGCTTCGTCGTATCGAGCTTCGGCAAAACGTTTCACGTGACGGGGTGGAAGATCGGCTACGTGGCCGCGCCGGCCGCACTGATGGCCGAATTTCGCAAGGTCCATCAATTCAACGTCTTCACCGTAAATACGCCGATGCAGATGGGTCTGGCCGCCTACCTGGCCGACCCGGCGCCGTACCTCGAATTACCCGCGTTTTACCAGCGCAAGCGCGACTTCTTCCGCGCGGGGCTCGCGGGTACGCGCTTCAAGCTGCTGCCCTGCGAAGGGACGTACTTCCAATGCGTCGACTACTCGGCGATCAGCGATTTGCCCGAAGCCGAGTTCTCGAAGTGGCTGACGACCGAAATCGGCGTGGCCGCGATTCCGGTGTCCGCGTTCTATCATGAGCCGCACGAATCGGGCGTCGTCCGGTTTTGCTTCGCGAAGCGCGAGGCCACGCTCGCGACCGCGCTCGAGCGGCTCGCGCGTCTTTGATCGGCGACGATGCGCGCGCGCCGCTATGACCGCCGCGTGCATCGTGTCCCGGCGTGCGCTAGCTCAGGCGCGCTTGGCCGCCGAAGTCAGAGCCGCGGTCTCCGCCTTGCGGTCGGCCGCGATGCGTTGCGCGGCCGGATGCGTCTCCTCGATACGCTTGACGTACGACTTCCAATCGATGCCCGCCTCCTGCACCAGATCGCGGCCGAGCACGGTTTTCGTGGCCAGCGCGATCAGCGGCAGGCTCGCATAGCCGCAGATGTCGGCCAGCGTAAACGTCTCGCCGCGAAGGTACGGCGCGAACTTGGCGATTCGCTTGAAGCCCTCGAAATTGCGCGCGAGCGTGCGTTCGACGCGCGTGCGCGTCTCCTCGCTCGTCATGCGGCCGATGAGCATTTGCGGGTACAGTTCACGGGCGACGAGTTCCAAATGCAATTCGAGCACCGCCGCGAGCTGCCGAACCTTCGCGGCTTCGAACGGATCGGCCGGAAAAATGCCCTTCTCGGGATAGCGGGCGGCCAGATACTCGACGATGGCCTGCGATTCGCTGAGATCGCCTTCCTCGGTGCGGATGAACGGCACCTTGCCGATCGGCGAACAAGCAAGCGTGGCTTCGTCCGTAATCGGCAGCATCACCCGCACCTCTTCGAACGCGATACCGTGCTCGAGCAGGACGAATTTGACTTTGTTGTAGTAATTCGAAAACGCGATGCCGTGAAGTTGAATCATGCGTCTCTCCAAGCGAGGGTCGATGGCGGCGCCGGCCGACGTGTTCCTGTCGCACGGCGTCGCAATAATGGCCGCTTCAAATAAAACGACCGTGCTATTCTAAACGCACTTGCAAGATCGGAGCGGGACGTTGAACTCGAACCGAGCGTCGCGCGGCGCCGCGAGGAGCGACGCACCACCCGGCACAACCAAGGAGACATCATCATGAGCGCAGAGCTGCTCGCCTCGCGACCGCCCGAAAGCGAGTCGACCCTCGTTTTGACGCTGTCCAATCCGGGCGCGCGCAACGCCTTGCACCCCGATATGTATGCGGCCGGTATTCAGGCGCTCGAAACGGCCGAACGCGACCCGTCGATCCGAGCCATCGTGCTCATCGGCGCGGACGACTTTTTCTGCGCGGGCGGCAATTTGAACCGCCTGCTGGAAAACCGCGCGAAGGACCCGTCGGTGCAAGCGCAGAGTATCGATTTGCTCGCCCAATGGATACTCGCGCTGCGCACCTCGCGCAAACCGGTCATCGCCGCCGTGGCCGGTGCCGCGGCCGGCGCGGGTTTTTCGCTCGCGCTCGCGTGCGACCTGATCATCGCCGCCGACGACGCCAAGTTCGTCATGTCCTATGCGCGCGTGGGTTTGACGCCCGACGGCGGCGGCTCGTGGTTCCTCGCGCAAGCCCTGCCGCGCGCACTGGCGACGGAAATTTTGATGGAGGCCAAGCCGGTCTCGGCCGAGCGGCTCCATGCGCTCGGCGTCGTCAATCGCCTCGTCAAACAAGTTCAGCTTCGCGACGCGGCGATCGCGTGGGCCGACGAACTCGGACGCGGCTCGCCCAATGCGCAAGCCTGCGTCAAAGCGCTCGTCGCCTCGGCCGGGGCCCACTCGTTAGCCGATCATTTGACGCACGAGCGCGACGAGTTCATCGCCGCGCTGCATCACGCCGACGCGCTCGAAGGAATCACGGCATTCCTCGAAAAGCGCCCGGCGCGCTATCGCTGAGCGCACGCCATGACCGAGTTCAAGCTACCCGAGCGCCGCCGCATCTTCCTCATGCGCCATGGCGACGTCACGTACTTCGACGCGTCGGGCCGCGCCATCGATCCGGAAACGGTGCCGCTGAACGTACACGGCCTCGCGCAAGCGCGAGCGGCCGGCGAGGCGTTCGCCGCCGACGGCGTGCGCTTCGACCGCGTGATCGTGAGCGGCTTGCCGCGCACCTTGCAGACGGCGCAACAGGTCCTCGCCGCCACCGGACAGCATATCGAGATCGAGACTTGGCCCGAGTGGCAGGAGATCCGCGCGGGCCGTCTCGCCGATCTAGCGCCCGGCCAAGTCGAAGCCGCGTTTTTGAGCGCGTTCGACGGGGTGGTACCGGAGAGCACGCGCTTTCTCGGCGGGGAAACGATCGGCGAGCTGCTCGATCGCGTCTTGCCGCCGCTCGCGCGCTTGCGAGCCGACGAGAATTGGGACACCGCGCTGCTGGTGCTGCACGGCGGGGTCAACCGCGCGTTGCTCTCCCATGCGATCACGACCGGCGAGCGGGCGTTCTTCGGCCATCTCGCTCAAGCGACCGGCTGCATCAACGCGCTCGACGTCGGTGCCCGGCCGCGCGATTGGGTCGTACGCGCGATCAATTACGCACCGCCGACGCCGTTGTTTCGCGACGTCCGGCACACGACGATGGAATCGCTTTACTCGCAATACCTGCGCTGCCGGCGAGAGTGACGCCGGCAACGTCCTGAGTTTTCGCCGCTGCACCTTCGCAATCCGTTTTCGAAATCAACGTCAAGCGGGAGCCGCTAGATGGGAACGAACGAGTCGGCAGGACCGATCAGCAGCAACGAACAGGATTACTCGGCGTTCGTCGGCACGCGCGCCGTATCGGCAACGCACAGCTTCGACACCGCCGCGCTCGAACGATGGCTGCGCGAACACGTCGAAGGCTTCGCAGGGCCGCTTAGCGTCGAACAATTCGCCGGCGGCCAGTCGAACCCCACCTATAAACTCGTCACGCCCTCGCGCAGCTATGTCATGCGCGCGAAGCCCGGGCCTGCGGCCAAGTTGTTGCCGTCCGCTCATGCCGTCGATCGCGAATACCGGGTCATGGATGCGCTGTCGAAAACCGATGTACCCGTTGCGAAGATGCTGGCGCTGTGCGAGGACGAAGCGGTCGTCGGCCGGGCGTTCTACGTCATGGAGTACGTGGAGGGCCGCGTGCTTTGGGACCCTTCCCTTCCAGGCATGACGCCGGCCGAGCGCGCCGCGATCTACGATGAAATGAACCGCGTCATCGCCGCGCTGCATCGGGTCGATCCGAACGCGGCCGGCCTCGCCGACTACGGCAAGAGCGGCAACTATCTCGCCCGTCAGATTGCCCGCTGGAGCAAGCAATACGAGGCATCGGAGACCGAACCGATCGAAGCCATGCGGCGGTTGATCGAATGGTTGCCCGCGCATCTACCGTCCGACACCGGGGAACACGTGGCCGTCGTGCACGGAGACTATCGGCTCGACAACCTCATCTTCCATCCGAGCGAGCCGCGCATCCTCGCGGTGCTCGACTGGGAACTCTCGACGCTCGGCGACCCGATCGTCGATTTCGCCTATCACTGCATGGCTTGGCACGTCGACCCGGTCCGGTTCCGCGGCATCGCGGGCCTCGATTGGGCCATGCTCGGCATCCCCGACGAGCGCAGCTATGTCGAGCGTTATCGCGAACGTACCGGGTTTTCGCTTCCGGGCGACTGGAATTTCTACCTCGCCTTCAACATGTTCCGCATCGCCGCGATTTTGCAGGGCATCATGAAACGCGTCACGGTGGGTACGGCGGCGAGCGCGCAAGCGGTCGACGCGGGGCGCCGCGCGCGTCCGATGGCCGAGCTTGCGTGGTCGTACGCGTGCAAAGTGCGTTAGCGCAGCGGCTCGCGCCCATCGCCTGAGCGGTGTTCGCGCACAGGCAATCAACCGATCGAGCGGCATGGGGCACGTTGCCGCATCAACCGAGAACATCATGAATTTCGACTACACACCGAAGGTTCAAGCCTTGCGCGCGCGATTGCTCGAGTTCTTCGACGCACACATCTATCCGAACGAACGCATGTTCCTCGATGAAGTCGCGCGCAATCGCGCGGCGGGCAACGCATGGATACCCACCGAGATCGTGGAGACGTTGAAGCTGCGCGCGCAAGAGGCGGGGCTGTGGAATCTGTTTCTCCCGGACTCGACACGCGGCGCCGGGCTCACGAATCTCGAATACGCGCCGCTCGCCGAGATCATGGGGCGCGTGCCCTGGGCGCCCGAAGTGTTCAACTGCAACGCGCCCGATACGGGAAACATGGAGACGCTCGAACGCTACGGCTCCGAGGAGCACAAGCGCACTTGGCTCGAGCCCCTGCTCGAAGGAAAGATTCGTTCGGCGTTCTTGATGACCGAGCCCGAGGTGGCCTCCTCCGATGCGACGAACATCGAAACGCGCATCGAGCGCGACGGCGACACGTATGTCGTCAACGGCCGCAAATGGTGGTCCTCCGGCGCGGGCGATCCGCGCTGCAAGGTCTATATCGTGATGGGCAAGACCGACCCGCAAGCGCCGAAGCACGCTCAACAATCGATGATCCTCGTGCCGGCCGGCGCGCCGGGCATCACCGTGCACCGCCCTTTGCACGTGTTCGGTTACGACGACGCCCCGCACGGCCATATGGAAATCACGCTCGAGAACGTGCGCGTGCCCGCCTCGAATATCCTGCTCGGCGAGGGGCGCGGCTTCGAGATCGCGCAAGGCCGTTTGGGACCGGGCCGGATTCACCACTGCATGCGGTTGATCGGCCTAGCCGAGCGCGCGCTCGAGCTCATGTGCAAACGCACGTCCGAACGGATCGCATTCGGTAAGCCGATCGCAGCGCAGAGCGTCACGCAGGAACGTATCGCCGAGGCGCGCTGCCGGATCGAACAGGCACGGCTACTGACGCTGAAGACGGCCTACATGATGGATACGGTCGGCAACAAGGGCGCGCGCGGCGAGATCGCGATGATCAAGGTCGTCGCACCGAACATGGCCTGCGAGGTGATCGACTGGGCGATTCAGGCACACGGCGGCGGGGGCATGTGCGACGACTTTCCGCTCGCCTACGCATACACCTGCGCCCGCACGCTGCGCTTCGCGGACGGCCCCGACGAAGTACATCGCAACGCGATCGCCAAATTGGAGTTGGCCCGCCACGCATTGGCCGGGACACAGCGCGCGGGGTAACGGGAAGGCGCGCGCCGGGATGAGGGATGACGGCACGGGCGCCGCAATGCTTCCCCTTTCCCCAGACAAATCGGATAATTGCGCTGCCTTCAAGGCAAAGCAAATACATCACGCGTCACCTTAAAACCACACACCGAGAGACCTCCAAGTTTATGAAATACCTGCGCCCAGCCGTGGCCGCCGCATTGTCAGCCCTCGTGGCAACGCATGCCGCCGGAGCATTGAAAGACGAGAATCTCCTGCTCCCCGTGCCGAAATACTACAAGGTCGGCTATCAGGCCCACCACGACAACTTCGCTTTGACCGAAATGGTGCCCGAGGGCCAAACCGTGGAAAACTGGACCGAGATGATCACGACTCAGATCTACTCCGGCAGTCACATGACGTTCGACCAGTACCGCACCGACATGGTCAACCGCTGGCAAGACGCGTGCGACGACGCGCAGTCATACTCGCTGTCGAGCGGCACGGAAAACGGATATGACTATGAATGGTGGTTGCAGACGTGCCAATTCAAGGACGACACGCGCAAGCCGGAATTCACGTGGTTCAAAATGATCCGGGGCAATGACGCCGTCTACGTCGTGCAAAAGGCGTTTCATTTCCAGCCCACCAAGGAGGAGTCCGTCGAGCTCTCGAAATACATGAAGAAGATCCAGGTATGCGATACGCGGTTGGAAAACCGCGCTTGCCCGATGCGCTGATTGCATGGATCGATGCCCACACGGCCGTCACGGCTTTGCGCGCGCATCGGCAGAACGCAGCCATCTATGCTAGCTTCCACGTGGGCCGGCGCTGCTTGTCGCGGCGCCGGCAAGCACAAGGAGCTGCCATGATCGACGTCTATAGCTGGGCCACGCCGAACGGTCACAAGATTCATATCATGCTCGAGGAAACGGGCCTCGAATATCGCGTCCATCCGATCGATATCGGTGCGGGCGATCAATTCAAGCCGGAGTTTCTCGCGATCAGCCCGAACAACAAGATTCCTGCGATCGTCGATAGCGACGGCCCCGGCGGTCAATCGCTTTCGTTGTTTGAATCGGGCGCCATTCTCGTTTATTTGGCCGAGAAGACCGGCAAGTTCTTGCCGACCGAACCCGCGGCGCGGTATGCCACGCTGCAATGGCTGATGTTCCAAATGGGTGGACTCGGACCGATGCTCGGCCAGACACATCATTTCCGCGTCTACGCACCGCAACAAATCGAATACGCGGTCAATCGCTATACGAACGAGGCGAAGCGCTTGTACGGCGTCATGGATAAACAGCTCTCGCACTCGGCCTACCTTGCCGGCGACGAATACACGATCGCCGATATCGCGGCATTTCCGTGGACCCGCTCGTGGCAAAACCAAGGCATCGATCTGGCCGATTACCCCAACGTGAAGCGTTGGCACGAGGCGATCGCGGCCCGGCCGGCGGTACAGCGCGGTGTGGAAGTATTGGCATCGGCACGACGCGCGCTCACCGACGACAAGGCAAGAGACATCCTTTTCGGCGCGACGCAGTACGCCAAGCACTGAGCGGATCGGCACCGGACGACGGCGCGGGAGCCCTAGGTTAGAACAACTTAAGGAGTCTCTTATTCCGTTTCAGCCGCGCCCGCAGCTCGGCCTTGAGCGCCGGTTGCAATGCGAGCCCGGGGTCCTCGTTGATTCGTTGTTTCAAATACCTCAAACGACTCCGGTAGCCGCGCACATTCTCCGCACGGCGCTCGAGTTCCGCGGCGCGCCGTGCCCGCAATTGGCGCCAGTCGCTACCGCTCGAGAAAAATGCCGTAATCAAGCTGCCGACGCCTGGCAGCCTGGGTTCCCCCGGCCGCGGCCCCCCATGAATGCGCAGCATTTCCTCGCCCATATCTTCGCGCAACTCGGACAGGCCCCTATCGATCAGATGGTAGACCGGAGGGACGCGAACGGGTCGAGCACTAGGAAGCGGTCGCCTCTGCGGCAGTTCGGGCGCGAACAACGAATGCGGATCGGTGGGCATATAGGGAGGGGGCGGCTCTGAACGGCTCTCCGCTTCCCCGTACGGAGGCGGAGGTCCCATCTCGTACGCCGGCAGCCCGCGCCTGCTCGTGTGTACGACGGCGATGGGCGCATCCTGCGCCGGCTCCCGGGCCGTCGCGTCGAGCTCGCCCGCGCCTCTACTAAGAGGGCGTGTCAGCACGCCCTGCCGGATATGCCCCGTTGGATCGCGGTGATTGACCGGGTCATCGCTGCAATAGACGTACGAATTGGGTCCACCGCCATCGAACGGACTGAGCTCATCCGCGGCATTGAACCGCATCAGAGTCGGCAGGTACCACCGATAGCCGTTGCCCAGGGGATAGCCGCGCGTGAGCGGGTCCTCGAACGCGCCCGTGAAACCGATGAAAAGTGGATCGCTCATCTTTCGTCTAGTCGCAGGAAGTCGCATTCAGCGTACAGCCGAGCATGACCGCGCGCGCTGATAAGACTAAGAGGAACGACTGCCAGAAGAGCCGATCGCCGGTTCGATCGCAACGTCGTCCCACATGTTGCATAACCGACGAATCCGCTGGAGACCATCGCGAGAAGGCCGACGGATGCAGCCTGGCGTGACTAGCCCGTTCGCGCGGGCCGGAAATCACTCAAAAATAATGCCGCGTAACGAATTGCGCGACGCATGCGGGCTTGCTTCCACCCTCGGCTTCGACCGTGATGTCCCATGTCACTTGTATCGCGTCGTCGGCCACATCGGCCACCTCGGCCACCGCGAACGATGCCCGCAGGCGCGCGCCGACGGGCACCGGCGCCGGAAACCGAACGCGATTGAGGCCGTAATTCACGCCCATTCGTTGCTCGAGGTGAACAGTCCGCGCGAGAAGCGCGGGCACGAGAGAGAGCGTCAAGAAGCCGTGTGCAACGGCGCCGCCGAACGGCGACTCGCGCAGGGCGCGCTCCGGGTCGACGTGAATCCATTGGTGATCGCCGGTCGCGTCGGCGAATCGATCGACACGGCTCTGATCGACTTGCACCCAATCGCTGACGAGCGGTTCGGCCCCGATGCGCGCGCGCAGCGTCGCCGCATCGGCCACTCGAACCGGCGTCGCGCTCGTCTTCAAAGCCGACGCGCCGGTCACGCAGACGCCCCTTCCGTTCCTTGCGGATGCCGCAGCCCAAACAGCACGTTCGCACGCACGGTGATGACCGTATCGCCGGCTTGGTCTATCCCTTCCCACAGGGTCGTGACGATCCCGCGGTCGGGCAGGCTCTTCGACACGCGCTTCGCGAGCACCGAGTTGAACATGCGCAGGGCATCACCGGGCCGCACGGGCTTCAGCCATCGGATTTCCTCGACGCCGGGCGAGCCGAGCGAGGTCGATCCGTTGAGCACGTTGCGCACGAGCATGCCCATCATGACCGAGCACGTATGCCAGCCGCTCGCGATCAAGCCGCCGAACGGCGAGGCTTGGGCGGCTGCATCGTCGACATGAAAAGGCTGGGGATCGAAGCGCTCCGCAAATTCGAGGATTTCCTCGACGGTAAAGATGTGAGTACCCACTTCCTCACGCGATCCGACTTCCAAATCCTCGTAGCTGATGCCCATGCGGCGCTTTCCCTATTGAAGCGACTCTTTCGGCACGCAAGCGCTGGGAAGCGCCATGACGTCGATGCCTTCGTCGACAAGCGCACGCGCGTCCTCGGGCGTCGTCACACCCCGGATGCTGCGCGCGGGCGCTTCGTTGTAATGAATACGGCGCGCTTCCTCGGCGAAGCGGTCGCCGACGTTTTCAGCCTTCCCTACCACCTCGCGCAACATCCGCAGCGCCATGGCCTCGAATTCGCGCGCATGCTCGGGCGCCGCGGGCGCCGCCGAGCCCTTGCCCTCGCGCGCCGCCGGCGCGTCGTCTTGCCGCGCGCGCGTCGCACCCGAGAGATTCAAGCGCGGCGCCGACGGCATACGGCTCACCTCGGTCGCGGCGCAAATCGGACATTCGATCAATTTGCGCGACAACTGAGATTCGAAGTCACCGTCGGAGGCAAACCACCCCTCGAAACGATGGCCATGCGGACATTGGAGATCGAGAACCTTCATGCTGAACGAAAAACGAAGTACGCCTAGGGCCGCTCGCACCAAGGGCCGAAGCGTCGGGATGAACGGGCCCTAGTGTAGCGCAAACGGGGTGAACGGTCGTTCGCCCCGTTTGCCGAGTCTACGCGCTTTGCGCGGCGACGGAGCCGGGCATGGCGGGGAACGGCGGCTCCCGGCGATCGGGCTGCCATGCGCCCGAGAGCACTTTTTCGAGCCAAAAGTGGCCGATGATCGTCTTGACGTCGGTGATCTCGCCGCTGCGAATCCACTCGCCCACCCGCGCCGGATCGGCCGTGAACACTTCGAGAAACTCGCCTTCGTCCAACTGTTGCTCGCCCTGCGTCAAGCCGCGCGCCAGAAAGATGTCGATGAATTCGGTCGAATACGAAATGATCGGATGGATGCGCGTGAGGAACGTGTATTCGCGCGCCGAGTAGCCCGTTTCTTCGCGCAGCTCCCGCTGCGCGCACGCCAGCGCACCCTCGTCCGGGTCCAGTTTGCCGGCGGGAAACTCGATCATCACCCGGCCGATCGGATAGCGGTACTGGCGCTCGAGCAGCACGCGGCCATCGTCGAACAGCGCAATGACCATCACGGCGCCCGAATGGACGACGTATTCGCGCGTCGTCTCCTTGCCGTCGGGCAAGCGCACGATGTCGCGTTTGACTGTGAGGAAATTACCGCCGTAGACGGTGTTGCCGTCGATGCGCGTCTCAACTAGCGACGCGTCGGGATGCGGATCGTTCGAATCGGACGGATGGGCCATCGGCAACACTCCTGCAAGGAGCCGCCGACGGCCGCCGGGCCGTCAGCGACGTTTGATGAGGTATTGAAACGTAAAGCCGGGAAACGCGAACACGACGAACATGCTGAACGTAATCGCGTAGAACTGCCAGCCTTGATCGAAGCGGTTGCCGGCACGGGCTTCGAGAGCGAAACCCACCAAGCCGATCGCAAAGTACAGCACGATCATTTCAGCGATGCGAAGCCACGCGCTCTTGTGCGCCGCGCGCAGCGGCACGACGGCGAACAACCGCTGATTGAAGAACGGTACGTTGGCGCCCACGAGCGCCAACAACACGATGAACCAGCCTGCCGCCGACATTATCAGAGGGCGACCGGCAGCGTGTGCGTGACGGCGTTCAGGCACAGCGTCATCAGCGGGCCCGGGACGATACCGAGCACCAGCACGGCGACGCCGTTCAGCACGAGCAGCCAACGGCCCGACGCATCGCTTTCCAGCGGCGACGCATCTTGCGGCGCGTCGAAGTACATGAGCTTGACGATACGCAGGTAGTAGAACGCGCCGAATAGCGACGTGATCACGGCCAACACGGCAAGCCAAGTCAAACCGGCGTTGACCGTCGATTGCAGCACGGCGAGCTTCGCATAGAAGCCGACCGTCGGCGGAATACCGGCGAGCGAGAACATCATCGCCATCATGACGAACGCGAACACCGGGCTGCGCTTGTTCAAACCCTTGAAGTCGTCGAGCGTATCGGCCTCGAAATCGCGGCGCGCGAGCAGCATCACGATGCCGAAAGAGCCGAGCGTCGTCAGCAGATAGACGATGCTATAGAACATCGCCGAGCTGTAGGCCCCGGCCATGCCGTCGGCCTTGCCGTCGACCACGCCCGAGAGCAGGCCGAGCAGCACGAAACCCATGTTCGAGATCGCCGAATACGCGAGCATCCGCTTGACGTTGCGCTGGACGATACCGGTGATGTTGCCCACGATCAGCGACAGCGCCGCCAGAATCGTCAGCATCTGTTGCCAGTCGCCGGCCAGCGGCAGCACGCCCATCACGAGCAGACGCAATCCCCATGCGAACGCCGCCACCTTCGGGCCACCGCCCACGAGCAGCGTCATCGCCGTCGGCGCGCCGTGATAGACGTCGGGCACCCACATATGGAACGGCACGGCGCCCATCTTGAACGCAATACCCGCCACGATGAAGATCACGCCGAACAGCAGCACGAACTTGTTGACGTGCCCCGAGGCGATGACCTTGAGCACTTCCGTCAGATCGAGCGAGCCCGTCGCGCCGTAGAGCATCGACATGCCGTACAGCAGGAAGCCCGAGGCGAGCGCACCCAGCACGTAGTACTTCATGGCCGCTTCGTTCGACTGCGAGGCATCGCGGCGCAGCGCGATAGCCGCATACAGCGAGAGCGACATCAACTCGAGACCGAGATACAGCGTGAGGAAGTTGCTGCCCGAAATCATGACGAGCTGACCGAGCAGCGCGAACATGCCGAGCAGGAAGAAATCCCCGCGGAACAGATTGCGGTCTTCGAGGTACTTACGCGAATAGATCATCGTCACCGCGTAGCCGATCGACACCACGGCCTTCATCGCACTCGCGAAACCATCCACGACGTACATGTGCGAGAAGAAATAGTGCGGCTGCGGATCGAACACGAGCGTGGCGAACCAGATACCCGAGACGAGCGAAGCGAGCACCGCGATCAGGTACGTCAGGCGTTTGCCGGAATCGCCGGCGAACGTTTCGTTCAGCCACGCGAGGACGGCGGCCGCCATCAGCAGCCCATCGGGCAACAAGAGAGACATAGGGGCGTTTTGCATGATCTTTTCGTTCCTCCGCTCGGCGTTACTGTGACACCGGCAGCTTCGACTGCGCGACGTGGGAGAGGAGGTTTTCCACGGAGACGTGCATCACATCGGTGAAGGGCTTCGGATACACGCCCATGAACAATGTGAAGAAGGCCAGCACGCCGAGAATGAGGTACTCGCGACAGTTGATGTCCTTGAGTTCCTTCACGTGGTCGTTCGCGATCGCACCGAAGTACACGCGCTTGTACATCCACAACGTATAGGCGGCGCCGAGAATCAGCGTGAACGCCGCGCCGAACGCGATCCAGAAGTTGAATTGGACCGCCGCGAGAATCACCATGAACTCGCCGACGAAACCCGAGGTACCCGGTAGGCCGCAATTGGCCATCGAGAACAGCATCGCCAGCGCGGCGAACTTCGGCATCACGTTCACGACACCGCCGTAATCGGCGATCTGACGCGAGTGCATGCGGTCGTAGAGCACGCCGATGCACAGGAACATCGCGCCCGAGACGAAGCCGTGCGAGATCATCTGCACGATCGCGCCTTCAACGCCGAGCTGATTGAAGATGAAAAAGCCCAGCGTCACGAAGCCCATGTGCGCGATCGACGAATACGCGACGAGCTTCTTCATATCGGCTTGCACCATCGCCACGAGGCCGATGTAGATCACCGCGATCAACGAGAGCGTGATGACTACGGGTGCGAGCGTATGGCTCGCGTCCGGTGCGATCGGCAGCGAGAAGCGCAGAAAACCGTACGCGCCGAGCTTCAGCATGATGGCGGCCAGTACGACCGAACCGCCCGTCGGCGCTTCCACGTGGGCGTCGGGCAACCACGTATGCACCGGCCACATCGGCACCTTCACGGCGAACGCCAGGAAGAAGGCGATGAACAGCAGCACCTGCGGCGTCATCGCGATCCGCGCGTTCTGCCACGTCGCCAAATCGAACGTACCCGTTTGGACGTACAGATAGATCAGCGCGACCAGCATCAGGAGCGAGCCGGCCAGCGTGTAGAGGAAGAACTTGAACGCGGCGTAGATCCGGTTCGGGCCGCCCCATACGCCGATGATCAGGTACATCGGGATCAGCGTGGCTTCGAAGAAGACATAGAACAGCATGCCGTCCGCGGCGCTGAACACGCCGACCATGATCCCCGAAAGGATCAGGAACGCGGCCATGTACTGCGACACGTTCTCGGTGATCACTTCCCACCCGGCGATCACGACGATCACCGTGATGAGCGCGGTCAGCACGACGAACCACATCGAGATGCCGTCCACGCCCAAGTGATAGGTGACGTGGAAGCGTTCGATCCAGTTCGCCTGTTCGACGAATTGCAGCGCGGCGCTGCCCGTGTCGAAACCGCTAATGAGCGGCAGCGTGACGATGAGCCCGAGAACCGAGCCGATCAGCGCCAGCCAGCGCGCGGGCCCGGGGTTCTTGTCGGAACCGATGGCGAGAACGGCCAAGCCGAAAACGATCGGCAGCCAGATCGCGGTACTTAGAATCGGAAATGAGTGCATTAAGTGTCCCCCGCCTTATTTGCCGCCGAGCGTTACAAACAGGGTAAGGAGCCCCAGCATGCCGATAATCATGGCGAACGCGTAGTGGTAGATGTAACCGGATTGCAGGAAGCGGATCACGCTCGCGAACCAGCCGACGAAACGTGCGCTGCCGTTGACGACACCGTCGATGACCACGACATCGCCCTCCTTCCACAGGCCGCGGCCGATGGCCACCGCACCGCGTGCGAAGACGACTTCGTTGATCTTGTCCATGTAGTACTTGTTCTCGAGCAGCGTGTAGATCGGGCCGAACGCGCGGCGGATCACCGGCGGCAGATCAGGACGCTTCAGGTACAAGAACCAAGCCGTCACGACACCGGCAATCGCGAGCCACAGCGGCAGCGACGCGACCGAATGCAGCGCCATGGCGAGCCAGCCGTGGAATTCCTTGCTCATCTCTTCGACGGCGCCATGGTTCTCGCCGATGAAGATGACCTTGTCGAACGCCACGCCGTGCGAGAAGAAGTCGCCGTAGATCATCGGGCCGATCGCGATCGCACCGATGATGACCGACGGGATCGCCAGCAAGACGAGCGGCACCCACACGACCCATGGCGTTTCGTGCGGCTCATGCGCGTGACCGTGATCGTCGTGACCATGGCCATGGCCGTGATCGTCGTGACCGTTGCCGCCGTGTGCCGCGGATTCCGCGCCGTGGCCGTTGCCGTTGCCGTAATCCTTCGGATGACGGAAGCGCTCTTCGCCGTGGAACACCATGAAGTACATACGGAACGAATAGAGCGCGGTGACGAACACGCTGGCGACGACCGAGAAGTACGCGAAACCCGAGCCCGGCAGATGCGACAAGCCCACGGCGTCGATGATCGAATCCTTCGAATAGAAGCCGGCGAAGAACGGCGTACCGATCAGCGCGAGCGAACCGACGAGCGACGTGATCCACGTGATCGGCATGTACTTGCGCAGGCCGCCCATGTTTCGCATGTCTTGGTCGTGGTGCATGCCGATGATGACGGAGCCGGCGCCGAGGAACAGCAGCGCCTTGAAGAACGCGTGCGTCATCAGGTGGAACACCGAGATCGAGTACGCCGAGGCGCCCAGCGCGACCGTCATGTAACCGAGCTGCGACAGCGTCGAGTAAGCGACGACGCGCTTGATGTCGTTTTGGACGATGCCGAGGAAACCCATGAACAGCGCCGTAATCGCGCCGATCACCATGATGAACGACAGCGCGGTGTCGGACAGCTCGAACAGCGGCGACATGCGCGAGACCATGAAGATACCGGCCGTCACCATCGTCGCCGCGTGAATCAGCGCCGAGATCGGGGTCGGGCCTTCCATCGAATCGGGCAGCCAAACGTGCAGTGGGAACTGTGCCGACTTACCCATCGCGCCGATGAACAGGCAAATACAGGCCACCGTCAGCAGGCCCCATTGCGTGCCCGGGAACGTCAACGCGGCAAGCGCTTCGCGCTTGGCGAACACTTCGCCGTAGTTCATCGAACCGGCATAGGCGAGAATCAGGCCGATGCCGAGCAAGAAGCCGAAGTCGCCGACGCGGTTCACGAGGAACGCCTTCATGTTCGCGTAGATGGCGCTCTCACGCGTGAAGTAAAAGCCGATCAGCAGATACGACACGAGGCCCACCGCTTCCCAGCCGAAGAACAGCTGCAGGAAGTTGTTGCTCATGACGAGCATCAGCATCGAGAACGTGAACAGCGAGATGTACGAGAAGAAGCGCTCGTAGCCGTCGTCCTCGGCCATATAGCCGATCGTGTAGATGTGCACCATCAGCGACACGAACGTGACGACGCACATCATCATCGCCGTGAGCGAATCGACGAGGAAGCCGATTTCGAACTTGAGCGAGCCGACCTTCATCCATTCGTAGACGGTGGCGTTGTAGCTGCCGCCGTGCATGACGTCGGCGAACACCATCGCCGAGAGGATGAACGAAATCAACACGCCGAGAATCGTGACCCGGTGGCTGCCCTTGCGGCCCACCACCTTCCCGCCCAGACCTGCAATCAGCGAGCCGGCGAGCGGTGCGAGCGGAACCGCCAGCAGCAGGTTTTCATTGAGTGTCGTTGACATAACCGCAGTGCCTGAATTTAACCTTTGAGCTGATCGAGATCCTCGACATTGATCGTGTCGAGGGTACGGAACAGAGTCACGAGAATCGCAAGGCCGATCGCCGCTTCAGCCGCGGCCACCGTCAGCACGAAGAACACGAAGATCTGCCCGTGCACGTCGCCCAGGTAGTGCGAGAACGCGACGAAGTTCGTGTTCACCGCGAGCAAGATCAACTCGATCGCCATCAAGATGATGATGACGTTGCGACGATTCAGGAAAATGCCGACGACGCCGATCGCAAACAAGATCGCGCCGAGCACGAGGTAATGAGCCAGGGTCAACATGTTTTTCTCCTCGACGCTCAACGGTTGCTGCCGACCGCGCCCGCGCCGGCGTTCGCGTTCGGCTCGCCGGGCGCGCCTTCCGCGGTCGCCGGCAGCGTCGAACGTTCGGCCGGCATCTTCACCAAGCGCACGCGATCTTGCGCACGCACCTTCACTTGTTCGGACACGCGCTGGCGCTTGCTGTCCTTGCCCTTGCGCGCCGTCAGCGCGATGGCGGCGATGATCGCCACCAGCAGCACGAGGCCCGCCACTTCGAACGCGAACACGTAATCGGTGTAGATGATCTTGCCGATCAGGTACGTGTTCGACATCGACGATGCACCGGCAACGGCCGCGCCCGCCACCGGCGTCGTGGTCGCGCCGTAGCCGTGCCAGAGGATCAGGGCCGTTTCGACGACGATGATCGCGCCGACGATGGTCGCCATCGGCACGAACTTCTTGAAGTCGCGGCGCAGCACGTCGAGATTGATGTCGAGCATCATCACGACGAACAGGAACAGCACCATGACCGCGCCGACGTAGAGCAGCACGAGCAAGATCGCGAGGAATTCGGCCTCGAGCAGCATCCAGATCGCGGCCGCGTTGAAGAACGCGAGCACGAGAAACAGCGCCGACCCCACCGGGTTGCGCGACGTGATCACCTTCAGGGCCGACACCGTCAGGAGCAGCGCGAAGATGTAAAACAGTACGGTCGTGAATTCCATGATTACCGGCTCATCGTTAGCTCATCATTCAGGCGTGGTGGCAGTCGGCGCACGCCGCGCCATGCCGCGGCGGAGAGAACCGCCGCGTCACCCCAACTACGCGTAGAGCAAATGCGTCAATGCTATTAACGGTACGGCGCATCGGCCGCCTTCGACGCGGCGATCTGCGTTTCGTAGCGATCGCCCACCGCAAGCAGCATGTCCTTCGTGAAGTACAAGTCGCCGCGCTTTTCCCCGTGGTACTCGAGGATGCTCGTTTCGACGATCGAATCGACGGGGCAGCTTTCCTCGCAGAATCCGCAGAAGATGCACTTGGTCAAATCGATGTCGTAGCGCGTCGTGCGGCGCGTGTTGTCCTCGCGCACTTCCGATTCGATCGTAATGGCCAGTGCCGGGCACACCGCTTCGCACAGCTTGCAGGCGATGCAACGCTCTTCGCCGTTTTCGTAACGGCGCAGCGCGTGCAGGCCTCGGAAACGCGGGGAAAGCGGTGTCTTTTCCTCGGGGAACTGCACCGTGAACTTGCGCCGGAACGTGTACTTACCCGTCAGCGCGAGCCCCTTGAGCAGCTCGGTCAGGAAAAACGTCTTGAAGAAATTTTGAATTGCATTCATCTTGCGCGCCTTTATTTCCAGATGTTCAGCGGCGACATGATCCAGAAGCCGACCACGACCACCCAGAGAATGCACACGGGCAGGAACACCTTCCAACCCAAACGCATGATCTGGTCATAGCGATAACGCGGGAACGTCGCGCGAGCCCAGATGAACACCGACAACAGCAGGAACACCTTCAGCATGAGCCAGAGGATGCCCGGGATGAACGACAGGAAGCCGAACGGTGCGCTCCAGCCACCGAGGAACAGCGTCGCGGCCAGCGCCGAGATCACGATCATGTTGATGTACTCGGCGAGGAAGAACAGCGCGAACGCCATCCCCGAGTAATCGATCATGTGGCCCGCCACGATTTCCGACTCGCCTTCCACCACGTCGAACGGGTGACGATTCGTCTCCGCGATGCCCGAGATGAAGTAGACGACGAACACCGGCAGCAGCGGCAGCCAGTTCCACGAGAGGAACGTGACGCCGTGATCGGCAAAGAAGCCGCGCATTTGCGAACCGACGATCGCCGACAGATTCAAGCTGCCCGAGGTCATCAGCACGACGACGAGCGCAAAACCCATCGACACTTCGTACGACACCATTTGCGCCGCGGCGCGCATCGCGCCGAGGAACGCGTACTTCGAGTTCGAGGCCCAGCCGGCGAGAATCACGCCGTAGACGCCGATCGACGAAATCGCGATCACGTACAGCAGACCGGCGTTGATGTCGCCGAGCACCGCCTTGGCTTGGAACGGAATCACGGCCCAAACCGCGAACGCGGGCACGACCGTCATGACCGGCGCGATCAAGTAGAGCCAGCGGTTCGCGGCCGTCGGCTGAATCACTTCCTTGAGCAGCAGCTTCAGCACGTCGGCGATCGGCTGCAGCAAGCCGGCGGGACCGACGCGGTTCGGCCCCAGACGCACGTGCATCCAGCCGATGAGCTTGCGCTCCCACAGAATCAGGTACGCCACGCACAGCAAGATGGCGACGGAGACGACGACGATGCGCACGAGCGCCCACACCGTGGGCCACGCTGCGCCGAGCGCCTGAGCGCCGCCTGCGTTGATCGTATCGAACAAGCTCATTTACGCCTTCTCCACCACGAGTTCACCGAACAAGCCGCCGAGCGCCGCGCCGAGCTGCGTGCCCGCCGATACGCGCACCGCCGTGTCCGCCAACGCCGCGTCGCGCGTCGCGCCGGCTTGCACCGAGCGCTCGCCCTGACGCACACGCACCGTGTCGCCTTCCTTCAATCCGAGCTTGTCGAACAGCGCGGCCGGCAGGCCGATCGCGTTCGCCGTGCGGGCGGCCATCGTCAGATGCAGCGACGGGGCGCGGCGCACGAGTGCGTCGGCGTGATAGATCGCCACATCCGCCACGCGCTCGAGCCCGCCGTTAGCGGCCACTTGCGCGCCGCGTGCAACCGCCGCGTTCGTGCGATTGTTCAAGCGCGCAGCTTCGACGCCGGCGGGCAGCGCCGCGCGGCGCACGTCTTCCACCGTATCGAAATCGAAGCCTTGCAAGCCGAGCACATTGCCGAGCACGCGCAGCACCTTCCAGCCCGGGCGCGTTTCGCCGAGCGGACGCACGACACCGTTGAACGCTTGCAGCGTGCCTTCGGCGTTGACGAACGCACCGGCCGTTTCCGTGAACGGCGCGATCGGGAGCAAGACGTCGGCATACTCGAGGCCCGTCTTGAACGGCGAGAGCACCACCACCGTTTCGGCTGCTTTGAGCGCGGCCAATGCCTCACCCGGGTTGGCCGTATCGAACTCGGGTTCGAGGTTCAGCAGCACGTAGGCCTTGCGCGGCTGCTCGAATGCGGCACGCGCATCGAGACCTTGCGCGCCGGGCAGCGCGCCGACGAGGTGAGCACCGACCGTATTCGCCGCTTCCGTGAGGAAGCCGAGCGTCGCGCCCGTTTGCTCGGCGATCCACTGCGCGAGTGCGTGGATACGCGAGAACTCGGGATGCTGAACGGCGCTGTTGCCGATCAACACGGCACGGCGTTCGCCGTTCGCGAGCGCGGCGGCGACTTCTTGCGCGGCCGCCGTGGCTTGCGCGCCGGCCACGCCTTCCGGCAATGCGACGCCGCGAGCTTGAGCGACGGCGGCGGCGACGCCGGCCAGCGCATCGAGCCATGCCGACGGCGCGGCGACGATCGTCTTCGCGGTCGGAATCAGCGAGTTGTCGCCCGACGCGTGCAGCAGGTGCAGCTTGGCGCCGCTGCGCGCGGCTTGGCGCAGACGCGAAGCCATCAGCGGATGATCGCGGCGCAGGAACGAGCCGATGACGAACGCGGCATCGATCGTCGAGAGATCGGCGAGCGGCATGCCGAGCCACGGCGCGCCTTCCGCCGTCGCCGAGAAATCGGATTGGCGCAGACGGAAATCGACGTTGGGCGTCCCCACCGCTTGCGCGAGTTGCTTGAGCAAGAACAGCTCTTCGACCGTGCTATGCGCGCTGCCGAGCATCGCGATCGCGTTCGCGCCGTGATCGGCGGCCACGCCCTTCAGGCTCTTCGCGACGTATTCGAGCGCCGTTTGCCAATCGGTTTCGATCCAGTTGCCGCCTTGCTTGATCATCGGCTGCGTCAAACGCTCGTCGCTGTTCAGGCCTTCGTACGAGAAGCGGTCTTTATCCGAAATCCAGCACTCGTTGATCGCTTCGTTCTCGAGCGGCAACGCGCGCATGACGCGGTTGTTCTTGCTTTGAACGACGAGGTTGGCGCCGACGGAATCGTGCGGGCTCACCGACTTGCGGCGCGAGAGCTCCCACGTGCGGGCGCTGTAGCGGAACGGCTTGCTCGTGAGCGCGCCGACCGGGCACAGATCGATCATGTTGCCCGACAGTTCCGAATCCACCGTCTTGCCGACGAACGTCGTGATTTCCGAGTGTTCGCCACGGCCGAGCATGCCGAGTTCCATGACGCCGGCCACTTCCTGACCGAACCGGACGCAGCGCGTGCAGTGAATGCAACGCGTCATCTCTTCCATCGAGATCAGCGGACCGACGTTCTTATGGAACACGACGCGCTTTTCTTCCGAATAGCGCGACTCCGACTTGCCGTAGCCCACGGCCAAGTCCTGCAACTGGCATTCGCCGCCCTGATCGCAGATCGGGCAGTCGAGCGGGTGATTGATGAGCAGGAATTCCATCACCGATTGCTGCGCCTTGACGGCCTTGTCGGACGTCGTGCGCACGACCATGCCGGCCGACACGGGCGTCGCGCAGGCGGGCACGGCCTTCGGCATCTTCTCGACTTCGACGAGACACATGCGGCAGTTCGCCGCGATCGAAAGCTTCTTGTGATAGCAGAAGTGAGGAATGTACGTGTCGACCTTGTGCGCAGCCTGGATCACCATGCTGCCTTCAGGCACCTCGACCTTCTTCCCGTCTATTTCAAGTTCAACCATGATGGTGAATGGTCCTTAACCTATTACCGCTCAACTTTTGCTCGCTGAACCGCCCACCGAAACAGTTTCGGCGGGCGGCCCGAGTGAAGCGATGGAGTCGCGTGACGCTACCTAAGCGACGCTGCGTAAGTAACGCCGCCTAAGCGAGTACCGCGTCCGCAGCGGTCGAAGCGCTCGCGTGGCCACCGACGAGGCAACGCTTGTGCTCCACGTGATATTCGAATTCGTCCCAGTAATGCTTGAGCATGCCGCGCACCGGCATCGCCGCCGCATCGCCGAGCGCGCAGATCGTGCGGCCCATGATGTTCTCGGCCACCGAATTGAGCAGATCGAGATCTTCCTTGCGGCCCTGACCGTGCTCGATGCGATTCACGACGCGATACAGCCAGCCCGTGCCTTCACGGCACGGCGTGCATTGGCCGCACGACTCTTCATAGTAGAAGTACGACAGACGCAGCAGCGAGCGCACCATGCAGCGCGTTTCGTCCATCACGATGACGGCGCCCGAACCGAGCATCGATCCCGCCTTCGCGATCGAATCGTAGTCCAGATCCGTTTGCATCATGAGATCGCCGGGCACGACCGGTGCCGACGAACCGCCCGGAATGACTGCCTTCAGCTTCTTGCCGCCGCGCACGCCGCCGGCCAGTTCCATCAACGTCGCGAACGGCGTGCCGAGCGGCACTTCGTAATTGCCCGGACGCTCGACGTCGCCCGACACCGAGAAAATCTTCGTGCCGCCGTTGTTCGGCTTGCCGAGCTCGAGATATTGCTGCGGGCCGATTTCCAGCAGGAACGGCACGGCCGCGAACGTCTCGGTGTTGTTGATCGTCGTGGGCTTGCCGTACACGCCGAAGCTCGCCGGGAACGGCGGCTTGAAGCGCGGCTGACCCTTCTTGCCTTCGAGCGACTCGAGCAGCGCGGTTTCTTCGCCGCAGATGTAGGCGCCGTAACCATGGTGCGCGTACAACTCGAACGAGAAATCCGTGCCGAGAATCTTATCGCCGAGGAAACCGGCGCGGCGGGCCTCTTCGAGCGCTTCCTCGAAGCGCTTGTAGACTTCCCAGATCTCGCCGTGAATGTAGTTGTAGCCGACCGTGATACCCATCGCATAGGCGCCGATCGCCATGCCTTCGATCAGGGCATGCGGGTTCCAGCGCAGGATGTCGCGATCCTTGAACGTACCCGGTTCGCCTTCGTCCGAATTACAGACGAGGTATTTCTGCCCCGGGAACTGACGCGGCATGAAGCTCCACTTCAGGCCCGTCGGAAAGCCCGCACCGCCGCGGCCGCGCAGGCCCGAGGCCTTGACGTCGGCGATGACTTGCTCGGGCGCGATCTTCTCTTCGAGGATACGGCGCAGCTGCTTATAGCCGCCGCGCGCCACGTAATCTTCGAGATGCCAGTTCTCGCCGGTCAGGCCCGCGAGAATCAGGGGTTTGATGTGACGGTCGTGCAAAGACGTCATTTCGAAAGCTCCTCGAGCAAAGCGTCGATCTTCTCGGGGCTCATGAAGCTGCACATGCGATGGTTGTTCACGAGCAGCACCGGAGCGTCGCCGCACGAACCAAAGCACTCGCCTTCCTTGAGCGTGAACTTGCCATCGGGCGTCGTTTCGCCGAAGTCGATGCCGAGCTTCTTCTTCAGATATTCGGCCGTAGCCTCGGCGCCGCCATGCGGGCCGAGCTGGCACGGCAAATTCGTGCACAGCGTGATCTTGTGCTTACCGACGGGCGACGTCTCGTACATGGTGTAGAACGTCGCCACTTCCTGCACGGCGACGGCCGGCATGCCGAGATAGTCCGCCACGAACTGCATCAGTTCGGGCGACAGCCAGCCGTGCTCTTCCTGAGCGGTGGCCAACGCCGACATCACGGCGGACTGTTTCTGATCGGCGGGATATTTCGCCACCGCGCGATCGATTTCTTTCAGGCCTTCAGCTGAGATCATTTTGAGAACACGAACTCTTTCAATTCCTACCGAACGAAAACCTGCCGCCTTGCTCGTCGCGGCAGACCCGGCGCGCGGCGAGACGCGTATCGGCGACTCGCATGCAGCGCGCCGTGCGGCGCTTACCGGTCGATTTCGCCGAACACGATGTCCTGCGTACCGATGATGGTCACGGCGTCCGCGATCATGTGGCCGCGCGCCATTTCGTCGAGCGCGGCCAAGTGCGCGTAACCGGGCGCGCGAATCTTGAGGCGATACGGCTTGTTGGCGCCATCGGACACCAGATAAATGCCGAATTCGCCCTTCGGATGCTCGACCGCCGCGTACGCCTCGCCTTCCGGCACGTGAAACCCTTCCGTGAAGAGCTTGAAGTGGTGAATCAGCTCTTCCATGTTCGACTTCATGCCCACGCGCGAGGGCGGCGCGACCTTGTGGTTATCGGTCATCACCGGCCCCGGATTCTTGCGCAGCCACTCGATACACTGCTTGGCGATGCGAACCGACTGGCGCATTTCTTCCACGCGCACGAGGTAACGGTCGTAGCAATCGCCGTTGACGCCGACGGGGATGTCGAAGTCGAGCTGATCGTACACCTCGTACGGCTGCTTCTTGCGCAAGTCCCACTCCACGCCCGAGCCACGCAGCATCGGACCCGTCAAACCGAGCTGGAACGCGCGTTCCGGGCTCACGACGCCGATGCCGACCAAGCGCTGCTTCCAGATGCGGTTGTCGGTGAGCAGCGTTTCGTACTCGTCGACGCAACCGGGAAAACGCGTGAAGAAATCGTCGATGAAATCGAGCAGCGAGCCTTGCCGCGCTTCGTTCATCCGTTCCAGCGCCTTCGCGTTACGGATCTTCGATGCCTTGTATTGGGGCATGGCATCGGGCAGATCGCGATAAACGCCGCCCGGACGGTAGTAGGCCGCGTGCATACGCGCACCGGACACCGCCTCGTAGACGTCCATCAGATCCTCGCGCTCGCGGAACGCATAGAGGAACACGGCCATCGCACCGACGTCCAGCGCGTGCGCGCCGATCCACATCAAGTGGTTCAAGACGCGCGTGATTTCGTCGAACAGCACGCGGATGTACTTCGCGCGAATCGGCACGTCGATGCCGAGCAGCTTTTCGATCGCGAGCACATAGCCGTGCTCGTTGACCATCATCGACACGTAATCGAGACGGTCCATGTAAGGCACGGACTGAATGTAGGTCTTGCTCTCGGCGAGCTTTTCGGTCGCACGATGCAGCAAGCCGATGTGCGGATCGGCGCGCTGGATCACTTCACCGTCGAGTTCGAGCACGAGGCGCAACACGCCGTGCGCTGCCGGGTGCTGCGGGCCGAAGTTGAGCGTGTAGTTTTTGATCTCTGCCATGGCGCCCTCTTAGTGTTTCAGACCGCCGTAGCGATCCTCGCGAATCACGCGCGGCGTGATTTCGCGCGGCTCGATCGTCACCGGCTGGTAGACGACGCGCTTTTCTTCCGGGTCGTAACGCATTTCGACATAGCCCGACACCGGGAAGTCCTTGCGGAACGGGTGCCCGATGAAACCGTAATCGGTCAAAATGCGGCGCAGATCCGGGTGGCCTTCGAAGACGATGCCGTACAGGTCGAACGCTTCGCGCTCGTACCAGTTGGCCGAATTCCAGATTTCGACGACGGACGGCACGATCGGCATATCGTCGTCGGGGGCGAACACGCGCAGACGCAGGCGCCAGTTGTTCGACACGGACAGAAGATGCGAAACGGCCGCGAAGCGCGGGCCGTCATAAGCGCCGTCGCCGTACGATTGATAGTCGACGCCGGCGAGGTCGATCAACTGCTCGAAGCCGAGCGAGCGATCGTCGCGCAAACGCTTGGCGACATCGAGGTAGTCGTCCGCCTTGACGACGATCGTCAGCTCGCCGATCGACTCGGTGATACTCGTCAGACGGCCGCCAAAGGCCGCCTCGAGGTTCGCTTTGAGGGTCTCGAGTTTGCTTGCCATAAAGTGGGGAAGCTTGCGCTTATTGACGGGCGATGGTGTTGGTGCGGCGGATCTTCGCCTGGAGCTGGATCACGCCGTAGACCAGCGCTTCCGCCGTCGGCGGGCAGCCCGGCACATAGACGTCGACCGGCACGATGCGATCGCAGCCGCGCACAACCGAATAAGAGTAGTGGTAGTAGCCGCCGCCATTGGCGCACGAACCCATGGAGATCACCCAACGCGGTTCGGCCATTTGGTCGTAGACCTTGCGCAGCGCGGGTGCCATCTTGTTGCACAGCGTACCGGCCACGATCATCACGTCGGACTGACGCGGGCTGGGACGGAACACGACCCCGAACCGGTCGAGGTCGTAACGGGCCGCGCCCGCATGCATCATCTCGACGGCGCAGCAGGCGAGACCAAAGGTCATCGGCCAGAGCGAACCCGTGCGCGTCCAGTTGATCAGTTTGTCAGCCGTGGTGGTGACAAACCCTTCCTTCAAGACCCCTTCGATACTCATTTGCTTTGCACTCCAGACGGGACGGTTGGCTTTATACACCGCCCGCAAGAAACCGGCGATTAACCCATCACTCCCAATCGAGCCCGCCCTTACGCCAGATGTAGGCGAAACCGAGCAGGAGTTCGACGAGGAAAATCATCATCGCCATGAAGCCCGTCCAGCCGATATCGCGCAGGGCAACACCCCACGGAAACAGAAACGCGGTCTCGAGATCGAAAATGATGAACAGGATGGCGACGAGGTAGTAGCGCACATCGAACTTCATGCGCGCGTCTTCGAAGGCTTCGAAGCCGCACTCGTACGGCGAATTCTTTTGATTGTCGGGGCGGCTGGGCGCGAGGATCTTGCCGATACTGACAAGTGCAATGCCTAAACCGGCGCCCACGAGGAGGAAGAGCAATACGGGGAAGTAGGCTGCGAGGTTCAAGACTATCCTCTTTCGGTTGGTTCTGAGTACCGTAGGGATCGGTCCCATCCCTACAGAAAATCACTTCGATTACAACTAGCCTTTCACACTACACCGCATGGAAGACGTAAGCATGACTCTAGAAGTGACAATGCCAGCCGAAGCGAAGCATGCGGCTGGCATTGGATAACTTTGGTGCCGACGGCGAGACTCGAACTCGCACAGCTTTCGCCACTACCCCCTCAAGATAGCGTGTCTACCAATTTCACCACGTCGGCACTGTCTGCAATCCGGGACACAACTTGTTGGAACCCGCGAATCGCTTCAAGACTTAAATTCTAACGTGCTTCCTAGAATTGTTCAACGCACAAATGCAACTTTATGCGAAATTTATTATTTCGGAACTGCGTTGCTTGCGGGCGCGGGGGCGGCCACCGGGGCCGATGCGATCGCGGCCGAAGCCGGTGCGCTCGTTGCCGCGGGAGCCGTCACCGAACCCAGCAGACCCGCCGAGGGACGGGACTTGTACGAGCCGATATAGGTCAGCGCGAGCGTCGTGATGAAGAAGACGGTCGCGAGAATCGCTGTCGTGCGGGACAAGAAATTCGCGGAACCCGTGGCGCCGAACAGGCTGCCGGAGGCACCGCTACCGAATGCCGCACCCATGTCGGCACCCTTGCCATGCTGCAGTAGCACAAGGCCGATGATGCCCAGTGCCGACAGCAGCTGCACGACGATGATCAACGTTTTCAAAAACAGCATCTGACTCACCTAATTAGAGGTTTGAGCATCCGGCTCGTTAGATAGCGCCGGATTGCCCTTTCGCGTTTGCGCGTGGGCGTCAGCCGGCGCGACCGGCCGCCTTCGCTTGCTCGCAAATCGCGAGGAAATCTTCACTCTTCAACGACGCGCCGCCGATCAGGCCGCCGTCGATATCCGCTTGGCCGAACAGCGCCAGCGCATTCTCGGGCTTCACGCTGCCGCCGTACAACAAGGGCACGCGCGTGAGCGACGCATCCTTTTGCGCGAGGCGCGCACGCAAGAACGCGTGCACTTCTTGCGCCTGTTCAGCCGTGGCGCTACGCCCGGTGCCGATGGCCCAGACGGGTTCGTACGCAACGACGATACGCCCGGCTTCTTCGACCGACAGGAGCTTCAGCACCGCGTCCAACTGCGCGCCGACAACCGACTCGGTGGTACCCGCCTCGCGCTCGTCCAGCGTTTCGCCGATACAGACGATCGGCGTGAGATCGGCCTCGAGCGCGCGGCGCGCCTTGGCCGCCACCAATTCGGAGCTTTCCGCGTGATAGGCGCGGCGCTCCGAGTGACCGACGATCGCGAGCGTTGCACCGAATTCGCCCGCCATCTCGGCCGCCACCTCACCGGTATAGGCGCCGTGCGTGTAGGGGGAAATATCCTGCACGCCCCACGCGAGCGGCTTGCCCGACAGCAGCGCCTGCGCTTGCGCAAGATATGGGGTCGGCACGCACACGGCCATCCGGATCGAATTGCCGATCGCGCTTGCGCCATCGGCGACGGCCTGCAAAAGCGCCGCGTTTTCCGCGAGGCGTCCGTGCATCTTCCAATTGCCGATTACCCACTTCACTCGCTGTTCCGACATCTGTCTCGCCCGTGTGTTGTATTCGCCGCGACAATCCCTGCAGCGCTCGTGCCACGCGAAGCCGCACGCAAAACACGCAATTTTACTGTGCTAGGCGGGACCCGGTCAAACCGGCGGCCGCGGCCCCCGCCCAGGCGCGCCCTCGCCCGCGGGCACTCGATCCGCCGGGCCCGTCAAACCGAGACCGTGCTCCAATCCAGAACGATCTTCCCGATGTGCTCCCCGCTTTCCATCAACGCATGCGCCTGGCTCGCCTCGTTGGCCGGCAAAACGCGATAGACGACCGGCTTGATGCGCCCGGCGTCGATGAGCGGCCAAACGCGCTTCTTCAGTTGCGCGGCGATTTTCGCTTTGAATTCGATCGAGCGCGGACGCAACGTCGAACCCGTTATCGTCAATCGCCGGCGAAGCACTTCCGCGAGGTTGACCTCGGCCTTCGCGCCGCCGAGCAAAGCGATGATGACGAGGCGGCCGCCGTCCGCCAGCGCGGAAAGCTCGCGCGGCACGTATCCGCCGGCGACCATATCGAGGATCACGTCCACGCCGCGATCGTTCGTCAGCGACTTGACGACTTCGACGAAGTCTTCCGATTTGTAGTTGATCGCGCGCTCGGCGCCGAGCGCCTCGCACGCCTTGCACTTCTCGGCCGTTCCGGCCGTTGCGAAGACACGGAAGCCGAGCGCGTGAGCGATCTGAATCGCCGTGACGCCGATCCCACTCGTGCCACCCTGCACGAGCAGCGTCTCGTTCTCGCCGCCTTCGCCCGCGCCGAGCCGCGCCCGGTCGCACACATTGCTCCAGACCGTGAAGAACGTCTCCGGCAGCGACGCGGCCTCGATATCGGTCAATCCCTTCGGCACAGGCAAGCATTGAGCGAGCGGCACGCTCGCATACTGCGCATAGCCGCCGCCCGCGAGCAGCGCACAGACGCGATCGCCGATCTTCAGCCCGAATGGATTGTGCTTTTCGTCGATGTTACCGCCGACGATTTCGCCGGCGATCTCGAGACCCGGCAGATCGGACGCGCCGGGCGGCGGCGCATACGCCCCCTTGCGCTGAAACACATCGGGGCGATTCACGCCCGACGCCGCCACCTTGACGAGCACCTCGCCTGCCGCCGGCACCGGCTGGGGCCGCTCGGCGAGCACCAACACTTCCGGCCCGCCGAACTCCGTAATTTCGATCGCTTTCACATCACCTCCGAGGCAGTCGCACAGAGAACCGGCACTATTCTGATGAAAAAACGGCCGGCGCGCTTGGAAAGCGGCCGGCCGTTACTAGGAGCGGTTCATTGCCCCGAACTGGCGACGCGTTACTGCTGCGGCGCCGGCTCCGAGGGTGCCGAACCCGCGCCGCCTTCGTTCAGCAGCGCTTTGGCCGACAAGCGCACGCGGCCCTTCTCGTCCGTTTGGATAACCTTGACCTTCACTTGCTGACCTTCGGTGAGGTAATCCTTGATGTCCTTGATGCGCTCGTTGGCGATTTCGGAGATGTGCAGCAGACCGTCCTTGCCCGGCAAGATGTTCACGATCGCGCCGAACTCGAGCAGCTTGAGCACGGTGCCTTCGTAGATCTGGCCCACTTCCACTTCGGCCGTGATGTTTTCGATGCGGCGCTTGGCCTCGGCCATCCCTTCGCTGCTCGTGCTCGCGATCGTCACGACGCCGTCGTCGGAGATGTCGATCGTCGTGCCCGTTTCTTCGGTCAGCGCGCGGATCACCGAACCGCCCTTGCCGATCACGTCGCGGATCTTCTCGGGGTTGATCTTGATCGTGATCATGCGCGGCGCGAACGCCGACAACTCGGTGTTGGCGCCCGACACGGCATCCGTCATCTTACCGAGGATATGCATGCGGCCTTCCTTCGCCTGTGCGAGCGCGACTTGCATGATTTCCTTCGTGATCCCTTGGATCTTGATATCCATTTGCAGCGCGGTCACGCCGTCGGCCGTACCGGCCACCTTGAAGTCCATGTCGCCGAGATGATCCTCGTCACCGAGGATGTCGGTCAGCACCGCGAACTTGTTGCCGTCGAGGATCAGGCCCATGGCGATGCCGGCGACGTGCGCCTTCATCGGCACGCCGGCATCCATCAATGCGAGGCAGCCGCCGCACACCGATGCCATCGACGACGAACCGTTCGACTCGGTGATTTCCGAAACGACGCGGATCGAGTAGCCGAACTCTTCGGCGCTCGGCAGGCACGCGGCCAGCGCGCGCTTGGCCAGACGGCCGTGGCCGATTTCGCGGCGCTTGGGCGTACCCACGCGACCCGTTTCGCCCGTGGCGAACGGGGGCATGTTGTAGTGGAGCATGAAGCGCTCGCGATATTCGCCTTCGAGCGCGTCGATGATTTGTTCGTCGCCCTTCGTGCCGAGCGTCGCCACCACGAGCGCTTGCGTTTCGCCGCGCGTGAACAGCGCCGAGCCGTGCGTACGGGGCAACACGCCCGTGCGAATCTCGATCGGGCGCACCGTGCGCGTGTCGCGGCCGTCGATACGCGGCTCGCCGTTCAGGATTTGGCTGCGAACGATCTTCGCTTCGATGTCGAACAAGATGTTGCCGACAGCGGTCTTGTCGGCCGGCGCTTCGCCCGCGGCCGTAGCCGCTTCCTCGAGCTTGGCGCTCGTCGCGGCGTAGACTTCCTTCAGCTTCGTCGAGCGCTGTTGCTTGTTGCGCAGTTGATAAGCGGCAACGAGCTCGCCATGTGCGATTTCGGTGACGCGTGCGATCAGCGCTTCGTCCTTCGGCGCCGGCTGCCAATCCCATTCGGGCTTACCGCCTTCGCGCACGAGTTCGTGAATCGCGTCGATAGCCGTTTGCATTTGCTCATGGCCGAACACTACCGCGCCGAGCATCACGTCTTCGGGCAATTGCTGGGCTTCGGATTCGACCATCAACACGGCACGTTCCGTACCGGCGACGACGAGGTCCAGGCGCGACTCCTTTTGCTGGCTGCGCGTCGGGTTCAGCACGAATTCGTTGTTGATGTAACCAACGCGCGCGGCGCCGACGGGGCCGTTGAACGGCAGGCCCGAGACGGCCAGCGCGGCCGACGCGCCGATCAGCGCGGGGATATCGGCCGGCACGTCCGGATTGATCGACAGCACATGGATGACGACCTGAACTTCGTTGTAGAAGCCTTCCGGGAACAGCGGACGCAGCGGCCGGTCGATCAGGCGCGACGTGAGCGTTTCATGCTCCGAGGGACGGCCCTCGCGGCGGAAGAACCCGCCCGGGATCTTACCGGCCGAGTAGGTCTTTTCGATGTAGTCGACGGTCAGCGGGAAAAAGTCCTGACCAGGCTTGGCCGACTTGGCACCGACGACGGTGGCGAGCACGACGGTATCTTCCACGTCGACGATGACGGCGCCCGATGCTTGGCGCGCGACCTCGCCGGTTTCGAGGCGAACGTTATGTTGTCCCCATTTGAATTCTTTAACGACTTTATTGAACATGGACATAGATCACTCCTTCTGTCTTCTAATCTATTTGGGATCGCCGCCGCGATGCGCGAGGCATCGCCGGGCGGCGCCGGCAGCCGGCGCACCTGCGGGAAGAGGAGTGTTATGCCATTCCAGCGCCGCGCTCAGCGATGGCGGCCATCTCGCCGCGCTGGAATGACACAAAGCTCTGCCCGCCTTTGCCGACTGCTATGAAGCACCCCGCCGCGCGCGATCGATGCGCGCTCGGGTTTGTTACGTCCTACGCCACGTACACGCACGGTGCGTGCCGTTTGTGCCCACCGGATACCGTCGAGGTATCCGGCTCACGCCACGTTGAGGCGCTGCAAAAAACAAATGCCTGTATCAGCGCACTGACACAGGCATCTTGCATAACGCGGCGGCGCCGATTACTTGCGCAGACCGAGCTTTTCGATCAGCGAACGGTAACGGTCGGCATCCTTGCCCTTCAGGTAGTCGAGCAGCTTGCGACGGCGGCTCACCATGCGCAGCAGACCGCGGCGGCTGTGGTGATCCTTCGAATGCGACTTGAAGTGCGTCGTCAACTCATTGATACGCGACGTGAGCAGTGCAACTTGCACTTCGGGCGAACCCGTGTCGTTCGTGCCGCGAGCGAATTGCGCGACGATGTCGGACTTCTTGATATCAGCTACAGACATTTGATTTCCTTTAAAACAAACAGGCGGTCACGGAAGAAAGGCCGTGCCGTGGGTTACGACGAAGCGCGCATTGTAGCACAACCGAAAGCCGGGGCGAGCCCTGCCGGGCACCCCCGCTACGGCCGCTTCATGCGGCACTCGCTCGGGCTCTCGGTCTGCCCCGGCGGCAGCGCCAGCACCGTGCGGAATCCGTAGCCCGATCCCTCGTTGTCGAACCGCACGCCCGGCGTCCCCGCCTTATCCATCTCGATCACATAAAGGGGCTGGATCAACTGGTGATCTTCGGCACGCATCCATGCGCGGACGAAGCCGTTTTCGAACTTCGCCCCTTCGAGCGCCTTCGCAACGGCGAGCGGATCGGCATCGTGCGCGCGCCCGATCGCCTCGGCGAGCATCTCGATCATGACGTCGATGCGGGCCAGCGCGTAGTCGTCGTGCGCCGCCGGAAAGCGGGCGCGAAACGCCGCGTAGTAAGCGTCCGAGGACGCCGCGTTCGCATGCGGCAAGCGCTCGGCCGCCGGCGCCGCGGTGCCGGCGTTCGGGTGCCAGTCGGCCACCGCCACCACGCGCTTCACGCCTGCCTCGCCGATCGCGGCAGGCGCGTCGAGACTGTTTCCGTAAAACGTGTAGAACTTCCCGGCGAAGCCCTGCTCGCGCGCCGCTTTCACGAGCAGCGCCAAATCGTTCCCCCAATTGCCCGTGACGACGGCATCGGCGCCGCTCGCGCGCAGCTTGGCGATGTACGGCGTGAAATCCTTGACGCGGCCGATCGGATGGAACTCGTCGCCGACGATAGCGATGTCGGGCCGCCGCGCCGCGAGCGCGGCCCGGGCGAGCGTGCTGACGTCGTGGCCGAAGCTGTAGTCCTGGTTGAGCAGGTAGACGTGCTTGACCGATTTGTCGCGTGCGATCACGTCGGCCAGCGCATTCATCCGCATGCCGGCGTGGGCGTCGAAGCGGAAATGCCAGAAGCTGCATCCGGCACCCGTGAGCGCGGGATCGTCGGCGGAGTAGTTCAAGAAAAGCTCGCGATTATCGGGCTCACGCGCATTTTGCTTGTCGATGGCCGCAACGAGCGCCGCCGCGACAGCCGAGCCGTTGCCCTGCAACACGAACGGAATGTGCCGGTCGGCCGCGGCGCGCAGTTGCACGAGCGCTTGCTCCACGCTGCCTTGACTATCCAGCACGACGAGTTCGAGCGGATGCGCGCCGTCGGACAGCGTCACACCGCCGCGCGCGTTGACGCGCTCGATCGCGAAACGCACGTTGCGCTCCACCGCTGCGCCGGCGTCGGCGAACGGGCCCGACATGCCTTCGATCAACGCAAGCCGGATCGGGGCGCTCGCTGCCTCGCTGTTCGTGCCGGGCGCCGCGAGCGCGAACATCGCGCCGGCGATCGCTACCCACTTGGTCCATTTTGTCGTCATCGTCCGCGTCTCGCACCATTCGAAAGCGCGGATCATAGGCCGCGAAGGCACCGATTCGCAAGCGGGTGCGCGGCCGCGCGCAAATCTTTACGTACGCGTGCTGTCCAAAAAACCGGCGGCCGTGATAAAACCGCGGTCGTGAAAGTCATCGGAGGAATTATGGTGAAGCGTCTTTCCGTCGCGTTCGGCTGCGCCCTGGCCCTCGCGCTCGCGGGCTGCGCACAGCCCTGGCAAGGGTTTTCGGCCGGCCAGGATCAATCGGCGGTGGTCGCGCGTCTAGGCCCGCCGCGTGAGATCTACGACTTGCCGAACGGCGGCAAGCGTCTAATGTGGCCCACGCAGCCGATGGGCGAAACGACCACGGCCGCCGACGTCGATGCCGCGGGCAAGATCGTATCGGTGCGGCAAGTGCTGCAACCGAACGAGTTCTACAAGGCGCAGATCGGCACGTGGACCAAGCAGGACGTGCTCGTCAACTTCGGGCGCCCGGTGGAGACGGCTTACTTTCCGTTGATGAAGCGCGAGGTGTGGACGTATCGATACCAGGAAGACAACGTGTGGTACCAGCTCTACCACTTCTACTTCGATCCGCAGGGCATTCTTCGGCTAACGCAAAAGACGCCCGATCCGCTGCACGAACCCGAGCGCGACCGGCTGTGGTGAGGGGGGAGCGCGGAAAGCAACCTCGGCCTTGCCCCGACGGTCAATAGGGCATCCGGATAAAACGAAGCCCCGTGAACCGGCAGCTCACGGGGCTTCGCGGCAATCGCCGAGGGAATCGGTCAAGGAGGAGCCGGCCTCGCGATCATCCGAGGATTTTCGCTAAGAGACGCTCCCGCCCCTCAAACGCCCTGCGGGTTGACCTTCTCGACATTCGCATACAGCTTGTTCAACGCCGAAATATAAGCCTTGGCGGACGCCGCGACGATATCCGGGTCGGTGCCGACGCCGTTCACGATCCGCCCGCTCTTGGACAAACGCACCGTCACTTCGCCCTGCGCCTGGGTACCCGTGGTGATCGCGTTCACGGAGTACAGCAACAACTCGGAACCGCTGCCCACTTCGCCTTCGATCGCGTTGAGCGTGGCATCGACGGGACCATTGCCGCGGGCCTCGCCCACCGTCTCCTTGCCGTCCACCGAGAACACGACGCGCGCGTGCGGACGCTCGCCCGTTTCCGAATGCTGGGCCAGCGAGACGAACTTGTAATGCTCGCGCTGGGCCGCGGCGGCCGACTCCTCGGAGACGATCGCGATGATGTCTTCGTCGTAAATCTCCGCCTTGCGATCGGCCAGCTCCTTGAACCGCGCGAACGCCTGATTCAATTCGTTCTCGCTATCGAGCGACACGCCGAGTTCTTGCAGCCGTTGCTTGAACGCATTGCGGCCCGAGAGCTTGCCGAGCACGATCTTGTTCGCGCTCCAGCCCACGTCTTCCGCACGCATGATTTCGTACGTATCGCGGGCCTTGAGCACGCCGTCTTGGTGGATACCCGACGCATGCGCGAACGCGTTGGCACCGACCACCGCCTTGTTCGGCTGCACGACGAAACCCGTGATTTGCGAAACGAGCTTGGACGCCGGCACGATCTGCGTCGTATCGATACCGACGTCCAGGCCGAAATAGTCCTTGCGCGTCTTCACGGCCATCACGATTTCCTCGAGCGCCGTATTGCCCGCGCGTTCGCCGAGACCGTTGATCGTGCATTCCACCTGGCGCGCCCCGCCGATCTTCACCCCGGCCAGCGAGTTCGCCACCGCCATGCCGAGATCGTTGTGGCAGTGCACGGAGAAGATCGCCTTATCCGAGTTCGGAATGCGCTCGCGCAGCGTCTTGACCAAGTTGCCGTAGAGTTCGGGCACACCGTAGCCGACCGTATCGGCGATGTTGATCGTCGTCGCGCCTTCGTCGATCACCGCTTCCAGGATGCGGCACAAGAAATCCATGTCCGAACGGCTGCCGTCCTCGGGCGAGAATTCGACGTCGTTCGTGAATTTGCGCGCGAAGCGCACCGCCAGGCGAGCCTGCTCGTACACTTGCTCGGGCGTCATCCGCAGCTTCTTCTCCATGTGCAGCGGAGAGGTCGCGATGAACGTGTGGATGCGGAAGTGGTCGGCGGGCGCCAGCGCGTCGGCGGCACGCTGAATATCCTTGTCATTCGCGCGGGCGAGAGAGCAAACCGTGCTGTCCTTGATCAGCGAGGCGATCGTGTTGATCGCGTCGAAGTCGCCGTTCGAGCTGGCAGCGAAACCGGCCTCGATCACGTCGACCTTCATCCGCTCGAGTTGTTTCGCGATGCGGATCTTCTCTTCCTTCGTCATCGATGCGCCGGGCGACTGTTCGCCGTCGCGCAACGTCGTGTCGAAAATAATCAGCTTGTCTGCCATCTCATGTCTCCAGGGGACGTTTGCTTTCGGAATACGGGGGTGGATACGGAAAACGACAATTCGGGCGCTCGCGCCACCGCTGGCGACGCCGAACAACGAACGAGGCAGACGGGGGCGAAAACGATTAGCGCGGTAGGCGCGCTAGCGCTAGCGCGCATAGAGGCGCACCGGCGAGAAGGGATAGGCGGGGGAAGGTCAAAATCGACATGTCGCCGACTATAGCGGCATTCGCGAAATCGCGCAATCGGTCGGGCCGCGCCGGCCCGAACACGCCGGTCCCGGGGGCTGAGCCTTCCAGAAACCGGCGGCGCGTGGGCCATAGCCGACACCTTGGCCGACATTTTTCTCAGTGATCGTGCGGCACCGACCGGGCCGGATTGTCGCGCCCGCGCACGGCCATATAGGCCCAGAACACATAGCCCGACAAGCCATACAGCACGAACAGACCGAACAGCATCAGGGGCGGATCCGACGAAACCAGCACGAACGCGACGACCACGAGCAAAATCGCGGCGAACGGCACGCGATGCCGGACATCCAACGCTTTGCCGCTATAAAACGGCGCATTCGACACCATCGTCATACCGGCATAGACGGTCAGTACGAAAGCGACCCAGGGCAGCCAAACGAGCTTCAGCGGCACGCGGTTGTCGGTGGCGAGCCACACGAAGCCGGCGATCAGCGCCGCCGCGGCCGGGCTCGGCAATCCTTGGAAGAAGCGTTTATCGACGACGCCGATGTTCGTATTGAAGCGCGCCAGCCGCAGCGCGGCGCCCGAACAATAGATGAACGCCGCGAGCCAACCCCAACGCCCGAGATCCTTCAGCACCCACTCGTACATGACGAGCGCGGGCGCCACGCCGAACGAGACCATGTCCGACAAACTGTCGAACTGCTCACCGAACGCACTTTGCGTGTGCGTCATGCGCGCCACGCGCCCATCCATGCCGTCCAGCACCATGGCCACGAAGATCGCGATGGCCGCGATTTCGAAGCGCACGTTCATGGCCTGCACGACCGCGAAAAATCCGCAAAAGAGCGCGGCCGTGGTGAACGCGTTCGGCAGCAGGTAAATACCGCGGGTACGCAAAAACTGCTGGCGCGCGGCGCGGCGGCTTTCCGCGGGCGCCATTTCGGACCCGAGCGTTTTATTGCGCCTAAACGGATTGCGCCGGAACGGGCGCGGCATCGGTGTCGTACCGGAGCGCGGACGACGCGGTTTGAAAGCGGCCATCTGACTCTCCTGCCGCCGCGTTACAGTTCGGCGAGGATCGTCGACGAGGCGAACACCTTCTCGCCGATCGACACCTTCGCGCGGCTGCCGAGCGGCAGGTACACATCGACGCGCGAACCGAAGCGGATGAACCCGTAACGCTGACCGCGCGTGAGCGGCTCGCCGGTGCGCACGTAGCACAAGATCCGTCGAGCGATCAGGCCCGCGATCTGGACGGAGGTCACCGTCTGACCGTTCGCCGTCTGAATCACGACGGCGTTACGCTCGTTTTCGGTCGATGCCTTGTCGATCGCCGCATTCAAGTACGCGCCGGGGAAGTATTCGACCTTGGTGATCGCGCCATCCACCGGCGAGCGCTGCGAGTGGACGTTGAACACGTTCATGAACACGCTGATCTTCAGCGCTTCGCGATCCGCATAGGGATCGCGCGTGGTTTCAACGGCGACGATACGGCCGTCGGCCGGACACAGAACGGCGTTCGCTTGCGTCGGAATGGGGCGCGGCGGATCGCGGAAAAACTGGACTACGAAGATCAGGATCAGCCAGAACGGCCAAGCAAAGCCGAATCCCGCGACCGCGTGGATCAACAGCGCGACGACGGCGGCAATCGCGATGAACGGCCAGCCTTCGCGCGCGATGATCGGGTGTGGGTAATTCATGGATTGTTTCGAACTTTTTGTAAAACCACTAGGATAGCAAAAGCCGCCCCGTACGGAGACGCACGGGACGGCTTTGAGGGGTCGAACCGCCCTCGCGCACCATCGCTGCGCGCGAGAGCCAAGCGAAATGCTTAGTTCTTCGACTGATCGACGAGCTTGTTCTTCGCGATCCAGGGCATCATCGCGCGCAGCTTGCCGCCGACTTGCTCGATCTGATGCTCGGCCATCAAACGACGGCGCGATTGCAGCGTCGGCGCACCGGCCTTGTTCTCGAGAATGAAGCTCTTTGCGTACTCGCCCGTTTGGATGTCCTTCAGGACGTCCTTCATGACCTTCTTCGTCTCTTCCGTCACGACGCGCGGGCCCGTGACGTACTCGCCGTACTCGGCGTTGTTCGAGATCGAGTAGTTCATGTTGGCGATGCCGCCTTCGTAGATCAGATCCACGATGAGCTTGAGCTCGTGCAGGCACTCGAAATAAGCCATCTCCGGCGCGTAGCCCGCTTCCACGAGCGTCTCGAAACCGGCCTTGATGAGCTCGACCGTACCGCCGCACAGCACGGCTTGTTCGCCGAACAGGTCGGTTTCCGTCTCTTCGCGGAAGTTCGTTTCGATGATGCCGGCACGGCCGCCGCCGTTGGCCGCCGCGTACGAGAGAGCGACGTCACGCGCCGCGCCCGACTTGTCTTGCGCCACGGCGATCAAGTGCGGCACGCCGCCGCCTTGCGAGTACGTGCCGCGCACGGTGTGACCCGGTGCCTTCGGCGCGATCATGATCACGTCGAGGTCGGCGCGCGGGATGACTTGGCCGTAGTGGACGTTGAAACCGTGCGCGAACGCGAGTGCGGCGCCTTCCTTGATGTTCGCGTGCACTTCGTTCTTGTACACGTCGGCGATTTGCTCGTCGGGCAGCAGCATCATGACGACGTCGGCACCCTTCACGGCTTCCGCCACTTCCTTCACCGTCAGGCCCGCGCCTTCGGCCTTCTTCCACGACGCGCCGCCTTTGCGCAGGCCAACCGTCACACGCACGCCGCTGTCCTTCAGGTTCAGTGCGTGGGCATGGCCTTGTGAGCCGTAGCCGATGATCGTCACGTCCTTGCCTTTGATGAGGGACAGGTCGGCGTCTTTATCGTAGAAAACTTTCATGTCGATTCCTTCGCGTTAATCGTATTCGTGAAATTCATTGAGCGCGCCCACCTGCCGGCGAGCGCGAATCGTATTAGCGTTATACCTTCAAGATGCGTTCGCCGCGCCCGATGCCCGAGCTGCCCGTGCGGACCGTCTCGAGGATCACGGCGGCGTCGAGCGCTTCGATGAAGGCGTCGAGCTTGTCGCTCGCCCCCGTCAGCTCGATCGTATAGGTCTTTTCGGTGACGTCGATGATACGGCCACGGAAGATATCCGCCATCCGCTTCATTTCTTCGCGTTCCTTGCCGACCGCCCGTACCTTGATCAGCATCAGCTCGCGCTCGATGTGGGCGCCTTCGGTCAAGTCGACCACCTTCACCACCTCGATCAGGCGGTTCAAGTGCTTCGTGATCTGTTCGATCACGTCGTCCGAGCCAATGGAGACGATGGTCAGGCGCGACAGCGAACGGTCTTCCGTCGGCGCCACCGTCAAGGTTTCGATGTTGTAACCGCGTGCGGAAAACAGCCCCACCACGCGCGAGAGCGCGCCCGGTTCGTTCTCCAGCAAGACGGAGATGATATGTCTCATGTTGCTTTCCCGTTTATCCAGATGTCGATTGTCAGCGGCCTTCAGGCCGGCTCGCCGTGCTCCGATGCGCCCTTCGTGGGGACGGCGGCACGCGCGAGCGGTCGCGAAAGGCCCGCTCTTCGTCTTTAGAGGTCTTCCGAGCCGAGCAGCATCTCGGTGATGCCCTTGCCGGCTTGAACCATCGGCCAGACGTTTTCGGTCGGATCGGTCTGGAAATCGAGAAATACGGTGCGATCCTTCAAGCGCAGCGCTTCCTTCAGCGCCGGCTCGACATCGGACGTCTTTTCAACTCGGATGCCGACGTGGCCGTACGCTTCGGCCAGCTTCACGAAGTCGGGCAGCGCGTCCATATACGAATGGGAGTAGCGCTTGCTGTATTCGATCTGCTGCCACTGGCGCACCATGCCCAGGTAGCGGTTGTTCAGCGAGATGATTTTGACGGGCGTGTCGTATTGCTTGCAGGTGGACAGTTCCTGGATACACATCTGGATGGAGCCTTCGCCCGTGATACAGACGACTTCCGAATCCGGATGCGCCATCTTGACGCCCATCGCCGCCGGCAAGCCGAAACCCATCGTGCCGAGCCCGCCCGAGTTGATCCAGCGGCGCGGCTTATCGAAGCGGTAGAACTGCGCGGCCCACATCTGGTGCTGGCCCACGTCGGAGCAGACGAAGGCGTTGCCGTCGGTCAACTCCCACAGCTTTTCCACGACGTACTGCGGCTTGATGATCTCGCTCTTGCGGTCGTACTTGAGGCAATCCTTGCCGCGCCAGCTTTCGATGTCCTTCCACCAATCGGCCAATGCGGCGGTATCGGGACCGTGTTCGGCGTGCTGAAGCTGCTCGATCATTTCCTTGAGCACTTCCTTGACGTCGCCGACGATCGGGATGTCGACCTTCACGCGCTTGCTGATCGAGGACGGATCGATGTCGATGTGAATGATCTTGCGCGGACGCGACGAGAAATGCTGCGGATCGCCGATCACGCGGTCGTCGAACCGCGCGCCGATCGCGATCAGCACGTCGCAGTTTTGCATCGCCATGTTGGCTTCGTACGTGCCGTGCATGCCGAGCATACCGAGGAATTTCTTATCGCTCGCGCGATAGCCTCCGAGTCCCATCAGCGTGTTCGTCACCGGATAGCCGAGCAAATCGGCGAACTGGTTCAGTTCGCGCGAGGCATCGGCCAGGATGATCCCGCCGCCCGTATAGATGTAGGGGCGCTTGGCCGAGAGCAGCAACGAAACCGCTTTGCGGATCTGGCCCGAATGGCCTTTCGTGACCGGGTTGTACGAGCGCAGCGACACCGTCTTCACGGGCTCGTATTGGCACGGCGTTTTCGAAATGTCTTTCGGAATATCGATCAGCACCGGGCCGGGACGCCCCGTGCGCGCGATGAAGAAGGCTTTCTTGACCGTCGCGGCCAGCTCGCGCACATCCTTCACGAGGAAGTTGTGCTTCACGCACGGACGCGTGATGCCGACGGTGTCGCATTCTTGGAAGGCGTCCTGGCCGATCGCGGCCGTCGGCACCTGTCCGCTGATGATCACCATCGGGATCGAGTCCATATAGGCCGTCGCAATGCCGGTTACGGCATTGGTCACACCCGGGCCGGACGTCACGAGACAGACGCCGACCTTGCCCGTCGAACGCGAGTAGGCATCGGCCGCATGAACGGCTGCCTGCTCATGGCGCACGAGCACGTGCTGGACTTTGTCCTGCTTGTAGAGTTCGTCGTAGATATACAGTACCGCGCCGCCGGGATAGCCCCAGAGCACCTCGACGCCCTCGTCGGCCAATGCGCGCATGAGCACGGTGGCACCGATCGAGCCGGCCTCGTGGGAAGGAGTGGTATCCGACGTGGAGAATTCCGCGCTGGGCATGTTCATCGTTAACCTTTCGAATTTTCGGCAAAAAATTGATCGGGTGCTCTCTACCGGGCTTGTGGCTCGGGTTCAAGCGGCGCGTCCACTTTGACAGACGAGCTTCATGGGCCCGTCCAAAAAGAGACAAATCACTTATGTTGCGAACCGGAAACCTTATCGGTTGCGCTCGCTAAGGTCAAGCAAAATCAAGCAAGAATTCCCGGACGAGCAACGGCCGGGGCACTGGAATCGCCCCATGTCCGCGCCAAAATAACGCATCTTTTACTCATAGACACACGGCTAACCCCCAACTGTCTCGAAAATTTGCTAGCATCCGCGAGTTTTACGACATTTTTCTATCGATTACGGCATACGCGAAAATTTCGCGCCGCCCCCTCGGATGGCATCAGACAAGGAACTCGCCGATTTTCTGGCGGGCGTCGAAAGGCGCGCGTTTAAGCACACCGTCTACGCCGTGCGCGACGACGATGCCGCCCTCGACATCGTCCAGGACGCGATGATCAAGCTCGCCGAAAAATACGGCGACCGTCCGCCCGCAGAGCTGCCTCTGCTATTTCAGCGTATCTTGCAAAATGTGATGCACGACCACTTTCGCCGCCAGAAAGTGCGCAACACATGGGTCAGCCTGTTTTCGTCGCTCGGCAGCGGCGAGGACGACGAATTCGACCCGCTCGAGACGATCGAGGCCGACGACAGCGTGAGCGCCGGCCTGAGCAGCGAGCAGAAGCTCGAGCGCGACCAAGTGCTCGCCCTCATCGACGCGGAGATTCAAAAATTGCCGGCGCGTCAACGGGAGGCGTTTCTCATGCGTTACTGGGAAGATATGGATGTCGCCGAGACCGCCGCCGCGATGGGCTGCTCCGAGGGAAGCGTGAAAACGCACTGCTCGCGAGCGACGCACACATTGGCGGTCGCGCTCAAGGCCAAAGGAATTACGCTATGAGCTCCGCTCCAGAAACCAGAGAACTCGAATTCGCGGGGAAGATCTGCCGCGCGCTCGACGAACGCACAGCCGATTTGCCCGCCGCGACGCTCGATCGCCTGGCCGGCGCGCGTCGTCTCGCGCTCGCACGCAAAAAGCCTGAACCCGTTGCCGCCCCGGCCTTCGTGCCGGTGCTCGCGCACGCCGGCGCCGATGCCGGCGCGCCGTTCAACGCCGCGCCCTCGGGCAAACGGCGCCTGTCGCCGCTCGCCCGCATTCTGCGCGTTTGGCCCGTGGTGGCGCTCGTCGGCGGAATCGCCGTCATCGCCTATTGGGAAAACCTGCAACGCTCCGCGGAGCTCGCCGATATCGACGCCGCGATGCTGAGCGACGATTTGCCCCTCAATGCTTATCTCGACCACGGGTTCAATGCGTACCTGTCGCGAGCGCGCTAAGGCAGGTGGAGAATAACCGGGTGAGCTACAAGCGCGGCTTGGCGGTTGTGTTCGGATGCGCGATCGCGGCGGCGGTCGCGTTCGCGGCCACCTACCCTCGATTCTTCGGACAAACGACGATGCAACCCGTGACGGGCGTGCAAGGCATCCCCTCGCCGTCGGCCGCGCCGCTGGCCGTCGAATTCCCCCCGCTCGCCCAAGACGCCAATCCCCTGTCGTGGTCGCACCTGAGCGACGCACAGCACGAGGCGCTCGCGCCGTTCGCCGCCGAATGGAACACGTTCAGCGACGAGCGAAAGCGCAAATGGATCAAGATCGCGTCGCGTTTCGCGAAGATGTCGCCCGAAGCCCAAAAACGGCTCCATGAGCGCATGAGCGAATGGGTGCGAATGACCCCGGATCAGCGCCGCGTCGCACGCGAAAACTATCAAGTGTCGAAGGCATTGCCGCCGCAGGCGCGGAAAAAAGCGTGGCAGGCCTACCAGGAGCTCTCGCCCGAGCAGAAGGCGAAGCTCGCCGCGATCGGACGCAAGCGCCGGCCCACGATCGTCAGCGCCCCGCCTTCGGGCGAGCGCAGCGAAATTCGCGGGCTGAATCGTCTCGTCAACCCACCGCTTGCCGCCAGTGGCGCAGCCAGCGCGGCGGGCGCCGCTTCCGGTCTGCCGGCCTCGGGCGGTGCGCCCGCTTCCGGGCCCACGAACTCCACGGTGCCCGTGCCGGCGACGCCGGTGTCGCCGTCGGACGCACCCTCCATTTTCCGCGGCGCTTGAGCGCGATGGCCTCGCCCGCCCCGGACACGCCGCCCGTCGCCGCAAGCCCGGCCGTGCCCTCCATTCGCCGCCGCCTTGCCGCCCTCGTTTATGAAAGCGTGTTGCTGTTCGGCGTGGTGTTCATCGCCGGGTATCTGTTCGGCACGCTGACGCAACAGCGCAACGGGCTCACGCACCACAATCTGCTCACGCTGTGGGTCGCGCTCGTCGTCGGCGCCTATTTCGTCTGGTGCTGGACGCGCGGCGGACAAACGCTGCCGATGAAGACCTGGCGGCTGCGGCTCGTGGCCGCGGGCACCGGCCGCCCGCCCGGCGTCGCGCGTGCGGCCGCGCGCTATCTTGCCGCGTGGCTCTGGTTTCTGCCGCCGCTCGCGTTGCATCCGCTCTTGCATCTGTCCGTGCCCGCCACCCTCGGCGCCACCGCCGCCTGGTTCGCGCTGTGGGCCGCCGCCGCCCGCCTCGATCCGGCTCGGCAATTTCTGCACGACCGTTTGGCCGGCACGCGCATCGTCGCGGTGCAACAAGCCTGACGCAAGCCGGCTCTCGCGTTCGAAACATCGTAATAAGAAGTTCTCGTGACTGTCATGTGGCAGTCACGGGCGCATGGCGCAATGTGCGGCATGATCAACTCGACGCGAGAAGCCATGGACCGCACGACGTCCGCGACTTCCCTCCTTAGGCAACTCGGCGCAAGCGTCGAAACCGTCCCCTTCGAACCGGCCCTGCCCGAAGGCAGCTTTGCGCTTCCGGCTGGCCCCGACACCGGCGACGCCTCGGGCCATCAGCACGACGACGGCGAGGGCGATCCGCTACGGTACCGCACGATTTGGCTCTCCGACATCCATCTCGGATCGAGCGGTTGCCAGGCTCCCTACCTGCTCGATTTTCTTCGGCACAACGAGTCGGAATACCTGTACCTCGTCGGGGACATCATCGACGGCTGGCAGTTGAAAAAGGGCTGGTATTGGCCGCAGGCCCATAACGACGTCGTCCAAAAGGTGCTGCGCAAGGCGCGCAAAGGCACCCAGGTCATCTACATCCCCGGCAATCACGACGAAGGCGCACGGCAGTTTTGCGACCTCGCCTTCGGCGACATCCACGTGCGCGGCGAAGCGTTCCACACGACGCTCACGGGCAAGCGTCTTTGGATCGTCCACGGCGATTTGTTCGACGGCGTGATCCAGCACGCGAAGTGGCTCGCCTATCTCGGCGACACCGCCTACACGGGCATTCTCGTCCTGAATCGTTGGTTCAACCGGCTGCGCAGCCGTTTCGGCCTGCACTACTGGTCGCTCTCGCAGTACCTGAAGCATCAGGTCAAGAACGCGGTCAACTTCATCTCTTCGTTCGAGCACGTCATGGTCGAGGAAGCGCGGCGGCGCGGTTGCGACGGCGTGGTATGCGGCCACATCCACAAAGCCGAGATTCGCGACGTGGACGGCTTGCTCTACTGCAACGACGGCGATTGGGTCGAGAGTCTATCGGCGCTCGTAGAAACGCTCGACGGCGAACTCAAGGTGGTCTACTGGACCGTCATGCGTTCGCCCGCCGCGCAACCGCGCAAAACCAAGGCGACGGCCTAGCCGCTTCGCGAACCGGATCGAACCGCATGAAAATCATGATCGTCACCGACGCCTGGGAACCTCAGGTCAACGGCGTCGTGCGCACCTTGAAGAACACCTCGCGCGAGTTGACGGCGCTCGGGCACCGCGTCGAACTCATGACGCCGCTCGAATTTCGCACGATCCCTTGTCCGACGTATCCCGAAATCCGCCTTTCGCTGTTTCCGCGCCGGCGCGTGCACAGCCGGATCGCCGAGTTCGCCCCCGATGCGCTGCACATCGCCACCGAAGGCCCGCTCGGGCTCGCCGCACGAGCTTACGCGCTGCGCCACGGTCTGCCGTTCACGACGGCCTACCACACGCGCTTTCCCGAGTACGTTCAAGCGCGGTTCGGGATTCCGACCACGGCCACTTATCGTTTCTTGCGTTGGTTTCACGGCCCCTCGCTCGCGGTGATGGCGCCGACGCCCGTCGTGAAAAGCGATCTCGAGCAGCACGGCTTCGAGAACGTCGTGCTTTGGACGCGCGGCGTCGATCTCGACATCTTTCATCCGATGGATTCGAAAGTGCTCAACACGGCACGGCCGATCTTTTTGTACGTGGGCCGAGTGGCCATCGAAAAGAACGTGGAGGCGTTCCTCAAGCTCGATCTGCCCGGCTCCAAATGGGTGGCCGGCGAAGGCCCCGCGCTCGCCGAGCTCAAATCGCGCTACCCGGAAGCGAATTACCTGGGCGTGCTGAGCCAAGCGGAATTGGCGAAGGTCTACGCGGCCGCCGACGTCTTCGTGTTTCCGAGCCGCACCGACACCTTCGGGCTCGTGCTGCTCGAGGCGCTCGCCTGCGGCACGCCCGTGGCGGCCTACCCCGTCACCGGCCCGATCGACGTGCTCGCCGGCGGCAACGCCGGCGCGATGAACGACGATTTGCGCGAAGCGTGCCTCGATGCGCTGAAGATCGATCGCGCCGAAGCCCGCGCATGGGCCGAGCGCTTCTCGTGGCAGGCCGCATCGATGCAGTTCGCCGCCCACCTCAAGCCGCTCGCACGTGCCGGCGCGCACGAGGAAAGCGCGGCCGCATGAAGCGCGACGACCCGCCCATGCACGAGCGCGACGCCGAACCGGCCGGCATCACGGATTCGCACGACAGCGCGCAGCACGAGCCGCTCTCGCCCGACGATCCGCTCGCCCCGTTGCCGTTCAACCCGTACAAAGGCAATCGCGGCTTTACGCGCGCTTGGCATGCGCTGAAAAACTCGATTGCCGGCTTTCGCGTCGCGATCGAGGAAGAGAGCGCGTTTCGCCAAGAGCTCACGCTCGCCGCGATCCTCGTGCCGTGCGGGGCGCTCGTGCCCGTCGATGCCGTCTCGCATGTGCTGCTCGTCGGCTCGGTGCTGCTCGTGCTCATCGTCGAGCTATTGAACTCCAGCGTCGAAGCCGCGATCGACCGCATCTCACTGGAGCGGCACGAACTATCGCGCCGCGCGAAGGACCTCGGCAGCGCGGCCGTCATGGTGGCGCTCGCCACCTGCGTGCTGACGTGGGGCCTCATCGTGGGCCCCCTATTCGCGCACTGGTTCGGCCGTTGACACCGGGCTTTCATCAAAAACCTATCTCAAAGTCCGGGGAACAGAACGACCGGTTTATAATCGCCCGACGCAGTGCCACATACCAACCAAGCCGGGCGCATCAACGCAGCGTCGCGCGAGCGCCGCGCGTGCCCGGCAGCACAGGGCCGGACGACATGGAAGCCAAAACTCCCCGCCGCACCCGCGAACGGATCCTCGAGTTATCGTTGAAGCTATTCAACGAGATCGGCGAGCCGAACGTCACCACGACGACCATCGCGGAGGAAATGGAGATCAGCCCAGGCAATCTCTACTACCATTTCCGCAACAAAGACGACATCATCAACAGCATCTTCGCGCAGTTCGAGCAGGCGATCGAGAAGCGGCTCCGGTTTCCGGAGGACCACCGCCCGACGATCGACGAGACATGGTCGTACCTGCAGTACATGGCCGACTTCATGTGGACGTACCGGTTCCTGTATCGCGATCTGAACGATTTGCTCGCACGCAATCGCACGCTCGAGACGCACTTCAAGCAGATCATTAGCCACAAGGTCCGCTTCGCGAAGGAGATGTGCGAGCTGCTCGTGGCCGATGAGGAAATGGTCGCCACGCCGGAGGAGATCCAGGTCATCGCGACGAACATGGGCGTCATCGCCACGTATTGGCTCTCCTACCAATTCGTGATGCATCCGCGCAAGTACAACGACCAAGAAGCGATTCGCGACGAACTGCATCAAGTCAGCGTGCACGTGATCTCGATGATGGCGCCGTACCTGCGCGGGCGCTCGCGCCAACTGTTCGACGACCTCGTCTCGGGTAAGCTGCCCAAGCGACAATTCCAAGACTATCTGCCGCCGCGCGATGCGCTCGGGCGGGCCAAGGATTCCCAGCCATGAAATCCATCTGCGTCTATTGCGGTTCGTCGATCGGTGCCAAGCCCATCTATGCGCAAGCGGCGCAGGCTTTCGCGCGCGCGCTCGTGCAGGCGCAGTGTTCGCTCGTCTATGGCGGCGGACGCGTCGGGCTGATGGGCGTCATCGCCGACGAAGTGCTCGCGGCGGGCGGCCGCGCGATCGGCGTCATCCCGGAGCTGCTCGTGGACAAGGAAGTGGGCCATACCGGCTTGTCCGAATTGCACGTGGTGCCAGACATGCATCAGCGCAAACGCAAGATGGCCGACTTGGCCGATGCGTTCGTGGCGCTGCCCGGCGGCGCGGGGACCCTCGAGGAGTTGTTCGAGGTCTATACGTGGGCGCAACTCGGCTACCACAACAAGGCGATCGGCCTGTACGACATCGGCGGCTACTACGCGCCGCTCGTCGGCATGCTGCAGCACACGGTGCGCGAAGGGTTCATGCAGCAAAGCTATTTGAACGTCCTGCAGATCGACACCGATGCGAACGCGCTCATCGACAAGCTGCGCCGCTATCAGCCGCCCGGCCGCGACAAGTGGGCCACGCAGCGCGAAGCCGTCTAAACGCAATCGCAGCCCTCCCGCCTTGCTCCGTCTTCATCTCCCTTTGACGAAGGCCTCCCGATGACAGCCAACCGCCGCGTCGTTCTCATCACCGGAGCCAGTCGCGGCATCGGCCGCGCCACCGCCCGGCTGCTGGGCGAACAAGGCGCGGCCGTCGGCGTGAATTACGTGCGCGATCTCTCCGCCGCTCAGGAAACGGCCGACGAGGTCGAGCGCGCGGGCGGCCGGGCCGTGCTGCTGCCCGGCGACGTCGCCGACGAAACGGCGGTGGTCGCCATGTTCGACGAACTCGAAACGGCCTTCGGCAGCGCCGATGCGCTCGTGAACAACGCGGGCATCGTCGCGCCGTCGCTGCCGCTGGCGGAGATGGACACCGCGCGGCTCAAGCACATCTTCGACGTCAACGTACTCGGCGCCTATCTCTGCGCGCGCGAGGCCGCGCGGCGCATGTCCACCGATCGCGGCGGCCGTGGCGGCGTCATCGTCAACGTCTCGTCGGCGGCCTCGCGGCTCGGCTCGCCGAACGAATACGTGGACTACGCCGGCTCGAAAGGCGCGGTCGATACGATGACGATCGGTTTGGCCAAGGAACTGGGCCCGCGCGGTGTGCGCGTCAATGCCGTGCGTCCCGGCCTGATCGACACCGATATCCATGCGAGCGGCGGTCAGCCGCAACGCGCCGCCAGACTCGGCGCGCAAACGCCACTCGAACGCGCCGGCAGCGCCGGCGAAGTCGCGCAAGCGATCGTCTGGCTACTGAGCGATGCGGCCTCTTACGTCACCGGCGCGCTGCTGGACGTGAGCGGCGGCCGCTGACCGCCTCGGCACGCCCTCGGCTTCGGGCCGCCGCACTCGCTTTGACTCGGCCCACACTCGCTCGCGGCCGCGTTCCTCGCGACAAAACTTCACAAATCAAAACTTTTCTCGCCAGACACCGGCAGGCGCCCCCTCTACGATGATGCGCACTGGCTAGCAAAAGCCGCGTCCCTCGAGCCGATCGTGGTTCGACTCGAGTCCACGGCTGCCGGCCAGCCTCGAGAGTAGCCCCCCCAGGCCGCACCCCACGTAGGGTGCGGCCACTCCGACCCGTCCAATCATGCCGGAAATATCCGATCCCGCGCGCAGGCTCGCGTCCGCGCGCGACGCGCTTACGTTGCCAACGGCGGCGCGCTCCGCCGCCTCGTCCCTCCCCGGCGCCGCCTCGGCCGGCCGCGCGGTCGACGCCATCGCGCCGGCGACGCTCCATAGCAAAGTCCAGCCGATCGCACCGGCGAACGCCGGCGGCTACGCGCCGAGCCGTCTTGGCTTGCAGGCATTGCTCGCGCTCATCGCCGTGCTGCTCGCGTATCTGCTTATCGGCACTCTGGGCCACGATCCGTGGAAGCAGGACGAAACGTACACGTTCGGGATCATCCAGCACATGCTGGAGACGGGCGACTTCGTGGTGCCGACGAATGCGGGACAGCCCTTCGTCGAAAAACCTCCGCTTTACGACTGGGTCGCGGCGAGCCTGGCTTGGCTCGGACGCGGCTGGCTGCCGCTGCATGACGCGGCGCGGCTTGCGAGCGCGCTGTTCACGGCGCTCGCGCTCGGTTGCGTCGCCCATCTGGCGCGTCGTATCCATGGCGCGCGCCACGTATTCGATCCGCGCGTGCTCGGCACGCTCGCGCTGTTCGGCACGACGCTGCTCGTCATCAAGCACACGCACGACATGATGACCGACGTCGCGTTGATGGCCGGCACGGCGCTCGGACTCGCGGGGCTCTACGAACTCGTCGTCGCACTGAATGCGCCGCGCCGCGGCGTCGCCGGGAATCTGTCGCGCGTGGCCGCCGATCGGGGGGCGCTTGCATTCGGTGCGGGCGTCGGCATCGCCTTCATGACGAAGGGACTGTTCCTGCCGCTCGTCTTCGGCGCGACGCTCTGCACGTTGCCCGTGTTGTACCCTGCCTGCCGCGGCCGCGCGTTCGCGCGCGCCATCGGCATCGCCGCGCTCGTGTTCGCGCCGTTCGCGCTTTTTTGGCCGATCGCGTTCTACGGCCGGTCGCCGGAACTGTTCAAGATTTGGTTCTGGGACAACAACGTCGGACGCTTCTTCGGCTTCTCCGTGCCGGCGCTGGGCTCCGGAAACGATAAGCCTCTGTTCATCGTCCGCGCGTTGCTCACCGCCGCGTTCCCCGCGGGACCGTTGGCATTGGCCGCTCTCGGCAGCGGCGCATGGCGACGCTGGCGGGCGCCCTCGATCGCCATCCCGGTCGTTTTCGCCGCGGTCGGCATTGCCGTTTTACAGATGTCCGCCACGGCCCGCGAACTGTACCTGCTGCCGTTCGTCGCGCCGCTTGCGCTGATCGCCGGGCAGGAACTCTCGCGATGGCCGCGCTACGTGCACATCGGCTGGGACTACGCGAGCCGCGTGCTGTTCGGCTCGGCCGCGGCGCTGACTTGGTTGATCTGGTCGGAGATGACCGATCCGGCGAGCACCCACGCCAATTTGACTTGGCTCGGCCGCTGGCTCCCGCTCGATTGGACGCTGCCGATCCAGCCCGCCGCCGTCATCGTGGCCTTTGCGTTGACCCTCGGCTGGCTCGCGCTGATGCCGCGTTTGCGCGAAGCCGGCGCATGGCGCGGCGCGCTGAGCTGGGCCGGCGGCGTGATGCTGGTATGGGGCCTCGTCTTTACGCTCTTGTTGCCTTGGATCGACGCGGCCAAGAGCTATCGGTCGGTGTTCGAGGATTTGGCGCTGCACCTCGATGCCGACTGGAACGCCGGCGATTGCATGGCGAGCGCGCACCTGGGCGAATCCGAAGCGCCGATGCTTTACTACTTCTCCGGCATCTTGCATCGGCCGCTTGCCGATACCGACGAGAACGCCAACGCCACACGTTGCCGATGGCTCATCGTGCAGGGCCGCGACGCGTCGTTCGAGCCGGGAGGCGCCTGGACGCCGGTCTGGTCGGGCGCGCGCCCCGGCGACAACGACGAGCTGTTGCGCGTGTTTTTGCGCAAACGCGTGCCCGCCCAGTGGCAGGCTCGCGAGCCTCGGTAGGTCCTCCGATCAGAACGATGAACCGGGCTCCCGCAAGAAAGCGCGTTCATCGTCGGTGGTTGCGCGCCCAAGCGCCTCGTTGCGATGCGGGAACCGTCCGAAGCGTTCGATCACGGCGGCGTGCCGTCGCGCGTAGTCGAGATAGCTCCCCTTGCCCTGTTGCGCCGTCTCGTGCGCCAGCGCCTCGAACAGACGAACCGATTCGCGCTGAGCATCGAGCCATTCGGCATGCTCGAACGGCAAGTAGGCAAATGCGCGATGCTCGGCCGTGGGCAAGGACAGATGCGCGCCGCTCGCGACGAGCCGGCGCGCGGCGTCGAGGGCACGCGCATCCGCGGCGAATGCCTGCGCGCGGCCTCGACAAACATTGCGCGAGAACTGATCGAGCACGATGACGAGCGCTAGCGTTCCGAGCGGTGTGGCCATCCACGCGTCGCGTTCGCCGCGCCGCGCGGCTTCCAGCGTCATGCCGAAGCGGGCGAGGATCTGGGCATCGAATGCGTCGTCGCGTCCGAACCATCGCGGCGACGCCACGCCGAAGGCGGGCGAGCCCGGCTCGCCGAACCAAAAGTCGAGCACGGCTCGCGCGGTGGGATCGAGCGTCGCGTAATCGGCGTCGGCCGAGATCGGCTTCATCTCGTCGTGAGGGCGATGACGAGCGGTCTCCAAACTTGCGCCCGGTATGTCGTTCGGTTGGGTCATCTCGATTCTCTTGTTGGGCGCTATCCGCACGCCGTTTTCCTTTTCGATCCGCTCACCGCGCAATGCATGCGCGCTCATCGCGCCCGCGCATCGGCCGATCAACCGGGACGGTTGCGCATCCAATCGGCCGTATCGAAAAACGACGTGACGAGCCGTTCGCGCAATGCCTGCGGCAAGCCGATGTCCTCCATCGCCCAGGCCATGCAGCGCACCCACTGATCGCGCTCCGGCGAGGCAATCGCGAACGGCAAGTGACGCGCGCGCAGCCGCGGATGACCGAAGCGCTCGATGTAATGATCGGGACCGCCCAGCCAGCCGCAGAGAAACCAAAAGAGTTTGTCGCGCGAACCGTCGAGCGACTCGGGGTGCAAGGCACGCATGCCCGCGAACTCGGGTTCGAGATCCATCAGGTCGTAAAAGCGGTCGACGAGCTCGCGCACGCGCGCCTCCCCGCCGACGAGCTCGAACGCGCTCGGCTCGTTGGCCCGCGCTTGATCGTCGTTCGAATCGGAAGTCATAAGGTCAATCGAAAACGGTAAAGCAAAGAGTAAGAAACAGCGCGCGGCAGATCGTGTGCAAGCCGCGAAACCAAGCGGCCGCATTATCCGTCAAGCGTCGCGCAGCGATTGCGCCGCCGGCCTGCGCAACACGCGCCGTAAGCTGAACCAGCCGCCCACGCCCGCGCACGCGATGCCCGCGGCCATGCCGGCCGGAACGAGCCATGGATCGATATCCAGATGGAAATCGAACACGCGCGTCGCCAAAACGATGCCGAGCGCCTGCGCGCCAACGGCGCCCATCACACCCGCGAGCGCGCCGACGACGGCGAATTCGGCCGCGTGCACCGAGCGCACTTGCCCGTGCGAGGCGCCCAGCGCCCGCAACAGGGCCGATTCTCGCACGCGCTCGTCACGCGTGCCGGCGAGCGCCGAATACAGCACGAGCAAACCGGCCGCGAGTGTGAACGCAAAGAGAAATTGCACCGCGCCGATCACCTGATCGAGCACGCGCTGCACCTGAGCGAGAATCGGCGCCATGTCGATCGCCGTCACGTTCGGGTGCGCGGCGATCAAGCCGTCGAGCACGGGGCGACGCGTCGCAGGCAGATAAAAACTCGTGATGAACATCGCGGGCAATTTGTCCAGCACGGCCGGCGGCATCAACACGAAAAAATTGACCTTGAACGTGCCCCAATCGAGCTTGCGCACGCTCGTGATCGGCGCCTCGATCGGGATGCCCGTCACATCGAAACGCAACGTGTCGCCCACCTTCACGCCGATCAGCTTCGCCAGCCCCGCTTCGATCGAGATTTCCGGACGCGTCGAATTGCCGTACCAGGCGCCGGCCGATACGCGGTTGTCGTCGGGCAACGTGCTGCGGTAAGACAAATTGAACTCGCGATCGACGAGGCGCCGCGCGTCGTCGTTCTTGAACGCCTCGGGTACGACGCGCTTACCGTCGATCGCGACGAGGCGCCCGCGCACCATCGGCTCGAGCGCGACGTTTGCCACGCCGTGCGCGTTCAGATAATCGATCACGGCCTGCCGCTCGTCCTGCTGAATATCGATCAGAAACTCGTTCGGCGCATCGGGCGGCGTGGAGTTGCGCCAGCCCTGGACGAGATCGTTGCGCGTCATGGCGATCAGCAGCAAACACATGAGGCCGATCGCGAGCGCCGTGATTTGCAACGCGCTGGCCCAGCCGCGCCGTTCTAGCGAGGCCAGCGCGTAGCGCCAGCCCACCGCCGTCGCCAGACGCTGCCCGCTCTCGCTGCGCGCCACCCGCGCGCACAGCCAGAGGGCCGAGCGCGCCAGGACGGCGAACGTGACGAGGCCCAGCGCGAAGCCGCCCGCAACGATGCCGCCCAGCTTGAGCTCGCCCGCGGCCAGCACCAGCAGGCCGCCGAACAGCGCGATGCCCACGGCGTACGCCCACCACGCGGCGTTTGCCTGGCCGTTCCATTCGCGGCGCAAAACGCGCAGCGGCGGCACCCGTGTGAGCGGCAAGAGCGGCGGCAACGCGAAGCCGAACAGGAGCACGAGCCCGGCACCGATGCCCTCGAGCGCCGGCAGCGCGCCCGGCTGCGGCAGCGCGACGCCGATCAAGCCGCCGAGCCACGCGAGCAGCGCGAAATGCCCGAGATAGCCGAGGGCCGCGCCGAACACGCCGCCCGTCAGCCCGACGAATCCGAATTCGAGCGCGACCAGCGCTCGCAGTTCGCGCTCGCCCAGGCCGAGACACCGCATGACGGCGCAACCGTCCAAATGACGCCGCATATAACGATGCGCGGCCATTGCGATGGCCACGGCCGCCAGCAGCGCCGTCAACAGCGCGACGAGCCGCAAGAAATGCCCCGCTCGATCGAGCGTTTCGCGCACTTGCGGCTGGCCGTCCTGCAACGATTCCAATGCAACGCCGCGCAGCTTGCCGCCGTCGACGCGCGCGTGCGCGAAGCCGGCGAAACGCGCGACGGCTGCGTCGTCTCCGGCAACGAGCAACCGGTAAGTGACGCGGCTGCCGTAGCCGATGAGCCCCGTCGAGGGCAACTCGTCGGCGCGCACCATGACGCGCGGAGAAAAGTTCACGAACGCGAAGCCGCGATCGAGCTCGCGCGTGATCACCGCCCCGATCGTGAAGCGGCGCTCGCCAAGCTGCACGGCGTCGCCCACGTTCGCGTGCAAGGTCTCCAACAATTGCCGATCGACCCAGACCGTGCCCTTCGCCGGAATGCCCTGCGCGGGACGATCGGGGGCATCGGGCGCCGGCGCGATGCGCAGCGCGCCGCGCAGCGGATACGCGGCCGATACCGCCTTGACGGCCGCCAGACGCGCGCTCGCGAGTGCCTGATCGCCTTCGTCGGAGCCCGAGCCCGAACCCGTGCTCGTACTCATACGCGCGACCATGCTCGGGAAGATGGCGGTCGTCGCCGTATGCAAGCCCAACGCGCGCGCTTCGTCGAAAAATGCGGCATCCACGGGATGATCGGAACGCACGACGAAGTCGGCCGCGATCATGCGCCGTGCGTCGCGCTCGAGCCCTTGCTGCAAGCGGTCGGCGAGAAATCCGACGCTGGCGAGCGCGGCGACCGCGAGCACGAGCGCGATCACGAGCATCGTCAACTCGCCGGCGCGCCAATCGCGCATCGTCATGCGCGCGGCTTGCGCCACGAGCTCGGACCAGCGAAGCGGCGAACTCGGGCGGACGGCGGGCGGCCCTTTAGTCAATCGCGCTTGCCTCCAAGCGAACCCAGACGCGACACCATATGCGCCGCCATTCCCCGAAAGCCGCCTTGCACGCCGCGCCAAAGCCTCGGCAGCGCCCAAATCGCGAACGCCACGAAGCCGGCCATCAGCAACAGAAACACGAGCGGCACGAACAGCGCGAGCGCGAGGCCGACGCACACGAGCACGTCCTCGGTGGACGAAGCCACCCAGTTGGAGAACGGCTCGGGCGAAAGATTGATGAGTGCGCGCGTGCCCGCTTTCGTGAGATGCGCGGAACCGGCGAGCGCCCCGCCCGCGAGTGCCGCGACCGTGAGCAGGGCCGGATCGGCATGACCGAGCGAGCCCGCGGCCAAAAGCGCCCCCGCGGGAATGCGGATGAACGTATGGATGGCGTCCCACAGCGAATCGAACGCGGGGATGCGGTCGGCCAAAAATTCGATCACGGCCAGGACGGCCGCCGCGCCGATGACCCAGCCGGAGGCGAGCACGGAAAGCGAATCGGGCAAATGGACGATGCCCAGACGGTCGAACAAGCCGACCAGAAACACGGTCAGATACAGACGCAAGCCGCTGGCCCACGACAGACCCGCGCCGAGCGAAAGTGCGTCGATCATTGCCCCCTCCCCGCTCCCATGGTGACGTCAAGTGCCCGCACGGTACCCGTTGGACGGACACACGTCACGCTCGCGGTGCGCTGTGAAATCCCATTATAGACAGCCCGGCCGGCGCTCAGAGCACGCCGACGAGCCGGTAGCCGATTCCCGTCTCCGTCATGATGTGTTCGGGCTGCGCCGCGTCGCGCTCCAGCTTGCGCCGCAGGTGGGCCATGTAGATTCTCAAATAGTGCTGGCTTTCGACGTGGGAAGGCCCCCACACTTCGCCGAGCAACTGCCGGTGCGTGAGCACGCGCCCGGCATGGCGAATCAACGCACACAGCAGCCGGTACTCGATCGGCGTCAGGTGGACGGCCTCGCCGTCGCGCGTGACGCTGCGCGAGGTGAGATCGACGTTGATCTGCCCGAAGCGCACGACGGCCGTGTCGACGGTTGCCCCGCGCTGGCGCCGGCGCAAATGCGCTCGAATGCGCGCCAGCAGCTCCGGCACGCCGAACGGCTTGGTCAGGTAATCGTCCGCCCCGGCGTCGAGCGCGGCGACTTTCTGGGTTTCTTGCGTGCGCGCGGACAGGACGATAACGGGGATGTCGGCCCATGTGCGCAACTCTCGGATCACGTCGATACCGTCCGCGTCGGGTAATCCGAGATCGACGATGACGAGATCGGGCTTGCGCGTCGCCGCCTCGGTCAGCCCCGCCTTGCCCGTCTCGGCCTCATGCACGCGCATTCCCTCGGCCTCGAGCGACGCCCGTACGAAGCGCCGAATCTGCCGCTCGTCCTCGATCAGGACGATGTTGATGGCCGGGGCCGTCATTCGCCGCGCGTCGATGCGCCCCGCTTTGTGCGCATCACGGGATCAAAACGGTCGAGCCCGTCGTCTTGCGCCCCTCGAGCGCGCGATGCGCCTGCGCCACGTCGGCGAGCGCGTAACGCTGGCGTACGTTGGTCTTGACCTTACCCGAGGCGATGACGTCGAACAGCTCCGTGGCCATCGCATCGAGCCATTCGCGCTTGGCGATGTAGCTGAACAGCGTGGGGCGCGTGAAGAACAGCGAGCCGCGATTCGCGAACTCGGACGCCTCGATCGGCGGCAACGGGCCCGACGCGCTGCCGAAGCTGACGAAATAGCCGAGCGGCGCCAGGCAGTCGAGCGATCCTTTGTAGGTGTCCTTGCCGATCGAATCGTAGACGACCGGCACGCCCGCCCCGTTCGTGATTTCCTTCACGCGCTCGGTGAAGTTCTCGCGCGTATACACGATCGGGTAGTCGCAGCCGTGCGCCTTCGCGAGTTCGGCCTTTTCGTCCGAACCGACCGTGCCGATTACCGTCGCCCCGAGCGCCTTGGCCCACTGGCAGACGAACAACCCCACGCCGCCTGCGGCCGCGTGAATCAGGATCGTCTGCCCCGGTTCGACGCGGAACGTGCGCCGCAACAAGTACTGCGCGGTCAATCCTTGCAACATGGCGGAGGCCGCATCGTCGAAGCCGATCGCGTCGGGGAGCTTGACGAGCGCATCGGCCGGCAGCACGCGCTCCTCGGCATACGCGCCGACGGGACGCGCCACGTAGGCGATGCGATCGCCGGCCTTGAACCGCGTGACGCCCGCGCCGACCTCGGTGACGACGCCCGCCGCTTCCATGCCGAGCCCGCCCGGCAACGGCATCGGATAGTGGCCGGTGCGAAAGTAGACGTCGATGTAATTGAGCCCGACCGCGTGCTGCTTGATCCGCACTTCTCCGGCGCCCGGCGCGCCCACCTCGACATCGACCCACTGCATCACTTCCGGGCCGCCCGTTCGTTCGATTCGAATCGCCTTCGCCATGCCGTTCTCCTTGTCGAGCGTAACGCTCGAGTTGTTCGGTCGATGCGGCAAAGCCTAAGACCGCCGCGTCGAGGATTGCGTGATATCGATATACAACGACAACGCGCGCGCCCGCTCAGGCGGCGGCGGTACGCGCCGCGAGCGTATCGAGCAGCATGCGCGCCGTGGCGACGTTCGTCGCGCAGGGCACGTCGTGCACGTCGCAGGCGCGCACGAGCGCGTTGATATCGGGTTCGTGCGGCTGAGGCGTCATCGGATCGCGCAGGAAAATGACGAGATCGACTTTTCCCTCGGCCAACATCGCTCCGATTTGCAGATCGCCGCCGTATGGGCCCGAGAGCATGCGCTCGACGGTCAGTCCGTGCGTATCGCCGATGCGCCCGCCCGTCGTGCCCGTCGCGATGAGCCTGCATTGGCGTAGCGTCGGGGCATATTCGCCTGCGAGGGCGACGATGTCGTCTTTCTTATGATCGTGCGCGATCAGCGCGACGCAGGCAGTCATGGCACCGCTCCTTCTTGGTCTAACCAGCAAAAAATCGATCGTAGCGATCGGTGAGCGCGCTCGTCGCGCGAATTTTCAAAATGTTCCGGGGAAGGCGCCGCCGTCGAGCAGCCAATTTTGGCCCGTGATATAGCCCGCATGCACGCTGCACAAGAACGCGCAGGCTTTGCCGAACTCCTCCGGCTGCCCGAGCCGTTGCGCCGGAATCGAGGCCGCGCGCTCGCGCCGCGCCTCATCGAGCGACACGCCCTTCGCTTGCGCCTGCGCATTCAACGTGGTGGCGATGCGATCGGTATCGAACAAGCCCGGCAGCAGATTGTTGATCGTCACGTTGTGCTGGGCGACCTTGCGCGCTACGCCCGCCACGAAGCCCGTCAGCCCCGAGCGCGCACCGTTGGACAGCCCCAGCACGTCGATCGGCGCCTTCACCGCCGAACTCGTGATGTTGACGATGCGGCCGAAGCCGCGCTCGATCATGCCGTCGATCGTCGCTTGCAGGAGGGCGATCGGCGTCAGCATGTTCGCCTCCAATGCGCGCATCCAATCGTCGTGCGTGAACTTGCGGAAGTCGCCCGGGGGCGGGCCGCCGGCGTTGTTCACGAGGATATCCGGGGCCGGACAAGCCGCGAGCGCGGCGTCGCGCCCCTGCGGCGTCGTGATATCGCAAGCGACGGTGCGCACCGTGACGCCCGTCTTCGCACGAATGTCCGCGGCGGTGGCCTCGAGCGTTTCGCTCGTGCGGGCGACGATGACGAGGTTCACGCCTTCGGCCGCCAGCGCCTCGGCGCAGCCTCGGCCCAACCCCTTGCTGGCGGCGCAAACCAAAGCGGTGCGTCCTGCGATTCCAAGGTCCATACTAGTTCCGGATGAGGATGGCAATGGGGGCGATTGTAGAAGAATCGCCGCAACCGCGCCGAAGCCCGGCCCGCCGGCCGGCGGTGCGCGCGCTGCCGCCTCACCGGATGCGATACGCTCGGGCCGCGACGAAAATTCGGCGAGCGCGCGTCTTCTTTAGGTAAACTTGTCTGAATAATTTTGTCGCGCCGCCTCGCGCCCCCGCCATGAAACAAGACAGCCGCTTCCCGAATCTGTTCATCCTCAACCATCCGCTGATCCAGCATAAGCTCACCCACATGCGCGACAAGGACACGTCCACGAGGACGTTTCGCGAGCTGTTGCGCGAGATCACGCTGCTCATGGGCTACGAAATCACGCGCAACTTGCCGATCACGACGCGTCGGGTGGAAACGCCGCTCGTCGAGATCGACGCCCCCGTGATCGCGGGCAAGAAGCTCGCGATCGTGCCGGTGCTGCGCGCGGGTGTGGGCATGTCCGACGGTTTGCTCGAGCTCATTCCGTCGGCACGCGTGGGACACATCGGCGTGTATCGGGACGCGGAGCATCGTCCCGTCGAATATCTCGTGCGCTTGCCCGACCTCGAAGACCGCACCTTCATCCTGTGCGATCCGATGGTTGCGACCGGCTATTCGGCCGTGCACGCGGTGGATGTGCTCAAACGGCGCGGCGTGGCGGGCGAGGAAATTTCGTTCGTCGCCCTCGTGGCGGCGCCCGAGGGCGTGCAAGTGTTCCAAGACGCGCATCCCGACGTGAAGCTGTACGTCGCCTCGCTCGATTCGCACCTGAACGAGCACGCGTATATCGTGCCGGGTCTCGGCGATGCCGGCGACCGCCTGTTCGGCACGAAGAACTGACAATAACGGGGAAGTATCGAATCGACCTATTAGCGCGCGCCCGCTAACCGTAGCGGCGCGCCTCGCTCGCGGCCGTCGGCGCCGCGTCCAACACACCGGCCGATTAAAATCGCGAGCCCCACGGGTTTGTCTCGCATCAGAAAAACGCCCGGCGTGCCGTTAAACGACGTGGACCCACTCCCGTCATCGCCAGTTCGCCATGCACGGCACTTACAATTTTTGGCTCGTCGCGCTTTCGCTCGTCGTCGCGACGCTCGCCTCGTATACCGCCCTGGATCTTTCCGGGCGCATCGCTCAATTGCTCGGCAGCAGGCAGCGTCAAGCCTGGCTTGCCGGCGGCGCCATGGCGATGGGCGTCGGCATCTGGTCGATGCATTTCATCGGCGTGCTCGCTTTTTCGCTGCCGATTCCGCTCGGCTACGATTTTGGGATCACGGCCTGCTCGCTGCTGATCGCCATCGCCGTGTCGTATTTCGCGCTGCGCGTCATCACGCGCACGACGCTCGGCATGCCTCGCCTCGCGTGCGCCTCGGTGCTCATGGGACTCGGTATCGCCGGCATGCATTACACCGGCGACGCCGCGATGCGGATGCAACCCGGCATCGTCTACGATCCGGCGCTCGTCGCCGCCTCTATCGTCATTGCGATCGTTGCCTCGGGGGCCGCGCTGTTCATGGCGCACACACTGCGGACCGAAGATCAACGTCACGTGGTGCCCAAGCGCATGGCCGCGTCGCTCGTCATGGGGCTCGCCATTACCGGCATGCACTACACGGCGAATGCGGCGGCCAATTTTCTGCCGGGCGCGATTTGCGGGGCCGCCGGCGGCGTGGATCTGCGCTGGCTCGGCACGACGATTTCGATTTTCACGTTCGCGATCCTGATCGTCACGCTGATGCTCTCGCGGTTCGATGCGCGCACGGCCTCGCTCGTGCAATCGGTCTCGCAACTGAACAGCCGAATCGTGTACATGGCCGCGTTCGACTCGCTCACCGATTTGCCGAACCGGCGCACGCTCACCGAGCATATCGAGCGCGCGATCGAACTCGGCAAGCACGGCAAGAACCTGTTCGCGATCCTATTCATGGATCTCGACGGGTTCAAGACGATCAACGATTCGCTCGGCCATACCGTCGGCGACCAAGTACTCAGTACGTTCGCGCGGCGCCTCGTCGACTGCGTGGAGGCCGGCGACACCGTGGCGCGCCTGGGCGGCGACGAATTCGTCATATTGATGCGGCATATCGGATTACCCGAAGACGCGCAGCGCGTGGCCGAATCCGTGCTCGAGCGGATGCGCGAGACGATTTGGGTGGACGAGCGGCCGTTGCAGGTCGCGCCGAGCATCGGTATCGCGCTGTTCCCGCGCGACGGCGACACCGTCGAGGCGTTGCTGAAAAATGCCGACGCGGCGATGTATGCCGCCAAGCGCGCCGGCCGGGGCACGTCCCGCTTCTTCGAATCGGACATGAACGAGGCGGCCAATCGAACGCTGTTGATCCAGCAAGCGCTGCACGAGGCACTGGACAAGGGTTACTTTTCGCTGCGCTTTCAGCCGAAGTTTTACGGCCGCGACGGCGCATTGTCCGGCGCCGAGGCGCTGCTGCGGCTCAATCATCCGACGCTTGGGCAACTGTCCCCCGTCGAGTTCATTTCGATCGCCGAGCGCAACGGGCAAATCGTCCCGATCGGCTATTGGGTCGTGGGCGAAGCGTGCCGCCAGATTCGCCGCTGGGAGGCGGCGGGACTCACGACGACGAAGGTGGCGATCAACCTCTCGCCGCGCCAACTCGCCCAACCCGATCTGCTCGCGACGATCCAGGACATCGTGCGCGCGGAGCGCATGGGTCCCGAGCGGATCATGTTCGAGATCACCGAAACGGCCGCAATGCACGACGTACGCCGCATGGCCGAGATGGTGCATGCATTCCAAAAAAGCGGGTTCGAAGTGGCCATCGACGACTTCGGCACCGGCTATTCGAGCCTCGCCTATTTGCAGCGCTTTCGCGTGCGGCAACTGAAGATCGACCGCTTTTTCGTGGACGGCTTGGACACGCACGACAACGAAGGGGCGGCGATCGTCTCGGCGATCATCGATCTGGCTCATTCGCTGGGGATGAACGTCGTCGCGGAAGGCGTGGAAACGGTGTCGCAACGCGAGAAGCTCGAGGCGCTGCGCTGCGACCAGCTACAAGGCTACTTGCTCGGCGTGCCGCTCGAACCCGATGCGTTCGCCGCGTTGCTCGGCAAACCGGGCGAAGGCGCCCGGCACGCCGCGCCGGTTTCCGCCTGAACGGGCCGCGCCGCCGCCTCGCGCCGAATGCGCGAGGCCGGCCCGGCCTCGTGCGCGTGTCCGGGCATGGTAAAATCACGGTCTGCTCTTTGGGACGGCCCGCTCTGTTTGCATCGCGCATCTCGGCCCACATTGGCCGCCAACGCGCGCGCACGCCGCCCGATACCCGAACTGAACCACGGCAGGACTCGCACGGTTCGAACGATTCGCAATCGACAAAAACGCATCATGCGTGTGCCGGATGGGCGCGCGCCACGGAGAAAGGTATGGCTGGTCACTCGAAATGGGCCAACATCAAACATAAGAAGGCCGCGGCCGACGCCAAGCGCGGCAAGGTTTGGACGCGCCTGATCAAGGAAATCCAAGTCGCGGCCCGCATGGGCGGGGGCGAGATCGATTCGAATCCGCGCTTGCGGCTCGCGGTCGAAAAGGCCTATGACGCCAACATGCCCAAGGACAACATCAACCGCGCGATTCAGCGCGGCGTGGGCGGGGTCGATGGCGCGAACTACGAAGAAATCCGCTACGAAGGCTACGGCATCGGCGGCGCGGCCGTCATCGTCGATACGATGACCGACAACCGTACGCGTACCGTCGCCGAGGTGCGTCATGCGTTCTCGAAATTCGGCGGCAACATGGGCACGGACGGCTCGGTGTCGTTCCTGTTCGATCACGTCGGCCAATTCCTGTTCGCGCCCGGCACGTCCGAGGACAAGCTCATGGACGCGGCGCTCGAAGCCGGCGCGAATGACGTCGTCACGAACGAGGACGGCAGCATCGAAGTGCTGTGCGGCCCGAACGACTTCTCCAAGGTCAAGCAAGCGCTCGAGGCCGCCGGCTTCAAGGCCGAACTCGCCGAAGTGACGATGAAGCCCCAGACGGAAGTCGAATTCGCCGGCGACGAAGCCGTGAAGATGCAAAAGCTCCTCGACGCGCTCGAGAATCTCGACGACGTGCAAGAGGTCTACACGAACGCGTCGATCGCGGACGAGTAAGGGATGCATCGCGCGCCGCGTCCGCCGTGAAGTGAACCGGGGGCGCCTGGCGCGCAAGGCAACGACATCGCGGCCGGGCTCAATGCGCCGGCCGCCCCTCTTTTATGTCTTCGGGGAACCATCATATGAAACTACTCGTCGTCGGTGGCGGCGGTCGCGAACACGCCCTCGCTTGGAAGCTCGCGCAGTCTCCGCGCGTGCAACTCGTCTACGTCGCGCCCGGCAACGGCGGCACGGCGAGCGACGAGCGCCTGCGCAACGTCGATATCACCGATCTGAACGCACTGGCCGATTTCGTCGAACAAGAGCAGATCGCGCTGACCGTGGTCGGCCCCGAAGCGCCGCTCGCGGCCGGCATCGTCAATGTCTTCCGCCAGCGCGGCCTGAAGGTATTCGGGCCCTCGAAGGAAGCAGCCCAACTCGAAAGCTCGAAGGACTTCGCCAAAGCGTTCATGAAGCGCCACGGCATTCCGACGGCCGAGTACGAAACGTTCTCCGACGCCGCCCTCGCCCATGCGTACGTCGATCGCAAGGGTGCGCCGATCGTCATCAAAGCCGACGGCCTGGCCGCGGGTAAAGGTGTCGTCGTCGCGCAAACGCTCGACGAAGCGCATGGCGCCATCGACATGATGCTCGCCGACAACAAGCTCGGCGATGCCGGTGCGCGCGTCGTCGTCGAAGAGTTTCTCGCCGGCGAGGAAGCGAGCTTCATCGTCATGGTGGATGGCAAGCACGTGCTGGCGCTCGCCTCGAGCCAAGACCACAAGCGGCTGCTCGACGAGGATCGCGGCCCCAACACGGGCGGCATGGGCGCCTATTCGCCCGCGCCGATCGTCACGCCGCAATTGCACGCTCGCGTGATGCGCGAAATCATTTTGCCCACCGTGCGCGGCATGGAAAAGGAAGGCATCCGCTATACGGGCTTCCTCTACGCGGGCCTCATGATCGACAGCGAGGGCAACCCGAAGACGCTCGAGTTCAACTGCCGCATGGGCGACCCCGAAACGCAGCCGATCATGGCACGCTTGAAGGGCGATTTCTCGAAGGTGCTCGAGGCGGCGATCGCCGGGACCCTCGATACCGTCGAGCTCACGTGGGACCGGCGCACCGCGCTCGGCGTCGTGCTCGCGGCGCACAATTACCCCGACACACCGCGCAAGGGCGACCGCATCAACGGCATCCCGGCCGAGACCGAGAACGCGGTCACGTTCCATGCCGGCACCTCGCTCGTCGACGGCAAGCTCGTGACCTCGGGCGGGCGCGTACTATGTGTAGTCGGCTTGTCCGACTCGGTGCGTGGAGCCCAATCGGCCGCGTATGAAACGATCAACCAAATCTCGTTCGACGGAATGCAGTATCGCCGCGACATCGGCTATCGCGCGCTGAACCGCAAGCACTGACCGCACCAAGCCAGGGTGTGCCGCCCCGGGCCCTCATCGGGCCCGGTTTCCGTTACTTTCGCGTCCGTCCTATCATGTCCGACAAGACCTACGACGTCTCTCAAGTGCGCAGCTACCTGCAAGGGCTGCAAACGCGCATTGCCGACGCGCTCGGCGCGCTGGACGGCACGCCGTTCGGCGTCGACGCGTGGCAACGGCCCGCTGGCGAGCGCCTGCGCGGGGGCGGCATTACGCGCATTCTCGAAAACGGCGCACTCTTGGAGCGCGGCGGCGTGGGCTTCTCCGACGTGGCGGGCGAGCAGCTCCCGCCGTCGGCTACCGCCTTGCGCCCGCACCTGGCCGGGCGCGGTTTCGAGGCGATGGGCGTTTCCCTCGTCATGCACCCGCGCAATCCGTATTGCCCGACCGCGCATATGAACGTGCGCATGCTCGCCGCCACCAAGGAAGGCGAGGCCCCGGTGTTCTGGTTCGGCGGCGGTATGGATCTGACACCCTATTACGGCTTCGAGGAAGACGCCGTGCATTTTCACGGGGTGTGCCGCGACGCGCTGGCACCGTTCGGCGCCGAGCTCTACCCGCGCTTCAAGCGCTGGTGCGACGATTACTTCTTTCTGAAGCACCGCAACGAAACGCGTGGCGTCGGCGGCATTTTCTTCGACGATTTCGACGAGCTCGGTTTCGAGCGCTCGTTCGCGATGGTACGGAGCGTGGGCGATGCGTTCGTGAACGCTTACCTGCCGCTGCTCGAGAAGCGGCGAGCGACCCCGTACGGCCAGCGCGAACGTGATTTCCAGGGCTACCGGCGCGGCCGCTACGTCGAATTCAACCTCGTGTACGACCGTGGCACACTATTCGGGCTGCAAAGCGGTGGGCGCACCGAGTCGATTTTGATGTCGATGCCGCCCGTGGCGAACTGGCGTTACGATTGGCAGCCGGAGCCCGGGTCACCCGAGGCGCGTCTTTACGGCGATTTCCTGAAGCCGCGCGACTGGCTCGTTTAAAACGCGATCGCTCAACGAGGACCGACATCTGATCTCGACCGCCCCCGCCACGTCTAGCCGCGCATCCGATGCCCGCGCGATGCTGCCGCGCCGCGTCGGCCTGCTCGGCGGCACGTTCGATCCGATCCACAACGGACACCTCGCGCTCGCGCGGCGCTTCGCCGACCTCTTGCAGCTCACCGAACTCGTGCTGCTGCCGGCCGGTCAGCCGTATCAAAAATCGGGTGTATCAAAGCCCGAGCACCGCTTGGCGATGACGCGCGCGGCGGCCGCCTCGCTCGTGCTGCCCGGCGTGGCCGTGACGGTGGCGACCGACGAAATCGAACACGCGGGCCCTACCTACACGGTCGAGACGGTGGCGCGCTGGCGCGCGCGCGAGGGCCGCGACGTCTCCCTCTCGCTGCTGATCGGAGCCGATCAACTGCTGCGCCTCGACACGTGGCGCGACTGGCGCCGATTGTTCGAATTCACGCACATCTGCGCGGCGACGCGCCCCGGGTTCGACTTGTCGAGCCTCTCGCCGGCGCTCTCCGACGAGCTCGGCCGGCGCCGGGCCGATGCCGCCACGCTGCGCGCGACGAGCGCCGGGCACCTGCTCGTCGACGATACCCTCGCGCTGGATGTCTCGGCCACCGACATTCGCGCTCACGTGAAAGCGCGACTGGCGCACGAAACGGCGACGCGCTCGGGCGCGGCCGCCGAACCGATCCCCGAGGCCGTCTGGGACTATATCCTTCAACATCATTTGTATCATCCGTAATCATGGACATTCGCAAACTGCAGCGCGCGATCGTAGACGGTCTCGAAGACGTCAAGGCGCAAGACATCCGGGTCTTCAACACGAGCCATCTGACCGAACTCTTCGACCGCGTCGTCGTCGCGAGCGGCAATTCGAACCGGCAGACGAAGGCGCTCGCATCCAGCGTGCGCGAGAAGGTGAAGGAAGCCGGCGGCGAAATCATCAGCACCGAGGGCGAGGATATCGGCGAATGGGTGCTCGTCGATTGCGGCGATGCCGTCGTGCACATCCTGCAACCGGCCCTGCGCCAGTACTACAACCTCGAGGAAATCTGGGGCGATAAGCCCGTGCGCGTGAAGCTCACGACTACGAGCCCGTTCGGCGGCGCGCGGGCGAGCGAGCCCGAAGACGAGGACGAGGACGAAGAAGAGGAAGCCGCGGCGCCCGCCGCCAAGCCGGCACGCAAGAGCCCCGCGCGCAACAGCCCCGCCCGGAAGAGCCCCGCGCGCAAGACGAGCGCCAAGTAACGAGGGTGGACGTGCCCGCGCATGCGCGGGGCGTTCGTCGCCTTGCCCGACGCGATGAAACTCCATATTTTGGCCGTCGGCCATAAGATGCCCGATTGGATTTCGGCCGGCTTCGACGAATACGCGAAGCGGATGCCGCCCGAATTGCGAATCGAGCTACGCGAAATCAAGCCCGATGCAAGAACGGGCGGCCGCTCCGCGCAAAGCGTCATGGCGGCGGAGGGGCAGCGCATCGAGGCCGCCTTGCCGAAAGGCGCGCTCGTGGTCGCGCTCGACGAGCGCGGTCGCGACTGGACGACGATGCAACTGGCCGCCGCCCTGCCCAGCTGGCAACGGGAAGGCCGCGACGTCGCCTTCGTCATCGGCGGCGCCGACGGGCTCGATCCGCAGATCAAGGCGCGCGCCGAATTGCTGCTACGCGTCTCGAGCTTGACGCTGCCGCACGGCATGGTCCGCGTGCTGTTAGCGGAACAGCTTTACCGCGCGTGGAGCATCACGCAGAATCACCCCTATCATCGCGTCTGATGCGGCGTCCGTTCTCGTGAGACCGGGCGCCTACGCCCAACGAGAACGACACATGCCGCAGCCGAACACCCGCGCATCTTCCTACCCTTTCATCTACCTGGCTTCGCAGAGCCCGCGCCGGCAAGAACTCCTGGCGCAACTCGGCGTTCGCTTCGAATTGCTGCTACCGCGCGCCGACGAGGACGCCGAGGCGCTCGAAGCCGAGCGCGCGGGCGAGCCGGCTCACGCCTACGTCGTGCGTGTCTGCGCGGCAAAAGCCGAGGCCGCCCGTGCCAGGCTCGAGGCAAGCGGTCACGCGCGCGCACCGATCTTGGTGGCCGATACGACGGTGACGATCGACGATGCGATCCTCGGCAAGCCGAACGACGTCGAGCACGCCGTGCAAATGCTCGCGCGCCTCGTGGGGCGCGAACACGAAGTGCTGACTGCGCTGGCGGTCGTCGATGCCGACGGCACGGTTCTGCCCCCGGCGTTGTCGCGCTCGACGGTGTCCTTCGCGAACGTGCCGCTGCCTAGGCTCACCCGCTACGCCATGACGGGGGAACCGCTCGGCAAGGCCGGGGCTTACGGGATTCAGGGGCGAGCAGCCGAATTCATCGAACGGATCGACGGATCCTATTCGGGTATCATGGGTCTGCCCCTATTTGAGACGGCTGCGCTGCTGCGTCAAGCGCGCGTCGACTTCTAAAGCCGCCGACATGAACGAAGAAATCCTAATCAATGTCACGCCGCAGGAAACGCGAGTCGCACTGATCCAACAAGGCGCCGTGCAGGAGCTGCATGTCGAGCGCACGCTCTCGCGCGGGCGCGTGGGCAACGTTTATCTGGGCAAGGTCGTACGCGTGCTGCCGGGCATGCAATCGGCGTTCATCGATATCGGGCTCGAGCGAGCCGCCTTTTTGCACGTGGCCGACATTTGGCATCCGCGCTTGGCCGGCGAACACGCGAGCCCCCAGCAGCCGATCGAGAAGATCGTCTTCGAGGGCCAAACGCTGACGGTGCAAGTCATCAAGGACCCGATCGGGACGAAAGGCGCTCGCCTGTCCACGCAGATCAGCATCGCGGGCCGCATGCTCGTGTATCTGCCGCAGGAGCCGCACATCGGCATTTCGCAAAAGATCGAAAGCGAAGCCGAGCGCGAAGCGATCCGAGCGCGGCTGACCGCCGTGCTGCCGGCCGAAGAGAAAGGCGGCTATATCGTGCGCACGATGGCCGAAGACGCCACGAGCGAGGAATTGGCCAGCGACGTCGCCTATTTGCGCAAGACATGGGCGACCGTGGTCGCGCAGTCGCAGCGTCTGCCGCCCACGAGCCTGCTTTATCAAGATTTGAACTTGGCGCAGCGCGTGCTGCGCGATTTCGTGACGGACGAAACGTCGCGTATTCAAGTGGACTCGCGCGAAACGCATCAAATGCTGGCCGACTTCGCCGCCGAGTTCACCCCGGCCGTCAGTTCGAAGCTGCACCATTACACGGGCGAGCGGCCGCTGTTCGATCTGTACAACATCGAGACCGAGATCCAGCGCGCGCTTTCGCGCCGGGTCGATCTGAAATCGGGCGGTTACTTGATGATCGATCAGACCGAAGCCATGACGACGATCGACGTCAACACGGGCGGCTATGTCGGCGCGCGCAATTTCGACGACACGATCTTCAAGACGAACCTCGAAGCCGCGCATACGATCGCGCGGCAACTGCGGCTACGCAATCTCGGCGGCATCATCATCATCGACTTCATCGATATGGAGAATGCCGAGCACCGCGACGCCGTGCTCGGCGAGCTGAAGAAAGCGCTCGCGCGCGACCGCACGCGCTCGACGGTGAACGGATTCTCGCAATTGGGGCTCGTCGAGATGACGCGCAAACGCACGCGCGAATCGCTCGCCCACGTGCTGTGCGAGCCGTGCCCCGTGTGCCAGGGCAAAGGTCAGGTCAAAACGCCGCGCACGGTCTGCTACGACGTGCTGCGAGAGATCCTGCGCGAGTCGCGGCAGTTCAATCCGCGCGAGTTTCGCGTCGTGGCGTCCCAGCAAGTCATCGATTTGTTTTTGGACGAGGAATCGCAGCACCTGGCGATGCTCATCGATTTCATCGGCAAACCCGTGTCGCTGCAAGTGGAGTCGAATCTGAGCCAGGAACAATACGACATCGTCTTGATGTAACGCCTGCGCGCGTTCGCGCGGGCCTCGTATCGTTCAGACCAAAACGCGCATCGAAAAGGGCGGCCGCGCCGCCCTTCGTTCAGTGGCGACCGTGCCAGCCCCCGTGGCCATGCCAATCGTGATCCCCCCGATCGTGGTCCCCCCAGCCATGTCCGCCCCAGCCGTCGCCGAAGCCGATGCCGATGCCGACCGAGGGCTCCGCATATCCCGGGTAGTATCCATAAGCGGGCTGGTAATAATCGTAGCCATACCCATACGCCGGCGCGGCAGGGGCGACGACACAGCCCGAGAGCGAACCCATTGCCGCCAAAGCCGCGGCGGAAACCATTAGGACAACGAACGACCTTTTCATGATGCTCCTCCTGTCGCTCGATTAGACGGCGGCGACCGTCCCCGCGTTCGCCAACGACTTGTGTCACGGAGTAAAAGGTGTAATGGCCGCTGTAATACGGAAAGCGGTGAGCCGCGGTACGAATTCGGGCCACATCGAATCGATGGCGCGCCGCCTGCGCGCTCCCCATGAAATCTCCTAGAATTTTCCTAGCGGCTGGCTTGCAAGGAGACCATCATGGCCGAATCGATCGGGGACGTCGTCGTTGGCATCATCTTGCTGATTGCTGTCGTCGTCATCGTGGCGACGCACTACCATCGCGAGCATCAACGGGCGCGCTGGCTGCATCGCATGCACAACAACCGGCTTTGGGACCGGCTCAGACACCGGCACTGACGCGCGCGCCGGGGAGCCCCTCGTTAGCGGCGCGATCCGCGTACGCGCGCAATCTCTGGGACGCCAGGAGAAAAGATATGTCGGAAGAAGAAGACGCCCTGTGGCAAATGACCCAATACGAGGGGTTCGAAGTCCACGTGGCCCCGCTCACGCGTGAGCCCGGCGAGAATACGCCCCTACCGGCGGGACAAACCTTTACCTATATCGGTTACGTCTGCCACCCGGGCGCCGATCCGAAGCTGCCCGGTCATGCCGTGCCCTTTCACGCCGACGGCGACGTCGGCTTTGCGAGCCCCGCCGATGCGCTCGACGAAGGCATGCACGTCGGTCGCACGATCGTGGACGGCACCCACCCCGACTTGACTGTCTTGCCGCTCGTCACGGGCGGCGTGTAAGCAGCCTCGTCGGCAGCGCGCTATTCGCCGAGCGCGGCGGCCAGCGACGCATACACGCGCTCGACGTCGCCTTCGTCCGTGCGCCAATTCGAGAACGCCGCGCGCAGCGCCCAGGTCCCGCCGTAGACGGTCGGCGAGATGAACACCTCGCCGCGGTCGCGCACCGCGAGCATATAAGCTTGCACGCGTGCCTCGCTCGGCGCCTCGGCCAGCGTGAAGCACACCACGTTCAAGCGAGTGGGCGCGAGCAGCTTGAAGCGGGAATCCGCAGCGATGCGATCGCCCAGCGCGCGCGCCATGCGCACGTTGCGCTCGACGATCTCCGCGTGGCCCGCGCGGCCGTATGCGGCCAACGAGAACCAGGCCGACATGGCCCGCAATCGCCGTGAGTTTTCCGGCGTCAGATGGACGAAATCCGGATTGTCTCCCGGCAGGCCCAGATAGGCCGCGGCATTTTGGAAGACACGCACTTGCAGATCGCGCCGGCGCGAGAATTGGACCGCCGAGTCGTACGGCACGTTGAGCCACTTATGCAAATCGATGCAAACCGAATCGGCCGCATCGATGCCGGCTACGAGCCCGTCGTGCTCCTTCGATAAGGCCGCAAAGGCGCCGAACGCGCCGTCCACATGAAGCCAAAACGAATAACGCGCCTTCAGTGCCGCAATCGCCGCCAAATCGTCGAAGTCGACCGTATTGACCGTACCCGCGTTCGCCACGACGATCACGTTGCTGCCTTGGAGCCGATCGAGCGCCGCCTCCAGCGCCGCGAGATCGATCGCCTCGCGGCCCGCGAGCGGCGTGATTTTCTGTACCGACTTGCGCCCGATGCCGAGCATCGACAATGCCTTGTAGATGCTCGAATGCGGCGTAGCGGACAATACGTGAACGGGCCCGAGCGCGGCAACGCCTTCCTCCGCCACGCTCACGCCACGCTGCTCGCCCAGCCACTCGCGGCCGATCGCGAGCCCGACGAAGTTCGACATCGTCGCGCCGCTCACGAACGTACCGCGATGCGCCTGCGACAGCCCGAACAACTGCCGTAGCCGTTCCACCGTCTCGCGCTCGAGATCGGGCGCCGTACTGTCGATGCCCGCCGTGGGATTCTGATCGTAGACGCTGGTGAGCCAATCGCCGCCGATCGAGGCGGGGGTCGCGCCGCCCGTTACGAAGCCCAGATAGCGCGGGCCGGCGCTGCCCGAAAAGCCCGGCGCCCAGCGGGCGGTGAATTCGTCGAGTGCGCCGGCAAACCCGGCGCCATGCTCGGGCAACGGCTGCGGCTGCGTCGCGCCCGGTGCCAACGCGACCGCTCGCCGATCGAGGCCGGCGAGCGTTTGCGTGGCATGACGCAACGTACGTGTGAGCAATGCTTCGAGTTCTTGCGAATCGTGCGACAGTTTTTCGTACATGCGAGGCCCCGCAAATCACAACCGGCGCGCGCCGGGCTGGCTCGAGCGAGCGCCCTTACGCCGCTTGCTGTTGGTATTGGATTCGATGCAAATGCGCGTAGAGGCCGCCTTGTTGCAATAGGGCCCCGTGACTGCCTTGCTCGACGATGCGCCCCCCTTCCATCACGAGGATGCGGTCGGCGCGCTCGATCGTGGAGAGTCGGTGCGCGATGACGAGCGTCGTGCGGCCCTTCATCAGCGTTTCGAGCGCCGCCTGCACGTGCCGCTCGGATTCCGAATCGAGCGCCGACGTGGCTTCATCGAGAATCAAAATCGGTGCGTTCTTGTAGAGCGCGCGAGCGATCGCCAGACGCTGGCGCTGACCGCCCGAGAGCCGCATGCCGTTGCCCCCGATATGCGTATCCATCCCTTCCGGCATCGCCTGTACCGTATCCCACAGGTTCGCCGCCTCGAGCGCCGCCTGCACGCGCGCGCGATCGGGCGCCCCGCCATAAGCGACGTTCGCGGCAACCGTATCGTTGAACAGCACGACGTCCTGGCTCACCATCGCGATCTGACTACGCAGATCGTGCGTGTCGTACTCGTGGATCGGCACGCCGTCGACGAGAATCCGCCCGCTCTTCGGCGCGAAAAAGCGCGGCAGCAGGTTCACGAGTGTCGTCTTGCCGCTGCCCGAGGGGCCGGCCAACGCGATCATCTCGCCGGGCCTGGCCACGAACGACACGTGATCGAGCGTCAGCCGATCGGCTTCGCCGTAGGCAAACGTGACATCGTTGAACTCGATCTCGCCGCGGGCCGCGCTCAAAGAGCGGCTGCCGCCGGCCGGTTCGAGCGGCTCGTCGATCAGAGCGAGGATGAATTCGGCGGCCGTCACGCCGCGTTGCAGCGGCTGATTCACGTCGATCAAATGCTTCAGCGGCGAGATCACCAGCAGCATCGACGTCACGAACGCAACGAAACCGCCGACCGTCGTTTGGTTGTGCGCCGACTGCACGACCGCGATCGTGATCACGATCGCAAGCGCGACCGAGGCGAGAATCTGCGTAAGCGGCTGGGCCAGCCCGCCCGCCACGGTCATGCGCATCGCATAACCGCGCAAGCGCTGACTCATCGCCGCGAACCGGCTCATCTCATAGGCTTCGCCGTTGTGGATCTTGACGACTTTGTAGCCGGCCACCGTCTCTTCGACGATGTACGACAGCTCGTTCGTCAGCGACTGCTGCTCGCGGCCGAGACGGCGCAACCGCCGGTTGATCTTGCTCACGAGCCAGCCGATGCCGGGCAGGATCAGCGCGACGATCAACGTCAGCCGCCAATTCAGATAGAACAAGTACCCGAGCAGAAAGAAGACCGACAGCGAGTCGCGCACGAGCGTGACCATCACGCTCGTCAGCACGCCGAGGATTTGATTGACCTCGAACACGATCGCATTGATCACCGTGCTTGCCGTCTCGCGCTGAAAAAACGTCGCGCTCGTGTGGATCATGCGCTGGAACATGTCGAGCCGCAGTTGCAGCAAGATGCGATTCGACACGTACGAGAGCAGGTACTGCGACGCGTATTGGGACAGACCGCGTACGATCGCGAGCCCGATCACCGCGGCCGGAACGTACCACTTCGCGCGGTCGTTCGCGTTTTGGCCGAAGCCGTGATCGAGCAACGGCTTGAGCAAGGCCGGGATACCCGCGTCGGTGGCAGCGGACAGGCCCATCGACACAACGGCGAGGACGAGCACCCAGACGACCGGTTTCAAATAGGGCCACAAACGCCGCATGACGGCCGGCGTCGACGACTGTTCGCCGCCGATGGTTTTTTTCGATGTTGCCTGGGATTCCAAGACGTTCCTTATTAGCAGCAAAGACTGCAATACATGCGCTAACTTCGCGCGTTCGGTCGCTTTGTTCGCGCGTGGGGCGAAACCGACGCATTATAAGCCGGCCAGCGCGAGCAGCCACGGCGGTCGTCCATCGGAATAGCCTGGCGGCGACGCCTTGCCGCTCGTCATCGGCGGCCCCGCAAAACCGGCGTAACACGACATTCGACTACAATAGCGGGTTGCGCCGGCCGGGCTCAGCGCCCGGAATGAGCGATTCGCGCCGCGTCGCGAGACGCGGCGGCCGGTTGCCAGCCGCCGCCCCCGTTAGAAAGGTTAGCTCCTCATGTCCAATCAACATCCGGAACCCAACGATAGCGGCGTATCCCGTCCGAATCGCGCCACGCTGTCGGTGATCATCGTCGCGATGAACGAGGCTCACGATATTCGAGATTGTCTCGAATCGGTGCGCGGCCTCGCCATGGAGACGATCGTCTTCGATTCCGGCAGCACGGACGGCACGCCGGCTCTTTGCCGGGAACTGGGCGCGCGCGTATTCGAAACCGATTGGCCCGGCGACGGGCCGCAAAAGAACCGGGCGCTCGCCCAAGCGACGGGCGACTGGGTATTGTGCCTCGATGCGGATGAACGCGTCGGCGACGAGCTGCGGCGCGAAATCGAACGCTTGCTCGATCAGGGCGCCACGCATGCGGCGTTTTCGACGCCGCGCCGCTCGAGCTTCTGCGGCCAGTTCATGAAGCACTCGGGATGGTGGCCCGATCGCATCGTGCGCCTGTTTCGGCGCGGCAGCGCCCGCTTTACCGACGTGCGCACCCACACCCACCCGGTCATCGACGGCACGACGGGGACGTTCAACGGCCCCATCGTGCACATCGCGATCGGCGATCTGCACGAAGCGCTCGACAAAGCCAATTCGTACTCGACGTCCGGGGCGCTGACGATGGCCGAGGGCGGCAAGCGTTCTTCGCTCGGCAAAGCGATCGGCAAGGGAATCTGGGCGTTCTTGCGCACCTACGTCTTGCGGCGCGGTTTCTTGGACGGGAGGATGGGATTCATGCTCGCTGTCGCGAACGCCGAAGGCACCTACTACCGGTATGCAAAGCTCGCGTTGCTGAACGATCGGCACGCGAGCTAAACGCGGCAGTCTTATGAAACCCGACACGCTGATCACCGTCATCGTCACGACCTACAATCGGCCCGACGCGCTCGAACTGGTTCTGGCCGGCTGTCTCGCGCAGAGCGACCGGCATTTCGAGATCGTTGTCGCCGACGATGGCTCCGGCACGCCGACGCGCGAACTCGTCGAGCGCACCGCCCACGCGTCGCCGATACCGATCGTGCACGCCTGGCAACCGGACGAAGGCTTTCGCGCGGCGGCGAGCCGGAACGGGGCGATCGCGTTGGCGCGTGGCGAATACTTGATTTTCCTCGACGGGGACTGCGTCCCTCAGCGCGATTTCGTGGCACGGCATCGCGCGCTCGCGCAGCCGCGGATGCTCGTTACGGGCAGTCGCATCTTGTTGCGGCAGCGGCTGACAGCGCTCGCGCTGGAAAAACGGCTCGCGCTTGCCGAGCAGCCCGCCGTGTTCTGGATCCGTCAGCGCCTGGCCGGCCAAGTCAACAAAATCTTGCCGCTGCTGCTGAAGCTGCCCGATTTCGCCAAACGACGCGTCGACGGTTTCGTCTGGCGCGGCATCAAGACTTGCAACCTTGGCGCTTGGCGCGCCGACGTCGCCGCGGTGAACGGTTTCGACGAGACGTTCGTCGGGTGGGGACATGAAGACGCCGACCTCGTGGCCCGACTCCACAACGCCGGCATCGGCCGAAAGAACGGCTATTTGGCAACCGAGGTGCTTCATCTCTGGCATCCGGAAGCCGCGCGCGATCGCGAAGGTCCGAATCACGACCGGGTACTGGCGCGACTCGCCGACGGTACGACGCGTGCGGAAAAGGGGCTCGAAGAGCGAACGGACGTGACCTAAAGCGTTCATCGTCCTCGTCCCTAGCCCTTCGTCGTAAGCGCCACGCGGCGTAGCTGCAACGACATCGCCATCGCGACGTCACTCATTACCGGAGCTCAGCCTTGCAACACGTTTCGATCGCGACCAATCCTTCGTATCGCCTGACGGCCGCCAGAGCGTTTGCGGTCGCCGCGCTCTGTTGCGTGCCGATTTCCACGGCACTGACCAACATCACCTGCGGGTTGTTCGCACTGGCTCTTTTGAGCGCCCCGGAGTTCTGGCGAAAACTGCCCGCCATGCTGCGACACGGCGCGGTCTGGTCCGCCCTGCTCGTGCTGGCAGCCTTGGCCGTGAGCGTCAGTTACAGCAGCGCGGGAACGCATGAAGCGTGGTCCTGGTTCGGCAAGTACTACAAGTTGCTTCTGTTGCCGTTCGCGGTCATCGCCTTTGCCGATTCGCGTCCCGATTGGGACGTGATTACCCGATGGAGCCTGTTCGTCACGCTTTGCGTCGTGCTCGTGCTGTCCACCACCAACTACCTGGGTATCACGTCGATCGGTCCCGCGCACGTGGCGGCCGATCCGAGTACTCGCGCATGGGTATTCAAAAACCGCATCGCCGCGGGGCTGATCGGCGCCCTCTTGTTCTACCAGGCCGCCGATTTCGCTCTCGTCGCTCGTACGTGGCGCTCGCGCCTGGCGTTTGGCGCCGTCGCGCTACTCTCGCTGGCCAACGTGCTGATCATGCTGCAAGGGCGCACCGGGCAGGCCATCGCCATGATGTTCGCCCTCGTCATCGTGGCGCGCTTCGCTTGGCAAATGCGCCGCGCCTCGCCGGTACGCCTCATCGTGTACAGCGCCGCGTTACTGGCGGCACTTGCCGTGGTCGTCGCGGTGGCGTTCACGGCGCGCGGCAGCCGTATCGGGGAGGTCGCCGGCGAAGTACAGGCCTATCGCCAAAGCGACGCGGTAACGTCGGCCGGCCTGCGGCTAGAGTGGTATCGCAAGAGCTTGGAGTTGGTCCGCGCGCGCCCGTTGACGGGCTACGGCGTGGGCGGCCTCGGCGCAGAGTTTGCTCAATTGGTCAAAGGCGAGACCGGCGCCGAAGGTGCCATGACGTTGAACCCCCACAACGAATATCTGTTGATGGCGGTGCAGTTGGGCCTACCCGGCGTGCTGCTGCTCATCAATCTGATCGTGCAAGTGGGCCGTTACGGTGTACGCCTCGAACCGCGCTCTCGCCACCTGCTTCTCGCATGGCTGGCAACGTTCGCCATCGGGAGCCTGGCCAATTCGCTGCTGCTCGACTTCACCGAAGGGCATATGTTCGCTCTGCTAAGCGGTATCTTGCTCGGCTGCGGATATCGGAGCGTCCGCGAAGGCGAAGCGGAACGCGCGGCGCCCGCAAACCTCCGAACCTAGCCGCTCGCCGCAAGGTGCGGACTACGCGCGGGGCCGGCGTTCGAGCGCGGACGTGTCGACGATCGCCACGCCCTCCCCCGCCATCGCGCTTGCAGCGGCGAGCGGCGGCTCCAATCCCAGCATGTGCGCGGCCGCAGCGATGACACGGCTGGCGGGGAGCGTGACGAGGCACTCGCTTCGGCTTTCCAGGTGCCGCTCGCACCCTTCCTTATGACACGGCACGCAAGGCGCCTCGCCTTGCACGAGGTAGACGTTGCCGCGGCGCCCCGATCCGACGAGCGGCCAAAGCGCCGCGCCGGCCTTCCAGCCTTTCGGCCAAGGCGCCCAGCGGATGGTATGAGTCGGCCCGAACAGCGCGACGGTCGGCGTGCCGGTGGCGGCCGCGATATGCGTCGCGCTCGTGTCGGGACCAATGTAAATCTTCGCGCGTCGAAATACTTCAGCGCTTTCTCCGAGCGTCAGTTCGCCAACCAGGTTGAGCACCGGTTCGCAGCTTGCGGCGACGATTTTCTGCGCATACTCGCGCTCCGCCGCCGCCGGTCCGCCTGTCAAGGCGACGGCGAAGCCTTGCGAGCGCAACCAGCGAATGAGTTCGGCCCAACCATCGATGCGCCAACGCTTGTACTCGAACATCGGCGCCGGATGAACGACCGCGAGCGGCTGCCCCGGTAGCACGGCGGGCGCGGCGTCGAAACGCGCATCGAAGGCGGCGCGACGCACAGGATCGTCCCCGATGCCGGGCGGGACGACCTCGCCGATCGGCTCGATGCCGAGCACTCGCGCGACTTCGAGGCTGCTTTCGACCGTATGGACGGTCTCGTGATGGCTCAACGCGATACCGTCCAGCATGAAGCGATTGAGCAGCGTCACCCGGTCCGGATCGACGAGGCCCACGCGCCGCTTGCCTGCGAACCAACTGTAGAAGCGCGGCCGGTCGCTGCTCGTCGCCGCGCAAGCCAGATCGTATCGGCGCCAGATCCGTGCCGCATCGGCCAGCCGCTCACGCAGGCTCGCGCGTTGTGCGACGACGATGACACGGCGTACGTCGGGATTGTGCTCGAGCACCCCTTGCGTGCCGCGAAATACCAGCATGTCGACCGGCGTATCCGGCCAGCGCGCCTTGAGCGAGCGCACGAGCGGCGTCGTCAGCAACACATCGCCGATACGCCGGGTGCAAACGACGAGAATGCTACGAGGCGCGCGGGAGGAGAAAAAGCGGGCGGTCACGAGTCGAACGGGCAAGGGGCTGGACGATAGGCCGACAGTTTACTTCAATCCTTGACCGCCCCGGACGCACCGGTCTGCTCGCAAGTCCGGCCCAGGCAAAGGAACACGAGGCGCTCTTTGCCGAGTTCGACGGTTTTCACGACGCGCGTGTGCGGTTTGTTCGCGTCGCGCGACAAGAGCCATCCCTGCGCGGCTCCGGCGGGTGGCACCGTGACCGGCGCGGCGGGCCATCTCACGCTGTCGATATTGCCGACGACGCATAAAGTGGCCGACGTGAAATCGTCGGCATAGATCGGACTTTCACCCGCCAATGCGACGAGTTCCTTCGCCGCCGCGTGAGCATCGCCCCGGTGCTTGGCTTGATAAAGCGGAAAGACGACCAAACCGATACATTTGAGTGCGATGGTGGCCGCGACGGCATAGGTGGCGACGCGCTCCATGCGCGCTGTGCCGCGGGCCAAGATCGCCGCGATATAAAAGGCGATCAGCGGATAAAGGGGGAGCACGTACCGAATGCTGCTCTGAGGGGCGAGCCAGTACGGCAAAAAGTTGACGAGTGCGATCCACCCTAGCGTCGCTTCCCAAGAACGTCCACCAGCCGATTGCGCAGACGCGCGCCCACGCACCAGCGCATACGCCGCAAGCGCGGAGAGCGGCAAAAATCGGCAAAACGATTCGAATGGAAACGCGACCAGTTGCTTGAGCCAAGCGCCGACGCTCGGCGGCAACAGCTTTTGCGCGATGTCTCCCACCATGGCGCCGCCCTCATGCCCCCCCAATCCGGCGCTATGGTTGAAATGGAACCAGGCGAGCGGCGCGGCCAGCGCCGCGGCGTAGCTCAGCAGCGCGGCGGGTTTGAGCAACGTCGCACGCGCGCTCGGATGACGCACGAAGACGGCAAGCCATGCCACGCCGATAAACACGTAGGCGGTCAGGGCCTTGGTGAGAAAGGCCGCGAATACGCATGCGGCCGCTACCCACAAGAGGGCGACGCGCTCTTGTTTCGCCGCCACGACCACGCAAGCGACCGCGGCGAACGCCAGCAGCGAAAACACCGGGTCCGCGTAGGCGAGCCATCCGTGATACAGCAGCGCATCGGAACTCAAGAACACGAGCACCGCGAGCCATGCTTGCCGTGCCCCCACGCCGACACCGCGCGCGGCCCAATGCAGTACCAGCGCCGTGCCGAGCGTCGCCAGGGCAGTGACGAGCCGGCTCGCGACGAGGATATGCGCCGCACCGAACGCCCACGCGAACGGCATCATCACCCAGTTCAGGAACGGAGGCCTCGCATAGAACGTCCCGTAAAGCATCGGGTTCGACCAGACATGACCGTGCCACATTTCCAGCGTGGTAATCGTGTAGACCGCCTCTTCGCCGACATAAGGCAAAAAGAGGCTAGGTATGAACGTGAGCGCAGCGGCCACCACGAGCCAGCGCCAAAGAGCGGGAATTTCTCTATTCATCTTTGTTATCCAAGTCGATCGCGCCGATCCGGCTTGTTCTCGTATCGATGCGCTGGCGCCCTCGGTCCGTCAAACGTCACGCTCGACGGACCGGAATGCCCAGGCGGAATTGATCGTGTAGGTCAGTGCCAATAGGCAGGCCGTGGTCACGCATTGCGCAGCCAGCCACGGCATCCGAAAGCCGTGCGTGAAGATGGCCATCAATACGCCCGTCAATGCTATGCCGGCAGCCGCCACGACAAAAAAACGCGGCGCCGCAACGCGATGCGCTTTATCGCTTCGAAACGTGAAGCGGTGGTTGAGCCAGTAGTTGACCACCGCGCCGGCTGCGGCACCGATAGCGGATGCCGCCACGGCGTCGAGTACGTGGGTCGATACGAGCGCGGCCAGCACAACGTATTGCACTGCCGTTCCAGCGGCGCCGACGCAAGCGTAAGCGACAAAACGCGTCAATCGTCCGCCTCTCACGAAGCGCCCTGCCGATAAACGCGCCGCACGATATAGACCGGCCGGCGCTTCGATTCCATATAGATACGTCCGATGTACTCGCCGATGACGCCGATACCGATCAATTGCGTGCCGCCGAGAAACAATACAGCCGTAATGATGGAAGCGTAGCCGGGCACGTCCACACCGCGAATCATCGTGCGCAAGGCGAGATAGATCGCGTAGGCAATCGCGAAAAGGGCCGTGCCGCCGCCGATATAGGTCCATACGCGCAGCGGCCACGTGCCGAAGCTCGTGAGCCCTTCGAGCGCGAAATTCCAGAGCTTCCACGCCGAGAATTTCGTTTCACCGGCTGTGCGCGGCAGCCGCTCGTATTCGATCTGCGCCGTTCGAAACCCCACCCACGAGAAGAGCCCCTTCATGAACCGGCGATTCTCGGGCAATTGCTTGAGCGCATCGACGACTTGGCGCGACATCAATCGAAAATCGCCGGCATTTTCCGGAATCGTCGTTTCGCTGATGGCGTTGTGCACGCGATAAAAAAGCGCGGCGGTGCCGCGTTTCATGTAGGTATCCGTATTGCGCTCGGCGCGCTTGGCCAGCACGACGTCGAACCCCTCGCGCCAGCGCTGGACGAGGCGCGCAATCGCTTCGGGCGGATCTTGCAGATCGGCGTCGAACGGAATTACCGCGGCGCCCTGCGCTTCATCGATACCCGCGGTCAACGCGGCTTCCTTGCCGAAGTTGCGCGATAGATCGACCACACGCACGCGCGGGTTGTCCGCGCACACGGCCAGCAAGCGTTCGAGCGTCGAATCGGCACTGCCGTCGTTGACGCAGACGATCTCGTAGTCGATGCCGGGAATGCGCTCGAGGACGGGCGTCACTTCGCGGAAGAACGTCTCGATACCGTCCGCTTCGTTATAAAACGGCACGACGAGCGACACGAGATCGTGCGCGCCCGAAGAACGCCCTCCATCCGTGCCCACCGTCGCATCGACGCCTACCCCACCGAAATACTCCGACATGACGCCCCCGCTAATACACGATGTCGACGGAGGTGCCGTCGAACTCTTTGCGCAGCGCCACGAGCAAATCGTCGGAGGGCCGCACGCGCCACGATTCGCCGAGCGTGATTTCACCTTGTGCGCGCTCGGTGCTGTAGGCGATCCGAACGGCCAGTCCCGTCGGCACAGGAGCGCGCTGCCGGCCGCCGTCTCCGAAGCCACCTTGCCCCCCGCGCCCGCCGCGGCCACCGGCCGGGCCTGCCGCGACCGCCGCGGGTACTTGCTCTTCTTGCCGCGGCGCGCAATGCGCCTCGAGCACGCGCTTGAGCGCGGCCGCATCGGCATTGCCGTTCATACGCACCTTGACGGCCTGCGCATAGCGGCTACGCGCGCGCTCGAGATCCATCACGGAATCGACGGTAAAACGTATCCCGCCCGTGAAGGCGTCGTTGCGCGCCTGCCCCTGCACGACGAGCAGTTCGTCCTCTTTGAACAACGCCTTGTTCGCCTCGTACTGCTCGTTGAAGACGGTGACTTCGCACTGCCCCGTGCCGTCATCGACGAGCGCGATCAGCATCTTGCCGCGCTGGGTCATCTGCGTGCGCAGCGAGGCGATGATGCCGGCGACGAGCTTGTCGCGGCCTTCCTTCAGATCGGCGAGCTTCATGCGAGCGAAGCGCCGCACCTCGTCCTTGTAAGCATCGAACAAGTGCCCCGAGAGATAAAAGCCGAGCGCGGTCTTTTCTTCCTGCAGCTTGCGCTTGTCGTGCCAAGCCGGTTCGTCGACGAGTTCATGGCCCTGCGACGGCGCATCGCCCATGTCGAACAAGCCCGCTTGCATCGCATTCGCGCTCGCTTGCTCGGCCGCCTCGATCGCCAGCGGCACCGACGCGATCAGTTGCGCGCGATTCTCGTGGATCGAATCGAACGCGCCCGCGCGGATCAACGCTTCGATCGTGCGGCGATTGACGACGCGCCGATCGATGCGCGCGCAGAAATCGAACAGGTCGGTAAACGGCCCTTCCTCCCGCGCCCGCAGGATTTCCTCGATGGCGTTCTGACCGCTGCCCTTCACCGCGCCCAGGCCGTAACGGATCGTGCGCGAACGCTTGCCGTCCGCCTCGGCCACCGGCTCGAAACGATACGCCGAGCGGTTGATGTCGGGCGGCAACACGGCCATGCCGTTCGTCTTGCAGTCTTCGTAGAGGATCTTGACCTTGTCCGTGTCGTCCATGGCCAAGCTCATGTTGGCCGCCATGAATTCCGCCGGATGATGCGCCTTGAGCCACGCCGTGAAGTACGCGAGCAGGGCATAGGCGGCCGCGTGCGACTTGTTGAAGCCGTAGCCCGCGAACTTCTCCATCAAGTCGAAGATCTCGTCGGACTTCTCGCGCGTCAAGCCGTTCTTGGCCGCACCCTCGGCGAAGATCTCGCGGTGCTTGGCCATCTCCTCGGGCTTTTTCTTACCCATCGCGCGGCGCAGCAGGTCGGCGCCGCCGAGCGAATAGCCGCCGATGATCTGCGCCATCTGCATCACCTGCTCCTGATAGACCATGATGCCGTAGGTCTCTTTCAGAACAGGTTCGACGCGCGGGTCGGGATACTCCACCACCTCGCGCCCATGCTTGCGCGCGCAAAAGCTCGGGATCAGATCCATCGGACCCGGGCGATACAACGCCACGAGCGCGATGATGTCCTCGAACCGGTCGGGCTGCGCGTCCTTGAGCATGCCTTGCATGCCGCGGCTTTCCAACTGGAACACCGCGACCGTATTCGCTTTCTTCAGGATCGAGAACGAAGCGGGATCGTCGAGCGGCACCTGCGCGAGCGACCAGTCGGCCTTGGCCGGATCGAGCCGGCGGATGTAGCGCTCGGCCCAATCGAGGATCGTGAGCGTGGTCAGACCCAAGAAGTCGAACTTGACCAGGCCGACCGCTTCCACGTCGTCCTTGTCGTACTGGCTCACGACGCCGCCGTCATCGCCTTGCGTGTACAGCGGACAAAAATCGGTCAGCTTGCCCGGCGCGATCAGCACGCCGCCGGCGTGCATGCCGACGTTACGCGTCAAGCCCTCGACGCGCTGCGCCAGTTCGAGCAACTGCCGCACTTCGTCTTCGCTGTCGTTGCGCTCTTGCAGGAGCGGCTCTTCCTTCATCGCGTCGGCGATCGTCACGTGCTTACCCGGCTTGAACGGGATCAGCTTGGCGACGCCATCGGTGAAGTTGTATCCGAGATCGAGCACGCGGCCGATGTCGCGCACGGCCGCCTTCGCGGCCATCGTGCCGAACGTCGCGATCTGCGACACCGCATCGGCCCCGTACTTGCCCTTCACGTACTGAATGACGCGGTCGCGCCCTTCCTGACAGAAGTCGATATCGAAGTCGGGCATCGATACCCGCTCCGGATTCAAGAAGCGCTCGAACAGCAAGTTGTAGCGCAAAGGGTCGAGATCGGTAATACCGAGCGCATACGCGACGAGCGAACCCGCACCGGAGCCCCGGCCCGGACCTACCGGCACGCCGTTGTTCTTGGCCCAGTTGATGAAGTCGGCCACGATCAGGAAGTAGCCCGGGAAGCCCATCTTGATGATCGTGCCGCACTCGAAATCGAGCCGCTGATAATACTTCTCGCGCTCGCGCGAACGTTCGGCTTCGTCGGGAAACAGTTCGGCCAGGCGTTTCTCGAGCCCTTCCTTCGACAACTGAACCAGGTAATCGTCGAGCGACATGCCGTCGGGCGTCGGAAACAGCGGCAGCTTCGGCTTGCCGAGTTCGAGCGTCAAATTACAGCGCTTGGCGATTTCCACCGTATTGGCGAGCGCCGACGGGATATCGGCGAAGCGCTCGGCCATTTCGTCTTGCGTGCAAAACCGCTGCTCCGTCGTGAAACGCTTCGGACGCCGCGGATTCGCGAGAATATCGCCCTCGGAGATGCACACGCGCGCCTCGTGCGCCGTGTAATCGTCCACCGACATGAATTGGATCGGATGCGTGGCCACCACGGGCAACTTCAGGCTCGACGCGAGCGTGACCGCCTGCTGCACGTAGGCTTCGCCGCCCGGCTGGCCGTACCGTTGCAATTCGATGTAGAACGCATTCGGGAAATACGCGGCCCAGCGCTGCGCGTGCCGCATGGCCGCCTGCTCGTTACCCGCCGCGAGAGCGAGACCGATATCGCCCTGCTGAGCACCGGACAGCGCGATCAGCCCCTCGCTGAGCGGCGTATCGAGCCAGGCGGCATCGATTTCCGCGCGGCCGCGATACTGATTCGTGAGCCACGCCTTCGTCAGCAATTCGCACAGATTGAGATAGCCGCGCCGATCCTTGACGAGCAAGAGCAAGCGCGAGGGCTTATCGCGATCGTCGGGATTCATGACCCAGACGTCGCAGCCCGCGATCGGCTTCACGCCTTTGCCGCGGGCTTCCTTGTAAAACCGGACGAGACCGAACGCGTTGGCGAGATCGGTCATGGCGAGCGCGCCCTGGCCGTCGTCGGCCGCGGCCTTGACGATGTCGTCAATGCGCACGATGCCGTCGGCGATCGAGAATTCGGAGTGGACGCGGAGATGGACGAAGCGGGGATCTGACATGGGCGATATTGTACATCCGGCCTTCGCTCGCACCGGTCGCGCAGGTGGCCAAGGACGAGTCGTCCGCAGTTTGCGGGATAATAGCGGTTTCGCCGCTCCGCGCCGCCCCACGAACGCGGCCGCCCCACGCCGGGGCGCCGTGCCACGGGCGCCCGTGCGCGCCGGCTCTTATCATCGCAATATCATCATGCGTATCGTCAATCTCGCCGCCTACCGCTTCGTCACGATCGACGCCATCGACACTTGGCGCCCGCTGCTCACCGAGCGGTGCGAGGCGCTCGGGCTGCGCGGCACCATCTTGCTGGCGCCCGAAGGCATCAACCTGTTCATCGCCGGCACGCCCGAGGCCGCGCGCGAATTCGTCGACTATCTGCGCGGCGACCCGCTCTTCGAGGGCAAATTCGCCGACTTGCAATTCAAGGAAAGCTTTTCTGAGACGCAGCCGTTCCGCCGCATGCTCGTCAAGCGCAAGCGGGAAATCATCACGATGAAAAAGCCCGCGATCCAGCCCGAACTGGGCCGCGCGCCCTCGGTCGACGCGCCCACGCTCAAGCGCTGGCTCGACGAAGGCCGCGACGACGAGGGTCGCCCCGTCGTGATGCTCGATACGCGCAACGCATTCGAAGTGGACGTCGGCACGTTCGAGGACGCGGTCGATTATCGAATCGCGAAATTCAGCGAGTTTCCGGCGCTGGTCGAGTCGCACCGCGGCGAATTCGACGGCAAGACCGTCGTCTCCTTCTGCACCGGCGGGATTCGCTGCGAAAAAGCGGCGATCCATATGAAAGAGGCCGGCATCGAGCACGTCTACCAACTCGAGGGCGGCATCCTCAAGTACTTCGAGGAAGTGGGCGGCGCGCATTATCGCGGCGAATGCTTCGTGTTCGACTATCGCACGGCGCTCAATCCCCGGCTCGAGCCGACCGAAACGGTCCAATGCTTCGGCTGCCGCGCCGTCGTGCCGCCCGAGGCACAGCGCTCGCCGCTTTATTCGCCCGGCAAGACGTGCCCCGCATGCCATCCGAACCGGGACGCAGCACGCGCGGCGTGATCGACGCGCCTCTCGCGGGGCAGATGCCGCCGCGGGCACCCTATCGCGGCCGATTCGCGCCCTCGCCCACGGGCCGGTTGCACGCGGGCTCGCTCGTCGGCGCACTCGCGAGCTATCTCGATGCCCGTGCGCACGGCGGCACCTGGCTCGTCAGAATCGAGGATATCGACGGTCCGCGGACCGTGCCCGGCGCCGATCAGGCGATCATCCGAACGTTGGCGCGCTTCGGCATGCGAAGCGACGAGCCCCCCGTCTGGCAAAGCACGCGCACGGCGCGCTATGCGCAAGCGTTGGCGCAACTCGAGCAGGCCGGGCTCGTCTATCCATGCGGCTGCACCCGCAAGGAAATTGCCGATTCTTTGGCCAATGCCCATGCGCGCCACACGACGCTCGCGTATCCCGGCACCTGCCGGCTCGGGCTGCACGGCAAGCCGGCGCGCGCGTGGCGTCTGCGCGTACCGGACGGGCCGCGAGCCGTGATCACGTTCGAGGATCGCTGGCAGGGCCGGCAAACCCAAGATCTCGCGCTCGAGGTGGGCGACTTCGTCCTCAAGCGCGCCGATGGGCAATGGGCCTATCAGCTTGCCGTCGTCGTAGACGATGCGCAGCAAGGCATCACGCACGTCGTGCGCGGCGCGGACCTGCTCGATTCGACGGCTCGTCAAATCTATTTGCAGCGCTGCCTAGGCGTGCCGACGCCCTCCTATCTGCATGTTCCGGTCGTGGCCAACGCGCAGGGAGAAAAGCTCAGTAAGCAAACGGGCGCGCGCGAACTGGACGCGGACGAACCGTTGCCGGCACTCGTCGCGGCGGCCCGGCACCTTGGGCTTCAATTGCGCGAAGCGCACGCGTATCGATCGCTGGACGCGTTCTATACCGACGCGATCGCCGCTTGGGCCGAGCGATTCGTTCCAAGCGCGGCCTAGCGCTCGCCGCGCGAGCGCCGGCCCGCGCTCAGCCGTCGCGGAAAATAAAACTGTAGGCACTCAACGCGGGCGCGCCGCCCAGATGCGCATACAGCACGCGCGAGCCCGGTGGGAATTCACCGCGGCGCACTTTGTCGATCATGCCGTGCATCGACTTGCCCTCATAGACCGGATCGGTCAGCATGCCCTCGTAACGGGCGCATAGGCGGATCGCCTCGAGCGTGCCCTCGTTCGGCAGTCCGTATTCGGGACCGCCGTAGCGCGTGTCGAGCACGACATCGTCAGCGGAGATCGGACGCCCGAGACCGACGAGTTCGGCCGTATGTTCGGCGATGCGCGTGATCTGCGCACGCGTCGCCTCGGGCTTGGCGGATGCATCGATACCGATCACGCGATCGCTGCGCCCGTCGGCCGCGAAGCCGACGACCATTCCCGCTTGGGTGCTGCCGGTGACCGAACACACGACGATGTAATCGAATTTGAATCCGAGCGCGGCTTCTTGCTCGCGCACTTCCTCGGCGAATCCGACGAAGCCGAGCCCGCCGAGCGGATGCTCCGAGCAGCCGGCGGGAATCGCATACGGTTTGCCGCCGGCTGCTCGCACGCTTTCGAGCGCGTCTTCCCAACTCTTGCGTATGCCGATATCGAACCCGTCGGGCACGAGGCGCACGTCGGCGCCGAGAATGCGCGACAGTTCGATGTTGCCGACGCGATCATAGACCGCGTCATAGTAGTTGACCCAGTTTTCCTGCACGAGCACGCACTTCATGCCTAGGTGCGCCGCGACCGCCGCCACTTGCCGTGTCTGGTTCGATTGAATCCCGCCGATCGAGACGAGCGTGTCGCAGCCCTGCGCGATCGCTTCGGGCACGAGGTATTCGAGCTTGCGCGTTTTGTTGCCGCCGAACGCAAGACCGCTGTTGCAGTCTTCGCGCTTCGCGTAGAGCTCCACGCCGCCGCCCAGATGCGCGCTCAAGCGCTTGAGCGGCTGGATCGGCGTGGGGCCGAATGTCAGCGGATAACGGGAAAATCGCTTCAGATTCATGGTGGCTCCGGTCGAGTCGAGTCGCATGGGCGGCGAGGCCGTCGCGGCCAGGCAGCGTGCGGGTTGAACACCGGGAAATGATAGGCAAGCGCGCGCGAAATGAGCTTGCGAAGTTTTATTGACTCCCTTACTTTTGATCGGCCGTCAGCGTGTTTCGATTAACGAACCTAGTCTCATATCGACCATGTGCGCAACGAAATTGCGTCCCGATCAGCGTCGCGAGATGCCGCCCCCCCGTCCACGGGCCACCGCCAAGGCGCCCAGCGAGCCGACTACGATCGATTCGCTTGCCCCCGCGCAACTCGACCGCATCGACCGGGCGATTCTCAAACAATTGCAGCGCGACGCGTCGATCTCGAACGTCGCGCTCGCCGATAAGGTCAAGCTCAGCGCACCCGCATGCCTGCGGCGCGTGGAGCGGCTGAAGTCGATGGGGTTGATCCGCGGCGTCGTTGCGCTACTGGAGCCGAAGGCCCTCGGGGCCGGCATGCTCGTCATCATCGGCATCGTGCTGGATCGATCGACGCCGGAGGCATTCGCCGCTTTCGAGCAAGCGGCTCGCAACGTTTCCGGGTGTATGGAGTGCCACGTGGTGACGGGCGAATTCGATTACTTCATGCTCGTACGCACCCGCGACAGCGAGAGCTTCAATCGGCTGCACGCCGAGCAATTGCTTTACCTGCCGGGCGTGCGGCAGGTTCGCTCGTTCATGGTACTCAAGGAGATTTTGTCGACGACGCAGTTTCCGATTTGACAAGGCAGCGCAAGGGCGCGCCCGGCAATGAAAACGGCCCGCGTCCGACCAGCCGAAATCAGGACGAGGATCAGGACGACGAACTATTTCGCCGCGGCATGCCGAACCCGCCCAGCAGTGCGGCCAGCGGCTGCTTCGGCGATTTGCTTTGCGGCGCTTCTTGCTTTTTCGCCTCTTCTTCCTTGCGCGCCGACGGGGACGGCTCGTACGGCTTCAGGAAGAAGTCGTCGACCGGTGCGTGATTCGCGCGATACGTCGTACGCTCGTGCGAGCCGGTGCGACGGCGCCCCGCACGCTCGTCACGCTCGCGTCGACCGTGCTCTTCGCGGCCGTGACGCACGGGGGTCTGCACGGTCAGCGTCTGCACTTGCAGCGGCTTTTTGATCAGTTTTTCGATTTCGCCGAGCTGCTTGCGTTCGTTGGGGCTGCAAAGCGAAAGCGCATCGCCCGACGCGCCCGCTCGCCCCGTACGCCCGATGCGGTGCACGTAGTCTTCCGCATTGAACGGCAAATCGAAGTTGATGACGGCCGGCAATTCCGCGATGTCGAGCCCGCGCGCGGCCACGTCGGTGGCGACGAGCGCCTCGATCTCGCCGCGCTTGAATGCGTCGAGGGCCTGCATCCGCTCGTTCTGCGTCTTGTCGCCGTGGATCGCGGAGGCCACCACGCCGTCGCGCTCGAGCAGCCGCGCAAGCCGGCTCGCGCCGATCTTGCTGTTGCAAAACACGATGACCTGCTTGAGCCCACGCTCGCGAATCAGTTGCACGACAGCGCCTTGCTTGTCGCCCTCGGCCACTTCGTAGACGATTTGCGTCACGTTCGTGGCCGTCGAGTTGCTGCGCGCCACCTCGATCGTCTGCGGGTTGCGCAGATAGGTGGAAGCGAGCTTCTTGATTTCGCCCGAGAACGTTGCCGAGAAAAGCAGCGTCTGACGCTCCTTCGGCAACAGGTTCAGGATGCGCTGCAAGTCGGGCAAAAAGCCCATGTCGAGCATGCGGTCCGCCTCGTCGAGCACGAGAATCTGCACCTGCCCGAGATTGGCCGTCTTTTGTTGCACGTGATCGAGCAGGCGTCCCGGCGTTGCGATCAAAATCTCCACGCCGCGCCGAAGCTCGGCCGATTGCGGGTTCATGTCGACTCCGCCGAACACCACGGCGCTGCGCAGCGGCGTGTGTTTCGCGTACGACTGCACGTTCGCGGCGACTTGGTCGGCCAACTCGCGCGTGGGCGTGAGAATCAGCGCTCTCACGGGATGGCGCGCGGGCGAGGCACTCGTGCTCGCGGCCGGCAGCAGCCGCTGAATGATCGGCAGGGAGAAGCTCGCCGTCTTACCCGTTCCGGTTTGCGCGGCACCCATCACGTCGCGTCCCGCCAGCACGACCGGGATAGCCTCGGCCTGGATCGGCGTGGGCGTGGTGTAGCCTTGCTCGGTGACGGCCCGGAGAATCTCGGGGGCGAGGCCGAACTGGTCGAAAGTCGGAGTAGTAGGCGTGACAGCGGGATCGGACATTGTGGCGTTCGCTAAAAGTGCGCCGCTAGGCGCTGCGTCGTTCGAGCGCGCGGCGGCGGCAACACAGCCGCTCGATGAGGTCGACATGAAGGCGGAGCCACGGCGAGTCTCGCGCTGCAGGACATCTGCCGAGGACCGCGCTTCGTGCGCGGCCGGCTCCAGCCGGCGGATATGCCACCGGAAAGGCCAGTATTGTAGCACCGCAAGCTTGCACGGGCCGTGCCTGCTCGTGGCCGGCCGCACACACGACCGGGATCGGCACCCGCGCGCGGGGTTCGAACGGTCAGCTTGCCGACACGGGCCGCACTGCCGCAGCGGCCGCCAACGCACGTTCGCGGGCCTCGTCGATACCCGACGCCGTCGCCACGGCCACGCCCATGCGCCGCTTCTTGAAGCTTTCGGGCTTGCCGAACAAACGAAGATCCGTATCCGGGACGGCCAGCGCCTCGCGCACGCCCTCGAACGCGATCCCGGCTTCGTCGAGCCCGCCGTAAATGACGGCCGACGCGCCCGGCGACAGCAAGGACGTATCGACCGGCAAACCCAGAATCGCGCGCGCGTGCAGTTCGAACTCCGAGAGGCGCTGCGAGCGCAACGTCACGAGCCCCGTATCGTGCGGGCGCGGGCTCACTTCCGAGAACCACACATCGTCGCCGCGCACGAACAGCTCGACGCCGAACACGCCGCGCCCGCCCAACGCGCCGGTGACGCGCTCGGCAATGTGCTTGGCACGCTCGAGCGCCGCGCCCGGCATCGGCTGAGGCTGCCACGACTGCACATAGTCGCCGTCCACCTGCAGGTGGCCGATCGGCTCGCAAAACGACGTGCGCACTTCCCCGCTCGCGGGGTCGACGGCGCGCACCGTCAGCAGAGTGATCTCATAGTCGAACGTGATGAAACCCTCGACGATGACGCGCCCGACGTTCACGCGCGCGCCGGCCGTCGCGTATTGCCAAGCGTGCTCGACATCGGCTTCGGAGCGCACGACGGACTGGCCCTTGCCCGAGGACGACATCACGGGCTTGACCACGCAGGGGTAACCGATCCGCTCGACGGCCGCCTTGAACGACGCCGGCGAATCGGCGAACTCGTAAGGCGAGGTCGGCAATCCGAGCGTCTCGGCCGCCAGACGGCGGATGCCCTCCCGGTTCATCGTCAGTTGCGTCGCGCGCGCCGTGGGGATGACTTCGGCGAGCCCCTGCGCCTCGATATCGGCAAGCGCGTCGGTGGCGATCGCCTCGATCTCGGGCACGATCAGATGCGGCCGTTCGGCTCGCACGAGCGCCTTGACGGCCTCGGCATCGGTCATGTCGATCGTATGCGCTCGATGCGCGACTTGATGGCCCGGCGCATTCGGATAGCGGTCGACGGCGATGACCTCCACCCCGAGCCGCTGCAACGCGATGATGACTTCCTTACCGAGCTCGCCCGCACCCAGCAGCATGACGCGCGTGGCGCAAGGCGAGAGCGGCGTCCCGATCCGTTGACCGATCTGCATGGCGAATCCCGTTGTGCGATAGAAGGAAAGAGGGCGATGTTAACACGCGCGAGGGCCCCATTTCGTACCGCGGATGCGGCGCTGCCCTCGCGCTCGCCGCTCGCGTGATACCCGTGTTGCGTACCTTGCTCGCTAGCGACGCCAGGAGTGCGTTACCCTTACGCCTTCGCCAGATTTAAATGAAGGTTCGGGGCCATGTCGAATCCATTCGTTGCACCGGCGCGCGCACGCTCGCGCCGGCGCTTGCCGCCGTGCGCGCTCGCGCTTGCGGCCGCGTTCGCCGTCGCCGGCTGTGCGATGCCGACTCATCCGGATTCCGCAGCCGGACCGAGCAATCCGCTCAATCCTGCCGCCGTCCAATTGCTCGACGACACCCACTGGGTTCTACAGAGCGCTCAAACGAGCGACGGGCGGTCCGCATTCGAGGTACCGGCCGACAAGACAGCCGTGCCGACGCTTGCGCTCGACGCTACGTCGGGCCAGCGCCTCGCGAGCGGTTTTTCGGGCTGCAATCGCTTTTCGGGGACCTATGCGTTGCGCGCGGGCGGGTTGACGTTCGGGCCGCTCGCCACGACGCGCCGGGCCTGCGGCGCCGATGCGGGCCGCTTGGAGCAGGCCTATCTCGCCGCGCTGTCACATATCGATACCACGCTCGTACAGATGCGTCCGCCGCAGCAGATGCGCATCGTCGCATCGAACGGCGTCACGCTGACCTTCGCGCGCGAAGGCCAATGAACGGACCGGCGCTCGCTCGCCTTCCCAGAATGTCTCACCCTTTAGCATGCACACGGTAGTTTTCAGCTGGTTCGGCGTCTCGGCCTTGTGGGTCATCCCGCTGGCATTGCGGCTCGCGATCGGAGCCATCATGCGTGACGCCGGTCGGCGCGGCACGATCCGGCTTTGGCTCGGCTTTGCCGGCGTCTTTGCCGGCAGCGGCGCGCTCGAAGCGGCACTCGCGCCCCATACGGGCAATGCGCTTGGGCATGCGCTCCTCGGCTTCGGCATGCGCGCGCTCGGGCGCGGCGCTTTCTTCGCAGCGCCCTTGCTGCTGCTGGCCGGATTGCCGTGGCTCATCGGCTTTTCCTGGCGCGATGCGCTGCGCTGGGCCGACCGCGCGTTCGGTCTCGGCCTGAACATCGGGCCCGGGGCGGCCGGCACGCGGGAAGACGAGCCGCGCGCGAGCCGTGGCGCGGTCAAAGGGTCGGTCATACGTGCGTCCACGGCAAACCCGATGGCGCCCAAGCAAACCGGCCGCTATGCGCGTCCCACGGTATGGCAGCCTCCCGCCAGCGCCGGCATCAAAACGCGCCCCGCCACGGGCACGCCCGTCGCGCCACGCGCCCTTGCGCGCGACGCTCGTGCGATCGACGTCAAACCGTTCGAGCCGTCGGCTGCCGCCCGGCCGGCATCGCCGATACCTTGGACTGGCGGCGACGCATCGCGTACGACGCGCACTACGCGCCCGCCCGTCAGCAACACCGCTCTTCCTACGCCCGCCGCGGGCAATCGCGCGCCGGCCGCTGCGGCTTCCGCGGGGGTGAATCGCCATGCCGCCGCGCCCGGCGTCGGGCCTCGAGCAGGCAATGGCGCGTTCGCGGCCGCCGCGGGGTATGCCGCGGCCCGCGCGTCGCAGGCGGCCGCAGGTGTCTCAGCCGCGTCCACCGCCGGAGCATCAGCGCCGCCGGCGGTCCCGGTCGCGGCCGTTCGAGACAGCCGTGCAGTCCAAGCCGCTGCAGCCGCTCGCAACCCGGCGGCGCCGCCCGCCGCGCAAACTTACGCGCCGGGGGTGGACGGGGCTGCGCCTGCGCCGTCGCAAGCAGAGCCCTCGCCGGGCGTACTCGAAACGCTGAAGGCGATCGAAGCGAACGCCGCGCAATGGACGGCGCTGGCGAGTTCGAGCCTAGCGCGTCGCGGAGTGGCCGCCACACCGCGGCCGAGCGTGCCCGAGCAGGAACCGGCGAGCGATACGCCGGCGGACGCCGCGCCGCAAGGCTCGAGGCAGCTCGGCGATGACGAATCTCCCGCGCACGCCCCGGTCGAGGTGCACTCGCCCGCGGATACCGCGCCGTCGATCGCAATTGAAGCGACGACTGAACCGTCCGATGCGGCATCCGACGAGCCTACGCCATCGGCGCAAAGCGCGGCCGAAGGAGCCTTTGCGCCGAGCCCTGAAATGCACGCGCCGTCGACGGAACGCGCGCCGGACGACGAGCCGGAACATTCGACGGCGGCCGCGCCATGGAGCGAGGCGGACGAACCTTCCGAGGCGCACACGGACGCCGCCATCGAACCGCCGTGGCACGCGGCCCCCGCCGCTGGCACGCCGGACACCGTAGTACCGGCCGCGCGGGTGCCGCCGGTTCTTTTGGAACTGGCGTCCTCCCCGCTGCCTGAGCCGCTGCCAGCCATACCGGCGCCCGTGCCGGCGCCGGCGAGCGTCGAATCCGGCACGCGCACGCCGTTGCGAGGGCATGCCCCGACCGAGTTCATGTTCCAAGCGCCGGCCGCCTCGGCCGTCGAATTGCCGTCCCTCGATCTGCTCGAGCCGGCATCGAACGAAACCGAGGAAATCCCGGCCGAGCGCCTCGCGCAAACCGGACAGCTGATCGAGCAGCGCTTGCAGGAGTTCAAGGTACCCGTAGCTGTCGTCGGCGCCTCGGCGGGCCCGGTGATCACGCGCTTCGAAATCGAGCCCGCGCTCGGCGTACGTGGCAGCCAAATCGTCGGCTTGATGAAGGACTTGTCGCGCGGGCTCGGTCTTACGTCGATCCGCGTCGTCGAAACGATCCCCGGCAAAACGTGCATGGGGCTCGAGTTGCCGAACGCGAAGCGGCAAACGATCCGCCTATCGGAAATCCTCGAGGCCACCCCGTACCGGAACTCGGCCTCGAAGCTCACGCTCGCGATGGGCAAGGACATCACGGGGCACCCGATCGTCACCGATCTCGCGAAGGCGCCGCATATGCTCGTCGCCGGCACGACGGGCTCCGGGAAATCGGTCGCGATCAATGCGATGATCGTCTCGCTGCTCTACAAAGCCACGCCCGAGGAAGTGCGGCTGATCATGATCGACCCGAAGATGCTGGAACTCTCCGTCTACGAAGGCATTCCGCATCTGCTGGCCCCTGTCGTCACCGACATGAAGCTCGCGGCCAACGCGTTGAACTGGTGCGTCGGCGAGATGGAAAAGCGCTATCGGCTAATGTCGGCGGTGGGCGTGCGCAATCTCGCCGGGTTCAATCAGAAGCTGCGCGATGCGCAGGCCGCGGGTAAAAAGATCGGCAACCCGTTCTCGCTCACGCCCGACGCGCCGGAGCCGCTCTCGCCCTTACCGCTGATCGTCGTCGTCATCGACGAGCTCGCCGACCTGATGATGGTGGCCGGCAAGAAGATCGAGGAGTTGATCGCGCGGCTCGCGCAAAAGGCGCGTGCGGCGGGCATTCATCTGATCTTGGCGACTCAGCGTCCGTCGGTGGACGTCATCACCGGGCTCATCAAAGCGAACATCCCGACACGGGTCGCCTTCCAAGTGTCCTCGAAGATCGACTCGCGCACGATTCTCGATCAGATGGGCGCGGAGTCGCTGCTCGGTCAAGGCGACATGCTGTTCCTGCCGCCCGGCACCGGTTACCCGCAACGCGTACACGGCGCGTTCGTCGCCGACGAGGAAGTGCATCGCGTCGTCGAGCATCTGAAGCAATTCGGCGAGCCCGAGTACATCGAAGGCATCCTCGACGGTCCGGCGACGGAAGGAGCGTCACAGGACCTCTTCGGCGACGCGCCCGATGCCGAAGCCGATCCGCTCTACGACGAAGCCGTCGCCTTCGTCGTACGCACGCGCCGCGCATCGATTTCGGCGGTGCAACGGCAGTTGCGCATCGGCTACAACCGCGCTGCGCGACTCGTCGAACAAATGGAGGCAGCGGGGCTCGTCTCGGCGATGGGCGTCAACGGCAGCCGCGAGGTCATCGCACCGCCTAGCTCGGAGCCCTGATCCGTCGCGGCGCCCGGCGGGTCAGAACTCGTAACGCATCCAGAAGAAGGCGACGTCGCCCTTGTTCAACCCGCCCAAGCGCGGGATCAACGTGCCCATGGCGGACAGCTTGCGATAGCGCAGCGACGCGATGGGCAATGCCAGCGGCAGGGGCACGTAGTGAAAAACATCGTCGCGGGCAGTGACGCCGATGAAATAGCCGCCGCCCAGCGCGAGACCGCCGAGCACAGGCCGCGTATACCACTGGCGCGCATAGCCGCCGATCGGTTCGGGATGGTCGTGCGAGTCCAGAAAGACGAACGCGAACACGATGTCCTCCCGGCCGTCGGCGCCGCTCCAATGCTTGCCCGCTCCGCCGCCCCACGAGCGCGCGTTGAGCGAGGCGCGGTAGCTGGACGAGTAGCCGTCGATGTGCCAGCCGTAGCCCGTCAAGTACAAGTCCCACGAGCCCTGGCCGCCGACCCGGCCGATGCGCCGGCAGTACTCGGCGTACAACCCATCGCCGCTGCCGCATTGCGCCGCCTCGGCGCTTGGAACGAGCGCTCCGAGCACTCGCGGCCCCCATTGCGCAGCGATCGCGGCGGCGACCAGACCGGCGCAGCATACGCCGCGGGCGCCGGCGATCGCCCGTCCGGCGCACCGCCTTCGGAACGGCTCGGCCAAAGCAGCGGTCATGAATGCGCTCTCCCATCGCGTAAGCGCGTAAAACTTGCGCAACGATTGCAAGAACTATTCGTTGGAGGGCAGTTTCGGCGCCGCATCGCGCGTGCCGCACATCGGGCGGCAAGTCCTACCTGGGCGCTATGCGATTCGCTTACGTTACCGCTGGCACGAGTGTTGCATAAACCGACGAAGCCGCCACCCGCCGTCCATCATGTTATGGACAAGCCGGCAGCAACGGCGTTCGGTCGAAAGTTCGACCCGGTCATCCCCTGCCGCCCCGCCCCCCGTGAGGCGGTAGATTCGAGCCTACGCGCTAGCTCTGACGCGTAGGCTCTCTTTGTTTTTATCGCATGAAACGCGCAACGGCGGCCGCCCGGGCTCGATGACGAGGTTACGAGGCGGGCGTGAACTGGAAATCGACAGGCGAGCCGATGGAAAGCTGCGTGGGATCGGTCAATAAACCCGTCTTCGGGTCGCGCCGAAAAACGAACGCGGTGTCGCTGTCCCGATTGCCGACGATGAGCCATCGTCCCGTCGGATCGATTGCGAACTCACGCGGGGTGCGGCCGAGCGTCGAGTGCCGTCCGACGAGCTTGAGCAAACCGTCGTAAGGATCGACCGAGAAGACGACGATCTCGTTCGCATCGCCGCGATTCGTCGCGTAAAGAAATCGTCCATCGGGCGAAAGATGGATCGCCCCTGCGCCGATCTTGCCCTTGAATCCTGGCGCTGTCAGCGGCAAGACCTGAAGCGTATTGAGCTTGCCGTTGGCGTATTGCAGCGTCGTCACGGTGCCCGCCAACTCGCTCGTGAGGTAGGCATAGTGGCCGCCGGCGTCGAAGATCAGATGACGCGGACCCGAGCCGGCCGGCATCTGCACGTAGCCTTCGGGGACCGGGCTGATCAGGCCGCGGCTGCCGTCGTTCGTGAAACGATATTCGTAGAGCTTGTCGTTGCCGAGATCCTGCGCGAATAGATAGCGTCCATCGGGCGCGAACACCGTCGAATGCACGTGGGCATCGTCCTGCCTGCCCTTCACCGGCCCTCCGCCCTCGTGATGAACCACGAGCACCGCAGGCCCGACGCCGCCGTCCGCTTGAAGCGGGAAGACGGCGAAGCTCCCCCCGGGATCCGAGGCAACCGAATAGTTCGCGGTCAACAGGTAGCGGCCGTCGGGCGAAAACGACAAGTAGCAAGGGTCGTTGCCCTCCGACGAGACGCGATCGATGAACGCGAGCTGCCCCGCTTGCGGATCGAAGCCAAAAGCGCTGATCCCGCCGCGCTCCGTTGCCGGACCGTTGTCGCCTGGCAATTCGTTGACGGCGTATACATGCCGATGATCGCGCGCCACGACGAGATACGAGGGATTGACCGTCTCTACCGATGACAGCGGCGTCACCTGTCCATTGGACGCATCGAAGCGATAGACGTAGATACCGTGGCTTTTGCCGGCCGTGTAGGTGCCGACGAGCAAGTCGTACGTGCTTGCGTTGGCCGGGCCGGGCATGGCGTCTTGCGCCGAGGCCGCCGAGGTGCCCGCCGCGCATGCGAGGGCGAGGCCTGCGAGTCGTACGCCGAAGACGGTGCACGTTGCGCGCCGGGGCATGATGCGAACCATTCGAAACATAAGACAAACTCTCCATGGGTGACGGACCCCAATACCCGGTTCCGCCGTCGAAAGGCGACGCTTTGCGGGCCAGGCCGGCACTTTGCATAGGGGTCCGAGTGGACGCTCGCGACGTTCCGGGTGATGAGCATGGATAGGGCCCGAGCGGACGAGCGCGCGTCGACCCAGTTCCTCCATTCCAACAAGGAAATCAAAGGAGTCGTTATGAATATCTTCGTCAGCTTGGGACCGATTGCCGCGCTAATCGCGGGCGTTCTGATTCTGATCGTGCCGCGACTGTTGAACTACATCGTCGCGCTCTATCTCATCATCATCGGGTTGATTGGGCTGCTGGGCCCGGGCGCGCACTCGCTGCACCTTTGAGCGAGCGCCCGGGACGCCTATCCGGCTCAGCCGTTGACGAACTGGTCGAGCCGCAGCTTGCCCTGCAAGGACAAGCCGCCGACAGCATAATGACCGTCACCGTCGCGGTGACGCTTGAAGCAGCCGCGCTCGATCAAAAATACGGCAGCCGATTCCATGGCGTTGCGCGTGAGACCGAGGATGCGGGGATCGAGTTGGAGCAAGGCGTCGTCGCCGAGCTCGCGTGCTGCGGAGAGGATCGTGATGCAGTCGACCTTCGACGGATTCAGCATGGCGTCAATTCTCACTTTGAGTGTTGATGACTAGCGCAATGGTGGCCGGGTACGCGTCGCACTATGCGTGGCTCGTTATATCGGAAGCGCACGGCCGGAATCCCCGAAGCCCGATTGTAGCCAGCCATTTCGCGCCGTGGCAAAGCGAAATCGTTTCCGGCGCGATCCGCCCGACGCGACGCGCAAGCTTTGCACGCGCGCTTCGGGCCGGCGTGTACATTGACACGCATTTGCCGTCGTTTTCGTATCGGCATTCGCCCCGATAGCAGGAGAAACACCGACATCATGCCCGCGCATATCGAAGACTATGCTCTCGTCGGCGACGGCCATACGGCCGCGCTCATTTCGAGTGAAGGTTCGGTCGATTGGCTATGCTGGCCCCGCTTCGATTCCGGGGCGTGCCTCGCGGCGCTGCTCGGCACCGAGCAGCACGGCGCTTGGCGCCTTGCGCCGACGCCGGGTTCGCCGGTGACGCGATCGAGACGTTATCGCGGCGAAACCCTGATCCTCGAAACGCGTCACGAGACCGCCGACGGCGCGGTCACGGTCATCGATTTCATGCCGCCCGGCAATGGCCGCTCGGAGCTCGTGCGCATCGTCGTGGGCGAGCGAGGCCGGGTACCCATGCGCATGTCGCTGACTTTGCGCTTCGACTATGGCCTATCGGTACCGTGGGTCACGCGGCTTGCACACGGCGGGGAGCACCGCATGGGCGGGATCAAGGCGGTGGTCGGGCCGGACACGGTGGTGCTGCGCACGCCCGTCGAGTTGCGCGGCGAGAACATGCATACGGTGGCGGACTTCACCGTGGCCGAGGGCGAACAAATCCCCTTCGTGCTCGCGTATTCGGCTTCTCATGTACGTCTGCCCCAGGCGAAGAATCCGCTCGAGTTGCTCGGGGAAACCGAACGGTATTGGCAAGACTGGATCGCCCAGTGCGGCGTGCAAGGCCGGTACGCGCAGCCGATCCGCCGCTCTCTGATCACGCTCAAAGCCCTGGCGTACAAGCCGACGGGCGGCATCGTCGCCGCGCCCACCACGTCGCTGCCCGAAAGACTCGGCGGCTCGCGCAACTGGGACTACCGCTACTGCTGGCTGCGCGACGCGACCATCACGCTGCTCGCGCTCATGCGCTGCGGCTTTTACGACGAAGCCCGCGCTTGGCGCGTTTGGCTCGAGCGCGCGCTCGCCGGCTCTCCCGCGCAGGCGCAAATCATGTATGGCGTGGCCGGCGAGCGCCGCTTGCCCGAGATGCAAATCGACTGGCTCCCCGGTTACGAAGGCGCGAGCCCCGTTCGGATCGGCAACAAAGCGGTCGGCCAATTGCAACTCGATGTCTATGGCGAAGTCATGAACGCGCTGCATCTTGCGCGCGTCGGCGGGCTGCATGCCGACGAAGCCGTCTGGGCCCTGCAATGCGTGATGCTCGAACACCTCGAGGCGATCTGGATCGAACCCGACGAAGGGCTGTGGGAAGTGCGCAGCGGGCCGCGCCAGTTCACGTTCTCGAAAGTCATGGCCTGGGTGGCCTTCGACCGGGCCATCCGCTCGGCCGAGAAGTTCGAATTGTCCGCGCCGATCGATCGATGGCGCACCGTACGCGAACGCATCCACGCCGACGTCTGCACCAAAGGCTGGAACGACGAGCGGCGTACCTTCACGCAGGTGTACGGCGGCGACGAACTCGATGCGAGTTTGCTGCTGCTTCCGCTCGTGGGCTTCTTGCCGCCGGATGATCCGCGCATCGCCTCGACCATGGCCGCGATCGAGAACGATCTCATGCACGACGGCTTCGTGAGCCGCTACCGCACGCATAAAGTGGACGATGGGCTGCCGCCCGGCGAAGGCACCTTCCTCGCATGCAGCTTTTGGATGGTCGATAACCTCGCACTGCAGGGACGCATGGACGAAGCGCATGCGATGTACGAACGTTTGGCGAGGCTCGTGAACGACGTGGGGCTGCTGTCCGAAGAGTATGATCCGCAAACGCAGCGCTTCACCGGCAACTTCCCGCAAGCGTTCTCCCATGTGGCGCTCGTGCATACGGGGCTCAATTTGATGCGCCACGAGGAATCGATGGCGCACGCCACCGGCCATCCGGCCGGCGCCGGAAGGGATCAGGACCTTACCTTGGATGGCGAGGCGCTTTGAGCGCTGCCGGCGCTTTGGACGCCGCCGCATGCGCCAGGTACGGCCGCACGCGGGGGGCGCCGATATCGGCACGGTTGCTGCGCAGCAGTATCCGGGAAAGTCCCCGGCCCATGCACCAAAATGCTGCATTGCACCAACACCGTTTCTCCTTTATCATCAATTGCGTATCATCGCCACGAGCAACCGTGCGGTACCCCAGCCGCGACGCCGAGCGCCGCATTTCTATTGCCCCGTTCCTACCCCGCGGGAGCCCCAAACATGCTTTACCAGTTTTACGAATTTCAGCGCGCGCTCTTGAATCCGCTGACCGCCTGGGCGCAAGCCGCCTCGAAATCGTTCGCCAATCCGGCGAGCCCTTTCGCTTACGTGCCCGGCGCGACCCGTCTCTCGGCGGGCTATGAATTGCTGTATCGGCTCGGCAAGGATTACGAAAAACCCGAATTCGACATTCATCAAATCGTCAAAGACGGCCATAACATCCCGATCATCGAACAAACGATCATCGAAAAGCCGTTTTGCCGGCTGCTGCGTTTCAAGCGCTTCGCCGACGATCCCGACGCCGTCGCTCAATTGAAGGACGAACCCATCGTATTGGTATGCGCCCCGCTGTCGGGACACCACTCCACCTTGTTGCGCGACACGGTGCGCACGCTGCTGCAAGACCATAAGGTCTACATCACCGATTGGGTGGACGCGCGCATGGTCCCGCTCGAGGACGGGCCCTTCCATTTGGACGACTACGTCGCCTATATCCAAGAATTCATCCGCCATATCGGCGCGAAGAACCTGCATGTGCTCTCGGTGTGCCAACCGACGGTGCCGGTGCTGGCCGCCATCTCGCTCATGGCGAGCCGCGGCGAGGACACGCCGCGGACGATGACGATGATGGGCGGTCCGATCGATGCGCGGCGCAGCCCCACCTCGGTCAACTCGCTCGCGATGCAGCGTTCGTATCAGTGGTTCGAGAACAACGTGATCCATACGGTGCCGCCGAATTATCCGGGCGTCGGGCGTCACGTGTACCCGGGCTTCTTGCAGCACGCGGGCTTCGTCGCGATGAATCCGGAACGCCACGCTGCCTCGCATTGGGACTTCTATCAGAGTCTTTTGCGCGGCGACGAAGACGACGCCGAAGCGCACCGCCGCTTCTACGACGAGTACAACGCGGTGCTCGATATGGCCGCCGAGTATTACCTCGATACGATCCGCATCGTCTTCCAAGAGTTCAGGCTGGCAGAGGGCACGTGGGAGATCGACGGCGAACTCGTCCGTCCGCAAGACATCAAGAACACGGCGCTCTTTACGATCGAGGGCGAATTGGACGATATCTCGGGCTGCGGCCAAACGCGTGCCGCGCACGACCTGTGCTCAGGCATTCCCGAGAAAAACAAACACCACTTCACCGCCGAGAAATGCGGCCACTACGGCATCTTCTCCGGCCGCCGCTGGCGCACGATCATCTATCCGCAATTGCGCGATTTCATCCTCGAGCACAATCGCGAAACCAAACGCTCGCGCGAGCCGATCGAAGCCTAACCGCCGCGCCGGCGTAACGAGCCGAGCCGCCAAGCCAAAACAACCGGACGGGCCGCATCGCCAAACGATGCGGCCCGTCTCGTTCGTATCGGCGATTTATTTGCGGGTTATTTGCGCATCAGATAAGCGAGCAATAGCTCGGTATTCATGCGCACCATCTCGGCCCGCTCGGACGGCGCGTTGAAATCGCGGCCCAGCGAAGCTTCGAGCGTGAAGCGATTCGATACGATGTAGTAGCCGAGCCCGGAGAGCGCGACGTAAAACCGCAGCGGATCGACGTTGGCGCGGAAAAGCCCCGCACGCTGCCCCCGCTCCAAAATCGAAGAAAGCGTCGCCACCATCGGCGAAATCATCTCGCGAATACGCGACGATTTCTGGATATAGCGCGCTTCGTGCAAATTTTCGTTGTTGATGAGGCGCAGCAAATCCGGATGGTCGCGATAGTAGTCCCAAACGAAATGCGCAAGCCGCGTGATGGCCTCGACAGGCGCAATGCCGTTTAGATCGAGCGTCTTTTCCGCTTCGGTCAATGCGCCGAAAGCGTGTTCGAGTACGGCCGTGAAAAGCTGCTCTTTGCTACCGAAGTAGTAATAGAGCATGCGTTCGTTCGTCTCCGCCCGCCGGGCAATCTGGTCGACGCGAGCGCCGAACAAACCACCATTCGCGAATTCCTCGGCCGCCGCAAGTAGAATCCGGCGCCGCGTCCCTTCTGGATCTCTTTTGATTTTCGATTGATTCATGGTGGCCTTTTTGCTTCGTGAGCCGCGTTGCCCCGTCACGCGGCCGGCCCTCCTTGACCTACGCCGGCAGCGTGAACGAGCGCGCCATTTTTCTGGGAAACTGCATGCGCCTCGTGCGAAAAAGCGCTTCGATTATGGCACAAGGGTGACCAATGGCAATCCGGGAAATCGGCGATAATGCGCTCTTTTCCCGCACGCGTAGCGCACCCGCGCCCGGCGAGAGGCCGACGCGAGGCAACGCCTGCGCGGGCCGCCTCGATACGCCGCCCGCTTGCTTCTTGACGTTTCCAACGTGATCGATCGTGACACTCTCGCAGACCGCATCGAGGATCTGCTTCCGCAAACGCAATGCACGAAGTGCGGCTATGACGGCTGCCGGCCCTATGCCGAGGCCGTCGCCCGCGGCGAGGCCAACTACAACCAATGCCCGCCCGGCGGCGCGCAAGGCATCGCGCGTCTTGCCGCGCTACTCGACCAGCCCGTCCTCGCCCTGAACCCCGCCAACGGCGAGGAACGCGCGCGGCCGCTCGCCGTCATCGACGAGACGCTGTGCATCGGCTGCACGTTATGCATGCAGGCGTGCCCCGTCGACGCCATCGTCGGCGCTCCGAAACTCATGCATACGGTCATCGACGAGCTTTGCACGGGCTGCGACTTGTGCGTCCCGCCGTGCCCCGTGGATTGCATCGAGATGGTGCCCGTCACGGGCGAGCGCACGGGATGGGAGGCATGGAGCGCGGAGCAGGCCGATGCGGCACGGCTGCGCCACGACCGGCGCGCCGAGCGTCTCGCGCGCGAACGCGAAGCCGCCGAGGCGCGCGCCGCGGCGCGCCGGGCCGAAGCGGCCGCGAGCGCGGGTACGCTTGCGGCACAAGCGCCGGCGCAGGACGAAGCCGCGAAAAAACGCGCCATCATCCAGGCCGCGCTAGAGCGCGCGCGCCAAAAGAAAGAGGCTCTGGCCGCTCAGGGCGTCGCACCGAAAAACATCGAGAACGTCAGCGCCGAGGTTCAAGCTCAGATCGATGTGGCCGAAGCGCGCCGGCAACGCTTGGGCGCGGCGGCGCTCACCGCTGGCAAGCCCGCCGGCCAGCCATCCGCCGATTCCGGCTCGCCGCCCGGGAACAGCAAGGACGACCGCGACGATCCGGCATCATCCGGCAATCGCTGACCGTTTGCCCCTCACCACCCGCCCAAGCGCAGCATGAACGCACAAAAACGACGCGCCATCTACGAGACGCTGCAAAGCCTGAATCCGCATCCGGCGACCGAATTGGAATACACGACGCCGTTCGAACTGCTGATCGCCGTGATGCTGTCGGCGCAAGCGACGGATGTCTCCGTCAACAAGGCCATGCGCAAGATGTTCCCCGTGGCCAACACGCCAAAGGCCGTGCTCGAACTCGGTGAAGAGGGGGTCGTCGAGTACATTAAGACGATCGGGCTATACCGCACCAAGGCGAAGAACGTCATCGCCACGTGCCGGCTCTTGCTCGATCAGTACCGCGGCGAGGTGCCCGCGCAGCGCGAAGCATTGGAAAGCCTGCCCGGCGTCGGTCGCAAGACGGCCAACGTCGTGCTCAATATCGCATTCGGGCAACCGACCATCGCCGTGGACACCCATATCTTTCGCGTCGCCAACCGCACGGGACTGGCACCGGGCAAGGACGTGCGAGCGGTCGAAGCCGCGTTGGAAAAATTCACGCCCCCCGAGTTTCTCCATGACGCGCATCACTGGCTGATCCTGCACGGACGTTATGTATGCAAGGCGCGCCGCCCCGAATGCTGGCACTGCGCGATCGAACCGCTGTGCGAGTTCAGGCCGAAAACGCCGCCGCCCGAGCTTTGACGCGGTGCTCGCCCGTCGCGAGCCGTCGGTCGCGGCGCGCACGGGCCTTTGTCTTTCTACAAGTTACCTTCGAGCGCCACGGCTTCGTCGCGGGGACCGCCTCCCGCCCGCACGAGCCATAAGACGGCTGCCAGAACGGCTGCGCCGCCGCACCCCTGCACAAGCGTGAGCCGCTCGCCCAGCAAGATCGCCGCCAGCAAGACCGTGACCACGGGCTCGAGCGTCGAAAGCATGGAGGTACGTGCCGCGCCGAGCCGCGCAAGGCCCGCGAAAAACGCGAGCATCGCCGTGACCGTCGAGACGAGCGCGATCGCCACGAGCGCCGCCCATGCGAGCGCTGTCGTGGGCAAATGAGGCGGCGCACCCGAGAGCGTGCGCACGATCGAGACGCCGCAAAATACCGCGGCCGCCGATAGGCACACCACCGCGGTCGTCGCCAAGGGGTCGACACCGCGTGTGAGACGCGCGCCGGCCACGATATACAGCGAATAAACGGTCGCAGCAGCGAGCGCGAGCCCTATGCCCAGCGGCTCGCCATGCCCGCCACCGACCATCAACGCGGAGCCCGCGAGACACAGCACGAGCGCGGCGGTCTTCACGCGCGTGAGGCGCTCGCCGAGCCAAAGCGCGGCCAAGACGGTGACGAAGGCCGGGTACAGATAGAGCAACAGCGCGACGAGGCTCGCCTGCGCATGCTGCAAGGCGATGAAATAGCAGAGCGATTGCCCGACGTAACCGAGCGCACCCATGGCGGCGATGCCGGCCAATGCACGCCCGCGCGGCCACCGCACGCCTCGGCGGTATGCGATCGCGGCGAGCAGCGTGCCGCCGATCACGAAACGAAGCGTCAGCAACCCGAGCACATCGGTGCCGCCCGCATAAGCGTAGCGCCCGAAAATCGCCATGGCGCCGAACGCACTGGCGGACAAAGCAACGAGCAAAGCGCCGCGCGCAGTGTCGGCGCGCGAATGTGCGTGGAGATCGGGCATCGAGAAACGGATCGTTATCGTCTTGTCTTCGTCGGGGCGCTTTTGCGTCGTCGAGGCAGCTAGCAGCGACGACCGCGGCAGGGAGCGCAAGCCCGTCGTCGAGCTTGCGCCGATCGATTCTACCTGCGTCCGCGCGGCGAGCGCCGCGCATCGCGGCGTAAAATGCCGGATTGGCCTCGAGCGGGGCTGCGCCATGCGCCCCTCGCCCGCGGCATCACTGAAACCAAGGTCGATTCACACGATGTTCAATCCGAGCCGCGACGAAGTCCGACGCTTTTTCATCGACACCTGGCGCAAGCAGCGCGGGGGCGAAATTCTCACGCCGCTCGAAGCGATCGCGGCCGACTGGATCGTCGAACACCCCGAATATCACGCCGAATTGGCCGACGAAGCGACGGCCGCCGCCGATTACGCGCCCGAGGCGGGCCGCACGAACCCGTTCTTGCATCTGTCGATGCATTTGGCGATCAGCGAGCAGCTTTCGATCGACCAGCCGCCCGGCATCCGGGCCGCGCACGAGCGGCTCGCCGCAAGGCTCGGGTCCACGCACGAAGCGCAGCACGCGATCATGGAGTGTCTCGGGGAGACGATCTGGGAGGCGCAGCGCAACAACACGCCGCCCGATACCGACGCTTATCTCGCTCGCATCGAACGACGCGCGTCGCGCGATTGACGATCGATGCGGCTGCGACATCTTGTCGCAGCTTGTCGCGGAACCGCTGAACCCGCTGAACCCGCTGAACAGACCGCGGATAAAAAAACACCCCACGTTAAGCGGGGTGTTTCTCGATCTGCCGGGCTCCGGGCCGATGGAGCGCACCAACGGACCCGAGCGTTCGACGTTACTTCTTGTCGACGAGCTCGCCCTGGAGCGACTCGAGATAGGCGCCGATGTCCTTCATGTCGCTCAGCGACAAGCCTTGCACCTGGGCCTGCATGATCGCGTTGTTGCGGCCGAAATTCGGATTGCTCGTGCCCATTTGGTACTGACGCAGGGCCATGACGATGTAGTCGGCGTGTTGACCGGCCAGCTTCGGATACTCGCCGCTGACGGGCTTGGTGAACGTGGCGCCGTGGCAAGCCGCGCAGTTGTGAGCTTCGACGAGGGCCTTGCCGTTGTCGACGCTGGCCGCGTGAGCCGAACCGACCGCCCCGACGGCCGCGACGAGCCCCGCACCGGCTGCCTTGACGACGAAGCGCAGCGCTTGATCAGGTTTGTTCATGAATTCTCCTATCCCGCGAAATGAGGTAGCTGAAAGCGTCCGTTGGGACGGTCACTTGTCGGGATTGTTTTTCGACGCCGGCGTTTGCGAAGCGTAGTACGCCGCGATATCGGCGATATCCTGGTCCGACAGCGACGCCGCGATCGCATGCATCGTTTGGAAGTGGCGGTCGCCCTTCTTGTACGCGTGCAGCGCGTTATCGAGGTATTGCTGGTTTTGCCCGCCGAGGATCGGCACGCGATAGACCTCGGGGAACGCGGTGCGGTAATCGGGAATACCGTGGCAACCGATGCACATGGCAACCTTGCCCTGGCCCGCCTTTGCGTTGCCGACCACATCGGCCGCCTGCGCGCTCACCGCAAACCCCGCGAGCGCGGCAAGCGCTACGGTCACGACATGTTTGCCGACGAAAGAGTTCATAGGTTCTAACCTGGCTTGAGGGGAAACGAGCGCCCGCTAAAAGCCTGCGGGCAATGGCGCTACGCCGTTCTTGTTGTCGAAATCGCAACGAGCGGCCAAAAAAATCGCGGCAATTGTACCGCGCCGCTCGGCCGGGCGTCCACCCGGCCAAGCCCGGGGGCCGCCGGGCACGAGCCGTCCGACACGATACGGCGGCTTGACAAAGTCGCCTAGCCCTTCTGACTTATACTGGGTTTTTTTCTCAAAGAGCAGGCCGCCATGCGCTTCGAAGGCTCGTCGCAGTACGTCGCCACCGACGATCTCAAACTCGCCGTCAATGCCGCGATGACGCTCAAGCGTCCCCTGCTGATCAAGGGCGAACCCGGCACGGGCAAAACGATGCTCGCCGAGGAAGTCGCCGCCTCGCTCGGCATGCCGCTCTATCAGTGGCACATCAAATCGACCACCAAAGCACAGCAAGGTCTGTACGAATACGATGCGGTCTCGCGGCTGCGCGATTCGCAACTCGGCGAGGCGCGCGTGAAGGACATCGCCAACTACATCGTGAAAGGCGTGCTCTGGCAGGCGTTCGACTCGGAAGTGCCCGCCGTGCTGCTCATCGACGAGATCGATAAGGCCGACATCGAATTTCCGAACGACTTGCTGCGCGAGCTCGACCGGATGGAGTTCCATGTCTACGAGACGCGCGAGGTCGTGCGCGCCAAGCACCGGCCGCTCGTCGTCATCACCTCGAACAATGAAAAGGAGCTGCCCGACGCCTTCTTGCGCCGCTGCTTCTTTCACTACATCCAATTCCCCGACCCATCGACGATGCAGCGGATCGTCGACGTGCATTACCCCGGCATCCGCGAGGATCTGCTGCGCGCGGCCTTGTCGAGCTTTTTCGAGTTGCGGGCCATATCGGGTCTGAAGAAGAAGCCCTCCACGTCGGAGCTGCTCGATTGGCTCAAGCTGCTGCTCGCCGAGGACATCCCCGCCGAGGCGCTGCGCGCGGCCGATCAAAAGCAAGTCGTGCCGCCGCTCGCCGGCGCGCTGCTCAAGAACGAGCAGGACATGAGCCTGCTCGAGCGCTTGGTGTACATGAACCGCCATAACCGCTAACCCACGGCGCCCGTACGCCCTCCCGCGCTCGCGCCTATAGAGGCATCCGCATGCTGATCGACTTTTTCTACTCGCTGCGCGCGGCCCAGTTGCCGGTATCGGTCAAGGAGTACCTGACGCTCGTCGAAGCGCTGCGCGAGCGTGTGATCGCCCCCTCGCTCGACGAGTTCTACTACCTCGCCCGCCTCACGCTCGTGAAGGACGAGCGCTACTTCGACAAATTCGATCAAGCGTTCGGCGCCTATTTCCGCGGCGTGCAGCAACGCACGGATGCCGCGTTCGACCTGCCGCTCGATTGGCTCGAGCAGCGCCTGCGCCGGGAACTCACGCCCGAGGAGAAAGCGCAAATCGAGGCCATGGGCGGGCTCGATAAGCTGATGGAGCGATTGAAAGAGCTCTTCGACGAACAAAAGGAGCGCCACGAAGGCGGCAGCAAATGGATCGGCACGGGCGGCACCTCGCCGTTCGGCAACGGGGGCTACAACCCCGAAGGCGTGCGCATCGGCGGGCAATCGGCGGGCAACCGAACGGCGGTCAAAGTCTGGGAGGCGCGTGCTTATCGCGACTACGACGACCAGGTCGAAATTGGCACGCGCAACATCAAGGTCGCGTTGCGACGGCTGCGCCGCTTCGCGCGCGAAGGCGCGGCCGACGAACTCGATCTGCCCGATACGATTCGCAGCACGGCCGCCAACGCCGGCTGGCTCGACCTGAAGATGGTGCCCGAGCGGCACAATACGGTCAAAGTGTTGATGCTGCTCGACGTCGGCGGCTCGATGGACGACCACATCAAGCGCACCGAGGAGTTGTTTTCCGCGGCGAAAGCCGAATTCAAGCACCTCGAGTTCTATTACTTCCACAACTGTGTCTACGACCACCTCTGGAAGAACAACCGGCGCCGGCATATGGAGCGCATGCCGACCTGGGACGTCCTGCACAAGTACACGCCCGAGTACAAGCTGATCTTCGTCGGCGATGCCACGATGAGCCCCTACGAAGTGTTGCAAGCCGGGGGGTCCGTCGAATACAACAACCCTGAAGCGGGTGCGGTATGGTTGCGGCGCTTGGCCGACCGCTTTCCGCATCACGCTTGGCTCAATCCCGAGCCCGAAGGGCTGTGGGAGTATCGTCAATCCGTCTCGATCATCCGGCAACTGCTCGGCGAGCGCATGTATCCGCTCACGCTCGCGGGACTCGAGACCGCGATGCGCAAGCTCAGCAAATAACCCCGCGTCTCACACGCGTTTTGAGCGGTTTAGCCGCTCGCTCGTTTAGCCTTGCCCCTTAGCCCTGTTTCTTAGCCTTGCCTCTTAGCCGTTATCGAGTCCGCGTAACCATGACCTCCCCAGCCGCTCCCGAATTGCCGGGCCCTTTTTCGATGCGCCGGGCCATCGCGCGCCCCCTCGCCGATACGTCGCTGCATTCGGTCGTGGCCGGGTTCGTCGCGATGATGACGGGCTATACGAGCTCACTCGTGCTCGTGTTCCAAGCGGGCCGTGCGGCGCAGCTATCGGATGCGCAAGTGTCCTCGTGGATCTGGGCGCTGTCGGTCGGCATGGCGCTTTCGTGCATCGGCCTATCGTTGCGTTATCGCACGCCCGTGGTCGTCGCGTTCTCGACGCCGGGCGCCGCGCTGCTGATCGCGGCCTTGCCGCATGTGCCCTATCCGGATGCGATCGGCGCCTACATCGTCAGTGCCGTGTTGATCACGGCCGTCGGGCTAACGGGTTGGTTCGACGCGCTCATGAAACGCGTGCCGGCCGGTATCGCCGCGGCGCTGCTGGCAGGCATTCTGTTCGAGATCGGCATCGAGATTTTTCATGCCGCGCAGTATCAGACCGCGCTCGTGCTGACGATGTTCTTCGTCTACCTGTTCCTGAAGCGTCTCGCGCCTCGCTACGCCATTTTGTCGACGCTGATCGTGGGCACGGGCGTGGCGGGTGGCCTCGGGCTCATCGATTTCAGCCGCTTGCACATCGCGCTCGCGCATCCCGTCTTCACGGCGCCGCACTTTTCCCTTTCCGCCGCGGTCAGTCTAGGCGTGCCGCTGTTCGTCGTCGCGATGGCGTCGCAGAACATGCCCGGCGTGGCGGTACTGCGCGCCGACGGCTACAAGACGCCCTCGGCGCCGCTCATCTCGACGACGGGCATCGCCTCGGTGTTGCTCGCGCCCTTCGGCTCGCACGGCATTACGCTCGCGGCGATCACGGCGGCGATCTGTACCGGCCCCGAAGCGCACGAGGACCGCGACAAGCGCTATACCGCGGCGCTTTGGTGCGGCGTGTTCTACCTCGTCGCCGGTATTTTCGGCGCGACGATCGCCTCGCTCTTCGCCGCGTTACCGAAAGCGCTCGTCGTATCGGTGGCAGCGCTCGCCCTGTTCGGCTCGATCATGAGCGGCCTCACCAACGCGATGAGCAACGTGCGCGAGCGCGAAGCGGCGCTCGTCACCTTCATGGTAACGGCCTCGGGGCTCACGCTGCTCTCGATCGGGTCCGCGTTTTGGGGCCTCGTCGCCGGCGTGATCACGCAAGTGATACTCAATGCGCGGCGGGCATGAGCGCACTGCCGAAGGCCGCTTCCTCGGGCGCCGTCGCAGTGCGAACGCGACGGGAATAAAATAGTCACATTCTCAGTGGGTCGGGCCGTTTGAACGGTTTAAGCGGTGCGACCCTGATCCAACCCATACCGGAGGCGCTCCGCGCTATTGAATCGGCCATGACCAATGCTCTCGACCAACTGAAGCAGCACACGATTGTCGTCGCGGATACGGGCGACTTCCAGCAACTCGCGCAATACAAGCCGCGCGACGCTACCACGAACCCGTCCTTGATCCTCAAGGCCGTGCAAAAAGACGCGTACAAGCCCTTGCTCGAAAAAACCGTGCGCGAGCACGCGAGCAAGCCCGCCACCGCGATCATCGACCACTTGCTGATCGCTTTCGGCACCGAAATTCTGAAGATCATCCCCGGGCGCGTATCGACGGAAGTCGATGCACGTCTTTCGTTCGATGCCCAGCGCTCGATCGACAAGGGCCATGAACTCATCAAGCTGTACGAAGCGGCCGGCATCGACCGCGAGCGCGTGCTGATCAAGCTGGCGTCGACCTGGGAAGGCGTGCGCGCCGCCGAAGTCCTGCAAAAAGACGGCGTGAACTGCAACATGACGCTGCTGTTCTCGCCCGTGCAGGCCGCCGCCTGTGCCGAGGCCGGCGCAAAGCTGATCTCCCCGTTCGTCGGCCGCATCTACGATTGGTACAAGAAGCAGGCGGGCGCCGATTGGGACGAAGCCAAGATGGGCGGCGCGAACGATCCGGGCGTGCAGTCGGTGCGCCGCATTTATGCCTACTACAAGCGCTTCGGCTACGACACCGAGGTCATGGGCGCGAGCTTCCGCACGACGAACCAGATCGTCGAACTGGCGGGTTGCGACTTGCTGACGATCAGTCCCGACCTCCTGCAAAAGCTTCACGACAGCAACGAGACGGTGGAGCGCAAGCTCTCGCCGCAGGCGAGCGAGGGCGAGAAGATCGAACGCATCGCCATCGACGAGCCGTCGTTCCGCTTCCAGCTCAACGACGACGCGATGGCGACGGAAAAACTCGCTGAAGGCATCCGTGCTTTCGCGGCCGACGCCATCAAGCTCGAAAAACTGATCGAGGCGCTACGCTGAGTCGCATTTCACGCGGACGAAGGGGGTAATCGGCATGGTGGTCCAGCCTTATCTGTATTTTTACGGTCGCTGTGAGGAAGCGCTTGCGTTTTACGAGCAAGCGTTGGGCGCTCAAGTCGTCGGCAAGATGCGCAACAAGGAGGCACCCGGCGACTTCGCGGCGCAGGGCGAAGCAGGCGAACGCATCATGCACGCTTCGTTCAAGGTCGGCCAGACCACGCTGATGGCCACCGACGGCATGCCCAACCAAACGCCCGTGCCGCCCTACTCGGGCTTCAGCATCGCAATATCGCTCGAGAACCCGGCCAAAGGAAAAAAGATCTTCGACGCGCTGGCGCAAGGCGGCGAGATCCGCTTTCCGTGGCAATCGACGTTCTGGGCGACAGGCTTCGGCATGGTCGTCGACAAGTTCGGCGTGCCGTGGATGGTCAACGTCGAGAATACGCAGCCTTGAGTTCGCGCGCGGCGGCGCCGCGCTTAGCGAGACTTAGCGAGACGAAACGTTGTGGGTTTCACCGCGCGCTGCGCACCCTCGCGCGTACCGCCGCATCGCCCTCGATGTGCCAGTGCGGCTCCGTATCGCCGAGCAGCGCCCGCAGCACATCCACTTGCTGCGCGAACCAGTTGGCGATCCAGCGCGGCCCCGGCAGCGTATCGTCGGGCGCCCCGCCGACCTCCCCCCGGTGCCCGTCGGGCACTATGGAACCAAGCGACGGTACGGCTAAGCGCTCACCGGCGCGAGAATGCGAACCGAACCGCAAAGCACGCGCGATTCTGAGTAAGGCGGCGCGTTCGGCATGCGCATCGTCGCCCGTATCGGCAGGCGCCGCCGAGTGCATCGCGGCACTCGTCGACATCATTTCAAGCGCGCTCAAGGTCGAACGATGCAACCGCTGAATCGCTTCCAAACGCTTCAGCGGAATATCGACCTCTTTCGCGACCGAGGGCATGAGCGAGCGCAGCTTCACGAGCCGGCCGTTCATCGCCGCGAACGCGGCCACGTGCGTCTCGACGTCGAGCGGCCGTCCTCGCGCGATTCGGCCGCGAATGCGCGCGCAGTCGCGCAAATTGCGCGCGAGCAGATAGCGCCAAGAGTAGGTCGCATACAACGGCACGGCGAACGAGAACGCCAGCGCGATCACGATGCCGATCAGCACGTTCAGCGTACGCCATAAGCCTGTATCGATCGTGCTATCGCCGTGTCCGGCCACGATGCAGATCGTGATCGCCGTCAACAGGGCGATGTAGCCGGCTTTGCCGATCGCGTAATACCCGCACACGCCGGTGGCGATCGCCATCAGCAAGTAGGTTAGCGGCATCGAGCCGATCACGTGCAGTTGGGCGATCAATGCTAGCCCCACCGCGGCGCCGAGCAGCGTGCCGAGCGCGCGGTCGGCCGCCTTCTTGCGGATGTTGCCGTGGTGCTGCAAGCCGCCGATGACGACGAGCACGGTCACCGACGCCCAAATACCGTTGGGCACGTGAACGCCTGTCGTGACGAGAATGGAGACGAGCATCGCCAGACCCACGCGCACGGCATGCAGCAAACTCGCATGGCGGTAGCGGTAGTACGGCGAAACGATGACGCTCGCGAGCGAACTCGCAAGCCAGCGGAAAGGACGGAAACGGGTCATCACCGTGCAATTGTCGGCCAAATGCGGCACCGCGTCGATATGGAGCGCGCTCGCGCAGCCGAAAAAAAGGCGGCACGCGGGCCGCCTTCGCTTCTTCAGCGGGTTCCGGCCGCCCGCATCGAGCGAGCGGCACGGTGCCCACTTAGCCTTCGACTACATCGAGGTAGTCTTCCGGGCTCGTACGGTCTTCGGCATGGCTCATGCCGATCGCGCGCACGATTAGGCTGACGACGATCGCGACGACCAGGTTCACGACCAACGACCAAACAGCCGCATAGCCGGGGATCGCATAACCGCCGAGATGGATCGCGAAGATCGAGCTCTTGAGCCCGTTGGACGCGGCCATCCACGTGCCCACGCCGATACCCACGGCCCAGCCGGCCAGCAGGCCGCGCGAGTCGAGCTTACGCGTGTACAGGCCGAGCACGATCGCCGGCAGCGTTTGGATGATCCAGATCCCGCCGAGCAACTGCAATTGGATCGCGTAGGTCAGGGGCAAGCCGAGAATGAACGCGACGGCACCCACCTTGACGATCAGAGAAACGAGCTTGGCCACGCCCGTTTCCTGCTCGTGCGACATATTGCGATTGACGAACTCCTTGTGGATGTTGCGCGTGTACAGGTTTGCCGCGGCGATGGACATGATCGCGGCCGGTACCAGCGCGCCGATCGCGATCGCAGCGAACGCCACGCCGACGAACCACGACGGGAAGAAGTGCAGGAACAACGCCGGGACGGCGAAGTTCGGCCCGAACGCCTTGAAGTACGGCGCGAACTCCGGCATGTCCTTCACGCCCGATGCCAGCGCCATGTAGCCGAGCAGCGCCAGCAAACCGAGCACGAGCGAGTACGCGGGCAACATCGCCATGTTGCGGCGGATCGTGTTGCCCGAGGAAGAGGACAGAATCGCCGTGACCGAGTGCGGGTACAAGAACAAGGCGAGCGCGGAGCCCACGGCCAACGTCGCATAAGCGCTATAACCGTTCATGCTGGCGACGTCGGGGGCCTTGAGCAGCAACTTGGCGGGCGGCACGACGCTGAAGATATGGCCGAAGCCGCCGAGTTGCGCCGGGATGACGATGATGGCCGCGATGATCGTGATGTAGATCAGCAAGTCTTTGACCACGGCGATCATGGCCGGTGCGCGCAAGCCCGACGTATAGGTATAGGCGGCGAGAATCGCGAACGCGATGATGAGCGGCAGATCGCCGACGAAGCCCGACGTGTCGAACCCGAGCCCCCCGATCACCACTTCGATACCGACGAGTTGCAGCGCGATGTACGGCATCGTCGCGAGGATACCCGTGACCGCCACGGCCAGTGCCAGCGTGCGGCTACCGTAGCGGGCGCTCACGAAGTCGGCCGACGTGACGTAGCCATGGCGTTTCGCGACGGCCCACAGCTTCGGGAACACGACGAACGCGAACGGATAGATCAGGATCGTATAGGGCAGCGCGAAAAAGCCCGTGGCACCGGCGCCGAACACGAGGGCCGGCACGGCGACGAACGTGTAGGCGGTGTACAGGTCGCCGCCGAGCAAGAACCACGTGACGATCGTGCCGAAACGGCGGCCGCCCAAGCCCCACTCTTCCAAATGCGCCAGATCCCCACGCCGCCAGTTCGCGGCCACGAAGCCGAGAATGGTCACGCCGATGAAGAACAGGACGAAAACAAATGTTGCCGTTGCGTTCATCGAGCGTCTCCGGCAGAGGCGCCCGGCTTCGAACGCGATTTTGTCTTGAAATAAACGATGGCCGTGATGACGGCGCTCACCAGTACCCAGAACAACTGATACCAGTAGAAAAACGGAAAGCCCCAGACTTGGGGGTCGATCTTGTTATACGACGGAACCCAGATCATCGCGATCCAGGGCACTACCAGCAGCCAGAGCCAGTGCTTGGAGGCTCGATTGGCGTCGGCGTTGTGAGCCATGACGTCTCCTCTTTTACTCTTCTTCACCCCGCGGGACATCCCCCTCGAGGGCGACGACCCGAATTGAACCGTCCCGAAACCCCTATTGGAGCGGCCGGCCGGCATCCTTCAGCTTATAAAACTTGGGAAGAGTATAAGAGCGTTACCCGGGTGGTCAAGCAGGACAGACCCGGGGCCGCGCCGTGCGGGACAAGGCCGTCCGGCACGGCGCTCAACGGCGCGTCGTGCCGGCGCTCAGATATTGAACATATCCGAGGGCGCGCCGGCGCGGCGAGCCGCGTCCACTTCGCGCAATGCCTTGACCCAGCGACGGGCCCGCAACCCGAGTTGCGCCTCGATCAACTCGGCGCGGCGCGTGAGCGCGGCATAGGAAATCGCCAGCGCCGGGCCCGAAAACGCGAGCGCGATGCGATTGCCTTCATGCACCTCGGGTAGCGCGATCACGCGGCCGTCGAACGCCGCGTTCAAATGCTTCATGTTGCGTACGAAGCTGGGATGATCGCCGAAGAGATTGATGGTCGCGACGCCGGCGCCGGTCAGGCACGCCCGAACCGCGCGATAGAACGCGACGGTATCGAGCACCGGACCGCGCGCCGTGGCATCGTAAAGATCGATTTGCAGCGCGCCGATCGTGCCGTGATTGGCGCGGTCGTTCACGAAATCCCAGGCGTCGGTCTCGTGCACCGTTAGCCGCGCATCATCGGGCGGCAGGGCGAACATCGTGCGAGCCGCCACGACCACCGCGGGATTGAGTTCCACGGCTTCGACGTGTGCGCGCGGCAAGAAGCGATAGGCGAACTTGGTCAGCGCCGCCGCGCCGAGACCGAGTTGAACGATGCGTTTCGGTGTTTCCAAGAACAGCAGCCACGCCATCATTTGTTCGGCGTATTCGAGCTCGATTCGATCGGGCTTGTTGATGCGCATCGCACCTTGCACCCACTCGGTGCCGAAGTGCAAATAGCGCACGCCGCGCTCTTCCGAGAAGGTAACCGGCGCGAAACGCGGTTTGCGCGGCAGCTCGATACGAGGCGCCGTGTCATGTTGCAAGTCGTCGTCCGCGCCGGCGCGCGAGCGCTTACGCTTGCCTTGTTCGTCGCGAGGGTCGCGCGTGCCGCGTTGGCTGCGTGCGAAAGCGCGCGCTTCAGCCGAAGCGCGCTTGATGAGATCGGTCATGGAAAAATGGGTGCGCCCGTCAGGCGCCGGGTTGAATCGGACGAGAGGATAGCATTGCCGGGGCTGCGCGCCGGCGCGCGCAGCTCCCGGCCGTCATCGCGGCGCGTTAGCGGAACACGCCGACGGCATCGACGAGACGCGTCGCCTGCTGTTTCAAACTGGCAAGGGCGGCCGTGCTTTGCTCGACGAGCGCCGCGTTTTGCTGCGTGATGTTGTCGAGCTCGCTCACCGCGCGATCGACTTGCAGCACGCCGGCGCTTTGCTCGCTCGTCGACGAGCTGATTTCGGCGATGAGATCGGACACGCGTTTGACCTGCGAGACGATGTCGTCCATCGTGCGGCCCGCGTCGTCGACGAGCTTCGCGCCCGAGTCGACCTTCTCGACGCTCGCGTCGATGAGCGACTTGATTTCCTTCGCGGCGGTCGCGCTGCGTTGGGCCAGGCTGCGCACCTCACCGGCCACGACCGCGAAGCCCCGGCCCTGCTCGCCCGCCCGCGCCGCTTCGACGGCCGCGTTCAGCGCGAGAATGTTCGTCTGGAATGCGATGCCGTCGATCACGCCGATGATGTCCGCGATCTTGCGCGAGCTGGTCGTGATGTCGTTCATCGTATGCACGACTTCCGAAACGGCACGCCCACCCGCCGATGCCGACTCGCTCGCGGTGCTGGAGAGCTGGTTCGCGGCCGACGCCGTCTCCGCATTGCTCTTGACGGTCGAGGTCATCTGCATCATCGACGACGCGGTCTGCTGCACGCTCGACGCCGCTTGCTCCGTGCGCGAGCTGAGATCGGTGTTGCCTTGCGCGAACTCGTTGATCGACTGCTGCACGTGACGCACTTGCTCGCTCACGTCATCGACGAGCCAACGGAACATGAGCCCCATCTGATTGACGGTGCGCAACGTCATGCCGATCTCGTCGACGCGGTCGGCTTCGGCCGATTGCCGCCCTTGCCCGGCAGCGACGTCGAGCGCGTGCTCGCGCAGCCGCTCGAGCGGGCCGGCGATCTGCGCTTCGAGCCAAAACGACGCGAGCGCACACGCCACGCAGGCCACCGCGCCGAACACCCCGAGTCCCGCACCGCTCGTGCCTGCCGCTGCGGCGGTACCGACGAGCGCGGCCAGTAGCGCGATCAACGCCGTGCGAATGCGCCAGCGCACCGACATCGTCTTCAGCACGCTCGTCACGCCAAGCAGTCCCTTGCGGACGACGAGTCCCTTATGAAATGCACGATTGCCCGCGCGCCCTTCGCGAAAATCCGCATAGAGCGCTTCGGCGGCGGCGATCTCTTCGCGCGACGGCTTCGTGCGCACCGACATATAGCCGACCGGCCGGCCGCCTCGCACGACCGGCGTCGCATTCGCCCGCACCCAATAATGATCGCCGTTCTTGCATCGGTTCTTGACGATGGCGGTCCACGGTTCGCCGCCCTTGAGGGTCGCCCACATATCGGCAAAGGCTTCCTGCGGCATGTCGGGGTGGCGCACGACGTTGTGCGGCTGACCCTCCAATTCCTCGACCGAAAAGCCGCTGACCTCGACGAACGCCGCATTGGCATAGGTGATATAGCTTTGCGCGTCGGTTGTCGACATCAGGGTTGCGTCATCGGACAACTCATATTCCCGGCCGGTGACTGGCACGTTGTTGCGCATCGAACAAGACCTCAGAAAGTGTGAAACGGGGCGGCAATCCAATGCGGCGGTTAGCCGCGATGGGTGCTTACGACCGTTTAACGGCCGCCTTACGAGGAACTTGAGATGTGTTTTACGTGCGGAGGCAACTCATTGCGCACGCAATGGTCCTATTATTTCGATAGACAAAAAAACCTCCGGGCCGGTATACGCCGACGCGGAGGTTCGATCAGTCGACCTCACAGCCGATTGTCGTTGCTTAATTAAGAGCGCGTAAGTATCAGACTAAAGCTTTTACCCGCTAATCGGAATGGCGCTCCGCCGAGTTGGTGATGGCCTGCCCGCTCTTCGAAATATCCTGGCCGGCACCCGCTACGGTGTGGCAGGCGGTCAGCCCGAGCGTGCTTGCGAAAACCAAAAGTGCGATGAGTCGTGTCATGAGCGTCCTCCCTTGGCAAGACGAGTCTTCGAATGAATGGCTTGCTAGGTCTTCAGCAAGCCATATGCCCGAACACCTCTCCTCATCGCCCTTCGTTTTCGTCCGACGAACTAAGCAGGCGTGGCGGTAGGAACGAGGCCCTGATCTCTACGCGCCTTGCGCTCTTTACGTGCCGGTACCTCCGGTGCCGATGAAATCAGGATCGTTGAAAAACTGCGTCAACAGATCCTGAAAGACAGCGCTCGCCCCTCGATAGGCGGCCGGAATGGCTATCGCGCCCGCCATCGACGTTCGCCAGCGGCCATGCGCATGCAACACCTTGTCATAGCGAACCTTGTCGCCTCGTTCGACGACGAACCGCGCGCTCACTTCGGCATGTCCATCGGCAAGCTGGACAGTGAGCAAGGACGCTTTGATCGTCGAAGCCGCGCCGGCGTCGTAGTTGCCGGACGTGGTCAGTTCGTCGCGAATGCCGTCGCTCAAATACGATGCCCACGAACCGCCGTTCGGCGCGGTCAAGGTATAGGCGCGCACGCTGTTGGCCACGTTAGCGGGGTCGCTACCGGCTTCGACGCGATAGACGGCGCCATGCGCGAGATGCGACAACGATTGCTGGTTGACGATGCTGGACTGATACGGCGGCAGCGGTCTCGTCACGCAGCCGGCGAACGCGACGACGCATGCGGCCGCGGACGCGAGCACGATGCCACGCCGGAGCTTATGCGCCAGATGCACGACGCGAGGGCTGAGCGTAGTCATTGAGCGATATCCGATGCCTGGTCGATGTTCGCGAGGCCGCGATCGACAACCTGCCTGATCACCGTCGTGAAGGCATCGTGCAGCGGAACGGGTTTAAGACCCTCGGGCCCCTTCTTGATGCCGACCGTCGTGTAGATGGCGTGATGAACGTCGGCGGTGACCAAGTCATGGCCCGGTTCGAGGTAACTGAACTTGCAAACGTAGTTGTCGGTCACGGTATCGCCGGCGAGACCGAATGTCAGTCCCGTCGTGAAGCCCTTCTTGGCTGCATCCGCTTCGGCGACGTTATCGATCACGATCGACAGCTTGCGGCCGGACGGCACCGGCGTGGCCGATGTCGAACTGAAAAGTCCCGATTTCGTCACATCCTCGATCACATACGCCTTGGTCGATGCGGTAGCCGTGGCGTTCGCTACGCCATTGGTTCTGAATTCATAAAGCACCTGAATCGGCTGCGGCTCATTCGGCTTTTTGAGGTCGGCGGCGGGTGTATCGCCCAGCGTCGGATCGACGTAATGCTGCATCGAAACACAAGCCGACAATTGCACCGCGCCGATCGCGATCGAAGCAATGGTCAACAGACGTTTTATTTTTGTAAGGTACATACGGTCCTCTGGTCTTATTCACTTGCTAAGTTGCTGTTGGAATGCGCATGCCGCCGCATTCGAATCGAGTCACACTCGTTGCAGGACGACACCCGCTTATTACGGCATCGCTGCATGAATCTTGAAGCGCTAATAGCGATGTCGGGCCGATAGACCATCGATTCGTCCCCATTCGTCTACCCGCCGGCACGCGCCACCATCCGGCGCGATGGCGCGTTTTAACGGGGTTTTGGCGCTGCCGCCCGTGCGGAAATTTCATAATATGAACGGACTATAACGGTCCCTTCGCGCAAGACACGCGTGCCGGGCACCTTCGGACGATGAGGGTAATCGCAATGCTTCTTGCTTTGAGGATGGAACACGCGCGCCACTCGCGTCGCTCGCCGCTTCAGGTACTTACGCCGTTCTTCCTCGCCATGCCCGGGATGGCATTCGCCGCCGCAGCGCTGCCTCAAGGCGGGCAGTTCGTTGCGGGATCGGGTTCGATATCCGGCAATACGACATCGCTCACGATCAATCAAACGTCGAGTCGCGGCGTCGTCGATTGGACGAGCTTTTCCATCGGCAGCGGCAACCGCGTCAGCATCGCCAACGGCACCGGCGCCACGCTCAATCGCGTCACCGGCACGACGCCCTCGTCGATTCTCGGCACGCTCACCGCCACTGGCAGCGTCTACTTGATCAATCCGCAGGGGGTGGTCATCGGCCAAAGCGGCATCGTCTCCACGGGAGGCCGCTTCGTCGCCTCCTCGCTCGATACCGACAACACGGCGTTCATGAACGGCGCACCGCTTACGTTTTCGAACGCATCGGGTACCGTCAAAGGCACCGTCGTGAACCTCGGGACGATTTCGTCGAGCGGCGGCGATATCTTCCTGATCACGGGCAACGAAGTGGATAACAGCGGAACGCTGAGCGCGCCGAAGGGCACAGTCGAACTCGTTGCCGGGCAAAAGGTGTTATTGAACGATTCGACACAGAGCCAACAAGTGTTCGTTCAAAGCGGCGGCCACGGCACGGTCGTCAATCGCGGCGCCATCGAAGCGGCGCAAATCAGTCTGCAAGCGGCCGACGGCAACATCTATGCATTGGCCGGCACCCACTCGGTGCTGCGCGCGACGGGCACCGCGACACGCGACGGTCACGTCTGGCTCGTCGCCGACACGGGCAGCGTCACGATAGACGGTTCGACCGTCGCGACAAACGCGAACGGCACCGGCGGCACCGTCGACACGAATGGCGCCACGCTGCATCTCGCAGGCGGGCCGAGCGTGAAGGCCGGTCAGTGGAATCTCTCCACGCCGAGCCTGACCATCGACAGCCTCTTAGCCCCCGTCTTCCAGGACAACCTCGACGCGGGCACGTCCGTCAACGTTCAAACGACGGGAGCACAATGCGCAACGGGCGATATCGACGTGGCGTCGAGCATACGTTGGAGCGGCGCGGCATCGCTCACGCTCGGCGCCTATCGTTCATTGACGATCGAACCGTCCGCAAAGTTGAGCAATACGGGCAACGGCAATTTGATTCTGCGCGCCGACGCGCAAGCGATCGACAACGGCGGGAGCATCACCAACAATGGCACGGTGGACTGGTCGGCGAGCCAAGGCGCCGTCAGCCTGTTGCACGACATCAATGGGTTCTACGTTCCCGGCACGCTATCGACCAACGCGGCATGGACCCCACCGGTCGACAGCGGGCTCGCCACGCAGATCACGCGCTACAAGCTCATCAATTTTTACAAGGACCTGGCCAGCGTGAATGCCGATCTCGTCGGCAACTATGCGCTCGGCAGAGACATCGTCGCGACCGGATCGAGCGACGGCTCGTTCGTCCCGATAGGCGACGGGAATACGGCGTTCACAGGGCAGTTCGACGGACGCGGCCACTCCATCGACTCGCTGACGATGCGGGGCACCGGCCCCCAATCGATCGGCCTGTTCGGAACCCTCGGGGCAAGCGCGATCGTGCGCGATCTGAACGTGAACGGCAACATCGCCATGGCGCTCGACCCGCAAAGCAACTGGGAGGACGGCATCGAAGGCATCTTGGCCGGCATCAACGAAGGGACGATTTTGCGAGTCAATACGTCCGGCAGCGTCTGGGACGTATTTGCCACTCAAAACGTCTCGCTCGCGGGCGGACTCGTTGGCCTGAACACCGGCAAGATCGAGCATTCGAGCAGCTCGGCGATCTTGAATTCGGGTACCGTGGGCGGCCTCGTCGGCGAGAACGACGGCCTCATCGCGGACTCGCATGCCTCGGGGCAGGTGCAAGGGGCAACCGCCGTCGTCATCACCGCCGACGGGCCCGCCGGTCTCGTGAGCGATAACCTAGGCACGATCACCCGGTCTTACGCGACCGGCGTGGTAGTAGGCGAATGCAACGACTCGCTTTGCGGCGGCGCCGCGGGGCTCGTCTCCGACAACAACGACGGCGTCATCAGCCAATCGTATGAGACGGGCGCCGTCGAGGCCGGCCGCTGCGCCGCGTTCAGTTGCGGGTATGCCGGGGGGCTGGTGCTGAAAAACACCGGCGCGGTCAGCCAGTCGTACTCGACGGGCCAGGTGATAGCGAACGGCTGCATCGATCCGTCCACCTGCGGCTCCGGCGCGGCACTCGTGTACCTGAACGAAGGAAAGATCGATCAATCGTTCGCCACCGGTTTGGTCAGCGGCGGACTCGTCGACCCGCCTTCGGGCACGCAAGGACAAAGCGCCGGCATTTCGGTGAGCAACACCGGTTCGATCGCAACGAACGTCTACTGGGACAAGCAAACGACCGCCACCGCGCGCGGTGTCGCGTGGGGCACGCCCGTATCGACTGCAAATGGGCTGACAACCGCGCAAATGTCGAACGCCGCGAATTTCGCGGGCTGGGACTTCGGCTCGACCGGTGCGTGGGCGATGCCGGCCGGCGCCCATCATCCCGTCTTGCGTTGGCAATTGCAGCCCCAGTAAGCGAGTACGAACGCGCGTACCGTGGCAGCGCGCGATCGCGCCGGTCCGTCAGCGGATCGGCCGACCGGCCGATTAGCCGATTAGCCGGGGCGGCGAAACTCGTTTTCGACCCAGCTTTCCGCGCTCGCCCTACTGAGCTTGAAGTTCGGCGCCACTTGGACTTGCGCTAGCTGCTCTCCGAAAGCGTTGAGCGCCGTCAGTAGCGCATAGGGCTCGTCCTCGTCGGGGACGATGTCGAGCGTGATGTCCAAATCGCCTTCGCCCGATGCGGTTGCCACGGTCACTCGCTTGTGCAACTGCGCCCGCAACTGTTGCTCGTGCCGGCGCAGCACCTCCGTCGCGGTCTTCACGAGCGTATTGAATGCCGAGACATCGAGCGGCTTCGGATCTTTCTTATTGCGGCCCATCGTCCATGGGCCGACGAGCGCGGGTTCCGGCTCGCCGTCCTTGATCATCTCGACGGCCCAGCCGTCGTCCTCCTCGTTCTTGATCACGCGCGCGGTCCATCCGTTGTCGCGCCATAGACCGTCTTCGTGGACCGTTTCGGAAACCTCGGTGTCGGGGCCTTCGGCGGCAAGCTCGGGCGACGGAAGCGATAGATCGTTCATGACACAGTTACTCTTTCGGGCGGCGCAAACTGCGCGCAATCCGGCGATTCTACCCGTGCATGGCGCGGTGAACGCAGCGCTATGGCCAACGGACAAGGCAAAACTTCGTGTAACTGGATGCGCGTAATACTGGCTCTGCGCGAGCGAGGCGTCTCCAGGCAAGCTGCCGAGCACGAGCGCGCGCGTGCAAGCGGGAAGTCGAGTCGACCTGGATACAACCCGCACCTGGTCCTAAATAAATCCGCATGCACCGATAAAGCAGCAGTCCCTCGCTAGGATGTCCCGGCCCTACGAACCTGTCTCCGGCCGTAGGACGCACGATACCGGCGGACGAGAACCGGGCGCCGCGCTGAAGCGGTTTGCGCAAGAGCGGTTCTCCAGCAAGTTGATTGATTAAGTTATGATCGGGTGATAACATCAATGAAAGCGAACGTGCGCGACCCCTCCCTCGACGCGCTGCTATACCTCGACGGGGAAACGTTCGTCGTTGATTCGGTCGGCACCTGTTGGGCGAAGTTCGAGGTAGAGCACTGCGCCGTGTCGGCTGAGCGCCCTCAGGGGCTGAAGTATTCGCTGACGCTCCATGACGGCGCAGGCTCGCGTCTATTGGGCTTCGATAATGCACATCCGATTCGCGAGGGCTCAGGACCGGGATCGCGTACCCGGATCGAATACGACCACAAGCACCGCGGCCCCCGGGTGCGCTTCTACGTCTATCGGGACGCAGCGAAATTGCTGGCGGATTTTTGGGCTGAAGTGGAAGCGATTCTCGAGGCAAGGAGTACACAGCATGAGTACAGCGAACGTCCTGAAGGTCGGGATTGCATCATTGGAGCAATACAAGGCTCGGACGATGGCAATTGCCCGCGGTGAATATGTGCCCGGAGCTCATGAGCCGAAGGTCTGGTTCCAGTCACTTGAAACACTGGCGCAGGTGCTGTCCGACAGGAACCGATCACTGCTCGCTTTGATCGCGGAGACAAAACCGGCTTCGCTGAGCGAATTGGCTGAACGCTCAGGCCGAGCGAAATCCAACCTATCGCGAACGCTCAAGACAATGGAGCGATACGGACTCGTTCACTTCGAAGAAGGTATGGGGCGGGAGATGGCGCCGCGCGTCAACTATTCGGGGGTTGAGTTGGAACTGTCGTTTGCGTGAAATACCGCTTTACCGACGACACGGGGCACCGCAGGCGCAATGCGGCCGAATACGAAGGCAACATCGATCTTCCGACGAGCCTGACCGCGGAGTTGGTTCGGCTTACGGCCGAACTCATCGATGCGGCATCTGAGCTCGAATACCTGCTACCCCTACCTAGAGGTCGTTAAATAGCTTCTCGAGTCAGGGCAGCTACACCGCCACCCACTTACGCAACGCCTCCCACGCCCGCAACTTCTCGGCATAAGGCACGGCCGCATAAGCCGGACTACTCGACGGCAGCTTGATGAGATCGAGCGACAGCCGGCTTTCTGCCAACGCCTGCATTCCGATCTTCGCAGCGGTACCGCCGTTGAAGGCAACGGCCTTTAGCTCCGGCAACGCAGCCACGAGCGCCGCCAGATCGTTCGTCGCATGATCGCGAATGCGGCTATCGAGACTGCCCTCGCGCTTAGCCTTCGCAATCACATCCCACAGCCCTACCCGATGGTCGAGCAGCGCTTGCAGCCTCGCCTCGTACCCCATCCCCGGCAACGCCACCCCAATCACATCGCCAATCAAATGCCAAAACCGATTCTGCGGATGCGCGTAATACTGGCTTTGCGCGAGCGAGGCCTCTCCAGGCAAGCTGCCGAGCACGAGCACGCGCGTGTGCTCGTTCACGACGGGCGCGAACGAATGTTTGAACGTCACGACGAAGACGGCAGCGTGGCGCCCGGGGCGATCGGTGAGCGCTCCGTGGCGCGTCTAGGCGTATGGCCCGCATGCGAGGGCCGCGCCGGACGTCCGCCGCGGTCGTGGGGAAGGTGGGAATACGGAGACGAAGGCGCACCGTCGAGCATTTCGCCACGCCCGCGCGCCTCGAGATGCGCCCACAACGCCGGCAGCATGCATTCGGTCACCATGAGCGGCGCGCCATGCCGCACGAACACCGAGCGGCGCGCGAGCAGCGCGCGCGGCGCACGCCCCGCGATTTCGCGCCGCGCCAATACCGAGAGCGGATGTCTAGGCGCGAGGCGCGTACTGACCAACACCGAACGCGCAACGGTGCTGTCGGCGTACAGCAGCTCGGCGAGCGGGCGCGTGCGCAACCGCCGCATCGCCTGCCAAACGCCCCGGCTCGCCGCCAGCGGCGCGATGCTATGCGCGGCGACGAACGGCACGCCGTCCACCTCGAGCACGACTTCACGCACCCAAACACGCGTGCGCGGCGCGACGCGCAGCGCCGCGCACTCGTCGGGCCACGCCCGATCGACCGCTTCGCGCGTCACGCGCACGCGCACGTCGCCGAGCCCACGCAAGTGCGCGGTCAGCGAGCCGCCGCGCGTGAGCCAATCTTTCTGATCGAACGTCGTGATAGGCCGCCGCGCCGCGCGCCAAGCGCGGCTCGCGGCGTCGTAGCGCAGACGCGCGGCGTGCATCAGCGCGCCAGCAACAGCGCGTTCGTGCGCTTCACGAAGCTGGCCGGATCGTCGAGCGTGCCGCCCTCGGCCAGCACGGCCTGATCGAACAGCAGATTGCACCAGTCGGCGAAATCGCCCTGCTCGGCACTCAGCGCCTTCACCAACGCATGCTCGGGATTGATCTCGAGAATCGGGTGGAAGTCGGGCGTCTTTTGCCCCGCTGCCTTCAGCATGCGCTGCAAATACCCCGTCATTTCGCCGTCGTCGGCCACGAGACAAGAAGGCGAGTCAGTCAGACGGAACGTCAAACGTACATCCTTCGCTTTGTCCTTGAGCACCTCTTTCATCTTTTCGACGAGAGGCTTCATCGTCTCGCCGATGGCCTCATGTGCCTTCTTCTCTTCGTCGTCGAACGCATCGAGATCGAGATCGCCGCGCGCGACGCTCGCAAGCGGCTTGCCGTCGAACTCGGTAAAGTACGCCAGCGCCCACTCGTCGACACGGTCGGTCAACAGCAACACCTCGATGCCCTTCTTGCGGAACACCTCGAGATGCGGGCTGTTTTTAGCCGCCTGCCAGGTGTCGGCCGTGACGTAGTAGATCTTCGTCTGTTCCGGCTTCATGCGAGCGAGATAGTCGGCCAGCGAGACCGTCTGTTCGGCGGAATCGGTATGCGTCGACGCAAAGCGCACGAGCTTGCCGATACGCTCGCGGTTCGAAAAGTCTTCGCCGAGACCTTCCTTGAACGCCTGGCCGAATTCTTTCCAGAACGTCGCGTACTTGGCCTTGCCTTCCTCGGTTTCGGCGTTGGCCATTTCCTCGAGCATCGACAACACGCGCTTGGTGACGCCCTCGCGAATCGCCTTGACGTCGCGGCTTTCCTGCAAGATTTCGCGCGACACGTTCAGCGGCAAATCGGCCGAATCGACCACGCCTTTCACGAAACGCAGGTAAGGCGGCAGCAGTTGCTCTGCGTCGTCCATGATGAACACGCGCTTCACGTACAGCTTCAGACCACTGCGATGGTCGCGGTTCCACAGATCGAACGGAGCATGCGCCGGCACGTACAGCAGTTGCGTATACTCGCTGCGGCCTTCCACTCGGTTGTGGGTCCATGCAAGCGGGTCTTGCTCGTCGTGCGCGAGGTGGTGATAGAACTGCTTGTACTGTTCGTCTTCGATTTCGCTCTTCGGGCGCGTCCACAGAGCGCTGGCCTGATTGACCGTTTCGTCCTCGTCCTTGACGACCATCTCGCCCTTCTCCGCATCCCACTCTTCCTGCTTCATGAGGATGGGCAAGGCAACGTGATCGGAGTACTTGCGGATGATCGACTTGAGCCGGTACGACGAAAGCAATTCGTCTTCTTCGGCGCGCAGATGAAGCGTGATGGTCGTGCCGCGTTGCGCGCGCTCGATCGTCTCGACAGAGAAATCGCCTTCGCCGGCGCTGACCCAGCGTACGCCCTCTTGAGCCGGCAGCCCGGCGCGGCGCGTCTCCACGGTGATCTTGTCGGCGACGATGAAGCCCGAGTAAAAGCCCACGCCGAATTGGCCGATGAGCGCCGCGTCTTTTTGCTGGTCGCCCGAAAGCTGCGAGAAAAATTCCTTGGTACCCGAGCGCGCGATCGTACCGAGGTGCGACACGGCTTCGTCACGGCTCATACCGATGCCGTTGTCGTCGATCGTAATCGTGCGCGCCTCTTTGTCGAAGGCAACGCGAATACGCAAGTTCGGATCGTTTTCGTACAGCTCGCTATTGGCGATCGCTTCGAAACGCAGCTTGTCCGCGGCATCGGACGCGTTCGAGATCAACTCACGCAGGAAAATTTCCTTGTTGCTGTAGAGCGAATGGATCATCAATTGCAGAAGCTGCTTGACCTCTGCCTGAAAGCTCATGGTTTCTTGTGCCATGGTCTCAAGTTCCTTTGCGTTCGGTTACGGTTCGTAAATGGCGGAAAACGTCACTTGGTGCGCCGCCCGCGGCCCAGGCGGGCAATCGCGACGCGAGAGCGGCCCCTTAATTGGGGACGTCGGCCTGAGCTTTCAAGGGGCGCGCGACGCGGTGCCGCGATTCGATGTAATCGGCCAGGAAACGCGGCAGTTCCGGGTCCCCGCAGTTGGCAACGTTGAACCGCATCCAGGTGGTGGGCGACTGGTGCGGGGAGAACAGGCTGCCCGGTGCGAGCAAAAAGCCGGCCTCCTGGCCCGCGGCGGCGAAAGCGTCGGCATCCACGCCGGCATCCGCCCACAAAAACATGCCGGCCGTCGGCATCGAAAATAGCGAGAATCCGGCCCGTTCGAGCATGCGGGCGGTCTGCTCGCGCACCGGGTCCAGCCGCGCGCGCAAACGCTCCACGTACCGCCGGTAATGCCCTTCGGTCAGAATCTTGTAGAGCAGACGCTCGTTGAGCTCGGGCGTCGTCATGCTGATCAGTATCTTTTGATCGCCGATCGCCTGCGCAACCTCGGGCGCGCAGGCGACGAAACCTACGCGCAGGTTAGCCGTCAGCGTCTTCGAAAAACTGCTCAGATAGATCACGCGCTTGAGCTGATCGAGCGTAGCCAGACGTGTGACGGGGTGGCTCGGGGGACACAGATCGCCGTAAATGTCGTCTTCCACCACGACGAAATCGTATTCCTCAGCCAAGCGCAAAATGCGGAAGGCTTGCGCCGGCGACAACGACGTACCCGTCGGGTTATGCAGGACGGAGTTGATGACGAGCATTTTCGGGCGCCAGGTCTTGACCTGCTCTTCGAGCGCGTCCAGATCGGGACCCGCCGGCGTGTACGGCATGCCGACGAGGCGCGCGCCTTGCGCGGCAAAACGGCCGAACATCTGAAACCAGGCCGGGTCGCCGACGATCACGGCATCGCCCGGCTGAACATATAGCCGCGCGATGAAATCGATCGCCTGGGTAATACCCGACGTGAGGACGATCTGATCCGGCGTAGCGCCGATCTCCAACTCTTCCAGGCGGTTTTGCAATTGCTGGCGCAACGGTAAAAAGCCTTGTGCCGTGCCGGTACCCAGCCACTGCCCCGCGCTTTGCCGAGCCAGCGCGCGCAACGCCGAGGCCACGAGTTCACCGTCGAGCCAATGGCTCGGCAAGTAACCAAGGCCCGGGCCTTTGTCGGACTTGCCGGCGTGCAGCGTATTGCGAACGAGCCACACCACGTCGATCGGCCGCGCCGCGGCGCCCGCGCGCGTTTGCTGCCCCGCCGCCGTCCCACGCTCGCCGGGCCCGCTCGCCGCGCGTTCGCGCACGTAGAAACCCGAGCCGCGGCGCGATTCGAGGTAGCCCTGCGCGACGAGTCGCTCGTAGGCCTCGACCACGGTAAAGCGCGAGACGCCCTTGTCCTGCGCGAGCTTGCGAATCGACGGCATGCGCATACCGGGCCTGAACACGCGTTCCTCGATGCGGCGCCGAGCCCATTGAACGAGCTGCTCGACCAGCGTAAGCGACGAAGCCTCGTGCGGCGCAGGGATTTGATCTAGGGCAGCGGACATGGCGGCAGCGAACTGTACAGAAAAGTATCGTTCCGATTGTACAGTTACTGTGCAGGCCATGCCGATTAAAGTGATCGTAAAATCTCATCCGCCGGAACCGGCGCCGTCCCGGCGCCGCGCTCCGCTGCTTATTGCTCGTTCCTCTTCGCAATGAAAACCGCCTCCGCGCTTGAACTCGATCATCTCGTCGTCGCTGCCCGCACACTCGAAGAAGGCGTGAGCTTCGTCGCCGACACGCTCGGCGTCGAACCCGTCGCCGGCGGCAAGCATGCCGCCATGGGCACGCACAACCGGTTGCTCGGTTTGTGGGGCGGCGCATACCTCGAAGTGATCGCGATCGATCCCGATGCAGAACGGGAACGCGAGCGTGGCGGCGAATCCGCGCCGCCTTCACGACCGCGCTGGTTCGCGCTCGACGATCCGGCGATGCGGGCCCGGCTCGAACTCGGCCCCTACCTGGCGCACTGGGCCGCCCGCGTGGCCCGGCCCAAGGATCTGGCCCGCTGGCAAGGGCAATACCCGGCGCGCATCCCGCCCGTGATGCCGATGGCGCGCGGTGACCTGACCTGGCGGCTGACCGTGCCGGCCGACGGCAGCTTCGGCGCCGGCGACGGCATCGTGCCCACGCTGATCCAATGGGACACCCCCGCTCATCCCAGCGCACGCCTGCCCGAAACCGGCCTGGCCCTCAAAACGTTGAAGGGACGTCACCCGCGAGCGGACGAGTTACGCGCGCAACTCGGGTGGCTGGGCGCCGCGCATCTGATCGAGTTGGAAAACGCCGCGGACGGCGCGGCGGCATTGACGGCCGAAATCGAAACGCCTGCCGGCGTGCGCACCCTTGCGTGATACGCCCGCGCCCCCTGCTCGATCACTAGGAGAGTTTTTCGATGTCGAAATCGCCTGAAACGCGAGGGATGCTGCTCGGTCTGCTGGGCGTCATCATCTTCAGCCTGACGCTGCCGATGACGCACGTAGTCGTGCAAGAACTCAATCCTGTCCTCAACGGGCTGGGCCGGGCACTCGCCGCCGCCGTCCCCGCCGCGGCGCTGCTGGCCTGGCGGCGCGAGCGCCTGCCTAGCCGCGCGCAACTGAAAGGACTGGCCGTTACGGCGCTCGGCGTCATCGTCGCGTTCCCGGTGTTGTCGGCCTGGGCCATGAAGACCGTCCCGGCCTCGCACGGCGCACTGGTCAACGGCCTGCAGCCGCTTTTCGTGGCCATTTATGCCGCCTGGCTCTCCCGCGAGCGCCCTTCGCCGGCATTTTGGGCGAGCGCGGCCATCGGCAGCGCGCTTGTCGTCGCCTACGCCCTCCATGCGGGCGGCGGCGCGCTGCAGGCGGGCGATCTGTTCATGCTCGCCGCGGTCGCGGTCGGCGCGCTCGGCTACGCCGAAGGCGCCCGCATCGCACGCGAACTAGGCGGTTGGCAGGTGATCTGCTGGGCGCTCGTGCTGGCCGCGCCCTTCCTCCTGATTCCCGTCGCTTGGCTCGGCTGGCAGCAGCATGTGGCGCATCCGGGGCCGCTCGCGCTGCGGACCTGGCTAGCGTTCGGCTATGTCACACTCTTCTCGCAATTCATAGGATTTTTCGCCTGGTATGCGGGATTGGCGATGGGAGGAACAGCGCGAGTGGGACAAGTTCAGCTATTACAGATATTCTTCACGATCGCATTCGCCTCGCTCTTCTTCGGCGAAACGGTCGCGCCGTCGACGTGGCTGTTCGCCGTCGCCGTCATCGCCACCGTGATGCTCGGCCGCAAGGCCGCCGTACGGACGGCGGCGACGACGAGCGCAACCGCAACACCCGCAACGGGACGACTCGCGCGATAATCGCGCTTCTCGTCTCGAAACATTACCCGTGTTTCGGCATCGACGACGGAACCCAACTCAACCACCATCGAGGACTAAGGAGACGTTTCATGGATCATAGCGATCTGCCGCATACGAATTGGCGCATATCCGAGCGCGCACGCAAACTCACGAGCTCCGCCATCCGCGAGATCCTGAAAGTCACGGAACGCCCCGAAGTCATCTCGTTCGCGGGCGGCCTGCCCTCGCCGGTAACGTTCCCGGTCGAGCGGATGCGCGAGGCGTGCGAGCGCGTGACGCGCGACGCCCCTGCCGCAGCCTTCCAGTACAGCGCAACCGAAGGCTATGCCCCGCTGCGCGAATGGGTGGCCGCGCGCTATTCGAAGAACGGCGTGACGATCCGCCCGAGCCAAGTGCTCATGGTCACGGGCTCGCAGCAGGCGCTCGATCTGCTCGGGAAGGTCCTCATCGATCCGGCGAGCCCCGTGCTCGTCGAAACGCCGACCTACCTCGGCGCGCTGCAATCGTTCTCGATGTACGAGCCGCGCTACGTGCAAGTGCCGACCGATGAGAACGGTCTGATCCCCGAAGGCCTGACGCCGGCGCTCACGCAAGACGCGCGGCTGCTCTACGCTCAGCCGAACTTCCAGAACCCGACGGGACGCCGTCTGCCGCTCGAGCGCCGCCGCGCCCTGGCGGAATTCGCGCGCACGAGCCCGTTCCCCGTGGTCGAGGACGATCCCTACGGCGCGCTCGACTACGCCGGCGCCCCGCTGCCCACGCTGCTGTCGATGGCGCCCGATCACATCGTGCACTGCGGCTCGTTCTCCAAAGTGCTCGCGCCGGGTCTGCGCCTGGGCTACATCATCGCGCCCGAGGAATTGCATTTCAAACTCGTCCAGGCCAAGCAAGCCACCGATCTGCATACGCCGAGCTTCACTCAGCGCATCGTGTACGAAGTGGTCAAGGACGGTTTCCTCGATGAGCACATCCCGACGATCCGCACCCTGTACCGCGATCAATGCGAGGCGATGCTCTCGTCGCTCGAGCGTCACATGCCCGAGGGCGTGACCTGGAACCGCCCCGAAGGCGGCATGTTCATCTGGGCGAGCCTGCCGAAGCATATCGATACGATGCAATTGCTCGAGGCCGCCGTCGCCGAGAACGTCGCCTTCGTGCCCGGCGCGCCGTTCTATGCGAACGACGCCGATCACAGCGCGCTGCGCCTGTCGTTCGTGACCGTGCCGCCCGCACGCATCGACGAAGGCATCGCCCGTCTGGCCAAACTGATCCGCGAGCGCATCTAATCGCTTGCGGCCCGTGCCCGTGCCTCCCCACGCGGGGGGCGCGGGCCGACCGGATCGACGGTCCGTCGAACCGCCCCCTCCCTTCCACTCTTCTATTCGAGGAACCGCCATGGCAAACCAAAACGTCTACGACAAGCTCAAAGAACTCGGTATCGAGTTGCCCGCCTCGGCTACGCCGGCCGCCGCTTACGTGATGGCCGTGCAAACGGGCAATACCGTCTTCGTGTCGGGCCACACGGCCAAGAAAGACGGCAAGCCTTGGGTGGGCAAGCTCGGCGCGAACATGACGACCGACGAAGGCAAGGTCGCGGCGCGCTCGGTCGCCATCGATCTGCTCGCCACGCTGCACGCGCACACGGGCGACCTGAACCGCATCAAGCGCATCGTCAAAGTCATGAGCCTCGTGAATTCGACGCTCGAATACACGGAACAGCATCTCGTGACGAATGGCGCATCGGAGCTGTTCGGCGAGGTGTTCGGCGACGCAGGCAAGCATGCGCGCTCCGCATTCGGCGTCGCGCAGATCCCGACGGGCTCGTGCGTCGAGATCGAGTTGATCGCCGAGATCGCCTAACACGGAGCGAACCGATGAGCGCACGCCAAGTCCGCTTCAAGCAGGTCGACGTGTTCTCGGAGGCGCCGTTCAAAGGCAACCCGCTGGCCGTCGTCTTCGATGCCGACGGTCTTACCGACGAGCAGATGCAAGCGATCGCGCGTTGGACGAACCTCTCGGAGACGACGTTCATCTGCGCGCCGACGCAGCCCGGCGCCGATTACCGCGTGCGCATCTTCACCATCGCCTACGAACTGCCGTTCGCAGGCCATCCGACCCTCGGCACCGCGCACGCGCTGCTGGAAAGCGGATACCGGCCGCGGCAACCGGGCCGGCTGGTCCAACAGTGCGGGGTCGGGCTCGTCGAGATCGCGCTGCGCGACGACGGCTCGATGGCATTCGCGGCACCGCCCGCCCGGATCGAGCCGCTCGGCGCGGACGATCAGCGCGCGCTGAAAGCGGCGCTCGGCGGCGCTGAGATCGATTTCGGCGACATCGAGCCCTGCTGTCTCGACAACGGTACGCCGTGGCTCGCGGTCGGAGTCGACTCACCAAGCACGTGTATATCGATCGGCTTCGATCCGGTGGGCGTCTCGCGCATCGTGCAGAAAGTAGGCATGACAGGGCTCGCTCTTTATGCTCGGCATGCGCCGGACGGCCCGGCGACGCTCGAAGTGCGCTGTATCGTCATCGATAGCGACTACTCGATCTACGAAGACCCGGTCACCGGCAGCGCCAACGCGGGGCTAGCGAGCCTGTTCGCGGCGCGCGGCCGCAGGCCCGGTGCCCGGTACACGGTTCGCCAGGGCACGGCGATCGGGCGCGAGGGCCGCGTGACGGTCGACTATGATGCCGAGGGCGGCATCTGGGTCGGCGGCCGGACGACCACCATCGTCGACGGGACTTTCCGCTTATTCTGAGCGGCTACCCGCCCGGGCGCGGTTCGCGCCTTTCTTTCCCCGCCTTTCTCATTCCACTAAGCGAAATTCCCGACGGGTCTTATAGGCCCGCCGGCCCTGCGCGCACGCCCGTTCGGCGGCGATCGCGTGCGACCCACGGCCGCCAAATGCCCTTGCGTCATGCGTTCGGCAGGTCACCCGGCGCGAAATCGGAATACCATTGCTGAAATCGTGCCCGCGGCGACGAACGTTTACCCGATAAACGGACGCTATCTTAATTTTTATCCATTCAGTAATATCCTCGATGAGGAACGTCTGCGGTATTCGAAGCCTTCCCAATAACTCATTGCCCCGATGAATTTCGCCCGGCTTCATTCCACGAGAGACACCCGCACGCGCTCCAACGCCGCGGGCTCACGCCGTCGCGCGCTGATCGCGATCCCGGTGTTGGGCATACTCGTGCTTGCGCTCCTGTGGACGGTGATCTCGGCACGGCTATCGGTCGAGCGCGACTCGACCTACCGCGAAGCGACGGCCTCGGCCGCGATCCTTTCCGCCGCGCTCGAGCAGCACACCGTCAAAGCGATTCACCAAGTCGATCAGATCACGCGCTTCGTCAAGTACGAGTACGAAAAGAGCCCGGATCACTTCGACCTCGCCAGCACGGTCGAGAAAGGCGTCGTGCAGAGCGACACGCTCGTGCAGGTGTCGATCATCAACGAGCACGGCATCCTCGTATCGAGCACGGCGGAGCCCAACCCGGCGCCGATCGACTTGTCCGATCGCGAGCACTTCAAGGTGCACGAGCACGAGAACGACGATCAGCTCTATATCAGCAAGCCCGTGCTCGGGCGCGTCTCGCATCAATGGACGCTGCAGATGACGCGGCGCCTGAACCATCTCGACGGTTCGTTCGCCGGCGTCGTGGTGGTCTCGGAAGACCCGAGCTACTTCACGAGCGACTTCTATAACAACGCGGCGATCGGCAAGGATGGCGTCATCGCCGTCATTTCGGACAACGGCGCGGTGCTCGCGCGGCGCACCGGCGTGGCGCGCGACCCCGCCGGCGCGTTTTCCGCGAGCGGCACCTATCCGATCTCCGAGCACGTCTCGGGCACGATGACCGACCCGATCGACCACGTCAAACGGATCGTCTCGTACCGGCACATCGACGGCTATCAGATGGGTGTGCTCGTCGGCCTCTCGCAAGCCGAGGAGTTCGCCGACTACAACCATACGCGCAACGTCTACTTGTTGATGGCGAGCTTTATCTCGCTTGCGATGCTCGGCTTTTTCGCCGTCGCGACCGGTCTTATCGGCAAGCTGCTCGGGCGCGAGCGCGAAATGACGCACCTCGTCGAATACGACTTGCTCACGGGCCTGCGCAACCGCTACGCGACGATGCAAAGCCTGCGGCAAGACGTCGGCGACCCGGCCAACGTGGGGCGTCTCGCGATTCTGTTCATCGACCTCGACAACTTCAAGACGGTGAACGACACGCTCGGACACAACGCCGGCGACATCGTCCTGCAGATGACGGCCTCGCGCCTGTCCGATGCGGTCGGCGCGGCCGGCGTGCTCTCGCGTATCGGCGGCGACGAGTTCGTCGTCGTGCTCAAGGGCGGCGACGTCGAACGCCAGGCCGTGCAACTGGCGGAGAACGTGCGCGAAATCTTCGAGCATCCGTTCGACGTGCGCGGCACCTCGTTCGTCCTGCATGCCAGCATCGGCATCGCCCTGTACTCGGTCGGCAGCGAGAGCGAAATCGATCTGCTCAAGAAGGCCGACCTCGCGATGTACAGCGCCAAGGATGCCGGCAAGAACTGCTACCAGTTCTATTCGCCGCACCTTTCGCATCGCGCCGATCACCTCATGCAATGGGAACAGCAGCTGCGCGTCGCGTTGAGCGAAAACCAACTGTTCCTCGTCTACCAGCCGAAGATCGATTTGGCGCGCCGGTGCATCACCGGTTTCGAGGCGCTCGCGCGCTGGAACCATCCCCAACAAGGCGTCATCTCGGCGAGCGAGTTCATACCGGTAGCCGAGTCGACGGGGCTGATCGTACCGATCGGCGACTTCGTGATCGAGACGGCCTGCCGCCAACTCGCCGCCTGGCAGCGCGACGGCTACGAAACGCTGTCGCTCGCCGTCAACATCTCGGCGGTGCAGTTCTGGCGCGGCGATTTGTACGAGACGATTTCGCGCGCGATCGAGGACACCGGCATCGCGGCCCATCGGCTCGAGCTCGAAATCACCGAGACGGCGATGATGGAGTACCCCGAACTCGTCTCCGAGAAAATCGTCGCACTGAAGCGGCTCGGCGTCGGCATTGCGCTCGACGATTTCGGCACCGGCTATTCGTCGCTGTCGTACCTGAACCGCTTCTCGGTCGACACGCTCAAGGTCGACCGTTCGTTCGTTCAAGCGATCCCGGCCGATCGCAGCGTTTGCGTGATGGTGTCCGCAATCGTCAATCTGGCGCGCTCGCTCGGCTTGACCGTCGTCGTGGAAGGCACGGAAACCGAGGAGCAGATCGCGTGGCTGTCCGCGCTCGGCAACATCCAAGCGCAAGGGTTCTTGTTTTCGCGCCCCGTGCCCGCGGAGGGTATACCGGCGCTGCTCGAACGCTTCGGTGTATGCGACATGCACGAGCCGTTCGGGTCCTACGGCAAGAGCCAAAAGAACACGAGCAAACAATCGGCATAAGGGCACCGGCGCGGATGCGTGAGATGCTCAAGCGAATGGAAGGACCGATCGATGGGTGAGGCGAGCACGAGCGGAATACGCGCTTCGCGCGCCGTGCGCACCGCCCTTGCCGCTGAGCGAGAGGCGGATCGCGCACCGGCGCCCGATGCCGGCCCCGAACCGCTTTGGACGCTGTTTCGCGTCGTTTTCGCTCTATCGTCTCTTTCGTGGGGCGGGCTTGCGCTGATGGCCCAACTCGAAATGCATTACGTAGCGCGCGAACGCCGCTTCACCCAAGTCCAATATTCCGATTTCGTCGCGCTTGCCTGGATGACGCCGGGAGCCGTGGGCTACAACGTGGCCGTGCAGGTCGGCTATGCGCTGCGCGGACGCATCGGCGCTTGGGTAGCCGGCATCGCGGCGGTCTTGCCGTTCTTTTGCACGATGACCGCCTTGGCGACGTTCTATCACGCGTCGTTCATTCATGCGCTCGCCACGCGCGGCCTCATCGACCATTTTGCCGCCGTGCTCGCGGTGCTCATCGGCATCACCTGGTACCGGCAAACTCGCGCGCTCGTGCACCAGCCGCTCGAATGGGGCGCGGCCGCCCTCGCCTGCGTCGTCCTGCTGACCGTGCACGGCACGGCCTCGTTCGTGCTCTTGCTGACGGCTTCGTTCGCCGCCGGCTGGTTCACGAGTCCGGTACGCGATGCCAAGCTCGAGATTTCACTAGGACTCACCGACAAGCTCTTCCTGCTCGTGGTGCTGGCGTTGATCGCGCTGTTCGCGGCACCGTTGCCGCCGGAGTATGCGGGACGCCTCATCTGGCCTCGCCTCGCGGGTGCCGGCATGACCTTGTTCGGCGGCGGATTTTCGGCGCTGCCCGTGCTCAAGGCGCTATTCGAGACCCCCGAGGTTGGCGTCACCGCGCGCGAGTTCACGCTCGCTTTCGCGCTCTCGCCCGTTTCCCCCGGCCCGCTCCTGAACGTGGTCCCCTTCCTGGGTTACCTCGTGCACGGCTGGGCCGGTGCGATCGTGGCAACCTGTTCGCTGTTCGTACCGTCGGCCGTGCTCATCGTGTTCGCGCGCCGCCATCTGCATCGCCTCGAGACGAACGTGCGCTTCGAGCACGGCATGCGCATACTGCGCGCATCGACGACCGCCTTCTTGCTGACGGCCGTCGTGCACATCGTCGAGCATATCCCCCGCGAACCCTCGCAACTCGTGACGGCCCTCTTCGCGCTCGTATGCCTCGCGCGTCTGAAACTGCCCGTGTACGTGGTTTATGCGATCGTGGCCGCGATATACGGCGGGGCGCGCCTGCTCGGCTATCAATGAGGCTGCGCGGTATCGGACTCGAGCCGCTACGCAAGCCGGCTCACGCGTAACCGAATACGCCGAGCAGCGCGCCGGCCGCAATGAACCACAGGGGATTGATTTTCGTGCGCAGCCCGACGGCGACGGTGACGATCGTCAACGCAATCGTGGCGGCCGAATGGTCGGCGCCTTGAGCGAGGATGGTGCCCGTCGCCATGAGCAAACCGATCGTCACCGGCGCCAGCGCCCGCCGAAACACGACCATCCAACGTGCGTCGCGATGCGCGCCCGTGTAATGCTCGAATACGAGCGCGAACACCGACGACGGCCCGCACATCGCCAACGTCGATACGATCGCTCCCGCGAGGCCCGCCACTTGCCAACCGAACAGCGCGACGAACAACACGTTCGGGCCGGGCGACGCTTGAGAGATCGCGAATAGCGCCGCGAACGTCGTATCGCCGATCCAATGATTCTGTTCGACGAGGAAACGGTGCATCTCCGGCATGACGGCCGTCGCGCCGCCGAACGCGATCGCCGAGACCAACGCGAAGCGCCATGCGAGCTCGATCAGGATCATCGCGACGCCCGCCACTCGACGAAAAGCGCGGAGGGAATCAACACGAGCATCGCCCACCCGAGCGGCAAGTGCGCGATGCCTACCGCCGTCAGCGACAACACGCCGAACACCAGAGCGCGCAGCGTACGCGGCTGGCTTTGAGCGAGCTTGATGCCCGTCATCAACACGAGCCCGGCGGCCACGGCCATCATGCCGTGCAGCGCGCCTTGAACGGCCGGCAACGCACCGAAGCGATGGTACAGCGCGCCGAGCACGAGCACGATCACGAACGGAGCAGCGAGCAAACCGCCCGCCGCGGCCAGCGCGCCGCGCCAACCGCAAGCCCGATAGCCGACGATCACGGCCATATTGCAGATATTCGGACCCGGAAGAATCTGGCCGATGGCGAGCAACTCCGCGAACTCGCGGTCGTCCAGCCAGCGCCGCCGATCGACCAGCATGCGCCGCGCCCACGGCATGACGCCACCGAAGCCGTAAAGGCTCATTTCGCCGAACGTGCGAAAGAGTTTCGCCGGGGCAATGCCGGACAGCGGCCTCGCAGGCCCGTCGGACGCGCCTTCGGCCGGATCGGAAGAAGTCATCGGGGAATTACTCGTAAAACCTCGAGTATCGCGCAATACCTTTGCAAATGGCCAATCCGCAATCAACGGTAATAGTTGCGTACGCAACGATGTACCGGATCGATCGAAACCCGGCTTAGAACCCGCGCGAGAGCACGGCCGCGAGGATCGTCGCGACACCGAGCACGAGATTGACCAATACGAGCCGGCGCATCGTATCGACGGCGCGCGCCCCGTCCGGCCAGCGTTGAGCCTGCACGGCACGGCGAATGCGCGGAAAGACGGCGAAGCGCACGTGTCCGAAGATCATCATCATGACGACGCCCAGTGCAGCCATCAGATGGATCTGCCATGGCGCTTGCGCGCCGCCGAAGCGCGCCATCAGAAAACCGCCCGAGATCAGGATCGCGATCACGGAACCACCGATCCAATTGAGGAACCGGCCAAATACCGCTTCGATCAGCGGCAACCGCAATTGCGGCGAAACGTCGGCCAATGCCGGACGCAAACAAAAATGCGCGAACACCATGCCGCCAACCCACACGACGACGGCAGCCAAATGCGCGAAGAGCGCGACGTCGATCGCGATCGACAGGGACATGAGACTCTCCAAGAACGTTGGTTCCAATCTTCGATGCTCATGCCGGCGCCAGGCCGCATGAGCACCATTCACGCCGACCCGTTAGTCGAGCGCGGGCCGCAACGCCGCGATCTTCAGCCGCGTGTCGGGCGCGCGGCCACGGCGGGCCCGCTTACCGACGTAGGGAGCGAGCGCCGCACCGGCGAGCCGCTCCTCTTGCGGCTTACCGCCACGGCCCGTGCCGAGCAATACGACACCCGCCGGCGCGATGGCCAACGCTTGGACGAGTTTCTCGCCTTCGTCCAACCCCATCAGGATGATGCCGCGCCCACCGCCCGCGAGCGACTTCATCTCGTCGATCCCGAATACCGCGAGCCGTCCCGCGCCCGACAAGCACGCGACTTGACTTGCCTGCGGCAAGACCGGCATCGGCGCGAGCGGTTGCGCGCCTTCATCTATGGTCATGAACGACTTGCCTGCCTTGACGCGGCTGACCATGTCGCCCACGCGCGCGATGAAGCCATACCCGTTGCTCGAGGCGAGCAGCAGCGGCTGCTCCGCGCTCGCCGCATAGTAGTGCATGAGGTGCGTGCCCGCTTCGAGATCGATGAACGATGTGACCGGCGCGCCGTCGCCGCGTCCGCCCGGCAACATCGCCACGGCGACGGAATACACGCGGCCCTTGCTGCCCCATGCGATCAGCGTGTCGGGCGTACGGCATTGAAACGCCGCGTATAGGCTATCGCCGTCCTTGAACGTGAAGCCGGCCGCATCGAGCCCGTGGCCCTTCAGTGCGCGCACCCAGCCGCGCTGGGATACGACCACCGTCACCGGCTCGTCGACGACGCGCGCTTCGAGCGTCGCGCGCTTTTCCTGCTGGATCAGCGTGCGCCGATCGTCGCCGTATTGCTTCGCGTCGCCCTCGATTTCCTTGATGATCAAGCGCTTCATCGACGACTCGTTCGCGAGCAACTCCTCGAGCTTCGCCTTCTCTTCGCGCAGTGACTCGAGTTCCTTCTCGATCTTGATCTTCTCGAGCCGCGCCAATTGGCGCAGCCTGATTTCGAGGATGTCGTCGGCTTGCCGCTCGCTCAGGCCGAATGCGCTCATCAGCGCCGCCTTCGGCTCTTCCGACTCGCGGATGATGCGGATGACCTCGTCGATATTGAGGAAGACGATCATCCGGCCTTCGAGGATGTGGATACGATCGTCGACCTTCGTCAACCGGTGGCGCGAGCGCCGCGTCACCGTCGCAAAACGGAACCCGATCCACTCTTGCAGGATCTCGGTGATCCCCTTTTGGCGCGGCCGCCCGTCGCCGCCGATCATGACGAGGTTCAGCGCCGCGTTCGATTCGAGGCTCGTGTGCGCGAGCAAGGAATTGACGAACTCGGTTTGATCGATGCGGCTCGACTTCGGTTCGAACACGAGACGCACCGGCGCATCTTTGCCCGATTCGTCGCGCACCGCGTCGAGCAGCGCCAGCATCGTCTGCTTCGTCTGCAACTGCTCGGGCGTCAGCGATTTCTTGCCGAGCTTGATCTTCGGATTCGTGAGCTCCTCGATTTCCTCGAGCACCTTCTGGCCCGACGTATTCGGCGGCAGCTCGGTCACGACGAGTTGCCACTGGCCGCGCGCGAGATCCTCGATTTTCCAGCGCGCGCGCACCTTCAGGCTGCCGCGTCCCGTCTCGTAGGCGGCCGCGATTTCGGTCGCGCTCGAGATGATCTGGCCGCCTCCCGGGAAATCGGGGCCCGGCAAGATCTCCATGAGCTCGGCGTGCGAAATCTTAGGATGCCGAATCATCGCCACCGCTGCCGCGGCGACCTCGCGCAGGTTATGCGACGGGATTTCCGTCGCCAAACCGACCGCGATGCCCGATGCGCCGTTCAGCAGAAGGAATGGCAGACGCGCGGGCAAGAGCTTCGGCTCTTGGAACGAGCCGTCGTAGTTCGGCGCGAAATCGACCGTGCCCTCGCCGATTTCGTCGAGCAGCAGCTTCGCGATCGGCGTCAAGCGAGCTTCCGTGTACCGCATCGCGGCCGCGCCGTCGCCGTCGCGCGAGCCGAAGTTGCCCTGGCCGTCGATGAGCGGATAGCGCATCGAAAAATCTTGCGCGAGCCGAACGAGCGCGTCGTACGCCGATTGATCGCCGTGCGGATGGTACTTACCGAGCACGTCGCCCACGACTCGGGCCGACTTGACCGGCTTCGCGTCGGAGGCGAGGCCCATCTCGTTCATCGCGAACAAAATGCGGCGCTGCACGGGCTTTTGCCCGTCGCAAACGTCGGGCAGCGCACGGCCCTTGACCACGCTCACCGCGTAGTCGAGATAAGCGCGCTCGGCGTAATGACCGAGCGTCAGCGACTCGCCATCGGGCGCGGCGGCCGGTGCGAACAGATCGTCTTGTTGATCCATCGAAAATAATGTCCGTGTTCAGGAGACTCTAGAAGAAGCGCGCGCCTGCAAGCGCTGGCTTTGCGTCAGATATCGGCTTCGACTTCGTTGCCTTTCTCTTCGAGCCAACTGCGGCGCGCCGCCGCTTCGCCCTTGCCCATCAGCATGGTCATGCGCGACACCGTGCCCTCGTATTCCAGTTCGCCTAGCGCGACCGGCATGAGCCGACGCGTATCGGGGTTCATCGTCGTATCCCACAGTTGCTCGGCGCTCATTTCGCCGAGGCCCTTGAAGCGGCTGATGGACCACTGCGTCTCGCGCACGCCGTCCTTGCGCAGCTTGTCGAGCGTGGCCTCGAGCTCGCCTTCGTCGAGCGCGTAAAGCTTTTGCGCCGGCTTCTTGCCGCGCGCGGGTGCGTCGACGCGAAACAGCGGCGGCCGCGCGACATGCACGTGCCCGCGCTCGATCAGTTGCGGGAAGTGCTTGAAGAACAGCGTGAGCAGCAGGACTTGAATGTGCGCGCCGTCCACGTCCGCGTCGGAAAGGATACAAATCTTGCCGTAGCGCAGATTCGACAAATCGACGTTGTCGTCCGGATTATGCGGATCGACGCCGATCGCCACCGAGATGTCGTGCACCTCGTTGTTCGCGAATAGGCGATCGCGCTCCGTCTCCCACGTATTGAGCACCTTGCCGCGCAGCGGCAAGATGGCCTGAAACTCCTTGTCGCGGCCCATCTTCGCGGAGCCGCCGGCCGAGTCGCCCTCGACAAGAAAGAGTTCGTTGCGCGAGATGTCGGTCGATTCGCAGTCGGTCAGCTTGCCCGGCAACACGGCGACACCGGAACTCTTACGCTTTTCGACCTTTTGCCCCGCACGCGTGCGCGCCTGCGCCTGCTTGATCACGAGTTCGGCGAGCTTCTTGCCGTGCTCGACATGCTGATTGAGCCACAACTCGAGCGCCGGACGCGCGAACGACGAAACGAGCTTCACGGCGTCGCGGCTATTCAGGCGCTCTTTGATCTGCCCTTGGAATTGCGGATCGAGCACCTTCGCCGAGAGCACGAACGACACCCTCGCGAAGACGTCCTCGGCCAGCAGCTTCACGCCCTTCGGCTGCAAGTTGTGCAGCTCGACGAAGCTCTTGACCGCTTGAAAGAGCCCATCGCGCAAGCCCGACTCGTGCGTGCCGCCGGCAGGCGTCGGGATCAGATTCACATAGGACTCGCGTTGCAGCGGGCCCTCCTCGCTCCAGGCGACGACCCAAGCCGCGCCCTCGCCTTCGGCGAACGAATCCTCGCTCGTGCGGGTGCTATCCGCGTAGCGCTCGCCTTCGAACAGCGGGATCAACAGCTCGCTGCCGGCCATGCCCTCGAGCAAGTAGCCACGCAAGCCGTCGTCGTATTTCCAGCTTTGACGCTCGCCCGTCTTTTCGTTGATGAGGACGACCTCGACACCCGGCAGCAACACGGCCTTCGAGCGCAACAGGCGCTGAAGCTCGCCGAGCGGCAGATTGGCCGAATCGAAGTATTTCGGGTCGGGCAGCGCCGTTACGCGGGTACCCGAGCGCTTTTCGCCTCGTTCGACGGCGCGCACGGTCAACGGCCGGATGACGTCGCCATGCGAGAAACCGACCTGAGCGACTTTGCCGTCGCGCCATACAGTGACGTCGAGCCGCGACGACAGCGCGTTCGTCACCGAGACGCCGACGCCGTGCAGACCACCCGAAAACGTATAGGCGCCCCCGGCCGCTTTGTCGAACTTGCCGCCGGCGTGCAGGCGCGTGAAGACGATTTCGACGACGGGCACGCCTTCGTCGGGGTGCAAGCCGAACGGGATGCCGCGGCCGTCGTCATCGACGGAAACCGACTGATCGGCATGCAGCGTGACGGTGATCTGGCGGCCGTAACCGCCTAGTGCCTCGTCCGACGCGTTGTCGATGACTTCTTGAATGATGTGCAGCGGATTCTCGGTGCGCGTGTACATGCCCGGCCGCTGTTTGACCGGCTCGAGCCCTTTGAGCACCTTGATCGAGGCCTCGCTGTACGCGGTGCTTGGCTTTTTCGTGGACATGGTCTCGTGTAGGTCGTTGTCCACAGCGCGTGTGGATATCCGCGTGGACAAAGCGTTGAAAGTTCAAAAAAAGCGAATCGAAACAACGGCAGCGACCGGCGTGCCCGCGAAGCGAGCGCGGCCGGCTGCGCCGGATGCCCGTCCGCCGTAGTCGCGCCGTATTTTACTGGTTTCGTTTCATGCGGCAATTCGTTCGGGCGGACGGCGGCCGGGCGGCGATCCCGGGGCGGCCAGCCTCTAGGCCGCCGGGCACGACGCAGCGCACCGGCCACCCGCCGGATTATTTGCGCTTGGCCTCGAGCGCCTCCCAACGTTCGAGCGCGGCCAGCAACTCGTCGTCGATCGCGGCGAAGCGTTCGGTGAGCCGGGCGCCTTCCTTGGCGTCGCGCGCGAAAATCGAGCCATCCTCGAGCTGCGCGCCGATCGCCTTTTGCTCCGCTTCGAGCGCCGCGATCGTTTCGGGCAGCGCCTCGAGCTCGCGCTGCTCCTTGAACGACAGCTTGACGGTGCGCTGTGCGTTGCGTCCGGCGGCGCTCTCCTTGGGCGCCGCTTCGCGCGGTTCGGCCTTCGGCGCGTTTTTGGCGGCCGCCTCCTGAGCGAGCCGCTGCGAGCGCTCGCTTTGCGTCTGCCAATCGGTGAAGCCGCCCACATATTCGCGCCAAGTGCCGGCGCCTTCGGCCGCGATCACCGACGTCACCACGTTGTCGAGGAATGCGCGATCGTGGCTGACGAGCAGCACCGTGCCGTCGTAGTCCGCCAGCAGCTCTTCGAGCAACTCCAACGTGGGGATGTCGAGGTCGTTCGTCGGCTCGTCGAGTACGAGGACGTTCGCGGGCCGGGCGAACAACCGGGCCAACAAGAGCCGGTTACGCTCGCCGCCCGAGAGCGATTTGACGGGCGAGCGCGCTCGCTCCGGGGCGAACAGAAAATCGCCGAGATAGCTCATGACATGCTTGCGCGTGCCGTTCACCTCGATCCAATCGCTGCCCGGGCTGATCGTATCGGCCAGACTCTTTTCCGGATCGAGCTGGGCGCGCATTTGGTCGAAATAGGCCACTTGCAGGTTCGTGCCGATCCGAACCTTGCCTTCGTCGGGCGCGATCTCGCCGAGAATGAGCTTCAGCAGCGTGGTCTTACCGGCACCGTTCGGACCGATGAAACCGATTTTGTCACCGCGCATCACCGTCGTCGAAAAACGATCGACGACCGTGCGCTCGCCGTAGCGCTTGGTCACATCGGTGAGTTCGGCGACGATCTTGCCCGAGCGCTCGCCTTGCCCGACGTCGAGCTTGACGTTGCCCTGAACGTTGCGGCGCTCGGCGCGCTGATTGCGCATTTCGACCAGCCGCGCGATGCGCCCGACGCTGCGTGTGCGACGCGCCTCCACGCCCTTGCGGATCCACACTTCTTCCTGCGCGAGCAGCTTGTCGAACTTCTCGTTTTCGATGCGCTCGACTTCGAGTTGCTGGGCCTTGCGCGTTTGATAGGCCGAGAAATTGCCCGGGTACGAGAGCAAGCGGCCGCGGTCGAGTTCGACGATGCGCGTGGCGACGCGATCGAGAAACGCGCGATCGTGGGTGATGAAGAGCAGGCCCGCTCGCGAATTGACGAGCAACTCCTCGAGCCAGCGGATGCCGTCGAAGTCCAAGTGGTTCGTGGGCTCGTCGAGCAGCAGGACGTCTGGATCGACGACGAGCGCCTGCGCGAGCGCGACACGCTTTTGCATCCCGCCCGAGAGCGCACCGATACGGGCCTCGCCGTCCAGGTTCAACTGTGCGAGCGTGGTGGACACACGCGTGCGCCAATTCCATGCGTTGGCCGCATCGAGCGCCGATTGCAACGTGTTCATGCGCGCGATCAGCGCATCGTGCTGCGCGCCTTCGGGCGTATCGGCCAGCGCATGCGTGACGGCGTCGTACTCGTCGAGCGAAGCGCGCACCTGCGCCAAGCCGGCCGCGACGGCATCGAACACCGAGGCTTGCGGATCGAACTCGGGCTCTTGCGGCACATAGACCGTGGAGAGGTCCTGCTGGCGCGTGACGAGGCCGTCGTCCGGGTGCATCAGGCCGGCGACGATCTTGAGCAGCGACGACTTACCGGCGCCGTTGCGGCCGATGAGCCCAACGCGTTCACCGGCCTCGAGCGAGAAATCGGCGTGATCGAGCAGTGCGACGTGGCCGAACGCGAGCTGCGCATCGACGATGGAATAAAGCGACATGAAAGAGCGCGCCTGCGAAAATCGAAACATCCATTGTACCGGCCGCCGGGCGCCCGCCGGCATGTGCTGGCCGTTCGGTCTACCGGAGCGGTTCTCCGGCGTGGTCTGCGCCGATCGGGAAAAGAGTGCGACAATTCGTCCCGCCGCTAAAACGCCGCAAGGCCGCTGCGCGGCGCTAAGGTAGCGATTTTTCGAGATGAATTAGGGTAGGACGCTGTGAGCGACGTGATCGAGTTTAAAAGTTGGGTCTGCGTGATTTGCGGATGGGTGTACAACGAAGAGGAAGGGCTGCCGGACGAGGGGATCGCCCCGGGCACGCGGTTCGCGGACATTCCGGAGGATTGGCGCTGCCCGCTTTGCGACGTCAGCAAGGGCGAATTCGCCGCTGTGGAGTTTTGAGATCGGGCGCGGGGGCGGAGTGGTTAGCGCGGTTGCGATAGGCAACCGGCCCGGCTTTGATATACTCTGCGCGCGCCGGCGCATCCGCGCCGGCGCATCCGGGCTCACCGCCCGGTCAGCAAATCCTCCCCGTAGTTCAATGGATAGAACAAGTGCCTCCTAAGCGCTAGATACAGGTTCGATTCCTGTCGGGGGGACCAGCCTTTCCCAAGCCCTGTGAAAAGCCCGCGCGCGGCGGGCTCGGCTGGCAAAGCACAACGGCATTGCACACCGTGCGACCGAATTAGACCGACCGACTTGCCGCCTGAGCGGAAACCATGCTCAGGTAGTGCATGTCGCTATCGCCCGCGAGCAACCGGTCCTTGTCCTGCGCGAAGCGCTGCAGATACGTCGTCTGGAAATGCGCATCGAGATCGACCCGGGATCTCCAGTTTTCATACATGCACCACACGGCAGGGTCGGTATTGCTGCGGTGAAGGTCATAGTTGAGGCAACCGGTCTCTTGGCGAGACGCCTCGACCAATTCCATCAAGCGGCGGCCGAGTTCCTCCTCCGCACCGGGTTTGGCACGCATGAAGGCGATAACGGTGAGTTGTTCAGACATGGACTTCTCCGGGGATGTCGATACGAATTCGCTCGGTACCAAGCAGATGCAACTGCTAATGTCAGTGGTCAGTCCAATGGAGTTTAGCGTGAGGGCTGATCGCACGCAGGTAACCGCGCATAGTCTTTCGTTACGCTGACCAGCCGGTCAAAGCATGCAGAAGTATGGGGAAACCGCCGTGCGGGAGCGGCGACGACGACCTCGAAAGTCGCGGGGCAACGCTACCGTCTGACCGCCCCGTCGCGCCGTGCTAGCATCGCTTGATCACGGAAGCGCCCATGAACCCGACGACAGCACATCTATTCGATACGGAGTACGCGCCTCGTATCGCGCAAGCGATCCGAGACGTCATCGGACCCAACGCCCGGATCGGGCTCGAGCCTTACGGCGGCCCGGGCCGCCCCACGACCCTCACGATCACCGCGCAGATCGCCGAACGCGTACGCGGCGCACGGCACCCGCTCAATCTGCATATGACATGGGATGAATGCGAGATCGAGTCGCTAACCGAGCGCAACGGCCGGCAGCGGTTCGAACACTATCTGGAAGCGCTGCCGCGTAAGCTCGCCGCCTGGCAGGCCGCCCGGGATTTCGATTTAGCCTCGCGCTCGCAGGCCGAGCCGTTTATTCTGTTGGGGAATCTCGACTTGGAAGGTTGAGGCAATACCCATCAGGGTCAAACAAAAACAAAAATAGGAGGATCCAATGAGTGCAATCACGACGAATCGCTCGTTGCGGCCGATCATCCTGCTTGCGACGGCGATATTGATGAACGCATGCGGGGGCCACGGTGCTGGTGCTGGTGCTGGTGCCAATTCCGCGACGCTACAATCAATTTCCATCACGCCCAGCCCCGCTAATACCGGCGTCGGAATCACGCGCCAATTCACAGCCACCGGTCATTTTTCCGATGGCAGCACGGCAGATTTGACGACAACGGCAACGTGGACTTCTCTGACTCCATCCATCGCCGCGGTGAATGCGGGAGCCGTGACGGGGTCGGCGTTGGGCACGGCCACCATCCTTGTCTCCTCGGCAGGCGCGGCTGTCGATTTCGCAATAAACGTGACCGCCAACGTGTGGTCCCCTGCCGCTAACATGCGGCTCACGCTCGGGCCGCTAACGCTGTTGCCCAGCGGAAAAGTGTTTTCGGCGGGCGGATCCAACGTTCACTCGGGAGATGCCGAACTCTATGATCCGAATCAGGACATCTGGTCCGAGGCTTCTCCACTCGCCATAATCGGCAATACAGCGGCATTGCTCCAGAGTGGGAAAGTGCTGAGCGTGGGCGGCCAGAGCTTTTATGGGATCACCGGGCATAGCGCCACTTACGATCCCGCGTTGAATTCATGGTCCGCTCCAGCAACTATGCTGCAGACGCGCTACGGCAACACCACCACGCTCTTGCCCGACGGAACGGTGCTGGTGACGGGCGGCATGTTTGGCCCGCCGACGCAGGCCCGAGAAGAAGAGCGCTACAGCCCGAGCTCCGATAGCTGGTCGGCCGTGCCGGCCATGGCCTCATCGAGAGCGGCCCATACGGCGACGTTGTTAGCCAACGGAAAAGTGCTCGTCGCAGGCGGATATGATCCGTCCGTAGGAACTGCTGGCAGTACGTCGAGCGCCGAAATCTACGACCCCACGGCCAATACCTGGTCACCCGCCGCGAACATGGCGGTTGCCCGCGATCGCCATACTGCCACCCTGCTGTCCGACGGGAAGGTCTTAGTCGTCGGGGGCGCCAACGCGTCGGGGCAGCCGCTATCGAGCGCTGAACTCTACGATCCGAGCACGAACACGTGGTCATCGGCCGGCAACCTCACGGCGGCCCGCATGCAGCATGCCGCCGTGCTCCTGCCGAATGGAAAGGTGTTGATACTCGGAGGCTCGGTCAATCCGAGCGATCCGGCTGACGTAGGCTTGGCGACGGCGGAAATCTACGATCCCGCCATCAACAGTTGGTCGGCAGCCGGCAGCATGACCATGCCACGCGCGCAACCCGGCGCGGTTCTGCTGAAAAATGGAACCGTCTTGGCTTGTGGCTGGAGCTCAACGCTGCCGAGTTGCGAACTCTACTGGCAGTAGCACGGGAAACCGCTCCGCGATCGGCCGATTCGACACCGGGTTTCACTCGGCCCTGAATCGGCGATCCGATCAATGCCGGTGATGAAGCCGATCGAACCAGTGACGCCCATGGACCCAACGCGTCAGGTCGACAAGCGGGTGATCGGTGCGATAGCGCGTCGACAGCGCCAGCGCGGCACAGGCGAAAAGCGCCAGCGCGAGCATCATTCCAATCGATGAATAGGACATGACGGTCTCCTTCATCGTCTCGATAAGCGCATTCTAGACGCACGACGCGCTTTCGCGAATGTGCGCCGCCGCACGGCGCACGCCCTATCGCTGCGATAATCAACGTCCCCCCCCCCTTCAACGCCCAAGCTAAGGAGCCGCCGTGAGCGAGCCGATTTCCTCCTCTGACAACGCCATTCGCCGTGTCGCCTTTATCGGACTCGGCGTGATGGGCTACCCGATGGCCGGCCATCTGGCAAAAGCCGGCTTCGACGTCACCGTCTATAACCGCACGTACGCGAAAGCGGAGCAATGGGTGGCCGAATACGGCGGCCGCGCGGCCCGCACCCCGCGCGAAGCAGCGCAAGGCGCCGAACTCGTGCTTGCCTGTGTGGGCAACGACGACGACTTGCGCAGCGTCACGCTCGGCGAGCAAGGCGCTTTCGCCGGCATGACGAGCGGCACGCTGTTCGCCGACCACACCACCGCCTCCGCGGGTGTGGCGCGCGAACTCTCGCAGGCGGCAAGCGCGAGCGGCATTCAATTCATCGATGCTCCGGTTTCCGGCGGCCAGGCCGGCGCCCAAAACGGCAAACTCACCATCATGTGCGGCAGCGACGACGCCCAAGCCTTCGAACGCGCCGCCGTCGTCCTCAAGCACTACGCGGTGGCCGTCACCTGCCTGGGCCCGGTCGGCGCGGGCCAGTTGACGAAGATGGTCAATCAAATCTGCATCGCGGGCCTCGTGCAAGGGCTCTCGGAAGCGATTCATTTCGGCGAGCGCGCCGGGCTCGACATGACGCGTGTGCTCGAGGTCATCGGCAAAGGCGCGGCTGCGAGCTGGCAAATGGACAACCGCGGCAAGACGATGATCGAAAATAAGTTCGATTTCGGGTTCGCCGTCGATTGGATGCGCAAGGACCTCGGCTTTTGTCTCGACGAAGCCAAACGCAGCGGTACGTCGCTGCCGGTCACCGCGCTCGTCGATCAGTTCTATGGCGAGGTCCAGGCGCTCGGCGGCAATCGCTTCGACACCTCCAGCCTCGTCTGGCGCTTGCGCAAGCTGCACGAGCCCCGGTAGAGCGGGCTTACCCGCCAATACGCGCGCGGACGCGGTGATACACTCGGCACGCAACCCGCACCGCGCTTTCATCGTGCTGCACGGCCCACTTGTCAAGAAGAAGGAGGCATCCGATGGCTGAGTTCAGAATCTGGTCAGACGACTTCCCGAGCAACGGCTTCATGCCGAAGGCTCAGGAATGCAACGACAAATCGTTCGGCGTCGACGGCGACGGCGGCAACCTCTCGCCCGCGCTCCAATGGGAAGCGCCGCCGGCGGATACGAAGAGCCTCGCATTGACCGTCTACGACCCCGATGCGCCGACCGGCAGCGGTTTTTGGCATTGGGTCGTCGTCAATATCCCGGCCGACGTTCGCTCGCTGCCGCTCGGCGCAGGCAAGGCGGACGGCAGCTTGCTGCCCGCCGGAGCGATCCAGGTGCGCAACGACTATGGCACGCAGGGATTCGGCGGCGCCGCGCCGCCGCGCGGCGACAAGCCCCATCGCTATATCTTCCGCCTGCACGCGCTCAAAGTGGATCATCTTCCGATCACGCCCGAAACGACCAATGCGGTGGCGCGTTTCATGACGCATTTGAACGAGCTCGACTCGACCACCTACACCGGGCTCTATGAAATGAAATAGGTGCTCGCGGGCTGCCTTGGCGCGGCGCATGGGCATGGTGGTTGCGGACGCAACCAAACGCGCCCGCAGCCGCGCCGGCGCGCCCGCAAGCGCGTCGAAGGGTTGCGCGTTTAAAATGCGGGGTACGTCCCCGCGGCCCGCTACCCTGAGTTTCTTCGTGATGGAAGCAGAACAAGGCATTCCCGTTCCCCAGCGCTACTGGGCGATCGTCGTTATCGCGCTGGGCATCACGCTCGCCGTGCTCGACGGCGCCATCGCCAACGTCGCCTTGCCGACCATCGCCAAAGACCTGCGGGCCAGCGCCGCGTCGTCGATTTGGGTGGTCAACGCCTATCAGCTCTCCGTCACGATCTCCTTGTTGCCGCTCGCGTCACTAGGCGACCGGATCGGCTATCGGCGCGTCTACCTCGGAGGGCTCGCGCTGTTTACCGCGGCCTCGCTCGGCTGTGCGCTCGCTGGCTCCCTGCCCGCGCTCGCGCTGGTGCGCGTGGTCCAAGGCTTTGGCGCCGCGGGCATCATGAGCGTCAACACCGCGCTCGTACGCACGATCTATCCACCGACCCAGCTTGGCCGCGGCGTCTCCATCAATGCCATGGTCGTGGCGATATCGTCCGCCGTGGGACCGACCGCCGCCTCGGCCATCCTTTCGGTCGCCCCTTGGCCGTGGCTGTTCGCGGTGAACGTGCCCATCGGCATCCTGGCCATCGCCGGGGCGTTGCGCGCCTTGCCGACGAACGCAGGGTACGACGCGCCCTACGATTACCTCAGCGCGGCAATGAACGCCGTCGTCTTCGGGCTGCTGATTTTCACGATCGACGGGCTCGGGCACGGCGAAGCGTCTGGCTGGTTGATCGCGCAAGTGCTGGTGCTGTTCGGCGTGGGCTACGTGTTCGTTCGGCGTCAGTTGACGCGTCCCGCCCCGTTGCTCCCGATCGATCTGCTGAAGATTCCTATCTTCGCGCTCTCGATCGCCACCTCGGTCTGCTCTTTCTGCGCGCAGATGCTGGCCTATGTGGCACTTCCGTTTTTCTTTCAAAACGTCTTGGACTTCGACCAAGTGCGCACGGGGCTTTTGATCACGCCTTGGCCTTTCGTCATCATCTTCGCCGCGCCGATCGCGGGCGTGCTCTCCGACCGCTATTCGGCGGGCATGCTAGGCGGTATCGGGCTTATCGCGCTGACGATCGGGCTCGCGTTGCTGGCGACGATGGGCGCGCATCCGAGCGTTTTCTCGATCGTTTGGCGCATGGCATTGTGCGGAGCGGGATTCGGGATGTTCCAATCGCCGAACAATCGGCAAATGCTGTCGTCGGCGCCGCGCGAGCGTAGCGGCGGCGCGAGCGGCATGCTCGGCACCGCGCGGCTCACGGGGCAAACGGTCGGCGCCGCGCTCGTCGCGCTGATTTTCGGCGTCTCGCCGCAGCATGGGCCGGTGATCGCGCTGACGCTGGCGTCCGCGGTGGCCGGGCTCGCCGCGATCGTGAGCCTGCTGCGGCTGCGCACGCAGCACTGATGCGAAAAACGAGTGTCTAACCGAATGGCCCGTGGCACGGCGCGCGCCAGCCGCCGCGCCCGCGGTTGTTCGCTTCGCTCATTCGGCATGCCGTTCGGCAGCGCCGTCAAGGAGCCGCCATGTCGCTCATCGTCGCTGGACGTTTCACCACGTTCGCCGCAGCGCAATCCGCTGCTCGGCAATTGTTCGCACAAGGCTTCCTCGAAGAAGACGTCAGCCTGTTTTTCGTCAATCCGCGAGGACAACACGCTCACCCCGCGGCCGACAGCCTGCATGCCGTCGCTCCGATCAGCGGCCACGCGGCGCAATCGAATCGATGGGGCACCTTCGGCGCGGCGGCCGGCGCCGTACTTGGCCTGGCGATCTGTGCCCCGCTGACGGCATCGTTTATCGCCGCGGTGACAGCGGCGGGGATCGGCGCCTACGCGGGCGCCTTGCTCGGCGGCCGCATCCAAGCGTACCTCGCCACCCCGCCGAACTTGCGCGAACGCATGCGCCACGCGGTGCATCACGAAACACGCGACTCAGGGGTACTCGTGGCCGTGCACGTCTCGCTCGACAATCAGGAAAGAGCCGCGCGATCGCTGAACGAGGCAGGCGCACTCGCGCTCGAGCGTGCCACGGGACAGTGGCGGCAAGGCCGTTGGGCCGACTTCGACCCGACCGTGCCGCCGACTCCGCTCGCCGAGTTCATGCAGCGCCACGCGTAGCCGTCGCACGATGCGCGGCGCCGCCCGGCGCTCGACGCATTATTCGGCTCGCACCTTCAGGCGATTCTTGACTTCGTGCACGCCGGTCACGCCGGCGGTCACTTGCTCGGCGCGCGTCTTGTCGTCGCTCGTCGGAACGCTGCCCGTGAGCCAGACGATACCGCGCCGCGTCTTCACGTGGATGTGGGTGGATTTCACGTCCTTGGCCGTCATCAGCGCGGCCTTGACCTTCGTCGTCACGGTGCCGTCGCTAATGTGCTGACCGAGCGATTCGGAACTGCCCGACGATGCCGACGCACTTTCAGTCGAGGAGGCGCCGGACGATCCCATTGTCTGTGCCGATACGCCGGCAGCGAGGGACAGGGATGCAACGACGGCTGCGATTTTGAGTAAAGGGAGCGTTTTCACGGTTTTCTCCTGCTCAAAGATGGAAGAATTTGCCGAACTCGGCGTACGCGATCGGAAAGGGCTGCCGCCCCATCTCGATTGCGCCCCCGTCTCATCTGCAAGCGCCGTGCCCTCATCGTTCGCGTCGTTCATCGCAAGGTGTCCCACCTCTCATCGTTTGCAACCGCAGCGCAGCGCGCCGCGCTTTTGCACTCGAGTCTGTAAAAGCTGCCGCGTTCTTCGCGTCGCGGCACGGTTCCTGCGGCGCCCAATGGTCTGCATGGCCCGCGCGGCAACATCTGGTATGGCCGTTGCTTTACAGCGAGGACTATTCCACAGGACTTTCGACATGCCACCGACACTCGAGCTACGCAGCAAACAACATGTGGCACTGACGCCGCGCCTGCAACAATCGGTGCGTCTTCTGCAACTGTCGTCGCTGGAGTTCCAGCACGAATTGCGGCAAGCGCTCGATAACAATCCGTTTCTCGAATACGACGACCCAATCGCGGAAGAGTCCGAGAGCCCCGCTAACGGCACACGCACGGCCGACGGCGCGGAGTTGCAGTCCGGTGTTGCCGCCGATGCGCCGCAGACCGTGGAAGCCGCCGATTCGTACGATGGGCTCGCAAGTCCCGATGCCACGGTCACCGCTCCGGCCGACGATCCGATCGGCGATTTCGGCCAAGATTGGAGCACGCGCGGCGCCTCGCGCAACAACGGCGACTCCGACGACGTGGACCCGGGCGCGTGGGCGCACGCGCAGCCGACGATGCACGAGCACTTGCATAACCTGCTGCACCTGTATCCGTTGACCGAACGCGACCGCGCGGCCGCGCAGATCGTGATCGAGGCGCTCGACGACGACGGGTACCTGCGCGAGTCGCTCGAGGAACTGGCCGGCGCGTTCGAAGCGGACCCGCCGCTCAGCGAAGAGGAATTGCGCGTTGCACTGCGCCTCGTGCAAACGCTCGATCGTCCGGGTGTCGGCGCGCGCTCGCTCTCGGAATGCCTGAGCCTGCAACTCGACGTGATGTCGTCGGATACGCCGGGACGCGACGCCGCTCGCGAAATCGTCGAGCATCATTTGGAGCGGCTCGCCCGGCGCGAACATGCCGAGTTGCAAAAGCAGCTCGGATGCTCGGCCGAGGAATTGCGCACCGCGTGCGCGCTCGTGCGGCGGCTCGATCCGAAGCCGGGTCAGTTCTATGCCCGCTCGGACGATAACTACGTCATCCCGGACGTCATCGTGCGCCGCGTGAAGGGACGCTGGGTGGCGTCGATCAATCCGGCCGTCCTACCGCGCGCGCGCATTCATCGCGTCTACGCGGAGTTGTTCGCGCAATCGGGCGGGGCCGGTTCGCCGCTCGGCCAACAGTTGCAGGAAGCGCGCTGGCTGCTTCGCAATGCCGAGCAGCGGTTCACGACGATTCAACGTGTCGCGCAATGCATCGTGTCTTATCAGAAGGCGTTTTTCGATTACGGCGAGATCGCGTTGAAGCCGCTCGTCCTGAGCAAGCTCGCCGAGGAACTCGGTTTGCACGAGTCGACCGTCTCGCGCGCGTCGAGCAACAAGTACATGGCCACGCCCCGCGGAATCTTCGAGTTCCGTCACTTCTTCCCGCGCGAACTCGCCACCGAAACGGGCGGCCGCTGCTCGGCCGCCGCTGTGCGCGCTTTGATCAAGGAGATGATCGATCAGGAAGACGTACGCAATCCGCTATCGGACGTCGCACTAGCGAAGATGCTCTCTCAGGAAGGCATGATCGTCGCGCGCCGCACCGTCGCCAAGTACCGCAATCTGTTGAAGGTGCCGCCGGCTCAACTGCGGCGGCAAGCCTAATGTCCACCTAGTTAGAGAAGATCGCCTCGCTTAGTTCGCTTAGGGCTGCCGATCATCAGCAGTCCTAAGCGGCGCCGGGCGAAAAGAATGGGCCGACTTCTCAGTCGGCCCTTTTCCCTTTTTCACATCACAGATCGTCGATGCGCTGTCGCGCTAAGCGGCGATATCGGCCAGCTTGACGGCTTTACGTGTCACCGATGCAGCCGTCGTCACGTGGCGCAAATCGACCAGGAAGGCATCGCGCCACGTCGAGAGATCGCCCGAGCGCAATTGAGCCATCATGTCGGTGTGCCGTGCCTTGCGATCTTCCAGCGGCATCGATAGCGCGCGTTCCAGCGCCTCGGCCATCTGTGTCAGGTCGAACGGATTGACCACCAAGGCGCCGGGCAACTGCTCGGCCGCGCCGGCGAATTGCGACAGCACGAGAACGCCCGGGTCCTCCGGATCCTGCGACGCCACGTATTCCTTAGCCACGAGATTCATGCCGTCGCGCAGCGGCGTCACGTAGCCGACTTGCGAAAGACGGAACAACGCCATCAACAGATTGCGCTCGTATTTGCGATTCAGGTATTGAATCGGCGTCCAATCGAGCTGCGCGAATCGTCCGTTGATACGTCCCGCCTCGCCTTCGAGCGTTTGACGGATGCGCTGATAGGTCTGCACGTCCGAGCGCGTCGGAGGTGCGATCTGCACGAGCGAAACGCGGCCATGCCAATGCGGCGCGGCCAGCAATAGACGCTCAAACGCTTGGAATCGTTCGACGAGACCCTTCGAATAATCGAGTCGGTCGACGCTCATGATGAGCTTGCGGCCGCGCATGGCGTCGCGCAGCGTGCCTACCTGCTTACGATCGGCGAACTGTTGCGCAGCCTTCGCGATCGCATCCGGATAGATACCGATCGGATAGGCGCCGACCTTCAACATGCGTCCGAACGCGTGGACCATGCCGTCGTCGCTCGCCGTGCCGAAACCTCGGCGCTCGATATAGTCGACGAACGACTGCCGATCCGCCTGCGTTTGGAAGCCGACCACGTCATAGCTGCACATCGCCTTGACGAGTTCTTCGTGCGGCGGCACGGTGCGCAGCATCTCCGGCACGGGAAACGGGATGTGCAGGAAAAAGCCGATGGGGTTGTTCACGCCGAGCTCGCGCAGCGCACGAGCGAACGGCAGAAGGTGATAGTCGTGAACCCAGATGATGTCATCGGGTTGGAGCATGGCCTTCAGTTGCTTGGCCATCGTCGCGTTGACACGCAAGTACCCTGCGTATTCTTGCCGGTCGTAGCGAGATAAGTCGGTGCGGTAATGGAACGTCGGCCATAGGGTCGCGTTCGAAAACCCCCGATAGTATTGATCGTAATCGCGTCGCGTGAGGCCGACGGTCGCATAAGTGACCTTGCCCTGGTTCTCGATCGTCGGAGCCTGTGCTTCGCCGACGATTTCCCCACTCCACCCGAACCAGACGCCGCCCGTTTCCTTCAGGGCGTCCAGCACGCCAATCGCGAGCCCTCCCGCTGCGGGGCGGCCCTCTTGCGTCGGCGCGACGCGGTTTGACACCACGATTAATCTGCTCATTGCGGCTCCACCTCTTCGGTTGGCATTCTCGCGCGGCGAACCGTCTCGCCGTCGCTAGGCGTCATGCACGCAAGCGCCGTGCCGCAATGCGCGTCACACGCTTGCGTTTGCCGATCCCCCGTGGACGAGCCCCAAAGCCCGACGCGCGCTCGTCGAAACGAGCAAGCGCGCGCAAGCATGCTGCGCGAGATGCGCAACAAAAGATAAAACCGCAGGCCAGCGCACCCGCAGGCGCGTCACCTTTCTTCGCTACTGCCTCAAGCCGCGTCTAAGCGTCCTGCTCCGAGCCAAGATCGCGCTGGTAATCGAGTCCTTCGACACGAGCACCGCCCTGATTGTGCTCGCCGTCCGCGGGCACTCCGGGTGCAGAGCGATTTTGTGCAGACGGATCTTCGGAAGACGGCGAGCGAGCGGGATAACCGCCGCCGTTCTTCGCTTCACGCTTGAGCGCATGGCGCGCGGAGCGCCGTAACGCAGGGTGTCTCATGGAACGATCTCCAGGAGCAGGCCAATGCCCGCGCAAGCAAAGCAATTGCATTTCAAAGTCTAGGACGCGCAGCGCGCGAACGCGCGGTAACAATTGCGTCAGATTTGTAACGGGTACAGCAACGCGACGCTCATGGCTACTGCATCGGAGGAACGTCCCGCGGAACGGGGGTCGGATCGCCGATAGGGGGCAGATCAGGCTCCGGCGGCTCGCGCTCGGGAATCGGGCCCGGCTCAGGCCCAGGCCCGGGCAACGGCGGCTCTTTCGGCGGCGGGATGGGCGGATCAGGCTCGGGAGTATGCAGATGCGATCGCGGCCGCAGCCGGAACGAGACCGAAGCGGGGATGCATGCTCTACGTGATGCGGACATCGAGATGTACCTCGTCAATCAACCCATTGGAATTGGGACGATAGACGAGCAAATCTTCTGCCATGCGCGCGACGCGGCCGGAACCAATACCAACGTCCCGGCCACGCCCGTTACACATCGGAACGATTGCCGAGCGCTTCAGCCGCCGGCCGTGGCCTCGCCCGGCTCGCCGGCCGTATCGCTTTCGCTCGCCGCCGATTTCGCGTCTTCACCGTATTCCACGAGGCGGTTGTATAACGTTTTCAGGCTGATGCCGAGAATTTCGGCGGCGCGTGTCTTGACCCCGCCGCACTGCTCCAGCGTGGCAAGAATGAGTTGGCGATCGGCCGTCGCGAGCGACGTGCCGAACGGGATCGTCACCGCGGTGCCCGTCGAGGGCTTGGACAGCGAGATTTGCAGCGGTACGGCGGCCGTAAGATCGGCGTCCGGAGCCGCCATGATGAACGCGCGCTGGACGTAGTTCTTCAATTCACGCACGTTGCCCGGCCAAGGATAAGACAACATCATGTCCCGCACGGCCGGCGGGAACTGCTTGCGCGAACCGTGCCGCTCGTTGAGTTCCTCGAGGAACGCTTGCGCGAGCAGCCAGACGTCGTTGCCGCGCTCGCGCAGCGGCGGCAGGCTGATCGGAAACACGTTGAGCCGGTGATACAAATCGAGCCGCAGCTTGCCTTCGAGCACGGCTTCTTCCGGGTCGCGGTTCGTGGCCGCGATGACGCGCACGTCCGTCTCGATTTCCTTGGTCGTACCGACCCGCATGAACATCCCGGTTTCCAGCACGCGCAGGAATTTGACCTGCAGCTCGGCCGGCATTTCGGTGATTTCATCGAGAAAAATCGTTCCGCCGCTCGCGCGTTCGAAATAACCCTTGTGCTGGCGGTCCGCGCCCGTGAACGAGCCGCGCTCGTGCCCGAACATCTCCGACTCGATCAGATTCGGCGAAATCGCGCCGCAGTTGACCGCCAGGAACGCGTGCTTGCGCCGCAAGCTGAGTTCATGGATGGTCTGCGCGGCCACTTCCTTGCCCGTGCCGGATTCGCCCACGAGCAGCACGGACGCGGCCGTCGGCGCCACGCGGCCGATCTGGTCGTAGACCGATTGCATGGCCGGCGAACTGCCGAGCATCAAGCCGAACCGCCCCATGCGGCGCAGTTCGCCGCGCAGCGTGCCGATCTGCGCCTTCAGATCGCCCGCGCGCGGCAAACGATCGAGCACGGCCTTGACGCGTTGCATGTTGATCGGCTTGACGAGGTAGTCGGTGGCGCCCATCTTCAGGGCCGTCACGGCCGACTCGACCGTAGCATGGCCGGTGATGACGATGATTTCGACGCCCGAGCGCGGATCGAGGTCCTCGAACAGATCCACGCCGCTACCGTCCGGCAATTGCAGATCGGTGAACACGACGTCGGGCGTCTGGCGTACGAGCTGGATGCGCGCCTCGCGCAGATCGCCGGCCGTCGCGGTCGTCAAGCCGTCGGCGGCGATGATCGATACGAGCGCTTCGCGGGTTTCGGGGTCGTCGTCGACTATCAGCACATGTGGCATCTGTTTTCGCTGGTCTGTGATGAATAACGGTTAGAAACAAAAAAGCGCGAAACGCTCGCGCAGCCCGTCGCGACATTGTGCCTAGGCGCAACGAGTCAAGCGAGCGATTCGGCATACCAATACGGAATCGGCACCGCCGGACCGGCGGCGCCCAAAGCAGCCCAGCGTGGCTTAACCGGCGTCAGCTATGTCCGTGGGGGAAGATCCACGCGTCGCGCGTGCCGCCGATACGCCCCATTGCGCCGTGGCCGGCGCCGTTGGGCACCACGTCGTGCCCGGGGCCGCTATCGGACATCGGCCCGGCAGCGCTGCTGCTCGCAGCCACCGCGCCGCCTTCGCCCTCCCACCGAGTCAGCTCGCCTGCAAGCCGCGCTTGCGCAGCCCGATGTTTTTGCGCCCAGCGCAACGCTAACACGCCGCCAACCGCGACGAGTGCACCAAAAATGCCGATTTTAGGACGAGCCATGAGATCCCCCTAGCATTACTCGCTGCCATCACGAATGCGAGGTAAGGCGGCGCTTGCACACTGCCCGGATGTTATTCCGATCGCCGAGCGCGCGCCAAGTTCCGCTTACCGTCGAATTCGGCCATCCGCAGTTTTCGTGCCCGGGACGAGCGGGCGGCACGCGTGCGCCAAGGTCGCGTAGCATGGTTAAATACTCGTTTGGAACTCGCCACACGCATTGCCGACGAAGGAAGGTCACATCACTTTTTTTTGGGGCGATGACGCCTCTTGGATTTCACTCACATGCCCGAGTCTACCGATATTGAAACGCCAGCCGCGGCGCGGGATCAAGACGCAGCGGCGCGATTCGCCAAGACCCTCGTCCGCGATGCGGCGGGGCTCGAATCGTATGGCATGCTCTACGGCTCCTCGCCGTCGATGCTGGAGTTATACGAGCAGATCGAGCGCGTTGCGTCCACCGATGCAACCGTGCTGGTGGTGGGCGAATCAGGCACCGGCAAGGAACTCGTTGCCCGCACGATCCACGACCGCAGTTCGCGCAAGGACGGTCCCTTCGTCGCCGTCAATTGCGGCGCGATTCCCGACAGCCTGATCGAGGCGGAACTGTTCGGCCACGAACGCGGCAGCTTCACGGGTGCCGTGCAAGGCCGCGCCGGCTACTTCGAACATGCGAACGGCGGCACGCTCTTTCTCGACGAAGTGACGGAGATGATGCCCGTCCGGCAAGTAAAACTGTTGCGCGCGCTCGAAACGGGCACGTTCTATCGCGTGGGCGGCACCGAGTTGCAGCGCAGCGACGTGCGCGTGATCGCCGCGACGAACCGCGATCCGATGGTGGCCGTGAAGGAAAACGGCCTGCGCGAGGATTTGATGTACCGGCTCGCCGTCTTCCCGTTGCGCGCGCCGCCGCTGCGCGAACGCGAAGGCGACCGCGAACTGCTCGCGCAGCACTTCCTAGCGGAACTGAACGCGCAGGAAGGGACGAACAAGGTCTTCAGCAAACGCGCGCGGGAAACGATGCGCACGTATTCGTGGCCGGGCAACGTGCGGGAGCTGAAGAATAGCGTCTACCGCGCGTTCATCCTCGCCGAGAAGACGGTCGAGATCGAGCATCCGCGCCTTGCCGCCCGTTCGAAGAAGGCCGTGACGCAAGGCGACGCGATGAGTATTTGGGTGGGCACGCCGCTCGCCGAAGCGCAGCGGCAGATCATCCTCGGCACGCTGAAACACTGCGGCGGCGATAAACGGCGCGCGGCCAAGGCGCTGGGCGTGAGCCTGAAGACGCTCTACAACCGCCTGGGCGCCTACGAAGACGAGGACGACAGCACAGCGCCCGATGCATGAAAACGAACGCGCCGCACGCGTCCCGATGCCCAGGGACGTGCGCGGCGCGTTGTCGACCGGCAAAGGCAAAGAGGCCTTGCGGCCTGGGCTTTACGACTCCACGTCTTCGAGACTGAAGATTTCGGTTTGGTCGTTATACGAGAAGATCTCGCCATAACGGCCCCAGTTGATGACGGCGTCGAGCGTCTCTTCCGCGGCGCTGTCCGAAAGAAAGTCTTCGAGTTCTTGCTCGAAGCGCACGCGCGGCGCGCGATGACCCGGCCGTTCGTTGAGCACCTTCTTGATCCGGGCCGCAAGCGGTACATGGCGCAGCAGGTGCTCGGCAAACATCATCTTGCGCTCTTGCGTGCCGAACTCCGCGAATACGCGTGCGGGCGGCGTGAGGAAGATGTCGCCCTCGCGCACGTCGGCGAAGCCCAAATGCTGGAGCACTTCGGCGATCGGAAACAGATCGTCCACCTCGAGATGCAGCGAGCGGGCGATTTCCGGCATATCGGCGCGGCCGTGGTAAGGCGGCGCGGCCAGCGTTTCGATCAAACCGGCCATCAAGTTGGTCGACACGCTGGGCAGCCAACTGCCGAGCTCGAGCCCCTTCTTGGTCGCCTCGTCGGTCCGGCGCGCCGTCATCTTCGCGTAGATATCGTCGACCAGCCGTCTGAAGGCCGGGTCCAGCCGGTTGCGCGGATGGGGGAACGGCACTTTGATCTCGGCCAGCACGCGCCCCGGATTCGACGACAGCACCAAAATTCGATCGCACATGAACACCGCTTCCTCGATGTTGTGCGTGACGATCAGCACCGACTTGATCGGCATACGCCGCTGCGTCCAAAGATCGAGCAAGTCGGTACGCAACGTTTCGGCGGTCAGCACATCGAGCGCGGAGAACGGCTCGTCCATCAACAGCAGCGTCGGGTCCACCACGAGCGCGCGGGCGAAACCGACGCGCTGGCGCATCCCGCCCGACAGCTCGCGCGGATACGCGTTTTCGAAACCGTCGAGGCCGATCAAGTCGATGGCGGCCAGGGCACGCTCGCGCCGCTCGCGCGCGCCGACGCCGAGCGCTTCCAACCCCGCCTCTACGTTTTGCAGAACCGTGAGCCAGGGAAACAGCGCGAACGTCTGGAACACCATCGCGACGCCTTCCGCGGGTCCCGAAAGCGGCGCGCCCAAGTAGCTCACTTCACCGGCGGTTGGCTCGATCAGGCCGGCGATGATCCGCAACAGCGTGGATTTGCCCGACCCCGAACGCCCCAACAGCCCGACGATCTCGCCCTCGCGCAGCGCGAGGTTCACATCGTCGAGCACCAGCAATTCGCCTTGCGCCTTCGAAAAACCACGGCACACGCCCTTGACGTTCAGGACTTCCTCGCCCAGGCGCGGGGTGGCTGCGGCGGTGCCCGCGAACGGCGCGGCGCTTAGGTCAGCTTTGGGATTTTGCATTGCGCTTCACTCTTGATTTGAGCACTCGGTCGGCGCGGCCTATCAGGGCCGCGCGCCTTTGACGGCAGGGGTCAATCGAGCCGCAGCTTCGATTCCGCATAGGCGTACAGCGGACGCCACAGCAGCCGGTTGAACAGCGTCACGAACAGCGACATCACGGCGATGCCGAGAATGATCTTCGGGAAATCGCCGACGGCCGTGTATTGCGCGATATAAGCGCCGAGCCCGTGCGCGACGACCTTCTTGTCGCCCCACTGCACGAGCTCGGAGACGATGCTCGCGTTCCATGCGCCGCCCGATGCCGTGATGGCCCCCGTGACGTAGTACGGGAAAATGCCCGGCAGCATCGCCTGACGCCACCATTGCCAGCCGCGAATACGGAAGTTCGTCGCGGCTTCCCGATAGTCGTTGGGATAGGCCGTCGTGCCGGCGATGACGTTGAACAGGATATACCACTGCGTTCCGAGCACGATGAGCGGCGACAGCCAGATATCGGGGTTCAGGTGGAACCGGACGATAACGATCACGAAGGCCGGAAACAGCAAGTTCGCCGGAAACGCCGCGAGGAACTGAGCGAGCGGCTGCACTTTTTCGGCAAGGGCCGGTTTCAGGCCGATCTTCACCCCGATCGGCACCCACAGCAGCGACGAAAGCGCGATCAGCACCACGACGCGAATGAGCGTGAAAAAGCCCAGCGCGAACACATGGCCGACCTCGGAACCTGTCACGCCCGTGCGCACGTAGGCGATGACGCGCCAGCCCACGAAGAGCGTGGCGACGAGCACGAGCAGCGCCCAAACGATATCGCCGGCAAGCGTGCGCTTCGCGCTGCTCGCCACGCGCGGGAACGACACGTTGTCCACACGCGGCAGGCGCAACGGCAAACGCGCGAGCTTGGCGAAGATCCAGCCGGCCGGCACGAGCAGCAAGTGAATGAGCCGCGTGCGGCGCACGAGATCGAGCAACCACGATTCGGGCGCATTGCCCGAGCTCGTCGTCTCCATGCGGAATTTATCGGCCCACGACACGAGCGGCCGGAACATGAGTTGGTCGTACGCGAGGATGACGACCGCCATCGCGACGATGACCCAACCGATCGCGCCGAGATTCTTCTCCGCGATCGCCTGCGCGAGATAGGCGCCGATCCCGGGCAGCGTGATCGTGTTGTTGCCGACCGTGATCGCTTCCGAAGCGACGACGAAGAACCAACTGCCGGACATCGACATCATCATGTTCCAGATGAGTCCCGGCATCGAGAACGGCACCTCCAGCTTCCAGAAACGCTGCCAGGCCGTCAAATGAAAGCCGCGCGAGACTTCGTCCAGATCGCGCGGCACCGTGCGCAGCGACTGGTAGAAGCTGAACGTCATGTTCCAAGCCTGAGCCGTGAAGATCGCGAAGATCGCCGCGAATTCGGCTCCGAGCACACGCGCCGGGAACAGCGCCAGAAAGAACGTGACCGTAAACGAGATGTAGCCGAGCACGGGCACCGATTGCAGGATGTCGAGGATCGGCACGAGCACCATGCCCGCCCGGCGGCTCTTGGCCGCCACGGTTCCGTAGACGAGCGTGAAGACGAGCGAGGCGACGATCGCCGCCAGCATGCGCAGCGTCGTGCGCAGCGCGTACTCGGGCAGCATCGCGGGGTTGAGCGAGATGACCTGCGTCTTGAGCGTCGAAATCGGCGCCATCGTCTGGTGAAAGCCGATCGCCGCCATGGCAATTACGCAGATGATGAGCGGGAATGCGACGAAATCCCAGCGGTTCGGCGCCAAACGCCATGCGGACGCGTTGGCGGTGCGATTCAGATTGAAGCCGAAATCCATTAAGCCCCCTTCACGCCGCGCGGCGAGTAGCAAGCGCGCGCGGACAGGCCGAACGGGCGGCCGGACACCGCCGGCGAACTGGCGCGGCGCGGGACGGCGCAGCGATCCAAGACACGAATGACAGGCATGACGAGCGTATGGTTGCGGTGACGCGTTTCGAGCGCGAATCGTTGATTGTTGAGCCGTGGCGTCCTGGCTGCCGGCCTTACCGCCTTTTCGACGGCACGACACTACTACAACCTTCGTTTCAGGCACAACCGCGCCCGTCACAAAATTCGCGCCTCGCGCCCCGATCCGGGCGACGTCGAACGCGAAATTATGCCCCGAAGCGGTCGTGCGGGAAACCCGGGGGCAGCCGGCCGAAGCCGGTTTCCACCGGAAATCGGCGAACGATCGGTACTTCGGCGAGACCGGGTATGATCGGTTTCTCGTGGCGAATGAACCTACCGATCTACCGGGAGATGCGCATGAAAGGAAATCTGGTCATCGTCTGTCGCGACCAGGACGCGAGCGCCTTCGATCAGCTCATGGCCGAATACGGCGCGTTCCAGACCAGGCTGTCGTCCACCTCGTGGTACCTGAAGCTCGACACGGAGCCCGAAGAAATCCAGGAAGAGATTCTCGCGCGGCTGGGCAAGTACACCACGCACTACATCTTCGAAGCGAACAGCGTCACCTACAACACGGTGGATAGCGAGGCCGCCGCCGCGCTGGACGCCTTGTTCGCCGAATAGCCCGCGTATCGGCCTCGCCCCCGCGGCCGCGAGGCGTTACCAGGCGTTTTCCGATTCTTGGGCGGGACGCGTCGTGGCGGTGAGCGGAAAGGTCATCGTCACGCGCAGACCGCCCTCCGGCGCATTGCCGATATCGCAGACACCGCCTTGGCGCCGCACGAGCCGCTCGACGATCGCTAGGCCCAGCCCGCTATGGCCGTTGCCCCCGCGTGCCGGGTCGAGCCGTACGAACGGCCGGCTTGCGTTGACGAGATCGTCCGGCGCGATGCCGCGGCCATGATCGATGACCGAAAGCGCCCACCCCGCTTGCGTACGCGCCGTCGCGACCACCACGGGCGGCGCGCCGTAGGCGTGGGCGTTGTCGAGCAGGTTCGACAAAATCCGTTCGAGCGTGGCGGTGGGCAACCGAAAGCCCGGGCCGGCCGTCAACTCGGTGCGCACCGCAGGCGCGCCCGGCGCGACCGCGCGATACGTGCGAGCGATGCGCGCGCACTGCTCGTCCACGACGACAGGCTCGCTGCGGTCCGAGCCGTCATGCGCGAAGACGAGGAATTGGTCGACGATGTGGGCGAGCGCGTCCACGTCTCGGACCACGCCGTCGCGCAACTTGGCCTCCTCCATCATCTCCGCGCGCAGGCGCAGCCGCGCGAGCGGCGTCTTCAAGTCGTGGGCCACGCCCGCCAGCATCACGGCGCGGTCCTGCTCGGTGCGCGATACCTCGGTCACCATCTGATTGAAGCCGCGCGTCAGTTCGCGCAACTCGCGCGGACCGCGCTCGGCGAGCGGCGGCACGCTCTGCCCGCGCCCGAAACGCACGACGGCCTGCGCGAGCGCGGTCAGGGGCTGCTGCAGGCGCCATGCCACGAAAAGCGCGCACATGACCGCAAGGCTGAAGATGACGGCGAGCCATTCCAGCATCTGGTCGCGCGGACGCGGCGGATGCAGCGAGGTCATCGGCAGCACGATCCAGTTTTGGTCCGTGGCCTCGTGTACCCAGAGCGTCGGCGGACGGGCCGGCGGTCCGATACGCACGAGCGAGCCCGGCGGCAAGCGGTCGCGTATGTCTTCGAGAAACCGCATCAGCGGCTTGGGCAGGTCCTGCTTGACGGGCGGCACCTCCGGGCTGGCCGGATCGACGAGCCGCACGCGCGAGGGCAACGGCACCGAAGGCGTGCGGGCGACGTGCTGCCGCACCGCATCGATGAGAAACGCCTCCTCTTCGACGGCGTAGCGCGCCTGCGACTGGCTGCGCTCGACGCGTATCAGCACGAACCAAGCGAAGTGAGAAATCAGCAGAACGGCAACGACAAGCAGCGCGAGCCGGCCGAACAGCGAATCAATTGGGCGCCGCATTCGGTTCGCCGTTGGGGACGAAGACATACCCCCGGCCGCGCACGGTTTGGATGAAACGCGGCGTCGAAGGGTCGGATTCGAGGATGCGACGCAGCCGCCAGACTTGGACGTCGATACCGCGATCGGTGCCGTCGTACTCCGGCCCGTGCAGCAATTCGAGCAACCGCTCGCGCGTGAGCGTGCGCATCGGATGGTTCACGAAAATCTTCAGCAACGCGAATTCGCTACCCGAAAGCGTGAGCGGACGCCCTTCCAGGTTCAGCGCACGCGCTTGGAAGTCGAGCTGGAAACGGCCGAACGCGAACGGCTCGCGCAGCTCGGGCGCCGCCGACGGAATCGTCCGGCGCCGGCGCAGCACGGCTTGCACGCGCGCCAAGAGCTCGCGGGGGTTGAACGGCTTGCCGAGGTAGTCGTCGGCACCGAGTTCGAGCCCGACGATGCGGTCCACGTCGTCGGCACGCGCCGTCAGCATGATCACGGGGATATCGTCGCCGGTCGCGCGCAGCTTGCGCAGCGCGGTGAGACCGTCCACGCCCGGCATCATCAGGTCGAGCACGATGAGATCGGGGCGTTCGCGTTCGAGCCGGCGCTCGAGCGTGGCGGCGTCATGCAGCACCGACACCTCGATGCCTTGACGGACCAGGTAGTCGCGCAGGAGATCGCGCAGTTCGGCGTCGTCGTCGACGACGAGAATTTGAGTAGCCATGGCGCAGAGTTTAACGCGAGCCACCCGAGCGAGAGCGTCATAAACGACGGAAAGGGTTACCGAGCGTTACCGCGAAACCGGCACGTAACGACACGTAATGGGCCACCGCCGCCGCGTAACACGCGTCCACGACGCAACGCCTAGCCTGACGGTATGGAGCCCGAGCCTTGCGACGGCTCTTCCCTTTTCGCTTTAGGAGCACCGAATGAAACGACTCTCGCACCTGCTGCCCGCCGCCGCACGCCTGCCGGCCGGGAACCCGCCCTCCCGCCTTGCCCCGCGCTGGTTGGCTGTGACCGCCGCGGCGGTGGCACTGGGCTTCGGCACGGCCTACGCCGCGGAGAACGCCATGGGCCCCGATGCCGACGCGGGCGCGGGCGGCTGGCATCACGCGTGGCATGGCCACCGTCACGACGACGGCACGATGCTCATGAGAGAGCTTGGCAAGTTGCACAACGAACTGAAGCTCACGCTTACGCCCGCGCAGGAGAAACTCTGGCAAAACGCGCTGCAAACGATGACGCAGGCCCGGGACGCCGGACGCGCCGAGCACGAGACGGCGCGCAAACGGTTCGAAGGATTGGCGCAGCAACCCATACTCGATCTGGATGCGATGCACGATGCCCATCAAAAGCTCGCAAACGACGGGCGTGAACGGCGAGAACAGGTGGCGGCGGCTTGGCTCAAGGTGTACGACGGGTTGAGCGCGCAACAAAAGAAGGTCGTCAGCGACGACATCAAAGCGCACTTCTCGCGCATGGCGCACCGCCGCGGTTGGATGATGGGACACGGACACGCCGACGCCGCGGGCGCGTCGACGCCCCAAAGCCAGTAACCCGCCCCCTTCCCTCTAGCGTGCGCCCGCCCTTCGCGCACGCTCTCGTTTGCCGCGCTCCGTTCGGTTCGGGTCGCGGCATTTTTTCGACCTCGGTTGACGTCGCACGGCACGGCGCTGGGCGAGTGCGCTCGCCCGTTCGTGCGAACGCGGGTTCTTCGCAGTAGCGCCCCAGCCGGCTTCAGGTAAAATACCGCGCTTTTCCGGCTAGGCGTCGCTTTCCCTGGATCGGCGTTCGTTGCGCCGAGGCGCATTGGCGCTCGGGCGACGGCCGGCGCGAACCATAGCGGGATTCGGCCCATCGTCGCTCGCTGCGATCGCGGGCGCTGGCCCCAATATTGGCCGCACGCCATTTTGGCCGCTTAGTATTTCGTTTCGCGGTGCGCCACCATGCCCGCGCGCCATCAAGGACTGCACTTCCAACCATGTTTCTTCAAGGCTACGGCCCGCTGATCCTCGCCGGCACTTGGCAGACCGTCAAGCTCTCGCTGCTGTCGCTCGCGCTGGCCTTCGTGCTGGGCCTCGTCGGCGCAGCGGCGAAGCTTTCGAAAAACCGTCTGTCGAGCGGCATCGGCACGGTGTACACCACGCTCGTGCGCGGCGTGCCCGATCTCGTGTTGATGCTCCTGCTGTTCTACAGCATCCAGATTTGGCTGAACAACCTGACCGATCTGGTGGGCTGGGACGAAATCGATATCGACCCGTTCGTGGCCGGCGTCATCGTGCTCGGGTTCATTTACGGGGCGTATTTCACCGAAACGTTCCGGGGTGCGTTTCTTTCCGTGCCGCGCGGGCAGCTCGAAGCGGGTGCCGCTTACGGCATGACGAGCTGGCAGACGTTCTCGCGAATCATGTTTCCGCAGATGATGCGTTTCGCGCTGCCGGGGATCGGCAACAACTGGCAAGTGATGGTCAAGGCCACCGCGCTGGTGTCGATCATCGGCCTGGCCGATGTGGTCAAGGCCTCCCAGGACGCCGGCAAAGGCACGTTGCGCTTTTTCTTTTTCACGTTGATCGCGGGTGCGATCTATCTCGCGATCACGACGATTTCGAATGTCGTACTGCTTTGGCTCGAGAAGCGGTATTCGATCGGCGTGCGTAAAGCCGAGCTATAAGGTCAGTCCAACCCCACCATGATCGAGCTGATTCACGACTACTGGCGCAATTACCTTTTCACCGACGGCTATCAGACGACCGGCCTTGCCATCACCATGTGGCTGCTCGTCGTATCGATCGGCATCGGCTTTTGTTTGTCGGTGCCGCTTGCGTGCGCGCGGGTTTCGCGGAACAAGGCCGTTTCGGGCGCTGTTTGGCTCTACACGTATATTTTTCGCGGGACACCGCTCTACGTGCAGTTGCTGCTCTGCTACACGGGTCTGTATAGCCTCGAGGTGGTGCGCAATCACGAATTGTTGAATGCGTTCTTCCGGCAAGGGATGAACTGCACGCTGCTCGCGTTCACGCTCAATACCTGCGCTTACACGACCGAGATTTTCGCCGGCGCCATCAAGGCGACGGCGTACGGCGAAATCGAAGCGGCGCGCGCCTACGGAATGTCGACGTTCACGCTGTACCGGCGCGTGATTCTGCCCTCCGCGCTGCGGCGCGCGTTGCCGCTCTATAGCAATGAAGTCATTTTGATGCTGCATGCGACGACCGTCGCATTTACGGCCACCGTACCCGACATTTTGAAGATAGCGCGCGACGTCAATTCGGCGACCTACATGTCGTTCCAGGCGTTCGGCATCGCGGCGCTACTGTATCTCGGCATCTCGTTCGCGCTCGTCGCGCTGTTTCGCCGCGCCGAGAGGCGCTGGCTCGCCTACCTGCGCCCGCAAGGCAAGTAACTCATGCACAAGCTTTTCATCGACGATCTGCACAAGCACTACGGCAGTAACGAAGTTCTCAAGGGCGTTTCCTTGAAGGCCAACGCCGGCGACGTGATCAGCGTCATCGGCTCGTCGGGCTCGGGCAAGAGCACGATGCTTCGCTGCATCAACTTCCTCGAACAACCTAGCGCGGGGCGGATTTTCGTCGACGGCGAAGAGGTGCGCACGGCTAAGGACAAGGGCGGCGGGCTGCGCGTATCCGATCAAAAGCAATTGCAGCGGATCCGTACGAAACTCTCGATGGTGTTCCAGCACTTCAACCTCTGGGCGCATATGAACGTGCTCGAGAACGTGGTGGAGGCGCCCGTGCACGTGCTCGGCATGGCGCGCAAGGAAGCCGAGGAGCGTGCGCGCATGTACCTCGAGAAAGTGGGACTCGCGCCGAGGCTCGAGAAGCAGTACCCGTCGCATTTGTCCGGCGGACAGCAACAGCGTGTGGCGATCGCGCGTGCGCTCGCGATGAACCCCGATGTGATGCTGTTCGACGAACCGACCTCCGCGCTCGATCCGGAGCTCGTCGGCGAGGTGCTCAAGGTCATGCAGAAGCTGGCCGAGGAAGGACGGACCATGATCGTCGTCACGCACGAGATGGGATTCGCGCGCAATGTGTCGAATCACGTCATGTTCCTGCACCAGGGGCGCGTGGAAGAGCAAGGCGCGCCGCAAGAGGTGTTCGGCAATACGAAGAGCGAGCGGCTGCGGCAGTTTCTGGCGGGGAGTTTGAAGTAAGGAACGCAGCTACAGGAGGCTCTGCTGAAGTGGCTGCCGATGCTCGATCACCTCGACAATCATCGACTCGGTAACGAGCTTCCCGCCTTCGATTGTCTGCACCTGGCGTAAATCGACCAGAAGCACGTCACCCTTACCAAAGCGTTCGCCGGCGTCGATCTTCGCGAGAAACCGCTTGTCTTCGATCGCGACGTAGTACGTGGCGTTGCCGTCGCTCACTCGCCACTTGTTGCCGTCTTTGAACGTCAGAGACTCGATCTGCAAGAGCTTTCGAGCCGTTGCGTCGGATACGACTTCCGCATCGGCATCGCTCACGCGGGCGCTGAAAGACGGCAGGTCTTCTGTGTGGAGATCGAGCACCTTTTGACCATTCATGACGATGCCAAAGTCGTCGATTCCATCGCGCTCGAGAGGGGAGACCACCTTTTCCAAGCTGCTGCGCACGACGCTGTTGCGATACAGTCGAACGACGTCGCGCTCAACTTCAACCGTTTCGGTCTGATTGATCCAAACGCGCGCGATATCGCCTTTCTGTTCGATCCTGACCGGCTTGCGCCCTGCCAGGCGGAGCAAAAGCTGAATAAGCCCATAACCGGAACTAACGGTCATGCCAATCAGCGCGAGGATTCCACCAGCGTTCGAAATAGCCGCTGCGCTCGTGCCGGAAAAGATATCCCTCAGTTGCGAAACCAAGTGCTGCGTCGCAACCAAATCAACGCCGAACGATCCCGCCTTAAAGCTTGCATTGACTTGCACGCGGACATCGGCCGCGTCACCGTTGACTTCCTTGTTGACGGCGGCAAAGAGATCAGCGAAGGCGACGAGTGCAGGCGCAAGGTCGCGAACGTCCATCCGATGCTCTTCGAGAGCCGGACCGTCGTACACGACATGGAAGCGCTCGTGGTTTGCCATTTCCATAGTTTACCGCGTGATGTAAGTTCGAGGTTTAGCGTTATAGCGATGATGCGGTCATAGCCCTGGCTCAGCCGGGTGCGACCCACAAAAATCCGCTGAGCATCGGGCGGCAGCGCAACGTTCAATGATCGGCGACTGAACGGCGGATCGTGACGGCTGGCGATGAATTTCAGACGACGTCCGGCGCATCTCGCGAGGCGGCAATCAGCCGACCAACGTCACTTGCATCCGATGGTGGTAGCGGAGATCGGCCGCACGCTTCGTCCATCGCCACTCAAAGCGAACGCCCTCTCGCGGCATTCGGACGGGCGATCGGCAGATCCGTCGACTCGGTATCGGACGACGAACATCGCGCTGTCAGGATGCGCCAGCAGATCGGTGATGCAGGTCCGACCGTTCCGCGTTTTCGGAAGCTCGCCGTCCGCCGTCGTTCCGCGCCGATCCTTCCTTATGTCGTATATCGTACAGTTACCACCAAGTTGAGTCTGCGCACACTCGGTCAGCAACTGGACAACAGAGCCGGCGAAGTTCGTGAGCTCGCGCCCCTCGGCGTGGCCAGCCAGAGAAAACATTGCAGCCACTAGGCTGACCGCCCGTTTGACTTGTATCGAAGCCATTATCTTCACAGCTTTCATTCATATCAAGGTCAATTTTGCCCACCGGATATGCCGAAACCGTTGGGCTGCAAGCGATGCGACCGCACCCACCCGATGACGGCCTTTTTATCCGCTTTTGGAAAATAGACAACCGACGTGAATCCATTGTATTCGGAATAAGCGTCAACAGTATCTCCAGTGACGATGAATATGCCCTCCATCTTGCACGAGAAGTCCGGGGCGGAGTAAAACTGTAGCCGGCCGCCTCCCGTTACCACTCTACCGGCATCATCACCAGGGATGAACAAGCCGTTTTGGGATGCGAACGCCGCTAGCGCATCGCATTTGGTAGCTGCAATCACTCCATGGCACGCGAGCGAAATGGCCACCAAGCCGATCCATTGATATTTCCCCATCGCTCTCATCATTGCAAAGCGCAATGCTTCGACGTCGATCGATATATGACACGACACATCTTGATTACCCGCCTCTTTTTTTTCAGGACGTATTTTTTTCCATCGAATCTATAAAGAACGAAAGCAGTTCGTCCGGCAGTGCCGCTGCCGATTTTTACGCTGCGCATTCCGTTTCTCTCATCACCAAGCACATCGACCGAATAGCCTCCAATACTCAGCAGAACTGAAGCAACTCCCTCTGAAACGCGGATCAACCAAATTGGCCCCAACGCAGCACCCCAGCCACAAGCGTCTGCAGTGGTTATGAAGTAAGTCGTGACGGTCGGCACGCTGGATAGCGAAATCTTTTCACCAACCATCTTGCACGATAAACTTCTAAATGCATCAAAAGAGGGGTCATTGTATACGACAGAGGTAGCAACATTACTTACGCCGTGGAGACTCTCATCTTGAACCGTTGAAGCAAAAGCAACTGAGGCGGCGCAAATCGCCGTGCCGACAATCAAAAATAACATAAAATAAATTCGCCCCATTGCCTCACCCCAAAGCATCAGCGCAAATATTATTCATAAATAAATCGTATTTCGGAATAACCTCGGCCTCCGATATCGCTCGAGCACCATATGCGAGAACGAAATAATCTTCTTTCGGCGACTCTTCCTTACGTCGTATATCGTGCAGTTGCTACCATGTTGCGACTTCGCACACTCGGTCAGCAACTGGACATCAGAGTCGGCGAAGTTCGTGATTTCACGCACCTCGGCTTGACCAGCGAGGGGAAATATAGCGACTACCAGGCTGGCCAGCAATCCTACTTGTATCGAACCCATGACCCTCTCAAGGATCCATATATGGAGTATGGTGCCCCACGAAGCGGTCGCCCGCTAGAAAAAAGCAAAAATTACCATTTTCGATCATGCGATGGACAATAATTGCACCGGAAATGCATACCTTGTTCGAATGGAGATTGTATTTCAATTTTCCAGCATTTTTCGCATACCCTTCCGCATCAGTCACGCCTGAATAGCCATCGATAGGCACCGGATATACCACCCCGGTTGTGACATCTATCGCAACGAGAGAATGCTGAAAAAATGCTGGCAATCCTTCCGGGATTGAAAGGAGAATGTATTTTTCGCCAAAATCTGGCTCGCGCACGGCAATTGCACTCTTAATCGCGGTCAAATGCTTTTCATCGCAAAAATCTACACTCGAAAATTGAAACGAGCACTCATCCCTTGGATAAGCAATTTGCACGCTGTTGTATGGATGATTCTCCGTTGAAGTAGAATTTTCACCGTAAGCACAACCGAATTCAAAAACACAGAACGCAAGCAATCCTAAAACGAGTTTTTTCATAAAGCACCATTTGACCGCATTTGCTCGACCTCTTCCAGCACTGCGCGCAATTTATTAGTTGATTTCATATTGGCACCATTTTGCCCCGGCTGCTCATAATATGACATCGTTCCATCTGACACTGTACCGCCATAGTCTTTACTAATTCTGAGGCCTTTCGGCACGGCAATCGAAGCCCACTGTCTAGCTGCGGCGTACTGTGCATCATCGACAGAGCCATAGCCCTTCTTCACAAAATTCGACAAACCCGGCGTTTGATCAAACAAGAAATCCCTGTACACGCGCTCCTGCATCTGCTCATCATATTTTTCGTCGCCATTCAGACCTAATGCATTTTTTGCGGCAGCGAGCGTGGGTATGATCGTCTCATATTTCCCGGTTGTATACATACGGCCATGATCCTCCGGTGGCAGTGAGACTGACGCGAGTATTTCATTAATAGTCTTCCCGGTGACCGTCCCGTGAGGGGCGCGGAACTGCGCGAATACCACCTTGCCGTGTTTGCCACGAGTTCCCGTATTGTATGACTCGTAGGTACCTTCCCCGAGCGATATGACGTCTCCAATTTTTTGAATTAGCGCATCGAGGCTGCTGCAAGGAGAGTAGAAATTCGCGATCACCCCCACCGGATGAAAATGATAAACCGCCGCATCCCGCGGCAAGTCCTTCATCCCGTTCTTCACCTTGTCCCACCACCGCAGCTTCTCGATGCGCTCGAGCTCGCCTTGCCAAATGTACTTACGCTCCTTCATCAACGAAGACAGCGATTCCCACTTGCTGAGATCCCCACCCCATTCGCTTTCGTAGCGAACGACGAGATGCGACATCGCCTGCGCCACCCATCTCGTGCTCTGCGCGCGTGCCAGCTCGCTGCCCGTCACTTTCCCGTCCTTGTTCCCCAAGCGATCGACGACCTTCTCCAGCCGTTGTATCAACGCACTCCCGTTCGCGCTCAGCGCGCTGGGCTCGAATGAATCTTTATCTCCATCGAAGAGAAGCTCCTGAACGTACAGGAATCGCTTGAACGAATCGATCAGCGGCACGCTCGTGTTGTCGATCAACTCGAACCCGGGCCATTCCCAGGCGCTTCGCTTGCGAACGAGATCGTGCCCGGTATCGCACACCCAGCCCTCGCGGCTGTTCCCCTCCGCCGTGCCCACCGTCACCTTCCACCAATGGGCGTGCTTATCGTCCTGCACCTTGGCATCCGCCCCGCGCTTATCCAATTCGCCAAGCGAATAGACCTCGTCGAATCCCGCCGCCGGCGCTTTCGCGTTCGCGACCTGCAGCGGAAAATCGCTCCATGCTTTGAACTCCGCGGGCGCAGCTCGGCCAGCCATCGCGCGCTCGACCCACACGGGCGAACCTTGGCTCGTCTCATGCGGCACAACCTTCGCATGCTTCGGATGCGGCGCATGCCCATGAGCCGCATGTTGCGGCGCCGGGGCCGGCATCTCGACCAACGTCGGCTGCACCTTGACCCACGGGCCCTCCCCCGCCTCCTTGGAAATAGGCTTGAGCACCAGCCCTTTGGCAATCGACGATTTGGGTTCAGCCACATCGACGAGCTTTGCACCGACGGCTATTTCAAGGAACGATTTTTGGTCGCCGAGTTGCTGAGCCCGCGCCTGACTCTTCTTAATGAACGCAGGCAGATCCGGACCAGCAAAGACTTCCATGTGCATCAACGGCCGCTGCCGCGTGGGCGGTACCTTGGACGCCTCGCGATACCTTTGATATTCGCCCAGGTATCCCAGGACGGAACCCGCCGCCACCGGGTATGGGGTGTCGAGGACGAAGATCGCATCGCGTGGATTGGGATCGATCAGCAGATCGAGCTGATCGATTTTCATCCAACCGGTGGACACGCGAGTATCGACCGGGTCTCCGATCGTGAGACCAACAGGATCGCCCTTGAGTACTTTTGTAATCTGCGCCCAGCCTTTATCCTTCGCAGAAACGGGGCCTAGCCGCACCTCGCTTCCCTGCGGCAGCAATCCAATCGCTTCGCCGTTCGCCGCGAGATAGACGAGCGCTCCCTTGGCGGCCACCTGCTTCGCCTTCTGCTTCCCTGGCGCGGACTGCTGATCGAAGAAACGAAACTTCTCCGGCCAACTCGTGCCCGCCGGGAACTGCACCGGATCGAGCCATTCGAGCGTCGGCGTAGTGAACGACGTGCTTTCGTTATCTGGCGCGTCGAGCCGCATCGACTCCGGTAACGAAAAATCGAACACAGTCGGCTCCAACTGCGCGTCGGTAGCGCCCGCCCCCGCGCGATAGCGCTTCTCCCCCTTCCAATACGGCATGCACTTGATCACGGATGGCGTGGCAGTGCCGGGGGTGAAGGCATCGATCGCATCCTTATAGCCTTGCCAATCGAGCAAATGCATATAGAGGCTAAAGAACGTCAGCGTTTCATCGCCAGGCGCCGACGCCGCCGTTGGCGTGGACGCCCCGCTGGCAGCCGCCGGCACGGTCGGGCTCGCTGATGCACTTGGCGCACTCGATACAGCGGTCGCGCTGGATGCCTGGCTACTCTTGGCCGTGTCGCGCGAAGGGGCCGGAGGCAACTGCAGCTTGTGCCTAACGAGAACGAACCCCGTGGAGTACATGCAGCTCTTGCCGTCCGCGTACTTCAGCACCGGATACTGGGAATCGAGTCGATACGCTACCACCTCCCCGTCGGCGATCGCCCGCACGCCGTTCTCCTGCTTCAGGATGTGCCCGGTATTCGTGTCGAAATGAATTCCACCATGCCAAATGCCGTTCGCACCCAGCGGATAAAACCCATCCTCGGCGTTGCTGAGCGCCTCGAAATAGGAGTGCGCGTCGTTGCCGTCTTTGTCCGAAGGAGTCGTAAACGGGTAACTCCACTTCAACGGCACATAAGCCGGCGCCGGCGGCTGCTGCGGCTCGGATGGCTTTGCTGAAGCGCTCTTGTGCGCTTGATGATGGGTCTTCGTCGTGCTCATGACTCTTCTTCAATCTTCTCGTTAGCAGGTAGGTCCTTTGACACTGCCGTTGCGGTGCGACGACCCGGCGCGATCAGCTAGCCGAATCGGCTAACCGGAAAAGTCGATCGATCGCCCTGTCTTCATCGCGCCCTGGCCTTCGACGCCATGCATCTGATAATCCCCACTCACCGGCCCCGCAAACACGCGCTTCGCCCCCTTGACGTCGATCGTCCCCGGCGCATGCATTTCGATGTTCCCGTCTTTAATCCGGATATATGCCCCGCCCGACGTCAGCAAGACTTCTCGCTTGCCCGCCATCTCGATCACGTCGGCAACGGAAATGAGCTTGACGCTTTTTTGAGCCTGCATCTCGATGCCGTCGGCGTGCGCCTGCACCTCGACTTTGCCTTTTGCAGCGAACAGTTTCATCCCCGCGTTTTGCACGAAAAGGCTGAGCTTCTCGCCGATCGAAGCGATCAATGACTTCCCGCTTGCAATATGCGTACTGCCGCCGCTGACAACGTTGACGTGCCGGTCCGCGGAAACCTGCGCCGACTGCTGTGTCGACAAGGCAATGCCGGCCGGACTGGCCATCAACATGACCGGCTCCGCAAATCCATTCGCGTTGCCCGTGCCGCCGCCCGCCGTCCTTCCAGCCCCGGACGCGTCACCCGCCATACTCTTCCGAGTCGCATCGGTGAACGCCTTCAGCGCGTCATAGCCGTCCTTCAGATTTTCCGCTTGGTGCGCTGCGCTCGCATCCGATAGCGCTTCGACGATGCTCTCGGCATTCACGAGCTGCGCACTCGCTTGCCGCACATCCATCGGCTGCTTAGTCGAAGTCGGATAACTCGAGACATAAAGACCCTGCTCCGCCCGAATCGCCCCATAGGCACTCGACTTCAAATCGAAGCCGCTACCGAGATACGCACCACGCGAATTCCCGGTGTGCTCGATGAGGTAACCAAGATGGAGGTGAGAGTCGGCGCTCGTCGAGTAAAGATGGACGCGGTTCTGTCCTGTCGCATCGTCCATCACGAGTTGATTGAAGCCGCTCCCGGCGTATTCCTTTGAGCGAATCCCCGACAACAATCCGTTCGAATGCCAGACCGGCGGAGTCGGCCCGCCATGCATCCGGCCCACGATCACGGGCCGATCGCAATCGCCACCCATGAAGCCGACGACGACCTCGTCGCCTTTACGTAAGGGAAAGTGACCGCCGCGCCTCGATCCGGCGTCCGCAAACGCGGCACGAACCCAGACCGATGCGCGCTCGTCACCCTGGTTGCGCCTATTCCACGGGAACCACACCTTCACGCGGTTGAGCGCATCCGTATAGATTTCTTCGCTCTCGGGCCCGGCGACGATCCCGGTCTGCAATTGCATCACAGGCTTGCGATGTTCCAATGGACTGCGAAACGGCGTGCGACGCCGCTGGGCTTCGATTTCCACTTGAAAGAAGCCTTCGCTGCCATCGGGATGCCGCACTTTGACACCCCCGGCGTCCGCGTGCATCGCTCGACGCACCTGTCCGCTCAAGCTTTCGGAGAAATCGACGAGTTCGTCGATACCCGGCAGGTTGTTGCGAATCGTCCAGCGCGTTTCGAGGATCGCAAACTGCCGATCTTGTTCGGGTTCCTTATCGTGGACGGGATGCCCCGCGAGCGTGAACCAACGCCCAGGCACCGCCGAGCGCAAGCTGCCGATTCCATGGAAGCGCTTCATCTGCGATTCCCATGCCTCGAGGCGCACCCTCGCTTGCTGTTCGCCCCGGTCCCGCC
>NZ_PNYA01000014.1 GCF_002879885.1 Trinickia dabaoshanensis
TACTCGTCCCGATGCTCTCGCACCATGCGCACAGCACGCTCGCGGACTTCAGCAGAAAACTTGTTCGACTTGTTCATGGCTCCATTCTCTCAAGAGTTGGAGCCTCCACCAAGTCCGGGGCGGTTCACAGGGGCCCATGTTCGAATGGGTAGCTATGGCGACTCGGAACAATCCTCTGCCCTGCTCATTTCGTTGATAAAGGCCGAGGTAAAGCGCGCCACGTGCAGCCTCCTGTGGTCGTGGGAAGTCGACGGCGAACGCCTGCCTCAGGAAGGGGACATCGAAATTGTTCTGGACTTCAGCAGTCGCCCCGTTCTCCTTCTACAGACGACGAAGGTAGAGATAGCCCCTTTCTCGAACGTCTCTAGCGAGTTCGCGGCGGCCGAAGGAGAAGGTGACCTTTCGCTCGAATACTGGCGCGCGGAGCACTGGAAATTCTTTGGCAGGGAGTGTCAGCGCATAGGCCGGCAGCCCGCAGCAACGATGCCGCTCGTTTGCGAAACGTTCCGTTTGATGGCCGATTTGGGCTAAGCGCTCGATTCGGCTGTTGCCGGCCTTTATGCAGTCGTTTTTTGTGATACTTCCAAGGGCCGCTCGTGGCTGATTCCGGAAGACCGAGCTCACCGATGATCGCGCGTCCAATTTCTAGAGCCACCCCGAAGCGGTCACCGGAGCAAATCATTGGTAAGAGACCGCTCGCGATCAATAGCGGCCGTTTCGCGCATGTCCGGGGACCAGGAATCGCCTCGAACATGCTCCTCATGGCCCAACGCCTTTGCGAGCTTCCCTCGATCGAGCTCGCCTTCCCACGCCGAAACCACGATCGTCGCTACGCCATTGCCCACGATGTTGGTCAACGCCCTGCATTCGGACATGAAGCGATCGATGCCGAGGATCAGCACCATCGCGCTGACGGGAACGGTCGGCACCACGGAAAGGCTCGCAGCGAGCGTGATGAAGCCCGCACCCGTCACGCCCGTCGATCCCTTCGAGGTCAGCATTGTGACAAGCAATAGCGTGAGTTGCTGCGCAAACGACAAATGTGTGTTGGTCGCCTGTGCGAGAAACAGCACGGCGAGGGTCATGTAGATGTTAGTGCCATCGAGATTGAACGAGTAACCGGTCGGAACGACGAGCCCCACCACGCCACGCGGGCAACCCAGGCGTTCGAGCTTGTCCATCAGTTGCGGCAACGCCGCCTCGGACGTCGATGTACCTAGCACGATCAGCAATTCGTCACGGATATAAGCAAGAAAGCGCCAAAGACTGAACCCGCACAGACGCGCGACGATGCCGAGCACGACAGCCACGAACACGAATGCGGTGAAATAGAACGTGCCGATCAGCTTCAGCATCGGCAGCAGCGAAGCGATGCCGTAACGGCCTATCGTGAAAGCCATCGCCCCGAAGGCGCCGATCGGCGCGAGACTCGTGACCATCCGCACGATGCGAAAGAATGTTTTGGACAAGGTTTCGATCATCTGCGTGACGGGTGCGGCGGGCTCGCCCATTAATGCGAGCGCAGTGCCGAACAGCATCGCGATCAGCAGCACCGGCAGGATATCGCCCTGAACCAGCGCGCCGGCAAACGTGTCGGGTATCACATGCGCGATGAATCCGGCGATGCCGTCGCCGTGCGTCGCCTGCGCCGCATAGCCCGAAACGGCGCGCGCATCGAGCGTCGCTGGATCGACATTGAAGCCCTTGCCAGGTGCAAGCACATGCGCGGCAAGCAGTCCCATCGCCAGCGCGAGCGTGGATGCAACCTCGAAATAGAGCAGCGCCTTGCCGCCGACGCGGCCGACTTTACTCATGTCCTGCATGCCCGCGATACCCGTCACGACCGTGCAAAATATCACCGGGCCAATGATCATCCGTACGAGCTTGATGAACAGATCGCCAAGTGGCTTCAATGCAACCGCCGCGTGCGGCGCGAAATGGCCGAGCAGCACGCCGGCGACAATGGCTGCAAGCACCTGCACATAGAGAATTCTGTAAAACGGTTTGCGCTTCATGTGTCTCCTCCATTTTCGAGGCAAAGGGATGCCTTTCCCTTCTTCGGTCGGAAGGGAATCGGCCCTACTACACGACGGAACCCGCCGCGTCGCGCGGCGGTTCGGCGCTTACATCGCTTGCGCCCAGGGATGCCGCGCGAAATGCGCCTGTTCGAAGGCTTCGATTGCGCAGAGGGAGTCGAGCGTCAGATCGACGGTATCGATGCCTTCGATCACCATGCGCTTGTGGCGCGCGCCAAGCGGATATGCGTATTGCTGGTCCGATGCGGACTTCACCGTCTGCTGTTCGAGATCAATCGAGATCGATGTGCCGGGCGTTGCGATCGCCTCGCGGGTCAACGCATCGACGGCATCGCGATCCAGTTGTACGAGCAGCAAGCCGTTGTTCATCGCGTTGGAATAGAAAATTTCCGCGAAGCTCGGCGCGATCACCGCCTGAAATCCGTATTGTTGCAAGCCCCAGACCGCGTGCTCGCGGCTCGATCCGCAGCCGAAATTCGCGCCGCCGATCAGAATTCGAGCGTTCGCGTAACCGCTCTGGTTCAGCACGCAGTCAGCGCGGGGTGTGCCTCGCCCGTCGAAGCGCAGGTCGTACAGCAGACCGTCGGCGAGACCCGCCTTGTCGATAATGCGCAGGAACTGCTTCGGCATAATCTGGTCGGTGTCGAGGTTGTCGATCGGCAACGGAGCGGCGCTGCCTTGGATGGTGGTAAGCCTGGTCACGATGTGGATGCCTCCAGCGTGCGGACATCGGTGATGCAGCCGGCCATCGCGGCAGCCGCCGCCATGGCCGGACTCATCAGATGCGTGCGGCCGCCGCGTCCCTGGCGGCCTTCGAAATTGCGGTTGGTGGTGGACGCGCAGCGTTCGCCGGCTTCGAGCACGTCGTCGTTCATCGCGAGACACATCGAGCAGCCGGGCTCCCGCCATTCGAAGCCCGCATCGATCAGCGTCTTCGCTGTGCCTTCCAGTTCGGCGGCACGGCGCACGCTGCCCGAACCCGGCACGACCATCGCGCGCACGCCTGGCGCGACGCGCTTGCCGCGCACGATCGCGGCCGCCGCGCGCAAGTCTTCGATGCGCCCGTTGGTGCACGAGCCGATGAACACACGGTCGATACGCGTGCCGGCAATCAGCCGGTTGGGCGTGAGTCCCATGTAGTCGAGCGCGCGGCGCAGCGAGGCCGCAGCTTCCGGTGTCGGTTGCGCGGTTTCGTCGGGAATCGGCTGATCGATGGCGACAGCCTGATCGGGACTCGTGCCCCAGGTGACGAACGGCGCGATGTCCCGAGCATCGAAGCGGTGTTCGGCGTCGAAGTGCGCGCTTGGGTCGGAACGCAAGTCGCGCCAGTCTTCGAGCGCAGCTTCCCAGGCTGCTCCGTCGAGTGAAGACGCGTGGGCGCGCACGTAGTCGAACGTGGTCGCGTCAGGTGCGATCAGCGCAGCGCGCGCGCCCGCTTCGACCGTCATGTTGCACAAGGTCATGCGCGCCTCGGCCGACAACGATTCGATCGTTGAACCGGCGAATTCCACGGCATAACCGCGCGCGCCTTGCGCGCCGATCCTGCTGATGATCCAGATGACGACGTCTTTCGACGACGTGCCGTACGGCAATGCGCCATCGATCGTGATGCGCATGGTGCACGCAAGTCGATACACAAGCGTTTGCGTCGCGAGCACGTGCTCGACTTCCGACGTGCCGATGCCGAAGCCCAATGCGCCGAGCGCGCCGTATGTGGTGGTGTGGCTGTCGCCGCACAGCACGACCATGCCGGGGCGAATCAGCCCGAGTTCCGGCGCGACGATATGTTCGATGCCTTGCAGCGGATCGTCCGCGGCAAAGAGCCGGATGCCCGCGCGTTCGCAATTGCGCGCCAGATTCTGCGCCTGCAATAGCGACGCCGCATCGCGAATCACGCGCGGCGACTCCGCATGCGTGGGAATGATGTGGCTCACGACGGCGAGCTGCTGACGCGGACGGCGCACGACGCGGCCACGCGCACCGAGTGCGCTGAACGCTTGCGGGCTGGTGTACTCGTTCATCAGATGCAGATCGGCGTACAGGAGCACGTTTTGTTCGTCGATACGCGCGACGGTGTGTGAATCGACGAGCTTCTGGTAAAAGGTTCGGTTGGACATCGGCTCACTCGCTGAGAAAAGGTAGCACGCGTTCAAGCAACAACCCCGGGGCCTCTTCGGGGATGTAGTGGCCGCAAGGCAGCGCTTCGCCCTGCACGTTCGACGCATATGCCTGCCACTCGGCGAGCGGCTTGAAGCATTGCTCGATCACGCCTTGCGCGCCCCACAACGCCATGAACGGGCAGACGATGCGCTGCTGTGAAGCGAGCGTCGCGCGGTCGTGCTCAAGGTCGATCGCGACGCTCGCGCGATAGTCCTCGCAGATGCCATGCGCCGTTTCGGGATCGGACAGGCAACGCAGATATTCTGCGTAAGCGTCGGCCGTGAACGGTGCAAGGCCGGCGCTGCGCGCGCCGATCGTCTGTTTGAGATAGAGATCGGGATCCGCACGGATCAGCGTCTCCGGAAACGGCGCGGGACGCACCAGCATGAACCAGTGCCAATAGGCGCGCGCGAAGTCGAATGAAGTCTGCTCGTACATCGCGAGTGTCGGCGCGACATCCAGCGTCACGAGGCGCGTCACCGCATGCGGATGATCGAGCGCCATGCGCACCGCGACCCGCCCGCCCCGATCATGGCCGATCACCGCGAAGGTTGCATGCCCAAGGCGGCGCATCAGTTCGATCTGATCGAGCGCCATGCGGCGCTTCGCGTAGTTCGCGTGATCGGCAGTGCCCGGCGGCTTGCCGCTATCGCCGTAGCCGCGCAAATCGGCGGCGATCACCGTGAAATGCTCCGCCAGCGCGGGCGCGACCTTGTGCCAGATCACATGCGTTTGCGGATGCCCGTGCAGGAGCAGGAGCGCGGGACCGCGCCCGCCCCGAATAGCGTGAATGCGTACCTCGTCGACAGTCGCCGACACGTGACGGAAGCCTTCAAACATGCTTGTCTCCTGAACTTGCTTCGAGTCTAATTGATGAATCGTGCGATTTGGTTTCCTGAAATGCATTCCAGTCGTAACTTTTAGGAATGAATAACGAAGAACCGGAGCATCGAAAAATGGATGGTTTCTCGGACTTGAATCTGTTCGCGCTCGTGGCGCGGCATCGAAATCTGGCGGCTACCGCGCGCGAACTGGGCGTGACACCGCCCGCGATAAGCAAGCGGCTTGCGCAACTTGAACGGCGCCTCGGCGTGCGCCTGATGAACCGCACGACGCGGCGTCTGAGCCTCACGCCGGAAGGCGAGCTATATCTGTCGAACGGCTCACGCATTCTCGACGAGTTGTCGGAACTGGAGCACCTCGTCACCCAAAGCCGCGGCGAGCCGACGGGACTGCTGCGCGTGAATGCGTCGTTTGGATTTGGCCGCGCGCGCATTGCGCCGGCGGTGTCGGAATTCGTCGCACGTTATCCGGCGATGAAGATTCTGCTGCATCTGACTGACCGCCCGATGAGTCTTCAGGACGAGGGCTTCGATCTCGGTATTCGCTTCGGCGCGGTGCCGGATGCGCGCATCAACGCGCGGCTGCTGCTCGAAAACAGGCGTCTGGTGTGCGCGTCACCCGGCTATGTGGCGCGGCATGGCGTGCCTTCGGTGCCGCACGATCTGACACGGCATGCGTGCATCGTATTGCGCGAGAACGAGTCGGCGTACGGCACGTGGCATTTTTCCCGTGGCAAGCGCGCGGAGACTGTCAAGGTGGATGGCGCATTGTCGAGCAACGACGGTAGCGTCGTGCTGCATTGGGCGCTCGAAGGGCGCGGGATTGTCGTGCGATCGCAGTGGGAGATCGAGGGGCACCTAGCGAGCGGCGAACTCGTTTCGTTGCTCCCGGACTGGGCATTGCCGGACGCCGATATCCACGCGATCTATCTGGAGCGCAACCAGCTTTCGGTCAAGCTCAGGACATTTGTTGACTTCCTGGGCGAGTATTTGCGCAGGCCAGCGAACCTTGTCTGACACGCCATCGTTGTGAGCAACGAACCGGGCTCACACGTGGCGAATCTAACGTTGGGGGGCCGTTTTCGAAGGTTGACGGGACATCCGAACGGCGCCTTAGGGCTGGCATCGAACGACGCTTGATGGCGCGCAGTGCGCCCTTCGATTCAGTCATAGTACGACAATGCGACCAAAGCGGCCCCATGCCCGCGCGTACGACGCCAGTTCACGAAAGCGCACGCGTCTTGCAAAGCCTCGAATAAGTCTGGACAGCGCCTCCTGAAACTGATGACAGCACCAAGCTCTATGTAATATCCCCGCTAAAACGATTTCTGGACCAAGCACATGCCAATCGAATCAGAGCGCTTAATCTTGCGACCTTGGAAAGAAGCCGACAGGCAGCCCTTCGCGGATATGTCAGCTGACAAAGACGTTATGCAGTATCTGCTGCCGCTTACGCCACATGACGCGTATCACACATGGATCGACCGCCAAATCGAGAACCACGAAAGGCGCGGCATGTGCTTCTGGGCGGTCGAGGCCAAACAAGATGGTGCGTTTGTCGGCGCCGTCGGACTACTCCCCGTCACTTATGAAGCCCATTTCACGCCGGCAGTGGAAGTCGGCTGGCGTATTGCACGGCCCTTCTGGGGCCTAGGCTACGCCCCCGAAGCTGCCGCAGCCGCAATCCGCTTCGGCTTCGAGTCGCTTCAGTTGCCCGAGATTGTGTCCAACGCGGGCGTAGCCAATGAGAAATCCATGCGGGTCATGGCGAAGCTCGGAATGCTACGCGACCTAGACGGCGATTTCGACCATCCGCTGGTCCCCGAAGGAAATCCACTGCGCCGCCAAGTTCTGTACCGGCTTACGCGGAGCCGATGGCTCGCACAGTCTGCGGCTCCCGGCGTTTGAGGTTCAGTCGCCCCTTACGGCGTCGTCATTCACGCGTGTTCGTCGCCACGCACGACGTAAGCGGTTCGGCAACTCACCTTGAGGTCGCTGAAGCGCTTGCTAGTATCGTGTCGACTTAACGAACAAGCAGACACCTACGCGTTAGAACTGCGGCGCCTATCGCAAACCCCAAACCCGCACGTCAATGCGTTCCCCCGAACAATCGAATCACGACACCACGCAGCCATCGGTTGCCCGCCTCCTGGTGATACCGCGCATGCCAATGCTGTCGTACCGCGAAGCCGTCGACCGGGATCGGGCATGCATGAACCGTCAGATCGTTCGCCTGAGCCAATGTCTGGCCGATATGACGAGGCAGTGTCGTGATCAGGTCGGTCGTCTGAATGATCGCACCCAAACCTAAAAAACCCGGCAACTCCAGCACCGTGTCTCGCTCGATGCGCGCCTGCCGCAACGCTTGTTCGAGGAGTTGCGCTCCTGTTCCTGCGGTAATGGCGACATGTCCTTCCGAACGATACTGCTTTGCCCCGAGGCGGCCGCGAATCCTCGGATGATGCCGGTTGGCCAGGCATACCCAGTCCTGGTCGTACAGCTTCTGCTGATAAATCCCTCCACCCAGCCACGGCACATAGCCGATCGCAAGATCGGCCTCGCCGGATTCCAGCGCGCGCTCCGTATTGCCGTCGATCCGCGCAACTTCCAGACGGACGCCGGGCGCCTGCGCCCGGACATGGGCCAGTAGCCGCGGAAGCAAGGTGATGTGGCTCGCGTCGGTCATGCAGATGCGAAAACGGCGCTGGGCCGTCGCAGGATCGAACGCGATCTCCCATGCCGCGAAGCGCCGCAAAGATTCGAGAATTTCCCGGCATGGCCCGATCAACGCGTCGGCTTGCGGGGTCGGCGCCATGCCGCCGGGTGTCCGGATGAAGAGCGGATCGTGCAGATAATCCCGCAAGTGTCCGAGCCAGATACTGACCGTCGGCTGGCTCTGGCCCAATTGCTCGGCGACGCGCGTGACGCTGCGCACGTCGTACAGGAGATCGAAAAGCTGAAGCAGCTTCAGGTCGGGCAGATCGGCGGGCATCATGGCGTTATTGTCCATCGCAATGATGCCATTGTATCCATTGCATTGCCGGCATGACCGGCGACTCCTATCGTGATGCCATACGTCAAGGAGAAGCCATTGAAAATAGCGATTCTGGGGGCGGGCGCACTGGGCTGTGCGATCGGCGCCACCCTCACCCAAGGCGGCCATGAGACCTGGCTGATCGACCGCTCTGCCGCGCACGTCGATGCGATGCGCCGCGACGGCCTGCGCGTCGACGACGCGAGCGGCACCCGCCTCGTCCGCGTCCAAGCCACGACTCGGCCCGCCGACGTCGGCATAGCCGATCTGGTGGTGGTGCTGGTCAAATCATTCCACACCGATGCGGCCATCCGCGGCGCCCAATCGCTGGTGGGGCCGGATACCGCGGTGCTGTCGCTCCAAAACGGCCTCGGACATGAAGACATCCTCGTCGATGCCGTCGGCCGCGAGCGCGTACTCGCGGGCAAAACCTACGTCGGCGGCGTGCTGCGCGGCGCGGGCCATATCGAATCCGGCATCACCGGCAAGTACACCTATATCGGCGAGCTCGACGGCCGCATCACGCCGCGCGTGCAGGCGATCGCCGCCGCGTTCGATGCCGCCGGCCTCGCCACGACGATCAGCGACAACATCGTCGGCACGATGTGGGACAAGCTGCTGGTGAATGTCGCGACGGGCGCGCTGACGGGCCTTACCGGCCTCACCTACGGGCAGCTTTACGATGAGCCGCTGCTGAAGGCGACGTCGCTCGCGGCCGTGGCCGAGGCGATCGCGGCGGCGCAGGCGGCCGGCGTCAAGCTGTCGATGACCGATCCCGAACAAGCATGGACGCTCGCCGCCGAGGGTCTGCCCACGAGCTTCAAAACGTCGATGCTGCAAAGCCTGGAGAAAGGCTCGGTCACCGAAATCGACTTCATCAACGGTTCGGTCGTGCGCTGGGGGAAACGCTACGGCGTGCCGACCCCGATCAATGCAACGCTCGTCGCTTGCATCAAGGGGCTCGAGCGTGCGATGGCCGACCGCCAGCGCGAGGAGGCCGCCGCATGAGCGTCCCGAAAGCCTATCTCGAACATGTCGCGATCTGGGTGAAGGACATCCGGTGGCACATCCGCTTCTTCGAGGACGTGCTCGGCATGACCCTACGCGAAGTGGACGGCACGCTCGACGCACCGAGGCAGTACTGGACACTCGGCGGCTTGCAGTTCATCCATGCGCCGGAATACGACGGCCCGGAAGGCCGGCTCGCCCATCTCGGCGTGATGTGCGAAGACCTGGAAGCCGCGCTAACCGCGGCACGGCGATTCGGCGTGACGGAGATGCCCCAAGGGCGGAACTGGCTTCGCCTGCCCGACGGGCTTGCCGTCGAACTGATCCAGGCCAGACCGGCTTCTTGCGTCGCGCAGGCGCTGGCACTCAATCCGCGCGCGGAGGCATGACCATGACGATCATCGAAAAATACTGGGACGACGCCCACGAGGGCGACACGTGCACGAGCCCGAGTTACACCGTGACGCGTGAGCGCATTCTCGCGTACGCCGACCTCACCGGCGACCATACGCCCGTTCACGTGGACGAGGAATACGCAAACGCGAGCCATTTCGGGTGCCTCGTCGCGCACGGGCTGTTCGGCTTGTCGATCGCCGACGGCCTGAAAACACAGAGCGACTATCGCTTTCTGCCGGGTATGTCGCTCGGCTGGACCTGGGATTTTCTGCTGCCGATCAAGGTCGGCGACGTGCTTCACGTCGAGTTTCGCGTCGGCTCGATGCGGGCCAGCAAGAGTCGCCCGGGTTGGGGCATCGTCGTGCTGCCGTCGGAGCTGATCAATCAGGACGGTCAGGTCGTTCAACACGGCGAGCATCGACTGATGGTGCCGCGCCGCCCGGAGGCCATGTAATGCAGGCTCGTCCACTCGAAGGCATTCGCGTAGTCGACTACAGTCACTTCCTTGCCGGTCCGTATGTCGGGCGTTGTCTCGCGGCGCTCGGCGCCGAAGTGATCAAGGTCGAGCGCCCCGGGTCGGGCGACGCCGGACGCCAGCACGCGACCGTGCTCGACGATCAGCAAAGCGGCTACTTCCTGCAGCTCAACATGGGCAAGCGCGGCGTGAGCGTCAACATGAAAGACGCGCGCGGCAAGGCGTTCATGCAGCGGCTGTGCGACTCTGCCGACGTCTTCATCGAGAACTATCGTCCCGGCTCGCTCGATAAGCTCGGACTCGGCTACGCCGAATTGTCGGCGCGCAATCCACGCCTCGTCTACTGTTCGATTTCGGCGTACGGGCATACCGGTCCCGATGCGCATCGCGCAGGCTTCGGGCTGATCGCGGAAGCCAAGAGCGGAATCATGCAGATGGTGGGCACACCGGGCGAACGGCCACCGCTGCTGCGCATCTCGCTCGGCGACATGTACACCGGCATTCATGCGGTCGCGGCCATCAACGCCGCGCTGCTGGGGCGCGTGAAGAGCGGCCGCGGACAACACATCGACATGGCGCTGTACGACACGCTGGTATCGATGCACGAATACGCGGTGCAGTGCTACACGCTTCAGGGCGTGCTGCCTGAGCAAACGGGGCACGACATGCCCACCTCGACGCTCTACGGCGTATTTCGTGCCGCGGACGGCGATCTCGTGATCGCCGCGCAAGTCGACGACGCGTGGAAGCGCTTCGCCGGTCTGATCGCGACGCAGGGCGGTCCGGCGGATTTCGGCGCCGATACGCGGTTTCACGACAGCGTCGGGCGCAACGCGCACCGCGCGGAGATTCTGACGGTGGTCGAGCCGTGGGTGGCCGCGCGTTCCGTCACGTCGGTATTGGCACTGCTGGACGGTATCGACGTTCCCTGTGCGAAGGTGCAACGCATCGACGAAGTGTTGGACGATCCTCAGATCCGGGCCAGAGGCATGGTCGTCGAGCAACGGCATCCGCGCTACGGGACGCTGCGCCTGCCCAACCTGCCGTTCCGTTTTTCCGATTGCGACACGACGATTCGCGATGTCGCGCCCGATCTCGGACAGCACAACGCGGAGATTGCGCGTTCGCTCGGATTCGGTGCGGCCGAAATCGACGCAATGCAGGTAGACGGCGTTCTCTATTCAAAAGCGAGCCAACGATGACTGACCAATACGCGGTGATCGGCAATCCGATCGGGCACACGAAATCCCCCCTGATTCACGGCCTCTTCGCACAGGAGACTCGGCAAGACATCAGCTATACGGCCATCGAGGGGCCAACCGGGCCGGCAGGCGCTTTCGCTGCCTCGGTTCGAGCGTTTTTCGAGGGCGGCGGCAAGGGCATCAACGTCACCGCGCCGTTCAAGCTCGAGGCATTCGCGATGTCGGACGAATGCAGCGATCGTGCGCAGCTTGCGGGCGCGGTCAACGCGCTCAAGTTCGACGGCGGCCGCATCTTTGCGGACAACTTCGACGGCATCGGGCTGGTTCGCGATATCGAAGCGAATCTCAATCTCCCGATGGCCGGCAAGCGGGTACTGATGCTCGGTGCGGGCGGCGCGGCACGCGGCGCGCTTTTGCCGTTCCTCGAAGCCCGGCCGGCTGAACTCGTCATCGCGAATCGCGACGTCGACAAGGCCCGCACATTGGCCGCGCAGGTTGCCGGACGCGGTTCGCTCTTGGCGTGCGGGTACGCGGAACTCGCACGGATGGGCCGTTTCGACCTGGTCGTCAACGCGACATCGGCCAGCCTGACCGGCGACCTTCCGCCCGTCCCGCCGAGCGTGTTCAGTCCCAAGGGAGCCGCCTATGAACTGGCCTATGGCAAGCGTCTGACGCCGTTCCTCCGGCTCGCCAAAAACGCGGGCGTACACGGAATGGCGGATGGCGTCGGCATGCTGGTCGAACAGGCCGCCGAAGCGTTCGCATGGTGGCGCGGCGTACGCCCCGAGACCGGTTCGGTGATCGATAGGCTGGCGGTACCGTTCGATTGAACGCGCTCCGGCCGCGCGAGCACCGCTAAGCGTGCTCGATCATGTCCACGATCGTATCGACGAACGTTTTGACGACCGCGGGCAAGCGCCGGTCGCGCATCGTCGTCACTTGCAGCGTGCGCTGGCTGAAGAGCGGTTCGTCGATGGGCCGAGACACGAGTGCGCTCTCGCCCGACAGCCCTTTGAGCGCGACCGAACTGCCTAGCGTAATAGCGCCCGTCAACGCGGCGAAGGCGTGCAGCGCCGCCGAGTTGTTGCTGCTCATGACCGGCTCGATCCGGACGCCGCGCGTCGAGCAGCACAGATCGAACAACTGCCGCACGGTGGTGCCGCGCTCGAGCAGCGCCACGGGATACGCTTGCAGATCGGCCAGCGTGAGCGACGCGCGCGACGCCAGCGGATGGTCCGCGCCAAGCAGCGCGCAGACCGGCATGACGCTCGAATGCACGACATTCAACGCGGACGTATTGCCGCTGCCGCTTGAGCCGCTCGAGAACGCTAGCCCGACATCCATCTCGCCCACCGTGATCCAATGCTCGACTTGCGAGGGCGTGCCCGAGCGCAACGCATAGCGTGCGTTGGGCGCCGCTTCACGATGGCGGGCCAGCACGGCGGGAAGGAACGAGCGCGTGAAACCCTCCGTGCAGGCGACACGCACGAGCGTCCCGCCGCGCGCCTCGCTTGCCGATATTTCGCCCAGCACCGCGTCGGCGTCGAGCAACGTCCGTCGCGCGTGCTCGGCGAGCAGCTCGCCCGCCTCGGTCAACACCATGCCGCGCGGCAATCGCTCGAACAGCGGCGCGCCCACGTCCTCCTCGAGCTTGCCGATCTGACGGCTAATGGCCGACACGGCCACGTGCAGGTTTTCCGATGCGGCGGCCAGGGAGCCGGAGCGGGCCACCTCGACGAAGTAACGCAGTGCGATGCCGTGCAGCATGTGCCGCTCCTGTGACGTGGGCGTGGTTGCATTGCCTTTTCGGCAAGCCTAATCGACAAAATTGAAATTGTTGCGAATTTTTGGCCTCCCTACCCTGGCTTAACGACTCGAAGGGAGGTGCCATGACTGCCTGTCCGTCCATCGAACCGTCTCGCACGGAGGCGATCGAGCGCGCGTTCGCGCTCTACGATTCCGGCCGTTTGCTAGAGGATCTGCAGCGGCGGGTGGGGTTTCGCACCGAAAGCCAGAACCCGGAACGGGCGGCGGCCTTGCGGGCCTATCTCGCCGACGAGATCGGCCCAACGCTGGCTCGCCTCGGCTTCGCTTGCCGTATCGTGGCCAATCCCGTTGCCCCGCGCGCCCCATTTCTCATCGCCGAGCGACTCGAGGATCCCGCGCTGCCGACTGTGCTGACCTACGGCCACGGCGATGTCGTGCGCGGCTATGACGATCAGTGGCGCGATGGCCTGGCGCCGTGGCGGATCACGATCGAAGGCGACCGTTGGTACGGCCGCGGCAGCGCCGACAACAAAGGACAGCACTCGATCAACTTTGCCGCGCTCGAAGCGGTGCTGCAGGCTCGCCGAGGCACACTCGGCTACAACGTGAAGGTCATTTTCGAAATGGGCGAGGAAATCGGCTCGCCCGGCCTCGCCGAAATCTGCGCGCGCGAGCGTGAAGCCCTCGCGTCGGACGTGTTCATTGCATCCGACGGCCCGCGGGTCAGCGCGGAACGCCCAACGGTTTTCCTCGGCTCGCGCGGCGGCGTGAACTTCGATCTGACCGTCGATCTGCGCGAAGGCGCTCATCATTCCGGCAACTGGGGCGGCGCCCTGCGCAATCCCGCGATCGTGCTCGCGCATGCGATCGCGAGCCTCGTCGATAGTCGAGGCGCGATCGTCGTCGACGGATTGCGCCCCCCGCCCATCAGCGATGCCGTACGCCGCGCGCTGGCCGACATCGAATTGGGCGGCGACCCGAGCGCACCGGCGATCGATCCCGGCTGGGGCGAGCCGGGCCTTTCGCCGGCCGAGCGCGTCATCGGATGGAACACGCTGGAAGTACTGGCATTCAAGGCCGGTAATCCGGAGGCCCCCGTCAACGCTATTCCGCCGCGCGCCCGTGCGACTTGCCAGTTGCGTCATGTGGTCGGCACCGACAGTGCCAATGTGGCGCAATACCTGATCGAGCACTTCGCGAGGCAGGCCCTGTCCGATGTCCAGGTGTCGATCCAGAGCCATGCCGCCGCCACGCGGCTGGACCCGGAAGACCCCTGGGTTACGTGGGCGCTCGCCTCGATCGGCACCACCACCGGCAAAAAGCCCGCGCTGCTGCCGAACCTCGGCGGAACCGTGCCGAACGACGTCTTCGCCGAAACGCTCGGCCTGCCCACGCTCTGGGTCCCGCATTCTTATCCCGCGTGCTCGCAGCACGCGCCGAACGAACACACGTTGGGCTCGCTCGCGCGCGAAGCACTCGGCACCATGGCCGGCCTCTGGTGGGATCTCGGCGACGATGCGCACCGTATCGCACGCCTGCGAGCGTCGCGCGCACCGTCGGCGGTCATCGAATAAAGGGCAGCGCACACGCCCAGCGTCCGGAGTGCCGCACGTTGCGGCATCTCTTTCGTCACCGCGAGCCACCGATCGAGGGTCGCCATGAAGCACAGCCAGTCTCTATCCTTGCCGGAACGCCAGCCGTTGAGTTTGTTCCAGATCGTCGTCGCGACATCGGCCGGCAACGCGCTCGAATGGTTCGACATCGCGATCTACGGTTTCTTCGCCGTCTACATCGGCAAGCATTTCTTCCCGACAGCCAATCCGAGCGCGTCGCTGCTGCTCACGTTCGGCACGTTCGGGGCGTCCTATCTCGTTCGCCCCATCGGCGGCATCGTGCTGGGTGCCTATGCGGACAGGCGCGGGCGCAAGGCAGCGTTGATGATGTCGGTCGGGTTGATGATGCTTGGTACCGCGATCGTCGCCCTGATTCCCGCCTATGAGACGATCGGGCTGGCCGCCCCATTGGGTGTCTTCGCCGCACGGCTGATTCAGGGATTCTCGGCAGGCGGCGAGTTCGGCGCGTCCACGGCGATGCTGATCGAGCACGCACCGCATCGCCGCGGCTTTCTCGCCAGTTGGCAGTTCGCGACGCAAGGCCTGTCGATTTTGATGGCAGCCATGTTCGGCTTCGCCCTCGCCCGGTTACTGCCGCATGCGGCGCTCGACGCTTGGGGGTGGCGGGTGCCGTTCTTCTTCGGATTGCTGATCGGGCCGCTCGGGCTGTACCTGCGGCGCTTTCTCGAAGATGCGCCCGATTTCACCGAAGCCGCGCGAACCGAGACTCCGGTCCGCGACGTGTTCGCCACACAAAAGCGGATGGTGCTCGCGGCAGCCGGCGCCCTGGCCATCTCGACCTCGGTCAACTACCTGCTGCAATACGTGCCGACGTATGCGATCCGCGAACTCCATTTGCCGGCCTCGACGAGCTTCGCCGCCACGATCGTGGGCGGCGTCATTTTGACTTGCGTCACCCCACTGGCCGGGTACCTGTCGGATCGAATCGGACGGCTGATTCAAATGACGACGGTAGCCGTGTTGTTCGTCGTCACCGCGTATCCCGCGTTCTCTTACACCGTCGATCATCTGTCGAAGCTCACGCTCTTTGCACTCGTCGCGTGGCTCGCACTGCTCAAGGCGATTTATTTCGGCGCGTTGCCGGCGTTGATGTCCGAGATGTTTCCGGCCGCGACCCGCTCGACCGGCATGTCGGTGGCCTACAACATCGGCGTGACCGTGTTCGGCGGGTTCACGCCCGCCGTGGTGACCTGGCTCATCAGTGCGACGGCGAACCGCAGCGCACCGAGCTTCTACGTCATGGTGACGGCGATGATCAGCCTCGCCGCGCTGGCATCGGTGAGTCGCGTGCAGCGCGTGAAGACGGACCGGCCGGCGGTAGCGTAACGGCGTCGTGCCGGTTCGTTGGCCGTGGCTGCGCGAATTCGATCAACTCAAAGCAGCCACAGGGCCAACGCGTAGATAACGAGCGACACCGCGAACGTCACAGCCGTATAGCCCATGACGCGCTGGATCTTGATGCCCGCGATGGCGACGACAGGCACTGCCCAGAACGGCTGCAGCATATTCGACACGTTCTCGGCCATGGCCACGCCCATCGCCGTGTGCGGCAGCGATGCATGCAGGCTCAGCGCCGCGGGCAATACAAAGGGGCCTTGCACCGCCCAATGGCCACCCGCGCTCGGAATCAGCAGCGTGATGATGAGCGAGCTCAAGTAGCTCCACAGCGGCAGCGAGGCGGGCGTCGCGATCGTGACGAAGCGCTCGGCGATCGTCGATGCCAAGCCCGTACCGATCATGATGCCCATGATCCCGCCGTAGATCGGATATTGCAGCAGCATGGAGCCGGTCTGGCGTGCCGCCCGGCGAATGGCATCGGCATAGGCGATCGGCGAGCGTTGCAGCGCGAGGCCGATGAGCAGGAAGAGCAGGATCGTCGTGTCGATGTCGAGCTCGAACCCTTTCTTGTACCAGGTGGTCGCAAGGTAGCCGCAGCCCAGCGCCAGCAGCACGAGCGTGCCGAGCACGGAACGTTCGGCGCGTGCCGCGAACGAGGCGGACGGTGCGTTGCGCGCGTGCGAGTCGGGCTCCGCGGCGTCCTCGGGGGCCGCGTGCGAAAAGGCGACGACGTCTTCGGGCTTCGGATGCATGCGCACGAAAATGAACGCCATGACCACCACGACGAGTACGCTCGGCACGTAGACGAACGGAGCGAAGATGGTCTGTGTGAGGCCGATCACCTGCCCCGTCGCCTTTTCGACAAGATTGAGCGCGTTGCCATGCGAAGCCTGCGACAGCGCGATCGAGCTCGACAGGCCGCTGTTGCAGATCGACCAGGCCGAGTAGCTGCCGGCCACGAGCCAGGCGAAGTCCACCTTCACGCGCCGGGCGATTTCGCGCGCGAGCAGCGCGCCCACCACGAGACCGAGGCCCCAGTTCAGCCAAGCGGCGAATCCGACCACAGGAAAAATCAGCATGGCGGCCCGCGCGGGCGTGCGCACGCCCGAGGCCACGGCGCGCAGCATCCGTTGCACGATCGGGGCATCGGCAATGGCGTAGCCGGTCGCGAGAATCAGGATCATCTGCAGCGCGAAGGCGAGGATCTTAAAGGTGCCGCCGTACCACGAATCGAGGATCGTTTCGAACGAATGCTTCGGCGCAATGCCGAGAGCGAGAAGGACAACGACCAAGGTCAGTCCCAACGAAAGGACGAAGGGGTCAGGCATCAATCGCTCGAAGGCATAGACGAGCGCGGCAACGATGCCGCGCTGCGGCGCGACCGAAGGCGCCGAGTCGATTTTGACTGTGGTTGGTTTCATGTCTCCTACCGCTTATGTTCGATGTCCGAACGATGAGTCGCTTATCGGCCAATGAATGTAGGACAGCGGCCGCCGCTGCGTCAATCCGGTGCCATGAAATTGCGTGCGGTGATCGAACGCGTTCGGACCATCGCTTGACGATGCATGCCCGAGACACGGCCCCAACAATCGAGCTGAGTTTCAATGCGCCGGAGGCTCCTCGTCTATCGATCGATGAAATGTGTGACACTGCGTGTCTGAGCCCCCTTATCCCAAGGCACGCTTATGTCCGACCAAGGTCGTTTGCCGCCGCTGCAGATGCTGTCGGTGTTCGAGTCCGCGGCGCGGCTCGCGAGCTTCACGGCTGCCGCGCGCGAGCTCGGCTCGACTCAGCCGGCCGTGAGCCAACGCATCGTGCAACTCGAAGCGGAACTCGGCACGCCGCTCTTCGAGCGAGGGCATCGCGGCGTGACGCTCACGACGGACGGCCGGCGTCTTTACGAAGCCGTGCGCCAAAGCATGGCAACCATACGCGATGCGGTTTCGGAAATACGCGCGGCCCGTGCCAAGGGCGCCTTGACGATCTTGACCGATGCCGGCTTCGCTACGTATTGGCTCGTGCCGCGACTTATGGATTTGAGGCGGCATTTGCCCGATGTCAACGTGAAGGTCGTGACATCGCAACTCGCATTCGACCCGCGCCGGGATCATGCGGACGTGGCCATCGCATTCGGCGACGGAGATTGGGCGCCTTGCACCGCCACGCGCTTGTTTCCCGAGGAAGTCGTTCCCGTCTGCTCGCCGCAATTTCGCGCGGCGCATTCCCAAATCGCCGAGCCGGCCGATTTGTATGCGGCGCACTTGTTGCACGTGCAGCCCACCGAACCGGAGCGTTGGCTAGGTTGGAACGGTTGGTTCGGGGCGCACGGCCTCAGCGCGCCGCCCGATCATCACGGTTCGACGTTCAACAGCTATGCGCTCGTGATGAACGCGGCGTTGACCCATCAGGGCGTTGCGCTCGGCTGGCTGCCGCTCGTCGACGAACTCATCGCGAGCGGACAGTTGGTGGCGTTGTTCGAGGAGCCCGTCAGCACGGCCCGCGGTTATTTTCTGGTTTGCCCGCCCGCGCGGCCGGAGACGCCCGCCGCGCCGGCTTTCCGCCGCTGGCTCTTTTCGGCGTGCGCGCCGGGGGTCTCGACAGCGATGCCCTGAGCGATCGAACGCTAGCCGCCGCCGCGAAACGACTCATTGCTTGCGGCGCCGAACCCATTCGGCGAACGCTTCGTCCTCGCAGCTCCAGATTCCGGGTATCGGCAAGTATCATCGAGAACGAGAAGTATCAAAACCGATGATACATTTTGATACCGACACGTACCGCCGGGCCGCTCCACGCGAGCCCTCTCAAAGCGCCTCGATCAAATCGCGCCGCTTCGTGCGGCAATAGGCCGTGCAAGCAATATGGGCCGCATTCGCGGCCGCGTTGACCATTGCATTGGCATTGGCCGGCTTGCAGACGGACACCACGATCGGCGGCGGCACCGGCTTGAGCGGCAATTCGACGAACTCGCCCGTGCGTAGCTCGTCCGTCACGAAAAGGCTCGGGATACAGGCCACGCCGTAACCGTCGCGCACGAGCTGCACGATCGCCGCCACGGACGGCGAGCAGGTCACCCGTGTTTGTTCGGGACGCATGTTCTCTTGACGCGCGAGCGTCAGCACGATGCTTTGCAAGGCGACTTGAGGGGCCGTGCCGCGCCCGAAGGTCAAGATCGGACGTTGCAGCACCCGCGAGGCGAGGCCCGCGGTACGCCGCGACAGCAGACCGCGCTTCGCGATCCAGCGCACGGGATAACTCGCGATCGCGCTGGAGGCGATCTTGGTGCTGTCGATTCCCTCGACGCGGATGACCAAATCGAGTTCTCCCGCCAGCAATCGCTGCTGCAGCACGGCGCTCGAATCGACCGTCAGATCGACATCGAGTTGCGGGAATTTCGTATTGAGGTGCGTGACGTAGTGCGCCAGCCAGGAATGCACGAGCGTCTCGATCACGCCCAAGCGCAACTTGCCGCCCACGACCACTTCCTGTCCCGCAGCCTCACGCAGCGCGCGCGCCGCGTCCACGAGGTTGCGCGCGAGCCCGAGCAGGCTTTCGCCCGCCGGGGTCAGACGAAATTGGGTCGTGGATCGATCGACGAGTTCGGTGCGCAACTCGTCCTCGAGCGATTTGATTCGTAACGAAATCGTCGCCGGCGTGGCATGCAGCACGCGCGCCGTGGCGCGAAAACTCTCCAGCTCCGCCAAGGTCACGAACGTTTCGACGAATCGCGTATTCATCGCCTAGCGGGCGAGGCCCTCTCTTCGGTCACGCGAAACACTTGCATCGCTTCGCCGAGTTGTTGGGCCTGCTCGTTCAGCGACATCGCCGCCGCCGCGGCTTGCTCCACCAGGGCCGCGTTTTGCTGCGTCGCGCCGTCCATCTGCGAGATGGCGCGATTGACCTCGTCGATGCCGATGCTCTGCTGGCTTGAAGCCGTGGCGATTTCGCCGACGATCGTCGTCACGCGCTTGACCGCCGCGACGATGCCTTCCATCGCCCCGCCCGCGCTTTCCGCGAGCGCCGCCCCGCTTTCGACTTGCGCGATCGACGTATCGACGAGCACACGGATCTCCTTCGCGGCCGCCGCGCTGCGCTGGGCCAAACTGCGCACCTCGCTCGCGACCACGGCGAAACCCCGGCCGTGCTCGCCCGCGCGCGCAGCCTCGACCGCCGCGTTCAGCGCAAGGATATTGGTTTGGAACGCGATGCTGTCGATCACCGACGTGATGTCCGCCACCTTTTTCGAACTCTCGGCGATGGCCCTGACCTTGCTGACGACATCGCCGACCACACCGCCACCGCGCTCGGCCTCCGACGAGGCGCTCGCCGCCACCTCGGTTGCCCGCGATGCGTTTTCCGCGTTTTGCTTGACCGTCGAGGTCAGCTCGTCCATTGCGGCTGCCGTTTCCTCGAGCGAAGCGGCCTGCTGCTCCGTGCGGCTCGACAGATCTCCGTTGCCAGTGGCGATCTCGGCCGCCGCGCCGCGAATCGTCTCGGCCGCCGACTTCACGCGCGATACCGTGCCCGCGAGCGTGTCCCGCGTATAAGCGATGGCGGACACGATGCTGTCGTCGTCGCCATGGGCTACTTCGATGTGCCCCGTCAAATCGCCCGACGCGATTTGACGCGCCAGTTCGGCGGCCTTAGCGGGCTCCCCGCCCACCGAGCGGCGCACGCTCTTGATCGCAAGCGAGGTCAACAGCGAAAGCGCCGCGCCCAAGACGATCAGGACTGCGAAGGACATGCCGAGCGTGTGATAGAAGGCCGCTTGAATATCGTCCTGGTAGACCCCCGCGATGAAATCCCAATTCCACGGCTTGTAGCGTTTGACGAAACCAAGCTTCGAACTAGGTTCGGTTTCGCCCGGCTTCGGCCACCAGTATTCGACGTAACCCATGCCACTCGGCGAAGCCCCGGCCGCCGCGATGTCTCTATAGAGCAGATTGCCTTTCGAATCCTTCCATTGCGACATGTCCTTGCCGTCGAGCTTCGGCGCCATCGGATGCATGACCACCACCGAATCCGCGCCGACGACGGTCACGTACCCATTGCCGCTATAGCGAAGATCGGCGATGCGCGCGAGTGCTTGCTGCTTCGCGGCATCGGCGGCGATCTTGCCCGCCTGGGCATCGCGATCGAGACCGGAGGCGATCGAATAGGCCATCTCGGTCACGTCGGCGAGTGCATGCTTGCGCTCCTTCAACTGCATGTCGCGCATCTGCATGGCATGCCAGACGGTCAGCGTCAGCAATCCGACCCAAGTCAGGAGCAGCGGAATCCAAAGTTTTTGTCGTAGGGATAGGCGAGACATGATGTTTTCTTTATTCAGACGAAATGGGCTATTCGCATCGTGGGCATCACGCGGCGGACGCCACTCGCTGCCCTCCTGCATAACGGCATCCATACGCGAATGTTAAGTGAACCAAAAAGCCCCAGCCTCCACTTCGATGCATCGATTCGATCGCTAAGCGCGGTATCTGTCAATCCGGTCGCGAGCCGAGCGGGGCATGCTCATCGCGCCGAATCCCTTGTCCGGTCTCGATCAGCGCGCTTTATCAAACCGCCTCACCGACGTCGATTCCGGGAAAACCCGCATGAAAGCGTTAAGAGAAACTTGACAGCGGTGCGCGGAATAACTTGCTGGCTTGTCATTTGATTCAAACCTAATCTGCTCACCAAGCCATCGTCATCGAGGAATGTCGTTATGCCGTACCGATTCCGCCAACGCGTTCGCCATAAGGACTTCAAAGGTCCGACCGCCGGCCAATGCGGCGAATACGCCCAGGCCAATCTCGTCATCGTTCCAAGCGCCTATGCCGAGGATTTCCTGCGGTTTTGCATTAGGAATCCCAAAGCTTGTCCGCTGCTGGGCGTGGGCGAGCGAGGACAATGGAACGTGCCGGCGCTCGGCCAAGACATCGATCTGCGCACCGACGTGCCGGGCTACAACGTTTATCGCGACGGCGAATTGCAAGCGCAGCCCGACGACATCCTCTCGCTCTGGAGCGACGACCTCGTCGCGTTCGCGATCGGCTGCTCGTTCTCTTTCGAGCAAATGCTGACCCATGAACATATCGGCCTGCGCCATGTGGAAGAAGGCGTCAACGTGCCGATGTATCGCACCGATATCGAGAACGCCCCGGCGGGACCGTTCGGCGGCCGACTCGTCGTGTCGATGCGGCCGATGACGGGCGCGCACGCGATTCGCGCCGTGCAGGTGACGAGCCGCTTTCCCTCCGTGCACGGCGCGCCGGTGCATTTGGGAAGCCCTCGCGCGATCGGCATCGCCGATCTCGGCCGTCCCGACTATGGCGACGCCGTTACCGTTCGCGAAGACGAAGTGCCCGTGTTCTGGGCATGCGGTGTGACGCCGCAAAGCGCGCTCGAAGCCGCGCGGCTGCCGTTCGCCATCGCCCATCGTCCAGGCCACATGCTCGTGACCGACATTCCCAACGCATCGCTCGCCGTCCTCTGACGCGACCTGTGCATTGAACGCTCGTGGTAGTGAGGAGATTCGAATGAATACCGAAGCACGTTATCCCGACCTGGAGAGCGCCGGCGACGCCGCAAAGAACGGCTCCGGCGGCCATGCCCTATTCGGCTGGTACGGCCACTTGCGCGCCAACGAACGCCGCGCATTCTGGAGTTGCAAAGCCGGCTACGCGCTCGACGCGATGGACACGCAGTTCCTCAGCTTCGTCATCCCCGCACTGATCGCGACGTGGGGATTGACTTCCGGCCAAGCGGGCCTCATCGGGACGGTGACATTGCTGATGTCGGCGCTCGGCGGATGGGTTGCCGGAATCCTGTCCGATCGAGTCGGACGCGTCCGCACGCTACAGATCACGATCGTTTGGTTCGCGGTGTTTACGCTTGCCTGCGCGTTCGCGCAGAACTTCACGCAGTTGCTCGTCGCGCGCGGCCTGATGGGGCTGGGCTTCGGCGGCGAATGGACGGCGGGCGCCGTCTTGATGGGCGAAGTGATCCGCGCCCGCGACCGCGGCAAGGCGGTCGGCATGGTGCAGGCCGGCTGGGCGATCGGCTGGGCGGTGTCCGCCGGACTCTATACGCTCGTATTCTCGCTATTGCCCGCGGAAAGCGCATGGCGCGTGCTGTTCGCGCTCGGCATCGCGCCCGCTCCGTTCGTCATCTTCATCCGCCGTCTCGTGGAAGAGCCCGAGGTGCACCGCCTCGCCAAAGCGCAAGAGCGCGATACGCAAGCCTCGCACTCGTTCATGGAAATATTCGGCGCCGATATGTGGTTCACGACGTTGCGCACGGCCTTGCTCGCCATGGGCGCACAAGGCGGCTATTACGCGATCACCACGTGGCTGCCGACCTACCTCAAGACCGAGCAACACCTGAGCGTCGTCGGCACCGGCGGCTATCTGGCCGTCATCATCGTCGGTTCGTACGCGGGCTATTTGTTCGGCGCATGGCTGTCCGACCGTGTGGGCCGCAAGCTCACGTTCATCGTCTACGCCCTGGCGTCGATGGTCATCGCGCTGGCTTACACGCATGTGACGCTCGACAACACACTCTTGCTGATCCTCGGTTTCCCGCTCGGCTTTTTCGCGTCGGGCATCTTCTCCGGGATGGGCGCGTTCATGTCGGAACTATTCCCCACCCGCATACGCGGCTCCGGCCAGGGCTTTTGCTACAACTTCGGCCGCGCCGTAGGCGCAGCCTTCCCGTTCCTCATCGGCTACGTTGCTCAGAAAATGACGCTCGGTGCCGCGATCGGCACCTTCGCCGCCTGCGCCTACGGCGTCGTCATCCTCGCCGCCCTCACGCTGCCCGAAACGCGCGGCGCGCAACTGAAGCACTGAGTTCGGATGCACGAAGGCGCAAAGACACGAAGCACCCCGGCTCGGCACTAGCCCTGATGCACCGACCCGACGCTATGCGCGCCGATCTGGCTGAACCGCAAGCGCGACGAGGCCAGATCGCCGACCAGTAAATCGGCGACGCTTTCGGCCGTCGCGGCGGATAGCGTCCAGCCCAAATGGCCGTGCCCCGTGTTGTAAAACACGTTGCGCCGCCTGCCTCTACCCACCTTCGGCAGCATGCTCGGCAACATGGGGCGCAGCCCGGCCCATGGCACGACGCGCGCCGTCGATATCTCGGGAAAATGCCCTCGTACCCACCGAACGAGCGGCTCGATGCGATCCGATCGAATATCGCGGTTCTCGCCGTTCAACTCGGCCGTACCGGCCACGCGGAACCGATCGGCGCCAAGCCGGCTCGTCACGATCTTCGCGCGATCGTCCAGCAAGCTGACCCACGGCGCCGCCTCCCGGCTCCTTGTGTCGTCGAGCGACACGGTGATCGAGTAGCCCTTGACGGGGTAGACGTTGACATGATCGCCCACGGCCGCCGCCAACGCGCGGCTTCCAACGCCTGCACACACGACGACGCGATCGAACGTTTCCGCTTCCATCCGCCCCTCGGTCAGCAAGCCGACCGAGACTTGGCCCTCGCCCGTTTCGTCGATCGATTGCACCGACGTGTCATAGCGAAAGCGCACGCCGAGCCGCTCGCAAGCTTGCGCCAAACCACGCGTGAATTTGTGAATATCGCCCGTGGAATCGGATTCGGTAAAGAAACCGCCGTAAAACTCGCCGCGCAGCGTAGGCTCGATTGCGCGAATCTCGTCGGGGGTCACCGTTCGACGCGCCAACCCGCCCTCGCGCAACAGCGCATTGACCTTCGAGGCCGCCTCGAATTCGCCTCGCGTCGCGTAGAAATGCAAAATGCCGCGTTGTTCGAGATCGAAGTCGATGGCCTCGCGCTTCGCAATCGAAAACAAATGCTCGCGCGCGGCAATCGCCAGCCGGACCGTTTCGATCGTGTTATCGCGGTAGTGCGGAATTTGCCGCAAGAATTCGCCGATCCAACTGTATTTGTGCCACGTGGGGCGCGGATTCATCAGAAGCGGCGCATCGCGCTTGAACATCCAGCGCAGGCCTTTGAGCACGGTCGCCCGGCTGTTCCATACTTCCGCATTGCTCGCCGAGAGCTGTCCGCCGTTGGCGAACGACGTTTCCATGGCGGCATAGCGATGGCGTTCGATGACGGTGACGTCGCAACCGCGACGGGCGAGCGCATAGGCAGTGGTGACGCCGGTGATACCGGCGCCGATGACGGCAATTCTTGACATGACATGGTCCAGAGTTCGTTGAGCATCGCCGGCCGATCTTCACCGGCGCCGATGCCCCATCTGTCCATGTACCTGAGAGTTTCGTCGCGATGCCCGCGACTCCCCTTCGGTGGGCGCTGAGCTAGCGCCGCTCTCCAGATGTTCCTGCTGCGCGGTCCTTTTGCCTGAGAGTTTCCGGGGCGGTTGCTCCGTCGGCGTCGTTCCTCTCGAACGATCTCTCCCGTGCAGCATGGTGGAACGCGCTTAGACTAGCCGCGCTCGATAAAGTCGGCAAGCGTTTTTTTAAATCCGATTTATCGAGCCTTCGCGCGAAGCGCCGGCGCGGTAAGGACCTCGCGCGTCACTTGCACCGTATCGAGCGCCGACAAAAAATCGGCCGCATCGAAGATCTCGCCGAGACTCGCGACACCCCCCTTCGTCGAATGCATTCCCCTGAGCAAACGCTCGGCCGCTTCGACGACGATCGGCGCGCTGACCGCGTAAATGTCGCAGCCCGTTGCGCGGATGCGGCGTAGCTCGCCACTTTGCGCGACCACCACGTCCATCACGAATTGCTGGGCGGAGCGGCCCAATTCGTCGTCGGCTTTCGGCGGCGGCGTGTTCGGATCGCGAAGCTCGCGCAAGGCCGAGGTAGCGAACCAAGATTCGATCGTATCGGCGCGCAGATGCCGGGATACGGTCATCACTTCGGTGAACGGAAGCATCACGACCTCTTGCGCGCCCATGTCCTCACCGAACGACCATACCCCTTCCTGTACCGGCTGCGGCAATGCGGTGAGCTTTGCGCCTCGTTGAATCATGCGCGTCGCGCGGTTGCGTTCGCCCGTCACGCGCGTGCCGCGCGTCGGATGCCAACTGTCGAGACCGACGGCGATATCCGCACGATCGATCGGCGCTTGCGGGTTTGCCGCCGCCGTCACGAGCAGGTCGGCCAGGCCGCCATAAAACGCCGCGGCGGGAATCAGCGTGACCCCGGCCGCGCGGGCACGCGCATCGCGCTGCTCGACGAGCGACTGAAACGCCGGCTGTTCGGCGGTCACGTCGAGATACGGAATCCCCGCACGCAGCGCCGCATCGGCTATCGGCAACGCCGTATCGAGGAACGGCCCCGCGCAGTTGATGACCGCATCCGTGCCGCGAAGCGCGGCGTCGAGTTGAGCGCTGTCGTCGATCGAGGCAACGCGCCACGGTGCCTCGTCGTGCGCAGCGCGTTCACTTAGCCGGCCCGCATCCCTTCCCACCCGAACCACGCCATGGCCGCGCCGCTTCAGTTCATCGACCACGAAGCGGCCCGTGTGCCCCGCCGCGCCGTATACCGCAACCGTGATTCGCTCCGTCATGATCCGTCTCCTCGTTGGAATGTTCGACTTTATAGTACAGATCTGTAGCGTCGTCAATACAGATCTGTAGCGTCAACGAAACCGACCTGTATCGAATCGAGCGTGGCACGCCACGCGGTGCTATCATCGCCGCCACTGCTTGAGATGCAAAACGACAGAGGTTGAACGCAATGAAGAAGGGAGAATCCGCTCAAAGCCCCGTCCTCGATACGCGTGAGCGAATCCTGCGAACGGCTAGCGAACTCTTCTATCGGGAGGGCACGCGCGCGGTGGGCGTCGACCTGATCGTGGCACAGTCGGGCGTGGCGAAGACAAGCCTGTATCGCCATTTCGCAACGAAGGACGACCTGATCGAAGCCTTTCTTCTGCGAGAGGACGAAGACTTCTGGCGGCACTGGGACACCGTGGCCGCCGAGCATAAAGGCGCGCCTCGCGAGGAGTTGGACGCGCAGCTTCAATGGCTGGGTGAGCGCATCGCCCGCCCCGGTTATCGCGGCTGCCCGCAGATCAACATCGCCGCCGAGTACGCCGACGACAAACACCCGGCTCGCAAGGTCGCCGTCGCGCACAAGAAGGAGATGCGCCGGCGCCTAGCCGAGCTCGCGCGCGCGATGCGCCTCGACGATCCCGAAACGTTCGCGCTGCGGCTGGGCACGATCATCGACGGCGCGCTGAGCAGCGGGCGCGCGCTTCATGCGCACGGGCCCGCTCGTTTTTTGCAGGAGCTGGCGCAGATGCTGATTCCCAAGAAAGGCAGGAAGTGAGGCAGGCATTGCGCCTGCGCATCGCAGTTGTATCTAACTCAGCAAGGCAACGGCATCCTCGCCGGCTGCGAGGCGCATCGGGCACGATGCATCGTTCGCTGCGCGCCACACGGCCTCGGCAACGTCGATCGAGCGCGTGATCGCCGTCGATTGCTCCCACTCCTTGAAAATGCGCTGCGCCAAATCGGCATACGGCTCCGGGAATCCGTTGCGCATCCGCGGCTGGGCGTTTTCGCCGAAACGCGTCTCCGGCGCACGGCCGGGCAGCACCAAGGTCGCCCTGACATTGAACGGTGCGAGTTCGAGCGCGAGCGATTCCGTGAACGCATTGACTGCCGCCTTGCTCGCCGTATAGACCGACAGCAACGGCAGAGACCGCAGCGTGACGCTCGACGTGACGTTGACGATGACCCCCGCTTTTCGCTGCCGGAACTGAGGAAGGAAAGCTTGCGTCATCGCAATGGTTCCGAGCGTGTTCGTTTCGAACACTTCACGCGCGATCTCCATCGACGTGCCCTCCAGCGCATTGAGCACCCCGATCCCGGCGTTGTTGACGAGGACATCGATCGGCCCCGCCGCTTCCACGACACGGCGGATACTTTCGGCGTTCGCGACGTCGAGCGGAAGGACGCGCAAATTTTCGGAAGGCGGCAATGCGTCCTCGCGCGGCGTACGCATGGTGGCCACGACCTTCCAATCGCGCGCGAGAAAATAGCGCGCTATTTCGAGGCCGAAACCGGACGAGCAACCCGTGATCAAAACGGTTTTCATGAAACGTTCAACTCCTATCAATCGTTAGCGGTAGCTGAACGATAGGCGCTGCCAACCGGATTCGCTACAATCGAACGTCCAAGTTTCATTTGCGATAGTCCAGTCATGGTCGATCCACTCTCCGAAGTCGTGACGCTGCTCCAACCGAGGGCATCCGTTTCGAAAGTCGTGAATGGCTCGGGCCGGTGGCGCGTTCGCCGGTACCGTGCGCCAGAGCCCCTCTATTTCGTCATCGTCGAGGGGATGTGCACGCTGACCGTCGATGAACGCGCCCCGATCGAGCTACAAGCGGACGACTTCGTACTCATTCCCTCGTCGTCGAGCCTGACGATGACGAGCCTCGAGCCGCCGCTATCCGACGACTTGAACAGCCCACCCACGGTGCTGCCCAATGGCGAGCTCAGTCTCGGCACCGAAGGCGCCTCTCCCGACGTGCGATATTTGGTCGGCCATTGCATCTTCGGGTCGCCCGACGCCGCCTTACTGATCTCCCTGCTGCCACGGTTCGTTCATATACGCGGCGAACGACGGTTGACCACGCTCGTTCAACTCGTGGTCGATGAATTTCGATCGGCCCGCCCCGCGCGCGACGTCGTGTTGGGTCGGTTGCTCGACGTACTATTCATCGAGGCGTTTCGATCGAGCACCGGTGCCGCGCTATCGCCGGGATTGTTGCGCGGGCTCGGCGACGATCGGCTGGCCGCGGCCATCCGCGCCATGCACGCCAGCCCGACACACGCATGGACCGTTGCTCAACTGGCGAAGCAAGCCGCGCTATCGCGCTCGTCGTTCTTCGACAGATTCACGCGCGCGGTGGGGATGGCGCCGATGGAGTACTTGCACGCCTGGCGCATGGCGATGGCCAAGAAGATGTTGCTGCATAACGAAGGAAGCGTCGCGGAAGTGGCGGAGCGTGTCGGCTACGGCTCGGCGAGCGCGTTCAGCGTTGCGTTCGCTCGCTTCGTCGGATTGCCGCCGTCGCAATACGCGCAAGCGCGGATGGCAACGGAGCAATGATCGCGTCGAGCGAACCTATCGGCCGAAGTTCGAATCAGTCCGCAAAGATCAGAGAGCGATGGGCCGCGACGCCCGCCGCCACACCCGATGCCGATGCAAACGTTGCGTTCGTCATCGCCGTGGATGCATCGCCCGCTACATAGACACCGGGCACGCTCGACTCTTTCCACTCGCCGACGCGAACCACGGGGCCCAAGGGCCCCTCGTCGATGGCGCACCCCAGTTGGCGAGCAAGGTCGCTGGCCAATTCCGTGCGCGCGCCGACGAACAGCGCGTCGAGCGGGACTTCACGCCCGTCGATCAGACGCAAGGCGCTCATGCCCGGTGCGTCGCCTAATATCTCGGCCACCGGCGTCGTTTCGATCGTCACGCCACGCGCACGCAACTGCGCGGCCTCTTGTTCAGTAGGCACGACAATGCCTTGCGTGAACCAGGTGGTAGGCCCCCAATCCGGGATCAACATCGCTTGATGAAACGAGAGCGGATGCGTGGCAAGCACGCCAAGCCGCCGGTCACGCACTTCGTATCCGTGGCAGTAAGGGCAATGCAGCACGCTCACGCCCCAGCGTGGAACGAGGCCGGGCAACGCCTCCGGCAGTTCGTCGCGGATGCCGGTGGCTAGGATCAACCGTCTGGCTCGCGCGTCGGAGCCATCGGCAAGCTCGACCTCGAAACCATCCGCCACGCTATGCGCCCGCTTCGCCTCGCCCTTGACCAGCGATACGGTGGGGTATTGGAGCAATTGACGCGTGGCGGCCGCCACGACCTCCGACGGCGAGATCCCATCCTGACCGAAGAAACCGTGCGCATGCGAAGCGAAGCGATTCCGTGGCTGCCCCGCATCGATCAATCGAACGCGGCGCCGAGCACGCGCGAGTTGCATCGCGGCGGAGAGCCCCGCGAAACTGCCGCCGACGACGATGACATCGTAGTGTTCTTGCATGTCTGCATTCCCGCATCAAAGAGGAAGGACGAGGCGCGCTACTCGGGCAATGCGCACCCTCTCACGAAACATCACGAGTTACATGATAGGCCGGATGATATCATCACGCAACTTTTGATGTTTCGAGAGAGCGTTGCCGAGATGAGAACGGATAGCCGGTTGTCCCGCCTATTGCATGCGCTGCTGCACATGGAGCATGCCGAGCGGCCTTTGACGTCGGATGCGATGGCCGAGATGCTTTGCACCAATCCCGTGGTGGTGCGCCGGCTGCTCTCGGGCTTGCGCGAGAGCGGTTATGTCCAATCGGAAAAAGGGCATGGCGGCGGGTGGGTGCTGACGGTGCCGCTCGACGACATCACCCTCTTGGACGTCTATCGCAGCGCCGGTGAGCCCGCGCTATTTTCGACGCTCGTGACCGAGGACGACCCGCAATGTCTCGTCGAGCAAGCCGTGAACGCGCATCTCGCGGCCACGGTGCGGGAAGCGGAAAAAGCGTTGCTCGCAAAGCTCGGCAAGGTGACGTTGGGCGACTTGTCGCGAGAGATCAAGAAGAAGGGCAAGCGGATGAATCCGTCGCGCGCTTAACGCTTCGTCGCTTCGTCCCTTCGTCTCGTGCGGACGCTCGCTCAATCCTGCGCGGGTCCATCCGTCGGCATTCCAAGCTCTGCGGCCATTCGTTCCACGAGCGCCCGCAGTTGCACCACTTCGGCGGCCAACCGTTTTTGCTCCGCTTTCAACGCCTCGAGTTCGGCCGGCGCGATCGACTCTTGCCCCGATTCCCGCGCAATCGTCAGCGCTTCGATGTCGACCTCGCCGCACATCAAATGCGTCCAGCGATTTTCGCGTTCCCCCGGCGCACAAGGCAGCTTGACCACCAGCGCGGGCGTGCGCGCGGCGAGTTCGTCGAGGAAGGCCTCGACCGACGAGTTATCGGCGAACCCGTGCAAACGGGCGGCATTCATCCGCAATTCGGCGGCCGTTTGCGGGCCTCTCAACAGCAGCACCGTCAGCAGCGCGGCGGATTGGCTCGGAATGCCCAACACGCGATTCATGTTGTGCTCGAAGCGCGTCACGCGGCTGCTGCTGGCCTCCATGACAAGACTCAAACGCTTCAGGCCGTCGATTGCGCTTTGTACGTCGGGCTCCGTCACGCTCATGACCGGCGAGCGCGCCGTTTTCTGATTGCAGCCCGCCGTCAGCGCGTTCAGCGACAACGGGTAGGTATCGGGAACCGTGTGCTGCTTTTCAACGAGCACGCCAAGGACACGGGCTTCGAGGGGAGTGAGCTCACGCAGAGGTTGAGTCATGAGGCGACGGCTTACGGTGGAGATGGGTGGATATGATATCCCGGCGGCAGCCCGCGCTCACCGATGCGACATGCATCGGCAACGCGCCAGGCTACTTCGCCGCCCAGACCACGTCGCCATCGACGGAATAAAGGCGGCAACCGGTGTGTCCGTTCGCGCACCGCGCCAAGGCGTCGTCGATCGGATCGATGCCGGACGCCGCGCCCCATGCGCCGTCCGGCGCAATCGCGAACGCGCGCGGCCGGTGCCCCGCGAGATATCGCGTGTAGGCATGACGTCCGTCGGCGCGCAGATACGGGACGGCTTTGACGTCCTGGAGCGGCGCAAAGTGTGTGGGAGGCGGAGCCGAGTCCTGGCGCGGCCATACGACGGTGTCGTCGACCGCATAGAGTTGGCAATACTTCGAGCGCGACCAACATTGCCGCATCGCGCCGCGCGCCGGATCGAAACTACCGGAAACCCACGCGCCATCGGTACTGCCGATCGCCAGCGCTTTAGGCGCCGGCGCGCTTAGATAGGTGGCGTACAGTCCGGCTTTTTGCGCGTCGTTGAGGTACGGCACCGCGTTCGCATTGCCGATCGTTGCATATCCACTAGGCTTCGGCTCGGGACGAGGCAGATATTCCGTATCGACTTGCCCGCTCGGCATGCCGATGCTCGCCAAAAACGCGTCGGCTTTGGCGACCCAGAGCGGAAGGCCCGCTCCGGAAGCCGTCATCGCGTGAGCGTCTTGCTGGAATGGCCCGTAATCGACCAATTCGGCTCGCGCTCCCCCGCCCGTATAGCGATCGTACATACCGCGCCACGTGGACACCGGGAAAATCTTGTCGTTATCCCCGTAGAACCAAATCGATGGGAGTCGCGTGTGCGCGCCCAATTCGGCGGCGGCCGAAATGAGGCTCGCGTCGGGCTGCTTGCAATCGGATTCTTTGACGCCGCCCGCGAAATTGAGCAAGCCTTTTACATCGGGAGGGTTGCTCGCGCCGAACACCAGCGTGTTCCATCCGCCCATGCTTTTGCCCGCCACGACGATCTTGGTCGTATCGATGCCCGGCAGATCTTTCACGGCGTCGAGGGCTTTACGGATATCTTTAGCGGCGTCGCCGCCGATGGCGAGCACGTCGCACCCGTGCGACATCGTATGGCCATAGGAGTGCGCATAGCCACGCATCATCGGCATGGCGACGGCATAACCTCGCGACAGGAAATACCACGGAATGAATGGGTCGCCCACGCGCGGTGCGTTGGCGGGATCGTGCGACGCCCCGTGATTGATCAGTGCGAGCGGGAAAAATCCGCCGCCCGCGGAGTGAGCCGGCATATAGACCGTCACCTCCAGACTGATCGGCGGTGACGCCTGAACCGGCACACGGATGATGCGCTCGTTCATCGGTGCCTCGGGTTCGTCGATGTTCTCACCCGATGACAGCGCGATCCGCGGTAGTGCCGTAAGTAAAACGAAGACGCCTAAAACGAGGGGAACCCGGTACCGACTACGTTGCGCCATGTGTCCGTTTCTTGTTCATTGGAGGATCGGCTGGGCGTCGCTCTCTCGACATCGCACCAGCACGCCCTGGTCAACGGCAAATCCATGTAAAACTTTAGCGGCGGCACAGACCAGCGGATGAATGCCGGCGTCGAGAGGCGATCAGGCACAATGTGGGAACCATGCGATTCACGTGCCTTGCCCGGGTTGCATCGAACTTCGTCTACGACGGGGGCCATCAAGAATGGCAGTGCGGTGCGTTTCGAGTGCGTGGATGTGTTCGAATTCGATGAAGACGGCGCGATCGCCAAGATGACGATCGTCTACGATACCTACCCCATTCACAGCACGGTGGGCGATAAGTACGCGTAGAGGGTATCGCGCCCCTCGCGCCATGGAGAGGTGAAGTGACGATAACGGAGAATGACCTCGCGCATCGCATCGACAGCTCCGTGCCCGCGTTCGGTCGGGACGGCCGAAACGCCGGCCTGGACGCATTGCGCGCGTTCACCACGCTCCTAGTGGTGTTTCACCATTGCGCCATCACCTATGGCGCAATCGGGGGTTGGTATTACCACGAAATCGCGCCCGCTCGGACTGTCGAGTCCATCGCTCTCATCCTGTTTTGCACGGTCAACCAGGCCTTTTTCATGGGCTTGTTCTTTCTCTTGGCGGGCTATTACACATTGCCGTCGCTCGCCGCGAAGGGCCCCGTTCGCTTTCTCGCGGAGCGCTTCGCAAGACTAGGACTACCGCTGCTGTTTTACGGATGGGTCCTCGGACCCGCCACGATTGCATTGGAGCGAACGCGCGGCGGGGCTTCGTTCGGTGCGACGTTCAAAGAGCTGCTCATTGGGGGAACATTCGACTCCGGACCGATGTGGTTCGCTCAAGCGTTGCTGATTTTCACTACGCTGCTGACTGTCGGCCTCGCCTTCGGCCTTTGGCGTCGCCGCGATTGGCGATTTACGCTGCATGCAATGTCATTCCCAACCAATTCAATGCTGGCTGGAGCCGCGTTGGTCACGGGCGGCGCAGCATTGCTTCTGAGAATCAAATGGCCGGTCGGCGTGAACGTTTGGGGGCTTCAACTCGGATACTTCGCCAGCTATGTCGTTCTTTTCGCTGCTGGATTCGTTGCTGCGAATTCCCGATTGCTGGAGTGCCTGCCTGAAAAGGAAACGACACTTTGGTGGCGCATCGCTCTGCTGACGATGCCGCTTCTACCGCTCGCTTACTTCATCCCTGGGCTCCCAACGAGATGGCATCGCGTTTGGACCGAGGCCGTCTACGCGCTATGGGAGCCGTTCGTCGCGTGGGGCGTCATCATGTTTCTGCTCCAACACTTTCAACGCAGATACACGAAGCTGCACGCCTTCGGTCAACGTCTAACGAAGCGGGCCTACACGATTTATATCGTGCATCCTCCGGTCCTGGTAGGGATCGCGCTGCTATGGAAAGACGTGCATGTCGATCAATTGATCAAGTTCGCGGTGACCGGTTCGCTAAGCTGCGTCGTGTGTTACTTGATCGCGGGCGCGATTCTTCGCATTCCGGGAACGAAACGCATTCTCTGAGATCGGCTCCGCCGGAGATCGAAGCGAGTATACCCATACGCACTTCAACATGATTATTTGGCGGCCACGGCTTTTAGCGGATCGCCGCTGACATGCGTCCCCCGCCGAGCAGCCGAATCGCAATTGCGATCGCCAGCGCCAGAAAGCCGGCGACCGTCAACGCCGAAGCGAATCCGCTAGCAAATCCGGCCCGCGCGATCGGCGCCAGCGCCCGCTGTAAATCGGGGGCGAGCCGAGAAAACGCATGGCTCAAATCGCCCGCCAGCAAGTCGGACATAAATCGCGCATCCACACACGCATCGCCAGCCTTTTGGCAATGCATCGCGCTATCGATTGAAACGCGCGTCCGCGAAGCCAGTACGGCACCGAGCACGCCGACCGACGTAACGATCGCCGTAAAGCGGGTTGTCGTACTGATGCCCGATGCCATGCCGGTACGGTTCGGCGGAACGCACGCCATGATGGCTTTTTGCGTATCGCCATTCAACACGCCCGCCCCCAAGCCCGTGACGATCATGGCAAGGGCCACGTAAGGGTATTGTGCGGACGGCGCAACAGCAGCCGTCAGCAGGTTACCGATGCCGACGAGCCCCAACCCCAGAGAAAGCGTCGAAGTGGGTCCGCTCAACTGCCGCCCAAGCCGCGCACCGAGAAATGGGCCGACGATCATCGAAACGGCGAACGGCAACATCCCGAACCCCGCGCGCGTCGGCGCCCATTGAAACGCATTTTGCAAGTACAGCGGCAAGAACGTCATCATCACCTGCGCGCAGGCCGCGTAACCGAACATTCCCAGCACGGCCGCAACGAAGCGCGCCCTCATGAATAGCGATAAGTCGATCACCGCGTGAGCCAGTCGTCTCTCGACCTTGACGAATGCCCCGATCAACAGCACGCACATCGCGAAGCGCGACGCGGTTGCCGCGCTCTGCCATCCGGCGTCCTGCGCGCCGATAAGCGCCCAGATGCCGAACGCGAGTCCGGTGCCGAACAGCACGCTACCGGCGAAGTCCGTGCGCAGTGCGTGTGGGTTCCGCGACTCCGGCACCGCGCGGGCCGTGCACATCATCAACACGGCGCACACGGGCAGATTGAGCAAAAAGATCCAGCGCCAACCGGCCCATTGCGTGATTACGCCTCCGACGAGCGGCGCGACGGTGGTCGTGATGCCCATGGCCATGCCCCAAATCGCCCATGCCCGCGCACGCTCGAGCGGCCCCGGAAACGCGTTGGCAATCACGGCTAGCGCAGCGGTCAGTAGCATCGATGCCCCGATTCCCTTTACCGCACGCGAAATGTTCAAAACGGCGACGCTCGGGGCCAGGCCGCAACCGAGCGAGGCAAGCGAGAACAGGCATAACCCGAACATCATCAGCTTTTTGCGCCCGTAGCGGTCGGCGATCCCTCCCATCGGCAACAGGCACGATGCGAACGAGACCATGTAGGCGCTGACCACCCACTCGAGATCCGCGAATCCCGCGTGCAGCGACCGTGCGATCGACGGCAATGAAACGGCGACGATGTTCGTATCGAGCGAAATCAGCCCGCATGTCGCGCACGCGGTGGCCAGCAGGAAGCCCTTTCGAAGAGCAGGCGTAACCGGTTGCACCGTCGCACGAGCCGTGGCCCCGGCCGCCGGGTCATGCGCCTGCGCTTCTATCGTTTCTTGAACCACATCGCTATCGATCGACATTTCGCCTCTTCCTCGACTTCATAGTCGGATCGAATGCTAGCGCCGTTACTGTTTAGAATCGATAGCACGAAACATCACATTGATTCATTATCGGATGAACAAAATGACACTTGAATTGCGTCATCTTCGCTGCATCCTCGCGGTTGCCCGCCACTTGCATTTCGCCCGTGCGGCGGATGAACTCGGGCTTCCGCCTCCCTCTTTGACGAAGCAAATCCAAGACGCCGAACGCTTGCTCGGGTTTCGGTTGTTTCATCGGACGCGCCGCGCTGTCTCGCTGACCGCAGCAGGCGAAGCCTATATTCCGCAGGCGGCCGCGGTGCTGGCACAACTCGAGCGAGCGCACGAGTTGGGGCTGCTCGCCGAACGCGGACAGTTGGGACGAATCCGGATCGGATATGTCGCTTCCGCCGCGTTCGCCGATGTCATGCGCGGCACGGTCGCGAAATTCCGCCAACTGCATCCGCGCATCGAGGTAGCGCTGTTGGAGGTTCCGATGAGTGAGATTCCGGCTCGCGTGGTCGAAGGCGAGCTCGACGTAGCGTATGTGAGGCCCCCGATGTCATATCCGGAAGACTTACAGGCCCTGCGCGTGCATCGGGACGAATTCGTCATCGCGCTCCCGGAGGACTCGGCGCTCACGACGTTGGGAGCAATCGCCGCGCACCAGTTGCGCGGCGCTCGCTTTGCCGTGCCGGAGCAAGAGTTCGGCACCTTGGAGGTGGCGAGGCGCGGACGCTTTGCGCCGCTCATCGATTCGCGTCCCGGCCCTTTGGTCGCCGTGTTGGCGAGCGTATCGCTCGGCAATTGCGTAGCCGTGGTGCCGGGTACGCTTTGCCATTGTGTCGCGCTACCGGGCGTCGTCTATCGCCCTCTCGCGGGCAAACCGGTTCCGTCAGAAATCGCGCTTTTATACCGCAAGCATGAGCGCTCGGCGGCAGTGCGCGCGTTTTTAAGGCATGCTCGCGAATCGCAGGCGAAAGACGCTTGATGTGCGGCCGCTTAGCAATTCGTCACAACATACCGCGCTGCCACGCTTCGCGAGAGCACGAGATCGGCGTTCAGCAGATCGTTTCCGTCCAGCTTCTCGCGCACCGCGGCCTCGTCCATCCCGTACCCGCGCCAACGTGCCGCTAAACGCTCGACCAACACGTCGCGCGGCACCTCGAGCATGACGGTGACGTCGAAGAATCGGCGCAGCGGCGCCCAGGCCGGATCGTCGAGCAATAGATAATTGCCCTCGACCAATATGAGCCGTGCCGAGGCGGGAACGATCCGCGCACCCGCGCGCGCGATCTCCAGCGACCGATCGAAGATGGGAACGGCGATGTCCTTGCCGCTATCGGCACTCAGCCGCTCGAGCATCGACTCGAGCCCGCCCACGTCGAACGTATGCGGCGCGCCTTTGCGGGCCCGATCGCCGCGCGCCTCCAACACCCAATCGTCGAAGTGATAGCCGTCCATCGCGAGCACGCAAGCGAAGCCGGGCCGGTCCCGATTGAGACCATCGCGCAGCGTTTCGACAAACGTACTTTTACCCGAGCCCGGCGCACCGGCGATCGCAACGACCTTGCGCCGTTCGACATCCATCTCCAACAGATGTCCAATCAACTGCTCAAGATCGACACGATCTTGATTACGCGATGTGCTATCCAAAGCAAACGACTCCGTTCAACGCGGCGCAAGGTCCGCTTTCTCGATCACTCCAGACAATAGCAGAAACCGCCCGGTGCAATCAGGGCCACCGCAACCACGTGCCCTTCTCGACGCTGCCCACATTCGATCGATAACGCGTTCTTCGAACGCTTGCGGGCCGCGCTCGATCGTAAGACACGCGCGATCGCGTGCTAAAGTAACCGCTCGTTAGCGGCACGACTCGGGCGACAAAACGATGAGCGGAGATTGCAAGCTTGACCGGATCGATCTACGGATCCTTTCGCAACTTCAAAGGCGTGGACGGATCACGAACGTCGAACTCGCCGATGCCGTCGGCTTATCGCCGAGCCCCTGTTTGATTCGAGTCAAGCGCCTGGAGAAGGCCGGCTATATCGTCGGCTACGGCGCGCAGATTCAACTCGAGAAACTAGGCGACGTTCAAATCGTCTTCACGGAAGTCACGCTCGCCGATCACCGCCGTGAGGATTTCATCCGCTTCGTGGCCGCGATCAAAGACGTCGATGAAATCATCGAATGCCATCTGGCCAGCGGCGGATACGACTATCTGCTCAAGTTCGTGACCCGCAGCGTCAGCCACTATCAAAGCGTGATCGAAGGCTTGCTCGAACGTGATATCGGCATCGAAAAGTATTTCAGCTACGTCATCATCAAATCGCCTTTTGTTAAAACGCACTATCCGCTGGAGGTGCTGTTTCCGCAGCAGTAAAGCGTTCTCATTCGTGTGCGAGCGAACCCCCGCGGGCACGCCATCCTTACGCCGCGCATACCTCGACACGATTTCTGCCGGCGCGCTTCGCGCGATAGAGCCCGCGATCGGCTTGCTCCACCAAGTCGCCCGGCGCTGCGGGCATTTGCGCCGTCGAAGTGGCCGCGCCGATCGAGATCGTCACTCGCCCCGCGGGCGAGTGCGGCGCTGAGATATCGAGCGTTTCCACGGTGCGGCGCAACGACTCCGCGATACCGCTTGCCGCAGCCGAATCGCAGTTCGGCAACACCACAACGAACTCCTCGCCACCGAAGCGCGCGACGAAGTCCCAAGGCCGCCTGAGCCCGCCTTGCAGCGCCGCCGCCACGGCTTGCAAGCAATCGTCGCCGGCGCGATGCCCAAAGTTGTCGTTGTATTGCTTGAAATAGTCGATGTCGATCATCAACAGCGAAAGCGGCTGCCCCGCATTGGCCGATACGCCAAGCAGTTCGGGATACTGCGTGTCGAAGTATTGGCGGTTGAAAGTTTTCGTCAACCCGTCGCGCAACGACGATTGGATCAACGATTCGTGCGCGCGATGCAAGTTTCGGTAGAGATGACTGATCTCGCGCAGCAACATGCCGAGCACGGCGCTCGACGCGCACACGGCCGCGATCCGCGCGGCATACCAGCCCACGCTGTAACGCGCCCCGGCATGGATTGTCAGCACGGCGTCCACCGAGCCGGCCAGCAGAGCGATCGCCAGCCAGAGTTCGAGCATCGTGCGCAGGCGCGTCGTCGCCACGATGCCGGCGAAGGTACCGGCATTGATACACACGACGGCCACGGCAATGGGGTTATCGGCCAACGCCCGATACGAGCTTCCGGCGATCAGGTCCGGCAGCCACGTCACGTGTTCGATACTGAGGTACGAAGCGGCGGCAGCGATGAGCGCGGCGCCTCCCATCAGCGAGGCGCCAATGAGACGTTTATATACTTTGCGCTGCGACCCGCGCGGAAACACACGGCGAAGCGCCAACGAAGCCGCAACGAGCGTTGGAAAACCGCCGTGCCAACATACCCAAATCCATACGGCCGATTGAGCGCCCGCCCCTAGCAATCCCGTAGGGGAAAAGACGCCGGGAAACGCGAGCATCTGGACCGCGACGGAGATGGCCGCGAACAAGTACGCGCCGCTCAAAGCCGCGTAGACCGGACGCCCCGATACCGAGTACTGCGTGTAGAGCAGATGGGCCGTCAGGCTTTCGGTCAAGAAAACAGCCATGCCGAACATCGGTAAGAACGCCTGAACGACGGCTGCTTGCCTACCGGCCAGCGGCCATACGAAGATGGCGCCGAGCACGAGAACGAGACCGAGGACGGCAGCGATGACGCGATGCCGTGACGTGGACGGCGCGTTGAGCAAATAACTTGTCGTCAAGATAGCGATCGCAATAAGAAGCGGTGCCTAAAAAAGCGCATCGATCCTATCACCGATCGCGTAGGCCACTCTATCCCGACGAACCCAGCCTCCACGATTCCCGCGGCGGCTCACACCTCGCCCTCATTCGCGGCGGTGCGGCCGAGCGGCCGCTTCGTTGACGCAGTCGACCCAGCCGCGGTAGAACGCGCGGTACTTCAGCACGAGTTTGTCGTACCTGCTGTACGCGCCGCCGCCGTCGGCCTTCATCCCGTTCCAGATCTTGACGTCGTACCCCGCGGCCTGCCGGGTCTGCAACCCGAACAGCACGAAGTCGATCGCACGGCGCAAAGGGCCGCCCGCCTTCTTGATCGAGATGAGCATGTGCATGACGTTCTTGCCGTCGCTCACCGGCGTCACGCACTGGAGCAGCTTGTATTTCGCGTCCCCGTCCAGAGCGACGGTCATGACACACCCGCCGGGGTAGCCGTCGAAGTGCAGGTTCATCTGCGACATACTCAAGCCCAGCGCGCGCGAGACCATCCCCATCGGCCCGAAGTACCGGTCCACGGTGAAGTCGATCCCGGCACCGAACCACGCGCCCGCCCGGGCCAGCGGCTCGAGTTCCGGCCATGGGCGCCAATCGTCGAATAGCTTGAGTTCGAAGGCCGAGATCGGAAGCTCGTGAACGGGGTTCGCGTGCTGCGCGTCGTAAAAGTTTTCGACGATCCGCAAGACCGCCGTCGTCGTCTCGAACGCGATGTGCAGGTGCATGAAGTCGTCGTTGTCGACGTCGGCCGCGGCGATTTCAGGCAGCGGGTGCAGCGGCTGCGGGGAGCCGTACCAGACCCACACATAGCCGTATCGCTCGGCGGTGACCAACGTCGGCTGGCGCGCCGCGCGCGGGACGGGCTCCAGCCGGCGCACCGCCGGACTGTGGCCCGGGATGTGAACGCACTGGCCGTGCTCGTCGTACCGCCAGTGATGAAACGGGCATTGGATGCATCCGTCCTTGACCCGCCCGTCGGCCAGGTTCGCGCCGAGGTGCGAGCAGTAGCGGTCCATTACGACGACCCGCCCCGTCGCGCCGCGCCACGCCACGCACGGACGGCCGAACAGCGTCAACTCCGTCGGCTTGTCCTTGAGGTCGTCCGAGCGCATCGCGACGTACCAGCTCGCGGCCAAGCGCGTGGTCGGGTCGTACGCCCCCGGGGAATGCTCCTTGGCGGCCACTTGATCGAATTGAACGTCGTCCATCGTTTTTGTTCCTTGGTGGGCCGGCTACTTCAGCGCCAAGCCGATGCGCGTCGTGACGTACGCTCTGAGCAGCGCGAACATCGGGTTGTAGTCGAAATACTTTTTCACCTCTGCCGGCGCACTGGTTTGCGTCCAGTGCAGCAGCTTCATCGCCGGCATGAGGCTGTACTTCGAGTTGTTGAGTTGCGGCTTGGTCCCGTTGATGCAGTACCCGAAGCCGAACATCGGCCTGGCGAACTCCCGTTCGTCGATGAGCGCATGAATCCGCGCCGCGGCCTCCTCGGCCGGCTTGCGCCCGGCACTCACGGCCTCGACCTCGGCTTTGGCATCGTTGAACAACTGGTAGTACCCCTCCATGTCCGCGCACAAGTACCCGAGGTACGGGGGATCGTCGTCGAGGTGATCGAGATCGCCCTCGTCACGCGACGCGCGGAACCTCGCGTGGGCTTGCACGAGCCGGAACTGCCCGAGGATCGTGCCGACCGCCCACAGCCTATGGAACGCGTCCCATAGGCGGAAGTCCGAGAACGCCGTGTAGCAGCAACTGACGAAGTCGTCGTTGTGGTCCAACAGCTTTTGCTGCAAGCGCTCGATGTACTCGAAGCGCTCGGGGGAGAAGTCGTCGTCGCGCAGCGCCTTGATCAGACGAGCCGCGAGCGCGTGGATCGTCACCGCGGTGTTCTCGAGCCCCCGGGAGAAGAGCGGGTCGATGAATCCGTTCGCGTGCAGCATCAAGCAATAGCGGTCGCCGACGCAGGTCTTCGACGAGAATTGCAGGCGGTCAGTCTTGACCCAGTCGCGCACCGGGATGGCGTCCTCGAACTGCGCCGCGATGCTCGGGAACCGCGCGAGGAACTCGTCGAATTCCTGCTGCGCGGAGATGTCCGTTTTCGGGTAGACACGCGGGTCGAGCTGCAGGCCGACGCTCACCAGGTTGTTGGTCGATCGAGGATGATTGTTGAACGGAATCACCCAGAGCCAACCGCCCTCGAACATGTGGTGCAACGTCCCCTCGTGCCAGCGCCAGCGCTGCCCTTTGACCTTGAAGATGTCGTCGAACGGCTTGACCCCGAGCATGTGCGTGTAGAGGCTGCGCGAGTGCGTCTTGAAGCGGCACGGCTCTTCGCGCAGCTTGAACTTGGTTGCGAGCGGCGCGCGAGGTCCTCCGCAGTCGATCATGTACCGGCCGGTGTAACGATCGCCCTGAGCCGTGGTCACCGCGACGCCGTCTTGGCCGGCGTGGTATTCGGTCACGCTCGTCTTCTGGCGAACCGTGCAGCCGTATTTAATGGCCGCTTGCAACAGGTAGGCATCGACGTCTTGCCGGAAATAATGGCTCTCCGGCCCCCACGGCAGCTCGGGAATGACGCACTGCGTGAACTCCTTCGGATCGTGCTCCTGACCGGGCTTGTGGAACACGAAGCCGAAGTTGCGCTTGATGCCCGTGCTCGACGCGACGTAACGCTGCGTCGCGTAGAACGAGGTGATGTGATCGAGCTCCGGAATGTCGTAGCGATCCGCGATGATGCGGTTCATCAGAGACGTCTCGGGGATCGACGATTCGCCGATCGTGAATCGCGGGTGCGACGACTCCTCGATGATCAGCACCCGGAACTGTTGTCTGGCCAGGATCGCCCCCATCTGCGTACCGGACATGCCCGAGCCGAGGATGATCACATCGAAGTGGTTGCTATCGTGCCCGTTCGCGGGGCTCTGTTGTGTCATGGGGCAAATTCTCCTTGTGAGATCGAACAGGTCGCCGCGCGCGTCGAGCCTCAAGGCCCGTCGAGCGCGGCACGCAAGCGAGACCGCGCGGCACGCGTGAGCGCGAGTAGATCGCCGAGCATGCTGGGCGCGTACCCCCCGCTGCCGATGGCGGGACCGCTTCGCCCGGCTTCGTACGCTCGCTCGGCCAATTTGAGGTGAGGCGCCCGGAAGCGCAGCAAAACGTCGAAGACCCGGTCGAGGGCCGCCAGCCCGGCCAAAACGGGTCCGCTCCGGGCATCGGCCGCTTGCGCCTCGGCGAGCGCACGGTCGACGAGCGCAGGCTCCCCGGCGAACCGAGCGTAGACGGCCCTGAACTCCGGAAGCACATAGGGCAAGTACGTCTCCTTGAATTCCCGATAATCCTGGTGGTCCGATTGCGAGCCCCACAGGACGTGCTCCAGTACGAACAGGGGCATTTCGACGGCACCGGGGCCGAGATAACTCTGCCCCCCGACTCGAATCGGCTCGTAGAAGGGGCGAAGCTCGTCGTAGAAGACCTGCACCGAGATGAAGCGGTAGGCGTAGACGATCGACTCGACCATCTTGTGGAGATAGGCCGCTAGCTCGTCGCACCCTTGCGCGTACGCGGGCGAGCGCAGGGGCACGTCGGTCAGATCGACCGTCAGCGCGATAGCCGCCTCGAGGGCCGCCATCGAGATGCGCACGCTCTCGAGCAAGTGCGCTTCGTCGGGAAGCCCCGTGTAGCTGCGCTGGGCGTCGGCCGCCGCGGGATTCCAGACCGTCACGTGCAAGAGCGTCTCGCGCGGCGGCAGGTCGGTCGCACGCGCCAAGTCGAGCAGCACCGGCTCGAGCCCTGGCACCACGTCCGCGGGCTCGTATCCGTGCCGCTTGAGCGACCCGAGGAAGAACCCGATGTCCCGCATCGCGGCGGCGGCTTCGACGAAGCCCCAGCCGGAGGGCACGCCGCGCGCCGGGAGGACCTCTCGCAACAGGCCGACGATGCCGGGCACGTCCTTTTTACGGTTCAGGCCCGGCAGCCGCAGAACGAACGCGCGCGCTCGCAGCGGATCGCAGGCCGCCACCTCGGCGTGCGTGGCCGCGAATACGCCTACCCGGTCAAGAGTGCGCTCCACTACAGGATTTCCGGCGCGGCGAGCGTCGGCCCCGGCTGATTGCGAGCGAGCCCCGCGCCGCCGTCACGCAGCGAACGCAGGTAATCGTAGTTCGTCGGCAAGCTCGTGCGCAGACGCTCGGCCTCGCGCCGGATACGGGCGAACATCGCCTCGGCCTTATCGATCGATTCCGGCCGGTGCCGCAAGAGCGGTAGCGACCGGTCGGGCAGCATGCCCAAGCCGGCGAAGATGCAGTAGTAGTTCCCGTTCAACCAGAAGTTCTTGAACTCGTAGTCGAAGGTCTCGTAGTAGGTGGAATCGTCGAACGACGTGGTGGTCAGCGGCAGCCCCGCCTTGTAGCGCTCCACCTTCTCCTTGATCGCGTCCGAGAGCCGCAGGTCGTGCCGGTTCGCGCGCCAGAACGGCGTGTCTTCGCGCGGCGTCATGAAATAGTGCGCCTGCACGAAATCCCGGCAGTCGTCGAACATGTGGACGATCTCGGCGTTGAACGCGTCGGTCAACCGAGCATCGAACGAGGTATCGGGAAAGTGTTTGACGAGTTGGTAAAGCGCCGCATAGATGAAGTAGATTCCCGTCGATTCCAGCGGCTCCAAAAAGCACGACGACAGCCCGATAGCAACGCAGTTGTTGACCCATGCCCGCCCATTGCGCCCGACCCGGAACTTGATCTGGTTGAGCGGCTGCTTGTCGGAGAGGCCCCAGAGGTCGAGGAAGTCCGCCGTGGCCTGGTCGCGCGAGGTGAACTTGCTCGAAAAGACGTAGCCGCTGCCGAACCTGCCGAGCATCGGAATCTTCCAGGTCCACCCCGAGTTCATGGCGATCGACGAGGTGTACGGCTCGACCCCGACGTGCGCATCGTCGTTGGGCACGGCGCTGGCAACCGCGCTATCGCACAGCAGGTAGTCGGACATGTCGATGAAGGGCTCCTTCAGCGCCTGATTGATCAACAGCCCCCGCATGCCGGAGCAATCGATGAACAGGTCCGCCTCCAGCGTCCGCCCCTCCTTGGTGGACAGACTGGAGATGAAGCCGCGGTCGTCGAGGTGAACCTGCACGACCTCGTCGACGACGCGGGTCACTCCGCGTTCGGTGGCCCAGCGCTTCAAGAAGTCGGCCACCAGGTGCGCATCGAAGTGCCACGCGTGGGACATCTGGCGGGTGCCGTCGGGCAGGCACGGGGCGAGGTTGCGGTCCAGCGCATCGGGCTGCGGGTAGCAGGCGTACTCCATCGGCTGCTTGAAGCCGTGTTCGCGCTTGCGCAGCCAGTAGTGGGTCAGCGGCACGCCGTCGCAGTTCGGCACGTTGCCGAACAAATGGTAGAAATGATCGTCGCGCGAGCCGTCGGGCGCTTTCCTCCAGTTCACGAACTTGATGGCGGCCTTGAACGCGCCGTTCACGTGGGGCATCCACTCGCGCTCCGGTATCCCGAGGAAGTCGAAGAACACCTTCTGCAAACTCGGGATGGTGGCCTCGCCCACGCCTATCCGCGGAATCGCCGCGGACTCGATGAGCGTGATGTTCGCCTGCTGTTCGAGCGCCCTGACGAGGTACGAGGCGGACATCCAGCCCGCCGTGCCGCCGCCCACGATGACGATATTCTTGATCGGTTTGCTCATAACCCTCTTCTCATAGGATTTGAATCTCAAAGGAGATCGCAGGGGCGGTTGCTAGCCCCGCATACCCAACAATTCGCGTACGTCGCGGCCCGGCTGCGCGTCGGCCGCATACGCGAAATCGCCCGCTCGTTGTCGCTGGGCGATCCGCTGCACGAGGTGTCGATAGCGCGCGCCGGCGCTGTCGAACCGCGAGAACAGATCGAGTCGTGACGAAGGTTGGGCGTACCGGCCGCTTTGAGGCCCCACCATGACGTTGTCTTGCGGCCCGACGACGTACGGCGTCAGCGGCATCAAATAGCGCAGCGGAAACGACACCGAACGCGAGTTCAGCGTGAAATTGAGCCGGCACCGGTCGCGCGACTCTGGGATGCACGGATGAAACAACTGCAAATCGATACCGGGCGAGTAGCGGCCGTAGGCAAGCGCGACCGAGCTGCGGACATGAACGTGAATCACCGCCCTCACATCCTGATACTTCGCTCGGACGCCGCCGAACCAGCGCATGATCGGCGCAACCGATTTGTTGACGCAGTTGCGTATCATCGTGACCGTTTCCGAGGTGTAGATCACCTCGATCCGATCTTCGTCGGCATGCTCGTCGCCGAGCACCCCCGCATGCAGGAAGTCCGCATGCGTCAGGTCGAGCAGATTCTCGATCAGTAGGCCTGAACAGCAGTCGAAGCGCACGGTGCCGTGCATATACGCCGGCAAATTCCCATCGAGCGGCAGGTACGGCACGTCGGGAACGAGCGACGCGTGGGCGCGGGGCGGATCGCCGAACCATACCCACACGTACCCGTAGCGTTCGAGCACCGGATAGTCGTTTTCGATCGCGGGCGCGCTCGCGCAATCGGGCGATCCACGCCGTATCCCAGCCCGATCGGGGTGGCGCCGGCACGCATGCAAGTGCCCTTTCGCCCTCCACAGGTAGCAAGGCTCGGAATGGACGTGCCGGCACACGACGTTTTCGCCGACATCGCGTACGTGCGCGATCGGCTGCCACGCATCGCGCAAAACGAACCGGTTCGGCATCCAATCGCGCTCGAGGGCACGCTGCCCGGTCGCCCCTTCGTCAAACGCTGTATTCGCCATCGATCGTCCCCTTGCGAAGCGCACGAACCGGCTCGGCGGCCGCCACCGTTGTCACGCTTTGCCAATGCCGAAGCCATTGATCCGAGTAAAGACGCTCGAGCCGCGCGAGCGCATGGCCGTCCACGTAGGACAGCATCCGGAAAGGCGAACGCCGCGCACCCGCCCACGCGCGCAGCAAGGCGGCGCCCCCTCCCCGTGCGCTCGCCGACACGGCGCCGCGCCAATGAACGGCCGTCGCACCACGCGCCGCGGGCGCAATCCCCACGGTCGCGACGATCGCGGGCGCTTCATCTCGCGTGAGCAGTTCGACCGAGACAGTCGTCCCGTTGCCTTCGCATGCAAGCCTGAGCGTCCATGGGTAATCGGTCACGAAGCGATGATTGCGCCGCCGTGCGGCCCATACCACGCCGCGTTCCATCGTGACGCGCCCCTCTCGCGCGGCCGGATCGGCGCAGACGTAATTCGTGATGCGCACGAGCGCGATGCGCATCAACAAATGAGGCCCGTCGGCCAACGCGGCCAGGTAGTCGTCGTACGCCATACCGACCGTCACGCTGCCTTGAAAACGCCGCCCCACGTCCAATCTGGGTGGTGAAACATCGAGCGGCGCGTTCTCATCCGTCCCCGCCTTCCGAATGAAGACGAAACCGCCGCATTCGACAACGCGATACGATTGAACGGCGTAATGGGCGGGCACGCGTTCATCGGCGGAAAGGTTCGGAATCGCGGTACACATTCCCGATGCGCCGTCGTAGGTCCAGCCGTGGTACCCGCACTGCAGTTCGCCATTCGCGGTGATCCGGCCGAGCGACAGCGGCGCTCGCCGATGGCGGCAGCGGTCTTCGAGGGCACGCACCTGACCGGCAGGGTCTCGGTAGAGCACGGCGCACTCGCCGTTACAGACGACACCGAGCGGAGTCTTCCCGCCAACCTGCTCAGAGAGCGCCACGGGCCACCACGGTGTGCGCACGCTGTGCGTGGACAGGCTTGCAATAGGTACGCGCGATTCGTTGACGACTTCCATTGATTCGTTCTCCTAAATGAATAGGAATCGCTCTGTGAATAGGAATCGCTCCGGCGGCAATGACGTTATCCGGTGTTGACCGCCATCGTTTGCCGAGCCGCACCTCGCTCGCCTCGCGCCCATTTATGAGTGAGTTGCGCGCTCGCCGCCGTCATCGCCAACGTCGCCACGAGCAAGATCGTGTAGATCGAGGCCGAAATCAATTGCAGTTGCAACCCGATGCTGAGCACCATCAGTTCGACCGTGCCGCGGGTGTTCATCAGTACGCCGATCACGCGCGCCTGCATAGGGTCGATACGACATAGCCGCGCCCCGAGATAGCATCCGCCGAACTTGCCCCCAATGCCGGCCACCAGAAACAACACCAACCATCCCCAGAGCACCGCCGAATTCAACGCCGAAGCCGATGCTTGGAGCCCCGCGCTGACGAAAAACAGGGGAGTCAGGACAAGCTCCGCGAGCCCCGAAAACGTGCGCTGCCAAACCCTCAGCAAATCACGCCGCCCCGCCATGTTGACTGCCGCGATCAGCGCGCCGAATGCGCTATGAAAACCGAGTGCCGTCGCCCCCCACGCCGAAAGCAGCACATAACACAGCGCGCAAACGAGCATCGCCGAATTCCCGCTCCATCGCTTGGCCGTATCGAGCAGCGCATGCACGGCGAAACGGACGATCGTCAGCGAGGCGCCGAAGAAGGCGGCCAACAGCAACAGGCTGCGCACCGCCGGAGAGGCGGAGAACCCCGACGTGGCGATCGCGCCCACACTGGCCAGCATGAACCAACCCGCCGCATCGGTAATCGTGGCCGCGATGATTGCCACTCTCGCGCACGGGTGCTCGGCGATGCCCGCTTCCGCCACGATGCGGGCCATGACGGGCAGCGCCGAAACCGACAGCGCGATGCCGCAGAACAGCACCGAGGCCAGACGCGGCACGTTCGGCGCCGCGAACGCCGTATCGCCGAAGTAGGCGAGCCCACAGCCCATCGCAAACGGAAAGGCCATACCCAGGGCGGCGATACCGATCGGCGCCCACGCGGTCGAGTTCGACTTACGCAAATCGCCGGCGATATGCGCGCCCGTCTGAAACATCAAAAACACGAGGCCCAGTTCGCCGAGCTTCGCGAGCACGGCAGCGGCCGCGGGGCTGAACAGCGCGTGATAGCCTGGCCCGCCGATCGAACCCAGCACGGACGGACCGAGCAACAGACCGGCGACGAGTTCGCCGACGACCTTGCCCTGACCGAGCCTGCGGGCCAGCGCGCCGCACGCCGACGTCGCAACGATCGCGACGCACAGCGGCAGCATCCAGTTGCCCACGAGCGCCGCCACCCCTAAACCGCCGCCGCGACGCGCTTCAAACCGAGCCGTGGCCGCGTCGCCACGTATAGCCCGTCGAGCGCCATCTCCTCCGATAGGCATGGCAGCCCCTCGATAGCATCGAAGAAGCGCGCGTTGTCCGCCGCCTGCTGCGATCCGATCGCCGTCGTCAGCGTGCTTTTGTCCTTGCGCATCGCCAGGTTTTCGTCGACGCGCCGCGCCATTTCGCCCATCAAGTGCGTGGTGACCTGCTCCGCATCGGCGATATCCTCCAGCCCCGAGACGAGATTGAGGAAGGCCCGCCGGATATCGCCGGTGCTCACGGTGTAATGACTGAGTTCGTCCGCCTTGCTGTAATAGCCGAGCTTGCCGTGCGCCTGATAGAAGGTCTGTACGAAGACGAGAAACCGCAGATACGCCTGGTGATAGCTGTTCGCGTAGTAGACGCTGGCTTCGTCCTCGGTGACCTCCCCGCGCAAAATGCTGGCGATGGAGGCCGCGGAGAGCATGCCGCTGTACATCGCCAAATGAACGCCGGTGGAAAGCAGCGGATCGAGAAAGCACGCCGAATCGCCCGCGATGAAGAAGCCAGGGCCCGCAAACTGGTCGCTCGTGTACGAATAGTCTTGCTCGGCCTTCAGTGGCGTCGCCAGCCGGGCATGTTGCGTCAGCTTCGTGACGACCGGGCTTTGGGTGATGGCCTCGCGATAGAACTCATCGAGCGAGCGGCTTTTCCTTGCCTCGACAAAGGCATCGCGGTGGATGACGACGCCCACGCTCACCCGCCCGTCCGACAACGGGATACCCCACCACCAGCCGTCCGGAATCGAACTGACGATAATGGCGCCTTCGGCACAGTCCGCGGGCCAGGCGACATCCTCCCAGTACCCCCATACGGCGACGTTGCGGAAGATATCGTGGTATTGCCGATTGTCGAGGTAACGCGTCGACATGATCCCGTTTCGGCCGGAAGCATCGACTAGAAAGTCGAACTCGATCGTCGTGCTCGCATCGCTGCCTTTCCGGGTACAGACGGCGCGCCGCGGACGCCCCTCGTCGAACTGGAGTTCCTGAACCGTCACGCCCTCATGCACGCTCGCCCCTTGCGAGCGCGCGTGACGCAGCAGCAGATGGTCGAAGTCCTCGCGCCGCACCTGGTAGCTGTATCGATACGAGCCGCCAAGCTCGCCGAAATCGAGCGTCCACGTCTCGCCCTTCCAATTGAAATAGGCGCCCGGCTTACGCTGAAAACCGTAGCTGTCGAAAAGCTTGCGGGCGCCCATCAACCCGAGAATCTCCAGACACGAAGGCAATAACGATTCGCCGATGTGGTATCGCGGGAACACCTCGCGATCGACGAGCGTTACCTCGACACCCTCCCTCGCCAGGAAGCCGGCGGTCGTGGCACCGGCGGGGCCGCCGCCGATAACGAGAACCTTCGTGCGATGCGGTAAGGACATACTTCCTCCCTGTGAATTCGATTGGACAGAAGCTACGAGGCGACCCAGCCGTTACGCGGCCTGCAGATCGCCGAGCGCGATCTTGTTGATCTCGTATTTGCGATCGAGGAATTCGCGGAAGCTCGCGAAGTGGTCGTCGACGATCTCCACGGCATGCATCCTCATCTCATCGGATAGGACCTGCTTGAGAAACACGGAGGAATCGATCGAGTGATCGAGTTCGTCGTCGATATGCTCGGCGCCGAGATAGCGCAAGGTGTTGCCCGTATCGGTCTCGTACATCGCCGCGAGCTTGCGCGAGGTGGTGAAGAACACTTTCGACGTGGCCTCTCCCGCCTCCATCTGTGCCATCTTGAGCAGCGGATCGTTGCCGCACCGGCGTGCGCGTGAAATGAGCGAGTACATATACTTGCGCACCGTATAGCCCAGATCGTCCCAAATGATCCCGATCGCGCTCTCGCAATCGGTCGCCCGATCGTTCACGCCCAGCGTCTTGATATCCGAAATCATCATTCGCCAATGCTCGGCATCCACGTTCACGTGAGCATTGATGGCAAGCTCGAGCTCGGTTTGGGGATTATCGTAGTGGTAGTACATCCTATTGATATCGCGAAAGGTCATCGCCAGATGAATCAATAACGGCGACCATATACGCATCAACTCCTTGATTTGCGGCACGGAAATATCCTCGAGCTGACCGAATACAGGGTGACTCGAAAGCGCGGCTTTTTCAACACGAATTCGATCAAAAATCTTCTTCACGGGTATACCTCCTATATCTGGTAGCGGGATGAACGAATTACTACATTTGATACCTACGAGGGAACCGATTTGCTTACCGCCCAAAAGTAATAGGCGTGCTTAATCCTTGGCGCGGACGACCTTAAGCCCTCGCACGAAGCGCGAGCATGACCTACTAGTTCTTGCAGGACGGAAGCGATTCTCGCCAAATCCGAAACAGCATCACCGCCGATCGGAACGACGTTCAATCGAATAAGAACCCAGTCTAGCTAAAGATATGGCGAAGTCAAATAAGGAATAAACGATCGATCTCGATTTCCCATAACACGGCGAGCACATGATCCATCCGTTGATCCCGACCCGTTATTCACATCGATTAAACATACCAAAAATGATAGGTGCTCATTTGATGAAACGAGATTTTTAAAGCGCACTACGAATATGCCTTACATTAAAAATTCCATTTCGAGCGGTCGACTCAAGAGATGCAGGATCGCTTGGAAATTCTGAACGGCAGAAGGCAAAAGAATGCTCGCCTGCGGCGCGGTTTCATACCCGTGACAAGTCGCAGGTAAAAACCTTCGTTCTCGTTACGCTCGCTCCCCATATAACAAAGAGAGCCGCTTACCCGACATCCTCACCGTCAGGGGGCGCGCGCTGCTTTTAATCTTCGTTTAAGCCTGCCCTCGCATAGTTTCGACTGACTCCCTCCGGGAGCCGCATGCTTTTCCCAAGTGAGTTGTTAGAGTCCTATCGTTCGATGGAGATACGACTATGCGATTCCGTTCGTACATGGCGGCGGGTGCCTTGGCGCTGATCCCGGTATTCGGGTTGGCGACTCAGGCCAGCGCCGAATCCGCCGCGCAGGCGATGTTCGTCAACGTCAACGGCCAAGCCGTACCGGTAAAAGCCGAGACGCGCGTCGTCCAAACCGCCGCGGGTCCGATGAAGGTCAGTACTTGGAGTTGGCACAGCCCGCAAGGCGGCGCAAGCTTCGAGGTGCAATCGAGCACGGGCGGCGTCCCCCCCGCACTCGCGTTGCAACAAATGCGGGCGATGCAGTACCAGATGCGAGCCGCCCAAGTGCAAATGATGGCCATGCAGCAGCAAATGCTCGCGCTTCAGCAAGCGGCATTCGCAGGCACGTTCGCGATGCCGGCCCAACGAGCCGTGGTCTTTGCCGCACCGATGTGGACGATGCCCGAACCGGTCGTCGTCGTGGTGCCCGCGCAGCGCGCCGTTCCCCCGGCAATGGCACCTGCGAAGCCAGCCGGTATCAAGGCTTAACGCTTAAAGAGGACCCGTCTTCGGACCGTGCGCAGCGCGCGAGGCATCGTCGTTACGACCGATCCTCGCCCTGCGCCGGGCCGTCTTGCGCAGCACGCACCGGATCGGCGGGTCCCCATCCAACGATGTTCAGGTAGTAGCGGGTCGAGCGCCCGGCGCCGACTCGACATACCAGCCCCATCTCCTCGAGTTCGATCAGCTCTCGAGAGGCCGTAGCCCGCGAGGTGCCGGCAATGCTCTCGTACTTTTTGGTGCTCATGCCGCCTTCGAAGCCGCCGGGCCCGGCATCGAGAAGAAGATTGACGACTTTGCGCTGCCGAGCAGTCAGGACGTTGTCGCGATGATTCGTCCAGAACATCGCTTTCGCAAGCGCCGTGTCGATCGCCACCGATGCTTGTTCGCTTGCCACTCTCACCTGTGTCACGAACCACAAAACCCATTCGGTTACGTCTAGCTCGCCGTGCTGCGCGCGCTCGAGTTGCGCGTAGTATTCGTCCCTGTTATCCAGCAAGCGCTGCGAGATTGGAATAAGACGCCCCACCTCACCGCTATCGCGCGCCAGAACGAGGTCGATCAACACCCTACCGATGCGACCGTTCCCATCCTCGAACGGGTGAATCGATTCGAACCAGAGATGAGCGAGCGCCGCTTTGACAAGGCTGTCGTGCTCGGTCTCCGCATTGAACCACGCGACGAAGTTATCCATCTCGTCCGGTACGCGCTCGGAGGGCGGGGCCTCGTAGTGAATCGTTTCCCTGCCCACCCGCCCACTGATGATTTGCATGGGTTCGGCGTGGCGGCGATACGCCCCGACGACAATCTTCGACATACCCGAGTAGCCGGTGGGAAAAAGCGCCGCCTGCCAGGCGTACATGCGCTCGTGCGTCAGCGCCGCGTCTCGCTCGCGCACGGCGTCATCCATGGCGTCGAGCAGCCCCTCCACGCTTCGGGGTGCAGCGGGACCGATCTTATTGCCGACGCCCAAGCGCCGCCCCACGGAGGAACGTACGGAGATGAGATCGATCCGCTCCCCTTCGATGGCTGCCGTGGCGACGGCATCCTGACTCCAAGCTTCCGCGGCGAGCTCGAGCCGCTGTTCGAAGCCGAGGCCAGCCAGCTTCCCTTCTACAACGCCCTGGGCGCGGTGTGCCCGCGCCAACTCGCCGGTCACAGGGATCGGTTCATAGTGCATGGCAGGCCAAGTGGGCGCTTGCCAAATGAGCGGAAGATTCGTGGACATCGCGCCTTCGATACGTTGAGGCGATTAGTCGTCCTATTCGACTCATCGCGTGAGTCGAATAAGTATATCGGGCGCTGAGGCGATTAGCCATCTAATCGCCTCAAATCATGAGTCGATTCTACCCTCGTGCGCCGAGCGATTCCGCTGCCTCTTCGCGCGATTACTTGCGCTTGAGTTGCGAAATATCGCGCACGGCACCGCGATCGGCCGACGTCGCCAGCGCGGCATACGCTTGCAACGCTTGCGAAACGACGCGTTCGCGGTTCTCCGGCTGCCACGCCTTATCGCCGCGCGCTTCCATGGCCGCGCGGCGGCGCGCCAGTTCCTCATCGCTAACCGCCAAGTGCATCTTGCGCTGCGGGATATCGATCTCGATCACGTCACCCTCTTGCACGAGCCCGATGGTGCCGCCCTCCGCCGCTTCCGGCGATGCGTGCCCGATCACGAGCCCCGAGGAGCCGCCCGAGAAACGGCCGTCGGTGAAGAGCGCGCAGCTCTTGCCCAGGCCCTTCGACTTCAGATACGACGTGGGGTACAGCATTTCCTGCATGCCCGGACCGCCCTTGGGCCCTTCGTAACGGATCACGACGACATCGCCCGGCACCACCTGGTCACCGAGGATGGCTTCGACGGCCGCGTCTTGGCTCTCGAACACGCGCGCGCGCCCCGAGAACACCCACTGCGATTCATCCACACCGGCCGTCTTGACGATGCACCCCTTCTCGGCGAGGTTGCCGTACAGCACGGCCAGACCGCCGTCCTTCGAATAGGCATGCGCCTTGTCGCGGATGCACCCCTTCTCGCGATCGGTATCGAGCGCCGTGTACGTGGCCTCTTGGCTGAACGCAACGGTCGTCGGAATACCGCCCGGCGCAGCGCGATAGAACTTGTGCGCCGCTTCGTCCGCGCCGCCCTTGACGTCCCACTTGGCCAGCGCATCGCCCAGCGTGCCGCTATGCACGTTGCCGCACGACAAGTCGAGCAAGTCGGCCCGCGCCAGTTCGCCGAGGATGCCCATGATGCCGCCGGCGCGATGCACGTCTTCGATATGGAATTTGTCGGTGGCGGGCGCGACCTTGCACAAGCACGGCACCTTGCGCGAGATGCGATCGATGTCGGCCATCGTAAAGTCGGCGCCGGCTTCCTGCGCGGCGGCCAGCAAGTGCAGCACGGTGTTGGTCGAACCGCCCATGGCCACGTCGAGCGCCATCGCGTTCTCGAACGCACGCTTCGTGGCGATGCTGCGCGGCAGCACCGAAGCGTCTTCTTCCTGGTAGTAGCGCCGGCACAGATCGACGACGAGGCGCCCGGCCTGCTCGAACAAGCCCTTACGCCAAGCATGCGTAGCCACGATCGTCCCGTTGCCCGGCAGCGCGAGGCCGATCGCCTCGGTCAAGCAGTTCATCGAATTCGCCGTGAACATACCTGAGCACGAACCGCACGTGGGGCATGCGCTACGCTCGATTTCCGCCACTTCGGCGTCGCTGACCTTCGGGTCGGCCGCCTTGATCATGGCGTCGATCAGATCGATCTTCGCGATGACCTGGCCGTCGGTAGGCGATTTGACCTTGCCCGCTTCCATCGGGCCGCCCGAGACGAACACCACGGGGATGTTCAGGCGCATAGCGGCCATCAACATACCCGGCGTGATCTTGTCGCAATTGGAGATGCATACCATCGCATCGGCGCAATGCGCGTTGACCATGTACTCCACCGAATCGGCGATCAACTCGCGCGACGGCAGCGAATAGAGCATGCCGCCATGGCCCATGGCGATGCCGTCATCCACGGCGATCGTGTTGAATTCCTTCGCGACGCCGCCCGCCGCTTCGATTTCCTTCGCCACCAACGCGCCCAGATCGCGCAGATGAACGTGCCCCGGCACGAACTGCGTGAAGGAGTTCACGACGGCGATAATCGGCTTGCCGAAATCGTCGTCCTTCATTCCCGTGGCGCGCCACAAGGCGCGGGCGCCGGCCATGTTGCGGCCGTGCGTCGAAGTGCGTGAGCGGTAATTGGGCATCTGCATCCTCAGGTATTGCGGTCGTCGACGTTTGAATTTGCGTCAGGCCCGCGGAAATCGACGCCGCGGGCCGTGACGGTCTCCCGGCGCTCACGCGCGCGGGATACCTATTGAACGACGGAATACTGAAAGATTATCGGTAAGACGTCCAATATATTTTTTGTAAGGAACTAAGTCTTTTTTAATATCAAGCAGGAACGGCCGCGACGGCGCGTTCCGAACGAAGCCATGCCACGCCGGCACCCACGCCCAGTGTCGCCAGACAGACGATCGGCACGATCATCGGGCCGAACGCCGATGCGGTGGCCTTGCCCGCGAACGGCATCAGGTTTTGGCCAAAGAAGCCGCCCAGGTTGCCGATCGAATTGATCGCCGCCACGCTTGCCGCGGCGCGCGCGCCCGTGAAGTAGCGCGGAGGCATGGACCAAAAACACGGATAAAGCAGAGGAATGCAGGCGCCGCCCAGCACGAGCGCTACGAAGCGAAGCGGCGTGGACGGTAGTAGCAGGCTCAGCAAAAAGCCGACGACACCGCAAGCCGCAACGATGGCGATCGCTTTCAACAGACTCTTCGCGCGGCGCAACTTCGCGGGCAGATACACGAGAAGCACCACCGACAGGGCCCATGGCAGCATGCTCAGCAAGCCGTTCGTGGTGCTCGATACGCCAAACGATTTGACGAGCGTCGGTAGCCAGTAGGTCACGCCGTAGAGCGATGTCGACATCAACATATACGTCGCGGCGAACAGCATGACGCGCGGATCGAGCAGCGCCTTCCACGGTTGGGCATGCTCGGCGTGCTCGGGCTTTTCGCGCTCGAGGGCCGCGGCGACGAGTTGCTTTTCCTTTTCGCTCAAGAAACGCGCCTCCCGGTACGACGCGGGCAGCACCTTGAACACCGTTACGGCGATGAGCACCGCCGGCAGCCCCGTCGCGATGAATACCCACTGCCAGCCCGCTAGCCCCAAGACGCCGTTCAAGCTGAGCAGCCATCCGCCCACGAGCGAGCCGAGCATGTTCGCAAGCGCGCTGCCGAGCGTGAAGATGCCGAGCACCCGAGCGCGATAGCTCTGCGGAAACCAAAGTGTCAGGTAGTAGATGACGCCGGGATAAAACCCGGCCTCCGCCACGCCCAAGGCAAAGCGGAGCCCGCAAAACGCCTGCATCGACGTCGTGAAGCCCATCAACACCGTAATCGCGCCCCAAGTGAGCATGATGCGAGCAAGCCACAAGCGAGCCCCGAACCGATGCAGCGCCAGGGTACTCGGCACTTCGAACAGCAAGTAGCCGATAAAGAACAGCGACGAAGCAAGACCGAACGCCGTTTCGGTCATATGCAGGCTGTGCACCATTTGCAGCTTCGCGAAGCCGACGTTTTGGCGATCGATGAACGCAACCAAGAACATCACCACGAGAATCGGCAATAAGCGCCGGGCGATCTTCGACATGACCGCGCGTTCGTGCACGGATTGCGATTCGAATTGCATGCTTTCACTCATTTAGTACTCCTCAATTTCTTCACTACTCGATACTTCAATAGACGCCGTCCTCGACATCCGTGGGCTACGACGCGCTGAAACGACTCAATTCGGCCACGAACATCTCGTTCCAGGTGCGCGGCTTGGCTTTGATCGTGCCCACGCGGTACAGAAAGTCGACAAAATCCATCATCTGGCCCGGGTGGACGGAAAATCGTGTTTGCGGCATCGCGAGCATTTGCATCACTGCCTTCGGCGACAAGCCAAGATTCGATGCGGTCACATAGATCTGTGCCGCCGCGAGAGGATCGTCCGCGATCATGCGGTTCGCCTCGTCCAGCGCGCCGATGAACGCGCGAGCCAGCAGCGGCTGCGCATCGACGATCCGCCTCGGCGCGAACACGACATCGAGCGTCAACGGGCCCAGCACATCGAGCGAATCGGCAACGCGGTGAATCCCCGGCTCGCGCAGTTCGAGCGAGGAAAACGGCGGCGACCCGAAGTGCGCGGTCACGCCCCCTTCCAGGCGGATCAGTGCTTGCATCGCCTGCGGATGCGGCAGATTGACCGTGATCGAGTCGAGCCGGGCAAAGTGCTCCGGGCCCAGCATCTTGCTCGCAAGCATTTGCAGCACGACGGCGGACAACGAGGTTCGGATGCCCGGCACGGCGATGCGATCGCTCGATCCAAAATCGCCGAGCGATTTGATTTCCGGACGATTCGTATTGAGCGACAGCGTGGTCGTCGATAGGCCGCTGATGCCGATGACCTCGACGTTCGGGATACCGCGCGAGCGCGCCCACAATTCGATGAAGCCCGGGGCGCCGGCCGCCGCGAAATCGAGCGAGCCCGCCATCATGGCGTCGTCGATCGAATTGCCTCCGTCGAGCAGCACCCAATCGACCCGAAGCTCGCGCATACCCAACCGCGCGGCGTGGCGTTCGAACAAGCGCTGACGCTCCATGACGAGCAACGGCAAATAGAGCAGACCATAACCCTTCGAGATGCGAACCGGGCGCACGGTGCCGAGCGCCAGAGCCGGCGACAGCAAAGCGCCGAGGCCAGCCGCCACCAGCGCGCGACGCCGCGGCGAAGGCTGTCTCGAGCCGCCGCGCCGGCGGCCCTGCTCGTCCTGCATCGTATCGTCTCCTCTAATTTCAACTTGGCGCTCGCGCCTTCATGCTTGACAAGGTTATCGAGCGAGTCTGAGAAAATGCTGACATCGGGTCCCCGGGAAAACCCCTAAATCCGTGAACGGGATCGACACACTGTACGACCGCACACATCGGCAGGAACGGCATTATGCGTATTTTGGTGGTAGAGGACGACGCTCAGATCGGCGAGGCGATACGCGCTCGCTTGACGCGTCTTGGGCACGCCGTCGATCTGGAAGCCGACGGTGCAACGGCAAACTCACTGTTGCGCGTCGAGCGTTTCGATCTCATCGTACTCGACGTCATGTTGCCGACGATGGACGGCTTCACCATCTTGCGCAATCTGCGCGCGGCCGGTTCCGTCAGCCCGGTGCTGCTCGTCACCGCGCGCTCGGCGATCGACGATCGCGTCAGCGGCCTGGGGCTCGGCGCCGACGACTATCTGGTCAAGCCGTTCGACTACCGCGAACTCGAAGCGCGCGTGCAAACGCTGTTGCGCCGAAATACGGGGCATGCGAGCAATGTGCTCCAGGTCGGCACGCTCGCGATCGATCGCAGCAGCCGCCTCGTGGAACTCGACGGTAAGCCGCTTTCGCTCTCCCGGCAAGAGTTCGCGCTGCTCGAAATCCTCGCCAGCCGCCCGCAACGTATCTTCTCGAAGGAAGAGCTGCTGAATCAGTTGTTCAGCTTGGGCAACGAGCCCACCACCAACGCCGTCGAACAATACGTCACGCGCGTACGCAAGAAGCTGCAAGGCAGCTCGGTCGAGATACGGACGGCGCGCGGCATGGGGTATCAGATTGCAACGCTTTAAGTGGTTCCCGAAGACGCTATTCGGGCGCACGCTCCTATTCATCGCGCTGATCGTCGTCTCCGGGGCCGTGGCGCTCGCCGTGATCGCCCGCTATTACGCGGGCGTGGCCTCTCAGCGCGCCTATGACCAGCTTCTAGCCGGCGCCACGATCCAGGTGGCCGAGGACCTCTACGTGCAAGGGGGCGTACTCGCGCTGAACCTGCCGGTGGCGGCGCTGTCGACACTCTCGCGCTACGACCTCGTCTATTACAAGGTGGTCGATTCGCGCGGTGTCGTGGTGGCGGGCTACGCCGATCTGCCCAGCCCCGCGAGCAGCGCGGCCGCGCGCACCGGTCCGCAATTCGCGAACGCCGCTTATCAGGGCCAGTCTATTCGCACCGCGTCGCTCGCGCGCTACCTGCCCGAGGAACATACGCCGGGTTGGGCGGTCGTCACCGTCGCGCAAACGACACACGCACGCAAGCAGCTCACGAACGACATGAGCTTCAAGGTGTGGACGCTCATTTTTCTAATGAGCCTCCTCGCGATCGGGGCAAGCGGCCTTGCGATTCGGCGCGGCCTGCGTCCGTTGGCCCGCATCGAGACGATCATCGCCGCGCGCGACCCCGCGGATTTGCGTCCGGTCGCGGCCGATACCCCCAGCGAAATCAACGCGATCATCGGCGCGATCAACGGCCTGATCGGCCGCCTTGCCGAACGTATGACGGCGATGCAACGCTTCATCGCGGATGCGGCCCATCAAATGCGCACACCGCTGGCGCGCCTCGACGCCCAAATCGAGTTGCTTGCCGACGAGCATGACCCGGCTCGCCTTGCCGCGCGCTTGGAAGCGCTGCGCACGACCTGCTCGGACGTGGGGCGGCTCACGGGCCAATTGCTCAATCACGCGATGGTCACGCATCGGACGCAAGCCGTTCCCCTTCAGCCCGTGGACCTCGTGGCACTGGCGAAGGAAGTGCTCGGGCGCGCGATTCCGCTCGCCGACGAGCGCGACGTCACGGTAACGTTCGCGAGCGATGCGCCGCAGGGCTATATCGCCGGCGATCCGATCAGCCTTCAGGAAGCCCTATCGAACGTGCTGCACAACGCGCTGCTGCACGGTAAGGCGGACGACATCGTCGTGTCGGTCGCCACCGCGGGCGCTCCGGTCACCCTGACCGTGACGGACAACGGTCCCGGTATTGCGCCGGAACATTGGGAGGCCGCGCTGCGCCCGTTCGAACGATTGGGCCAAGAGCACGCTTCGCGGCGCACGGGCTCGGGGCTCGGTCTGGCCATCGTGCAAGAGGTCGTGAAGGCGCATGGCGGCAGCATCCGCTTCGCTTTCCCACCGGCGGGCGGCTTTGCCGTGACGTTGGCGTTTCCACCGATGCCCCCGCTCTGAGCGCGCGGCGCGCCCCGCCCGGTCGGCGCCACATTGGAAGGGGCAGAACAATCGGTCGGCTCCATGTAAGGTCGTTTGCCGAAATTGACACCCGTTTCCCCTTCATCTCGCCGAGTGGGCCGCGAATCCGCTCTGGTACGCTTGAGCCACTTCATCACCGTCAGTACGACCGAGCGAACGCGTGCCCGGGCCTGACAGACTCGACCCGATGCCCATGCCGCACGCCAATACCTTGAATTTCTCCGCCGGCCCCGGCGCGCTGCCCGCAGCCGTCTTGGCGCAAGTGCGCGATGCGATCGCCGCCTTGCCCGAGACGGGCGTGTCCGTACTGGGCATGAGCCATCGGTCGGACTGGTTTCTCGCGATTCTCGACGAAGCCGAACGCCACGTTCGCCATCTGCTTGGCTTGTCCGACCGCTACGCGGTGTCCTTTCTGCAAGGCGGCAGCAGCTTGCTGTTCGCCACCGTGCCGATGAATTACGCCACGCCCGCGTTCGCCGCGCCCGAGTATGTCGTCTCCGGGTATTGGAGCGCGCGTGCGTCGGCTGAAGCCGGCCGCGTCGGCCCTCATCGCATCGCTTGGGACGGACAGCGCGCCGGCTTTCGCGAATTGCCCGTGCTCGAGCAACTCGACGTCGATCCGCGCGCCGCTTACCTGCATTACGTTTCGAACGAGACCATCGAAGGCTTACAGTTCGCGTTGCCGGCGCGGCCGGCGAGCGTACCGCTGATCGCCGATATGTCGTCGGATTTTCTTTCGAAGCCGATCGATGCGTGGCACTTCGGGATGATCTACGCGCACGCGCAAAAGAATCTCGGCGCGGCGGGAGTGACCGTCGCCGTGATCGATCGCGAACTGTTGACGCGCATTCCCGGGGGCTTGCCGCACATTCTCGATTTCCGAACGCAGATCGCGCATGGGTCGAACTACAACACGCCGCCGGTTTTTGCGATCTACGTCTTGACGCTGATCACGCGCTGGCTGCGTGATGACATCGGCGGGCTCGAGCAGGTGCAGCGTATCAACGAGGGCAAGGCGGCACGCTTGTATGCGGTGCTCGACGAAATGAGCGATGCGGTGACCATTCACGCCAAGCGGCCGTGGCGCTCGCAGATGAACGTTGCCTTCACGTTCGGCGATGCGCGGCTCGATCGCGCGTTCCTCGATACCGCCGAGGCGCGCGGCATGAGCGGACTCGAGGGCCATCGTTCGCTGCGCGGTTTGCGGGCCTCGCTCTATAACGCCGTTACGCCGCAGGCCGTTGAAATACTATGCGAAACGCTGATCGAGTTCGCTTTGCAACGCGCTTGATACGATCCATACGCAACGTTGCCTCTTCATCACCGCGATGCATACGAGGCTTCGTAGCAACGAAAAAAATCAATCGAAAATCTACGATAGTTCGTAAGTCATCCTAATCAATTCGTTCGATGTGACATGCCGTCGTCATTTGCGGATGGGACGCTAAACGCTCCCGATTTCTTCGATGAGCGACTATGTCCTTCCGAATCGACGGCACCGGCAGCACGACGAGCACCGAACCCCAGCAACCCGCCCCCGCACCGACGCAACCGCCCCCGTTTCAATTGAAGGCAGGCCAAAAGCTCACGGCCGGCCAATCGATTCGATCGGCCGACGGCCGGTTCGAGTTGACGATGCAAAGCGACGGCAATCTCGTCGAATACGATCTCAAGACGAACGTGGCCGTTTGGGTCAGCAAGACCGCAAACTCGGGCGCGACCGTCGCGGATATGCAGCAAGACGGCAATCTCGTGCTCTACAAGACCGACCCGGACACGCTTTGCGTCGCCGGCAAGAACGACGTATGGAGTACGAAGACGAACGGCCACGCCGGGGCCGCCTTGACGATCCAGACGAACGGCGATCTCACCGTCGGCGATACGTCGGGCAGCGCAAAGGGCGCGTTCTGGCATTCGGGCGAGGCCCAGTATGAAGTGCCCGGCGCGTTGCCGCCGCTGACGGTCGGCACTGACTCCACGCCTGACGATCCGCTCTCGCGCGCGGCCGTGGGCCTGTTCGCCCCGGGCGCGGGCGAACTCGGCATCAGCCGTTTCAATTTGAACGAGGGCGGCAGCGCATACGACGTGCTGCGCGATCAGCACGTTTTCGATCAACCGAATCTGACCGACGATACCGCCCTGCTCGATGCCAATCTCGCGGCCACGCCCTCTCTCGATCAAAAGCCGTTCGGCGATCGCCCGGCGAACGCACCGAGCGACCTATCCCACTTGCCCGTGGGGCAAACCGTCGTCGTGCTCGACTCCACGCGACTCGGCTATCTCGAGCAGCAACGTACGCAGCTTCAAGCGATCGAGCAAGGACCGGCCAAGGATCGCGCGAACGCGTCGAGCGAACTGACGGCCAGCGTGTATCAAGAGCTGCTCTACGCTTCGACGCAGCAATCGGTGCCGAATGTCGATCAGCTCGCCTCCACGCTGCGCGGCCGCGCGCCGCAAGACCCGGCTTATCAAAGCGCGATTGCCGATGCCGCCGGCATGCTGCAAAAGACACTGTCGTCGCAGGGCCGCACCGGCGATCAACTCGGCAAGATCGACGCCGCGGCGGCCGCCGGCGATTGGAATGGCGTGCGCCGGCTCGTGCACGATCAAATCGTCGCAACGGCCGGCAGCGATCAAGGCGCGCAAGCGCTTGGCGATATGACCGCGCGCGCCAGCGTCTATCTAACCTATGCGGGCGGCGATCCGCGTTTCGCGGCCGCGGTACGAGGCGGTATCGACGACGCCAAACACACCGTTCTGATCGATCGTCCCGCCCAAGCGGTCGTCGATGCCTACAAGCAGCATGGCGCCGCGGCGGCGATGCAAACGCTCGCGAGCGTCACGGACCCGCAGACGGCCACGATCGGCCAGGTCAGCTCGATCATGGCCGACACGCGGGTGCAAAACGTCATCCAGCAAACGCTGCGCGATACGGCGTCTTGGCAAGGCAATGGCCCGAATCGACCGACGGCCGTCTTGATGTCGTTATCGGCGGCTTGCCAGCATGCGATCGAGAGCGATCAGGGAACGAACGGTACCGGCAAGGCCGCGGTCGATCGCATCGCAGCTTACATCGTCGCGCAGGCCGACGGCGTTCCTCCGGACTCGGGCGAGGACGTCTTTCAAAATGTCCAGTTCACCCGGCAAGTATTCGCCGATGCGGGCCGGCAGGGTAACGTCGCGCTCGCGTTCGCCGTCGGTGCGCAAGCGCGGCTTTATCGGAACGATATCTACGCCAGTTGCGTGCTCGATGGCGCGCGGCAAGGACTCGACGGCTTCGCCGACAACGTGAAATCGCTCAAAGACAAACTATCGAGCGACGGCGCATTCGCCAGCGAGCCGCTCGCGAATTGGGGCGGCGCCGGCACGCCGGCCGAGCAAAGCGCGCTCATCGACAAGCTATTCGCGGCCAACCCGAAGGCGGCCAAGCAATTCGAAGACGATTCGGCCGGCATTCCCGCCTTGCAGGAAACGGCCGACGGCGTGCAAGCCGCCGTGACCGCCTACGGCGGCGAGCTCAAAGGCGTCCAGGGGTTCGATACCGACATCCCGAAGTCGATGCAAAGCGGCCAATACATGTGGTCGGTATCCGATTCGCAGAACATCGTCGCGGCGCTGCATTCGGCCGACAGTCTCGGTATCGTGAGCCCCGACGCGAAGCAAGAGCCGACCAACACGTTATGGCTCCAGCGTTCGATGCGAAAGGTGTACGAGCAGATCGGCAAGCGTCTGATCGGCTCGCTCGCCGCGGACGGGGCCGATAGCGTGCTGTCTCCGAGCGGCGCCAAGATGGCGCAGTCGGTCTGGAAGCGGGCGAATAAGTCGCTCGGCGCCGAATTGTATTTTCAGAACGCGGCTTATTCGCTCGGCGAAGCGTCCTCGGGCGGGCTCTTCTCGGCGCTGCAGAACGGCGCCTCGGCGATTCGGCAAGAACTCGGCGGCGTGTCGTACGCGCTCTCGGCGGGCATCCCCGCCGGCAAGCTGCCGTCGCTGCGGCCCGACTCGGGCGAGACGCCGCTGGCAAAAGGCTATGCAAGCCTCACCGAAAGTATCGACAGTCTAGATATCCCGGCCAGCGCACGCTCGAGCCTGAAAATCTCGACGAAGCTGATGCTGCAGGACACGTCCGATTTGGCATCGGCTATCCTCGGCATCACCGAGGCCGTGGACGACTTCAGCAAAGGCAAGCCGATCCAAGGCGTGGGCGATCTGTTGAATTCGGCGGGCTACGCCACCTTGTTGACGGGTTCGGGCATCGATGCGGCCGAATTGCCCGAAGGCGCCACCGTTCTTGGCCTGAGCGGCGACGCGTGGGACCTCATCGGCGGACCGACGGTTGCGGTTGCCGCGCTTTTGGTCACCACGGCCAATGCTTACGAGAACTCGCACACCCACGACGGCGACGACAAACAGGCCCTGATTTCGATCGGCGTACACCCCGACGTGGCCGCGCAACTGGCCAAGCACGCCACCTCGTTCGACGGCTCGCCGCCGAGCGCCGGCCCTTTCATCACGCAGTACTTCAAGTATGGAAACGCGACGCAAAAGGAAATGGTCGACTGGCTCAACTCGCTGACGCCGCACCAAGCCGATGCGATCGCCTCCGCGCTCAAAGCCGGCGACGGGCTATGGCAAAAGGAGCCGATGTCCACGGCTGCCCGCCAGTTCGACGATGCGTTGCTCCAATACGGCGTGATGCCGCCGGTGCGGTTCTAAGCGCCGTTCGGCACCCATCGAGAGGAGAGCGGCCGGACGCGCCCCGTCGCGCCGGCCGATCCGGTCCGCTTGCGCGCCGGTCCCATTACTTGGATTAACCCGGAAATCCGCTTCATTTCGCCCAATCGATTTGCCCGTACGCGTTCCATACTGCCAATCATCGACTCGCTGACCGGCCCTCGGGCCTGACAGACTCCGTCGCGATCCTCGACTTTCAGGAGATTGGCATGAGCACGTTGGCCGTAATTATTTCGATCTGGGCCCTGATGGCCACTTGCGCCGCCTTGTTCATCCGCGGCGCCAGCCCGCGTCTCGAACGCGCCACGGTATTGGCCGAACGCCGCACGGCGCGCTCGCCCATCGCCGAATAAGACTTCCTGCCGGGATCTAGGCCGAGGCCGGCTCGCGCAGCGCCTCGATCCCGCTCAAGGCCTGAGCGAATACCGCCAGTTTGGCGGGAGGCCTCGGTAGTGCCCGCAGCAATTGAATGTCGTCCCGGCGCTGAGCGGGATCGTCGAACACGCGTATCAAACGCTTGCAGGCCGTCGCCTCGTTCGTTACCCACGTCGGCAAATAGGCCAGGCCAAGGCCCGCCGCCGCGGCTTGCAATAACGTTTCGAAGTCGTCGCACGTCAATGCGTTGTCGGCGGCTTCCGCCGGAATCCATCCTCCCGCGCGCAATCCGCGCCACCCCACTCCGTCCGGATCGCTGCGTTTGTCCAATAAACGGTGCCCGGCCAGTTCCGCCGTCGTCTTCGGATGCCCATGCGCGCGCAAATACTGCGGGCTCGCGCAAATGGTCCAGCGCTGCGTGCCTAGACGCTGCGCATACAGACGGCTGTCCTTAAGGGGACCGATACGGATTACGGCATCGAGCCGGTCGCGCACGGGATCGGCCAAGCGCTCGGTGAAATCGAGCTCCACGCGTAACTCGGGGTATCGGGCCAATAAGCTCGGCAGCAACGGCAGCACATGATGGCGGCCGAACGTCGGATAGCACGCCACGCGCAGCACCCCACGCGGGACATCGCTCAGCGCCGCCACTTCGGCACGCAAATCGACGAGTTCGTCGAGCAAGGCCGGGGCACGCGCGAGCAGCAGCTCGCCTGCATCCGTCAAGGCCAGCCCTTGCGTGGAACGCATGAATAGCCGCGTGCCGAGTTCGGCCTCCAACGCGTCGATCTGACGAGACACCGACGAGGGGGCGATGCCCTGCTTCGCCGCCACGGCCGAAAAGCTGCCCGCGCGCGCCACCGCGACAAAAGCCGGTAAGAGTTCTGCATAGGGAATCGGGGTCATGTTTTGCATTTTACGCAAAACGATTGCGCAAGGCCCGTCGTTCCTTCATGCCCGCACGGCGCGCATCATCGCGCCGTGGCAATGGTGCCGCGCCCATGGAGTTGCCAGTGAATCCCCATCCTTCCGATCCCGCGCCGCTTGCCGATCACAGTGTGTTCGCGTTGTCGGCCGCGTGCGGCTTCGCCGTCGCTAGCCTCTATTACAGCCAGCCGTTGTTACCGGTCATGGCCGCCTCGCTCGCCGCCGGCTCCTTCGCGCAAGGGGCCATCGCGATGCTGACGCAATTCGGCTACGCCAGCGGACTGCTGCTGTTCGGCCCACTCGGCGACCGGCTCGATCGTCGTGCACTGATCCTCACGTTGCTGGCGGTGAACGTGGCGGCACTGGCGTCGTGCGCTATGGCGACGAGCTTGATGTGGCTGTTGATAGCCAGCGCCGTACTCGGGCTGACGGCGATAAGCGCTCAAGTCGTCATTCCGGCCGTATCGGGGCGAGCCGATCCCGCGCGGCGCGGTCAAACCGTCGGCCGGCTCATGAGCGGCCTATTCGCCGGGACCCTGCTGGCTCGCACAGTGAGCGGCTATCTCGGCGCGCACTTCGGTTGGCGGACGACGTTCGAAGTTGCGGCCGCGCTCGAGTTCGTTCCGATGGTATTGGTTTGGCGCTTTTTGCCGAGCACGGTGCCGGACACCGCGCTTGCCTATCCACGGCTGCTTCGCTCGCTTTGGGATTTGCTGCGAACGCAGCCGCGCTTGCGCGAAGCGTGCGTGACGGGTTTCGTCTTGTATGCCGCCTTCAACGTCTTGTGGGGTTCGCTCGCGCTCATGCTCGCACGGCCGCCTTATCACTGGGGCAGCGACGTGACCGGGCTGTTCGGTCTCGTCGGGCTGACGGGAATGCTGGCCTCGCCGGCCACGGGGCGCCTCGCCGATCGCTGGGGCGGGCGCCGCGTCGTCGCGCTCGCGGCCGTCTCGATCATGGCGGCTTTCGTGCTCATCGCCGGCGCGGGGCGCTCGATGGGGTGGCTCCTCGCCGGCATTTTGCTGCTGGACCTCGGCAGCCGCGCGAACCTCGTCGCCAATCAGACGCGGTTGTATGCGTTTCTGCCCCACGCTCGCGGCCGGCTCAATACGGTGTTCATGACCAGCTACTTTCTCGGCGGCGCGATGGGCTCGGCGCTGGGCACCGCGGTAGCGGCCCGCTTCGGTTGGACCGGTGTCTCGGCCGCCGGCTTGCTGTGCGGCGCAGCGGCCCTCGGCGCCACGGCGAAGTTCCGCGCCGCCGCTGGAGGGCGCGAAGACGCGTGGCTTCGACACCCCGCTACGTCGTCCGGCAAATAGCGATTATCAAGGCGCGCGGATGGCGGGTGCGCCAGTTCGCGCCTATGCTCGCCGTTCAAAATCGAGAACCATCGCGCCCGTTCGCCGCAACGCATAGGCGGGCGCCCCTCTTCGCTATGCATGCCGGCCAAGACGACGACTCATCCGCGCTGCGAACCGTACTGCGCTCGATCGGGCAAACGGTCCTGCAGTGCAATGCGCTCACGGGCGCATGCGTGCTCGCAGCGCTCGCGCTGTGCGACCTACGCCTCGCCTGCGCGGCGCTCATCGGCGCCGTGACCGCGCACGTCAGCGCCCGGCTCGTTCACTACGAGCCGAGCGCGATCCGCGACGGTCTGCACGGATTCAACGGCGTGCTCTGCGCGCTGGCGGCCGCCTCGATCATCGACGACACTCAAGTCGCACTCGCCGTCGCCCTGTTGTCGGCGATCGCCGCCACCTGCCTCGCTCTGCCCGCCTCGCGCTGGCTGTCCACGCGCGCGCTCGCGGTTTATTCGAGTCCTTGCCTCGTCGTGACATGGGGTTGGCTCGCGCTGCGAGCAAGCGCGCACGCTTCGACAGGGCCGTCCGGTGCGGACATCGGTCACGTCTACGGCCAAGCGACCTGGGTTCGTTTCCCCTGCGATGCGTGGTTCGGTGGCAGCGCCGTTCCCCTCCCGGGCGCATTCGGTGACGCATGCGCGGCACTGGCACAAACCGTTTTCGCGTCGGGAGCACTGCCTGGGTTACTGATCGCGATCGGAATCGCGCTCGCCTCGCGCCGAGCCGCCGTTCACGCGCTTTTAGGCGCGGCTGCATCGAGCGCCATCGCCTGGTTGTGCGGCGAGTCTCTCGCGCCCCTTCACACGGGCGTCGCCGGTTTCAACGGCGCGTTGGCCGCACTGGCGCTCGTCGATCGGGGCGCCGTGGCGGCGAGCTCGGCTGTCGTGCTCTCCGCCTTGGTCCATCAGGCCGCCGCGCATTGGGGTTGGCCCGCGATGAGCGCGCCGTTCGTCGCCTCGGTGTGGTGTGTGAGAACCGGCGCCGCCGGCCTGATCAACCGATACGCACCGCCCCCACCGGCGCTTCGGCGATCCCGCGCGGGCGATCGACGAGCGTCACCATCACGTAGCTCATGATCGTCAGCATGAACCAAGAGCCCCATTTCGCGACCGATACCATGGCCCAGCCGTTGATTTGGCTCGGATACAGCCACGCGCGACTGTACGTACCGACATTTTCCGCGAGCCAGATGAAGCCCGAGATCAGCACGAAGGCGAGCAAGAACGGCATCCTGTGCACTGCCTTACCGATGACGAAGTACACCCAGCAGCGGCGGAAGAGGATCACGGCGGCGCCCATCAAGAGGTAGCGGCAGTCGGGCAAGTAATGATGCAGGAAGAAGTTCGCGTAGATGCCGGCCGATAGCGCGGCGGTAGCGACGAACGGCGGGTGATGCGAAAAACGCAAATTGAATCCTCGGCACGCGCGCGTAATGTAGCTGCCCACCGACGCATACATGAAGCCGCTGAAGAGCGGAACGCCGCCGATGCGAAGGTATGAGAACTCCGGATAGACCCACGATCCGACCGCCGTCTTGAACAATTCCATGCACGTGCCGGCCACGTGAAATAGCGCAATGACAGCTACTTCGTCCCACGTCTCGAGGCGCAGCGCGATCAGCGCAATCTGAATGACGACGGCCGCGATCGTCAGCGCATCGTACCGAGGCAGCGCCGCGTGCGCCGGGTACCACATGTGCGTACCGATCAACAGCGCCACCATCAGCCCGCCGAAGAGGCACACCCACGCCTCCTTGATCCCGAACGCGAGAAATACGCGAACGGCATGAGCGATGCGGCCGCGTTCGTCGCTCGCGGAAAGAAGCCGGGCAATCACGCTGTCGAGCCATGCGCTCGCACGCCCCGGCGCTGCTTGTAGTTCCACGTTTTGGTCGGTGTCGGTTGGTCGTTCGGAAGCCGGCCGAGCCGTGGCTCGAACCTGGATAGGCGGCGTGACGCGGCCACGCGCAGCATTGTCCGCGAAGAGCTCGCCGCTTAGCAACATCGCACCATGCAACCCACGCGCGCGCCGCGTGTCGTATTGCTTGGCGCCTCGCCGCGGGCGCACGGCGACGCCTGATAATATCGCCGCTTGCGTCAGCCACGATCAAGGACCTCGTTATGTCGACTTCATCGCACGCACTCCCGCGCTGGACGCTTGGGGCCCCGCTCGCGGCATGGGTGATTCTCGGGCTATCGAAGGTCATCGGTGCCGAAGGGTTTGCGATCGCCCTCATTGCGATCGCATTGGCCGGCAGCGTCTTCGCGGCCGTGCATCACGCCGAAGTCGTCGCCCACCGCGTGGGCGAGCCGCTTGGAACGCTCGTGCTCGCCGTGGCCGTGACGGTGATCGAGGTAGCGTTGATCGTCTCGGTGATGCTGTCCGCCGGCCCCGAGAAAGCGGGCCTGGCGCGCGATACCGTCTTCGCCGCCATCATGATCGTTTGCAACGGCATCGTCGGCCTGTGTCTGCTCGTGGGCGGGTGGAAACATGGCGAACAGGACTTCCAAGGGCGCGGGGCGAGCAAGGCGCTTGCGGTGCTCGCGGCCCTATCGGTGCTTTCGCTCGTCATGCCCAACTATTTGAGCGCGATGCCCGGGCCGCAACTGTCCACCTCGCAACTCGCGTTCGCGGGCGTATCCTCGCTCGTGCTCTATGGCGTGTTCGTCTTCGTGCAAACCGTACGCCATCGCGATTACTTCCTTGCCTCGGACGAGGCCGGCGAAGCGTCGCACGCCGCCGCGCCGCCAAGCGGACGCGTCGCGTTGACGAGCCTCGGCTTCCTGCTCGTGAGTCTCGTCGCCGTCGTTTTGCTCGCGAAGCTTTTGTCGCCCGCCGTCGAACACGGCGTCGCCACGGTCGGCGCGCCGGCCGCCACCGTCGGGATCGTCATCGCGGCGCTCGTCTTGCTGCCCGAAGGACTCGCGGCGGTCGGCGCGGCGCGGGCGAATCGGCTGCAAACGAGCATGAACCTGGCCCTAGGCTCCGCGCTCGCCAGCATCGGCTTGACGATTCCTACCGTGGCCGCCGTCTTCGTCTGGACCGGCCGCCCATTGGAACTCGGTATCGGTGGCATGGAAACCGTGCTGCTCGCGCTGACGCTTTTCATCAGCAGTCTCACGCTGAGTACGGGGCGCACGACGGTACTGCAAGGCGCCGTGCACCTCTCGCTCTTTGCCGCGTACTTGTTTCTTTCGATCACGCATTGAGACGGCGCGCGCGGCACCGATCCGCTACTCCCACTCGGTTCGATTGCCGTTGGGGTCCACGAGCGTCAGCCCCGCCGACGGCAACGGCAGCGCAGTCTTGTAGCGCACCTGCTTGAGCGCGAAGCTCGAGCGAATGTTCGACACGCCGGGAATGGTGGTGAGCCGCTCGATGATGAAACGCTCGAGCGCCCGCATGTCGGGCATGACGACGCGCAGCAGATAGTCCGCGTCGCCCGACATCAAGTAGCACTCCATCACCTCGGGCTGCTCCGAAATCGCTTGCTCGAAACGCTGCAGCGCATCTTCCACCTGCTTTTCCAAGCTCACTTGAATGAACACGTTGATGCTCAGCCCGAGCGGCTCGGGGTCGAGCAGCGTCACGTGCTGCTTGAACAGGCCGAGCTTCTCCAGCGCGCGCACGCGATTGAAACACGGCGTCGTCGAAAGATTGACGGCCCGGGCCAGCTCCGCGTTCGTGATCCGCGCGTTGTGTTGAAGCTGGTTCAGGATGCCGATGTCGATGCGGTCCAGCCGCTTCGGGTTTGCACTCATAGTTTCCAAATTCCACGAAAACGCCAACAAGAAGAATATTTACACTACTCGGCGATGAAATCACAGGGAAATCAGACGCAAATTTTGCGACGTTGCCGGTAGCATGACTCTCATTGATGCGCGCCCCAGAGACGGCGCGCGGGAGAGCAGCGATGACCGACTTATCGAACGGTATGCAAGAAGCCCAGCGCATCGGCGAGGCGTCGATCGACGCCGATCCGCAAGAAACGGCCGAATGGCTCGAGGCGCTCGACGGCGTCCTCGCGCATGTGGGCAAGGCCCGCGCGCGATATCTCATCGAGCGGCTGGCCGCACACGCGCATGCACAGGGTATTTCCTGGGACCGCTCGCGCGTCACGCCTTACTTGAATACGATCGCGCCGAGCGAACAACCGCGCTATCCCGGCGACCTGGAGATCGAGGCACGCCTGTCCGCCGCCCTGCGCTGGAACGCCTTGGCGATGGTCGTGCGCGCGAACCGCGCTTACGGCGAGTTGGGCGGCCATATCGCGAGCTACGCGTCGGCGTCGGATTTATTCGAAGTCGGCTTCAATCACTTCTTCCGCGCGGGACCGGCCGAAGCAGAACAAGCGCACGGCGGCGATCTCGTCTACTTTCAGCCGCACTCGTCGCCCGGCGTCTATGCGCGCGCGTTCTTGGAAGGCTTCCTGACCGAAGATCATTTACGGCACTATCGCCAAGAGATCGCGGGCCCGGGATTGTGTTCCTATCCGCATCCGTGGCTGATGCCCGATTTCTGGCAATTTCCCACGGGCTCGATGGGCATCGGCCCGATCAACGCGATCTACCAAGCGCGGTTCATGCGCTACTTGCAGCACCGCGGGCTCGCGCAAACCGAGGGCCGCACCGTCTGGGGCTTTTTCGGCGACGGCGAAATGGACGAACCCGAATCGCTGGGCGCTTTGTCGCTGGCCGCGCGCGAGCGGCTCGACAATCTCGTCTTCGTCATCAATTGCAACTTGCAGCGGCTCGACGGACCTGTGCGCGGCAACGGCCGCGTGATCGACGAGCTCGAGGCGCAATTCACGGGCGCCGGCTGGAACGTCATCAAAGTGCTGTGGGGCTCGGACTGGGACGCGCTCTTCGCGCGCGACCATGCGGGCGCGCTTGCCCGCGCCTTCGCCGATACCGTCGACGGTCAATTCCAAACTTTTTCCGCCAACGACGGCGCCTACAATCGCGCCCGCTTCTTCAGCCAAGATCCTGCGCTCGCGCAATTGGCGGCCTCGCTGACCGATGAAGAGATCCACCGCTTGCGCCGTGGCGGCCACGACGCACGTAAGTTGCACGCGGCCTACGCACGCGCGCTGTCGCACAAAGGGCAGCCGACGGTGATTCTGGCCAAGACGATGAAGGGTTTCGGCATGGGCTCGGCGGGCCAAGGCAAGATGACCACGCATCAACAAAAGAAGCTCGAGTTCGACGATTTGAAGGCGTTCCGCGATCGCTTCGCGTTACCGCTGTCGGACGATGACGTCGAGCAGTTGAAGTTTTACAAGCCGAAGGAAGACAGCCCGGAGATGCGCTACCTGCATGCACGCCGGGCTGCCCTGGGAGGCTATCTGCCCAGAAGGCGGAGCATGGCATCGAAGGGGCTGACCGTCCCTTCGATGCCGTCCTGGGGATCGTTCGCGCTCGAGACGCAAGGCCGCGAGATGTCGACCACGACGGCGCTCGTGCGCATGCTGACCGCACTCCTGAAAGATCCGCAAATCGGCTCGCGCGTCGTGCCGATCGTCGCCGACGAAGCGCGCACGTTCGGCATGGCCAACATGTTCCGTCAAGTCGGCATCTACGCGCCGCTCGGGCAGCGTTACGAGCCGGAAGATCTGGGCTCGATGCTCTATTACAGAGAGGACACGCGCGGTCAAATTCTCGAGGAAGGCATTTCCGAAGCCGGCGCGATTTCGTCGTGGATCGCCGCCGCGACCGCGTACAGCGTGCACGATCTGCCGATGCTGCCGTTTTACATCTACTACTCGATGTTCGGCTTCCAACGCATCGGCGATTTGATCTGGGCCGCGGCCGATCAGCGCTCGCGCGGGTTTCTCGTCGGCGCCACCTCGGGCCGCACCACGCTCGGCGGCGAGGGCTTGCAGCATCAAGACGGCAGCAGCCACCTCGCGGCATCGACGATACCGAACTGCCGCGCCTACGACCCGGCCTTCGCCTACGAAGTGGCGACGATCGTCGAGGCGGGCATGCACGAGATGCTCGAGGCGCAGCGCGACGTGTTCTATTACGTGACGGTCACCAACGAAAATTACGCGCAGCCCTCGTTCCCACACGAGAACGCGGCAGCCGTGCGCGAGGGCATCCTCAAGGGCCTTTACCGGCTTCCCGCCGCTTCGGCCGGCGCGGCGCGCGTTCAATTGCTCGGCTCGGGTGCGATCCTCGGCGAGGCGATCGCCGCCGCCCGGATGCTGAAGGACGATTGGGGTATCGACGGCGCCGTTTGGAGCGTCACGAGCTATACCGAACTGCAGCGAGAGGCGATGACGGTCGAGCGGCAAGCGCGGCTCGGCGAGGAGCCGGCCGTGCCGTATTTAACGGCGACGCTTGGGGCGACTTGCGGGCCGGTCATCGCGGCGACCGATTACGTGCGTGCGCTGCCGGAATTGGTTCGCGCTTATGTGCCGCGCCGCTACGTGACGTTGGGTACCGATGGTTTCGGGCGCAGCGACACGAGGCAGGCGTTGCGATCGTTCTTCGAAGTCGATCGCGCGAACATCGTCATCGCCGCGTTGAAAGCGCTGGCCGACGACGGGGAGATCGACGGCGCTGTCGTGCGGGCAGCGCGGACACGGTACGAGGCGGCGCAGCCTACGAGCGCGCCCGCTTGGCAGCGCTGAAAGGAAAGCAGCCGGTGTTAGACGCTATCGTGCTGCTTCGGCATGTAGCGCTCGGATAGCGCTTCGTAGAGCGGCGGTGCAAAGAACCGCGAGACGCGGCTTGCGATCAAGGCCGTTGCCATCAGCGAAATCACGAGCGCGTGCCCGTTGATCATCTCGATCACGATCACGAAGGCCGTGATGGGGCTTTGGGTGACGGCCGCCAAATAACCGACCATCCCCAGCGCGATCAGCATCGGCAATTGCATCTGCGAAAACACCATGTGCAATGCGTTGCCGATGCCCGCGCCGATCGCGAGCGACGGCGCAAATAGGCCGCCCGGCGCGCCCGGCAGATAAGAGCCCACCATCGTGATCATCTTGAACACCGGGTACAGCGCGCTGACGTTGCCGTGCCCCGCCAGCATCGAGCGGGCCTCGGCATAGCCGCTGCCGAACGTATGCCCCGAACTCGCAATACCGATGACCGCGATCACCAAGCCGCAAGCGGCACCGAACGCGACCGGACGCTGCGCGCGTAGATGCAGGACGTTAGCCGGCATCCATCGCCGCGTATTGAGCAACAACCAGCAGAAAACACCTCCGGCGATCCCCGCGAGCAATCCCATGAGCGGCACCGCGATAAACAGCAAGTCGGGAAGATGAGGACCGATATCGATCGTTCCGAAGTAGACGTAGTTGCCTTGAAGGCCCAGCGACACGACACCCGCGAAGATGATCGCGGTGATCAGCACCCCGCTCGTGCGGGCTTCGAAACTGCGCGTGAGCTCTTCGATAGCGAATACGACCCCGGCGAGCGGCGCATTGAAAGCAGCCGATAAACCGGCCGCGGCCCCGGCCAATGCGAGATTGCGCTCGAGCGCGGCGCCCCGGATCGCGCGGAAGCGCTTCGGATAAAACTCTCGCAAGCTGAACATCAGCGATGCGCCGACGTGGATCGTCGGTCCCTCGCGCCCGATCGTCAAACCGCCGAGGATCGCGAGAAACGAAATCAGGATCTTGCCGACCAGGATCGGAATCGTCAGCAAGCGTTGCCCCAATTCCCTGGGGCCGTGCAACGACGCGATCACCTGCGGAATGCCGCTGCCTTCGGCTCCATCGAAGTAACGCCGCGTAAGCCAAACGCAAGCGGCACTGACGGCGGGCGTCACCAGCAGCGGCAACCATACGTTATGGGCCACGTGTTTGAGGAATAGGTCGTAACCGAAGTCGATCAAGCGGGCATAAAGCACCGCGATCAGCCCGGCGACGACGGCACCGATCCAGAACACCCCGTAGTGAAGCCACAGTTTATGGATGTGCTGGAGGGACCACTTGCTAGCCGAGGCTCGGATTTCCATAACGTCGGGGGTTCACGCGAAAGGGCAAGTATACCGGCCTCGCCGTCGATTTCCGACCTCCGGCAAGCAAGAAAAATGCGCACCCAGCCCGTCCCTTACTGATTGCTAACGATTATTGCGAAATCGAAAGCCCGCACGACGTTCAAAATCGCCCGTTCCCCTGCGGCGACGGCGCACTCGCATACCCATTGCGTCCGATGGTAGACTGCGGCGCACGTCAATCCGACCCTCGACCATGGCTTTCCGCTCCCGAACGCATTTGACCGCATGGCTTGGCCTCATCGCCATGTGGCTCATCGTGCTCGCGCCGATCGTCAGCCAGTTGGTCGTCGCCTCGCACCGGGACGATCCGGCAACCGCGGCGCTGTGTTCGGCGAGTCAACCGGCGGGCGACGCCGCGCATGTCTCGCATGCGGACCCGCTCGCCGCCTGCGGTTATTGCGATCTGCTGGCCGATCACATCGCGGTCCCGGCCCTCCCGCCGGCGCCGCTCGCGCTCGTCATGGTGCTCGTGGCGATCGCGGTGCCCCTCCTTGGCACGCGGCATACGCCGCTCGGCGCCTTCCCTTCCGGGCAACCGAGAGCCCCACCCGCTTTTTCCTGATCCCCGTTATCCGCTGCCGCTCCGGCGCGCCCATCGAAAGCGCGCGCGGCCGCTCGTTCAACGATTCAGGAATATCGCATGTCGTACTTCGCACCGCGAAGGGCGCGCGCTCATGGGCACCGCCCCGCGCGCCTGGCCGCGTCCGCACTCGTGCCGCTCACGTTCGTCACGCCCATCGCATGGGCGGCGGCCGGCGTCACACCGAACCTCGAAGCCGAGAGCCGTCCGGCTCGCCAGCCGCAAACATCGAGCGGCGCCGAACCGAGCCGTGTCGTCTTGCCGACGATCACCGTCAGTGCGCACGCCGATAGCGCGAGCGCCACGCCGATGCTCGACCCGAACTTGCCGGCTTCGACTGAAACGGTCACGCGCAAGCAGTTCGAAAATTGGAATGTCGTCAACACCGAGGACACGCTGAAGTACATGCCGAACCTCGCCGTGCGCAAGCGCTTCATCGGCGATTTGAACTCGATCATCGCCGTGCGCGGGACGAGCAATACGCAAAGCGCACGCGGCCTCGTGTACGCGGACGGGCTTTTGCTGTCGAACCTGCTCGGCAGCAGCTACAGCTTTCCGCCGCGCTGGTCGATGGTCTTTCCCGACGAAATTCGCCGCGTGGACGTCGTCTACGGACCCTACTCCGCGCTCTATCCCGGCAACTCGCTCGGTGCGACCGTGCTGATCTCGACGCGCATGCCCTCGAAGTTCGAAGCCGATGCCGACGTCAAAGCATTCACGCAACACTTCGATCTGTTCGGCGTCAATCAGAGCATGGGCGGCAGCCAAGCAAGCGCGACGATCGGCAACCGCGTCGGCAAGTTCGCGTTCTTCATCGGCGCCAATCACTTCGAGAACACGAGCCAGCCGCTTCAATTCGCCACATTCGCGAAATCGAGTACGCCGGCGAAGGCGAGCGATACCCCGGTCAACGGCGCGTACTTCTACAACAATCAAACGAATACGCCGACCGCGGTCATCGGTGTGAACGGCGAAGGCATCGAGCACGTGGTCCAAGACCAGCTCAAGCTGAAGATGCAGTACGACTTCACGCCGACCGTGCGAGCCGCCTTCACGCTCGGCTATTGGCATCGCACGTACAACAGCCGCACGTCGACGTTCCTATCCGACGCGAGCGGCAAACCCGTCTATAGCGGCCCCGTGAATATCGGCGGCAACGAATACAACATTCCGGCCTCGGCGCTTGCGCCCAGCGCCGGATGGAGCGAGAACTGGCTCTACGGCGTGTCGCTCGCCACGCACAACGCCACCGGCTGGAACGGCGAGGCGATTGCGTCGTACTTCGACGTGCCCAATAGCGTTGCCCGCACGGCCAACGCGGGCGGCCCCGGCAATGGGCCCGGCGTGCTCACGCTCGGCGACGGGACCGGCTGGAAGACACTCGATTTGAAAGCGACGTGGACGCCTTCGTCATCGCGCGCGGGGCTAGCGAATCATGCCCTCGCATTCGGTTATCACTACGACGACTATTTCCTCGACAACGAAACGTACAACACGCGAGCGTGGATCGACGGCGCGGCGGGCAGCTTCGCGAATGCGTTCAAGGGCAAAACCGAAACGCAAGCGTTGTACGTCCAAGACGCATGGCATTTCCTCCCGCGTTGGAAGTTCGTCTACGGCGTGCGCTACGAGGATTGGCAAGCGTTCGACGGGATGCAAGCCGTCGGTGCCGCGGCCTTGCCTTATCCGAATGCCGGAGCCCATCACTTCTCCCCGAAGGCATCGCTCTCATTCGATGTAACCGATGCCTTGACGCTGCGCGCCTCGGTCGGCCGGGCCTATCGATTCCCCACCGTCAGCGAACTGTTCCAAGGGCAGATCAACGGCAGCTCGGTCGTCAACAACAATCCGAGCTTGCAGCCCGAGAACGATCTATCGAAAGAGTTGACCGCCGAATGGGCGAGGGGACAGGGACTCGTTAGGTTGTCGTTGTTCGAGGACGACGTGAAGAACACGATCTTCAGCCAAACCGACACGACCGTCATTCCCAACGTGACGAGCTTCCAAAATATCGGCAAGGTTCGCTCGCGCGGAGCGGAGCTCAGCTACCAAGGCGAGGACGTATTCATGCGCGGGCTCGACTTGATCGGCAGCGTCGCCTATACGCAATCGAAGATTCTGGCGAACGGACAGAACCCGGCGACCGTCGGCAAGTACTTCTATCGCATCCCGCTCTGGCGGGCCGACCTCGCGGCGACCTATCGCTTCGGCGAGCGCTATGCCCTCACGATGGCCGCGCGCTACTCGGGCCGCGAGTACAACACGCTCACCAACACCGACACCAATCCGAATGTGTTCGGCGGGACCAGCACCTATACGGTGGTCGATGCCAAGTTCACGATTCGGCCCACCAAGCAAAGCGAACTCGCGGTAGGCGTCGATAACCTGTTCGACGAGCGCTATTTCGTCTATCACCCTTATCCGGGCCGTACCTTGTATGTCGAAGGCCGGTTGCGAATGTAAAGGAGGCATGCCGATGTCGACTTCTCCTCGTCAAATCGATGGCGCTTACGCTCGGTCGTCCGATGCACGCCCCGCCATGGGCTATCGGACGCTTTGGCGTTGGCATTTTTATGCCGCGCTTTTCGTCATGCCCTTTCTCGTCGTATTGGCGATCACGGGCACGATCTATTGCTTTCAACCGCAGATCGAACCGCTGCTCTACCCGCACCGGCTCGTCGTCGCGCCTCGTCAATCGCCGCGGCTCGATGAAGACGCATTGCTCGCCCGCGCTCGCGCGGCGATGCCGCCGGGCGCCTCCGCTACGACCGCGCGCATCACATCGCGCCCCGATCGCAGTGCCGAATTCATCTTCCGGCTGCCGAGCGGGCACAAACAAAGCGTCTACCTCGATCCGTACGACGGCACCTTGCTCGGTACGCTCGACGTCGATCGCCGTCTCATGCAGATCGACCGGATGATTCATCGCAAGCTGCTGCTCGGCAAGACCGGCGAATTGTTGATGGAACTCGTCGCATGTTGGACGCTCGTGATGATCGGAACGGGCGTGGCATTGTGGTGGCCGCGCCGGAGCGCTTCGATCGGGGCGTTGCTGATGCCTGATTTCAGCCGGCGCGGACGCGCTCTTTGGAAAAGCCTGCACGCGACGCTCGGCATTTGGATTGCGCTCGGCGCGTTTGCATTCGTGACGACGGGGTTGCCGTGGACGGGGTCATGGGGCAAGCAGTTCAAGGCGCTCGCCACCAGCGTCAAGCTGGGCTCGCCCCCCGGCGCCTGGGGCGGGCTGCCGGTGAAGGCGATCCGGCCCGGAAACACAAACGTGGCCATGCCCGGCATGACGATGGACGAGATGCCTTTTCCCCAGGTGCCTTGGGCCGTCGGAGCGGTACGCGTGCCGGGTGCGCGCGATGCAGGGACGCCGGGCGAGCCCGCGCGCCCGATCTCGCTCGCGCACATCGTCGCAACGATGCGTGCGAACGGGCTGATCGACGGTTACGATGTCGCGCTGCCCACCTCGGCGCACGATGTCTATACAGTCTCGTATTTCCCGGCGGACCCGAAACTGGAACGCACGGTTTATATCGACCCGTACAACGGCGCGCTGTTGAAGGACATACGCTATGGCGATTACGGGGCGATCGGCAAAGCCGTCTCTTACGGCACGTCGCTCCATATGGGCCGCTATTTCGGCATTGCCAACCAGATCGTCTGCGCCCTGTTATCGCTCGGGTTGGCCGTACTTGCCATCACCGGCTGCGTGATGTGGTGGCTGCGCCGGCCCTCGGGTACCCTAGGCGCGCCCGCGCGCGAACGCCTTGCCGGGCCGATGCGCGGATGGAAGATCGCCCTCGTCGCGCTCGGCATCGTCTTCCCACTGATGGGGGCGACGCTAGCCGCCGTTTGGTCGATCGATCGCCTTCTTTTTAGCCGTGCCGCCGCATCGGCCACCGTATGAACAACGATCGCTGCAATTTCTCTCAATGCGCTAATCACCACGACAGGAAAATCATGAAACGCTCGATGAAGACCACCTTGCTGCCCCTCGCCCTCGCCGTGTGCGCCGCCCCCGCGTTGGCCGCGCCCGCCTCCTTGATGGTGTCCGATTGCTGGGTGCGCTTATTGCCCGGCGCTCTGCCGTCCGGCGGCTACTTCAGCGTCATGAACATGAGCGCCAAACAGGTCAATCTCGTCGATGTGCAAACCGACGCGTTCGGCATGGCCATGCTGCACCAAACGCGAAGCAACGGCAGTACCTCCGAGATGGTCATGGTCGAAAAGGCCCCGGTACCGGCGAACGGCACGCTCAAGTTCGCGCCGGGCGGATATCACTTGATGCTCGAACAACCGAAGCATGCGCTCAAGGTCGGAGAGTCGATCCGCATGACGTTCGTCTTCGACGACGGCGAAAAAGTGACGAGCCAATGCGCCGTGAAAAGCGCGGGGGCGACGGCGCAGTAAGGCGATTCGCGCCGATGCGGCGTCATCGCGCTAGCTGAAGCACTCGCGCCATCGCCAATTGCGGGTCATAAATATTAGTGATACCGTGACCGTCACCTCGCGCGCTCCAGTTGGCAATCGATGAAAAAATCCACTCAACGTCGACCGACCATGACCGACATCGCCAAGGCAACCGGCGTGTCGCAGTCCACCGTTTCGCTGATCCTGAACGGAGCGGTGGGCGCCAAATTCTCCGAAGGCACGCGTAGAAACGTTCTGAAGGCGGCCCAGGAGTTGGGCTACCAACTGCCCACACGCACGACGGCCCCCGTGGCCCCGGGCGAGCGCAATCTGATCGTCTACGTGGCCGACGAAATTTCCACGAGCCCGCACCCGGTCGTCAACGTAGACGGCGCGCGCGACGCCGCGTGGAATAACGGCTGCCTGCTGGCCGTGTATTCCACGCACGGCAATGCCGATATCGAACAGCGCGTGTTGCACGACGCACTCGCCAATCCCAACGTGCTGGGCGTGATCTACGCAACCGTCTACACGCGCAAAGTCGCGGTGCCGGCCCCGCTGTTGAAGGTGCCGACGGTCCTGCTCAATTGCTACTCGACCGATGCCGTCCTTTCGTCGGTGGTACCGGCCGAAGTCACCGGAGGCTACACGGCCACCGAACACCTGATCGCCGCCGGCCATCGCCGAATCGGCTTCATCAACGGCGAGACCTGGCAAGACGCGGCGAAAGACCGGCTCAAGGGATACCGTCAAGCGCTCGCCACCGCCGACCTGCCCTTCGACGAAAGCCTCGTGCGCGACGGCGATTGGAGTTCCGGCAAGGGCTACGAACTTACGCTGTCGCTGATGCGCGTGCCGAATCCCCCAACGGCGATCTTTTGCGGCAACGACTTGACCGCGATCGGCGCGATCGAAGCGGTCAAGCAACTCGGCTTGCGCGTGCCGGAGGACGTCTCGGTCATCGGCTACGACGACCAGGAAATCGCCCGCCATACGCATCCGCCGCTGACCACCGTCGTCCTACCCAACTACGAGCTTGGCCGCTGGGCCGTCGAAACCCTCTTGCAGGAAGAGGAAAACCGCGGCGCCGGTGCGCCGTTCAAGCGCCGCACGATCAAGCTCGACGGTCCGTTGATCGAGCGCGGCTCGGTCGCGCCGCCGCGCGCGGGCGAGCCGGCACCGCCCGCACGCAGTGCAGGGGATACCCTTATTAATATTCTTAATGAATAGCAAGTAATATTACTTCGCAGCAAGTCGATGAAGCTGGATATAGGCGTTATGCAAGTGGAAACCCGAGGTCGTCCACCGCTGATGTGAAGCCACGCTGCGCAGGACGATGCGGTCGATAACAACGTAGTCGGGCCCCTCCCGGGTCGAGAACAACGGAGACATAGCATGTCAAAAGCAACGCTGCGGCATCGTTTCGCCACATTGACTTTATGCGTCGCCGGCGCATGGTCGCTGGGTGCATGGGCGCAAGAGAACGGTGCGCAGAAGGTCCAAAACGCATCGACCGAAACCTGCACGAATCCCAAACCGAGCAACCTCAAGCTCAGCGGGCTCGTGGTCGGGTTCTCGCAATCGGAAAACGAACAGAATCCGTTTCGCGCGACCGAAACGGCATCCGTGCGCGCGGCAGCGAAGGCCGCGGGCGTGAAACGTCTGCTCTACACGAACGCGAACGACAATCAGGCCAAGCAAGTGGCCGATATCGAAAGCATGATCAATCAGGGCGCCCAAGCCCTGATCGTCGCGCCGAACGACTCCACCGGTTTGCAACCCGCGTTCGCGCAGGCCAAGGCAAAAGGCATCCCCGTCGTCACGATCGACCGGCAAACGGCCGGCACCGCGTGCGAAGACTTCATCACGTTCCTCGGCTCCGACTTCTACGCGCAAGGCAAACGCGCCGCGAAAGCGCTGGCCGATGCAACGGGCGGCAAGGCCGTCGTCGCCGAAATTCAAGGCGGCTACGGCAATACCGTGGAAAGCCAACGCACGGACGGCTTTGCCGAAGTGCTCAAGACCTACCCCGACATGAAGCTTGCCGCCGCGCAAACGGCGAATTGGTCGACCACGGAAGCACAGAAGGTCATGGAGCAGATTCTGCTCTCGCACCCCAACGTCAACGCCGTCTACACGCATGCGGACGTCATGACGCTCGGCGCGATCACCGCGCTGCGGCAGGCCGGCAAACTCAAGGGCGTGACGATCGTCTCGATCGACGGCACGAAGGACGTCGTGCGCGACATCTCCGACGGCATCGTCGCGGCCGACGTCGAGACCAATCCGCGCTTCGGTCCGCTCGCGTTCCAATCGCTGGCGGACTGGTTCGCCGGCAAGCCGGTCGCGCAAAAGCAGATCATGCACGACGCGCTGTACGACAAGGCCAACGCCAAGAAATCGCTGGCCGCGGGCGCGGTGTACTGATCGCCCATCGGGCATAGGCGCGCGTCGTCACGCACCGCGCGCGCTCTTTCACGCTCTAGGCTGACGCATGAACGATCCGATGCATGCAGTCCCCGACCCGGCCGGTCCCGTTAGCGGCCGGGTCGTACTCGAAACCCGCAACGCAAGCAAGACGTTCGGCGTCGTGCGCGCGTTGCGCGACGTATCGCTGACGCTTCGGGCCGGCGAAGTACACGGTCTCGTCGGCGAGAACGGCGCGGGTAAATCGACGCTGATCAAAACGCTCACGGGTTTTCATCGGCCGGACGAAGGCGCGGTCGTGCTCGACGGCACACCCGTGACATTCGATTCGCCGCGCGCCGCGCAACAACTCGGGGTATGCGCGGTCTATCAAGAAATCAATCTGATTCCCGATCGCAGCGTCGCCGAAAATATCTTCATCGGTCATGAACCGAAACGCTTCGGGTTCCTAATCGATCGCCGCGCGATGAATGCGAAGGCCGACGAAATACTGCAACGTTACGGCCTCATGGTGGACCCGCGAGCCAAGCTTGGCACGCTCGGCCTCGGCGAGCAGCAGATGGTATCCATCGCGCGCGGCGTGTCGCTTGGCGCGCGCGTGTTGATTTTGGACGAGCCGACATCGGCCCTCTCGGGCACGGAAGTCGACGTGCTCTTCAAAGTCGTCGATCGATTGAAAGCCGACGGCATCGCGCTGTTGTTCGTGAGCCACCGGCTATCCGAATGCTATCGGCTCTGCGACCGCTTCACGGTCATGCGCGACGGCGCCGTCGTCAAGACCGGCACGCCCGGCGAGTTGCCGCGCAACGCGTTGATCGCCGCGATGCTCGGGCGCGAAGGACACGGACAGGGCACGCGTGCCGGCGAGCGAGCGCTTGAAGCGGCCGAACGCGCCGAGCCCGCGCTGGATGTCGAGGGCCTGCGCTGGAGCACACGCGTGCGCGAGGTATCGATGCGCATCGCGCCGAAAGAGATCGTCGGGCTTGCGGGACTGCTCGGCTCCGGCCGTACCGAGACCTTCAAGGCCGTTTTCGGCGCGCAGCGGGCCGATGCGGGCGTCGTGCGGCTGAAGGGGCGAGCGCTCGGCGGCGCGGGCCCGGCTCGCTCGATCCGCAGTGGACTGGCGTTTCTCTCCGAGGACCGCCGCTCGGAAGGCATCTTCCCTCGCCTGTCGGTGCGCGAGAACATCGTCGCCTCGGTCTTGCCGCGCATCGCTCGCTTCGGCTTTATTTCGCGCCGCAAGGAAGATGCGCTCGTCAAGCAGTACATCGAGCAACTCGGCATCAAGACAGCGGGGCCGAGTGCATCGATCTCGACGCTCTCGGGCGGTAATCAGCAAAAGGCACTGATTGCGCGCTGCCTATCGACGCATCCCGCCGTGCTGCTGCTCGACGACCCCACGCGCGGTATCGACGTCGGCGCGAAGGCCGAGGTTCATCGCGTGATACGCGGGTTCGCCGACGAAGGACTCGCGATCGTCGTGACGTCCTCCGAAATGGAAGAACTGCTCGAGCTGACCGATCGGCTCGTCGTACTCAACGAAGGCATCAGCATCGGCGAGATACAAACGCGGGACGCAAGCGCGGACGACGTGCTTGCGATGCTCGCGACCCACGCGCCGTCGCTATGAACCTGCTACCAGCGAGGAAAAGCTTGAGTCTTTCCACTCCCGCGGCTCCGGGCACGCACGCCACCCGGCAGCCGGGCCATGCGGCGCTCGCGTGGGCCCGCGAAAACAGCGTCTACATCGCGCTCGCGTTGCTCGTTTTGCTGAATCTGGCGTTGACGCCGGGGTTTTCGAATCCGCTCGCCGCCCGCAGCCTGCTGTTCGAATCCGCGCCCGTCATCCTCATCGCGCTCGGCCAGAACCTCGCCATCGCCACACGCGGCATCGATTTGTCGGTCGGCTCGCTCATGGCGCTTTCAAGCGCGACCATCGCCGTATTCCTCGACTACGGCACCGGCACGGCTATTTGCGCGGGTATCGCGATCGGATTGGTCTGCGGCATTTTCAACGGCGCACTGGTCTCGATCGTCAAGATCGATCCGCTGATTTCGGGCCTTGCGCTACTCGTCGCCGCGCGCGGGCTGGCGCAAGCGCTGGTGGGCGGTTCGCGCGTCAACCTGCCCCCCTCGGACGCGTTCGATCTGCTCGGCACGGGTGCCGTCGGGCCGATCCCGGTCGTCATCCTCATTGGGCTCGCGCTGGCAGTGCTGATTGCGGTGGTCGTTCGACGCACGACGTTCGGACGCTACGCGATTTTGATCGGCGCCAGCCGCGGCGCGGCGTTCCTTGCCGGCATCCCCGTGCGGCGCACGCTGTTCATGGTCTATGCCGCGAGCGGCATCCTGGCCGGATTCGCGGGCGTGATCGCTTCGTCGCGCCTGGGCGCGTCCGACCCGAACTATGTCGGCGTGAACTTCGAACTCGATTCGATCGCCGCCTCGGTAATTGGCGGCACGCCGCTGTCGGGCGGCCGCATTTCGATCGTCGGCACCGTCTTCGGCGTGGTGCTCTTGCAGGTGCTCGACGCGAGTTTCATCATGAACAACATCAGTTTCACCTATGCGCAGATCCTGAAAGCGGTGTTCATCGTCGTGGCGCTGTACCTGCAACGCCAGGGAGGCTGACGCGAACATGAACACCGGTCTCGACTCAGCGGATTTGAAAGCCGATACCCACGCGGCCAGCCGGCCCGGCCAGCAGCGGGAGAGCCGGCATCGCGCGCAGGCACGAGCGGCATCGACCGGGGGCAACGCGCCGCTCGGCAACAACAAGGAACGGCGCAATCGCATCGTCCGGGTGGTGCAAGCGCGCGGCGCGATCGGCATTTTGATCGTCGTCAGCCTCATCGCCGGCGCCATCTTCCCCGACTTTCTTCATCCGGCGAACCTCGCCGATATCGTCTCGGCGGGCTCGTTTTTGGGGCTCATCGCGATCGGTCAAAGCCTCGTCATCGTTCTGGGGGGCTTCGATCTGTCGGTAGGCTCCATGGTCGGGCTCGCCACGGTGATCGCGGCCTACGCCGCGCCGTACGGATGGGCGGCGGCGCTCGTCGCGCCGATCGTGGCGGGATCGTGCGTCGGTCTCGTCAACGGCGTGCTGATCGCCCGCGCCCGGATGGCACCGTTCATCGTCACGCTCGCCGCGTTGCTCGGGCTCAAAGGTCTTGCGCTCGTGCTCGCGAATCAAGACCTCTTGATCGCCAACCCGGGCTTTTTTGCCCATCTCGCCAACGGCTCTCTCCTAGGCATCGGCAATCTGATCTGGATCTTGGCGATCGCCTATGCGCTTGGCGCGCTCGTACTCAATCACACCGCCTATGGCGCCGCCATTTTCGCGATCGGGGGTAACGAGGAAGCCGCGCGCATGCTCGGCGTGCGCGTCGAGCGCGTGAAAATCGTCACGTACGGCTTGAGCGGCGCGCTGGCCGGCTTCGCCGGCGCACTGCTCGCGTCCCATCTCGACTCCGGCCTCTCGGGTGCGGGCACCGGCTATGAATTGCAGTCTATCGCCGCCGCGGTCATCGGAGGCGTCTTGCTCACCGGCGGCGTGGGCACGATGGCGGGGCCGCTCGCGGGCGTGATCCTGCTCGGCGTCATCGAAAACGTCATCAATCAGATCGGCACGCTGAGCCCGTATTATCAAAACCTCGCCAGCGGCGCGTTCTTGCTGATCGCAGTCATTGCGCAAACGGTGCTGACGAGTTCGCGCAAGGCATAACCGCGCCGTCGTCACCTCTTCGGAACCCGGGCCGGCCGCGTGGGCGCGACTTGGCCCTGTCTCCACGATCCCCCTTCTCGTACAGGCTCCTTCGGCACATACGCTTCAGTTTTTTCAAAACATGCCGTTGACCAGGGAAATCGTCGCGCTCGGCGCGTGTAATCAATTCGAAAGCTAGTTAATCACGCTTGGAGCCGCGACGCTTCGCTGTTTCGATATCGATACGGCGTGCGCCGATTAGGCAAGATTCGACAATGGAAGCAACGCTTATCCAAGTACCCGTCGAGCGCCGTCACCGCTGGGCGGCCGCGGCCGGCGCCATCGCGCTCGTATGCGTCGTACTCGCGGCTTGGTCGCACTTGACAACGCAAGCCGCCGTGTTGCGCCCGTTCATACCCATCTTCGCGACATCGGTCGCGCTGACCGAAGGATTGACGGCGTTTCTACTGTGGACGCAATACCGCGCTTGCGGGCGGTTCTATTTCGCCATATTGGCGAGCGCGTACGCTTTCACGACCGTCGCGGCGGCGTTTCATTTGGCCGTGTACCCAGGCGTGTTCGTTACCGTTTCCTCGCGCAGCGACGGATCGCAAACGGCCATTTGGATTTGGCTGTTTTGGCGCGGCGCTTTCGCATGCCTCGTGACCGCGGCCCTCGCGGCGCGAACACGGCCGCCCGTTCAACTTGCGGCGCGCCGGTGCTTTTTCGGCGTCGTCACGATCGTTGGCGCAATCGTGTTGTCCGCCGCCCTGTGCCAATGGGCCATTGCCGAGCGAGCGACACTGCCGGACCTCGTCGCAAACGCTGGAGCCTATCGGCACTTGTCGGTGAATCCCGCCACGCTTGTCGTGGCCGCTCTATGTTTCGCGGCTTTATGCATTCATATTTCGGCGACTCGGCTGCGGACGTTGATGGATCTTTGGCTTGCCGTCGCGCTTTTTGCGGGACTGGCCGACGTGGCGTTGACGCTCGGGGCGGGAGCGCGTTATAGCGTGGGTTGGTACGCGGCTCGTATCGCCTCGATGGTCTCGGCCAGCGCGTTACTCGGGATGCTGATGTACGAGACGAGCCGCACGTATTCGAAACTCGCCGATGCGCACCGGGCGCTCAAGGCGTTTTCGGTGAGAGACGGTTTAACGGGTGTCTTCAATCGCGCGCATTTCGACGAACGTTATGCAAGCGAATTGGCACAAGCTATGGATCGCGCGTCCGCGCTGACGATCCTTTTGGTCGACGTCGATCATTTCAAGCATTTCAACGACGCATTCGGTCATCTTGCCGGAGACGAATGCTTACGCCGAATCGCGCGAACGCTCGATGCGGCATTGACGCATCGAACCGAATTCGTTGCCCGCTATGGCGGGGAGGAGTTCGTCGTCGTGCTTCCGGGTTGCGGCGCACACGCTGGCTTGGTCACAGCCGAACGCCTGCGGCAAGCCGTTGTCGACTTGGAAATGGCCGCGCCGACGCCCGGTATGCCCTATGTGACGATCTCCGTCGGTCAAGCATCGAGCGATTCGGGTCTCGACAGTCGCCCCGCCGACTTGCTGGCCAGTGCCGATGCGGCGCTTTACCGGGCCAAGACGTTGGGCAGAAATCGGGTGGAGGGCGAGGTATCACCTGGGCCGAAGACTGCATTCAGTGAGCCTAGCGCCATCTATTCCAGTTAAAGCGAGCGTCTAGCAGACGATCGCGCCGCGAGGCAGCGAAATACGAAAGATGCTGCCCTTGCCTTGCTTCGGCTCGTACTCCAACGTGCCCCCGCTGAGCCCAATCGCCCATCGGGCGATGGCCAGCCCGAGCCCGGAACCGCGCGTGGCCCGCGAACGACCCTCATCGATTCGATAAAACCGTTCGAAGATTCTTTCGCGGTGCTCAAAAGCGATACCGGGACCGTTGTCGTGCACTTCGACGAGCGCCTGCTCACCGGGACAGCGCAGCACGCGCACCTCGATCTCTCCTTGCGCCGGTGTGTACGCGATGGCATTGCCAATGAGATTGATGAGGGCTTGTTCGAACATCGGTTTGTCCAGCATGACATTCAGGTCGGCTTGCTCATGAAAGACGAGCGTTTGTTCCTTCTCCTCCGCCAACACGCGCAGACAATCCACGACCCCGCGCGAGACCTCCGCGAGCCGGACCGCCGCAAGGTCTCGCGGCCGATGCGGCGACTCGGCCCGGGTCAACGTGAGCAGGCCCTCCAGCAGGCGAGTCATACGCTCCGTTTCCTCCAGAATGCTACCCATCGCGTCTTCATAACGCGCGGCATCGTACGGACCACTCATGGCGTTGTCACCGAGCGTTCTGATGACGGCCAATGGCGTACGAAGCTCGTGGGAAGCATCGGCCGTGAATCGCCGCAAGTTTTCAAACGAGCCCTCGAGCCGATCGAAGGTCTCGTTGAATACGCGCGCCAGACGATCGAATTCATCTCGTTGCTGCCCAACGGTTAACCGCTCGGACAGACGATCGGCTGAAATCGCTTGAGCTTTGCGCGCCATGTCGTCGATCGGCGAGAGAAACCGCCCCGCTAGGAAATAGCCTCCGGAAAAGCTAACGAGCAAAATGCCGGGAACGGACAACGACAACACCCATAGCAGCCTACGCAGGTTTTGAACCGTCTGTTCGTTATCTTCCGCTACCCCGATTCTCAACGATCGGCCCTCGAACGGGACAGCGGCCTCGCGCAAAGCATAGTGCCGACCGCTCGAGGAGGCGCGAACAGCGTACCCGCGCGAATCGGCGCGTACCGGGGCCAAGATTGCCGCCCTCGTCCAAGCCGCGCTCGTATAAACCGGCCGGCGATCAGTCGCGACGTAAAAGCTTATCGCCGGCAACGCTTGTTCGGCCGACACAAGACTGCTCGGCGTTTGCACCACCGCATTCGTCACCGACAAAAGCATGGCGTCCAACCGCGCCCTCGATTCGGCGATGCAGCCGTAGCGAAACGTCACGAAGACGCAGCAGGCAAACACCAGATAAATGAATGAGATGGACAGTGAATACCAACACGTCAGACGCCAACGGACGCTTCCGGCGAAAAACCTCATCAGTCAGGCTCCCGCGCGATGAACCCGACACCGCGAATGGTTTGAACGATCGGGAATGCGAAACCCTGATCGATTTTTTTTCGCAGCCTCGCCATATGAACGTCGATGACGTTATCCAACGGCACTGCTCTGGCCGACACTTTCCAAATGTCGCGCGCCAACATCTCCCGCGTGACAATGGTGCCCTCGCGCCGCAGCAGATATTCGATGATTTCAAACTCTTTCGTGGTCAACTCGATCGGGCGATCGTCGCGCGCGACGCTACGCGTCAGCAAATCCACTTCAAGGCCGGCAAGCCGCAGCGTAGTCGCATTTTCGCCGCGTCCCCGCCTTAGCAAAGCACGGATGCGGGCAAGCAACTCCGGTACCGCGAACGGCTTGACGAGGTAGTCGTCGCCACCGCTATCCAGGCCCAGCACACGGTCCTCGACGGTATCCTTCGCCGTAAGGATGATGACCGGCGTCTGTAGCTTAAGCCTCCTTAGCGTCGATAACACGTAAATGCCGTCTCGGCCCGGCAGCATGAGATCGAGCACGATCAAGTCGAATTGCCGCTCGTTCACCAGAAAGAAGGCTTCCTCGCCCGTATGGGCGATTTCCACGGCATACCGCTCGAACTCGAGGCTCTCTTTCAAAGCGAGAGCAAGTTTCTCTTCGTCTTCGACAATCAGAATGCGCATCGTACGTGGTCCTGATCCCCGTCCCTTTAAAACGCAAGCATACCTGTGGCAGTGCTACGCGATGCGAGAACGGTTTTCCCCGAGAGCGATACGCTCAGATACGAGTGGTCAAGTCGAGCAGCCATGGAGGCGAACTATCGACCGCCCAAGCTTCGACGGCCTTGTCGAGACCGCTTAGCGTCAGTACCCCGAGCAACAACAGCGAACCCCCAAGCAAGTACTTTCCATGCTTGCCGGCCAGCGCCAAACCACCGCGCCATCGGGCCGCCGCCGCACGTGACGCCAAGCCCAGCAGCAGCATCGGCGTACCGGCGCCCAAGGCGTAGATCGCCATGAGCATCGACGTTTCAACCAAGTCTTTGCCGCGCGCGGCGAGAGCGATCGCACCGCCTAGCGTAGGCCCGACACAAGGACTCCATACCGCACCCAATGTCAAACCGATCACGAACTGGCCGCCGATACCGCGGAGCTCCATCCGCTGAAGAAAAATTTGACCGCCCGTCGATACGCCGCTCGCGAGCGATGCAAAACGCCGAGAAAGTGCCGGTACCAGCAAAATGGCTCCGGCCGCCAGCAACAAGATCGCGGCACCATAGCGGAACGCACTTTCGCTGAAGCCGAGCATCGTGCCGACGCTCGCGAGGAAGGTGCCCGCCGCCGTGAAGGAGAGCATGACGCCCGCCGTCAATGCTAGCGGCCCGAGCCGATTCGACGCGGCCGCGCCGCCGAGCACGATCGGCAGCAAGGGCAACACGCATGGAGAAAGCGTGGAGATGACACCCGACAAGTACCCGAACACATAAGTTGCAAGCCCGAAGCCCATGACTATCCCTTCGCGACAGAAGCTGCGTCACAGTGCTTTAGCGAACAATGCCTCTATCGAATCCTTGTCGGTATCCGCCAGCGAGCGCCCCAGTTCGACTTGGCCTCGATAGGCGACGAAAAGGCTACGTTTCGATAGATCGAGGGTTTTCATGATGTCTTTGTCCGCATCTACGTCGACGACCAGGACTGGTAGGCGCTTGAAACGCGGTTCTTGCTCGATCGTACTCAATAAATCTTTCTGCTTTCTACAGATCGGGCACCAACCGGCATCGGTATGGACGATGAACGGTTCGCCCTTGCGGCGAAGATCCTCATAGGTTCGCGCGTCGAAATGGATCACTTGCGCGAATGCTGTCAGGCTCATCGCCGATAGCAGTGCGCCGATAAGAACTTGCCGGGCCTTCATGAGATTCTCCTTTGAGTCGTCTCGCGACGAGTTGCGCAAGACTACCAGCCGGACTTTTCAGGGATCAACTGAAGCTTTCGTGAACAAAAAGTAAGGAAATTGGCCGCCTATCGGCTCTTTTTCGCGCCGGCGGGCGGCTGCTTCAACGGCCGCTCGGGCAGCGGCGTGGACATGACGATCGAGGTGCGCGTCTCGCCGTAAAGATTGATGCGGCCGATCAGCCGTTCGAGATCCGCCATGCTGACGGCGACCAATTGCATGATGTACGAGTCCGCGCCCGTCACGTGGTGGCACTCGAGCACCTCCGGGATCGTCTCGAGCAGCTTCAAGAACTTCGTTTTAGCGGGCTGCTGCACCGTGATCGCAATCAATGCCGTCACCAGATAGCCCGCGGCGGCCGGATTGACGCGCGCGGCATAGCCCTCGATGACGCCCGCTTCTTCGAGCCGCCTGACGCGCTCGATCACCGCCGGCACCGACAAAGCGACTTGGCGCGCCAGCTCGGTATAAGTCATTCGGCCATTGTCTTGCAATAGCGACAGTAGCTTCCAATCGAGATCGTCCATTGCGCTGAAGTTTTTAAGGTCGATGGCACATTCTCCCTTAAAAAACGCCTGTTGCGTCGACGCCGATACGCCTACGATCGAGTCTGGTATCCAACTCCATCACGAGGCGACATCGGACATGCTGTTCCTCAAATCCATGACGATCGGTCTATCCATCGCGGCGCCGGTCGGGCCGATCGGCATGCTGTGTATTCAGCGCAGCCTCAGCCGAGGCTTTCGCTACGGCTTCGCGACGGGCTTGGGCGCCGCGTGCGCGGACGCCATCTACGGCTTGCTCGGCGCGCTCGGAATCGCCGGCATCGCGACGGCCCTGCCTGGGCTGAGCACCGTCCTCAAAATCGCGGGAGGCGCGTTCCTGCTGTGGCTAGCGTTCTCGATCGCGCGTGAAAAACCCGTCGCGCAAGATGCGGATGCCGCCGTACCTCGCGCCTCGACGGCGCGCGCGTTCTTGACGACGTTCGGGCTAACGCTGTCGAACCCGATGACGATCATTGCATTCATCGGCATATTCGCCGCGCTAGGGCCGATGGCGACTCCATCCGGTGCCGCGGGCGGTTCGCGGTGGTTGACGGTCGGACCCATGGTGGCAGGTGTATTCGCGGGCTCGGCCGCCTGGTGGCTCTGTTTGAGCGGTGCGAGCGCCGCCCTCGGCAAGAAAATGCCCACTTCATTCATGCACGGTATCGCCCGAGCGTCGGCGCTAGTCATCGGCGTGTTCGGGGCAGTTCAATTGATCGCCGGCGTGCGGTACCTCATTTAGCCGCCGCACGCGGCAAAACCGTCCAGCGGCGCTCCAGGCGAATGCCTTGGATCGACGCTGGTGCGGTCAAACCCGATTCATCTCAGCCTCGAGCCTCGACGTCAGCAACGCATATTTCTCGGGCGACGTATCGGCCAGCGCCGATTCGCGGCTCGAGGCCGTATCGTCGTAGGGGATCGGCTCCTTGAATTGGCTCACCGTGATGTCCCACTTTTTTCCGTCGATAAGATTGTAGAAATGCGTTCCGCCCACGGTCCGGGTGCACAGAATGTCGCCGCCGAAATAGGCTTGCACGACCAGCGCGGTAATACTGCAGTGATTTTGTGCCGGATTCGAAGGCGACCATGCATCGGTCGGGCTCGACGTGTCACCCGACCATACGCGGGAAATGACTCGGTATAAGTCGATGGGCGTTGCGAACTTACTCGTTTTAAGCGACGTCATGGTTTCATCTCAGGTTGAGCCGACAACGTACGGGGTAAGCCAAAAAACAAAAGCCCCGTCGGGATCGGCGGGGCTTCGTAACACGGGGCGCTGCAAACTTTTAACGCACGCACGCTCCCGGCCGCAACCCCAAGTGGGTGTGCCAATGATGGTGCAAGGCGGTGGAGAGCGAGAGCGAATGCATGGGGAACGAGTGTGCCTGCAATGAGTAATGTCGTCAATCCAGTTTTCGAGCATTCGAAGACCCAAGATCGCCACGAGCAAGTACGCGATTCCATATGGCATGATCGAAGGCCCGAATGCAAATCAGAAAATTGAGGCCTGTCATGAGCGTATCGTTGGTTGTCTTAATCGAAGTGCAAGCCGGTAAATCGCAACAGCAAATCGAGGCGTTTCGCGCAATCGCCCCCTTGGTTCGAGCCGAGGCTGGATGCATCGAATACGAGCTTCATCGCGTGCAGGGCAACGACGAGCAATTCGTGATAACCGAACAGTGGGCGTCGGAAGATGCGCTCGCAGCGCACAGCGTCGCGCCGCACATGACCGAGGCGGCGGAGAAGAACAAGGCCTTTCGCGCCGGTCCGGCCAAGCTGCTCAAGTTGATGCCTGTCTAGCTCGAGCGGCGGCGGCTCGTTCCACGCCCCCGGCGGTGAGTTTCGGCATCGCATTTGCTGTTCCTGCATAAACCCATCGCGCGTCCTATAGTCATCAAGGGTCGCCCTCCGCGACTCTCACATGATCCGGACAACGCCGGAATCGGGTTCGGCCACTCATTCAGGAGCCAACGATGCGTACGATGAAAGCCGTGCAGGTAACGAGTGCGGGCGGACCGTTCGAACTCGTGGAACGCGAGGTACCCGAGCCGCCGGACGGCCATGTCTTAGTCAAGGTCCAAGCCTGCGGCATCTGCCATAGCGATTCGCTGACGAAGGAAGGCATGTGGCCGGGGTTGCAGTTTCCGCGCGTGCCGGGCCATGAAGTCGCGGGCGTCATCGATAAGCTCGGTGCCCGCGTCGACGATTGGCGAGTGGGACAGCGCGTGGGCGTGGGTTGGCACGGTGGGCATTGCGGTCACTGCGAGCACTGCCGGCACGGCGATTTCGTGCTTTGCAAAAACGGCCAAATCCCCGGCATCAGCTACGACGGCGGCTACGCCGAGTACATGGTGGCGCCGCAGGAAGCGTTGGCGCGCATGCCCGACGATCTTTCCGATATCGATGCGGCCCCTCTCCTGTGTGCCGGCATCACGACGTTCAACGCGTTGCGGCACAGCGGCGCGCACGCGGGCGACGTGGTTGCCATTCTCGGCATTGGCGGTCTCGGCCACCTCGGCGTGCAGTATGCGAGCAAGATGGGCTATCGGACGGTAGCGATCGCGCGCGGGCAAGACAAAGCCCCGCTCGCGAAAGAACTCGGCGCGCACCACTACATCGACAGCGCGGCGCAAGACGTCGCGCAAGCGTTGCAAGCGCTCGGCGGCGCACGTGTGATCCTGGCCACCGCGACCAGCGGCAAGGCCATGACGGCCGCGATCGGCGGTCTCGGCTTGAACGGCAAGCTGATCATGGTCGGCGTTTCCGAAGAACCCGTCGAGGTCCCGATCACGCAATTCATCATGGGGCGCCAATCCGTTCAAGGCTGGCCCTCGGGCACCTCGGCCGACTCGCAGGACACGCTCGCATTCAGCGCCTTGACGGGTGTGAGGCCGATGATCGAGCCCTACCCGCTCTCGCGTGCGGCCGAGGCTTACGATCGGATGATGAGCGGCAAGGCACGCTTCCGGGTCGTGCTGACACCGGGTAAGTGAGCCCGCCACTCCGACCGCGCCGGGGAGCGTTCGCCCCGTTATAGCTGACTCATTCCGCCGTCGATGACGATTTCGGTGCCGACGATGAAAGCCGACTCGCTCGATGCCAGATGCAGCACGGTCGCGGCGACTTCCCTCGGCTCGCCGAAGCGGCCTGCGGGCACCTGGCCGCGGATGCTTTCCGCTGCGGCGGCAACCTGATCGGCTTGCAGGCCGAGCTTGCCGTAGAGCGGGGTCGTCACCGGGCCGGGGCTCACGACGTTCACCCGCACGCCGCGCGGCAAAAGCTCGGCTGACAGCGTCTTCGCAAACGAAATCAAGGCCGCCTTGCTCGCGCCGTAGATCGCTGTGTTCGGCATGCCGATATGCGCATTGATCGAGCCGTTCAGCACGATCGACGCCCCTTGATTCAGCAGCGGCGAGAGCGCTTGCAGTTGAAAGAAGACGCCCTTCACGTTGCTGTCGAAGATCAAGTCCCAAAGCGCCTCGTCGGCTTGCGCAAGCGATGCGAACTTCGCCACGCCGGCATTGAAGAAAACCGCATCCAACCGCACGCCCGCTTCTTCCAACGCGGCTGCGAGTTCCCTTGCGGCGGCTGCCGTGCCTGTTTCGTTACGCACGCTAAGCGCCATCGAGCCCAGTTCGGCCTTTGCCCGATCGAGTGCTTGCGCATCGCGGCCCGTGATGACGACGCGTGCACCCTCGGCGATGAACGCCTGAGCGGCCGCGAAGCCGATGCCGCTGCTTCCGCCCGTAACCAATACCGTTTTTCCCGAAAAGCGATTCATGATTCTCTCCACCAAAAAATGTCGTTCGACGACGTTGAATTCATGATGGACGCGTTCGGCGTCTATGCCGTACGATCTTGTCGACGCACTCGTTCGAAGGAATCGAACATGTTGTCGGAAGACGAATTGATGCTGCTGGAAGCGATCCGGTCCACGGGGAGCCTGTCGCGCGCGGCCGCTCGGCTCGGCAAGGCCCCTTCGACGGTGTCGCATGCGGCGCGGCAGTTGGAGACGCGCTTCGATGCCCTATTGTTCGACCGCCGCGGCTACCGGTTGCGGCTCACGCCCGCCGGCCAGTTGCTGGCGGACGACGCCGCGCGCCTGATAGAAGACGTCGGCCGCCTAGCGCGCCGCGTACGCCAGGTCGCCAGCGGATGGGAAGACCGCTTCTGGATCGTGACCGATGAACTCATCGAATTCGAATTGCTGTTGCCGGTTATTCGTTCGTTCGACGCGCTCGATTCGGGTGTGACCTTGCGCGTCACGCACGAGGTGCTGGGCGGCACATGGGAAGCGCTGCGCGACGGCCGCGCCGATCTAGTGATCGGCGCCACCAACGATCCGCCGACCATCGCCCATCTGCGCTGGATCGAACTCGGGGCCATGGAATGGGTGTTTGCGGTGTCGCCGCGGCATCCGCTCGCGCGAGAGCAGGCGCCGTTGTCCCGCGAGCGCATCGCCGCCCATCGGGCTGTGGTCGTCGCCGATACGTCGCGCGCCACGTTCGGACGTGCATACGGCGTATTGGGTGGGCAGGCCGCGCTAGCCGTCCCGAGCATGCAAGCGAAAATCGCCGCGCAGCGCAATGCACTGGGCGCCGGCTGGTTGCCGCGACATCGCGTGGCGTCGCTGCTCGAGCGCGGCGAACTCGTGGAGCTGAAAACGGCCGACCCGCGCGAACCGAATACCTTGTATGCGGCGTGGCGCAGCGATAGAGACGGCCGCGCATTGCAATGGTGGATCGATCAGGTACAACAACCGCGGCTTGCGAAGCGCATCGTCAGAGGAATCGATGCCTTCGCTTGAAGCGCGCGGAAGCCGCCGGTGTCAGCGAACGACAGCATGCAACCAATGCGTCAAACGCTCGACACGCTCCATCCATAGCGGCCTCGCGATCCAGCATGCCGCGGCCCAAGCCAGCGCCACGACGAGCAAATCGCACCGCCCGCTCTTCCACAAATTCAGCGAATGCCGCTTCCATATCCACGGCACGCCGAGGGGATTCGGCCAATCCGCGAGCAAGTGCATCACGCCCCCGCAAGCGAAGCCGAACAATGCGGTGGTGTACGGCCTCGCGTGATGAAGCGAAGCGTACGCCAAGACGACCGCCGCGATCCAACCCAATCCCCAATGCGTCGCGGTGCGATGCGTGATCCATAGCCGTCGCGCCCGGCTCCACCACGCTACCTCCATCCAATCGGGCGCAGTGCCGCCCGCCACCCCGGCCACGAACGCGGCAAGCCCGCCGAGATGCCACGGTCCGGCCGCACCGGCTTGCACGACGAGCGCGGCCGCGATCAATCCCGCGGCCCAACCGGTGGCGTGATGTGCGCTATTCGATGCCATATCGTCAATGCGTTGGCGATGCCAAGAAAACAAAGGGGACGGTATTGTCGCAGAACGATGCGCTTCACATGGCGCCTCTTGCGCGCCGCGCACTCGCGGCGCCTCGGCCTGCAACCCACACGCCGAATGGGGATCGCCCGTGCAATTGTCCCTGTATTCGTATGACGTTATGCATCAAATTCGCGGCCGGCAAGCAAGGGTTTTGGAGATAGCGCCGAGGCGTTTCCGACTTCAGAATTCCCCGCATCGCCCGTAAACAAGGACAGGGACATTTCGCTCGAGCGGATCCATATCGACCCGAACTATCCGTCTTAAATGCGATCGATCAACTTATTCAAGCGTAGCGACGCAGCGAACATCGCATTGATGCGTAGCCAGTTCGAGGCGTTCTCAAGACAGTTGCCGCTGCTTTACTTCACGTTGATGGTCAACAGCATCGCCGTGGCGTACACGCACGTCGAGACCGCACCGGTCTTCATGAGCAAGGTCATTCCGTCGATTCTGTGCGCCGGCTGCACGCTGCGCTTGCTCGTATGGGCGCGGCGCCGCGCATTGGGCACGGTGCTGACGGACGGCCAGATCGCAGTGCGGATGCGCAACACGGTGATTTTGGTCGTGCTCTTCGGCATGGCTTTCACTTTCTGGGGCCTGAGTCTGTATCCGTACGGCGGCGCCTATGAGCGTTCGCACGTAGCGTTTTACATGTCGATCACGGTCATCGCCTGCATCTTTTGTTTGATGCATATGCGCATGGCCGCCCTGCTGCTCACGGCCATCGTCCTGGGCCCGTTCGTCGTCTTTTTCTCCCTGACGGCCAACACGGTGCTGATGGCGATCGCGATGAACGTGGTGCTCGTCACGGTCACCATGGTCAAGGTCTTGCTGACCTACTACCGCGACTTCGCCGATCTCGTGAACGCCAAGAAGGTGCTCGAGGACAAGCAGCAACAGTTGCTCGCGCTGAACAGCGAAAACCAGCGATTGGCGAATATCGACAGCCTGACGGCACTGCCGAACCGGCGCCACTTCCTGGCTCTGCTCGGCAAGCATTTCGCCGACGAACGTTTGGACGAAACGCGCTTCGCCGTCGGCATCGTCGATCTCGATGGCTTCAAGCAGGTCAACGACCTTCACGGCCACCGGGCGGGCGACAGCCTCCTGCGCGAAGTCGGCCAGCGGCTCGCCGCGTTCGTGAGCGACGACTTGCAGATCGCGCGGCTCGGCGGAGACGAATTCGGATTGCTGTTCGCGCGCGTCTGCTCGAGCGACGCGCTGCTCTCGATCAGCTCGGCGCTATGCGACGCCCTGCGCAAGCCGTACGCGTTGTCGGAAACGACCATGCGAATCTCCGCCACGATAGGCATCGCACTCTTTCCCGAAGCCGGCCGCACCGCCGAACAACTGTTCGAGCGCGCGGACTACGCGCTCTACCATGCAAAGGCGCACCGCCGCGGACAGGCGACGATCTTCTCGGAGCAACACGAAAGCACGATCCGGCACCTCGGTAGTATCGAGCAAGCCTTGCGGCAAGCCGATCTCGAGCGCGAGATGAATTTGCACTTCCAGCCGATCCTGAACGTCGCGACCGGAGAAGTCGTCTCGTACGAATCGCTCGCGCGTTGGCACAGTCCTACTCTTGGCAAGATCGCGCCCGACGTCTTCATTCGTGTCGCGGAAAAGAGCGATCTGATCCACGAACTGACCGCGGTGCTCCTGCATAAAGCACTCGCTTTCATGGAAAAAAGCGATCCGCGTATCGGCGTGTCGTTCAATCTATCGGCACGCGACATCGCCTCGCCCGATGCGGTCGAATGCATCCGTCAAATCGTGTTGCAAAGCGGCGTCGATACGAGCCGGCTGACGTTCGAGGTCACGGAAACCGCCATCATCGAAGATTTCGCGAAGGGCCGCGAGGCGTTATCGCGACTGAGCGCGCTCGGCGCGAAGATCGCCCTCGACGACTTCGGCACCGGCTATTCGAGTCTGCACTGTATCCATCAGTTGCCGCTGAACAGCGTGAAGGTCGATCGCACATTCGTCGGCGATATCGAGCGCGATAGGCTCGCGCAAGGCATCGTGCGCACGATCGTCGAGCTTTGCCGCAACCTCTCGCTCAGTTGTGTCATCGAAGGCGTGGAAACCGAGCGGCAAGCCGCCGCGCTCGCCGAATTGGGCTGCAACTTCATGCAGGGGTATCACTTCGGCAAGCCAGCCGCGATGGATGACTGCGCCGTCCGGCACCCAAACCTAAAGCTACCCTTTCCCGCCTCCGGTTGCGTCGGCTAACTCGCCGGCCGTTGCCGGCGCGGGAGCGGCCGGCGCGGCAACGGCCGGCGCGGCAACGGCCGGCGACGCATCTTCAATCCGGCGGAAGATGAGCGCCGCTAAAAGCGTGATCCCGCCGACACAAATAAAGCTCATGCGAAAGCCGAAGATGCTCGACCCGGCGTGATCGGAAAAGAGCTTCACCAGCGTGCCGCCGATCGATACCCCGAGGCCCATCGCCAGCATTTGGACCATCGAAAAGAGGCTATTGCCACCGCCGGCATCCTCGTGCGATAGCCCTTTGAGCGTCACGCTGTTCATGGCGGCGAACTGCATCGAGTTGGCCGCCCCGAAAACGGACAGCACGACGATCGTCACGATTGCCGGCGTGGTGCGCGTAATCAAAGCGAACGCGACGATCGCACCGCCGACGATCGATGTATTCGCCAGCAAGAACGTGTCGTACCCGTACCGGCGAACCAACGGCGCGATCCAACGTTTGGCCACCGTTCCCGCGAGCGCGGCCGGCAGCATCATCAATCCGGACTGCAACGGCGCATAGCCGAGTTGGAGTTGCAAGAGCAGCGGAACGAGGAAGGGAACGGCACTCGATCCGATGCGCGACACCAAGTTGCCGATCAAGCCCACGCTGAAGTTCGGCTCTCGGAACAGAGACAGCTTGAACAGCGGATTGCGCCGGCGGCGCGCGTAAGGCACGTAAGCGAGCGCGGCAAGCAAGCCGATCGCGAAAAGCGCAACCGACCACGCCGCGCGGTGCGATTGCGCGGGCGCGTCGACGGCAAGCGAAAACGCGATCATGCATAACGAGAGCAACGCACATCCGCCGAGATCGAACGGCGGCGCGCTGCTGCCGGTGACGCGCGGCAAATAGCGATGCACGGCAACGAGTCCCGCCAGGCCGATCGGCACGTTGATCAAGAAGATCCAGTGCCACGAGATCGCTTCGACGAACCAGCCGCCGAGCGTCGGCCCAACGATGGGGCCGACCTGGCCCGCCACCGAAATGAGCGCCAGCGCCGAGACGTATTGCTCGCTGCTGACGCTGCGCAACACCGCGAGCCGCCCGATCGGCAGCAACATCGATCCGCCGATACCTTGCAGCACGCGCGCGATGACGAGTTGCTGCAGCGTATGCGCGCCCGCGCAACTGAGCGAGCCCAGCACGAAGATCAGAATCGCGCCGAAATAGACGCGACGGGTGCCGAATCGGTCGGCGAGCCAGCCCGAGGCAGGGGTGAGCATGGCCATCGTCAACGTATAAGCGACGATGGCCCACTGCATGGCAAGCGGCTGCACGTTCAGGCTATGCGCGATCGAGGGCAGCGCGGTATTGACGATCGTCGTGTCGAGCGCCTGCATGAAAAAGCCCGCGGCGACGATCCAAAGCAACGCGGTATGGGTCGAATCCTTGCTCATCTTTACTCTCTCGAGCGAGTGGAGGGGCCGAGCCGGCAAGGCTTTCCGACCGGCACGACCCACGCGCTCGACGCCATGACTGGGAACCGGAATATGATATTGGAATCGGTTTCAATCGCGAACCCCACTAACGACATTGACTGTTATCGGAATTGCCGATGACCACTACCGACCATGCTCAATCCTGTCTGGCTCAAGACGTTTGCAACGGTTTCGGCCTGCCATAGCTTCACCGAGGCCGCGCGGCAATTGGGGTTGACGCAATCGAGCGTCAGCGAACATATCCGCCGGCTGGAAGACGCCGTCGGGCGCAGACTCTTCGTGCGCGACACGCACTCGCTCGCCATGACGGCGGATGGCGAAGCCATGCTCGCGCATGCCGGTGTCATCTTGCAGGCGCTCGAGCGGGCCGAATCTCAGTTTCGGGGGCCGCGCCTGAAGGGTCGCGTGCGCCTGGGTTCGTCCGACGACATCGCGCTCGGGCCGCTGCCTACCGTGTTGGCCGCGTTTCGGCGTGCCCACCCCGACGTCGAACTCGAGATCGTGATCGGTATGACGGGCCGGCTTTACGAGTTGCTCGACGCAGGGTCGATCGACCTGCTGATCGGCAAACGGCGGGTGGGCGACAAGCGCGGCGTCCCGCTCTTCACAGGGCGGCTCGAGTGGATCGGGCGCACGGGCACGCGCGTCGATCTCGATCAGCCGTTGCCCTTGATCCTGGTCGCCGAGCCGAGCGTGACACGTGCGATCGTCTTGGACACCCTCGCGCAAACCGATTTCCGTTGGCAAGTCGTCTGCACGAGCAGCAGTCATTCGGGCTGCATCGCGGCGGCGCGCGCCGGGCTCGGCATCACGGTGCGCGCGCAATATCTCTCGGGGCGAGGTTTGTCGCAACCGCTCAATGCCCCGAGCCTGCCCACGCTCCCCGATATCGAATTCATCGCGCTCGCGGCGAAACGGCTCAGCCGCCCCGCGGGGACGCTCTTGCAACTGCTGTACGACAGCGACCTGCGAGGATCTTGGATCGACGAGTGAGCGATTCGGCGCGCCCGCGATTGCGACGCTCAGCGTTGATCGTATCGACGCGGCGCGAGCAACTCGGCCATGCCGACTCGGTGCAGCATCTCCGCTCTGAGCCGGTCGAGTACGGCGAAACCGACGTCGGCGCCATCGCTTGCCGGATCGACGTGCACGCGGAACGGCCGCTCGCCGAATGGCTTATCGACCACATCGACGATCGCATCGGCGACGAGGCCTGCATCGGCATCGGCGGGTACGATCGCGGCGAACGCTTGCTGGATTTGCTCGCCGAACCCGGTGTAGGGTCCTTGTTCATACTGCGCCGACGTCGCTTCGTCTCGTGGGCTGCCCGCGTGCGCGAAGTGGTTCGTGCCGGAGGTGAAGGCGCCGGGCACGACGATCGACGTCTCGATTCCCCAGCGCGATAACTCTCGGGCGTATTGGACGGCGATCGAATCCATCGCCGCCTTGGCTGCGAAATACGGCGCCAAATAGGGTGGCGTGCCGCCGGCCGAGCTGCTGCTCGATACCCACACCAACAGCCCTTGCTTGCGTTCGCGCATATGCGGCAGCACGGCGCGATTGACCCGTTGCGTGCTCAGGACGTTGATGTCGTAGAGCTGGGCGTACTGCTCGGGCGTAAAGGCTTCGGCCGGGCCGAACGCCATATGACCGGCGTTGTGCACGATGACGTCGATGTAGCCGGCCTGCTCGATGACATGCGCGATTGCCGTATCGACCGACTCCTGCGACTGCACGTCGAGTTCGACACTGCGCAGGTCCACGCCGTTGTCTTCGGAAAACGCCGCCATCTGCCGGACGACGTCGGCGTTACGCCCCGTCGTCGCCCGCATCGAGGCATAGACGATATGCCCGGCCCGGGCCAACGCTTCGGCGCTCAGCCGGCCGAAGCCGCTCGACGCGCCAGTCACGACGATGACTTTCTTCATGATCTGCTCCTTTCATGGGTTCGGTAATGACACGAGCGTGCATCGCTCACGCAGCGCCGCCGTTGGCGCGAATGGTTTGCCCATCGATCCACGCGCCGTCCGGCCCCACGAGGAACGACACCACCGATGCGATATCCTCCGGACGCGCCAAACGCTCGAGCGGCGGCATCTTCGCGAGGCGTTCGACCTGCTCGGGCGTCTTGTCCTTCAGGAAGAGCTCCGTCGCCGTCGGCCCCGGCGCCACCGCGTTCACGGTGATGCCGCGACCGCGAAGCTCCTTGGCGAAGATCAGCGTCATCGTTTCGACGGCCGCCTTGGTCCCCGCGTAGATCGAATAACCGGGCAGCGCGAACGCAGTCAAACTGCTCGAGAAATTGACGATGCGCCCACCTTCGCGCAGCTTGTTCGCGGCAAGGCGCAGCGTGTTGAAGGTGCCCTTCAGGTTGATGGCGACCAGCCGATCGAACAGCGCGTCGTCCGTTTCCGCCAGCGTGGTCAGGCCCGGCTGCATGATGCCCGCATTGTTGACGAGCACGTCCACGCCGCCGAACAGCGTGATCGTTTGGTCGAACATGGCGGCTACCTGGGCGGGTACCGAGACGTCGGCTTGGATCGCGGCCGCGCGGCCGCCGTCGGCTTTGATTTGCTCCACGACCGCGTTCGCGTCCGCTGCGCGGCCCGCATAGTTGACGATTACGGCGAAGCCGTCGGCGGCCAGCCGCGTGGCGATGGAGGCGCCGATGCCGCGCGACGCGCCGGTGACGATAGCGACCTTGCCTGCGTTCATTTGGGTGCTCATGGTGATGCTCCTTTTCGGTTGAGGGGGTGATCGAGTGATGCGATGGGTGCATCTTCCCGCCGAATCGGTTATCTTGGAACGCGCATAACCGTCATATCGCCTATGCAAAAACCGTATGAGCATGTTCGACGACCTTACCTTACTGCGTGCCTTCGTCTCGATCGTCGAGAGCGGCAGCATTTCCGCCGCCGCGCGCAAGCTGCGCGTCACGCAACCGACGTTGAGCCGTCAGCTTCGCGCGCTCGAAGCGCAATGCGCGGCGCCGTTGATCCGCCGCGATACGCACCGGATGCATCTGACCGACGCCGGCCATCGGTTTCTTGCCGATGCGCAGGCGCTCCTCTCATTGGCCGATGAAGCGCAGCAGCGCTTTCGCGAAGACGAGCATGCGCTAGCCGGGAATATTCGCGTGTTTTCGACGATCGACTTCGGCCAATCCGTGGTCAGCAGATTGATCGCCAGCTTCATCCAAGCCAATCCGGGTGTGCGGATCGAGCTGGGCTATTCCAACCGCCCGTTGCACATGATCGAGGAAGGGTGCGACGCGGGGATCGTCGCGGGCACGCTCGCCGACGAGCGCGTGGTCGCCCGATCGTTGGGCGAGATTCGACGCTTCCCGGTGGCGGCGCCGTCGTTCATGGCGCGGCACGCGGGACTGAACCGGATCGATAAGGTGGCCGGCGCTGCGTGGATCGCGCTATCGAGCAGTCAATTCGGCGGTGCGAAGGAGGTGGTGTTGAATTCGGGAGCGACGGAGCAACGCTTTTCCATCGATCCCGTGATGATCTCGGAGGGGGTCACGAGCATGCGCGAAGCCGTGCGGATGGGGCTCGGCATCGCCGTACTGCCGCAATGGCTCGTCGAGGAAGACCTGATCTCGGGGCGGCTCGTGCGCATCTTGCCCAAGTGGCACGCCAAGCCGCTACCGGCGCAGATCGTCTATCCCGTGCAACGCAGGCTGCCGTTGCGCGTGCGGGCATTTATCGACTTCGCTACGGAATATCTGCGCACGGTACTCAAATAGACGCCCGAGGGCGGCTAGGCCGCCTGCCTCGCCATGCCGCGCGCGGCGCCGTCGATTCGGAAGAACGCGACCGAATCCGTCAGGACACGCCCTTGATCCTCCAACGACTTCGACGCGGCAGTGGCCTCTTCGACGAGCGCGGCGTTTTGCTGCGTGACTTCGTCCATTTGCGTGATGGCCAAATTGACTTGCTCGATACCGCGGCTCTGCTCGCTCGATGCCGCCGCGATCTCGCCCATGATATCGGTGACCCGTGCCACGGCCTGCGTCACGTCTCGCATCGTCGTTCCGGCCTGGCCCGCGAGCACCGAACCGTCCTGAATCTTTTGCACCGAGGCGCCGATCAATTCCTTGATCTCTTTGGCCGCGCTCGACGAGCGCTGCGCGAGCGTTCTCACCTCGCTCGCGACCACGGCGAAGCCGCGCCCTTGTTCGCCGGCGCGGGCGGCCTCCACCGCGGCGTTCAACGCGAGAATATTCGTCTGGAACGCGATGCCTTCGATCATGCCGGTGATATCGGCGATCTTCGAGGAACTCGCGCTGATGTCGGTCATCGTTTCGACGACCTGCCCGACCACCTCGCTGCCCTTGTGCGCGACGTCCGATGCGTTGGCCGCGAGCGTGCTCGCTTGCTGCGCGTTCTCGGCATTTTGCTTGACGGTGGCGGTCAGCTCTTCCATGCTCGAGGCCGTTTCTTGCAGCGAGGCAGCCTGCTGCTCGGTGCGCGATGACAGGTCCACGTTGCCGGCCGCGATCTGGCCCGAGCCCGCGGCGATATTCTCGGCCGACGCCCGCACTTGACCGATCAATTTCACGAGGCTCGCCTGCATCGTCGACATCGACGCCAGCACGCTGCCGCGCGGCGCTTGTTCGGCGCCCGGAACGGGGCTCAAGTTGCCGTCGGCAATCCGTTGCGTGACGGCCGAGAGCGCGGCCGGCTCGGCCCCGAGCGCGCCCGCAATGCTGCGCACGATCAGGATCGCCGCAACGACGGCCGCGAGAAGCGCCACCACGCAGATACCCAGCAGCCACGCGCGCTGCGTCGCGTAGGTGTTCCCGGCCTCTTGTACGCGGCCCTCCGCGCGCTCCGCGGTATACGCGGAGTAGGCGTCGGTCGCCGCGACGAGTTGAGCGAGAAGCGGCCGGCAGCGTTCGTTCATCTTCACGATCGCCTCGTCGTGCTTGCCGTCGAGCGCCGTGCTGACGATATCCGTCGCAACGGGGCCGTATTCGCCTTCCACTCGATTGATTTCGGCAACGAGAGCACGTGCCTTATCCGTCACGTCGCTCCCGTTCGCAATGAGATCGTTGAGTTTTTTCCGTGCGGCGTCCACGTCGTGATGCGCCTGCATCACCGCGGCCTTTTCCATTTCCACGTCGGCCGGCTTGGTGACCAACACCAAGTTGCGCGCTGCGATCGCGCGGCGATCCACCGCGGTCCGCACGTCCGCGGCCGCGCGTGCGCGCGCATCGACACCCCGCACGTACACGGAAAAACCCGCGTTCACGTCGCTCAGGGAATAGAGCGCGAGACCAGACACACACAACACGAGCGCCGCCAGCACACCAAAAGCTAAACCCAGCTTCGCTTTAACCGTCATCTGGTTCGAATTCATCAATGGACTCCACGCAAGTTCGGGATACAGTCCGAGCGACCGTATTCATCTCCGATGCTTGTCTATCGGCCTGTGCATCGACCGATTGAGTCCGTCCCTGTAAGCAAAACGTTTGCTTTCGGGTAAGCGATGATCTCGCCCGTTTCTTTGATCTGGATCAATATGCGGGGGCGCTGCTTTCGAAGTGCGGTGCGGCGCGCCCTGTCAAGCATGCGGCCCAAGCACCTCCAGGTAAGTATCGAGCGATCGCTGCACCGCCTCGGCCACGAGACGGGTAATGGCGTCGAAGTTGCCGCTCACACAAGCCTCGTCGAGCGCGTCGTAATAGGCCAGCCGGTCTTCCTTGCGAATGACGGCGGGCGGATATCCGAACTTCATCAATTCCAAGTTCAGCAATAGACGCCCGGTGCCTCCGTTCCCGTCCACGAACGGATGAATCTTGACGAACCACGTATGCAATCGCGCAGCGCGTTCGACGGGACTCATGGCCTGCGCCTGCTCATGCCAAGCGACGAGGGCAGCCATTTCAGCCGGCAGATGTAGAAAATCCTGCGGTATCGTGCTGGCGCCGGAAATCACCACATTCTCCTGCCTGTAACGTCCCGCCCCACCATCGTCGATTCCCTTGAGAACCAACATATGGATATTGCGGATCTGCCATTCGGTGAGGACCTCTCGCTTCGCGACGATCTCTTCGACGTAGCGAATCGCATCGCGGTGATTCGTGGCTTCGAAGTGCTCGCGCAATGATTTACCACCGACGGTGATGCCCTCGAGCACCACTTTCGTCTCACGCAGCGTTAGCGTATTGCCTTCGATCGCATTGGAGTGATAGGTCCACTCGAGCGTGAATTTCTCCCGTAGCGATGCCAAGGTGTGCGGCGGCAAGGGGCGTGCGGCGTCAAGCTTCGCCTTTTCGGCGGCAACGGCCTCCAACAGAATTTTCAGCGATGCATCCATGAGTTCATCGTGCGATCCAATGTCGCCCACAAGGGCCGATGCGGAAAACAGTATAAGTCTGTTACCCGCCCCCCTCGCTCACGTTTCCACCAGCGGCCACGCCTGCCTCAGACCATCGCCCCCGTCAAGCAGTCCGCGCCCGCTTGCGCGCACTGCGCCATTCGCGCTCGTGCGAGATGGTCCCCGGTTCGATGACGTTATCGGACTTCGCGCGATTCCACCGGCCGCTCACCACCTGCGCATTGCTGAACGCATCGATCCCGTTCCCCGACCCCGCCTTGGCGATGATGTGATCGACCTGTGGCGCGAACGCGGTCGAGTCCAAGAACAGCGCGCCACGCGGCACCCGAAGACGCGGCGCGAGGTTGACCGCCTGCGCCCATTCGCGCACCGCATACTCGTAACGCCCCATGGTCGAGCGAGGATTGGGCGGCGCGGTCAGGTCCATCGCCACCTCCACCTCGCGGTACACCTCGTCGTCCTCGTTGTCCGAGACGAGCAGCGAATCCTGGCGATTGAACACCATGTTTGCCGCGAAGATCAGCGCATCGAATAGCCGCAGCGCGATCGGATACGACTTCAGGTTCTTACGCTCGCCCGATTTCTTCGCGCCGGCATCGATAAACGCATAGACGCGCGTAACCCGCTCGCGCACCTGATAAAGCGCGGCCAAGCCCACCGGCATGTGCATCGCCGGATGAAATTGAAACGCCGTCGTCTGCACACACCAAGCCAGTACCTTCGCCATCGCTCCGTACCTCTTATCCGCCGATGTTCAAGGCTCGACGCCGAGCATCGCCATATACCGTCCCAAATCGCCTTCCTGGCTCACGATGTCGCGCATCAACTCGGGCAACGGCATGCGGCCCCAGCTCACGGCGCGCGCCAATAAGTAAGGCGTCGGACTATGCGGCTCGTGCTCGGCCAGGTAACGCGCAATATCCTCGAGCAAGCGATACGCGTGCGCGCGATCGACGATATGGTCGCGTGTCAGGGGAAGCGTTCGTGGCTGCATCTCGACCTCTAGGTGCGCGTCTTCGGTTTCGCTCACGCGGATTTCCTCTGAGTGTTCGCTGGGCAAGGCCGCGGTCGCCGCCTCGTCGAGCGCATGGTCGCCGCGCAGCGCACGGGCCGCGCGCTGCAATTCGCCCAGCGTGGTCAGCACGCGCGTGAAGCTCGGCGCATCGTCGCCCAAGCGCTGATCGAGCCGGCGCGCGAGCTCGTCGATGGCGGTCAGCACCGTACCGGCGGTTCGTTCGAGCTGTCGCAGCAGCGCGAGGTTCGATCCCTGCGACGCCTCGCGATCGAGCATCTCGCGCGGCAAAGCCGTAGCCGGTGCATCGTCGTCTTGCAGCGACGCCGCCACGACGCGCTGCCAATCGTCCAGGTTGATGAAGCCGGGCTCGACGGACAGCCCGATCAACGGGACATGGAGCTTGAGCACGGTCTCGAGCCGGCGGCTGATCCAATGCAGCGGCGCGGCGCGCGCTTCGCGATCGTCGCCGTCCATTTGCGGGTACGCATGATCCCAATACCGATCGACGAGTTCGGTCAGCAGCCGCACGCCGGCCATCAGCCCCTCGAGACGATACAGGCGCGTCCATGCATCGCACAGCCACACCGCCAGATGAAAATCCTTGCTGCGCGAGCGAAGCGCATCGGCGCTCAGCGTAGCAACCAAATGCCAGTCCGCCTTGATGAGCGGCCGCTCCCATTCGCCCATCGGCAGCGAAGGATCGTCCTCGCGCTGCGCATCGCGAATCTGTTGCCAAATCGGATCCGAACGTAGCGACACCCCGACGCCCTCGCCTTCGGGCAACGGGCTCAACAGCGGCTGCAGATCGACGGCAAAACTCAACTCGGCTTCGATCAAATCGGACGGGTTCATGATGTGCTCCAGATCGGGGCGTGCGCCGGGAAGCTGCTCGGCCACGCCAGCGGAATCTTCTTACCGCCCGGCGTCAGCCGCACACGCAGAAAGACACGGCCGCGCGGATACTTCGCGACGAGGGCCGAGTCGGCTCCATTGGACGTTGCAAGCGGAAACTCGAACTTCAGCAGCGAGCCGCCCGCGTTCGCCCGCGCCGTCGTATCGGCTACGCGCTGCTCGGAAATGAACGACAGCAACGCCCACGGATCGGCGAACTGCCAGGTCAGCGTTTCGCCGTCCGTCGTGAAGTTGCGCTGCGCCGGATCGTTTTTCGCCGTCAACGGAGAATTCTTCGCGAAGCGCAGGACGAGCGAGACGGGCATGCCGTACTCCCAATGCACCGAATGGGCCGCATCTTGCGACGAGACGCTGTGATCGCCCACTTGGATCGTCCAGTCGATCAATTGATTGCCGGCCACCTCGGCCGCGCGGTCGGCCCGGAAATCGACGCTGACGTCGTAACCGGCCGTCGTCCCGTCCGCACCCGGATAAAGCGGCGCAAGCAACGCGTCGACGGGATCGAACTGCTCGACGAAATGCCGCACCGAACTCGCGCGAATCGCCTTCGCCCCGGCGCCCGACGAACGAAGCGACGGCGCCACTTGTTCGTAGCGCTTGAGCGCCACGCCGAGCTCGCCGTAGTCGGCCGGCATCGCGGGTGAATCGGTCAGCTTGACGGGCGCGAACCCGCCGCCGAACGGGCGCCGTCCGGCCACGCTTTGGTTGTACACGGACGCGAAGTTATCCCACTCGCCGCGCAGCGCATCCGCGAGACCCGAGCCGCAGCGCGACAGCAGGCTGTCGTACAGACGCATATGCAACGACGTGAAGTAATCGCCGCCCACGCCGCCCGGCCGCGCGGGGAAGCGCTCGACACACTCGCCCGCGTTCGGATCGGCCGCGACCGTCTGCAGGAATTGCTCGAGCATCAGCAAGCTGCTGTTCGGGTTCTTGAGCTGATAGCGATCGAGATCGGTCACGATCGCCTGCCAACGCTGCGCGAGGGGCGTGTTCGCATCGGCGCCGTCGAGCGCGGACAAATACGTCTTCGCCTGTTTGCCTAGATCGAGTGCCCGCTGCGACTGCTGTTGCAAATAGACGTTGAGCGCGCCTGGATCGTTGACGCCGAACGCGGCGAGCACCGGTTTGCCGCCGATCGCACCACCACCGGCCGGACGGGTCGCATACAGATCCGATTGCGCGAGCGCAGTGTCCACTTGGCGCAGATGCTGCATGGCGTCGCTCGACACGAGCGTATCGAGATCCGCCGCTTGCGCATTGGCGCCCATTTCCGCGAGCGTGCCGCGAATCTTCACGAGCCGCGTGCGGGCCGCGTCGAACGCTGCGTTCGCCTCCGCCGCCGTATCGCCCTGCGCGGGCGATACCGAAGCGGCCGATGCCACTTGGTCGAGCACCAGTCGGGCGAACTGAGCGTCGAGGGCCTGTTGCACGGCGGGCCGAACCGCATCGGGCAGCGTCGCGAGACCCTCGGCCAGGTAGTGCTTGCGTTCGTCGCCGAGCGCGATCGCCTGGTCGAGTTGCGTGCGGTCCCACGTCACGATCGAACCGTCGGGCACGCTGGGCAGCGGCAGATTGCGCGGCGCGACCATGAACGGCTGCGACAAGAGTTTCGCCAATCCGTCGCGCAAAGCAAGCCGCGCGGGCGAGACGACGTAGCGCGCATCCTTGTCGACCCAAACCACACCGCCGTCCGGGCCGCCGAAGCGCTGCGTCATCTCGCTGGCAAAGACTTGGAACGCGGTGCCGGAACGCTCGCGCAGGCGCGCGACGAGATCGGCCCCGAGGAGCCGGTTCTGGGCCGCGCGAATGAACGTGCGATCCCAGACCGGGCCCGGATTGAATTGCGTCTGGTGCATCCAGCCCGCCTTGCCGGATGCCAGCAACGTCTGCTGCGTGTCGATGCCGGAAACGATCGCTCGATAGCTCGCGCTCGTCTGCGCGAAATCGCCGAGGCCGACGCTACCGACCGATAGCGCGTCGATCTGGCCGGTCACCGCGCGCTCGGCCGCGAGCAGCGGATTGGCCGTAAACATCTGCGCGTCCAACTGCTGCGCGCCTTTATCGAACGTGCAACGCACGGCTTGGCCGATGACGGGCAAGTTCAAGCCGCCCGTGCGGTCGGCTGTGTACGCATCGCCGCGACTCGAGGCATCGCGATAGAAGTAGCGCAAACTGCCCGCCACGTTGCCCTGCAATTCTGCGCCGAACGCGTAGCGCACCACGAGCCGCAGCGCTTCCTCGTTGCCGAGCGAGGGGCGTTGCAGGCGTTGCATCGCCGTGAGCGCGGCGTCGAGCTGATCGACCGACGTCACGTAGTGTTGCATCGCGTGCATCGCCGGCAAGTCGGCGACGGCCAAACTGCCGACGACGGGCGAATCGCTGCCGAGCGTGGGCGCCGAGCAATCGTCGCCGACGATCAGTTGTCCCGTGCTCGGATCGGTCGCCACGCCGGTCATCTGGCTCACATGCGCGAGCATTTCGCGCTCGAGCGCGGTAAGCGCGATCTCGCCGAACTCGCGCTCGAAGCGAGCACGCACGCGTTCGTCGAGATCGTCGAAGACGCTCCACGAACCGGGCATGAATACGGTCCAGAAGGTACCGATGTGCTCGCCGTTCAAGCTGATCAGCGAGAGTGTCTTGCCGCGATACCAATCCGCCGGCAGCGATTCGCCGCCGCGCGCCGCCGCATCGCGTTCCTGCGCGTCGGCATGCAGTTCGCCTAGCGCGGCGACGAGCCTTGGATTGCGGTGGCTCAGCGCGAGCGTGGCACCCGTGAGGCCGATCGCCCAGCCGCCCAGCAATGCAATACCGCCCCAACGCACGGCCCGATGCATCATCGGCCGCGTCAGGTGTTGCGAGCGCGAGGGCCGCGTCAAGCCGTATTCGAGGAAGATCTTCTTCTCGAACAGGTCGCGCAAGAACGCCGGCTGCAGCATCAGATCGTTCAGTGCACGGCTACCCTCTTGCGCGCCCTCCTCGGCCGAGTCGCCGCCGGCATTCGCGGCGAAGCGGGGTTCGGCGCGTTCGGCGTAGGGGTCGAAAGCCTCGGGCGATTCGAGCGCTTCCGGCTCGTTCGCTTGCTCGGCCCCCTCGCCGCGCTGCGAAAGCTCGCCGCTGTCGCCGGTCAGATAGATTCCGCGGAAGAAGAACGGCTCGTGATATGCGCTGGGCCGCATCAACTCGTCGACGTAAAGCTGCAATTGCGCGCGCATCGCATCGACGCGAGCCGGCAGCAACAGGCAACCTTGTACGTCGATGCTGCCCGTATCGAGGGTGAAGAGTTCGGCGCTAGCGTCCGACACGGCGCGCTCGATGCTACCCATGGCCGTATCGACCCAATTCGATTGATAGGTCGTCGATAAATCGAACGGCGAGGACCAGCCCAGCATGCTCGCTCGCAGCGGCTCGGGCAGTGCGCGCGCAAACGCCGCGAATCCGGGCAACGCTTCGCACCCGGTTACGACGACATAAACCGCGAAACGCATGGCGAAGCGATTTTGCGCCAGCCACAAGCGGCGGTGCGCGAGTTTCGCGTGGCGCTCCAATTCGAGGCGCGCATCGGGGTGATCGGCGAGCAGCATCGAAGCGGGAACCGTGACCACCACCGAATCGAACGGCCGCTGCGGCCGATAGTTGCGGCACAAGCTCAGGAATTCGTCCCAAGGCTTCTCATCGCTCTCGTCGTCGGGCGAACCGAGATACGCAGCTTTGATGTCGATGGCGATACCGCGATCGAAAAAATTCCACGAGATACCCTGGATCGCCGCCGGATTGGCGGCCTCGGAACTCAAGACGCTCGCCACGCCCGCCTGCGCGATCGGCAACGGCCGCGGATCGTCGCCTTCGTTCAAGACGATCACCCATGGCACGTTGTAGCGCTCGCTGCGCGAGGCGATGTTCGTTTCGATCAGCTCGACGGCATGGCGAAACGCATTGCGCAGCGAATCGGTGCGCAGCCGCACGATCTTGCGGTCCGCGGCCGGTTTGTTTTGCGCGCTGTGCGCGGCGATCCACAATACCGCGCCGAGCACGATGAGCACGAGCGCGATCAGAACGGCAACGGACAACAGGAATAAATTGCTCGTCAGCATGGCGCCGCCCCCGCAATTAACCTACGATGCAAGGCGCTCATGAACTCGCTCCCACCACGGTGTCGCCGTGCAGGGCCTGGCGCACAGGCCAGGATTGCCACAGCCACAAGATCTCCGATATCGCCAGCAACGCCACCACCGCGAGCAAGGCCATCACGCTCCAGCGGCTGACCGTCGGCAGCTTGCGCGGCGCGATATGGGAAAGGGTATTCGTATAGGCGGATTCGGCCACCACACGGTCGCGCCCGCCCAAATCGGCACGGCGCTGATAGATGAATTCGTAAAGCTCTTCGCGGTAGCTGCGCAAGCGCGCATCGGCTTCGTCGCCGCCGCCGCGAAAACGCCCTTGAAAGCCCATGGCGAGCGCGAACAGATACAAACGCGCGATCTCCCGGCGCGACGGCTCGCGATCCGACAACAACTCCTCGATCTTCTTGAAGACGAGGTCGCCGGCGATGTTCGTGCGAAACAGCGCCGATTCGAGCAAGTACGACGTCCAGCGCTCGCGCCCCGCCCACTGCGTGTTCAGCAGCATTTCGTCGGCGAGCACGGCTTTGAGGTAGCGGGCGTCGGCCACGTTTTCGATGTCGAAACGCGTGCTGTCGCGGCGCGACTGCAGCGTTTGAATCTCGAGTATGTTCAGCAGATGCCGCGACATGCCCTGCGCGGCCTCGTCCGCGTCGGTCGCGGCGGCCTCGGAGAAACGCCTTTGCGCCTTGACGAGCTCGTCGAGGAACGCGCGAAACTGCTCCATCGCGAGGTCGTTCTCTTCGGTTTCAATACGGTTGCGTGCCATCGTCGTGTCGATCGTCAGTCTTTCGTGAACAGCAACATTTCCTGGGGCCGCTGCGCGCTCGCCCCTTCGTTCGGATTGCTGATGACCAGTGCCTCGCCCGCGCGAACGAGCGCGGGATCGGCCGCGACCTCGAACAGCAGATAGCCGGAGCCGGAACGGATGCCGAGTTCCTCGGCATACTCCACCGGGCGGCGCGCGGCACCGAGCACGCGCCGGCTGCGCAGCGAGGCATACACCGACTCGGAGCCGATCACGGCGCCGTCCATCCAGGCCAACAAATCGCGATCCGATTGGCCGCGCAAGCCGACCACGAGCCGCCCGTCCGCCCATTGCGGTTGGACGGCGATGTCGAACATGTCGTTGCCGAAGCGGAATTTGCGCTCGCGATACCCTTCGCTGACCTCGGCGATCGCCTCGCGCAGCGAGCTCAGCAGCGGGGTGAAAACGGCAACCGGATCGGCATGGTCGTAATCGGGCGGCACGGGCGGCAAACCGCCGGGCGCGAGCATCGAAAGCGAACCATGCAACGCGGCGAGTGCATGGTAGAGCGCGAGCGGATGCAGATGCGGTGTTCGAAGGACCGCCTCGGCGAGCGGCAACGCGCTCAGCAAGCTACGCAGCCGGTCCTTCAGTTCGAGTTGGGTCAAACGATCGTCCGCCTTCGACGAGGGGATCGCCGTTTGCCGCGCGACGAACGCGGCCTTGCCGCGCACTTGGCCGAGCAACGAGGCGACGGCCGTCCAAAGCGGGTTGTCGCGCGCCACTTCGAGCAAGGGCGGCTGACGTTCGCCGAGCTTGACGACCTCGTTGTCCTTGAAGACCGTGCCGAGGCACAGCGACACGAAACGCGCCGAAGGAATATCGCCCGCCTCGAGCGCGAGATTCGGCAGCAAGCGAGGAATGTCGGCGGGCGGCGCGCCCGAGGTGGTGTCCTCCACCGGCTCGCCCGGCACCGAGCGGAACCGGCGCAACTCGGCCTCGCCGCGCATCGATGCGGCCACCGGCAGCGTCAGATAAATCTCGAGATGCGCGCTGGCGAGCCGCTCCGCGAACGGAGCGAGCGACAGCTCCAAACGGCCTTGCTGGGCGTTATCGGCCGAGTACGACACCGCCGTGCCATCCGGCATGATCGCCTCGAGGGCCAGCACACGCACCACGCCGGCGGCGAGCAAGCCCTCGTCGAACACGAGGCGCCGCACGCCCCAACTGAACGGCGCGGCTGCGAGGCTCTGCCACGCGACGAGCGAATCGACGCGCGAACCCAGTAGCTGAAAATGCTGCGGGGCGAGCATCATGCCTTCGAACCATTCGACACGCTCGACGATCGGCAACAGTCGATCAGGCATGACGGCCCTCCGCACCATGGGAAACGGCCCGGCCGCACGAAGGCGCGGCGCGCCGGGAATCGGAAGCACAGCAAAGCTCTGTCATTTCACACTCGAAACGGTAAAGGCGTTCTCGCCGAGTTGCACGACGAGCCGGCCATCGAAACGCTCGACTCGGACGCGATGGGCACCCGGTCCCGGATAGTCCGCGAACACGAACACGCCGGCCACGCGCGGCCCGCGCAGCTTGTCTTTCTGTACCACGAGGCGCTGCCCCGGCACGAGCTCCCAACTTTGATAGCGCAGCGCATTCGGGAACGTGCCGGTCAGATCGCCGCGCACGGAAAACCATTTCGAAGCGGGCAGCTCGGCGATGCGTTCGAGCAAGGCCTTATCGGTGACGAACACGACGTCGACGGCGACCGGACTATCGTTGTTCGCATCGTCGCTCGCAGCAAGGGTCAGCTCGTCCCACTTCACCTTGTCGCCCGACGGGAACAGCATCGAACAGCCGGCAAGACCCACGAAGCACAAGGCGGCCAAGAACCCGGCACCCCAGCGCCGCGGGCGCGCGTTGCCGCCAAGCGGTGCATCGCCACGCTCGAAGAGAAGCCGCCGCGCACGGCGTCGCCAGTCCGTCATCTTGCTCCCACTCCTATACCCATGATTACGATCAGAGAAGCCGCCACGATCGCGCACCCGGCCACCAAGGCGAGCTGCGCTCGCGTAAATGCTAGGCGTACCAACGCGGATTCGCCATAAGGCGTCGTCGATTGCGCCGATGCGGGGGCACGCTCGGCCTGCAAGCCCGCCGACACCAGCGCGACCACCGTGCAGGTCGACAGCAGGCTCAGCAAATTGCGCGGCCCGTCGCAAACCAAATCGATCGCCACGAACAGCACCAAGGCAGCCTCGGTCGGCAGGCGCAGCAACGACAGCGCGATCCCCGCCGCGGCAATGCCCCCCGCCCCGTTACGCCCGGCCGAAGCGAACGCGGCGAGGGTGGCGGCGGCGCCGATCATCGCATAGTCCGCGACGTCGAGCGAATGCGCATAAAGGTTCGCCACGAACGAAGTGACCAAAGCGAAATACAGCGCGGAGCCGGCACGCACGAATACCGCGCCGAACGGCACCACGAGTTCCGCCACGCCCCGGCTGCAACCGAGCTTCGCGCTCATCGCCTCGATCGTATGCGGGATCGCCGCGGTGGCCGTGCCCGAGGTAAAGCTAACCAGCATGGGGGCGCGCAAGCAGGTAAGCGCTCGCCCGAACGACACGCGCGTGCGTATGGCGATCGCGGCCACCGCGATGCACGACAGTCCCAGTGCCGACACGAGAAAAACGGAAATGAATCCGCTCATCGCCGACAGTATTTCGCGCGGCGTATGCGCGACCAAATGCGCCGCCGTACCGAACACGAGCACGGGCAACAACAGATTCGCGTAGTCGATGAGCGCCTCGAGCGCGCGATAGACGCTTTCGAAAATCCCGTTCAGCACTTTGGTCTGCTCGCTCGAGAGCGCCGCGAAGGCCATGCCGAAGAGGATCGTGCAGGTGAGAATGCCGAGCGCCCGGCCGTTCGCGAGCGCGCCGAAGAAGTTGTCGGGAACGACGTCCGTCAGCGCGAAGGCGCCGTCGCTCGCCGCCGCTGCGCCCTGCGAGAACAACGTCATGCTCACTTCGCCCGCGTTGCCCCCGCTCGCCAGAATCAGCCGGCCGAGTTGCGCGTGCGCGGCCGCCGGCAAGTGCAGACCCGGCGCCGTCAGCACGCCCGCCACCGTGCCGGCGGCACCGCCCAAGGCAACGAGCGCGATCGCCATCATCAGCATCGTGCCGATCCGCAGGCCGGGGCGCGGCAGCGCCAGCAACTGACGCAGCCCGAAAAACATCGCTACGACGAGCAGCGGCACGGCCGCCATCGTGACGAGCGAAATATAGACCTGGCCGATGGCATAGGCGGCCGCGCCCACCGGCTCCACGAAGGCGCCGGCGATGCAGCCGAGCACGATGCACAGCAGCAGCACCGGCGCGGAATTGGGCAGTTGTCTCAGCGCGTTCATCGTGGGCAATTCCAGCCGCGCTCGAGGCCGTACGAGACGGTCGCGCGCGCCAATTCGAGCGTGCTGTCGACGATCGGAATCGACGGCACGGTCATCTCCCGGGCCGCGAGCGGCAACTCCGTGCATCCCAGCACGACCGCCTGCGCGCCCTGCGCCAGCAGCCAATCGAGGGCAAGCGCGAGATGCAAGGCGGATGCATCGAGACGGCCCGCTTTGACTTCGCGGATACAGGCATCGATATGCTGCTGGGTCGCGCTATCGGGTTCGACCGGTTCGAGGCCCCGCGCGAGCAACATGCGCTGATAGAGCCCGCAATGGTACGTGCCGCCCGTTGCGAGTACCGCCACGCGCGACACGCCCGGCGGCAGCGCCGCCACGCTTGCTTCGGCGATATGAATGATCGGCGCTTTGCTATGCGTGCGCATCGCGTCGTACCAGTGATGCGCCGAGTTGCATGGAATGACGATCAGCTCGACCTCGTTGCGGTTGAGCATATCGATACCGCGCAGCAGCCCGGGCAACGGGCTCTCGCCGTTGCCGAGCAGCGCTTCGGACCGGTCCGGGATATGCGTGAGGTGCGCGACCAGCAACTCGAGATGCTGCTGATCGCACGACGCGCCCGCGGAGCTCGTCAACGCGATCACCTGTTCCATGAAATCGACGGTGGCAAGCGGCCCCATGCCGCCCAGGATGCCAATTAGCGCCATGGCGAGGTCCTAGAGCTTCAGCGGCCGGGGGCAAATGATCGACACGGCCGCCGTATTACCGATGACGAGGATCAGCGTGCGCAGCATGTCGCACAGCGGATCGACCGCGAGGAACAGGATGAAAGCCGCCTCGAACGGAAGGTTCAGGTAGACGCAGGTCATGCCGATCAGCGAGACCGTCACGAGCCCGGTCATGCCCGCCGAGGCGAACCCCGCGAGGATCGACGCGAGCAAGACGGTGCTGACTTCGGCTACCCCCAAGTGGCGCCCGTAAAGCTGCGCGATGAACAGCGTCGCGCAGACGTAGTAGACCATGGGGCCGACCCGTAGCAGCGACACGGTCAGCGGCACCATGAGTTCGACGCGCGCACGCGCGAAGCCGAGGCGGTCGGCCAAGCTTTCGATCATGCTCGGCATGCAGGCCGCGCTGTTGCGCGTCGCGAGCGCGAGTGCGAACGGCGCACGCAAGGCATCGAGCGTGCCGGCGAGCGAATGGGTCGAGCGTTTCCAAATGATCGCGGCCGCCAGCACGAGCAGCAATATCGCGACGACGAAGAACGCGACCACGAACTGAAGCATCGCATGCAGCGGCCCCACGCCCGACTTGCCCAGTTGCGCCGCGCTCATGCAGAACAAAATGAGCGGCAGCGGATAGCTGAGCCAGTGCATCAGCTTTTGGCAAGCATGGTAGACCGTCTCGAGCGCTTGACTCAAACCCACCGAGATCCGTTCGGGCACGCGGCCGACGGCCAGCCCGAAGAGCAGCGCGAACACGAGCGCCTTCAGTGCGTCGCCGCTCGCGAGCGCCGCGAAGATATTGCTCGGCACGAGGCTTTTCAGCATGTCGGTGAAACCGATCGTCTTCGGCACGGTATCGGCGCCGTACAGGCTCATGACGGTTTCGTTCGTGCCCGAGGCGTCGCTGCCGACCATCGCGCCGAACGTCTGCATCGTCGCGGTGGATAAGTTCGAGCCGGGGCGCATCGTGAGCAGCACGATGGCACCGATCACCGCGACGGTCGCAGAGGCGCCGAGGATCACGATCAAAACGCGCAGCAGCAAGCGTGAGGTCCCGCCGTCGCGAAACAAGCGCTGCAGGCTGAAAATCACGGCGGACACCATGAACGGCAGGGTCGTCATCTTCAGCAAGTTGACGTACAGGTCGCCGATCACCTCCAGGCGTTGCGCCATCATCGGCAGCAACAGGCCGAACGCGCTACCGATCGCGAGGCTGCCGATCACCATCCATGGATTCACCGCGAGGGCGTACAGTTTGTTCGAATTCATCGTTCGGTCTCCGAAATGCGCCTTATCGTTTTAGTTATCGGTGGCTTGCAAAAGCGTCTTCACATCGAGTTTCTTACTGCGCTCGCCGAGGAATTGATTGACGAACGCAAGTAGCGCCGGGTTAGATACGTTCACCCCGATCGCGATCGCGTCCTCGAGATCGTCCAGCGTCACCACGCGCAACTTCAGCGAGGCCGTCGGATCGCTCTTGAGCACGTGCTTGACTTCGAATTCGTCACGGTACGCGGCCGTCACCTCGCCCTTGTCGAGCGCGCCGAGCAGCGCGTCCCAACTCGGATAGGCCTTGACCTTCGCATTCGGGAAGTTGGTCTGCACATACTGCGAATACGACGAATTCATCACCACGCCGATCGTGCTGTCGTACGAGCGAATGACTTCGGGCGCCGGGCGGCCGTGGGCCACTTGCGCGAAGTTCAACCGGTTGAGCAGCAACGCGCGGTGCAAGCGAACATACGGCGTGCTGAAGCTGATGAGTTCGGCTCGCGCCAGCGTGCGCGAGAGTTTGCTGACCGCCAGATCGGCATCGCCGTTCGCGAGTTGCGCGACGACGCCGTCGAACGTTTTCGCCTCGCGATTGAAGCGCACCCTGACGCCGAGTTTCGCGGCAAGTTCATCCGCGATGTCGACGTCGATGCCTTGCAGGCGGCCGTTGCGCGTCTCGAAGAACGGCGGCTGGTCCACGCCGAGCATCGCTACGACGAGCTCGCCTCGGCTCACGATGCGGGCGAACTCGGGGGCAAGCAGGCGGCCGTCGGGCATGCGCACGAGCCCCGTCGCGGTCATCGCCATCGGCGCGCTGGCCGCGGCCGCAGGCGCGGCGGCGGGCGCCGGAGAGGGAGCGGCACTGGCGGCATTCGCGGCGTTCGTCCCGGCGAGAAGGACGAACAGCGCGAGGAGCGTCGAAAGAGCGGCGGCGGCGATGCGGCCCGCGAGCGGGATCGTCAAAGGCCGGCGAGAGGCGGGACCCGAAAAGTGAAGCGTAGGCATAGCAATTACCGGTTGCGTTTTCAAGAAGCGTTGGAAGCAGGGACGGCCGACGCGGCGGCATCGGGGCTCGCGGGCACGGGCGCGGGCGCGGTTTCGCTCGCGGCCGGCGTGCTCGCCGCTTGGGCGGGCGCGACATAGCGCGCACCGATCTCGACGCCGAGCAGGAACAGCAACACGCACAGCAGCAACACGCAGCAAGCCGCGATCGTCGCCATCCGTGTCGTCATGGAAAAAACGTAAGGCATCGCAGCGCGTCCTCAGGGAACCATGGTGGTGAATTGCGCCGGCGCGACGATCTGGATCACGCCGCCCCAGTTGCACATCAATTTCGAATCGTTTTGCAGCGCCGGCATTGAGCCGATCAGCACGGTCGGCGAACCGGGCGCCCACGGCGCCGCCGTGGCCGGTACGCACGGCATCGGCGTCAACACGCCCAGTGCCGCCGCGGTCGCCGCCGCGACCATCGGGTTCGCCGGGCAATTGCACATGCCGAACGGCATGACGTTCACCATGGGCGCGTTGTCCATGATGGTCGCGGCGGGCGCGCCCGCCATGACGCACGGCGTCGGCAAGACGTTCAACGACGAGGGCGCCACGCCGAAGCTACATTGCAGCATGGTGCCCGTGGTAACCAAGATGCCCATCGATCAGCCCTTCACCCATTTCTCGAAGTTCGACACGATCTTCGGCAAGCCCGCCGCTTGACCGGCGACGGGCGTATCGATATCGCGCCACGCCTCTTGCGGCTTGCCGCTCACGTAGCGGCGCTCGGCCATTACGCGGCCGTCCGGATCGAAGCGCCGCGCCGTCCCGTGCAGCAAGCCGGCGTGATACGGCAGGCTCTGCACCAGCGTGCCGTCGGCGGCGTACTCGCGCGTCTCGCCCTCGAGCGCCCCTGCGCGGTATCGCGCGCGCCGCACCACGACGCCTTCGTGCAAATAGAGCGCCTCGCCTTCGAGCTTGCCCGCCTCGTAAGGCAACCGCGCCGTCACCTGGCCCGATGGGGCATACGACACGCTCTCGCCTTGCAGCACGCCCGCCACGTAGCGCTGCCGCGCGGCCACGCGCCCGTCCTGATAGAGCGTGGTCACGCCATGCTCTTTGCCCTGCGCGTAGTGCGCTTCTTTCACGAGCACGCCCGGTGGATCGTACGCGCGCATCGGCCCCGACAGCGCACCGTGCGCATACTGCGCCTCGAACGTGGGTTCGCCTCGCGGCGTGCAGCGCATCATCGGGCCATGCGCCACGCCATTCGAGAGCGCATCGCGTCCGACGACCGCGCCGTTCGCATCGCGCTGCTCGATGACGACACGAGCCTGCTCCCCCGGCGGGGTGTCGGCAGAGGCAGGCAGGCGCTTAGGCTCGAGATCGGACATGGCGGTATCTTTCGGACGATGTGGGCGCGGTCAATTCAACTTCACGAGGCCGCCCTTCAGGGCCAGCATCCCGCCGCCGTCGATCGTCGCCGTCGCCGATGCCTTGCCCTGCACTTCGAGCCCTTGGAGCGAGAGGGTCGTGCCGGCCTTGTTTTCGAGCGTGGTCCCCGCCTCGTTCGAGAGCGACGTCCCGGCCTTCGAGGAGAGCGACGTCCCCGATTTGAACGTGATCGAACCGCTCACGTCGATCGTCAAATTCCCGCTGACCTTGAGCGTGTAATCGCCCGTGACGTCGTGCGTGAATTTCGCATGGTTCGTGTGCGTTTCATCGCCCGTCACGTCGAGCGAGCGCGTGCCTTTGACCGTGTGCGTTTCCTTGCCCGTCTGCACGTCCACGGTGCGGTCGCCCTTTTGCACCGTATGCGTCTCGTTGCCCGAGATGACGGTCGTGGCCAGCGCGTTTTCGATCGACACGTTCATGTCTTTCTGCGCATGCAGATACAACTCCTCGCTGCCGGTTTTGTCCTCCATCCGGATTTCGTTACCCGCGGTGCCGCTCTTGGACGAACGCGACATGATCGTGCTGCGCGTTTGCATCGACGGCATCTCGTAGGGCAGCGTGTTCGAATGGTTGTACACGCAGCCGGTTACGAGCGGACGATCGGGATCGCCGTCGACGTAACTCACGATCACCTCTTGACCGACGCGCGGCAGGAAGAAGTGTCCCCAGCCGTTGCCCGCCACGGTTTGGGCGACGCGCACCCAGCACGAGGTGTTTTCGTGCTCGGTGGTCGATCGGTCCCAATGGAACTTGACCTTGATTCGCCCATAGGCGTCCGTCCAGATTTCCTCGCCCGACGAGCCGCTGACCGTCGCCGTATGGTTACCGGCCACGACGGGCCGCGGCGTGACGAGCGGCGGACGGAACGGGACCGACGAGGGAAACACCACGAATTCGTTGCTGTACTGGTCGTTCGTCGCGCTGTGTTCGACGGCGCGCACGATGTAGTTCGCGTTCGCCGCGCTATTGGCGTGACCGCCGAGCGTGAAGCTCGAGCCGGCCGTCAGCGCGAAGCACACGCTCGCGCCCCTGCCCGTTTGCTGACCGACTTGCTGGGCCGCCAGCCGCAAATCGGCCGTACGGGTGCTGTCGGATGCCTGCGCATAACGGCCCGGAAACGTATAACGCGTGCCGTTCGTCGTCCCGCCCGAGGCATCCGACGTCGCCGTCGAAACGGCGGCCTGCGTGAAGTCGTAATCGGCCACGATGTGCGTGCGCTCGGTCAGCCCGGTCACGAGTTCGAAGGCGCTCACGCGCTCCGCCGGACTATGCGCCACCGAATCGCTGGAGAACCACAGCTTCGAGGCATTGGCTGTCGGCTCGTGCGCCGAGGGGCTATCGGCCAGCACCATCGTGTGGCTGCCGTTGGCGAACGTGAAGAAGTAGAAGATGCCCTCCTCCTCCATCAGCCGCGAGATGAACTGGAACGGGCTCTCGTCGTACTGCACGCAGTACTCGCGCACGGCGTAGGTACCCGTCGTGCTCTTCTTCACCGTCACGCCGAGGCCCGTCAACACCTGCTCCACGATATCGAGCGCGCTCTTGTTCTGATAGATCGTGCGGTCGCTGCCGAGCGTCGCGAGCCACAAACGCGGCGCGAGCGCCGCCGAGTAGTAGCCGTTAGCCGCGTCCGCTCCCACTTGGGCAAAGCGCGTGACGATCCCATTGAAATAGCGGGCCGTCCCGCCCTGCGTTTGCAGCGTCACGGTCACGCTTTGGCCGACGATCGACGCCGGCGCGAGCGCCGTGTTGGTCGAGCGCATGCGCAACTCAAAATGAAACGGCTCGGAGATCGCCTCGCGGCCCGAAAAACCCTCGAGCAACAGCACGTCCGCGCCGAACGGCGTGGTCACCGAAAGAAAGCTGCCGGACTGAACCGTCGTCGCTTGCGGCATATCAGGCTCCGTCCCCCGCGGTGAAACTGAACGCGAGGCTGCCCGTCGGCGTAAACGCCAGATGCACGGCGTCGAACGTTTCCGCCACCGAGATGCGCTCGAGCACCTCGCGCGCCAACTCGGGCAGCACGATTTGCGTGAGGATGTGGTCGACGTTGCGCGCGCCGCTGTCCACCTCCTTGCAACGCTCGGTGATCACGCGCGCGAATTCGTCGTCCCACGTGAGTTCGGCGTGATGGTTGCGCGCGAAGCGTTCCGCAAGCCGGTTCAGCTTCAAATTGACGATCGCCGCGATCTGCGCGTCGCCGAGGTGGTAATACGGCACGAGCACGAGGCGGCCCAGGAAAGCCGGGCTGAACTGGCGCAGCAACGCCGGCCGCAACCGTTCGATCAACTCCTCGGGCGGCGGCCGGCGCCCGCCTTGGCTCGCCTCGGTAATGATCTCCTGCGCCGCGTTCGAGGTCAGCAAGATCAACGTGTTCTTGAAGTCGATCGGCACGCCCTCGCCGTCTTCCATCACGCCTTTGTCGAATACTTGGAAGAACAACTCGAGCACGTCCGGATGGGCCTTCTCCATTTCGTCGAGCAGCACGACGCTATAAGGACGGCGGCGCACCGCTTCGGTCAGCACACCGCCGCGCCCGTAGCCGACGTAGCCGGGCGGCGCGCCTTTGAGTCCCGAGACGCTGTGCGCCTCCTGGAACTCCGACATGTTCACCGTAATCATGTTGCGCTCGCCGCCGTAGAGCGTGTCCGCCAAGGCGGCGGCCGTCTCGGTCTTGCCGACGCCGCTCGGGCCGACGAGCAGGAACACGCCCACCGGCTTGCCCGGATCGTCGAGATCGGCGCGGAACGTGCGCACGCGGCGGGCGATCGCGTCGAGCGCCTCGTCTTGACCGACGACGCGTTCGGCGAGCTTGTCGTGCAGATAGAGCACCGTATGCAGTTCGTCGGCCAACATGCGGCCGACGGGAATACCGGTCCAGCCCGAGATCACCTCGGCGACCATGGCCGAATCGACGTAGACGGGCACCATCGGCTCATCGTTTTGCACCGCCTCGAGGCCTTTTTCGAGGCGCCCGAGATTGGCCAATAGCGACTGCGCGTCCTCGCCCTCCTCGCACGGCTCAGGCGTCTCCACTTGACGCGCGATCTTGCGCCGCCAAGCCAGAATCTCTTCCACGGCGCGCTGCTCCGTGGCGAGCTTTTCCGTGAGGCGCGCGTGCTTCGTGCGCTGCTCGTCGAGCTGCTTGGTCAACGCCGCGATCGCATCGGCATGATCGGCGCCCGTCGCCGCCTCGTGACGCAAGATGCGTAACTGGTTCTCGCCCGATTCGAGGGCGCGGCCGAGCGCTTCGATATCCTGCGGCACGCCGCTTTGCCCGATGGCCACGCGCGCGCACGCCGTGTCGAGCACGCTGATCGCCTTATCGGGCAACTGGCGCCCCGAGATGTATCGATGCGAGAGCTTGACCGCGTCGCGCACCGCCTCGTCGACGATCTCCACGCCGTGATGATGCGCGAGCTTGGGTACCATCCCGCGCAGCATTTCGATGGCGACCGCCTCGCTCGGCTCGTCGACCTTGACGACTTGGAAACGGCGCGCAAGCGCCGGGTCGCGTTCGACGTACTTCTTGTACTCGGCCCACGTGGTGGCCGCGATCGTGCGCAGCTCGCCGCGGGCAAGCGCGGGCTTGAGCAGATTGGCCGCATCGCCCTGGCCTTCGCTGCCGCCCGCGCCGATCAGTTGATGCGCTTCGTCGATGAACAAAATCACCGGGACCGGCGACGCTTTCACTTCGGCAATGACCGACTTCAGCCGATTCTCGAATTCGCCCTTCACGCCCGCACCGGCTTGCAAGAGCGCGAGATCGAGCGAGCGCACGGTGACGTTCAGCAATGCGGGCGGCACTTGCCCGTGGACGATGCGCTGCGCGAAGCCCTCGACGACCGCGGTCTTACCCACGCCGGCCTCGCCCGTCAGGATCGGATTGTTCTGGCGCCGCCGCAACAGGACGTCGATCAGTTGCCGGATTTCCAGATCGCGACCGCAGATCGGATCGATCGCGCCTTCGCGCGCCAGCTCCGTGAGATCGACCGTGTACTGTTCGAGCGCCGAGCCGCCAGGCCTCGAGCCGGCGGCGGTGGGCATCGCGGGCACCGGCCCTTGGCCCGGCGCCGAGGCGCCCGCCGCCGTGCCCGCCGCGGCCGCGGCGGCCGGCCCGCCGTCTTCGTTCGACGCAGCCAGCACCGCCGCCAGCGATTCGCGCAACGTCGCCCGCGGAATCTTCAACAGCGAAGGCGCGGAATCGATCAACATCCCGCGCAGCGAGTCCTCTTCGAGCAAGGCAAGCAGCACCGTACCCGAGCGAATCTGCTGCTGGCCGAGCAGCATCGAACTCAATAGCCAAGCTTCTTGGAACAGGCGGGAAAAGTTCGGCGACAGCGCCGGCGTGCGGCCGTTGCCGCGCTTGAACTGATCCACGGCTTTTTGAAGCTGCGCGCACACGTCCGCCGAAGCCACCTCGAAATGCTCGAGGATGACGCGAAGATCGGGGGCATCCGATTCAAGCAGTTGCAGCAAGAAGTGCTCGACATCGACGCTATAGTGCGTTTGCCGCACGCATAGCTGCGCCGCAAGCTCCATCGCGTGCTTGCATGCCGGATCGAGCCTGCTGACCAAAGTGCGGATGTCGATTTCCATAGTCGCTCGGTTATGCGTTCGATGTGCGCCATGCCGCCGCGCTCGGCGTCATGCGCAGGGTGAGTCGTGCCGGCGCGCGCTCGGCGTTCGCGGCACGCTGCGCGCCGAGCCAAGACGTCCAGCCCAAACGCGCCGCGCCCGCGCCGCCGACCGCGCAAGCCGCCGGCCCCGGCGCGGGCCGCAGCACGACGTGTACGTCCAGATCCTGTTCCAAATACGACTGCACGAGCCATGCGGTCAACTCGTGCAACTTGCCGCCGGGTAACAGCGCTTCGAACCGGTCCGCCGGCAGATCGACGAATTCGATGCGGATGCCGGCCGCTTGATCCCAGCAGCGGCGTCCTACCACCGCTCTGCCGTTCAAGCGCGACGCACCGCGAGCCAGGCCCGATAAGCGCACCGAATCGCGCGCGTCGAGCTCGCGCCAGCCGCCGATGAATTGACCGCCGCGCGCCGCCACGCCGAGGCGATCCGACAGCATCGCCAACAAGCCGGCCATCGAACGCGGCGCGGCGCCGAACAGGCCGGCGTGACGCAGCCAGCGCCGGGCGCCGCCGGGTCCGCGCTCGCCCGCGCGCAGCCCCAAATTGCCGAGCGCGTCGAGGCATGCGGTCAGCGCCGCGTCGTCGGGCGCGCGTCCGTTGAGCCCCGGCGCATGCTTTTGCCGGCTTCGATACAGGAACGAAAGAAAGCGGTGATTGAAAATGTCGAGAAAATCCGACATCGCCGTCTCGCGCGCAGCGCGCCGCGCGAGCAGCCATTCCGTGAACGGCAACGGCAACGGCCCGTTCGCCCCGGCCAGTGTCATCGCCGCGCTGCTCACGGTGTAGGTCGTACGTTCGGGCTGCGGCGTCTGCGCGCGCACGGCGCGAATGTCGCTCGGCTCGAACGCGAGCGAGACGTGGCCGGCGAAGCGCACGGCCTCGTCGGTCCCATCGCCCGTTCCGACGGGCCGCGCCCACGATTGCGTACGCTCCAGCAGATGAATCGCCTGGAACAGATCGAAATCGTGCGGATGCGCGAGGAGCCGGGCGATCAGAGCAGTTGCTGGCAACCGGTCATCGGTTCCCATTGCTTCCATATCTCATCTCCACGGCAAACCACGAGCCGGACAAAAGAGTTGACCGAGGTGCACATCGCGAAGAAACGCGCGAGCACCGCGGCCATGAGCAGTGGCGAGCCGCCCACGAACGCGTCGGCATCGAACTCGACGTTCACCTCGGTACCGCGGCAATAGCCGCGCCAAGCGTCGGTCCCGACATGCGCCGTCACGTGCCGGGCCCCGATGCGGCTGATGCCGCGGATCTGATCTTGTTCGCGCAGCGCATCGGAGGCGAACAACATCAGCATCTCCTGCAACTCGCGCCGGCCGCCCGGCCCGCTGACGAGCGAGTGATAGTTACGCGTCAACACCGACACGAGCCGCCAAAGCGTCTCGCTGCCGAGCGGCGGATCACGTTGCGCGGTGGGCTCGTAAAGACATCGCACGCGCGCGTTGCGCGACACACGCTCCACCAGCATCCGAGCGCCGACCGGCACGTGCTCGGCCAGCCGGCGGTTCGTGCACAGCACGTTCGCGTAGACGATCGGCGAAGCGGGCGCCGCGAAATTGTGGCTGGCGTCGACGAAACTCAGGTACGTATCGACGCCGGGCACATTGCCGCGCACGCTATGTTCGCGCCGCGCGAACCAAAACGTCGAAGGCCGAGCCGCGCTATCGGCGTCCATGCGATCGACCGACGTGAAGCCCGGCAGCACGATCGCGCGATCGGCAACCGGATCGGAAGCGATGACCGAGACGATCGAATGCACTTCGGTGATCGCTTCGCGCTTTTGCTCGGCCACGAGCCGGTACTCGTAGCTGCGCCCATCCACGGCGATCGGCTCGGTCGTCTGTGCGAACAGATTGACCACGGGCGTGCACCCGAGACGGAAATGCTGCGCGCCGAGGTGCGCGAGCGAGCGCGGCATGCGATCCAGATGCAGCACGATTTCGCAACTACGTCCGCTACCGAACGCGCCGGCCGGCACATCCAAATCGAAGAAATGAAACTTGCGGGCGAACGCGAAATACTCCTGCAACAGCCCATAGGCCGGATGTGCGTGCGCCGGCTGCGGCAGCACGCGGTCTTCCTCGGCGTATCCCACTTCGCGCCAGGCCGCTTGCGAGAGCCGAACGAGCGGCGCGCCGGCCGGTGCGAGCGACACGCCGACGACGCCCGAGACGAGCAACTCGTACAGCGGCATCGTCACCATCCAGTCTCCATGCAGATGCAGCCTCAGCGTGCGTAGCTCGAGCTCCGAAAAATCGACGCCCGGCTCGCACTCGAGGCGAAGGCGCAGCGTCGAATCATCGCCGAAACGCGCGTCGGCGATCGTGAGCGGCCACAGCACGGTTTCCCACGCGGTGCGGAAGCGGCACGCATCGCCCGCTTCGGTCTGCGCGGAGAGTCCCGTATGGCGCGGCACGCGAAAGCCCGCCGTCACTTTGCCCTGGGTCGGATCGAGTTCGAACTGCGCGACCGTCATCGACGGCACGCTTTGCGCGAGCGAAGGGCACACGTTCTCGAGCAGCGCCGAAGCGATCTGCGGAAACGCTTGATCAAGATCGCGATGCACGCGCGCCGCGAGAAACGCGGTGGCTTCGATCAGCCGCTCGGTGTGGGGGTCGAGCGATTCCGTTCCGTGCAGGGCGAGACGCGCGGCGACCTTCGGGTAGCGCTGCGCGAAGTCGGCCCCCTGCACGCGCAGGTAGGACAGCTCTCGCTTGTAGTACTGAAGAATGTCGTCTGGCGCCATGTCGCTCAAGATCCGTCGAGGTCGTCTTGGGGATCGCCCGCGCCGGCCGCCATTTCGAAGAACACGTGTTCGACCGATCGCTCCACGCGAATGTCACCCTCGACGATGAGCACCGCGTCGCGGCTACGCTCGTCCTTGAAGCCGAACTTCACTACGACGTTGACGAGCCGCGGCTCGAAGAGCGCGATCGCGCGCCGCACCGCCGCCAAAATCGCATCGCGATCCGCGCCCGAACGCAGCGAGCGTTCGGAAAAATCGGGCACGCCGTAATCGAGCACGCCGCACTCGCTCTTCGCGAACTCGGCCATCGTCAGCCGCGAGCGTGCGTTGAGCAGGCGTGACAGTTCGCGCGCCACCGATTGCCGCAGCGCGCCCTCGCCCTCGAGCCAGGCGCCGGTATCCTCGACGAGCCGCTCGAAGAGCGGCATCGGATAGCCATGACGAAGGGTCGACATAACGAATCGCGTGGAACGATCGGTGACACGGCGCGCCGCGTGTGGGCGGCGCACCGCGCGCACCTCGGTTACGAGGCGCTAGCCGCCTTGTTCGCGGCGAGATCCCAGCCGAACGAGGCGTTACCCTTCTTCGTCGAGTCGGTGCTTTGCTGCGTGTACTGCGACGTGATTTGGGTGAAGTGGATCGTGACCGAATCCGACATTTCCGAGCTGCCGCCGCCCGTGCTGATGTGCGAGATCATGGCGTTGGTCAGCACGTACTTCATCAGCAGCATGAATTTGCCGCCTTCGTTGCGGCCGATCGAAATCGTCGCATCGCCGAGCTTCGTGCCGGCGGCGCAAGCCGCGTACAGCGCCGGTGTGGCTTGATCGGTCGCCTTCGTCACCGAAAACTCGCTGAACGTCGGACGGCCCATCGTGCGTTCCGTGTTCGACGTGTCCGAGTTCATCGGCATGCTGACGCTGTGGCTGAACGAGTACAGGATGATGCCGTCGGCGTAGCCGTCGATCATCGAGTTGCCCTTGATGTCCTTGAACTGCAGGATGACTGTATCCATGTTTGATCCGATTCGATAAATGGCGGAAGAAGCCGCGGCGCTCGAGCGAGCGCCGCGCGTTCATAGGTCGCTCGAGCGTTAGGCAGCCGCTGCCGGCAGATCGGCCACGAGGCGGATCGAAGCCGTCAGATCTTCCATTTGGAAGTGCGGCTTGATGAAGCACGTCGCGCGATAGGAGCCGGGCTTGCCGGGCACCTCCGTCACGTCCACGCGTGCTTCGCCAAGCGGGAAGCGGGCCTTTTGCTCCTGCGACGCCGACGGGTTGATCAGCACGTAATCGGAGATCCAGTTGTTCAGATACGCTTCGATGCCGCCGCGCGTCTGGAAGCTGCCCACCTTGTCGCGCATGATGACCTTCAGGTAGTGCGCGAAACGCGACGCCGCCAACACATACGGCAAGCGCGCGGAGAGTTGCGCGTTCGCATTGGCTTCGTCCTTGTTGTAGAGCACCGGCTTGTTGGTCGTCTGGCCGCCGAAGAAGGCCGCGAAGTTCGACCCCTTCGAATTGACGAGCGCGATGAAGCCCAGATCGCTCAATTCCTTCTCGCGCCGATCGGTGATCGTCACTTCGGTCGGGCACTTGAGCACCACGTCGCCTTCGGACGTCTTGTACGCATGGGCGGCGATGCCGTCCACCTTGCCGCCGCCTTCCACGCCGCGAATGGCCGTGGACCAGCTGTACTTGGCAAACGCGTCGGTGATGCGCAGGCCCATCTGGTAAGCGGAATTCGCCCACAGATACTTGCTGTGATCCGAACCGTCCACGTCTTCCTCGAAGCTGAACGTTTCGACAGGCTTGGTCTTCGCGCCGTACGGCAAGCGCGCGGCGTAGTTCGGCAGCACGAGCGACACGTAGCGCGAATCCTCCGACGAGCGGAAGCTGCGCCACGTCGCGAGTTCGGCGCTCTCGAAGATCTTCGACAGATCGCGCGTCACGCCGAGTTCGGTGAACGACTTCAGATCGAACAGGCTCGGCGCGGCCGCGGCGATGAACGGCGCGTGCGCGGCGGCGGCCACCTTCGAGATGCGCTCGAGCAGCGCGATGTCCTGCGGATGACGGCCGAACGTGTAATCGCCGATCAAGAGCGAGTACGGGTACCCGCCGAACGTGCCGTATTCTTCTTCATAGACTTTCTTGAAGAGCACGCTCATGTCGTGATCGACCGCGGTTTCCAGGTCCTTGAGCAGTTCCTTCTTCGTCACGTTGAGCAGACGCAGCTTCAGCCGCGTGCTCGTCTCCGTGCCGTAGACCATGTCGTGCAGCCCCGTCCACGAGGCTTCGAGCGCTTGGAACGCCTCGTCGTGCATGATCGCGTTCAGTTGATCCGTGAGCAGCTTGTCGATTTCGGCGACGCGCTCGTTGATCATCGCCACCACGCCCTTGTCCGGGCTCGTGCGCATGCCTTCGTCGAGAATCTGCGAGGCGAGCTGACCGATCAGCTTTTTCGCATAGACGCCTTGCGAAGGTTCGACGGCCATGTTGCCCTCGAGCACGATACGGTCGAGCAGGCTCAGGTCTGCGGTCGTCGTGGCTGCGGCGGCCGACGATTCGACGGCGGAATTCGTTTCCATCAGATAGTCCTTTGTCAGTTCGTTGCATCAGCGACGACGGGCGCATGCCCGCGTCGCGCCGCTCACGCCGCCGGCGCGCCTTCGGCTGCCGGCTCCGCGCCGGCGGCAGCACCGCCGTTCGCCTCGCTCTGCACCTTCTTCAATTCCTCGGAGTTCTGCACGATGCGCTCGAGGATCGAATCGAGTTCGTCGTTGCCGTCGAGCTTGCCGAGCAAGTCGCGCAATTGTTGGCGCGCTTCGAGCAGCTTGGCCAAGCGCGGCACTTGACGCACGATGCTTTCGGGGTGGAAATCGGAGAACTGATTGAACTTGAGTTCGACCTTCAGATTGCCTTCGCCCTTCATGGTGTCCGGCACCGACAGATCCAAACGCGGTGCGACCTTACCCATGATTTCGTCGAAATTGTCGCGATCGATCTCGACGAAGCGCCGCTCTTTCAACTTGGGCAGCGGCGTGGCCGGCTGGCCCGACAGATCGGCGAGCAAGCCGACGACGAGCGGCAGCTCGCGCTTTTCTACGGCGTCGCCGATCTCCACGTCATAGGTGATCTGAACGCGCGGCGGACGATTGCGCCCGACCCACTTCTGCAAACTATTGGACATGGTCCCCTCCGGACTGAAAAACACAAACACGCGATCGACATAGCGCCGTGCATGACACTTCGCGATGAAATGACTCGGATTCGTAGGGGGGCGGGTACTTCGATACGGGGAGCGAAAATCACCCCTAAAGATGCCGGGAGGACTGCGGACGCGAAGGCTAGCCATATAGGCCGTTGCATCGCACCGCTTCCCAGCCGTGGCGATGAACCGGCACGCCCCCCCGACCGCACACCGATTCACTGCAAAGGCAAGCGCGATCGTCATCCGACGTTGCGCGTACCTCGTAATGGCTTACTCAAACGGTAGACGTTCGAAGATCCGTGGGTTGGTCCTGTGTTGGAAAGCTGATGTGGTCCGTCACGCTTAGCAAACTTCTGTTCTGATGTCTTTGAGGCCGGACTCTAGCATAGAAAACTTAAAAAGTGTGGTGTATCCAACAGACACGCGCGCATTTAAATTTGGGACTCAGTCGCCAGCACAAATTGTTAAGTAACGGAGTGAAATTTATGCCGCTCGCGGCGAAAGCAACGTTCCGTGAAAACCCTAGTTGTGCGGACCGGGCTCCATCGTCGAACTCACTCCGACTAGCGGCGCTTTTCGTAGGAAAAGTAAAAAGTCGTGCTACGGGCCCGCTATCCCGAGCCGGGAAATGAAACCGTTCCCATCGTTCCCGAGCGCGGCTCGCTACCTTCAAGCCATTTCAACTCAATGACACTCTCTGCGCCAAAGATCGCCATCGGACCGATGCGCCGGGCACCTACAGTCGGGCTTACCATCGTTGCAACGCGCTCGGCCTCGCTGCTATCCTGCGCGGGATTTCATGGTGCGTTCGATGTGCCTGCGCCCGGATCTTCAGCAATAAAAAGCACGTCGTTTTTAGATCCAAAGGTGAATACCTCATGCCTGCATTTCAATCTCCCGTATTCACCGTTTTTAATCACGGAACATGCGCCAGCCGCGATGGGCAAGGAGAAATCGTCGCCGAATTCGGACGCCTGGCCGCTGGCGTCGAATATCGTGACTTTCTCATCTGCGACGGCCCCGGCAGTAATCCGACGACAAGCGCGATACCCGGGCAATTCAACCCGTTCACGCGCGACAAACAAAAGAAGGCATTTTTCGGCAGCAAGGAGATGGGACACACCCATCATAATTGGCAAGCCACCGGGATAATGACGGGGGCGGGCTGGGACGATAACGTCATGCACGCCGTGGCGACGATCGCGGAACTCAATCCCCCGCCAAAAACGGTGAATATGCTCGGCTGGAGCCGTGGCGCCGTGACTTGCACGAAGCTTGCTTATAAGCTGCGCGAAATCTTTCCCGACATTGCCGTCAACATCTTCGCGGTGGACCCGGTCGCGGGCATCGGTAACAAGAGCGACGACGATGCCAGCACGATCCGCGGCAACGTCAAGAATTACTTAGCGGTCCTATCGATGCACGAGACGCGGGGCTTCTTCAAGCCCCAAGACGCCAAGCGGGTCACGTTCACCAACGGCGCGACGAACGCGATATACGTTCCGTTCCCGGGCAATCACAGCGGCCAAGTCAATCTCGACAAGACCGTTAAAAAGGATTTGGGCGAATCCGCGCAAATGGTCTGGTTTCTTGCGTGGAAGTTTCTCGATCATTTCGGCACGCGCTTCACGGCCCCCCCTTCACCCAATTACAGCGGGCTGGAGCAGTGCAACCTCTATGCAAAAATGATCGCGAAGATGCCGGGATATAAAAAGACGAGCCCGGGGTTTTCACAAGCCGTGTTAGGCGCACGCAAGACGCGGGACTTCCTGAACAACCGGGTCGATCAGTACGTCAAATTCTCCGAATTTTTCATCAACGAGCACCATCGCCGCATATTCAAGCGTATGTTGCCCGCGCTTTACGCATGGGTATTCGAGAACCAGGGGATCGACACGGGCGCGGTCATTCAGGACTACCGGAAAGCCGAGTTTCATTTGGCCTTGAAGCAGTCGCTGATCGACATCGGCTTTCAGTCGACTCGGCTCGGCGGGGTTCCCACCGTGTTGCTCCCGATTCGGGGCGGCGGCGCACAAGCGGTCGACATTTCGGTCCGGCAACTCACCGCGAGCATGTCCGGCATGGGACTGTATGTTTGAACGTCGAACTCGATCGACCCGAAGCCGGTTGAGGCAACCCGCCGTCGCGATACGTTGACTTGCGTCAACCGCGGCGGCCGCCGTACGGCCAAGATAAAGGTACCTAAAGGTACCGCTATGCCGGACACGGCAACGATTAGCGGCGAGCTTGAATCTTGACTGCCGACGGTTGCCGAACAATGCACAAACGACACTCGATACGCTACTGGTGGTGGCTCTTGCCCGCGGCGTTCGGCGTGGCGCTCGCTGCTCGAGCCGAGGCGGATAAGCTCGCCACGCGTATCGTCGTTCCAGCGCAACGCTATGACGAACTCGTCTCCGATGCAGTAATCGAATCGACGCGACAAACCGAGATCGCGGCACAGGTCCCGGGGCGCGTCACCGCGCTGTACGTCAAAGCGGGGGATCGCGTGCGTGCCGGCCAACCGCTATTGGCGGTGGACCAGCGTGCGGCGGACCAGCAACTAGCGGCCGTGCGCGCGCAGGCCGCGGCAGCGCAAGCCGAACTCGACGTTGCGAGGCGCGAACTCGAGCGCACCCAAACGCTGTTCGCTAGAAAGTACGTGAGCCAGGCCGCGCTCGAGCGCGCGCAAGCGCGCTACCAAGCGGCATCGGCCATGACGAGCGCCCGCCTTGCCGACACCCGAGCGGCCGCCGTCGTACCCACGTTGCACAGCATCGCCGCGCCCTACACCGCCATCGTCGCGCGCGTGGACGTCGAGCTCGGCTCGATGGCGATGCCCGGCACCCCGCTCGTCACCGTCTTCGATCCGGGCGCGCTGCGGGCCGTCGCGACCGTACCGCAATCGCGCGCGGCGACGTTGCGCATCCAATCGGCCGTACGCGTGGAGTTGCCCGATTTGCCCGAGCCGCAGCGCTGGCAAACGGCGAGCGCGGTCACGATCTTGCCGCTCGCCGATCCGCAGAGCGACTCCATCAAGATTCGTCTCGCCTTGCCCCCTGCGACGGACGAGGCGATACGGCCGGGCATGTTCGCGCGCGCGCACTTCCCGGTCGGCACGCCGCACGCGCGTTTGATGGTGCCGCGCTCGGCCGTGATACGCCGCACGGAGGTCGATGCCGTCTATGTCGTGGCCGGCGACGGCAGCGTCACGCTACGCCAGGTGCGGCTCGGCGAGACGAGCGCCGATCAAGTCGAAGTGTTGGCCGGGCTGTCTGCCGGCGAGCGCATCGCCCTCGATCCGCTCGCCGCGGCCAAACGCTGACGCACGAGCGCGCCATGAATGCGCCCAAGCTCGGCATCTCCGGCCGCATCGCAGGCTTCTTCCAGGCGAGCCGCATCACCCCCTTGCTCGCGCTCGTCGCGTTACTGCTCGGCTTGTTCGCGATGGTAATGACGCCGCGCGAAGAGGAGCCGCAAATCAACGTCACGATGGCCAACGTGATCGTACCGTTCCCCGGCGCGAGTGCCCGCGATGTGGAGCGGATAGTGGCGGGGCCGGCCGAACAAGTGCTCGCGCGCATGACAGGCATCGAACACGTCATGTCGGTCTCGCGGCCCGGCGTAGCCGTGCTCACCGCGCAATTCAAGGTGGGCGTGCCGCGCACGGAAGCCCTCGTGCGCTTGTACGACACCGTGTTCTCCAACGAAGATTGGCTGCCTAAGAATCTCGGGGTGCTGCCCCCGCTCGTGAAGCCCAAGGGTATCGACGACGTTCCCATCGTCGTGCTGACGCTGTACTCGACGCGAGCCGACGGCAACGCGTATGACTTGGAGCGCATCGGTCATTCGATCGAGTCTGAGCTCAAACGCGTGCCCGGCACCCGCGACGTGACGACCGTCGGCGGCCCGCACCGCGCCGTCAATGTCCTCATCGACCCGGGCCGGATGCGCGCGGCGGGCGTCACCGTCGCCGATCTGCGCCGCGTGCTGACCGCAGCCAATGCGGGCGCCGAAGTGGGCGATCTCGTCAGAAACAACCGCACCGTCCACGTCGAAAGCGGCCCCGTGCTGACCGATGCGCGCGACGTCGGCGAAGTCATCGTCGCCGTCCACGACGGCCATCCCGTGTTCGTTTCCGATATCGCCGATGTCGAAGTAGGACCGCCCGCCGCCACGCACTATGTTTGGGAGGGACTCGCGGGCGCGCACCCGGTGGAGTATCCGGCCGTCTCCGTCACCGTGACGAAAAAGCCCGGCGAAAACGCGGTGACCGTTGCACGCGAGGTGCTGCGCCGTGTCGATACGCTGCGCAACACGGTGATTCCCGGCGACGTGAAAGTCGAAGTCGCACGCGACTATGGTGTAACGGCGAATGCCAAAGCGATGAAGCTGATCGAGAAGCTCGCGTTCGCCACGACCTCGGTCGTCGTCCTCGTGCTGTTCGCGCTCGGCTGGCGGGAGGCGATCGTCGTCGGCGCGGCCGTGATTCTGACGCTTACGGCAACCCTCTTCGCCTCGTGGGCGTGGGGCTTCACGCTCAATCGCGTCTCGCTGTTCGCGTTGATTTTGTCGATCGGCATTCTCGTCGACGACGCCATCGTCGTCGTCGAGAACATCCATCGGCATCAACTGCTCGATCCGGAAGCGCCGCTCGCGGCGCTGATTCCCCATGCCGTCGACGAAGTGGGTGGCCCCACGATACTCGCGACGCTCACCGTGATCGCGGCCTTGCTGCCGATGGCGTTCGTGAGCGGGCTCATGGGCCCGTACATGAGCCCGATCCCGATCAACGCGAGCATGGGTATGGCGATCTCGTTGTCGGTTGCGTTCGTGGTGACGCCATGGCTCTCGCTCACATGGTTCGCCAACGCTCGCCACGCGCAAGGCGGCCCACCATCGCGCCGCGACCTGCGCGGCAAGCTTTTGCCCTTGTTCGAGCGCCTATTCGCCCCGTTCCTCGGCGAGGCGCACGGCGCGCGAAATAGAACCTTGCTGTGGCTCGGCGTGGCAGGCGCGATCGTGCTGTCGTTGGCGCTGCCCGCCATGCGGCTCGTCGTGTTGAAGATGCTGCCATTCGACAATAAGTCGGAATTCCAGGTGGTGGTGGATATGCCCGCCGGCACGCCGCTCGAACGCACGAGCGCCGTTCTGCACGACATGGGCGCCTACCTCGCGACCGTACCGGAAACCGCGACGTACCAGGCCTACGCCGGGCTATCGGCGCCGATCAATTTCAACGGGCTGGTCCGGCAATACTATTTGCGAAGCGGCGGCAACGTAGGCGACATCCAGGTCAATCTCGTCGATCAGTCGAAGCGCCATCGGCAAAGCCACGCCGTCGCGACCGCGGTGCGTCCCGCGCTCGTGCGGATCGCCGAACGCGCGGGCGCTCGCGTCAAGGTAGTCGAAGTGCCGCCGGGGCCGCCGGTGCTCGCACCGATCGTGGCCGAGGTGTACGGCGGGGACACACCGCAGCGCAACGCCGTGGCGCATGCGGTGCGCCGTATCTTCGCCGCCTCGGCCGGTGTCGTCGATGTGGACGACAGCACCGTCGCCACGGCCCCGCAGCGCGATCTGGAATTGGACCGCCGCAAAGCCGGTCTGCTCGGCATCGCCCAGCAAGACGTCGCGCAAACGCTGCGCACGGGGCTCACGGGAGAGGACGTGACGTACGTTCGCGACGGCAGCAAGTATCCGCCCGCCGTGCGGCTTGCGCTGCCCGCCTCGCTCGACGGCGATTCCGACGCGTTGCTAGCCCTCGCGGTGCGCGGCGCCGGCGGCCAACTCGTCCCGCTATCCGAACTCGTCGATGCTCGCGCAACGCAGGTCGAGCAACCGATCTATCACAAAGATTTGTTGCCGGTGACGTACGTCTTGGGCGACATGGCGGGCAAAGTCGATAGTCCGCTATACGGCATGTTTGCGATGCGCGGGCCGCTCGCGAAGGTGCAAGTGCCGGGCGGCGGCGTGCTCGGCGAGTGGTTCGTCCGGCAGCCCGACGACCCCTATCGCGGCTTTTCGATCAAATGGGACGGCGAGTGGCAGATCACCTACGAGACGTTCCGCGACATGGGTATTGCGTACGCGGTGGGGCTCGTTCTGATCTATCTGCTCGTCGTGGCGGAGTTCGGTTCGTATCTCACGCCGCTCGTCATCATGGCGCCGATTCCGCTGACCATCATCGGCGTGATGCCGGGCCATGCGCTGCTCGGCGCGCAGTTCACCGCCACCTCGATGATCGGCATGATCGCGCTGGCCGGCATCATCGTGCGCAATTCGATCCTGCTCGTCGACTTCATCAATCTGCAATTGGCGGAGGGCGTACCGTTGCGCGACGCCGTCATCCGTTCCGCGGCCACGCGGGCCCAACCGATCTTGCTCACCGCCGTCGCGGCGATGATCGGCGCGCTGTTCATCCTCGACGATCCGATCTTCAACGGCCTCGCCGTCTCGCTGATCTTCGGCATCCTCGTCTCGACGCTGCTCACGCTCGTCGTGATTCCGTTGCTCTATTACACGGCCTATCGGCACCGCGTTCCCGTGGCGCCGCCCTCTCCTCCTCATCCGTAAGGAGCCCATCATGACATCCTGGCAAATCACCCGAATCGTCGCCGGCCTCATCGTTCTCGTCACGCTTGCGCTCGGCGCGCCGGCCAGCCCGTTGTTTTTGAGCGCTTGGTGGCTCTGGGGCACCGCCTTCGTCGGCGCCAACCTCCTGCAAAGCGGCATCACGCAGTGGTGTCCGATGGAGATCTTCATGCGCAAGCTCGGCGTACGCGGCGGCGCGTAACGAACCGCACGGCTACAGCGGACTAGGGGACGGCCATGAGGCTCGGCTTAAAAGCATGGGTCATCGCGCTCGTTGCGATGAGCGCCGGCGCCCGTGCCGAAACGGATCTGCTCGACGCGGCCCGCAGCGCGCTCGCGCACGACAGCGCGTACGCAGCCGCGGCGGCGCAGCAACAAGCCGATCGCACGAAGCGCGCGCAAGGCCGCGCCGGATACTTGCCGCAGATCTTCGCGACGGGCAACGTCCGCTACGGCAGCATGGATCAGGAAACGACCGGCGCGCATTTTTCCGGCGGCGGCTTCGGCGCCAGCGACGGCATCGCATTCGATACGCGCGCGGCAGGCGCCACCGGCGCCGGATGGGCCATCACCATCAAGGAAAACCTCTACAGCGCGGCCAAACATGCCGACGCACAACAGATGAGCAACGCGGCCGATGCGGGCGACGTCTCCCTGAAGCTCGCACGGCAAACGCTTTTGCTGCAAGTGGCCCAGTCGTACTTCGCCGTGCTCGCCGCCCAAGACGACGTGGCGGCATTGCAATCGACGCACGATGCGGCGCTCCAAGCACGCGACATCGCTCAGGGCCGCTTCGACACCGGCGACGCCTCGATCACGGACGTGAGCGATGCCCAGTCCGGCGCCGACCTTGCGCAAGCGCAATGGCTGGCCGCGCAAACGACGCTCGATTTAAAGCGTGCCGAGTTGCAGGACCTAACCGGACCATCCGAGGCAGCCATCCGGCCGTTGCCCGCCTCGGCCCGCGTCGAATCGCTGGCCACGGGCAGCTTCGCCGATTGGCAGTCGCACGCGATGCTCGACAACCCGTTGATCGCGCTGCGTCGTCTCGGCGTGGATAGCGCGCGAGCCGAAACGTCGCGCTACCGCCCTGGCGCGGGGACGACCGTCGATGCGTTCGCCTCGTACATCGGCGACCGCGCAAACGGCGCGGGGTACGGCGGCAATAGTTCGATGCGCAGCAACAGCGCGGTCGTCGGCATCACGGTCACGATCCCGCTTTATACGGGCGGCTTGCGCCACGCCAAAGCGCAAGAGAGCGCCGCGCTGTTGAAACGCGCCGATCTCGACGAAGACGCCGCTCGCGTGTCCGTCGCCCGGGAAGTGCGACAAGCCTTCCTCGGCATGCAAAGCGCACAGATCCAAGTGCGCGCGCTCACGCAAGCCCTTGGCTCCGCGCAGTTGCAGCTCGACGCCAACCGCACCGGGTTCGAAACGGGCGAGCGTCCGTCGATCGACGTGCTCAACGCGCAACGCGTACTGTTTTCGACGCAGCGCGATTTAGCCGCCGCGCGCTATCAGGTGTTGTTCAACCGGCTCCGTCTCGCGGCGGCGGCGGGCGAACTCGACGAGGACGAGATTGCGCGGATCAACGCGCTTTTGCACTAATCGCCAAGCGGGCAAACACAACGCGCGGCGCATCGTAGGAGAAGACAGCATGGCTCATATCGTGATCGTGGGCGCCGGACTCGGTGGCCTATCCATGGCCTACGCAATGCGCAAGGCCGCGCGCGACGACGACAGCGTGACGGTCGTCTCGGACAATACGCACTTTCATTTCGTGCCGTCGAACCCCTGGGTGGCGGTGGGTTGGCGCAAGCGCGAAGACGTTGCCGTCGAGCTCCAGCCCATTCTGGAGAAAAAACGTATCGGATTCGATGCGGCCGGGGCCAAACGCGTGCATCCCGAACGCAACGAACTCGAACTGGCCGGCGGCAAGACGCTCGCCTACGACTACCTGATCGTCGCGACCGGGCCCAAGCTCGCCTTCGACGAGGTGGAAGGCCTCGGCCCCGAAGCGCATACGGTCTCCATCTGCCATATCGATCATGCGGAGCAGGCAGCGGCCCGATGGGACGCTTTCGTCGCGAACCCCGGTCCGATCGTCGTCGGCGCGGTGCAAGGCGCTTCGTGCTACGGGCCCGCCTACGAGTACGCGATGATCATGGACACCGACCTGCGCCGGCGCAAGATTCGCGACCGCGTGCCGATGACGTTCGTCACGGCGGAGCCCTATATCGGGCACCTCGGCTTGGGCGGCGTGGGCGACTCCAAGGGCATGCTCGAATCGTTGATGCGGGAGCACGACGTCAAATGGATCTGCAATGCGAAAACGACGAAGATCGAGGCGGATCGCATGTTCGTGACCGAGCACGACGACCTGGGTCAAGAGCGGCGCAAGCACGAGCTGGCGTTCAAGCACTGCATGATGCTGCCCGCGTTCAAGGGAGTGGATGCGTTGGCCGGCATCGATAAGCTCACGAACCCACGCGGTTTCGTGCTCATCGACGAATTTCAGCGCAATCCGACCTATCGCAATGTCTACGCGGTGGGCGTGTGCGTGGCGATCGCACCGACCGAGACGACGCCCGTCCCGACGGGCGTGCCGAAAACGGGATTCATGATCGAGTCGATGGTGAGCGCGACCGCGGAGAACATTCGCGCGGCGCTCGACGGGCACGAACCCTCGACGCGCGCCACGTGGAATGCCATTTGCCTCGCCGACTTCGGCGATAAAGGCGTCGCGTTCGTCGCGCTCCCACAGATACCGCCGCGCAACCTGAATTGGTCGAGCGAAGGAAAGTGGGTGCACGTTGCCAAGATCGGGTTCGAGAAGTACTTCATGCACCGTATGCGCACGGGCGGGACGGAACCCGCCTACGAGCGCATGCTGCTCGAGTTGCTGGGCGTGAGGAAACTGAAACCCGGCGCATGAGCGCGTGAACGACGCCGCTACGCGACGGCTTGCCCAGCGTCGCGCAGCATCGTTTCGATCTCACCGGGCGCAACGGGCCGGCTGAAGTGGTAGCCCTGAATTTCGTGGCAATTATTGTCCGCCAGAAAGTCGACCTGCTCCTGCGTCTCCACGCCCTCGGCGATCACGTTCAAATTCAACCGCTGCCCCAGCGAGATCACGGCAATCGCGATCGCTTTGTCGTCCTCGCCATGCGGCAACTCCCGCACGAACGACTTATCGATCTTCAGCCGCCCGACGGGGAAGTGCTTGAGCGCGCTCAGGCTCGAGTAACCGGTGCCGAAGTCGTCGATCGAAAGACGCACGCCCATCTGTTGCAGCCGCTGCATCGTCTCGATCGATCCTTCCAAGTCGCGCATGATGAGGCTTTCGGTCAATTCGAGCTCGAGATACTCCGGCGCCAGCGCCGTGCGGGCCAACGCGGCGGCGACGTGCTCGATCCAGTCTCGGCGTAGGAATTGGTGCGCCGACACATTGACCGACATCGTGATCGGCGGCAAGCCTTCGTCTTGCCAACGGCGGTTCTGTGCGCACGCCGTCTCCAACACCCAATCGCCGATCGGCACGATCAGCCCCGTTTCCTCGGCGATCGGAATGAATTCGGCCGGCGAAATGGTGCCTTCGACCGGATGATCCCAACGCAATAGCGCCTCGACGCCGAACACTTCCTTCGTTCGCGCATCGATCTGCGGCTGGTAGACGAGCCGGAATTGGCCCTCGTCGAGCGCGAGGCTCAATTGCTCGCGGCGGCGCAACCGCTCGTGCACCTTGATGTTCATCTCCGACGTATAGAACTGGTAGTTGTTGCGGCCCAGTTCCTTCGCCCGGTACATCGCGGCGTCGGCATTCATCAGCAAGGTCTGCGCATCCTCGCCGTCGGCCGGATAGCGCGCGAACCCCATGCTGCAAGTGACTTTGTACGATTGCCCTTCCAATTGCACCGGCTCCGCGATCGTCTTGCGCAACCGTTCGATCACCGCGCGCAACTCCTGCTCGTTGAGCAGGTCGTCGAATAGCACGAGCACGAACTCGTCACCGCCCAAACGCACGACCGTATCGGTACTGCGTATGCACTCGCGCATGCGCGTGGCGATCGTCTTCAGCAATTCGTCGCCCGAATGATGACCCAAGCTGTCGTTGATGAGCTTGAAGTTGTCCAAATCGACGAAGGCTACCGTCACGCCACGCGCATAGCGCCGCGCATGAGCCAGCGCCTGACTCAACCGGTCGGCGAGCAGCGTGCGATTGGGCAGCCCTGTCAGCGCATCGTGATTCGCCATGTGACGGATGCTGTCTTCGGCGCGCGTACGTTCGATCGCGATGCCCGCGATTCGCAGCGCCATTGCGACCGTTTGCGCTTCGATATCGTCGTGCGCGCGCTCGCCATGGGAGAAGACCGTCAGCGCGCCGAGCGCACTGCCCTCGTGCGAGAGGATCGGCATCGCGCGGCACGCGCTGTACGCCTGCATCTGCGCCTTCAAAACGAATTCGCGATGCTGCGCGTGGCCGAGCAAGTTGTTGATCGATACCGGCTGATGCGTATAGATCGCGAGCCCGCTCGGCCCCGAGTCCGGGCCGATCGTCCAGCCGTTCGCGAGTTGACTGAACGCCGCGGGCAAACTGGGGGCCGCGCCGACACGCAGGTGCAAGCCGTCTTCGTCACGCAGCATGACGACACAGGCACTGTCGGGAATTTGCGATTCCAGCAAATGCATGAGCGCGCCGAGCACATCCTGCAGCGGCGTGCTCGTGGCAATCATCTCGAGCACGTGATTTTGTTCCGCGCGCATGACCTCGGCGCGCTTGCGCGCGCTGACGTCGCGCACGATCGCGACCACCCCGTCGTCCACGCGCACCAACTGCCGATGCAGCCAGACCACGGAGCCGTCCGGGCGCACGTGCCGCCACTCGCGCTCGGCAACTTCGCCGCCGTCGAATACGTCCGAAAACTCCCGGGCCGTACCGCCCTCGCCCTGATCGAGAAAAACCTCGTCGGACAAGGCGCCGATCAGCGCCTCGCGCGGCTTGCCCATCATTTCGACGCCTCGGCGGCTGACATCGCGCAAGACGAAACACGATGGAGCGACGCGCGGTGCGTGCTTGCCCGATCCATCGCTCTCGGCGGGCACCCGTTCCCAAACGAAGAAGGCATCCAAGCTCGCCTCGGAGGCGACCGAATACGTTTGGCGCAACCGCCGGGCGCGCGCTTGGCTTTTCGACAACTCGCGGCTTTTCACGCTCAGAATCGTCGTCAGCACGACCAGCAAAATGCTGCCGGCGATCGTCTCGCCGACATAGACCATGCGATCGTGCCGGTAACGCGCCAGTTGCTCGTCTCGCGACAACCCGACGATCGCGATCAACGGAAAGCCGTGCAATGCGCGGATGTTCGTGAAGCGAGCGACGCCCTCGTCCCACGGATGGACGGCGAGCTCTTCGGTCTCATCGGCCGAATCCCCGCCGGGCGAAATGACGGCGCCCCACGAGGTGTCCTCTCCGGTTTGTTGCACACGCATCGAGCCGTCGGTACCGAGCAAACCGAGAAACCCTTGCCGCCCCATCCGCAACGAGTCGTAGCTGCTCGTGAAATACGAAGGATCGACCGTGAGCATCACGACGCCGGCGAACTCCCCGGCTGCGTTCGACAACCGGCGGCTGAACACCAACTCGGGCGCGTTCGTCTCGCGGTTCGTACGCGTACGGCCGATGAATAGCGTATCCGCTTGCCGTTGAGCCCGAAAGAAGGCGCGGTCGGCGACGTTGCGCGTCGTGACGGCGTGGGTACTGGCCGTGACGTTGCCGCGGCTGTCCGTGATCGCCATTTGAAATACGATGGCCGAGGGCAACATGTCTCTGTTCTGCAGCCGGCCGAGCGCCTCGTCCCCGCTAACCGCGTAGGCGTAAGCGACCGTCTTGAGCGTCTGATCGATCGATACGATGCTGCGCACCACCTGCGCTTCGTACGTATCGGCCAACTCGCGGCTCGATTTCACCGCGGCGATCGTCGCCGCCGTATGTTCGACGTCGAGCACGTCGATCAACGCGCCCCATGCCAATACCAGTATGACGACGGCAAATATCGGAAACCAGAGCCAGGTCTGCGCGAGTCTCGGCCGCGCATAGGCGATCAAGGACCGGATCTGCTCGCCGGCTCGGCAAAGCGCGGCAAGCATTCGACCACCCATCGTTGTTCTCTTTTCGTTCATTGGGGTCCGGCGTTCATGTCACGGTCAATGCAAGGTCAGCACGGCTTTGACGCTGGCGTCGAGCTGGCCGCTATCGATATAGCCGATCGCGTTCGTTCCGCTTGCGATCAGCTTCTTCAGGGCTTCGGTATCCGCTACTTCGCGCGGAGGCTGGCCGCTGCCGGTGAAAACGAGTTTCGACCAATAGGCACGCAATTGCGCGGCGGACTTGCCGCACACGATGCGATAAAAACTCGCCCGCCGGTCGGCATCGTCGGCCAAGTCGATGGGCACGACGCGCGCGCCGCCCGGCAATTGACTCGTTCGGCCCAAGTAGATGTCGGCGACCTCGTCCGCCGACAGCGTGCTCACAGGGCTTTTCGCCGAGACGACGACCACCAGTTCAGCATGACCGGCGCTCGCGCACAGCGCCAACGCGGCACCGGCACAGATTGCCCGAAGCATTCGAATCGCGTTTCTCATCGCGCCCCTGTCAAAAAACGAAGTCGAGGGTTGCGGTGACCACGTTGGTGCCGCTGCCGAGTTGGAAATCCGGTTGCTCGTTCATAAAGAGCCCCGACGATCCCGCCGGTGTCCACACGCGGTCGTATTGCACCTTCATATCGAGATTCTTCGCGAAATCCCAGCGCACGCCGGCCGATGCGCTCCGTTGCCCGCCGTTCGAATTCGGCGACAACATCGGGCGATCGAGCGAATGCTCGGCCGCATACGCGACATAGGGCGTGAATTTACCGATGCGCAAACCGGCCGTCGCATACCCGGCCACGTAACCGGGCGTCAAGCCGGAGACCGTCTCGCGCGCGAGCTCCGCCTGCACGAACCAGCGCTCCATATCGAGGCTGGCGGCCGCGCTATAGACCGACACCGGCAAATGGCTTGCAAACGGCACCGACACGTGCGCGTGCAGATACCCGAAATGCGTCGTCAACGCGCGATATTCGGCGGTATCGAAAACGCCGAAGATGCCGGTACCCTGTGCGCGCAACGCCCCCGGGGCGATATGAAACGTGCTCGCGCCGTAAACGACGTGCACCGTGTTCGTCACCGCGCCGATGTGCATCCGGTAGGAGCCGTCCACGCCGTCGCTGTTCGTGATCGGCTCCATATCGTAGAGCTCGATCGGCACGCGAACCCATGGATTGGCATAACCCACCGCACGATAGTCGGACGTGAGGAACGTAGGCAACTCGATGCGGCCGACACGCAGATTGATATCCGGCGTGAAGGCGTAGTTCAGGTTCGCCCACTCGAGGTCGGGCGTGAAGCTGTTGTCGTAGTTTTCATGCGAGACGACTTGCACGAACGCCGACAACCGGTTCGTCAATTTGGCGGTCAATTGCACGCCGAGCCGCGAGTCGCCCGCGAAATCGATATGGCGGCTCGCACCGGCGCCGGCAGGCTCGAAGGGGCCGCCCGTGTAGTCGGCCGTATGCAAACTGGAGTACGTCGCGCCGAGCGTGCCGAAGCCGCTCAGCGTAAACATCGAAAGAAAATCATCCGCATAGGCCGAGCGCGCCGTGCACAGCACGGCGACGGACATGCCCAACGTAACAACGCGCGCGGCAATCCAAGGAAAGGGTCGAAACATTGCCGCTACTTATCGGTTTGCCTTTCTTCATATACGGCACGGGGCGGCTTTTCTTTAGCCGATGCCGCGCATCGTCGAGCCATCGTTGAGCACCTGTCGCTCGCGCGAAATGTGACCTACATTGATTGTTCCCTCAACTCGATCTCGACCGGACTATGCGCTACACCACTCCCATCGTCGCGACCATCTCCGCACTCGTCTTCGTTACGGCGGCACAGGCTCAACAAGACGTATTGATCGGCCATTCGGCGCCGCTGACCGGCCCGCAAGCGGCTAACGGCAAAGACAACGAGAATGGCGCACGGCTAGCCATCGACGAATTGAATCAACTCCCATTCAAAGTCGCGGGCAAGCCTGTCAAGTTCGAACTCGTTTCGGAAGACGATCAAGCAGATCCGAAGGTCGGCGTGCAAGTAGCGCAAAACCTAGTCGACAAGAACGTCGTGGCAGTCGTGGGGCCCTACAACTCGGGCGTGGCCATTCCGGCCTCGCGCGTGTACAACAGCGCCGGCATACCGATGCTGCCCGTCGCCTCGAACCCCGATCTCACGAAGCAGGGATTCAATAATATTTTTCGAATCGGCGCGAATGATTCGCAGCTCGGCGGAACGATGGGCGAGTTTGCGGCGAAAACCCTGAAGGCCAAAAACGCCGCCGTCATCGACGATCGAACCGCCTACGGTCAGGGCGTGGCCGAGGAATTCATCAAGGAAGCCAAGAAAAACGGCATCCAGATCGTCGACCGGGAATACACGAACTCGCAAGCCAGTGACTTTCTCGGCATTCTGACGACGATCAAATCGAAAAATCCCGACGTCATCTTCTTCGGCGGCTATGCCGCGCAAGGCGCGCCGATGGCCAAGCAAATGCTGCAACGCGGCTTGCGCGCGAAATTGCTCGGCGGCGATGGTATTTGCTCGGCCGACATGGGCAAGGTGGCCGGCTCGGCGGCCTCGATCGTCTATTGCTCGCAAGGCGGCGTCGCGCTCGATTCGACGCCGGCGGGACGCGCGTTTCTGAAAAAATACCTCGATACCTACCATACGCAACCGCAGGTGTACGGGGTCAACTACTACGACGGCGTGAAGCTCATCGCCGATGCGATGGCGAAAGCCGGCACGACGACGGATAAAGCCAAGCTCATCGCCCAACTGAAGAAGGCGCATTACAAGGGGGTGGCAGGCACGTACTCGTTCGACGACAAAGGCGATCTCGAAGGCGCGCCGACCACCGTGTATGTGATTCGCGACGGCTTGCCCGTACCGTACACGAAGAACGCGAAGTGATAGGCTACGAGCCGACCACCACCATGGGCGCGGCATGAAACTGAATCGATCGCTATCCACTGTCGAAGTCCACACGGGCGGCGAGGCATTTCGCGTCGTCACGAGCGGCTTGCCGCGTCTTCCGGGTGCCACCATCGTCCAGCGGCGCGCATGGCTCAAGGACCATGCCGACGAAATACGCCGCGCGCTCATGTTCGAGCCGCGCGGACACGCCGACATGTATGGCGGCTATCTCACGGAGCCCGTGTCGCCCGGCGCCGATTTCGGCGTGATCTTCATCCATAACGAAGGCTACAGCGATCACTGCGGCCATGGCGTCATCGCTCTGGCGACAGCGGCCGTCGAACTCGGCTGGGTGCAGCGCAAAGCGCCCGAAACGCGCGTGGGCATCGATGCGCCCTGCGGTTTCATCGAGGCGTTCGTGGCGTGGGACGGCGAGCACGTATCGAGCGTGCGTTTCGTCAACGTGCCGTCGTTCATTTGGCAGCGCGACGTATCGGTTCACACCCCGTCGTTCGGCGACGTGACCGGCGACATCGCCTATGGCGGCGCGTTCTATTTCTATGCGGACGGAGCGCCGTTCGACCTGCCGATTCGCGAGGAGGCCGTCGAACGATTGATTCGCTTCGGGGCCGAAGTGAAAGCCGCGGCCAATGCGAAATATCAGGTCGTGCATCCCGATATCCCCGAAATCAATCACATCTACGGCACGATCATCGCCAACGCGCCGCGTCATCCCGGTTCGACGCAGGCGAACTGCTGCGTGTTCGCGGACCGCGAAGTCGATCGTTCGCCCACGGGATCGGGCACGGGCGGCCGCGTCGCGCAGTTGTATCAGCGTGGCCTTTTAAAGGCGCAGGACACGCTCGTCAACGAATCGATCGTCGGCACGATTTTCAAGGCACGGGTGCTCGGCGAAACGCGAGTGGGCAAGTTCGAGGCCGTTATTCCCGAAGTGCAAGGCAGCGCGCATATTTGCGGCTTCGCCAATTGGATCATCGACGAGCGCGATCCGCTCACCTACGGCTTCCTCGTGAGGTAGGCCACCGGCACCGCCCTGGAACGAACCTTGCTCCTTCCTGGCGCCAATACGAAACCCGCCGGGAGAGGCCATGCCGACCACACCATCGATCGCCGAAGGGCTTCCGTTTCCGCTCGGCGCTAGCTGGGACGGCGCGGGAGTGAATTTCGCGCTGTTTTCCGCCAATGCGACGAAAGTGGAACTGTGCCTATTCGATGAAGGTGGGCAACGCGAACTCGAGCGGATCGAACTGCCCGAATATACCGATGAAGTCTGGCACGTTTATGTGCCCGATTTGAAACCCGGTACCGTCTACGGATACCGCGTGCACGGCCCCTACGAGCCCGAATCGGGCCACCGCTTCAATCCGAACAAGCTGCTGCTCGACCCGTACGCCAAGGCGCATGTCGGCGCGTTGAAATGGGACCCGGCCGTTTTCGGCTACACGCTCGGGGCGCCCGGCGACGACCTCACGTTCGATGAACGCGACAGCGCGCCGTTCATGCCGAAATGCGTCGTGGTCGATCAGAATTTTTCTTGGACTCACCCGATGCGCGTACGCGTGCCGTGGGATCGCACGATCGTCTACGAGGTGCACGTGCGAGGCTATACGAAACGGCACCCGGCCGTCGCACAGCGCTTGCGCGGCACCTTCGAAGGACTGGGCCAAAAGGAAGTCATCGATCACGTCAAACGGCTCGGCGTGACGGCTATCGAACTCATGCCGATTCATTCGTTCGTCAACGACAGCTACCTGCTCGACAAGGGCCTGACGAACTACTGGGGATACAACACGATCGGCTTTTTCGCGGCCGACCCGCGCTTCTTCGCGCGCGGCGCCGATGCGATCGGCGAATTCAAGGAGATGGTCGATCGCTACCACGATGCGGGGCTCGAAGTCATTCTCGACGTCGTGTATAACCACACCGCGGAGGGCAACGAACGCGGACCGACCCTGTCGTTTCGCGGCATCGACAACGCCTCTTACTACCGGCTCCTGCCCGACCAAAAACGCTACTACATCAACGATACGGGCACCGGCAATACGCTGAACCTGTCGCACCCGCGCGTGCTGCAAATGGTCACCGACAGCTTGCGTTATTGGGTTGGCGAAATGAACGTGGATGGGTTCCGCTTCGATCTAGCGACGATCCTCGCGCGCGAACCGTATGGCTTCGACGAAGGCGGCGGTTTTTTGCATAGCTGCCGGCAAGACCCGGTGCTCTCCAGCGTCAAGCTCATCGCCGAACCTTGGGATTGCGGTCCCGGCGGCTATCAGGTGGGCGGTTTCCCGCCGGGCTGGGCCGAATGGAACGATCGCTTCCGCGATACGGTTCGAGCCTTTTGGAAAGGCGACGACGGCGTGGCGCCGGAATTGGCGAGCCGCATCACCGGCTCGGGCGACAAATTCAACCGGCGCGGGCGCAGGCCCTGGGCCAGCGTGAACTTCGTGACGGCTCACGACGGCTTCACCTTGAACGACCTCGTCTCCTACAACGATAAGCACAACGAAGCAAACGGCGAGGACAACAACGACGGTCATTCCGACAACAAATCGTGGAACTGCGGCGCGGAAGGCCCGACCGACGACGAGCAAATCCGCGCGCTGCGCGAGCGGCAAAAGCGCAATCTGCTCGCCACGCTGCTGTTCTCGCAGGGCACGCCGATGATCGTGGCCGGCGACGAGTTCGGGCGTACACAACGCGGCAACAACAATGCTTATTGTCAGGACAACGAAATAAGCTGGGTCGATTGGGATGCGATCGACGACGACGGTCGCGCGCTGACCGATTTCGTCGTCAAGCTGACCACGTTGCGCCATACGCTGCCCGTCTTGCGCCGCAATCGTTTTTTGACCGGCCAATTCGACGATAGGCAGCAACTGTGCGAAGTTCGCTGGATGAGTCCCGCGGGCACCGAATTGACGCAGGAGCAATGGCAAGATCCGCAGATGCGCTGCTTCGGCGTGCTGCTGGACGGCCGGGCCCAGACGAGCGGCATTCGCAGACCCGCGTCCGACGCCACGCTGCTCGTGGTCCTCAACGCGCACCACGACGTCGTCGAGTTCAAACTGCCCGACATTCCCGGCAGCGATCAATGGAGCTGCCTCATCGATACGAATATGCCCGTGCGCGACGAGTTGCCCGAGTTCGAAACGGGCGATGTCTACCAGGTCACGGGACGATCGTTGTTGCTCTTCGCCCTGCATGCCAAAGGACAGACGCAGCGCATCTTCATGCGGCTCGAGAAGAAGCTGACTGAAGACGTCGAATAGCGCGGCGATATGCAACGAGCGGCACGGGCGCGAGTCTCGCCTGTGCCGCTCCGAGCAGGTCAACGGATTCGATCGGTTGGTGATTCAGTGATACAGCAACGCGATCAAGATGATGATCGGAATCGGTACACCGAGCAGATAGAGCAGGATCGAGCGCATAGGTCCTCCTTGGCCGGTTGAATTCGGAAGCGGGGATAGGGGTTGCTCGTCCCCATCCCCGGTCGTCGAGTCAGGCGGTTTCGCCGGGGTGCTTCATACGTCGCGCAGACGCCCGCCGAAGATCGCCATGAAGCTTGCGGAAAACGCGCCCAGCAGCAGCGCGACGAACAGCCAAAGCGCCGCGCCCGCGCTGGCATGGCGTGCATGGTCCGCGGCCACCTTGGCAGCGCCTTCCATCGCCACCACCTTCTGTTGAAGCTGCCCATAGGTGGCGGCCACGCGCAATTGCGCGGCCTGCGGCGAAAGCCCCGTATCGCGCGACACGATATTCGCCACGTAGGCGGTGTCCGCGACCGATAGCGGATCGTCCGTTGCCAGGCTGTTGACGAAGATGCGCGTCACCTCCTGCTTCGGCGGCTCGCCGGCTCGAGCGGGTACGTTCGTCGCGGCGCCGAGTTCGGCACTGCCGGAGACGGCCGGGGTGGCGACCGGGCTGATCACGCTGCCCGAGGCGGTACTCGCACCCGCACCCGCACCGGCGCTTTGGCTTGCCGCGAGTGCCGGCGCGGCCGAAGCGGGCGCCGATGCGCTCGTCGCGTTGCTTGCGGCGGCATTGGCGGCCGGGCTAGCGATCGCGGGCGCGGCCGACGGTTGAACGGCGGATGGAGCGGACGGTGAGGCCGAAGCGGCGGCCGGACGGCGGAATAGCGAATCGACGTAATAGCCCACGGGCCACCGGTCCATCGCGGCTTTCGCATCGCCGCGATCGACGACGGGTGCGTTCGATGCGGCCTTTTCCAACGCTTGCGCCCCGGCATGTTCGGCTGCCGGCAACATCGCGGCGGCCAGCCCGGCCGTGACTAACGTCGCAAGCGCCCACGACAGGAAACCATGCGCCGTGTCGCGGAAGTAGACTTCATCCATTTCCACCGCCGGCCACCGATGCCTCAATCGACCCGCGAGGTAGCCGCCGAGGCCCGAGGTCAGGATCTGCGTTACGCAGACCCAGACGATCGCGGCAAAGCCGAACGCCGTCGCGCTCTGGCCTGCAAAATGCCAGGGCGAGAGCGCGGCGAGCCCAAGGCCCGTACCGAGCGTCAAGAGGATCAATCCGAAGGCGGCGGCCGCGACGGCCCCCGCGAATACGGCACTCCATGAAACGACCGCCGAGTGCGGTCGCCAAGCGTCGACATCTTCCGCCCACGCGGCGGAGGTAACAGGTGCGTTGAGTTCGGCCATGACTTGTCTCCGAGGAGCCGCGCGATTCGGCGGCTCAGTTCAGGTACGGAATAAACGCATGAACTCGGGGAGCACGTCTTGTGCCCAATCGATGGCAGCGCCCGCGGCCGGGCGCGAACGCGCGCGGCAAGGACTAGTTCTCGCCCTTCCCGCAGGCGTGGCAAAAACGGCTGAACGCGTTCTTGCGCGTCTGGCAGTGGGCGCAGTGGTTGAATACGGCAATACCGCAATGCGGACAAAAGTTCGCATGCGGATCGGCCGTATCGATCGGCCGCTCGCAGCCGGGGCACACCTTCGCGGCCACTTGCGCGTAAGCCTTGACGAAATCGAGCGCTTCCCGCCGGCTTGCTCCCGGCTGCTGCTCTTCCTCGCGCTTGCGCTCCAGATACCGCGATAGCGCGCGAATCGCATACCGGCCGAGCAATACCGTCAACACGATGCCGACGGCGTAGCGGACATAGCCGCCATAGCTCGGCAAATACGGCACCAGCTCCACGAAGAACGCGAACAATGCGAAAAAGATGAAGCCCCACGCGAATGGCCAGTAACGGCTTTGGCGCTTCTTCGCGAACAGCCAACCGGCGATCAGCAACAAAGGCAACGTGAACAGCAGGCGAATGCCGAATACGCGCAACTCCACGATGCGCTGCGCTTTCCGATATCGTTCGTCCGCTTCGGCGTTCAGCGTGTCGAGCGAGCGCGTCGCGGTATCGCGCTCGCGTTCGAGCGTGAGCCGGCTTTGCTTGAGCGAGTCGACGCGCGCTTGCGCGTCGCGTTCGCGCCGCGTCGCCGCCTCGAGCGCTTGGGCATGGGCGGTGACCGCCGGATCTTGCTGAGCGTCGGCCGTGGCGTGACGAGTGGCAATGGTCGTGCGGAAGGCTTCACGGGCCTGCTGCGTGTCGTGCTCGGCGGCCGTCAGCAGCAGCATGGCTTGATCGATCGCATCGCTATTGGCCGCGAGCTCGGTTTGCGCCTTCGATAAGCGCGCTTGCATCGGCGCGCTGACTTGCCGATCGACGAACGCATCGCGACCCGGCGCATCCTCGACTCGCGGAAGATCGCCCACGACCTTTCCACCCAAGCCGATCAGAAATCCCGCGAATACGATCGCGATGATCCACAGCCCGCGCTGAAACCATACTTCGGCCAATCTCAGCCCTTTCGTCGACATCGTCATGAATGCGATCTCCGCGCACCGCCTTCGTCTCGCCGTTCATATGAAGGCGAGCGATCCGGCCATCGTTGGATAAAAGAAATACGGACAAAGATGATGCCAGAGATAGGGGGCACCGGCATTCAATTGCTTGGAATCACTGTTCGAATGCCCCTATAAGCGGGCGAATAACCCGCTATTCGAGCCGCTATCGGCCCCTTCATCTCGCCCCCTTCCATCGCGCAATCGATTGCGCCCCCCGGATTTTCACTGAAAGCGCTCGGCAGACGAGTTGCGTCCCGCAAAATTGCTGCGCCCAAAGACGCGTTCGGCTCTTTGAGTGCGGTTCAACTCAATGCCATAGAGGATCACCATGCGATTCGAACTCACCCCCGAATGCCGTCCTTTTCACGAGGCCGGCGAATTCAGTCAACTCACGGCTTACTACGAAGAGGACCGGCATGTCATGTGGATGATGCTGCGCTCCGCGCCGCGGCCTTGCTTCAACCAACAGTTGGTATCGGACATCATTCGCCTCGCCCGCGCGGCGCGCGAATCGGGCCTTCGATTCGACTTCTGGGTGACGGGCTCGCTCGTTCCCGAGATTTTCAACGTCGGCGGCGACCTGAACTTCTTCGTCGACGTCATTCGCCGAGGCGAACGCGATCGGTTGATGGCGTATGCGCGCTCGTGTATCGATGGAGTTTGGGAAATCTACAACGGCTTCGGGACGGACGCCGTCACCATCGCGGCCGTCGATGGCAGCGCGCTGGGCGGCGGCTTCGAAGCCGCGCTGGCCCATCACTACGTTCTCGCGCAACGCGGCACGAAACTCGGTTTCCCGGAAATCGCATTCAACTTATTCCCGGGCATGGGGGGCTATTCGCTCGTTACGCGTAAATCGAACCGCCGTGTGGCCGAAACGCTGATCAGCACCGGCGAATCGCGCTTTGCCGAGTGGCACGAGCAGCACGGGCTCGTGGATGGGGTGTTCGAGTCCGGCGAGGCCGCCATATCGACACGCACGTTCATCGACGTCATCCGGCCCATGCTGAACGGCACGCGCGCGATGTTGCGGGCCCGCCAGCGCGTGCTGCCGCTCTCCCGCTCGGAATTGATGGACATTACCGAGGACTGGGTGAACGCAGCCTTCATGCTCGAAGAAAAGGACATCGCGTTCATGGAACGGCTCGTCGTACTGCAAAACAGGCGCGTGTCGAAGCTCCAAGCCGTTCTTTGAACGGGCGCGGCGAAACCGGCGCCGGCCTCTCGAAGCTCAGGCGATGAGCCTGAGCTTCTTCTTATCGAGGAGCCAAGCCTCGAGCGCCTCGGCCGGCATCGGCTTCGCGTAGAAAAATCCCTGCGCATAGTCCACGCCGATGTCTCTCAAGAACTGCGCCTCGCGCTCCGTCTCGACGCCTTCGGCCACGATCGCGAAGCCGAAGGCACGCGCCAGCCCCAATACCGAACGCACGAGCGATTGAGCTTGAAAATTCTGATCGATGCCCGTGATGAAACTTCGATCGAGTTTGATGACATCGATCGGCAGCCGCGTCAATTGCGAAAGCGAGGAATACCCGGTGCCGAAATCGTCCAGCAAAATGCGCGCGCCTAGCTGCTTGAACTGCCGCATCAAGTCGATCGCCGCCCTTTCGTCTTCGATAAAACAGCTTTCGGTCAATTCGATATCGATCAGCGTGCGCGCGGCGCTGTCCTGCTCCACCAGATCGCGCAACTGATTGACGATTTCCGTATCGCGTAGCTGCCGCGCGGAGACGTTGACGGACACGCGGATGTCCAATCCGGCTTCATGCCACCGAGCCGCCTGCCACGCCGCCTCGCGCATCAACCATCGGCCGATCGGAATGATGAGGCCTGACTCCTCGGTGAAACGAATGAATTCCGAAGGCGGCACTAGCCCCCGGCTCGTGGATTGCCAGCGAAGCAATGCTTCGACGCTATGCAAGCGGCCCGTGCACAGATTGATCAGCGGCTGGTAGTGCAAAACGAACTGCTTTTCCTCGATCGCCTTTCTAAGCTCGGTGTCCAGCCAAATATATTTGGCGACCTTTTGGTTCATCTCCGGCGAGAAAACGCGATAGGTTTGCTTGCCCGCTTCCTTGGCCGCGTACATCGCCGTATCCGCGTGCGAGATCAACGCCTCGAGCGTCTTGCCGTGTTGCGGGTAAAGCGCGATTCCGATCGAACAACTCGTGTAGACATCGATCAGCTCCAGATGCATCGGCACACGAAGATGATCGATGATCTTTTGCGCGAGCGTCTCGAGCGATTCCTGCGTGCACGAATCGACCAAGATCAAGAATTCGTCGCCGCCGAGCCGGGCGAGCGTCATGCCGTCGTCGAGGCATTCGGTCACGAGCTCGGATACGCGCTTGATCAGCCGATCGCCGTTGACGTGCCCGTAGTGATCGTTGACGCGTTTGAAGTTGTCGAGGTCGAGAAAGACAATGCCGAGCACCCGCGACGGATCGTGACGCACATCCTCCAGCGCCCATTCGATCCTCGCATTGATCGCATAGCGGTTCATGAGGCCGGTCAACACGTCCTTCGAAGCCAACTCCTTCAGGCGCCGCTGCGCATCGCGCTCGTCCGTGATATCCGTTCCCGAGCAGATGATGAACGTTTCGTCGATGCCGCTGCCGCTATGGACGAACTTATTGCGGAACTGAAATAGACGGGGCCCTTTGATCGTGTTGATCACGCGCTCCACTTCGAACGATTGTTGCCGCTCGAAAAACTGCTTGATGTTGGTGCGCGACTGCGACCCCTGATCGGGCGTCATGAACAATTCGAACGCGCTCTTGCCGATGACGTCGACCTCGCGCAAGCCCGTGACCTCTTCGCACATGCGATTGAAACGCTGCACGATGCCGTTGCGATCCAAAATGACCACGAGCGAATTGACTTCGGAGACCACTTGTTCGGCCGCGGCGAGCCCGTTCGATAGCGCGCCGGCAACCGAAAGCGTGTCCGAATACTCGCACGCGGTACCCGCCCAATCGCGCGAATCGACCTTCTTGCCGACGAGATGAAGCGTGACCGGTTGCCCGCGCAACGATACCTCGATCACCCGGTGCGACGTGACGCCCGTCAATTCGCGAATCGCGCGCGCTTGCTCGCCGGTCAGCGCCACGCTCAGGTTCGCGACGCCGCGCTGCGCGGAAAGCTCCAAGGCATTGCTGTCGCCGGGAAGCCGCCAAAGCGGGTTTTTCGTTCCGAGCAACACTTCCAGCACCGCGCCGTCATTTTCGTCGAACATAGCTGGCCCCGTTGAACGAGCAATCGGATTGCACGTGCGATCAGCAAGATCCGAACCGGGCTAAAGGCACGCCGGTCCCGGCACGCGCCGATCCCCAAGATTAAAGAAACACTGCGTTGCAGCATTGCGCGGGCGCGGCCATCGGCGCCCTCTTTTTTGGTCCAACCCAGTCTTTGCGCGCATCGCGCGGCGCGCCGTTAGGTGAGCCCGCCGACGCTCCCGTACTGCTCTTGCCCTTCATCCGCATTCAGATCCCGGTAGCGCACGAAGCGGCGCCGCGGCGAGGTTTTCGCAACATACATCGCGGCATCGGCCTTGGCCAGCAGTTCCTCGGCGTTCTTTGCGTCGCCCGGGAATTCGCTGATCCCCATGCTCGCGCCCACCCTCATCCGGTGCGGCCCGATCGCCACCGCCTCATCCAGGGCGGACTGAATCCGCTGCACCGTCGCGTCGATCGCATCGATCGATCGCTCATCCGAAAACAAAATGACGAACTCGTCGCCGCCAAGACGCGCGACGAGATCGGTTGGCGCCACCGCCTCGCGCAAGCGCTGCGCGACGATGGCCAACGTTTCGTCGCCGGCAAAATGGCCGAAGCGATCGTTGATCTGCTTGAAGCCGTCGAGATCGACGAACATGATGGCTAGCTGCTCGCCTTTCGGCAACGCGTGCCCGATCGCCGCTTCCAGCCGCTCCATGAACCGCATCCGGTTCGGCAGGCCGGTGAGCGCATCGTGCCCGGCAAGATGGCTCAATTCGAGCTGCCTGGCATGAAGTGTACTCATTTGCGCGCGAATTTCGAGCCGCATTCTATCGAAGCAGCGCGCGAGCACCCCGATCTCGTCGGAACGCTCGACCGGCAGGCGTTGCGCGCGCGCATCGTCGAGCAGATCGGTCGCGGCGTCGGCGAGCACGCGCAGCGGGCGCGCCAGCGCACGCGCGAATAAGATCGCCAGCACGATGGCGATCGCACTGGAGACGAGCACCATGCGCACGATCTGCCCGCCGAGTGCGTTTGCCGAATCCAATACGCTCGTCAACGAACGCCCGAGACCGACGACGATGAAGCGGTTGCCCTCGACCGCGCCGAATGGCGCGCGCACGAAGGCGAACGCATGCACCGGCGCCCGTCCGCTGCCGGCCTCTCCGTTGAACGTCACGCTGCTCGGGCCGCCGTCGAATAGGACGTGGGTGGCGGGAAACGTCTGTTGCATCAGCACGCGCCGCCCATGCGCGAATCCAAACGTCTGGCTCGAATCGGGATGAATCAGGAAGTCGCCCCATTCGTTGGCTAGATACACGAGGTAGCCGGCGGGCGAATCGCGTTCGAGCCGATGGAAGACCTGGGTGAGATCGACTTCGACGACGACCACGCCCACGGTGTTTCCTGCTGCGTCCACGATAGGTGCGCCGATATATATGGCGGGCCGGCCCGTCGCCGCATCCGCGCTCGAGTCGGGCGTGAGGCCGATCGGCGAGAGATAGGCATGCCCCTGAGCCGTCGCCAGCGTATCGAACACATAGGCGAAGTGCCCTTTTTCCTGCAACCGCCCATCGGGCACGACGACGATACCGCGCGCGCCCCGCTCGACACGAATCCGCTCCAACCCATGGTGCGCTCGCGTGACGAGGCGGATGGTCAGGTATTCCGGGTGATGCATCATGAACCGGAGAAACACCTGCGAGAGCCTTGCGCGGCCCGCATCGGCGGCGTCATCGCCGCGGGCGACGGCCACGGACGAGGGCATCGTCGACAGCACCAACACGTCATCCGCCACGTCGCTCAACGCGGTGGTGAAGCGCTGTGTCAGCAATTGCGTGGCGGGAAGCAGACTGCGCTCGGCCTCCTGCATGATCATGGAGCGATTGGCGCGATAAGCGTAGTAACCGGTCGCGCCGGAAGCCGCCACGCCGATACAGACGAGCAGAATCGACAGCCGGGTGCTCAAGCCGAGCCTGATCATTTCGGGAAACTCCTGAGCCGGTCGCCCGCTTCGATCCGCTTCCACAGCGCCTCTCGCTCGTCCGGACTTTCGACGCGCTCGATCCAAACAAGGTGGTCGGCCGCGCCCGACGCCTTTTCGGGCTCGGGCAACAGCGTATTGGCCAGCCCTTCGCGCTGAGTCAGTTGCGCTCCGATCTGCGGTTCGAGCATCTGATTGATCCAGTCATAGGCCAGCGCCTGATTGCCCCCGCCCTTGACGATCGCCCAGCAATCGAGCCATGCGAGCGCGCCTTCGTCGGGAATCGCGTAGCCTACGTCCACGCCGGCCCGGCGCAGCAGTTCGACTTGCTGGGTGCCGTAGTTGCCGAACATGAGCGCGATGCGATGCTGGACGAACAGCGCCGTCGCCTCCTCGGGCAACGTGTAATACGTGAGCAGATTGCGTCGCAATCGAACGAGTTCGCGTGCCACGGTGCGCATCTGCTTCGGCGACAAACGAAAGGGGTCGCTGTATCCGAGTGCCAGCGCGGCGAACGAAAAATTGTGCTGAGCACTGTTGAAATCGAGCACCTTGCCGCGATAGCGCGGGTCCCAGAGCGCGCGCATCGAGTGCGGCGCAGCGCTCACCTGCTTGCGGTCGTAGATCAGCCCCATCGACGAGTAGGTGAACGGAACGGCGTAGACGTCATGGCCGGCGACGAGTCCTGGAATGCCTTCCAGATGCCGGAAATACCGCTGTTGCCGCGCGCGATTCGGGATCGACGACAGATCGAGCGGCGCGAGCAGGCCGGCACGCGCGTAGCGCTCGATCTCGGCGGTATTGGCCGCGATGACGTCGAACGGGGCAGAGGCGGCGCTATGCATGCGCGCCCACAAGGCCTCGTCGGAATCGACGAACGTGATTTCGACTTTGACGTGGTAGCGCTGCTCGAACGCTTCGACCCAGTCGTCGTCCGCATAGCCGGGCCATGCCAGCACGCGCAAGACGGCTGGGCGCGACGCTGCCGGCTTGGCCGGCTCGGCCCGCGCGCCCATCGCGAACGGGCAAAGCAAGAGCGCGACGACGGTAACGCGCGCGATCGCGTAGCTAGCCCATCGTCGCGAGATTCGGTCTTTGCCGCGCATCGACTTCGATGCCCGGCGTCGAACGATCGCCATACTAAGCCGATAGTTTGAACTCGCCGACGGCTTGCGCGAGTTTCGCGGCTTGCTCGCGCAGCATCTGCGCCGCCGCGGCCGATTCTTCGACGAGCGCCGCGTTTTGCTGCGTCGTGCTGTCGAGTTGGGCGAGCGCCTGGTTGACTTGGCCGAGCCCCGTGCTTTGCTCCGTCGCCGCCACCGAGATTTCGCCGATCACGTTCGTGATGCCGCGCACGCCTTCGACGATTTCGTCCATCGTCGCGCCGGCCGTTTGCACCAACGTGGAGCCCGCCTCGATCCGCTCCACCGACGAGCTGATCAATTGTTTGATCTCCTTGGCGGCCTGCGCGCTGCGTTGCGCGAGCGCGCGCACCTCGGCGGCCACGACGGCGAAGCCTCGCCCGTGCTCGCTCGCGCGGGCCGCTTCCACCGCCGCATTCAGCGCGAGGATGTTCGTTTGGAAGGCGATACCGTCGATGACGCCGATGATGTTCGCGATCTCCGCCGATGCCTTCGTGATCGCATCCATGGTCGAGACGACGTCTCCCACCACCTTGCCGCCGCGCATCGCGACGTGCGACGCCGATCCCGCGAGTTCGCTCACTTGGGTGGCCGCATCGGCGGAATTGCGCGCGGTACCCGAGATTTCCTCGAGCGCGGCGGCCGTCCTCTGCAAGTTCGCGGCGGCTTGTTCAGTGCGGCTCGACAGATCTTGATTGCCCTGCGCGATCTCGGCGCTGGCCACGTTCACCGATTCGCTGAAATCGCGAATATGCCGCAAGATCGCGCTGATCTTCTCGGCGAACAGATTGAATGCGTGCGCGATTTGCGAAGCTTCGTCGTTGCCGTTCACCGGAAGCCGCCGGGCCAGATCGCCGCTGCCGCTCGCGACGTCGGTCAAGGCGTCGCGCACCAGCAATACGCGTTTGAATGCCGCGTTCGTCAACGCCCCGACCAGCGCGGCCGAGAACAGCGCGACGAGTACGATCGCCACGAGGGTCGTCGTCGCCACGGCGCGCATGCCTGCCGTCACGTCCGCTTTGTCCATTGCCAGCACGAGCGACCAATCGGTGCCGGTAATCGGCTGAGCGCGCAGCAACTTCGTCGAACCGTCGATTTCGACGGCCAGCGAGGACGAGGCGCCTTGCATCGCTTTGAGCGCGTCCTGCGTCAGCGCCGGCGCCAATTCGGTGGCCGGCTTCATGATGAGATCCGTCTTGGCGCTGGCGATGACATTGCCCTTCGCATCCACGAGGAAGGCGAAGCTCGCCGGCGTGGGGTGAACGGACGTCACGATCTCGCTCACGCTTTGCATGAAAAGACTGGCCGCCATGACCGCTTTCACGTTTCCGTCACGAACGATCGGTACCGCGAACGCGACGGCGGGCTTCCCCGACGAGGCATCGCGATACAACGCCGTCACGACGATGTGACCGGCCGCGACGGCTTGCTTGTACCACGGTCGCGCGGTCGGATCGTAGTTGGGGGAAAGCGGCACGTTCGAAAACGCCGTCTTGTCCGGCAAGCCCAGCGTCATGACTTCGAAGCCGCCGGATTTGGCCAGCAGCTTGAGCGCCGGCACCGGATCGCCCTCTCCGACCGCGATCGTATCGGCCAGGGCTTGTGTTTCGCGGGTCCGGCTTTCGGCCCATCCGTCGATGGCGAGCGCATGGCCCGTCAGAATGGACTTGAAGTTCTGATCGATCGCCTCGTCGTTATGAATCTTGACGACGTAATAGAGGAGCCCGCCCGTGACCGCTAGTGCGGTCACCACGATTGCGACGCAAGCCACCAGGATTCGACCGCGAATGGTTCCGAGCATTACCGTAAGTCTCCGAGAGCTGCAAGATGCGATTGGGAAGCGAAGGCATTACGGTGGAGTTAACGACACAGTACAAACGAAACTTGAGATGCAAGGATCGAAAAGTGGGCAATTGCGCAATTAAGAACACCCTTAATTGCATGCCGCGGGGGAAGTCAACACGGCGGGGAAAGATGGGCGCGCGCCGCGCCGGTTGAAGATGGGGCGCGGCATTCGGTGCTCCGCCGGCTCAAAGTGGCGCGGGATAGAACGTATTGCCCACCACTTCGTCGGTTGCGACGTCACCCCAATCGAACCCGTCGATGTCGCGGCGCTTTACGCCCAGGTATTGACTGTGGCAATACAAGCCGTGCACCCAACGGCCACGCAAATACGGATCGGCAAGCGCCGAGAACTTGGCGGAGATCGGGTTCGCCATCGTTGCCTCCAAGCACTCGAACCCCAGCGCCGGAGAGAATAGCGCCCGCAATCCCATATCGCTGAATTGGAAGAAGTGCCAGGGACGCTCGTGGGAGGAAAAAGAGAAGTGAGTTTCGATGAAGAGCATGCCGCCCACTTTCAGCAGCTTCGATATCTCCGCGGCCACCACCCAAGGCATCGCCAGATGTTCGAACACCGCGCTTGAAAAAATCAGGTCGAACTTTTTGTCCTCGGCGAAGTAGCTCGATAGCTTATGAGCGTCGCCTACCACATCGACATTCGGTCCCGGATAGTAATCGAAGCCGATATATTTCGCTTTTGTGAATCGTTCCCGCATCGTGGATGCGCCGGTGACTTCCCGGCTGCCGATCTCGAGGACACGCATGCCCTCTTTATTGCCCAGTTCGACGCACAAATTCGCCTGGTTTTGGTGGGCATCCCTCAGTTTGTCGGGTAGCGGGACGCTGTTGTCCAACAAGGCGCGATCTATCTCAGCGTCCGACAGGGCCGGCTTGAATTGCTTTCTTTGTTCGTTCTTTCCGAACTTGGAAAAATGCACGAACCCGGTTACCAAGGGGTTGCGCAACACTTCCTGCGCAACGTCCGGATTCGCCAATAGATAACCCAACTCACTGAAGTTCTCGAAGGTCGCAAGCTCTATCATCATTTTATTTCAACGAATGTGCCGTAACGGTTGATGAAAACATTACGGGCTGCAATTCTCACGATTGCATGCCGGCGCACCGTACCGATCCGGTTTTAGCGGAACGACGACGTTAGCGCTCGCGGATGATAGCGCCGCCAATTGAGTTAATGAGCGGCCCAACGCGGACAATGAATAGGATTCCAAAGAGTGGAATCAATAATTCCTTGGTTTTAGTAAACTCTTTCGATTTCCAAAAAAATTCGCCCCTCAATCAAACCACTTCCGCTAAAGACGGAGGGGGCCGCGCCGAGGTTCAAGAACGCGCTACCGAGCCGGCTCGCTCCCGTGCAAGCCCGGCACGGTGACGAGCCGCGGAGGCCAATGGGTACTACCGCACACGCTCATCGTTCATCCCCTCGTCAATTGCGCTGCGCGCATGTCGAGCAACCATTATCGGAAGCGGGGAAGGAAAAGCGAACGAATCGTTTGGACTAACGATAGTACGGTTCGTGCAGCCGCTGTGGCACCATACTAAGCTCGCGCGGAACTACATCTCATGCAAGCATCCGATTCTTCCTCCGGCTACCTGAGCGACGTGACGTTTCCGGACCGCTTCCATCGGGAGTTGTCCCCCACGTGGCTGAACTACGCCAGCGTGCTCGGCGGCGCTCGCGCCAAGGCGCTGGGCCGGCCGTTTCGCTACCTGGATCTCGGCTGCGGCTTCGCGCATTCGACCATCGTCAACGCGGCCGCCTTTCCGCATGCGCAGTTTCACGCCTGCGATTTCAACCGGGCGCACATCGAAGCGGCCTCGCAGCGCGCCGCCCGGCTCGGCGTGGGCAACGTCGTCTTCCACGAGTCGAGCTTCGAGGCCCTGCTCGAACACGATTTGCCGGAATTCGATTTCATCGTGTTGCACGGCATTTATAGCTGGGTCGACGCCGACGTTCGCCAGGCGGTGCGGCGGCTCATCTCCGAGCGGCTTGCAGAAGAAGGGCTCGTTTATTTGAGCTACAACTGTCAGCCGGGCTGGTCCGCCGAGGCGCCGCTGCGCAAGCTCATGCTCGAATTTGCTCAATCGACTTCGGGCAGCATCGAAACGCGCACCGGCAACGCGATCGCAGGCATGCAAGCGCTCGGCAACCCGAGCTTTCGCTACTTCCGCGACAACCCGAGCGCCACGGAGGCGCTTTCCGCACTGGCGGCGAGCCCGCTCGACTATCTCGCGCACGAGTATTTGAACCGAACCTGGGAAATCCACTATTCGGTGGACGTACTCGACGATATGGCGCACACGGGCCTGGCCTACACAGGCAGTGCTACGCTCGCCGACAATCACCCCACCCTCTTGATGGATCGCCAGGCGGCCGAGGCGATCGCGGCTCTGCCGAACGCGCGGCTGCGGCATCTGGCCGAAGACTTCGCAGTGAATCGGCGATTTCGCCGCGACGTGTTCGTGCGCGGCGCGCGAGCGAGCCGATCGCAAGCGCAAGCGCTCGAGTCGCTAGAAGGCCTGGCCATCGGCTGCACGACCGAGATCGAGCGAATCGATACCCGCGCGACGATCCCTCGGGGCGTCCTCAGTTTCCAGCCCGAATTCATCGCCGATCTGCGCGCGCTGATGCAGCAAGGCTCGATGCGCATCGGCGAGATCGTCGCGAAGCTCAGCGGGGAAAGCCGTAACCCGCGCGAGATTTTGCAGAACCTGCTGTTTCTCGTCGCCGGGGGCGTGTTGACGCCGTTCGCGCACGCGGGCGGATATGACGCGACGGGCGTGCGGCGTGCCGCGAACGCGTCGGCCATGGCCGCGCTGGTTCGTAGCGCCGATGAAACGCAGGGCGCTTATGTGCCGAGCGAACTGCTTGGAAACGCCGTGGCCGTCGGTGCCGACGAAGCCAAGCAAGCGTTGCAATGGATCGCCGGCGATCCGGCAACGCCCTGCCCATCGCGTCTCGCGCGCCTCGGCGTGCTGTGCGGCACTTGAGCGGGGCGCGTGCGATGACTCCATCAAGCAGCGTACAAGCGGCACTCGGCCCGCAATGGCTCGAGCCGCTCTTGCTACGCGAGGGCGACGTCGATATTTGGGTTGCACTCGTGGCCCACGCGCCGGACGCCAGCCTGGCCGCGCAATTCGATTCGGTTTTAACAGCGGACGAACGCATCCGTCACGGCAAATTTTTCTTCGACAAAGATCGCCGCCGCTACCTCGTCACGCGCTCGCTGGTTCGATATGTTCTCTCTCGTTACATTCCGATCGCACCGCCCGATTGGCGCTTCGAGGCCACGGAGTTCGGCCGCCCGGCAATCGCGAATGTCCACCCGGACGTTCCCGGGCTGACGTTCAACATTTCGCATTCCGACTCAGTCGTGTTGCTTGGGGTAACGCGCGATGCGCAACTCGGGATCGACGTTGAGGACCTGCAACGGCGGGTTCCGCTCGATGTCGCCGACGGTTATTTCGCGGCCGATGAAGTACGGCAATTGAGAGCGTTGCCGCCGGCGCTGCAACCAGCGCGCTTCCTCGATTTTTGGACGCTCAAGGAAAGCTATATCAAAGCGCGCGGCAAAGGGCTGTCGATTCCGCTCGATCAGTTCGCATTTGATTTGAGCGATGGAGCGCCGGTGACAGTCACTTTCGATCCAAGGCTTGGCGATACGCCCGAGCGTTGGTCGTTCTGGCAATGGCGCCCGAGCGCGGAAAGCCTCGCCGCGCTTTGCGTCGAAAACAAGCGCGGTATAACGGCGCGCATTTCGGTCCGGAGGGCCGTGCCGTTCGTTTCTGAGCAGACGGTCGGGTTCAAGGTTTTGCGGGGCTCGGGGTTTTGCAAAACGCTTTGACCAGCCGCGGCGATCGCCGATCGCCACATACTTCACCGATTCCCCAGCACGCTCGAAGGCAATTATTTCCCATATTGGAAATAACTAGCGCTCACCTTGGAAATACGGTATTGTTTCTCAAGTGAGAAACATCGCGCATCGGCGCGCGAATTCCCGATTTGTTTCCGAGATGGGAAATTATGGCACGTCCGCTTGAAGCGCCTGGTCTCAAACCTCCCCCGCAGGTGCTCGACATCCAGGCGCTGGGAGAACTGGTGCGCCATCGGCGTCTCGAGCTGGAGCTGCGCATCGATGACGCCGCGCACGCGTGCGGCGTGGCGCCAAACGTCCTGTCTCGGCTGGAAAACGGCAGATCTATTGGCGTCGACCGCCTTCTGTTAGTGCTCTCCGGGCTGGGGTTAGGCATGCTTGTGACGCCCAAGGAAGCGGCGATGCGCTACCTACCGGATGATTCCGCCGGCGCCTACACGGCCAGGCCGTCGGACGAGGATAAGGAGCATAAGCAGTGAGCGAACATTCCCTTCATGCTTTCACCGATGGCCGTCTCGTCGGCAAGCTGATCCATGAGAGCCAGGAAGGTCGTTATAGCTTCCAGTACGCCGAAGGCTGGAAAGACAGCCGGGATTCGTTCTATCTCTCGCCTGCGATTCCGTTGGCCCGCGCCCCGGAACGCCCCGGCGCGGTGCAGCGATTCTTGGAGAATCTGCTGCCGGAAGGGCGTGCCCTCGATATCGCCTCCATCATCAATCAGGTGTCCAAGGGCAACACATTCGCCCTGATTAGCGCGCTCGGCAAGGAGCCGGTGGGCGCATTTGGCTTTGTCGCGCTCGACGCTAGCGAGCACGAGGCGGAGCACCTCGTCCGTCAACAACAGCTTCAGCCCGAACGCCGGCCGATGCCCGATGACGAGTTAAGTCAGCGTATCCGAGAGCGCGACGCCATTCCGTTCCCGGTATGGGATCGCAAGGTGCGACTTTCGCTCGCGGGATACCAGGACAAGCTACAGGTGCTCGTCGAGGGCGCCCAGCTTTCGCTCGTCGACGGCTCGCTCAGTTCCACGCACCTGCTCAAGCCGGAGAGCTTCAACCCGCGCATGCCATTCATGGTGGCCAACGAGCACTACTGCATGAGCCTCGCAGCTCGCCTGAATTTGCCGGTCGCTCCCGTGTCGATTCGCCGGCTGCCTGAACCGGTTTTACTCATCGAGCGCTTCGACCGCAAGGTTGAGTGGCGCGGCGGACTGGCGCACCGGGTTCAGCGGCTGCACGTCATCGATGCCTGCCAGGCGCTCGACCTACCGCGAGACTTCAAGTACGAGCGCAACCTCGGCGCGGGTGAGCACGTGCGCGACATCCGCGAGGGCGTGAGCTTCGAGCGCCTCTTCACGCTGCTCAACGAGATGGTGACGCCCGCGACCGCGCGTCCTTTTCTGCTCCGCTGGGCTTTGCTGCAGTTGATGCTTGGAAACAGCGACGCGCATGGAAAAAACATCTCGTTCTTTGTGAGCCGCGCTGGTCTTACTCCCGCGCCCATGTACGACCTCGTGTCCGTGAACGTCTACGGAGGGGATGTGGAGGCGGACATGGCAATGGCCTACGGCGATGCATTCACGCTCGAGGAAATCGGACCGTATCCGCTCGCAGATTTCGCACATCGTACGAAGACACCGCAGGCAACGCTCGCGCGTGAGATTACGCGCATGGCCGATGGCATCCTCAAGATCGCGCCTGCTCAGGCCTCATCCGACGTGTATGTCGGCGACGAGCGAGCGCATGTTCGACGTATTTCTGATTTCGTTTGTGCGCAGGCAAGCCGGCTGCGGGCCATGGCACTCGAGGTACCTAAGGTCGCCAGGAACTTGCTGTAGGACAACGAGGTTTGCAGTCCATCGCCGATTAGCGAACACCGCGCAACGCCCTCGCGATCTCCGCCACGAGTTGATGCTGTTGATACGGTTTGCGCAGCCGCACGATATCCGTCGTGCTTGCCGCCGGTAGCTCCGCATACCCTGTCGCCATGACGATTGGGAGGCCTGGCCTCAACTCGCGCGCGGCATGCGCCAACTGCATACCTGTCATCTTCGGCATCGAGTAGTCGGTAAAGAGCAGATCGACCTTCTTCCCACTCCTGAGCACTTCGAGGGCATTCGCGCCCGAATCGGCTTCGATCACCTCGTGCCCCAGGTCTTCGAGCAAATAGGCCGTGCTGTCGGAAATCAACGCGTCGTCGTCGACGAGCAAGATCGTCACGCCCTGAGCCACAACGGCGCTTTCGTCCCGCGCCGCTTCGACCGGTGCGGGGACCTCGGCCGCTTCCGGCGCCACGGGCAGCCATAGCTCTGCCTGCGTGCCGAGGCCAACCGCGCTTTCGAGCCTTAGCGCGCCGTTCAGTTGGAGGGCCAAGCCGTGAACCATCGAGAGCCCAAGGCCCGTGCCTTTGCCGAGTCCTTTGGTCGTGAAAAACGGCTCCATCGCCTTGGAAAGCGTCGTCGCGTTCATGCCGTACCCTGTGTCGGCCACACTGACGCGCATATAGTCTCCATCCGCGAGATCCACGCATTGGGTAGCATGCGCCACCTCGACAGCGATCGAAATCGTTCCGCCGTCCGGCATCGCATCGCGTGCGTTCACAACGAGGTTCAAGAGCGCGAGTTCGATCTGATTGGCGTCTGCAAGCGTGAGCGGCAGTTCCTCGGGCAAGGTCAACGCCAATTCGATGCCGGCCCCGACGGAACGCTCCAACAGGTCGGCCATCCCCCTGATCAGCCTCGATAGGTGGATCGATTCGATTCTGAGGTCTTGTTGCCGAGCGAACGCTAAAAGACGCTGCGTCAATGATGCGCCGCGCCGGGCACCCTGTAGTGCCCCATCGACGAGCCGCACGAGCTTCTCGTCGCGAACCTGCTTGCGCAGCAGCTCGAGATTGCCCATGACCGCCATGAGTAGGTTGTTGAAATCATGAGCGACGCCCCCCGTCAATTGCCCAATCATTTCCATCTTCTGGACCTGACGTAAGACCTCCTCCGCGTGCTCGCGCTGCCGGATTTCATCGAGCACGGTTTGATGCGCGCGCTCGAGCTGTGAGGTACGTTCGGACACCTTTGCCTCGAGCGTCTCATTCATGCGCTGCAAGTTCGCTTCAGCCGTTTTTCGTGCCGTGATGTCCGATGACACACCGACGAGCCGGGCCGCCTTGCGTTCCCGATCGAGCACATGCCTCGCCCGAAAATCCACCCAATGCAACGTGCCGTCTGGCCAGATGCACCGGAATTCGATGGCTACATCCGTGCGCGTTTCCATACTGAGTTTGATTGCATCGCGCATGCGACCGCGATCGTCCCGATGCAAGCAAGCTTCGAAATCCGCGTAGGTCAACGTCCTGCTCCCTGTGCGGCCCAGGACTGCTCTCGCCGCTTCGGAAGCGGCGAAATGCGTAGGCGGCAGGTCGAGTTCCCACTGACCGAGTTGTCCGGCGGTTAGCGCGATCCGCAACCGGGCTTCGCTCTCGCGGAGCTCTTCCATACGCGAGCGCGCTTCGTACTGCCGATGACGCCCCCGCTGCGCCGTCGCGACCACGCTGACAAACGTCATCGGATGAAACGGACGTTCGAGAAAGACGACATTTCCGAGCGCTCTGATCAGCGTCCGCGCACCGGAGTTGTGATCGGCGGCATGGCCCCTGTGGGTCAGGACGATAAAGGGGAAGTCCGACCATTCCGGCTGCCTCCTCACCCAAGCGGCGACTCGCGTGATATCCGCATCGCGCAGCGCTTCTTCGGTCACCACCGCGCAGCCGATCTCATCGTTCAGCAACGCCGAAAAATGCTCGAGATCCGCGCATATGACGGCCTCGGTCCCTGCCTCGCGCAATAACGCGGCGGCAACGGGGGCGTCTCGTCCAAGCGGCGCGAGAATGAGCGCCGGACAAGCATTGCGCTCAATCGTCGTCATTGGGCGCAATACCAACGTCCGGCGGTGTGTCTTGCCCAACGAAACTCGGCACGCCGCGCAGCACACCTTGGAAATCGTTGAGCGCTGGTCCCACGGTCAAGCCATTAGCGCCGATCTGGAATTCCCGGATCGTTTTTTCGTGGCCGCCTGTGCGCTTCTTGATCACGGACACCGCGCGACGGACGTGCCCACGCGCTTCGAAATAGCGCAGCAGGATCACCGTATCCGCAAGATAGGTGACGTCCACAGGGGCTCTCATGTCTCCAACCAAACCATGCTGAGCGACTGTCAGGAACGTGCTCGCGCCCTGCCGGTTCAAGTATTGGAGAAGCTCGTGAATATGAAGCACCAGCGCGTTTTCTTCCGGCATGGCGGCCTGATAGCCGTTCAAGCTGTCGATCACCACCGTTTTCGCCTGGGCGTCGTCGACACAGGCACGAACACGTTGGGCAAATTCACCGGGGGATAGCTCCGCGGCGTCGACTTGCTCCACATGCAAGCCGCCCGCATCGCGCATTGCCTCCAGATCGAAACCCATCTGGCGCGTGCGATCGAACAGCAGCCCGAGTTCTTCATCGAACACGAAGAGGGCCGCCTTTTCCCCGCGCTGAAGCGCCGCCCAGATGAATTGCAGCCCGAACGTGGACTTTCCTGTACCGGCGGGGCCGAGAACGAGCGTGCTCGAGCCTCGCTCGATGCCGCCGCCGAGCACGTCGTCGAGTTCGCTCACGCCACTGCTGATGCTTCCGCGGTCGAGCCGCGAGCGGTGCTCTGCCGCGACCAGGCGAGGGAAGACCGAAACGCCGCCGGTTCTGATCGCGAAGTCATGATATCCACCGCGGAACTGACGTCCGCGATATTTGGATACTCTTAGCCTGCGCCGCTCCGCCCCGTAGGCGGGGGCGAGCTCTTCCAGCTTGATGACGGCGTGAGCAATGCTGTGGACGGTCTTATCGTTCGAATCCGAGCTTAGATCGTCGAGCAGTAGGACCGTTGCGCCGGATCGCGAGAAGTAGTGCTTGAAGGCAAGGATTTGACGGCGGTAGCGCAGGGAGCTTTGGGCGAGCAATCGGATCTCGGACAAGCTGTCGAGGACGATACGCTTCGGCCGCACCCGTTCGAACGCGCCGAGAATCGTCCGCGTGGTTTCGCCCAGCTCGAGGTCGGACGAGTATAGGAGGCTCTGTTGGTGCTCCGCATCGACCAGGCTTTCCGGGGGCACGACCTCGAACACGTCGATTGCGTCGCTAAGACGCCAACCGTGCGAACGTGCGCCGCTGCGCAGTTCTTTTTCGGTTTCGGACAAGGTGACGTAAAGTCCCCGCTCGCCCGCCTCGGCGCCGGTAATCAGAAAGCGCAGCGCGATCGTGGTTTTTCCCGTTCCGGGGGCGCCTTCTAGGAGGAAAATGTTGCCTTCGGCGAGTCCGCCCATCAATACCTCGTCGAGCCCAGGCACGCCGGTTCTGGCCGTCAGTGTAATTCCCGTCTCTGTATCCATCCATCGCTCCAGTTGATCGAGGGGTTTCGGGACGTTGTGACCTGAAATTTTTGCAAAACGTTCGTTGGATGCAGGCCTCCCCTAGGGGCTTGATGTAGCTTTAGGGGAATGCGCGCAGTCTTCGTTTTGCTGCCTTTCGGGAAGGCTACTTGCTTGAGCAGGTTTTGTGCCTGCGAGCGTTCGACGGGAACTGACGGCTGACCTTCACGTATCGAAGCGACTTACCGGATCAGAGCGCGGCCTTCAGGTCCGCCAGCGTCATCATGACGGTCATCGGTGCAAGCGGCGAGACCTCGAAGCCCAGCGCGATCCACGGCCAACCGTGCGAGCACGATCACGGGGATAGGATCAGGCATGATGCGGCGGAAACGGCCCAGCGCCGCGTCGACATCGACAGCGCCCGAGGCGAGCGCGTAGTAGGCGATCAGTTGCGCATCGTCGAAGACGACGAAGGTACGCGTGGCGCCGCTCGCTTGATTTTTGAGCGCCCGGCGCCTTAGCCATTCATCGGGAGGCGGCGATGCTGCCGACTGGAGAATTCAGGGCATCCGAGGAACGGCGGACGCGGCCCCCTGCCATGTCGACGACACCCAAGTGAGAGGTTCCCCAACCCGGGATGCGAGCAAGCACAAGCCGCACAGTCTGCTACACTGGCCCGACGGGATTACTCCAGACGAAACGAGCGTTCTTTTCGAGCCGCAATGACCGCTAGCCCTGCGCCGCTCGTATAGCTCCAGCGATCCATTTCGTTCGAGAGACCGTGCGTGAACGGCAAATGTAATTAGAACAATTTCGCGCAAGAATCGGGGGACCATATGCTTGACGATTACCTCAGGGTTTCAGTTTCGCAAGGGGACGCTCGTCTCTTCGGAGTGCGAGTGCGCGCTTTGTTCGGCGGTGTGAGCGAACCGGACATCGTCCGACTACTCACGCGTCTGGACAACGGGGCCGGCACCACGAGCGAAAAGCTTCTAAGGTGGGAGCCCCGCTTTGCCCAACTGACTCGGTCGGGCCTTTCAGGCTCCGCGTTGGCAGCAACGTTCAACGCCTTGCTGACCGGCAATCACGCTTTGACCGGTCAGGAGCTCCACGACTTCTGGAGTGCCGCGCTCGGCCGCACGGGTGAATCCGAGATTTTGGTTGCCATCGTTCGCGAATTGATTTCCGTGCAAAACGGATTGAATGGAGAACAGATTCGCGATCTGGTCATGCTGTTTCTGCACGGCGCGACCCCGTGGATCAGTCTTTCGAAACGGGAACTGCTAACGGCCCTGACTAACCTTCGCCTCAAGTTTTCGCCGTTGCAGACGCGCGCGTTCTGCCTATTCTTCAGGGTCAACTTGCCGGGCACCGTGCGCGTCTCTGCGCAAAGATTTTTGGAAATCTGCGACGAGGTAGGAAGAGGCGCACTAACAGCGCAAAACATATCGATCGCACTGCATACACACGGCAATCTCACTGACGCCGATCTAGCCACCCTTCTGTTCACGGGACCGTTCACGTACTGCATGCAGTACTTGGGCACTGCGCTGCCGCCGGCATTGGTCCTTCCGATGAACGTACATAACAGCCCTGGCGGAGTGTTGGCGTTTGCCGTGTCTCAGGGAACTGCACGACGCGTAGCGGAGGTGCTCACCAAGGCTTTCACTGCAACCATGCCTTCCGACGTCCTCAGTCGTGTGCTTTGCCACCTGCGACACATGACGGCCGGTGATCGAGTGCAAAGGCTCGGGACCTTTATCGACGAGGCCGCGGCGAATCTCACCGCAAGAGGCCGGCGCCATACCTGGGTTGAAATTCTCGACCTGGTCGACCAGTTCGTTGCTGACTTACGTATCGCGAATGGCCCCGCCGCATTGGCCGTTGGAGCTCAGATTAGGCGGGGGCAGTGCGTATGTTCAGGGGAGCGGATCAAATACTTCCTGCGCGCGCATACCTACCGATACTTCGACTTCACGATAGTCGACCGGTCGAAGGACGACATTACGATGTTCCCGCCAGGAATGGCGGAGGCGGCCATGCGAAACCTCGTAACGCAAGTGTTCGGGGCTCTAAGCGCCGCCGCGATCGAGGACGCGAGCGACGCCGCTGAAATCATCATTTCGAATGTGCGCGTGGGAATGCTCGACTACGAAGTCGGGTTGGTTGCGCATGGGGGACTTCCAGCGAACTCGGTCGCGCTGCTTCATCTCATGCCCTTTCTTGCGAATGCGGATCAGTATTGGCACAAGAATCTGTTGGCCGCGGTAGGCCGTTTGTTCTAGGGCAATGAGCGCTAAGTCAGATACGGCGCTTCAAGCTCGCGCCTAGTCACGAATGAGCAACCCTCGTTGTCAGGTCCAGACCCAACGCTTGCAGCACCGCCAGCATCGTCTTTAACGTCGGGTTGCCCTGATCGCTGAAGGAACGATACAGTTGCTCGCGCGAGAGCCCCGTTTGCCCTGCAATTTGCGCCATCCCCTTGGCACGGGCTACCACTCCAAGCGCATGCGCGATTTAGGCTGCATCGTTCGTCTCGAACGCTTCAGCCATGAACACCGCCATCGCCTCCTCACTGCCTAAATCCTCGGCAGGGTCATAGGTCGTTAGCTTTTCGGCCATCTCACTCTCCGAACTCGTTTGCCAGGCGATCAAGCCGCGATGCGATGGTAATCCCCCCGCTTTTAACGCGAGCAGCTATGCAATCGACAAAGTCAAACACGGCTCGACCGGCCAAAGCAAGGGCAGCCCCCCGAGTCTCGCCGCGTCGCCGATTGGCGGTGACGACAGTCTGCTTCCATATTTTTGGCACGCCCCTTAAGTTTCAGTGTTGATTGTCGTTAAAGATATGCCCTCGCAGTGAAGCATATAGTTATCAGGATGACCAAATGAAATCACCCTACTCCCTTATCGCACCGGTACTGGCCTCGGCGCTTGCGGGATGCGCCGTTGCGGTTGTCACGGATCGGCGTAATGGAGCCGGGGAAGATCGGCGTAAAGGCGCCACGTGGAAGGGTTCGGAAACGCGGTTTCGAACGCCGTCAAGAATGCTAGTTTTTGGCCCGTTTTTCAATGCCTGAAAC
>NZ_PNYA01000015.1 GCF_002879885.1 Trinickia dabaoshanensis
GAGCGGAGGAGGCTTCAGGCGCGGGAATCGACGCGGTAGGGGCGGGCGCCGGTACGTTCGAAGCGGCGGCTGCATCCGATGCGGCGGGGGCGGCCGTCTCGTCGCTGCTCTTGCTGCACGCCGCGATGGTCATCGTGCCGAGGAGGAGGGCCACAACGATAGGTTTGTTCACGATCACGTCCTTTTTCGCAATTGGAAATGGGTGAGCAGAGCATGCCGCCTTCAACCGCTCATGCACCGATCTTCAGATTAGCCAATGCGGCCCATCGCTGCTAGCGCGAGGATCGACGCGCTTATTTCGTAGCCTCATCACTCGTTCGGGGCCGCCGCAGGACGACGTGCGTGGCCTTTTGCGAGGGTACCGATTCGACGCATTGGTATCCCAGCGCCCGCAAGTCGACCCCGTCGAACAGTGACTCTCCTTTGCCGAGCAGAACCGGTGAGATAGCGATATGCATTTCATCGATGAGGCCCGCGCGAAGATACTGCCGGATCGTGGCAGCTCCGCCGCCGATGCGCACGTCCATGCCGGCTGCCGCTTCGCGCGCGAGTTCGAGCGCCTTGTGAATGCCTTCGGTGACGAAATGAAACGTCGTGCCGCCCTCCATTTCGATCGGCGGACGAGCGTGATGGGTCAAGATGAAAACCGGTGTGTGGTAGGGCGGGTTCTCTCCCCACCAGCCTTTCCAGTTTTCGTCCGGCCAGGCGCCGCGAATGGGGCCGAACATGTTTCTGCCGAGAATCCAGGCGCCGACGTTTTTAAAGCCGCGTGCGGCGAAATCGTCGTCGACGCCGGTCGTGCCGCCGTCGTTGCCGAACAAGGTTTGCTGGAATGTGCGGGTCGGAAACAACCACTGATGCAGTTCCGTGCCGCCGAGGCCGAGCGGATTATCGATGCTTTGATCGGGACCCGCGCCGTATCCGTCGAGCGAGAGGGTGAAGCCGTTAACGCGAACGCTTGTCATCGGTGTCTCCTGGGGTGGATGCTGGTCCTCTATACGTTGCGGCGACGCGTGGAGCGGATAGTTAGGGCGGCGATGGCGCCGGACATAGCATCGGACGTAAAACGTTAGCCCGCATTTCTGCTCACACCGGTCAACGCATTGCATAGGTAAGTAATCGACTTTCGCCGACGACCGGCACAACGGCGAAAGGTCGAGGCACATCAGTGTTCGCTGTGCATTCTATCCCGCGTCGGCGCCGAGTGCGGTCAGGTCATTGCATTTGTGCAGCAGGTTGCTGCACAAATGGACTGTCTGGCCAAGCCTCGGCGGAATCCCTCAAGTATTTGAGGTCGCGTGGCGAAAAACCCGCTTGTCGGGAAATGCGGCTTTTAGGTCCCACGCCAACTGATCGATTACTTTTGCCATCCGTCCTTGACGCTATTGTCGCTCGCGGATGCCGCGGCCAATTTGCCTGGCTGGCGCTTTCCTCGTTGCTGCGAAATAAACTGAGTTGCATGGGTTGGCTGTGAAGCAAATGCGTACTACGGTGTTGCTGCGGAGCGGCTTAACTGTGCGCGCATGCTTATCGAGCGAGCTGATTGACCTAAAGGTCAGCCTTCTCGATAGGATGGAGTCGGCGTAATGTCAGTGCGCATGGATAATAGTTTACATGCGACCCAATGCTTTTATGAAGCGAGCGGCTACTTACATGTGACAATTCGGTGCATTATGTATTTATGCATAAATGCAGGGCGAAGGAGCAATTGCATCTTGCAAACTTGCCGCCTTGTCCTAGAATGACTCACACTTAGTTTAAAAAAGTCGACGCTCGCGTCGATAGCCGCACATGGCGCGCGCTTCGCGATTCTATTCGACGCGCCGTCGATAACAATAGATTCGACCAAAACGGTATAAAGAGTTTTTCGAATTGAAGCGCGGAACGGGGGCGAACGCGTATGAACACGACGACTAAGCGGCGCATTTCTCTGTTTTCGTGGCGACCCGCCGCCTGGCAGCGCTTCTTCCTACTGATGGGATGCCTTCTCCTCGTCAATCTCGTAGGGTGGGTCATAAACTGGTCAATGCGTGGCTGCACCGTCGCGCAACGCGGGTACGCCGGAATTCTCGGCGGATTCGTAACGGTTCTGGTTGGCTCACCACTAATCGCGTTTCTTTGCATTGGCTGGTACGCTCGCTTTCACGAATTCGAAAACAGCTTAAAAGACAAGGCGCTGTCCGCTTATCTGCAGCGCTATTGGTCCAAGCGTCTCATCGATGAGTTGAACGGCTCATACGGTGATTCCGATGCTTCCAACGGTAATGGGTGGCGCGAGCGTGCCGACAGTTCGCCGGAGTTGTGCGATCGCTTGTTCACGCGCATTTATCACGAACAGTACGGACTGCTCGCTTTCGTGCTTCCCTACTTAATCTTGTTGAGCGTGGCCTACGCGGCGGCGACGGTGCTCGCTCGGAACTATACGTTTGGACCGTGTAACGGTATCAACGCATCGACTTGTGTATATGGCATTACGCAGCAGATTCTGGTCGCGTCGTTCGGCGGAGCGTTGATGTTCATCGTGAGCGACTCCGTATTAAGCATTAGGCGGCGGGCACTGAACGTCTCCGATGTCTACTGGTATGCGTTGCGAATTATGCTCGCCATTCCTCTTGCACTCGTCGCTGGCGGAATGGACGGCAAGTCCGTGGTGATCGTGTTCGCATTGGCAACCTTCCCCATCGATGCTTTGATGAAGGTCGTCAGACGCATGGGTTTCCCGCAGGTGACGCAGGCTGAAACTGATCTGAGTGCGCCGGACAAGCTGCTGTCGCTGAGCGGTGTGACCTTGCCAATCGTAGCGGTATTCGAGGCTGAAGGCGTCAATTCCATCGAGCAGGTCGGCGCCGCAGATCCGGTCGTTCTATCGATACGCACGGGTTTCCCGTTTCGCTTCACGCTGCGCCTGTGCTCGCAAGCGATCGTACAGCGTCATCTCGGCAACGACGTCGACAAGCTGATCCCGGTTGGTCTTGCTGATGTCCTGCCGATCTATTTCATCGCCAAGACACTGAACAATGAATGGGAACCCAAATTTCCGAAGGTGGACGACGTCGACGAGATAATCAAGAACGCGGCGGCGCGACTGCTTCCAAAGGATGATGAAACGCAGCGAATCGCCATCATCAAAATGAAGTTCAGGCAGATCGCTGCCGAGGAGTTTACGGTCATGCTCGCGCGCATCACGCCGCTTGATCCCGGATTGTAATGCAGCGAGGCGCGGAGAAATGGCGTTCGAGTAGCACCTTTCAGTAGCGCAACGTGGCGATCTCACACAGACCCGAATAGTAAAAATTGGTGCGCGTTCCGTGCCGGCTTCCGTTGTTGCATTCCAACGATATTGATATGGGGTGTCCAAATGCAAAATCGAACCTATAGCATAGTTGCGTCTCTGGTCGCGAGCGCGCTACTCGGATCGTTCACAGGTTGTGCCGATATGACACAAGTGCAGTCTTCCTCTCAGGAGTTTAGCGAAGCCGCAACGAGCCTTGCCAGCGCCCAGCGGCAGATCTTGAACGATCTGAACGCGACCATCGTTCAGTCCTTGCGGGATCGTCAGGAAGAAGCTTATCTCATGGGTAAGCCTTTCAAGCTAGACGCCATATCTCAACCGATACCGCAACCCATTATCGATGCAAGAGTGAGAGCCGCGCAGGCTATTCAGGCGTATGGTCAAGCGTTACTGAATGTCGCCAGCGGCAGCAATGAGACGACGGTCGATTCCTACACCGAAACCCTCGCGAAGGACGTCAAGAAAGCGCTCCCGAACGTGAATATGAACAAAACCGGAGAGGCCGCGGCGGGCGTGACAGGCATTGCCAACATCGCGTTGCAATGGTACGAGTACAAATCGATCACGCAGATCGCGCAGGCGGCCCAACCACATATCATTTCCATTGCCCGGCTCTTTGCCGATGATTCAGTGATTGAGGAGGTATCGGACCAGACGGCCGTCATGATGGACGTGGGAGCGCGCGAACTAATTCTTGCAAAGATCCGCGACGACGAGCGAGTGCCGACCGACAGGCGCGATGAGGCGTTCGTGAAGATGTCCGCACGCTCGCCGTTCGATAGACTGTCGAATGAACAGGCCAATCTCAACCAACTGATGGCCACTCTCGTGCGGTGCAACGCTGCGTTAGCGGCGGGTCAACAGCAGACGTTTTCGAGCCTCGCGCATGCGGCCTATCTTCGCGGAAAAGACATGTATTCGGTATATCTCGATGTTAAAAGCGACAAGTAATCGGCGAGGGGATAGATCATGACAACTACGTATCAGAGCGCCGTGAGCACCCTATCCGCGTCGCTCGATAGCCTGAATCAGGCGTTTAAGGCAGCCAATACCGTCGATGCGAAAGACAAGATCTTCAGCGCGATGGAGGTAATTCAGGATGAGATCAATGCGATCGCAACGGAAGGGCTGACTCGATCGACAGATGCTTATACAGCGCAAGCGGAAGACTTCAAGGCATCGGCGCAGGAACTGGCGCAGCTTCAAAGTGACATCAGGACTTACGTGAATTTCATCTCAACTGCGAATTCCGTGATTACCGCGATCGGGAAAGTGTTGCTGTTGTTCGCGAAGGTCTGATGCCGGGGGAGTGGCCGCCGCTTCACTGCATCACCGCACGCAACGCGGCGCGGCGCGGGCGCTAGCACGAAGCTGATATTGCGCAACGCACATCGGATTGGTCATCCCGCGCAGTGCGTACTCGGCGACCAACCGCTTCTTCTCTCGACATAACAGCAAGCCGATCGTCGACTGATCCTCGGGGCCCTTGAGTTCCTCGTCGAGCGATTGAGCTGCATACCAACTGCGTGCGCTGGGCTCCTTCAGCTTGTCCAGCAGGGTAACACTATGAGACCAAAGCAATTGTGCAACGGCCTGTTGCACAATTGCAGGCGCCGGCCATGCCTGTGCCAACGCCCGCATCTACTTGAGAATGCGCGGTGAGAATCCTTGCATGTCGGGAAACGCGGCCTTTAGATCCCGTGCGAGCCGGTCGATGACCCTCGCTCCCCGAAAAGGAAAGAGAAACTAGCAAGACCTTGATCCGGCAGGGTTCTTCGGAACACATCGGCAAAAGCCGCAACATATCCATGGTGCCCGGGACCGGACTCGAACCGGCAAGCCGTGAGGCGGCGGATTTTCGTCACACTGCATCTTTCGATGCCGGCGATGTGTGCATCGCCGTTCGTGCGCTGGACTATGCCTTCGCCGTCGGGATACACGATGCTGATCGTGCAAGCCGCATTAGGCGCCCCCCGTCTAGTCTCTACACCTTCCGCGAAGCAGCGTTGCGGCTGCGTTTCGGGCTTGGCTCGGCGTTGCCTCGGCGCGCTCGCAACGCTTTCGCGATTGCGTTCGTCCAGGGGGTTCACCGAATTTGAAGGGTTCTGCACCGGTCGTTTCCGGCCGGGCACTCAATTGCTTAAGTCCGCTATGTTTACCAATTTCATCACCCGGGCAGGGCGGACGCGATTCTACCACCGGTCGAGCCGAATTCAATCGCGCAGGGCGATCGGGCCATCCATGCCGCGACCCGTGCGAATCGATCATGCGTCCGCGGTGCTAGCATGGTCGCCATGTTCGTTCACGAGCGGCGAGGAGGCAGCGATGGATGGCTTCATGCGGCATCAGCTGGAAGGCGTGTCGGTCGATATACAAATCGTGCCGGTCGAGCCGAGCGGTTATGCGGCTCGCTTCAGGGTGTCGGGCGAGCCCGGCGACGAGGCGAACTGGCCCGTCGTGCATGTTGCACGCGGTCCGTTCGCCACCGAGCAGCAAGCCGAGGAGGCCGCGAAATCGGCGGCGCTCGAACATATTCTCGAGCAGGGCGGCGGCGCGACCTGAATCCGCTCACGACGCATATCCGATTCGCCGATGAGAGCAGCTCCGGGGTGTGTTTTTACACATGCTTCGCCGGGCCCGGTAAAATGCTCGGCTGACCCATTCACACACTGGCTGGCGAAAGCGCAAGGATTTCCCGAACATGACCGATCTTCGTTTTACCTCGCGGTTCGCCGCTTTGGTTTTGGCCGGCGGCCTCGTGGCCGGTTGTAGTACCTCGTCTCCTACCAAGGTCGATTACAAAAGCGATTCGAAGTCGAAGCAAGCTTCGCTCGCCGTTCCGCCGAATATGCTCGACGAGGCGGCCGATCAGCGTTCATTGCCGCCTCAAGGCGGGGCAACGTCCGCATCGGCGCTCGCGCAAGTACAAAAGGCCGCTCCGCCCGAAAATGCCGTGATGCCGCAAGTCAAAGGCATGCATATCCAGCGCGACGGCACGGAAAGCTGGCTCGTCATCGATGGCCGCACGCCCGACGAAGTATGGCCGCGCGTGCGCCGCTTCTGGCAAGAACAAGGCTTCTTGCTCGTGGTCGACGAGCGCAACAAGCACGTGCTCGAGACGGACTGGAACGAAACGCGGCCCGAAATCAACCTTGGGCTGATTCGCAACACGCTATCCAAGGCAATGGGCAATGCCTACGTCGCGGCGGAGCGCAATAAATTCCGCACACGTCTAGAGGCGGCGCCGAACGGCGGCACCTATGTGTTCATCAGCCAGAAGGGCATGCGCGAAGCGCTCAGCGGCGTGAACAACGACACGACGAAGTGGGAAACGAAGCCCAACGATCCGGCGCTCGAACTCGAGTATCTGAAACGCCTGATGGCGGGTCTGGCACTGGCCGACGCGCGCGGCGACCAAGCGGGCCCCGTGGCCGCGGATATCGCGCCTGCGCCCGCCAGCGATGCCGCTGCGAAGGGCGGCAAGGCGGACGCGGCCGCCGCGGCCGTTGCGGCGCGCAACGCCGAACTGGCCGCGCAGTCGCAATCGTCGCAAAGCTCGGCGACGAACGCGCAGTACACCTCGACCGAACTGACGCTCGACGAATCGTACGATCAAGCGTGGCAGCGCGTGGGCATCGCACTCGATCGCTCGAATTTCACGGTGGACGATAGCGATCGCATGAAGGGCCTATACCAAGTACGCTACGTCGATCCGGGTGATAAGAGCTCCGAAGAGCAGGGGTTCTGGAGTCAAGTGTTCCACGGCCGCAAGGAGAAAGTGGCCAAGCAATACCTCGTCAACGTGAAGGCCGTGACGGAAAACCAAACCCGCGTGGCCGTGGTGGACGACAAGGGCAACGTGGAGACTTCGCGTCCCGCGAAGGAAATCATGTCGTTGCTCGTTAATCAACTGCGCTGATCAACTGCGCTGATTCAGCCGCGCCGCAACGCGCGATTCAAGCAAGCCCGCCGCTCAACACGGCGGGCTTTTTTTCGAGGTGTCGTTTCGCTTCGACGCGTCGAAATGCGCCCCGCCTGTGTCCCTCACACGCCGTCATGTCACGTGACGTTACGCCGTAACGTCACCGCTCGCCGTTTCGGCTACGAAACGATTTCGGCTCTTCGTCGGTGAAATTTTCTTTTGGAATCAGCGATTTGACCGCGTGTCTTAGCATGGCACACAAGCTGCTTTATGGGGTCCGTAGGCAAAAAGCAGGGAGGACGAGGCAGTTGAGGCAGCCTTCGGCCAACAACAAAAGCGCGCCATTGCAAGGCGGCGTCCAACGACGCCATGTTGCCGGTTAGTGCTCGGCAGTCCGAATCGATCCGGAGTCTAGCCTCGAAAGAAACACGGCTCGCGTGTGTCGCGCGAGCCATGGTGGCCCCGTCGCCTATCCTCGTAAGGCGACGGTTTTACCCGCGTTCCACGGAGCGCGGGTATTTTTTTGGGCTTCCGATAACCGATTGGTTAGGACACCGAACGATGCGTATCGATCAATGATTGGCTTGCGGCACGTCGAGGATCAAGATGATGGTCCAATCCGCATCGCCGTCATGATGGTATTGCCGCTCTACAACGATGAACGGTTGCTGCTTGCCGGCCGGCCCGAGGAAGAGTACGTCTCCTTCCATCGGTAAGCATTCGACGGGCGGCAGGGCGAGAAACGCTTCTTGCGAACCGCGCGGCATCAGTTTCTCGATCTTGCGCGATGCGGCTTCGGTCCATTCGATATCCAACTGAATGTTGCTCATGCTGTCCTCTGGCGCACGACGGTGCGCGCGGGTTGCGAAAAATTCGGGTGTTTCGGGTGCGCGACTTTAGCATACCGGGCGCAGCGGTCTTGCCAAACGAAAAAGCCGAAGCCGGCGGTACCGGCTTCGGCTTGTCATATCCCCGCGGCGCACCGCCGCGGCAGTGCGGTTACTGGCTCGCGCCGCTCGCGGGCGCCGCGCCGGCAGCCTTCGCCGCGCCCTTGGCCGCATGTTTGTGCATGGGCTTATGGTGCATCGGCTTGTGATGCATGGGCATAGTTTCGTGCTGTTGCATCGGCATCTGATCTTGCTGCTGCTGGAGCGCTTGTGCCCGCTGCTCGATGTCGGCAGCCTTGGCCGGGTCAGTGCTCATGGTGACCCCGCCTTCATCGGTTTGCGCATAAGCGGCGCCGGCCAGCAGCGAAAGGGAAAACAAGACAGTCAGGGACGCTTTCTTCATTATTGCCTCCGTGCGAAAAGTGGATGGATGGTGGTCCAGATGCTGCCCGTCCGGCTGGACATTGCAAATTCTAGCCAGCATAAGCCCAAGAACGCGATTCGTGTGGAGCAAATGCGACGGTCCGTTACGTCTGGTTACATGTCGGGAATCTCGCCGTCAAAACCAGCCCAACGCTCGATACACGCGGAACTGGACCATACCGATCAGTTCATGCAGCGCGATATTGGCCGCCGCCAAGTTCGGCCGCCGCGGCAGCAGGCCGCAACGAACGGTGCGGCCTGCTGCCGCGCTCGGCTGCGGCGTAAGGCCAAAGCGCCGGAAATCCAGGAGTGCGCGCGGCATGTGATAAGCCGACGTCACGAGCATCAACGAATCGTAACGTTCGCTGCGCAAAATACGTGCGACGTGCTCGGCGTTCTCGTACGTCGTGAGGCTCGTGTCCTCGAGCACGAGATCTCTCGCCTCGACATGCGCTTGCAACAAATACGGCGCATAAGTCTTCGCTTCGGACGCGCTGTGCCGTTGCGGGTTGCCGCCGCTTACGATGACTTCGCAGTGCGGCGTTTGCTGCTTGCATTGCGCATAAAGCGAGGCGGTCAGCGCCAGACGCGGCAACACGTCGGGTTTCGGCACGAGGTTGCCGGCCGCATCGTATCGGGTTCCGCCGCCTAATACGACGATCACGGTGCGCTCGCCGAATCTGGGCGGTGGGGCCCGCTGCGCGTCGCGCTGTACGGCCGCGAGTAGCGGAGCCGTCAGCCATCCGGCCGAGAGCAGCCAAAACACGACGAGGGCGGTGACGGCGATCGCCTTCCTCGCTCGCCGCCAAAGCACGAAAACCGCTGAAAAAAGCGCGAATAAAGTGAATATGATCAATTGAGATAGGGTAACGTATGGTTTCGGGGACAGCGCCGCGTATAGCGGCGATACGTTGAAAGGACCATGGGCGATCGCGCATTCCGAGATGCGGCGAAACGCCCGATTATAGGCAGTACGTACGACATGACGGGACCGGTACGGCCGGTTGCCGCCCCGGCTCGGCGGCTGGCGCTCACCGTACCGGCCGCCGTAAGGCATGCGCCGTCACGCGTGACGGCGGCCGCACTTTAAGAAAGAGTCGAGATGACCACGTATTCCAACGAAGCGGTGCTCGAAGCGCTTAGGCGAGTGCAATATCGTCAGGTTCCCTGGGCCAAACGTCCCGGAGTGTTCGAATATCTGCGCGGGCTTGGCCTGATGGAAACGGTCCGACAGCGGACGGTAGCACCTGGGGCGGGGTTTCATGCTCCCGTGGATATTGCCGTGCTCACCGAAAAAGGCCGCGCGGAATTCAATAGGTTGGCGCGCGAAGAACGAGCGCTCAACTGGTCCGATGCGAAAACCGGCGAATACGCACCGAGCGAAGCGGCTGCCGCTATCGAGCTGCGTTCGTAGTTCGATCCCTTCCGCTTGCCGGCGTCGTCCACGTCACGACGTTGGCGTCACGACGTTCGCGTCAATATCGAACCGAAAAAAAACCCGTATCGCGAGGATACGGGTACCGGATATTTCTGCTGCCACGCTGTGCTCATGGCATTTACTCCGACTGGCCGAACGGCGAGTGGTTCCCTTCGTTTCAATTCGAATTGCGCGAATAACGAATGGCGCGGGTCAGCGCCTTTGACGTCCCTGTGGGCGGGGGCTCGATTCGTTCCAGCGCGCATTGTTCTCGATGTCGCCGCGCAAATTGCCGCGCGGGGCCGATGCGCCGCTCGGCGCTGCCGCGCCGGGCGCGCGCCAGTCCGCTGACATCGCCGGTGGGCGCGGGGCTGCCGGCGGCGTAGCCTGCGCGCGGGCAAGCGTGCCCTGCGCGACAACGATGCCGACGCTGAAAACGAGCAGTCCCGCTGCGTGAATGATTCCCTTCATTCGAATGTCCGGCACGAAATGCCGGCGGCGTGTCGGCATGCCGACACGATAAGCGGGCGGGCGAAAGCGCGCTGTAAATATTAGTAAATGGATGTTTCGGAGCCGCGCCGCCGCGTTGCGCGGCGGACGGCCGGAGAGGGCGCGGCGGCTCTGTTCTCAGCCGCCGCCGGCGAACGGCGCGCTTTCGAGCGCGCTCGGGAGATTGAGGTCCGACCCGTCGGCGTCAGGCCATTTTGGCCGGCGCGCGCCACGATTCCGGGTTGGTCCAGAATGCGCCGCGCAAGCGTTCCGGGCTGCGAGGCGCGGGCGGCTTGACCGCGGTCGCGCCGATGCGTCCGCGCAGCGAAACCTGCCGGCCGCAGGTGCTCAAGCGTTTGACGATCTCGGCAAGCGTGCCATCCGCTTGCCACTCGTCGAAGCGGCGCCGGCACGTGGGCGGCGACGGATAGCGGCCCGGCAGCTTCGACCAGCCCTCTCCCGTCGACAGCACCCACAGCACTGCGTTACAGACGGCGCGCGCTTCGACGCGCGGGCGTCCGCGTCGCTCGCTCCGTGCAGGTTCGGCACAGAACAGCGCTTCGACCAGCGCCCACTCGTTATCTCTCAAATCGTCGAACACCATATGTCCTCACCTCAGCGAAACTGACCCCGGTGCGCTGCCCCGTGCCGCACACCCCTGTGACACCCTCTTGGGGTATCGAGCGAGCCGGTGGGCGCCGGGAGCGATGTGGATCATCGAACGGCGCGCCGACCGCAGCGCGCCGAGCAACGCATGGACCGTGCCATGTCGATGGCGAATGCCTGGAAGCCCTGTTGCCACGGGCTTGTCGGGACGTCAGCTAGGGGCGTATAAGACGCCAAAACGCCGGGGTCGGAAATCAGGGCAATCACCAATCTAGTGCAGCTCCGCGCGTCTAAAGTGCGTCGGCGCCCGCTTATTGCGTTGCGATAAATCGGCGCCACCCGGTGCGATCCCGCGCCGCGGGGCTCGCTTGTGGCGGGAGCATGCGACGTATGCGGCTTGCTTTGCTAGCGCAGCAAGACGGCGCGATCCGCGATGTCTTTCGCCCGGCGGGGGATTGTTCAATATTTGGGCTTCGGTGCGCTTTACGCCACGGCAACGCGAGTTTGATTCGCTGTTTACGCCCCCGGGCTTTTTGCGTAAGATGGCGTTCAGTCACGCGGCGCCTTCTCCGGAAAACCGCTGCTTTGTCCGGCTGGGTCTGGCTCGAGCGCTGCTCGATTCGCCGCCCCCCGGTCCGTGCTCCCATCAATATGACCGATCAAAATCGGGCGAGCGCGTCTTCTGTTCCATATCGTCTGTTTGATCCGGTTCGTTGACCACAGGGTCTGACCTAGCTGCATGAATACCCAAGAGGCGAAGATCGTCCTCGAGACTGCTTTGATTTGCGCGCAGGAGCCGCTCAAGGTCGGCGATTTGCGCAAGCTATTCGCCGATGCCGTATCGGCGGATACAGTCCGTGCGTTACTTGAGGATCTGAGAAACGAATGGTCCGGGCGAGGCGTCGAACTCGTCGGACTCGCAACCGGCTGGCGCTTTCAGAGCAAGCCGAGCATGCGCGGTTATCTCGACCGCTTGCATCCGGAGAAGCCGCCGAAGTATTCGCGAGCCGTTCTCGAGACGCTCGCGATCATCGCTTATCGCCAACCGGTCACGCGCGGCGATATCGAGGAGATTCGCGGCGTCACCGTCAATACGCAGGTGATCAAGCAGCTCGAGGATCGCAGTTGGGTCGAGGTGATCGGTCATCGCGACGTACCGGGCCGTCCCGCGCTGTACGCGACGACGAAGCAGTTCCTCGACGATCTGGGTTTGAAGGCGCTCGACGAGCTGCCGCCGCTTGAAGATCCGACGACGCAAAACGCCGCCGACCTGCTGGCGCAGCACGCGATCGAGTTTCCGGACGATGCGGCGCTGCTCGAAGCCATGGGGCAGGAAAGCGCGGTGGGCTCGCCGGCGAGCACCGTCGAGGGTGAAGCCGCGAGTCGGGTCGAGAGTGAAGCCGAGAGCGGCGTCGCGCCTAGCGAGGCCGCGGCAGCCGGGCAGGCCGGGAGCTTGCTGGAAAGCGACGAGGGCGCGATCGCGGATGGCGGCGAAGACGATCATGCCGAATCGCCGGCGCTCGCTCGAGAGGCAAGCGCGCCCAATGATCGCGAGGACGTGGCCGCGAACGCATCGCACGACGGGCAGGCAAACGTTGCACCGCCCGGCGGCGATACACACGATGCAGGCGGCGCCGATCGCGATGAGGATCGCGACCGGTCGCAAGCGGCATCGGACGAAAGTGACACCGAGCCGCCAAGCCATGCGCATGAAGAGGGGGCTTTACCGAGCGCCGATGCGCGGGCGGCGGACGCCTTCGGCGAACCCGCCCCTGATCGCGGCCAACCGGCCGACGACGCGGACGCTTATACAGACGACGCACCCGCGTCGCGAAGTGCCTGACGTAATCGAACGCACGCTGCGCCTGCAACGGGTGCGCGCAATTGACATTTGAGGTTGTTTTGACGAATACCCACGACACCGATTTGTCCGCATCCGGGCATGCCGTAGACGCCGCGGGCCGCGACGATGCTGCGGGCGGCTCCGAGCACGGCGCCCATAGCGCGGAAACGGGCGATCAAGATCGTCCGCGGCGCGGTTTGCGCCGAGGCCCGCGTAGCCTGATCGCGCGGCGCCGCGCCGCGGCCAAGACGAAGGGCGAGGGCGGCGCCACGGCGCCGGGCCAGGAGGGCGAGGACGCGCAAGTTTCCGCCCCGGCACCTTCGGCCGAGAGCGATTCGCCGGCCTCGGCGCCCACCCGCGCGCCGCGCAAGGCCGCGCAAAAGGGCGGCCGCAAGCCGGCCGGCAATCGCCGCGAAGATGGCGCGGCTCAGGAGCGTGACGGCAAGGAAAAGGATAAGCCCGCGAAGCGCGCCGAGCCGGCCGCGGGCGGGCAGGACGATTTGTTCGCCTACGTCACGTCCCCCGCGTTCGATGCCGATAACGGTACGACGGGCGGCGTGCGCGCGCCGATGTTGCGCCGCGGCCGCCAAGCCCCGCAAAAGCGGGTGCTCGCTCCCGACGACGACGCGCCGAAGCTCCACAAGGTGCTGGCCGAAGCCGGCATGGGCTCGCGCCGCGAAATGGAAGAGTTGATCGTCGCCGGCCGTGTATCGGTCAACGGCGAGCCGGCGCATATCGGTCAGCGCATCATGCCGACCGATCAGGTGCGGATCAACGGCAAGCCGGTCAAGCGCCGCGTGCAAACGAAGCCGCCGCGCGTGCTGCTGTATCACAAGCCGACCGGCGAAATCGTCAGTCACGCCGATCCCGAAGGGCGCCCGTCGGTATTCGACAAGCTGCCGCCGATGAAAACGGCCAAGTGGCTCGCCGTGGGCCGGCTCGACTTCAATACCGAAGGTTTGTTGATGTTGACGACCTCGGGCGACCTGGCCAATCGGTTCATGCATCCGCGCTACAGCGTGGAGCGCGAATACGCGGTGCGCGTCGTCGGCGAGCTCTCGGAGAGTTCGCGGCAAAAGCTGCTGCACGGCATCGAGCTCGATGACGGCCCGGCCAACTTCCTGCGTATTCGCGACGGCGGCGGCGAAGGCACGAATCACTGGTACCACGTCGCGCTCGCCGAAGGGCGTAACCGCGAAGTGCGGCGCATGTTCGAGGCGGTCGGCCTCATGGTCAGCCGGCTCATTCGCACCCGCCACGGCCCGATTTCGCTGCCGCGCGGTTTGCGCCGCGGCCGTTGGGAGGAACTCGAGGAAGCGCAAGTGCGCAGCCTCATGGCGGCCGTGGGCCTGAAGGCGCCGACCGAGGAGAAGGGCGGGCGCCGCCAGGGTGCGGAGCGCCGCCAGCCCGATCCGATGGAGACGTCGATGGGCTTCATCAACCGGGAACCCGTGCTGACCGCGCATGGACGCTTCGAGCAACCGGGCCGTGGCGCGGGACGCCGCGGTGCGGGCGGCTTCGGCGCGGGTGCCGGCGGGTTCGGCGATACGTTGGGCGGCGGCTACGGCAACCGCGGTCGCGGGCAGGGCGGCGGTGGTGGCAGTGGTGGCGGTCAGAAGGGCGGGCGCCCCCCGCGCGACGTGGACGGCAACCGCGCTCCGTCGTCCGGCGCTGCCGGCGGCAAGCGTGCCTTCGGCGGCGGCAACGCCAACCCCAATCGTGCGCCGGGCGGTAACCGCGCCGGTGGCGGCGGTAATCGCGGCGGCGGCGGTCAAGGCCCCACGCCGCGCGGTCGTTCGCGCGGCCGCTAATCCGGCGATCGCGCGCGTGCCCGCCGCGAGCGGCCGCGCGCAGGGACGAGGCCGCAGCGCCATATCGCTAGTCGAAGCTGTTGCGTGAAAGCCCCGTCGCCGGGGCATTCACGCGGCTGCTGCTTTGCAACGCGCCGTGAAAAATGCTAAACTTACAAAGTCGCTGGGCGTGCGGCTTTCTGTGCGGCTCAGGTGCGACCACCGGTAAGAAGATGATGGGCGTTTAGCCCATTTTTTTTTGGCGGTAACGGTTCGGCATCTCGGCCAGCAGCACCATTTCGCGCGCCGGCATGGCGTGGCGCGCGGCCCCGAGGGTTAAACGCGCGAGCGCGAACACCTTAGAGGGCACTGTGCAACTGACGGAACTGATAGAAACCACGGTCTCGAGCATGGGCTACGAGCTCGTGGACCTCGAGCGCACCGGGCGCGGCATGCTGTGTATCTACATCGACCAGCCCGCCGGCATCGCGATCGAGGATTGCGAAAAAGTCACACGTCAGCTCCAGCACGTTCTGACGGTTGAGAACATCGACTACGAACGGCTCGAAGTCTCGTCGCCGGGGCTCGATCGTCCGCTCAAGAAATTGGCGGACTTTTCGCGCTTCGCCGGCAGCGAGGCAGTCGTGACATTGAAAAAGCCGTTGGACGGGCGCAAGACGTTCCGGGGCATCCTGCATGCGCCGAACGGCGAAACGATTGGTTTGGAATTTGAAGGAAAGGAAGGCGCCGCGATGCTCGATTTCACGCTCGCGGACATGGACCGCGCACGCCTGGTCCCGCACGTTGACTTTAGGAGCCGGAAACAATGAGTCGCGAAGTACTGATGCTGGTCGATGCACTGGCGCGCGAGAAGAACGTCAATAAAGATGTGGTGTTCGCCGCGCTTGAAGCCGCACTTGCGTCGGCCACCAAGAAGCTCTTCGAAGAAGACGTGGACATTCGCGTGCATATCGATCGGGAATCGGGCGAGCACGAGACGTATCGCCGTTGGCGCGTGGTGCCGGACGAAGCCGGCTTGCAAGAACCGGATCAAGAAATCCTGCTCTTCGAAGCCCGCGAGCAAGAACCCGAAATCGAAATCGACCAATACATCGAAGAGCCGATTCCGTCGATCGAATTCGGCCGCATTGGTGCGCAAGCTGCGAAGCAAGTCATCTTGCAAAAGGTTCGCGACGCCGAACGCGAGCAAATCCTGAACGATTTCCTCGAGCGCGGCGAGAAGATCATGACCGGCTCGGTCAAGCGCCTGGACAAAGGTAACTTCATCGTCGAATCGGGCCGTGTCGAGGCGCTGCTGCGCCGCGATCAGCTCATTCCGAAGGAAAACCTGCGCGTGGGCGACCGCGTGCGTGCCTATATCGCCAAGGTCGATCGCACGGCGCGCGGCCCGCAGATCGAACTCTCGCGCACGGCGCCCGAGTTCTTGATGAAGCTGTTCGAAATGGAAGTGCCCGAGATCGAGCAAGGCCTGCTCGAGATCAAGGCGGCGGCGCGCGATCCCGGCGTGCGGGCGAAAATCGGTGTCGTCGCTTACGATAAGCGCATCGATCCGATCGGTACCTGCGTGGGTATTCGCGGCTCGCGCGTGCAGGCCGTGCGCAACGAACTCGGCGGCGAAAACGTCGACATCGTGCTATGGTCCGAGGACCCCGCCCAGTTCGTGATCGGCGCGCTCGCGCCCGCCGCGGTTCAGTCGATCGTCGTCGATGAAGAGAAGCACTCGATGGACGTCGTCGTCGACGAAAACGAGCTCGCCGTCGCGATCGGCCGTAGCGGCCAGAACGTGCGTCTGGCCAGCGAGTTGACCGGCTGGCAAATCAATATCATGACGCCCGACGAGTCGGCGCAGAAGCAGAACCAAGAGCGCGGCGTTTTGCGCGACTTGTTCATGGCGCGGCTCGACGTCGACGAGGAAGTCGCCGACATCCTCATCGACGAGGGCTTCACGAGCCTCGAAGAGATCGCCTACGTGCCGCTCAACGAGATGCTCGAAATCGAGGCGTTCGACGAAGACACCGTCCACGAATTGCGCAATCGCTCGCGCGACGCGTTGCTGACGATGGCCATCGCGAACGAAGAGAAGGTCGAGGGCGTTGCACTCGATCTGAAGAGCCTCGACGGAATGGATGCCGACCTGCTGGCCAAGCTCGCCGAGCATCAGATTCAAACGCGCGACGAGCTGGCCGAGCTAGCTGTCGACGAATTGGTCGAAATGACCGGAATGCAAGAGGAAGCCGCGAAGGCGTTGATCATGAAAGCACGTGAACACTGGTTCCAGTGAGTGAATGACCATGGCGCACTGATTAGATAGCGATCTTTGGATCGCATGACCCGATGTTAACCGCAAGGAATCGGTCCTTGCATTAAGAGGAATGAATGGCGAGTAACAACGTAGCCCAATTTGCCGCGGAACTGAAAATGCCGGCTGGGGTGCTGCTCGAGCAGCTCCAGGCGGCGGGTGTCCAGAAAGCGAGCGAGGACGATGCACTGTCCGAAGCGGACAAAGCGCGTCTGCTCGATCATTTGCGCAAGTCGCACGGCTCGGCCGATACCGACAAGCGCAAGATCACGCTGACGCGCCGGCACACGTCGGAGATCAAGCAATCCGACGCGACGGGCAAGGCTCGCACCATTCAGGTCGAAGTGCGCAAGAAACGTGTATTCGTGAAACGCGACGAGGCGGGCGAAGCCGGGGCGGAAGCCGCGGTGTCGCAGGAAGCGCCCGCCGCCGCGGACGAGAGCGCCGAATTGCAGCGCCGCGAGGAAGAAGCGCGCCGCGAAGCGGAGTTGCTCGAGAAGCAAGCGCAAGAACTGCGCGAGCGCCAAGAGGCGCTCGAGCGCGAGGAAGCCGAGCGTCAAGCACGCGAGAAGGCTGCCGAGGCCGAGCGTCAGCGCGCCGAGGAAGAGGCGGTGAAAAAGCGTGCCGAAGTCGCGGCTCGTGAGCAAGCCGAAGCGGAACGCGTCGCCGGCGACGACGAGCGCGCCGCCGCCGAACGCGCGGCTCAGCGTGAAGCGGCCAAGAAGGCCGAGGATGCTGCCCGCGAAGCCGCCGAAAAGGCGCGCGCCGAGCAGGAAGAGATTCGCAAACGCCGCGAGAAGGCCGAGGCCGAGGCACGCGCTATCCGCGAAATGATGAACACGCCGCGTAAGGCGCAGGTCAAGGCGCCCGAGCCGCCCCCGGCACCGAAGCCCGTCGAAGCCGCGAAGGCGGCCGAGGCGAAGGGCACGCTGCACAAGCCCGTGCGTCCCGCCGGCGAGGCCGCGCGGCCCGCGCAAGCGCGCAAGCCGGCCACGGGCGGTACGGCCGCACCGGCAAGCACGCAGCCTTCTTCCACGGCGCCGGGTTCGGCCGATAAGAAGAAGCAAGGCGGCAAGGGCGGCTGGCAGGACGACGCCGCGAAACGCCGCGGCATCAAGACGCGCGGCGATTCGAGCGGCGGTGTGGACCGTGGCTGGCGCGGCGGCCCGAAGGGGCGCGGCAAGCATCAGGATTCGGCTACGTCGTTCCAAGCGCCGACCGAGCCGATCGTGCGCGAAGTGCACGTGCCGGAAACGATCACCGTGGCCGACCTCGCTCACAAGATGTCCGTGAAGGCGTCGGAAGTCATCAAGGTCATGATGAAGCTCGGCCAGATGGTGACGATCAACCAGATGCTCGACCAAGAAACGGCGATGATCATCGTGGAAGAGCTCGGCCACCATGCTGTCGCGGCCAAGCTCGACGATCCGGAAGCGTTGCTCGTCGAAGGCGAAGCGAACGATGCGGAGCAACTGCCGCGTCCGCCGGTCGTCACGGTCATGGGTCACGTCGACCACGGCAAGACCTCGCTGCTCGACTACATTCGCCGCGCGAAGGTTGCGGCGGGCGAAGCGGGTGGGATTACGCAGCACATCGGCGCTTACCACGTCGAAACGCCGCGCGGCGTCATCACGTTCCTCGACACGCCGGGTCACGAGGCCTTTACGGCCATGCGTGCCCGCGGTGCGAAGGCCACCGACATCGTCATTCTGGTGGTGGCGGCCGACGACGGCGTGATGCCACAGACGAAGGAAGCGATTGCCCACGCGAAGGCGGGTGGCGTGCCGATCGTCGTGGCGATCAACAAGATCGACAAGCCCGAGGCCAACCCCGAGCGCGTCAAGCAAGAGCTCGTCGCCGAAGGCGTCGTGCCGGAAGAGTACGGCGGCGATTCGCCGTTCGTCCCGGTTTCGGCGAAGACGGGCACGGGCATCGACGATCTGCTCGAGAACGTGCTGCTGCAAGCCGAAGTGCTGGAATTGAAGGCACCGGTGGAAGCGCCGGCCAAGGGTCTCGTCATCGAAGCGAAGCTCGACAAGGGTAAGGGCCCGGTGGCAACGATTCTCGTGCAGTCGGGCACGCTCTCGCGCGGCGACGTCGTGCTGGCCGGCAGTGCATACGGGCGCGTCCGCGCCATGCTCGACGAGACGGGCAAGGCGACGAAGGAAGCGGGTCCGTCGATTCCGGTCGAGATTCAAGGTTTGTCGGAAGTGCCGGCCGCGGGCGAGGAAGTCATCGTCCTGCCGGACGAGCGCAAGGCGCGTGAAATCGCGCTGTTCCGCCAGGGCAAGTTCCGCGACGTCAAGCTCGCGAAGCAGCAGGCCGCGAAGCTCGAAAGCATGCTCGAACAGATGGGCGAGGGCGAAGTGCAGACGCTGCCGCTCATCGTCAAGGCCGACGTGCAAGGTTCGCAGGAAGCGCTGGTCCAGTCGTTGCAAAAGCTTTCGACCGACGAAGTGCGCGTGCAGATCGTGCACGGCGCCGTGGGCGGCATCAGCGAGTCGGACGTCAACTTGGCCACGGCATCGAAGGCGGTCATCATCGGCTTCAACACGCGTGCGGACGCACAAGCGCGCAAGCTTGCCGAGACGAACGGCATCGACATTCGCTACTACAACATCATCTATGACGCAGTGGATGAAGTGAAGGCGGCGATGTCGGGCATGCTCGCCCCCGAGAAGCGCGAGGTCGTCACGGGCATGGTCGAAGTGCGCCAAGTGTTCAAGGTGCCGAAGGTCGGCACGGTGGCCGGCTGTATGGTCACGGACGGTTTCGTCAAGCGCTCGTCGTCGGTGCGCGTGCTGCGCAACAACGTCGTCATCTTCACGGGCGAACTCGATTCGCTCAAGCGCTTCAAGGACGACGTGAAGGAAGTGAAGCAAGGCTTCGAGTGCGGTATGTCGATCAAGAACTTCAACGATATCGTCGAAGGCGATCAGTTCGAGGTGTTCGAAGTCACGGAAGTCGCGCGTACGCTCTGACGCGAAGCGCGCGGCTCGGGGCGGAGCGGGCGGTAAGCCTCCTCCGCCCCGTTGTTTTTATAGCGGCGCTTCGGCGCGAGCGGCGGGCATAGCCCGCGTTCGTGCCGGACGTTCGCCGGGGTGCATCGGTCATGACAATGCGCCCAAACCGCTAGACGGGTTCACCATGTCGAAGAAACGCACATCCCCAAATCGCAACGTTCAGATCGCCGATCAGATTCAACGCGATCTGTCCGAACTCATCATGCGCGAGGTCAAAGACCCGCGCATCGGTCTCGTCACCATCCAGAGCGTCGAGCTGACGCCGGACTATGCGCACGCGAAGGTTTACTTCACGACGCTGACGGGCGACGCGCAATCCACGCAGGTCGCGCTCAATCATGCCGCCGGGCATTTGCACAATCTGCTGTTCAAGCGGCTGCATATCCATACGGTGCCGACGCTGCATTTCCATTACGACAAAACGATCGAGAAGGCGGTGGAGATGTCGCGCTTGATCGACGAAGCGAACGCCACGCGCGCGAAAGACGACTGAACTGAACGATGGAACGCGCGCGCATCGCAGGCCCGCCGTTCGCGCACTAGAAACGATTCGATGAAACCCTCTCAACGTCCGCGCGTGCCGCGCCGCGCGCTCGACGGCGTCTTGCTGCTCGACAAAGGCCTCGGCCTTTCGAGCAACGATGCGCTCGTACGCGCCAAGCGTCTCTATCTCGCTCAGAAAGCCGGTCACACCGGTACGCTCGATCCGCTCGCATCGGGACTGCTGCCGCTGTGCTTCGGGGAGGCGACCAAGTTCTCGCAAGATCTGCTCGAAGCCGACAAGACGTATGAGGCAACGATGCGTCTCGGCGTGACCACGAGCACGGGCGACGCGGAAGGCGAAGTACTGGAAACGCGGCCCGTCGACGTGGATCTGCCGCGCATCGAAGCGGCGCTCGAGCGGTTTCGCGGTCCGATTTCGCAAGTCCCGCCGATGTATTCGGCCCTCAAGCGAGACGGCAAGCCGCTTTACGAATACGCGCGCGCCGGCCAGGTCGTTGCGCGCGAGGCACGAGAGGTGACGATACATCGGCTCGAGTTGCTGGGATCGGCTTTGCCCGACGTCACGTTCCGCGTCACGTGCAGTAAAGGCACTTATGTGCGCACACTGGCTGAGGACATCGGCGCCGAGCTCGGTTGCGGCGCGCACCTCGTGGCGTTGAGGCGTACGGGCGTGGGCGCGCTCACGCTCGAACATGCGGTGACGCTAGAGGCGTTGGAGGCCATGCCGGCCGCGGAGCGCGATGCGTGTTTGCGGCCCGTCGATGCGCTGCTTTCCACGTTTCCGTCGATTCGCTTGGGCGCCGTGGAAGCGAAGCGTTTTCTGCAAGGGCAGCGATTGCGGTTAGCCGATTTGCCGCCGCTGATCCCCACGCAGCAGCAGGCAGTGGATTTCGGCGAAAGCGCCGACAGCCGTGTGCGAGTCTATCGCGATGAAGACGGCGCTTTGCTTGGCGTTGCGCGCGCCGGACAAGGGGTGCTCGCGCCCGAACGGTTGATCGTGACGGCGCCCGTGCCTGAGTAGTTGGACGCAACCCGACGATAAAAAAATGCCCGGCGGTTCTGAACTGATGAACCGGCCTGGCATTTTCGTTTTGCGGAGTCGCTCTTCATCGGCGCGGCCGGGAAGGCCGCGCGCGGGCACTAGTGTGCGGCCGATGCCGCGGCGCTCGAGTCGCCGCCGCCGGAACGCTCCGGTCGCGTAATCCAGATCAGCCCGATCAGGACGATGAAGATGACCGCGGAGATGTAGAACAAGTCGTTCACGCCGAGTTGCGCCGCTTGCTGCGTCACGAGCCGATCGAACATGCTGTAGCGCTGCGCGTTGTCGAGCCCGAAGGTGCCGAGTTGCGTCATCGATTGGCCGAACGTCGGGTCGAACGCGCTGGCGCGCTCGGTCAACTGCGCATGGTGAAAACTCGTGCGGTGATCCCAAGCGGTCGTGAAGATCGACGTTCCGATCCCGCCGCACATGATCCGCACGAAGTTCGACAGGCCCGATGCGGCGGCGATGCGATTACCCGGCAGCCCCGAGAGCGTGATCGACACGAGCGGAATGAAGAAACCGGCCATGGCGATCCCTTGCACGAGGGTCGGCAACGTGAGCGACCAGGTGTCGACGCCGGTCGTATAGCGCGATCGCATCCAGAAACACAGCGCGAACACGACGAACGCGGCCGTGGCGATCTTGCGCGGATCGGTGCGGGGCAAGAACTTACCGGTGATCGGCGAGAGCAAGACCGCAAACACGCCCACGGGCGCCATCACGAGGCCCGCATCGGTTGCCGTATAACCGATATCGGTTTGCAGCCACAGCGGCAACAGCACGAGATTGCCGAAGTACAGGCCATAGCCGATCGACAGCGCGATCGTGCCGCCCGTGAAGTTGCGCTTCTTGAACAGCGACAAGTCGACCACGGGGTGGTCGGCCGTCAACTCCCATACGACGAAGAACGCGAACCCGATAAGGGCCGTCAAGGCGAGCACGACAACCGTCGTGGACGAGAACCAATCGAGGTCTTTGCCTTTATCGAGCATCACCTGCAGCGAGCCGACCCAGATCACGAGCAGCCCGAGGCCCACCGAATCGATCGGTGCCTTCTTGATGGCCGAATCGCGCGTGCGGAAGATGGCCCAGGTGGCGAGCGCCGCCACGATCCCGACGGGAATGTTGACGTAGAAGATCCAGGGCCACGAGATGTTGTCCGAGATCCACCCGCCGAGAATCGGACCCGCAACGGGCGCGATCAGCGTCGTCATCGACCACATCGATAACGCGAGCGGCGCTTTCGCGCGCGGATAGCTGGCGAGCAACAGCGTTTGCGACAGCGGGATCATCGGGCCCGCCACGGCGCCTTGGATCACGCGCGACATGAGCAGAAACGGCAGCGTCGGCGCGAGCCCGCACATCCACGAGGAGATGACGAACAGCACGATCGATGCGAGGAATAGGCGCACCTGGCCGAGCCGCTCCGTCAGCCAGCCCGTAAGCGGCACGGAGATCGCATTGGCAACGGCGAACGACGTGATGACCCAGGTGCCCTGATCGGCAGACACCCCGAGATCGCCCGAGATCGTCGGGATCGACACGTTCGCGATCGACGTGTCGAGCACGTTCATGAACACCGCGAGCGAAACGGCGATCGTGCCGATCACGAGCGATGCGCCGGTCAGCGGCGGGTGAGGGGCTTGGGGCTGAGCCATTGTGCGGGTGACCTCGGAGCGTTCGTTATGGTGTCGACGGGCAATGCGCCGCTCACATCAGCTTCGCGCCGCCGCTCGCGACCTTCGCGGCGTGGCCGGCGTTCGCGTTTGCGTGCGCGCTGGCGCTCGGCTGCTTTTGCTGCGCGAGGCCGTTGTTGCCGCCGGCATTCTCGGCGATGATGCGGGCAATTTCGGCATTCGCTTCGTCGCCGTACTTCTCGAACACGTTCGTTTGATAAACCGTGTTCGGCGCGGTGCTCAACTGGCTGCCCGTGTCGTTCTTGATGTTCACGTCGGCTTGCATCGACAGGCCGATCCGCAGCGGATGCGCGCGCAATTCGGCCGGATCGAGTGCGACCCGCACCGGCAGCCGTTGCACGACCTTGATCCAGTTACCCGTCGCGTTTTGGGCCGGCAGCAGCGAGAAGGCCGAACCCGTGCCGGCCGAGAAGCCGACCACCTTGCCGTGATAGACCACGGACGAACCGTAGATGTCGGCCGTGAGCCGCACGTCCTGGCCGATGCGCATATGCGTGAGCTGCACTTCCTTGAAGTTCGCGTCCACCCAGACCGATTCGAGCGGCACGATCGCCATCAGCGGCGTACCGGGCGAGACGCGTTGGCCCACTTGCACGGCACGCTTCGCAACGTAGCCGGTGACGGGCGCGGGCAGTACGTTGCGCGCGTTGTTCAGGTACGCATCGCGCACTTTCGCGGCCGCCGCGAGCACGTTCGGGTGCGTGGCGATCGTCGTGTTCGAGGTCAACGCGCGGTTCGAGGCGAGCTGTTGCTGCGCGGCGTCGAGCGCGGCTTGGGCGGCCTTCACCGTGTCGCGGGCGTGCGAGATCTCTTCTTGCGAGACCGCGCCCGTTTGGGCCACGGCGACGCGGCGGCGCAGGTCGTCCTGCGCGCGCGACAGATCGGCTTCGCGTTGCGCGATTTGCGCTTGGAATTGGTCGTTGTTGACGAACAGGCCGCGCACTTGCCGCACGGTTTGCGCGAGGTTGGCCTCGGCCTGCTGCAGGGCGACGCGCGCATCGGCGCCGTCGAGCACGACGAGCGGCGCGCCGGCGGTGACCGTTTGCGTGTCGTCGGCGTTCACGGCGATGACCGTGCCCGTCACTTGCGGCGTGATCTGCACGACGTTGCCGTTGACGTAGGCATCGTCGGTGTCCTCGTGAAAGCGCGCATCGAGGAAGTAATAAAAGCCGTAGGCGACGGCCGCGATGAGGATCACGCCGACGAGCAGCGTCATCAAGCGCTTGCGCCTATTGCTGTTTTGCGACTGCACGCTCGCGGCGGTTTGTTGAGTGTCGCTCATGGAAATGCTCTCCGTTTCTCGAGTCTCGACTTTTCGAAGCTCTATCGTTGAATCTTGCTTGGGTTATTTGTCTGCGTTGCCCGGTGCCGCTCAGCCCTTCGCCGCCGCTTGCGCGACCGTGCCTTCCGAAGCGGGCACGGCGACGCCGGCGGCCTGGGCGTCGAAGCCGCCGCCCAGCGCGCGAATCAGCGCGAATTGCAGATCGCGCCGCTTCATCGTGAGGTTCGTCACGGTCTGCTCCGCGGCGAGCCGGTTGTTGTCGGCGGTCAGCACTTGCAATTGCGGCGACAACCCCGCCTTGTAGCGGATGACCGCCAAGCGGTACGCCTGCGTCGATGCGTCGAGCGCGCGCTGCGCATCGCTCATCTCCGTGTCGATGGCGCGAATCGACGCCACTTGCGTGGCCACGTCGGACATCGCGTTGATCAACGCCTGGTTGTAGTTCGCCACGTCGAGCTCGAAATCCGCGTAACGGCCCTTCAACTGAGCACGCAGAGCGCCGGCATCGAAGATCGGCAGATGAATCGCGGGGCCCGCTTGCAATTGGCGGCTCGCCGCCGTCAAGAAGCGGCCCCAGCCGAAGGCGTCGAAACCGATTCCGGCCGCGAGATTGATGTCGGGGAAGAATTCGGCTTTGGCTTCCTTCACGTTCGCGAGCGCGGCCTGCACTTGCCAGCGCGCCGCGACGATATCGGGGCGGCGCGAGACGAGATCGGCGGGCAGGTTCGAGGGCAGCGTCACCGCGCCGCCCGGTGCGAGCACCGGCTCGGCGATGGCGAGCCCGCGATCGGGGCCCTTGCCGAGCAGCGCCGCCAATTGGAAGCGCACGGCTTTGATCTGGCCGTCGAGATCGGACAGCGTCGCTTGGCTCGTCGCGACGTTGCCGCGCGCCGTTTCCTTTTCGACGTTCGTGTCGAGGCCGGCTGCGACGCGGCCGTTCGTGATCGTGCCGACTTCCTGGCGATTGCGGATTTCGCGGGCCGCGATGTCACGCAGCGCATAAAGCTGCGCGAGCTGGTTATAGGTGCGCGCGACCGATGAAGCGAGCGTGATGCGCGCTTCCTGCATGTCGGCTTCGGCCGACTTCTCCTGCGAGAGCGATGCGTTCACGCGCGCGCGGTTCTTACCCCACAGGTCGAGGTCCCATGAGGCGCTCGCCAGAACGTTGTGCTCGGTGAACCAGCCGCCGCCGAAGGGCGGGGGGTAGAGCCCGTTCGCGGAGAAGCGATCGCGCGTGACCGAGTAGCTGCCCTCGACGGTGGGCAGCAGGGCCGAACGCGCGCTTTCGATGTAGGACTGCGCCTTGGCGATGCGGGCGCGGGCCTGCGCGATCGACGGACTGCCTTGCAGCGCTTCGTCGATGAGCGAGGGCAATTGCGGATCGCCGAACGTGCTAGCCCAGTCGAGCGACGGCCATGCGCCGCCTTCGTTCGGCAGGCTCTGCGCCGATTCGAGCGAGGTGGCCGACGTGATCTGCTTGTCGCTCTTGATACCCGCGTAATTCGCGCATCCGGCCATCACGAGCACGGCCACCGCGGCCGCGATGGCGGCGCGGCCGGACCGCACGCGAGCCGTGATGGAAGAGGAGATCATCGCCCGGCCTTTCGAGGTGAATGTAATCATGGACTTTGCAACTTATTTTTTACGATTGAAGGTCGAAACTCGTTGCCATGTCAGCCAACCGCGCCGACGTAAAGCGCTGCCGGCGCCGCTAATCCGCGGTTGAATCGGCGGTATTGGCGAGAATCCGCCGAAGCATGCTTTTCAAGAACCCCACTTCCTCGGGCGTGAAGCCCGCGAGCGCCTTTTCGACCACGCCGCCGAAGATCGCCGGCATGCGCGCGGCCAGCGCGCGGCCTTCCTCCGTGACGGCGAGGTGAACGGCGCGGCGGTCTTCGGAGCTGCGCACCCGCGACAGCAGATTACGCTTTTCCAGCCGATCGATCAGCCGAGTCACCGCGCTTGCGTCAATCCCGTAGTCGCGCGCCAATTCCGCCGCGAGCGAACAGCGTCCGCTCGCGATCATGAACAGCATGCTGGCCTGGGTGCTCGTGATGCCGAGCTCATCGAGCGTCTTTTGCGTCACCAGGTTCGACAGGCTCGATTTCGCGCGTGCAATCAGATAGCCGACGCTCTCGTCCAACTGGTAGCCGCACACCTCGGGCGGCAGCGGCGCGGGTGTTTTCGTCATGTCGGTTTCCGTGCGATTGCAATAGTTGACTAGGCATGATTATAGGCGCACAACGGTTGACTCGGCAAGCATCGGATCGGGTGGCCGATCCGTACGATTTAAGTAAATCCTTAAAGCGGGCGGCCATTATGGGGCTTTCCGGATAACCTTGCTCGCGGCAGGGTTGCCTCGGCACGGCGCGTGCGACGGTAGGGTTCGGGCCACGTGTTAGGGCATTCGCTGTCACGCTCGCGTGGTAGAATGCCAAGTTACCCAGAAAGTGCGCGCACCCGTTTTGGCTTTCGTCGCATTCCGTTTCGCGCACGCAACCGCCTCCTTATTTCTATGACTCGCGCTATCCGCAACATTGCCATCATTGCCCACGTCGACCACGGCAAAACCACGCTCGTCGACCAACTGCTTCGCCAGTCGGGCACGTTCCGAGAAAACCAGCAGATCGCGGAACGCGTGATGGACTCGAACGACATCGAAAAAGAGCGCGGCATCACGATCTTGGCGAAGAACTGCGCGGTCGAGTACGAGGGTACGCACATCAACATCGTCGATACCCCGGGCCACGCCGACTTCGGCGGCGAGGTCGAGCGCGTGCTGTCGATGGTCGATTCCGTGCTGCTGCTCGTCGATGCCGTCGAAGGCCCGATGCCGCAAACGCGCTTCGTGACGAAAAAGGCGCTCGCGCTCGGTTTGAAGCCGATCGTCGTCGTCAACAAGATCGATCGTCCGGGCGCCCGGATCGACTGGGTCATCAACCAAACGTTCGATCTGTTCGATAAGCTCGGCGCCACCGAAGAGCAGCTCGACTTCCCGATCGTCTATGCGTCGGGGCTGAACGGCTATGCCTCGCTCGACGCCAGCGCGCGCGAAGGCGACATGCGTCCGCTGTTCGAAGCCATTCTCGAGCACGTGCCCGTGCGCGACGCCGATCCGGACGGTCCGCTCCAGTTGCAGATCACCTCGCTCGATTACTCGACCTACGTCGGCCGTATCGGCGTGGGGCGCGTCGCGCGCGGCCGCATCAAGCCCGGCCAGCCCGTTGCCTTGCGCTTCGGGCCGGAAGGCGCGGTGCTGAACCGCAAGATCAATCAAGTGCTCTCGTTCCACGGGCTCGATCGCGTGCAGGTCGAGGAAGCCCAGGCCGGCGACATCGTGCTCATCAACGGCATCGAGGATATCGGCATCGGCGCGACGATCTGCTCGCCCGAGGCCCCGGAAGCCTTGCCGATGATCACGGTGGACGAACCCACGCTGACGATGAACTTCCTCGTGAATTCGTCGCCGCTGGCGGGTAAGGAAGGCAAATTCGTCACGAGCCGCCAGATTCGCGATCGTCTGACGAAAGAGTTGAATCACAACGTGGCGTTGCGCGTGCGCGACACCGGCGACGAAACGGTCTTCGAAGTATCGGGCCGCGGCGAGCTGCACCTGACGATCCTGATCGAAAACATGCGCCGCGAGGGTTACGAGCTGGCGGTGTCGCGTCCGCGCGTCGTGTTGCACGAAATCGACGGCGTCAAGCACGAGCCGTACGAAATGCTGACGGTCGACGTGGAAGACGGCCACCAGGGCGGCGTCATGGAAGAGCTCGGCCGCCGCAAGGGCGAGTTGCTCGACATGGCCTCCGACGGCCGCGGCCGTACGCGTCTGGAGTACAAGATTCCGGCGCGCGGGCTGATCGGTTTCCAGGGTGAATTCATGACGCTCACGCGCGGCACGGGCCTCATGAGCCACGTGTTCGACGAGTACGCGCCCGTGAAGGAAGGCACGCTCGGCGAGCGCCGCAACGGCGTGCTGATCTCGCAAGACGACGGCGCCGCCGTCGCCTACGCGCTGTGGAAGCTGCAAGACCGCGGCCGCATGTTCGTGAAGCCCGGCGATGCGCTCTACGAGGGCATGATCATCGGCATTCACAGCCGCGACAACGACCTCGTCGTGAACCCGATCAAGGGCAAGCAACTGACGAACGTGCGCGCGTCGGGCACCGACGAAGCCGTGCGCCTCGTGCCGCCGATCCAGATGTCGCTCGAGTACGCCGTCGAATTCATCGACGACGACGAGCTCGTCGAGGTCACGCCGCAATCGATCCGCTTGCGCAAGCGTCATTTGAAGGAACACGAGCGCCGTCGCGCGAGCCGCGAAACCGCGGTCGACTAAAGCCGGGGCCGTGAAGGAAAATCCGCGCAATTAACGCGCGGCAGCGAAAAAAGCCACCTTTCGAGGTGGCTTTTTTCTATGCTGGACGGGCATGTGCCGCGATCTAGACTATTCGTTCTGTGATATGCTCCGCGGAGCTAGTTTTAGGTCCTTCCAAGCAAGACTTGATTCGCGCAATCCGCTAAACGGTCAGGCCGTGTCGCGGAAGGTTGAGTAACCCGCTATTTCTCGAGAAGCTCGAAGAAAGGTGAGCGTAAACATGATGAAGCAATTCCAGCTGAACTCGTATTTGTTCGGCGGCAATGCTCCGTACGTTGAAGAACTGTACGAGCAATACCTTGATAATCCGGCGTCGGTCCCCGATAACTGGCGCGAATACTTCGATGCGTTGCAAAACGTGCCTGCCTCGGACGGCAGCGCGGCGAGCGACGTGGCCCATGGCCCCATCGTCGAATCGTTCGCCCAGCGCGCGAAGGCTAATGCGTTCATTCCGCGCGAAACCGAAGCCGGCGGTAATCTCGCCACCGCGCGCAAGCAAGTCCACGTTCAGTCGCTGATCAGCGCTTATCGATTCATGGGCTCGCAATGGGCCAATCTCGATCCGCTCAAGCGCCGCGAGCGTCCCGCCATTCCCGAGCTCGAACCTGCGTTCTACGACTTCACCGAAGCCGACATGGACCAGACGTTCAGCGCGAGCAATCTGTACTTCGGCTTCGAGCAAGCGTCGCTGCGCGATATCGTCAAGGGTCTGCGCGACACGTACTGCGGCACGATCGGCGCCGAGTTCATGTACATCAGCGATCCCGAACAAAAGCGCTGGTGGCAAGAAAAGCTCGAATCGATCCGCGCGACGCCGAGCTTCTCGCCCGACAAAAAGAAGCACATCCTCAATCGCTTGACGGCCGCCGAAGGCCTCGAGCGCTACCTGCATACGAAATACGTCGGCCAAAAGCGCTTCTCGCTCGAAGGCGGTGAAAGCTTCATCGCCTCGATGGACGAAGTCGTTCGTCACGCGGGCGCGAAGGGCGTGCAGGAAATCGTCATCGGCATGGCCCACCGCGGCCGCCTGAACGTGCTCGTGAACACGCTCGGCAAGATGCCGTCCGATCTGTTCGCCGAATTCGAAGGCAAGCACGTGGACGATCTGCCGGCCGGCGACGTGAAGTACCACAAGGGCTTCTCGTCGGACGTCTCGACCGAAGGCGGCCCCGTGCACCTGTCGCTCGCGTTCAACCCGTCGCACCTCGAAATCGTCAACCCGGTGGTCGAAGGTTCGGCCAAGGCGCGGATGGACCGCCGCGGCGACGACGCCGGCTTGCAAGTGCTGCCCGTGCAAATCCACGGCGATGCGGCCTTCGCGGGTCAGGGCGTCGTGATGGAAACGCTGAACCTCGCGCAAACGCGCGGTTACGGCACGCACGGCACGCTGCACATCGTCATCAACAACCAGATCGGCTTCACGACGTCCGATCCGCGCGATGCGCGCTCGACGCTGTACTGCTCGGACGTCGTCAAGATGATCGAAGCGCCGGTGCTGCACGTGAACGGCGACGATCCCGAAGCGGTCGTGCTCGCCACGCAGATCGCGATCGATTTCCGGATGCAGTTCCACAAGGATGTCGTGCTCGACATCGTCTGCTTCCGTAAGCTCGGCCACAACGAGCAAGACACGCCGGCGGTCACGCAGCCGCTGATGTACAAGAAGATCGCCCAGCATCCGGGCACGCGCGCGCTGTACGCCGAAAAGCTCGTGCAGCAAGGCGTGATCACGGCCGACGACGTGGAAAACTTCGTCAAGGCGTTCCGTCAGGCGATGGACGAAGGCCACCATACGATCGACCCGGTGCTCTCGAACTACAAGAGCAAGTACGCCGTCGACTGGGTGCCGTTCCTGAACCGCAAGTGGACCGATGCCGCCGATACGGCCGTGCCGCTGGCCGAACTGAAGCGTCTGGCCGAGCGCATCACGACGGTGCCCCAGAACTTCAAGGTGCACCCGCTCGTCGAGCGCGTGGTCAACGACCGCCGTGCGATGGGCCGTGGCGAAGCGCCGCTCGACTGGGGCATGGGCGAACACCTGGCCTACGCGTCGCTCGTCGCATCGGGCTACGCCGTGCGTCTGACGGGTCAAGACTCGGGTCGCGGTACGTTCACGCACCGTCACGCGGTGCTGCACGATCAAAACCGTGAGCGTTGGAACGACGGCACGTACATTCCGCTGCAAAACGTGGCCGACGGCCAAGCGAAGTTCACGGTGATCGATTCGGTGCTGTCCGAAGAAGCCGTGCTCGGCTTCGAATACGGCTACTCGACGGCCGAGCCGAACACGCTCGTCGCCTGGGAAGCGCAGTTCGGCGACTTCGCCAACGGCGCGCAAGTCGTGATCGACCAGTTCATCTCCTCGGGCGAAGTGAAGTGGGGCCGCGTGTCGGGTCTGACGATGCTGTTGCCGCACGGCTACGAAGGCCAAGGCCCCGAGCACTCGTCGGCGCGTATCGAGCGCTACCTGCAACTGTGCGCCGAGCACAACATGCAAGTCGTGCAGCCCACGACGCCCGCGCAGATCTTCCACCTGCTGCGCCGCCAGATGATCCGCTTGTTCCGCAAGCCGCTCATCGTCGCCACGCCGAAGTCGCTGCTGCGCCACAAGGAAGCCGTGTCGGATCTGTCCGAACTGGCTAACGGTTCGTTCCAGCCGGTGCTGGGCGAAGTCGACGGCACGATCGATGCGAAGAAGGTCAAGCGTGTCGTCGTCTGCTCGGGCCGCGTCTACTACGATCTGATCGCTCACCGTCGCGAAGCGAAGGCGAACGACGTCGCGATCGTCCGTATCGAGCAGCTCTATCCGTTCGCGCACAAGCAGTTCGAAGCGGAGATCAAGAAGTACGACAACGCGACGGAAGTGGTGTGGGTGCAGGACGAGCCGCAAAACCAAGGCCCGTGGTTCTACATCGAGCACCATCTGAAGGAAGGCATGAAGGAAGGGCAAAAGCTCGCGTACAGCGGCCGCCCGGCTTCGGCCTCGCCCGCGGTCGGTTACTACGCGAAACACTACGAGCAGCAAAAGGCGCTGATCGAAGGCGCGTTCGGCCGGCTCAAGAGCGCGCAGATCGCTAAATAACTAGATTGACGGTGAACCGGGAAAGCGCGAGTGCGCTTTCCCGCGTCGCATGGCGACGCGAAATCCGGTTTGCCTCCCACACCAGATAAAGAGTTCAGGAAAGATCAAATGGCTATTGTTGAGGTCAAGGTTCCGCAGTTTTCGGAGTCGGTTTCGGAAGGCACGATGCTTCAGTGGAAGAAGAAGCCGGGTGAGGCCGTGACGCGCGACGAGATCCTCGTCGAAATCGAAACGGACAAGGTGGTGCTCGAAGTGCCGGCCCCGGATTCGGGCGTGTTGGCCGAAGTCATCGTCGCCGACGGCGAAGTGGTCGCGTCCGAGCAACTGCTCGCGAAGATCGACACGGAAGGCAAGGCAGGCGCCGCCGCCGCGCCGGCCGCCGCCGCTGCTCCGGCTGCCGCCGCCCCGGCCGCTGCCGCTGCCGCGCCCGCCGCCACGGCGAGCACGGCCGCTGCCGGCATCGCTTCGCCGGCTGCCGGCAAGCTGATGGCCGAAAAGAACCTCTCGGCCGACCAAGTGCAAGGCTCGGGCCGCGATGGCCGCATCACGAAGGGCGACGTCCTCTCGGCAGGCGCCCCTGCCGCGCGCGCGCCCGCCGCCGCCCCGGCCGCGAAGCCGGCCAAGCCGTCGCTGCCGGACGTGAAGGCACCGGCTTCGGCCGACGCATGGCTGCAAAACCGTCCGGAACAGCGCGTGCCGATGTCGCGTCTGCGTGCGCGTATCGCCGAGCGTCTGCTCGAGTCGCAACAGACCAACGCCATCCTCACGACGTTCAACGAAGTGAACATGGCGCCGGTCATGGATCTGCGCAACAAGTACAAGGACAAGTTCGAAAAGGAACACGGCGTGAAGCTCGGCTTCATGTCGTTCTTCGTCAAGGCCGCGGTGCATGCCCTGAAGAAGTTCCCGCTCGTGAACGCGTCGATCGACGGTAACGACATCGTCTACCACGGCTACTTCGACATCGGTATCGCCGTCGGTTCGCCGCGCGGCCTCGTCGTGCCGATCCTGCGCAACGCCGACCAAATGTCGCTCGCCGATATCGAAAAGAAGATCGCCGAGTTCGGTCAAAAGGCCAAGGACGGCAAGCTCTCGATCGAGGAAATGACGGGCGGTACGTTCTCGATCTCGAACGGCGGCGTGTTCGGCTCGATGCTCTCCACCCCGATCATCAACCCGCCGCAGTCGGCCATCCTCGGCGTGCACGCGACGAAGGAGCGCCCGGTCGTCGAAAACGGCCAGATCGTCATCCGTCCGATGAACTATCTCGCGCTCTCGTACGACCACCGCATCATCGACGGCCGCGAAGCCGTGCTCTCGCTCGTCGCCATGAAGGACGCGCTCGAAGATCCGGCGCGCCTGCTGCTCGACCTGTAAAAGCCGCATGCGCTCGCTCGATTCGAGCGAGCGCCCCCATCGCAATGACCGAAACCGCGGCGGCGCGTATCTGAGCCTCACGCCGCCGCGCATTCAAAAGGATTGTCATGTCTCAAGAATTTGACGTCGTCGTGATCGGCGCGGGCCCGGGCGGCTATATCGCCGCGATCCGTGCGGCGCAGCTCGGCAAGACCGTCGCCTGTATCGAGAAGTGGAAGAACCCGGCCGGTGCGCTCAAGCTCGGCGGCACCTGCTTGAACGTGGGCTGCATTCCGTCGAAGGCGCTGCTCGCTTCGTCGGAGGAGTTCGAAAACGCATCGCACCATCTCGACGTGCACGGCATCAGCGTGGGCGACGTGAAGATGGACGTCGCGAAGATGATGGCCCGCAAGGACGGCATCGTCGAAAAGATGACGGGCGGTATCGAATACCTGTTCAAGAAGAACAAGATCACGTGGCTCAAGGGCCATGGCAAGTTCGTCGGCAAGAACGACGCCGCCGTGCAGATCGAGGTCAGCGGCGAAGGCGAGACGCAGGTCGTCTCGGCCAAGAACGTCATCATTGCCACGGGTTCGAAGGCGCGTCACCTGCCGAACGTCCCGGTCGACAACAAGATCGTGGCCGACAACGAAGGTGCGCTCGCGTTCGATGCAGTGCCCAAGAAGCTCGCCGTCATCGGCGCAGGCGTGATCGGTCTCGAACTCGGCTCGGTGTGGCGCCGCCTGGGTGCCGACGTGACGGTGCTCGAAGCGCTGCCCGCGTTCCTCGGCGCGGCCGACGAAGCGCTCGCCAAGGAAGCGGCGAAGGTCTTCAAGAAGCAAGGCCTCGACATCCACCTCGGCGTGAGCATCGGCGAAGTCAAGGCGTCCAAGGACGGCGTCGCCATCGCCTACAAGGACAAGGACGGCAACGCGCAAACGCTCGACGCCGACCGCCTGATCGTGTCGGTGGGCCGTGTGCCGAATACCGACAACCTGGGCCTCGAATCGATCGGCTTGAAGGCGAACGAGCGCGGCTTCATCGACGTGGACGATCACTGCCGCACGAGCGTGCCGAACGTCTACGCGATCGGCGATGTCGTGCGCGGACCGATGCTCGCGCACAAGGCCGAAGACGAAGGCGTGCTGGTGGCGGAAGTCATCGACGGTCAAAAGCCGCACATCGATTACAACTGCATCCCGTGGGTCATCTACACCGAGCCGGAAATCGCTTGGGTGGGTAAGACGGAACAGCAACTGAAGGCCGAAGGCCGCGAAATCAAGAAGGGGCAATTCCCGTTCTCGATCAACGGCCGCGCGCTCGGCATCGCGAAGTCGGACGGCTTCGTCAAGATGATCGCCGATGCGAAGACCGACGAGTTGCTCGGCGTGCACATCATCGCGGCGAACGCGTCGGATCTGATCGCCGAAGCCGTCGTGGCGATGGAATTCAAGGCTGCGTCGGAAGACATCGGCCGCATCTGCCATCCGCACCCGTCGCTGTCCGAAGTGATGCGCGAAGCGGCGCTCGACGTCGACAAACGCTCGCTCAATAAGTAACGCTCACGCGCCGGCTACGGACACCCGATAGACCGGCAGCGAGACGCCACGATGAAGGCGGGCAGGGCGAACCCCTCCCGCCTTTTTCTTTTTGTATTTGCACGATGAACGTCATCGAATACTACGAGCACGAGCTCAAGACACGCGGTTACTCGTCAGATGCGGCGCAGCGCGCGGCCGTCGATCGTCTACAACAGTGCTACGGGGAGTGGGTGGCCTACAAGGCGCGCCGCTCGTCCGCGTTGCGCAAGCTGATCGTCCACCCGCAATTGCCGCGCGGCGTCTATATGTGGGGCGGAGTGGGCCGCGGTAAAAGCTTTTTGATGGACAGCTTTTATGCGGTCGTGCCGGTGCAGCGCAAGACGCGTATTCACTTTCACGAATTCATGCGTGAAGTGCATCGGGTGCTCGAAGAGCTCAAAGGCCAAGCCGATCCGCTCGACGAACTCGCGCGGCGGATCGCCAAGCGGTATCGCTTGATCTGCTTCGACGAATTTCACGTCTCCGATATTGCGGACGCGATGATTTTATATCGCTTGCTCGATCGGCTTTTTACGAACGGCGTGCAGTTCGTGATGACCTCCAACTACGACCCGGATACGCTCTATCCGGACGGTTTGCATCGGGACCGCTTACTGCCCGCGATCGAGCTGATCAAGGCCAATCTCGACGTGCTCAATGTCGATGCGGGCGTCGATTATCGTCAGCGCACGCTCGCCCAGGTGAACGTCTATCACACGCCGCTTGGCGCGCAAGCCGATCGCGAGTTGCGCGCGGCCTATGCGCAACTGACCGCGGTGCCCGACGAGAGCCCGATACTCCATATCGAGAAGCGCGAGATCAAGGCCTTGCGACGCGCCGACGGCGTCGTCTGGTTCGATTTCGCGACGCTATGCGGCGGCCCGCGTTCGCAAAACGACTATCTCGAATTGGCGACGCGGTTTCACACGGTCATTCTCTCGGACGTTCCGCAAATGTCGCCGCGCATGGCCTCGGAAGCGCGCCGCTTCACTTGGCTCGTCGATGTGTTCTACGACCACAAGGTCAAGCTGCTGATCTCGGCGGCCGTGCGGGCCGAAGAGTTGTACACCGAAGGCCCCATGGCGAACGAGTTCAGCCGAACCGTCTCGCGTCTCGTGGAGATGCAATCGAAGGAGTATCTGGAGACGCCGCGCAGGATCGTGGATACGTCGCTCACTTGACGCTGTCGTGCCGCGCCTTCCACTTTAGGAGTATTCCGATAGGCAGCGCCCGCTCGGGCGCATATCGTGCCCTTTCCTCGTTTGGAGAAGGAGGCGCGGATGACGCCCTATTGCGACATTACCGACGAACAATGGGCGCGTATCTTGCCGCTCTTCCCGGAACTCTGCTCTCGCGGGCGGGTCCGGGGGCGCCCCGTGACCGATACGCGTGCCGTGCTCAACGGCGTGCTATGGGTGATGTACAGCAACGCGGCATGGGCTTCGATCCCGAAGCGCTATCCCGCCTATCAAACCTGTCACCGGCGCTTCACGTGTTGGTACTCGGCAGGGGTGTTCAAGCAGGTATTGATGCGGTTGTACGGCGAGGCCGGCGAGGCGCTGTGCGACACGATGAAAGCACGCATGCGGGAGAAACGTCCGGCCAAGCCACGCAACCCCACGTCGCCGGCATTCGTTACCGTTGATTTGCCGAGGCTCACTTACCTCGCGTCGCTGCGCCGTGCCGCTTAGCACGTGCTTGGTGAGTTAGAGGGCGTCGATGTCATGCGACAAAGGGCGAACGCGGCGACGGCAAACCGCGTTCATGCCGGGGTTGGCATGAACGCATAGCGGCATTGCGTGCAAGCCGGCGCGCATTCGATGCGTTAGTTCTGCGCTTGCGCGGACCCTTGCCGCATCCATGTCTGCGAGCGGCCGAGCAGCGAAATGCCGATGTAGCCGCGCACGACGAGCTTTTGTCCGCCATCCTCGAGATGCATGTTGCATTTGTAGACCTTCCCGTTTTCCGGGTCGAGGATGCTGCCGCCATCCCACTTTTCGCCGTCCTGTTTCATGCTCTTGATGATGGTCATGCCTAGGATCGGCTGGTCCTTGCGCTCATCGGTACACGCCGTGCATAGCTTGCCCGGCTTGTCGTGCGGATCGAGGCCCTTGATCACCTTGCCGCTCAACGTGCCATCGTCGCTTTGCGAGATCTGCACGAGCGCCTTCGGCTGATGCGTGCTGTCGTCGATCGTCTGCCAGACGCCAACGGGCGTATCGGTGCCCTGCGCGAATGCGGCGGTGGCGGCCATGAAGAAAGCGCCGGCCACGGCGGCGCGTTTGACGGTGTTCAAGGCCGTCCGTTTGGCGTGCTGCGAGAAGTGCGTCATGTCTTCCTCCTGGTGATGAACTGTCTGTCGTTCGATGCGCGGCGATCCGCGTCTTATCGGAATCCGCTCAGGATACGCGCGAAAGGTGCGGCTCAATTGATAGTGGAACCTCTAATCAGAAGGGGCGGACAGCCGCTAGCGGCCGCTCGCCTACTCAATACAACTGATACGAGAACGTCGCGTTCAAACGCGGGCTGCGCGACGGGCTTTCGATCGGCGCGTCGCCCACCGCCTTCGCGATCGATAGGTCGACGTTGTAATGCTTGTTGTCGGTCATACGAAATCCGAGTGCGATCGAGGCGAGTTTGTTGGGCGCACTCGTTCCGGTGTGCAAGTAGACACGCGCCATGTCGCAGGCGGCGTAAGGCGTAAAGGTCTGCATGTAGCGGGCGCCGACGGCGATCGCGCGATTGATCTCGAAAGAGGCGCCGAAGCCCGAGTCGCCCGACGCCTCGCCGGGCTCGTAGCCGAGCGCGAAACGCTGCGCACCGAAAGCGATCTGCTCGGACGTGGGCAGCGAATCCGCGCTGTACTGGCCCGTGAACGCAATCGTGGTGGCGAGCTTGAAGGGCCATTCGTTCGTTTGCGAAAAGCTTGCACCTGTCCGCACGAACGTGAGCGAAGCGGGATTGATTTGCACGATGCCGGGTACGTTCGACTCGCCGGCCTTGGAGGCGCCCAGCAGATCGAACGCCTTGGCCACGTTCAAGCTCGCGCGGCGCGTTTGTCCCGCGCGCGTATCGACATAGTCGAGCTGAGCTTGCACGACGCGCACCTGCGAGCGCAGCGCAATCGCGGCGCCGGTCAGCGTGTTCTCGTAACGGTTCTCGTCGTGCGAAGCGTAGGCCGAGAGCGTGCCGAGCAGACTGCGCGCATTGCTCAAATGAAGCGGATAGGCCGCGGCGAGGCCGAGCTTGTCGTTGACCACCGTGCGTTTGACGTATGACGGCAGCCCCGGATTGTCGACGGGATGGCCGCGATAGTGCGAGGCGTTCAGTTTTCCGATCAAGCCTTCGCTGCCGATCGGCAACGCTCCGTTGGCGGCGTAATACGTTTGATCGTCGCGCCCTTTCGGCACGAGCGTGGATACGCTGAGGTCTTCGCCGAGCGAGGCGAGACCGTTTTCCGTCACGGTCACGAGCCCTTGCACGCCCGGATGGTGGAAGTCGATCCCGGTGGCGACGTTGAACGCTTTGCGCTCGACGCTCAAATCGAGCGACGTTGCGCCGTCGGTCGATTTCGGCGGCTGAACGGTCGCGGCGATTTTCACGCCGGGCAGCAGCCCCAGCGCATTGACGTAGTGTTCGAAGCTCGCGCGTTTGAGCGGGCGTTCGTTGCGGATGTGATCGGCGATCGCGCGAATCCGGCGCTCCGTGTGGCCGGGGTTGCCCGTGACGTTGACACTCGAGATGTAGCCCTCGACCACCGTAATGCGAACAGCGCCGTTCGCGAAGGTCTGCGCCGGAACGAAGGCGAACGAGAGCGCGTAGCCGCGGTTTTGATAAAGGCGCGTCACCTCGTCGGCCGCCGCGACGAGCTGGCCGATCGTGATGTCCTTGCCGACGAGCGGCGAGAAATGCCGCGCCACGTCCGCGAACGCGATCGCCTTGACGCCCTCGATCTGGAACGCGCTCGGCGTGAGGTGCGTGTCGAGCAATCGCTGCAACTGCGCCTCGTTCGGCTCGATCCGAAGACTGACGTTCGGTGCGCGGCTAGGCGTTTGAATCTCGGGAAGCGCACCGAGCGGGTTGCCGCTCGCGGGCGGTCTCGTTTGAGCGATGGCCGGGCTCGCGGCCGCGGCGGCAACGGCGAGCCAAAGCCAATGGTTTGGTGTCCTAATCATTGTGTGTTCCTCGTTGGCCGATCGATGAGCGATCCCGGTCGGATCGCCTCTTGTTGTTTTGCTTTTCCGCGCGTGCGTTGGCGTTCGATGCTCGGCACGCATCGGACGCGGGGCACGCGGGCCGCTCGCTCGGCCCGCGTATCGAATGCGGCGGTTACGGGAGCTTGCCGACGAGCGGAAGTCCACCGCCGAAGAGCGAGCTCACGCCGCTCGTCGGCGAACCGGTGGCGGTCGTGGAACTCGTCGAGCCAGTGGAGCCCGGCGCGCCGCCGACGGTGGTGCCGATGGAACCAAGCGCACCCGTCAAGGAGGAAAGCGGGCCGGTGCCGGCGCTCGAGCCGAGCGCGCCGGTCACGGAAGACAGAGGGCTCGCGCCGCCGAGTGCGCCGGTCAGCGAGGAGAGCGGGCCGCTGCCGCCCGTGCCCGCCGACGAGCCACCGGGTTGAACGGTTGCCGTGGAACTGCCCACGAGGCTCGTGATGAGGCCGGGAATCGGTGCGGCGCCGTTCGGGCCGTTCGGATTCACGAGCCCGCCCGCGTTGGTCACGGTGTTGCCGACGCTCGAGACGAGATGCCCCACATCCGCCGCCAATGGATTCGAGGAAGCGCCGGCCACTTGCGCCCCGGCGCTTTGCACGGCGGAGCCGATTTGGGCGAGCGCGCCGGACAGGGGCGCGCCGACGCCGCTCGTCGTTCCAACCGCCTGGGTTTGTTGGCCGAGCGTCACGACGAGCGGTGTGATGGCCGAACTCAGGGGCTGGGTGACTTGCTGCACGGCGGACGAGGACATCGTATTCGCCAAGACTTGGCCGCCGGCGCTCACCCCGTTGGCCGCCGTGTCGAGTGCGCCGGCGAGCGGGGTCGTGACGGGGGCGAGCGGTGCCAACGGCCCGGTGCCGAGCGCGTTCACGGTGGACGCGACGCCGGCGATGACGCCGCCCGTCGCACCGACGGTCGTGCCGAGTCCGGCGGCCGTGGTGCCGACCGGGTCGGGCGTCGAGCCGATTTGGCCGAGACCGCTGCTGAGCGCGTTGGCGGCCGCATTGATGACGCCGCCCGTCGCGGATACCGTGCCGCCCACGCCCTGCGTAACCGCCGGATCGACGCCGGGGACCGACGTGGAGGAAATGGTGGAGCCGAGGTCGCCCGCGGTCGAGCCGAGCGTCGTGAGCGCGCCCGAGGTCGAGTTGGCGGCCGGCGTCGGGTTGGGTGAGGGTGTCGGCGTGACCGTGCCGCCCGCCGAGGACGCGGCGGGTGGCGCCGTCAATCCGCTGCCGCCGCAGGCGGACAGCAGATAGGCGACGGCGAAGGCGGTGAACGGCGCGCGCAGCGACGTCGCATTGGTGCGGGCCGCTTCGATGATCAGGCGTTGCTGTTTCTTGGACATGATGTGCTCCTCGTGGGCTGGGCGTTATTTCTTGGCGAGCGATCCGGTGAGTCCGCTGGTGAGCGAGGTCAGGCCGCCCAATGGGTTCGAACCCGTGGCGCCGGCGCTGCCGGCGCCTGTCAATGCACCGGTGACGGTATTGAGCAGACCGGTCACCGGCGCCAATGCGTTGCTGCTGCCGGTGCTCGTGGCGCCCGTCGTGCCGACGGCCCCGGTAACGGTCGAAACGAGCCCTGTGACGGGCGCGAGCGGACCGGTCGACGTACCGGTGCCGCCTGCCGTCGCAAGCGTGCCGGTGACGGTCGAGACCAAGCCGGTGACGGGCGCGAGCGGATTGGCGGTGCCGGTGCCCGTGACGAGTCCGCCGAGCGAGGCGGTTGCGTTGCCGGTGGAGGCGAGGACGTTGCCGACGCCGCTCGTGACGGGATTGCCGCCCGCCGAGGCGACGGCGCTGCCCGCTTGCTTCAGAGCGCCGCCGGCGGTGCCCAGCAAGCCGGCAAGCTGCGGCCCCGCGCCGCTCGTCATCCCGACCGTTTGCGTCGTCGACGCAAGCGTGGACGTGATCGGGACGATCGCGCTGCTGAGCGGCTCGGTGACTTGCTGAACGGCGCCGCTCGCCAGCGTGTTGCCGAGCGTCGCGCCGCCCGCGGCAATCGCGTTGCCGAGCGTGCTGAGCGCACCGCCGAGCGGCGAGGTGAGGGGGGCGAGCGGCGAGAGCGGACCGCTTGCGCCTAAGCTCGTCGTGAGCGTCCCCGCGCTCGTGACGGCATTGCCCAACTGAGATACCGCGGGACCCGCGCTCACGAGGGTCGTGCCGATCGGATCGCCGGTGGCGCCGAGCTGCCCGAGTCCTTGCGAGATGCCGTTGCCGAGCGCGGATACGCTCGCGCCGACGCTTTGCACGACAGCGCCGGCGGCTTGCGTGGTTTGTGGGTTCGTGCCGGGCAACGATTGTTGACCGATGACGGTACCTAGGCTCGAGACGGTCGAGCCCGTCGCGCTGACGATGTCGCCGCCGCCTCCCAGTGTCTGACCGATCGCGTTGGCCGTCGCGGTGCCGCTCGTGCCGGTGCTTGTCGTGCCGCCGCTCGTGCTGGAGCCGCTCGTGCCGCTCGTGCCGCTCGTGCCGGTAGCACCGCTGCCGCCGGCCCCCGCACCGGCCCCGGTAGTGCCTCCGCTCGTCGCGGCGGTGCTGCCCGCTCCGCCTCCCGACCCGAGGCCTTGGCTCAGCGTGCCCGATCCGCCGCAGGCCGTCAGCGCCAGCATCGTCGCGACCGCTGCCGCACACCATGTCTTGCGCAAAACCCCGTCTTGCTTCCGTGTGTTCATTGCTGCTCCTCGCTTTTCGTTTATCGGATTGGTTGCGGGCGCAAGCTCTGCAATGGGCGTGCCAACGCGGGTACGCGCGGCGTACGAGATATAGGAAGCGGCGTGCGAATGTCGATGACGTCAGCGCTGCCGCGGCAAGCGCGGGCGGATGAGGCTTACGAGCAATGCCGCGTGCGATGGCACGGGCGAGGGCGGCACGAAGCGCACGTAACGTAACGAGTGGGCTGCGTTGTTACCGCCGCGGCCGTAACGTGACATCGGCCCGCGCGGGTTAATGCCGGGGCGAAGGGGCTGTAATGGGCGACTAAGAAAATTAGTAGACCTAATCTAAACTATCGTTTGCCCTAACTCGAAAGCGATCACAAGGCGCCGTCGATGAGGGTAGAGTCGCCCTGTAGTGAAAACGCATCGTCAACGCGCATCGGCCATAAGACAAAAAGCAATGCCGACCGGCCAAGGAGGACGTTATCGATACATCACTCGCAGTTCATTACTAAAACGCACTGCCATAGTCGCATTGCGGGCGAACGGCACATCAACGAAGCCTTATCACGAAGTGCACTCAGTCGGGCAACGAAGCTTGCTCCGACCTTTCGTTGCATGCCGGCGAGCCAATCCCGCGCGACGTTCGTCGATTTTTCGAGGGGCATCATGAACAAGCTCGTCAAGCGTTTCCTTATCGAAGACCGTGGCGTCACCGCCATCGAATATGCACTGATCGCCGGTCTCATCGCAGCCGCCATCGCCACGGTGGTCGGCTCCGTCAGCACGAATATCCAAGCGGTGTTCACCACCGTCGCCGCCGCTATCAAGACGTGATGGCGCGAGTTGTAACTAAATATTAAATAGCCGATTTAGGCATTTCTCGAGAGCGTTTGTATGTGCTGATTGCTTCGGCAATCGGCATGGATCGATTCGAACATTTTCGGGCTTTTCAAAATTCGCATGCTGCTTTCAAGTGCTGTATTCGTGGTTTGGGCCGCACTCGTCGCTTGGTTCGATTGCCGCACGCGTCGTGTGGCGAACCGGCTCGTCGCCGTTGGCGCCGCGGCCGCGTTCGCTTGCGCCGCCGTGCACGCGGCGCCGTTCGGCGTTGCGCCCGCCGCCGCGGCCCTCGGTGCGCTTGTGGGCTGCGCGGCCCTGCTGCCGTTTTTCGCGTTCGGCCTGATGGGCGCCGCCGACGTTAAAGTGTTCGCCGTACTCGGCGCATGGTGCGGGACCGGTCCGCTGCTCGGATTGTGGGTGGCCGCGAGTCTCGCGGCGGCCGTGCATGCGCTCACGCTGCTCGCAAGCGAGCGGTGGCGAGCCTGCTCGGGCGTTCGCTGGTCGCCTTGGCGCAATGGGCAACCGGCGTTCGAGATCGGTACTCGCCGTGCGACGCCCTATGCGGCCTTGCTCGTGGGCGCCGCATCCCTTCATCTGTTGGGCGGCGCCTTGCAAGGGGCGGTGCATTGATGCGTGCGACCCGTTCGTTGCGCGCGCGCATGCGCTGCTCCGGCAGCGCGGCCGTGGAGTTCGCGCTCGTCTTCCCGCTGTTGTTCTTGGTGCTGTACGGCATCGTGACCTACAGCGTGTTGTTCGTCGCCGAGCAGAACCTCACGTTGGCCGCGGAGGAGGGCGCACGCGCAGCGCTCAACTATCAGAGCGCGAGCAGCGTTGCGGCCGCGCTCGCGGCGCGCGGCGGCAACGCGTGCACGGTGGCAAATCAATCGACAGGCTGGCTGGCCGCATACGCGCAATGCGCATCGCAGGTGCAAGGATGCAGTTACGACAGCGCCATGTCGTGCATGCGGATCACGCTGACCTATGACTATGCAAATCACCCGCTCGTACCGAAATTGCCGCTCATAGGGCTCGCGCTACCGCAAACGTTGTCCAGCGCCGCGACGGTGCAACTCAATCCGGAGAACGTGCTGTGAGCGCACGCCGGTCTAGGGTACGCATCGGCGCGCGTGGCGCGGCGTTCGCGCCGCGTCGGAGTTGGAGTTGGAGTTGGAGCTTCGCGAGGACGCAAGCATGAGGCATCTGAACATCACGAAGACGGTGGCGATCGCGTTGATCGCGGCCGCGCTGCTGCTGGCGTTTTATGCGTGGGCATTGAGCCGGCGCCCGAGCGCGGCACCCGCCGTCGTCAAGGCGCAAGCGGTGCCGGCGACGTTTCCGGTCGTGATCGCCACGCATCTGTTGCCGGCCGGCACCGCGATCGCCGGCGGCGACCTGCGCGTCGTCATGCTGCCGGTGCGTCCGAGCGGCGCGTTCGCCGATACCGCGCTCGTTGCGCGGCGCGTGCCGCTCACGGATATCGGCGCGAACGTGCCCGTGCTCGAGGGACAGTTGTCGTCGGGTTTCGCGGAACAAGTGGCGCCGGGCGAGCGCGCCGTGGCCATTCACGTCGATGAGGCGAGTTCGGTTGGCGAACGCGTGCGCCCCGGCAACTTCGTCGATGTTTTCCTGACGCTCAAACGTGACGGCATGAGCGCTGGGCCGCATGCGGAGATCACGCAGTCGCAAACGCGCCTGCTGCTCTCGCGTGTGCGCGTGCTTGCGTTCGGCACGACGGTCTCGGGTGCGGGCAATCCCGCGCAGTTCGGCGTGGGCGCGCATACCGCGGTGTTGGCGGTGCCGACAGCCGAGGTCGATCGGCTTGCATTGGCCGACAGCGCCGGCCATATCGTGCTGGCGCTGCGCAACCCGCACGACGAGGATGCGATCGAGCCCGGCGACGCAGCGAATGACGAAGGTGCGCGACGCGTGAGCGCTGCGCGCGTCGCCGCCGAGCCCCCTTCGGTGCAGGCGGCCGCGGGGGTTTCGCTGAGCGAGCTGTCGCGCGAGCGAGTGCGCTTGCGCGTACCCGAACAACCGCTAGCGCCGCGCAAGCGCACGTATGCCGGTGTCGGCATCGAAGTCATACGAGGCGGCCAAGCGCAAACGCTCGGCAATTGATCGGCAACAAGAAAAGGCCTAAGGCGAGGGCCATCGAAGACATGGCGAACCAAGCAGCGATAGTGAAACGGAGCGCGGCGCTTCTCATAGCGGCGTGTTGCCTCGCGCTCTTCTTATACGGCTTGCCGGATGCGGCGTGCGCCGCGGGAGATCGCGCGCGCCCGCTCGAATCTCGTGCGCCCTCGACGATTGCACTTTCGGTCGGCGAGCAACGGCAGATCGAACCGGGAACGCGTCTGGCGCGCGTGGCGGTGGCCGATCCGGCTGTCGCCGACGTCCTCGTGATTCGCGATGGCGATGGGCGCGGGGGCATACTCGCGATCGGCAAAGCGCCGGGGCGCACGAGCCTGTTGCTCTGGGAGCAGGGCCGGCCGGCGCCGCGAACGTTGACGCTCGTCGTGCAGCCCGCCGCCGCGGCGGCACTCGCGGGCAACGGTGTTCCGAATGTCGAAACTTATGGACAGGACGTGGTCGTGTCGGGCGACGCGCCGACGATGGAGGCGCATCAACGCGGCAGGGATCTCGCGCGCCTCGCGGCGAACGCAGGCAGCCGCGCGAGCGCGAGGCACGGCGATGCGCGAACGGCACAAAGCGGGCTCGCTGGCGGAGGCAAGGGCGAGAGCGCCGATTCGAGCACGATCGTCGACGAGTCGAGCGTCGCCACGCGCAGTGTCGTTCAGGTCGACGTACGCGTGGTCGAATTCAGTCGCACGGTACTGAAACAAGCGGGCTTGAACTTGTTCAAGCAGAGCAACGGTTTTTCGTTCGGCACGTTTGCGCCTTCCGGCTTGAACTCGGTCTCGGGTGGCGGCACATCGAGCTTCCAAGTGACGAGCACCGCGCCGATCGCGTCGGCTTTCAATCTCGTGCTCAATTCGGCGGGGCGCGGCCTATTCGCCGATTTGAGCTTGATGGAGAGCAACAACCTCGCGCGGGTGCTGGCCGAACCCACGCTCGTCGCGCTCTCGGGACAAAGCGCGAGTTTCCTCGCTGGCGGCGAGATCCCCGTGCCCGTTCCCCAGGCGCTCGGTACGACGTCCATTGACTACAAACCCTATGGCGTCGGCTTGACGTTGACGCCCACGGTGCTGAGCGCGCAACGCATCGCGCTGAAGGTCGCCCCCGAGGCGAGCCAACTCGACTTTCAAAACGCCGTGACGATCAACGGCGTATCCGTGCCGGCGATTACGACGCGTCGCGCCGACACGACTGTTGAGCTCGGCGACGGCGAAAGCTTCGTCATCGGCGGGCTCATCGATCGGGAAACGATGTCGAACGTCAACAAGGTTCCGTTGCTCGGCGATTTGCCGATCATCGGCGCTTTCTTCAAACAGTTGAACTATCAGCAAAACGACAAAGAACTCGTGATCGTCGTGACGCCGCATCTCGTCTCGCCGCTCGCGAAGGACGCTGCGTTGCCGGCGACGCCCGGCGAGCGCTCCGAGCAGCGCGACGGCGCCGTGTGGCGCTCGTACTTGGGCGGCGCGCTCTCGCGCGATGCCGGTCCGGGGTTCTCGCGATGACGCGCGCCCGCAACCAGTGCGATGCAGGCGACGCACGAGGAGGTGCACCATGAACGCAAGAGCGCCATCGTTGAATGAAGGCGAGTGCACGATCGCCCGCCACTTCGTGTTCGCGACGAGCGAGGAGGGCAGCGCGCGTTGGCTCGGCGATGCCCTTGCCACGACGGGCGCCGTGCAAAGCGCGCCGCATGATCCGGCCGCGCTCGCGCAACGCGTCGCTGCACTGCGGCCGTCGCTCGTTTTCGTCGATTTCTCAGGAGCCCTAATCGATTCCGCTACGCGGGCCGTGCAGGCCGTGCGCGCGTTGGCGCCGCAGGTGCCGATCATCGCGGTGGGCCGGCTCGCGCAGCCCGAGGGCGCGATCGCCGCGCTGCGCGCCGGCGTACGCGACTTCGTCGATCTGGCGGGCGGCGCGCAGGAGGCGGCGCGAATCGCGCGCGAAGCGCTCGAACACACCGCGCGTCTGCCCGCGCGCCATGGCCGGCTCACGGTGCTGCTCGGCGCGCGCGTGGGCGTCGGCGTGTCCACGCTCGCGGCGCATTTGAGCGTACTCGTCCACAAGCGCGGCGCCCGCGCGCGGCGCCAGGCGGCGCTCATCGATCTGGGATTGCCCGCCGGCGACGGCTTGCTCTATCTGGATACACGAAGCGAATTCGACTTCGTCGAAGCGGTTCGCAACCTAGGCCGCTTCGACGAGACGTTCGTCCACACGGCGCTCGCGCGGCACGCAAGCGGGCTCGCCTTGACGGCGCTCGCGCCCGATCTCGCGTCGTTGCGCACGGTGTCGTATGCGTCGGCCGTGGCGTTGCTCGCGCGTTTGCGGACGTTTTTCGATCATCAAGTCGTCGACCTCGGCGGCTTTTCCAATCACGAGTTCGTCGCGCAGGTCGCGCAGGCCGCGGACGACGTCTGGCTCGTTTGCGACCCCGCGATCGCCTCGCTCGTATCGGCTGTCGAGTTGCTGCGCGAGTTGGCCGCGGTGCAGTTCGACACGGCTCGCATCGGCCTCGTCGTGACGAAATACGACGCGCGCCTCGGGCTGACCGCCGAACAGATCGCGGCGCGTCTTGCCTTGCCGCTCGTCGCGACGCTGCCGTCGCGGCGCGTGCCGCTGCTGCAAGCCGCCAATCAGGGCAAGTTGCTGATCGATACGGCCGAGCGCGATCCATACGTGCGCGCGGTCGACGCGCTTGCCGAGCGTATCGCGCCCGCCGCCGACGATCTCGCGCAGGGCGAGGCGGGTTCGTGCGACGAGCCGGCCGCGCCTGCTCGATCGATGCGCCTGACGCGATTTTTCCACCTTCCACCGAAGCGGTCATAGACGATGGCAAACGAAATCGAATTTGCCGACGATGCTTCCTCGTTCGCGCACACGCAGCAGTTCCAGGACATCAAGAACGCGGCGCACGAGCATTTGCTCACGCGTATCGAGGAGCTCGGGGCGGAGTTCGGCCGCTGGTCGCGCACGGCGATCAATCAGTTCGTCGATCTGGAGATGGACAGCTTCGTGCGGCTTCGCAGAATCCCGATCAACGAAAGCGAAGTGAGGCTCATCGCCGAGGCGCTGACGAAGGAGCTCGCGGGCTTCGGGCCGATCGAGGACTTGCTCGGCGATCCCGCGGTCGAAGACATCCTCGTCAACGGCTACCGCGACGTGTACGTGTCGCGCCACGGGATCTTGACGAAGATGCCGGTGCGCTTCGCCGACAACGCGCATTTGCTGCGCATCGTGCGGCGTATCCTCGCGCCGATCGGCCGGCGCTTGGACGAATCCAACCCGATGGTCGATGCGCGCCTGCCCGACGGCGGGCGCGTGAACGTCGTGATCGAGCCGCTGTCGATCGATGGGCCCGTCGTCTCGATTCGCAAGTTCCGCAAAGATCCGCTGCGGCCATCCGATCTATTGGCGAACGCAACGTACAACGCCGAAATCGGCGCGCTGCTCGAGGCGGCCGTGGCGGCGCGTTGCAACGTGCTGGTCTCCGGCGGAACGAGCTCGGGCAAGACGTCGCTTTTGAACGCACTGGCGTTTCATATCCCCGAGCCGGAGCGCGTCGTCACGATCGAGGATACGGCCGAGCTGTCGTTGAATCATCCGCACGTCGTGCGTCTGGAGAGCCGGCCCGGCGGCTTCGACGGCTCGGGGCTCGTCACGATTCGCGACTTGCTGCGCAATACGCTGCGGATGCGGCCCGATCGCATCATCGTCGGCGAAGTGCGCGGCGGCGAAGTGCTCGAGATGTTGCAAGCGATGAATACGGGGCACGACGGCTCGATGGGTACGGTGCATGCCAGCTCGCCGCGCGAGTGCCTCTATCGGCTCGAAATGTTGGCCGGTTTCGCAGGTTTTCAAGGCACGGAATCGAGCTTGCGCAGGCAGATCGCCAATGCGATCGACTTCATCGTGCAAATCGGCCGGCTTTCCAATGGACGGCGGCGCATCTTGTCGGTTACCGAGGTCACCGGTCTTTCCGACACGATCATCGCGACGCAAGAGTTGTATCGCTACGAACCCATCGCGGGACAGGACGGCGATGAGCTCGATCATTGGGTGTCGCTCGGCATTCACCCGCACTCGCCGAAGCTCGCGCGCTTCAGAAGCGTGCTCGGCGCGAGCTTCGACGACGGCTTCTCGCAAGGAGGATTCCGTGTCTGAAGGCGTGGCGGCATTGTTGGCGGTGGCGCTGGTGTGCGCGGCGCTCGCGCTGATGCTCTGGCAACGCGCCGCGCGCAGCCAGCGCCGGCTCACGATCGAACGCTTCGTCGAGCGCCGTGTGCTCGCGTCCGGAGCCGGGGGGGCGGCCAGCGTGCCGATGTCCGGCAAGGCCGCGTCCGCGCCGCCGCAGGTGGAACGCGCAAGACAAGAGGCGGTGCCGTTTTGGCCCGAGGTGCTCGAGCATCTTGCGGTGCGCGCCGGGTTGGCCGGCGCGGGCAAGCCTGTGGCGATCGCGTCGGCGGGTATCGCGCTCGGCGTCGTATGGATCGGCGTACGCGTGAGCGTCGTGGCGGCTTGCGCCGCCGCGGTCGCATCGGCCGCGGCGGTCGCGCTCGCGGTGACGGCGCGCGCGCAACGGCGGCGGCTCGCGATCGTCACGCAGCTTCCCGCGTTTTTGGACGGCATCGTGCGCCTCGTCACGCTCGGCAACAGCGTGCCGGCCGCGTTCCAAGCAGCGTTGAAAAGCACCGAGGCGCCGTTGCGCGAATGTCTCGACCACGTCTCGCGCATGATGCGAGCCGGTGCGGAGATCGATCGCGCGCTCGCGCACGTCGCGATCGTCTATCGAACGCGCGAGTTCGAGTTCGTCGGGGCGGTCTTGCGCTTGTCGGTCAAATACGGGGGACGGGCCGATGTCATGCTCGAGCGGATGTCGGCTTTCATGCGCGATCTCGAACAGGCCGAGCGAGAGCTATCCGCGATGTCGGCGGAGACGCGGCTGTCGGCCTGGGTGCTCGTCGCGCTGCCGATTCTGATCGGAGGGTTCCTCGTGGCGACGAACCCCACGTATTTCCAGGCGATGTGGGGCGACGCCGACGGGCGCCGCCTCATTTGTCTCGCGTTCGCTTTGCAGGCCGTCGGGGGCTATCTGCTGTATCGCATGACTCGGTTGAGGGCATGAGCGATGAGAGCCGATCGAATCATGGCGCTGGCACTCGCGCTCGGCGCACTGGGATGCCTGTTGCTCGCTTACGTTGCGGTGAACCGCCTGAAGGCCGCGCGGCGCGGAGCCCGCACGCTCGAGAACGCGCTCGAGCGGCGTGCGGCGATGGCGGCGGCACGCGCCGAGACCGACGCACGCGCGGCGCCTGGCGGCGTGCCGCTCGGCGCTGTGCCGCAGGCTCGCTATATGACGGCGCCGGCCACGGCGCAACGCGGCGAGGCCGGTGCGCCCGGTGCGCCGCCGCTGGCTGCGCCGCCCAGGACGATCGCCCAACAACTGACGGCATGGCGGGCGCGCTGCGGCCAAGCAGGCGCGCGATGGCTCGATACGCCGCTGGGCAGGCAAGTCGTCGCGGCCGAAGACCGGCGCCTCATCGAGCAATGCGGGTTCGTCGACATCAACGCGCGGGGACTGTTTCTGCTCTCGCGCCTGGCTTGCGCACTGGCGGCGCCGCCTTTGGCGGGTTGGCTATGGGGCGCCGACGTACCGGGTGCATACCGCATCGCTTTTGTCGCGGCGGCTTTCACGATCGGCTTCATGGTGCCCAAATTCGCGCTGGGGCGGCGCGCGGCCGGGCGCCGCGGCGCGGTGGCCGACGAAATGCCGGTGCTCGTCGATTTGCTGCGCCTGCTGCAAGGGGTGGGTCTGTCGCTCGACCAAAGCCTGCAAGTGACGATCAACGATTTCCGCGCGATGCTGCCGGTGCTCGCGGGGGAGCTCGAATTGGCGCAGCGTCAATTCGTGGCGGGACGGACGCGCGAGCAATCGCTGCAGCGTTTGGCGGCCAGTTTCGACAACGAGGATTTGCGCGCGGTCGTGCGGCTGATGATCCAGGTCGATCGGCACGGGGGCGCGGTGCAAGAACCGCTGAAACAGTTCGGCGATCGGTTGCGCGAGACGCGGCGCGCGAGGTTGCGCGAAAAGATAGGACAACTAACGGTCAAGATGACCGGCGTCATGATTTTGACGCTTTTGCCGGCGCTGTTGATCGTGACGGCCGGCCCTGGTTTGCTGGCGGTGATCCGGTCGCTGGCCGGTGTGCATCGATAAAGATCGAGCGCGGCGGCCGGCCCGCAAACCAATGCCGGGTTCCACAGAGAGATTGAACGAATCGATGAACGAGGCGATGAACGAGGCGATGAATCGAATGATCCATGATCGTCCGGCGATCCGGGTGGGCCGGACGCGTTCGCGGCCACGCGCCTTGCTCGCCGCGGCGCTCGTCATCTCGTGCGCCGCCTGCGCGTTCAAGCCCTCCGGTTACGGTGCCGGCGTACAGGCGGAACGCGCGGCGGCGCAGTCCGTGGCTGAAAAGGACCCGGCGCCCGATACGCCGGGTATGTACCTCGCGTTGATCGACCGGATGCAGCGGCAGGGGCTCTACTACGCCTCGCTGGCGCATATCGACGCCTACGAAAAGCAGTATGGCGTGACGCCCGATTCGACCTTGCTGCGGGCGCAGGCGCTGCGCGAAACGGGCCAGAGCGCCGCGAGCGCGGATGCCTATCGGGCGTTGCTCCCGACATCGCTCGCGGCGAGCGGCTACCACGGCCTGGGCTTGCTTGCCGGCGCCGCCGGGGACTTCCGAGGTGCGTGCCGCGCGTTGCAGCAAGCGGCTGCGCTCGCGCCCACCGATGCCGCCACACTGTCCGATCTCGGTTATGCGCGGCTGCGCGAGGGCGACGTGGCGGGTGCGCGCGTACCGCTGATGCAAGCGGCCGAGCTCGATTCGGGCAACGCCCGCGTACAGGCGAACGTCGTGTTGCTATTGCTGGCGCAGGGTCGAGTGAAGCAAGCGCGCGCGTTGATGGACGCGCGGCAGTTCACGCCTGCAGTGCGTTCGGCCCTGCATGACGATGCGGCGAAAGTCGCGCGCGCCGCGCGTGAGTTCAAGAGCGATCCCAAGAACGATCCGATCGCGGCGCGCGATCCCGCGGACGTGCAAACGATTTCCGGGCGCAGCGATCGATGAATGCCCGTAACGAAGGAGAGGCGATGTATCGACGAAACCCCGTCACGAATCGGCGAGCGCGCGTCGCGATCGTCGTGATGCTCATCGCGGCCGGCCTAGGCGCCGCGGTCGAAGCGTGCGCACAGTCGGGCGCAAAACTGGGCGCAAAACGGGGCGCCGCCGATATCGGGCAGAGCACACGTTCGTGGCTCGAGTTGCAGCGCACGAACGCCGCGGCGGCGCCCGCGTTGCCGATGCCGGGTGCCCAAGCGACGTTGGCTTACGAGCGCTATATGGACTCGTTCCGCACGAAAATCCCGGAGTCGTTCGGCTCGACGCTCTCGGGCGAGAGCGGGGCGGCACGCTTCGATCGGTGGAACGCCGGATCCGGGGCGATTGCGCCGCCGGGTGACAACTGAGCGCTCCCGTGATCGTGCCGCGCGCCCTCATGCGCCATGCGAGCGCCGGTTTGCCGCTCGTTCCGAAGCGGCCGATGCGTCGCGCTCAGCGCGGCACGATTGCGCCGATCGTCGCGCTGTTCATGACGGTCGTGATCGCATCGCTCGGTGCGCTCGACGTGGGCAACGCGTTCTTCGCTCGACGCGCCTTGCAGCGCACGGCCGATCTCGCGGCCTTGGCCGCGGCGCAGACCATGGACGACGCGTGCGCGAAGCCGACGGCCATCGCGCGGGCGAACGCGGCGGCCAACGGCTTTTCGACCGATGCGGCGGGCCAATCGATGAGCGTCGTGTGCGGACGTTGGGATACGAGCGCCAATGCCGCCCCCAGCTATTTTGCCGCGACGAGTGCGGCGACGCCGCTCAACGCGGTCCAAGTGACGGCGACGCGTAGCGTGCCGTATTTCTTTCTCGGCCCGGCGCGGCAGATGAGCGCCAGCGCAACGGCCGAGGCGACGAATCTCGGCGCGTTTACCGTGGGTACCACGCTCGCGCAACTGCAAGGTGGCCTCGTGGGGGCGTTGCTCAACGCGCTGCTGGGTGCCGATGTGAATGTATCCGTTGCCTCGTACGAATCGCTAGCGAACGCGCGCGTGCGGATGCGCGATCTGATGGCGGCGGCCGGCGTCGGCACCGTCGACCAGTTGCTGGCCACGCAGGTGAACGTCGAGCAATTGGCCCGTTTGATGGTCACGGCGTTGTCGTCGACATCGATTGCCGATGCGAATTTGCAAACCGACGTGGCGACACTGCAGGCGATCGCGGGGAGCAGCGGCGCCGCGAATGCGGTCTCGTTCGCGCTCGGCGGCGAGCAGGGCGGCCACGGCGTGATCGCGCTCGGCGCGGCCGATGGCCAAAGCGCGCTCGACGCGACGATCAGCCCCTTCGATGCGCTGCTCGTCGCGGCCGAGATCGCCAAGGCGGGGCAACCGCCCATCGACGTGGCGACCGGACTTCAGATCGCCGGCTTCGGCGCGACGCTGAAGGTGCAGATCGTCGAGCCGCCCGTGTTGGCCGTCGGCGAAGCCGGCGTCGATTCGGTCAAGCAACGCTGGCGCACGCAGGCGAGTACCGCGCAGGTCCGCGTTTATCTCGACGTAACGCTCGGCACGCCGGCGCTGCCCGTCATCGGCGGCGTGCTCCTGCATGTGCCGCTCTCGCTCGAGGTCGCGCCCGGCACGGCCTGGTTGCAGGCGACGAACTGTGCGGCGACGCAGGCGGCCAGCACCTCGACGATCGGCGTGCAACCAGGCTTGGCGAATCTTTGCCTGGGCGATCCGCCCACCGACCTCTCGGCGTCGCAGCCGTTTTCGTGCACGCGGCCCGCGACGCTCGTGAACGTCGCAAACGTCGTCACCGTCACGGCCAACGCCGCGCTGCCCGCCGTCGTGCCGCCGTCGTCCGCCACGACGCTGACCTTCGTGGGCGCGACCCCGACCGACGGCGCGTACCAAAGCGCCAATTCGAACGCCGTCGGCGGCGTGTTGGCCAATGGGCTCGATGGCCTCGCCGCGTCCCTCGCCCAACCCGACGCGTTGAACGTGACGCTGCTCGGCGCGCTGTCGCTGCCGGTCGGTCCGCTCGTGGACGCGCTGCTCACCGTGCTGACTCCCGCGCTGGGCCAGTTGCTCTCGGGGTTCGATGCGGCCGTCGATCCGCTACTGCAGCTGCTCGGCGCGCAAGTCGGCGTCGCGACCGTCCACGATCTCTCGCTGACCTGCGGCGTGTCGAAATTGGTCTATTGATGTTTAGGATCCCTAATAACGATGAAAACCGGCCATACGATCGAGGAACTGGACATTTATGTCTGGGAGGGCAAGGCTGACATCGTCGAGCGCGTGGTGCGCTGCATGTCGAGCTTCGACGTCGACGTGATCCGCGCCGACGATATGACGAACGCCCCCGAGCGCAGCGTCTCGCGCGCGTCGCTAGCCGTCATCAGCGTGAGCGTGATCGGCGCCAGCGGCGCCAAGCTGCGCGATTGGCAGGCGCATACCGGCATGCCGGTGATTTGGGTGGGCGCGCTGCCGCGCGAGCGCGACCCCGCCACGTACCCGCCCGAGTACTCGCATGTGCTGCCGCTCGATTTCACGTGCGCCGAGCTGCGCGGCATGGTGGGCAAGCTGCTGACCCAGTTGCGCGCACATGCGGCGCAAGCGCCCGAGCCGAGCGTGCTCGTCGCCCATTCCGAGTGCATGCAGGCGCTGCTGCACGAGGTCGATACGTTCGCCGATTGCGACACGAGCGTGCTGATCCGCGGCGAGACGGGGGTGGGCAAGGAGCGCATCGCGCAGCTTCTGCACGAAAAGCACTCGCGCTATCGCGACGGCCCGTTCGTCGCGGTCAATTGCGGCGCGATTCCGGACGGGCTTTTCGAGTCGCTGTTCTTCGGTCATGCGAAGGGGTCGTTCACCGGTGCGGTGGGCGCGCACAAAGGCTACTTCGAGCAGGCGGACGGGGGCACCTTGTTCCTGGACGAGATCGGCGACTTGCCGTTGTATCAGCAAGTGAAGCTGCTGCGCGTGCTCGAGGATTGCGCGGTGACGCGGATTGGATCGGCGATGCCCGTCAAGGTCGATTTCCGCCTCGTGGCGGCGACCAACAAGGACTTGCCGCAACTGGTGAAGGACGGCACCTTCCGGGCCGATCTGTACTACCGGCTCGCCGTGATCGAGTTGCGCATCCCGTCGCTGGAGGAGCGCGGGGCGGTGGAAAAGATCGCGATCTTCAAGGCGTTCATCGCCGCCGTCGTGGGCGCCGAGCGATTGGCGGCGCTGCCGGAGATCCCTTATTGGCTCGCCGATGCCGTGGCCGATACCTACTTCCCCGGCAACGTGCGCGAATTGCGCAACCTCGCCGAGCGTATCGGCGTGACGGTGCGTCAGATCGGCGCGTGGGATGCCGCGCGGCTGCGCCGGCTCATAGCCCACGCCCGCAATGCGCAGAGCGCGCCGGCCGAGACCGCGGTGCAAGGGCTCGTCGACCGCAGCAAATGGGACATGGCCGAGCGCGAGCGTGTGCTCGCGGCGCTTGCCTCGAACGCGTGGCGAAGGCAAGACACAGCACAATACCTCGGGATTAGCCGGAAAGTCTTGTGGGAAAAAATGAGGAAGTACCAGATATTCGATGAGGAGCCCGAAACGCGAGAAAGTGAGGGATAATGGCGCGCTTGAGTCAAGCTGTCTCAAAAGTAGAACTATTCCAGCAGGAAACGACACATGAGCCACTATTCGCGTATGCGGGGGACCGCGCTAACAGCGCTTATCGCAATCGGGGGATTGGGTATAAACGGTTGTGCCACGGCGCAGTCGGCCGCGGACGACACCGCAAACGTTGCACCGGCCGCAGCGGCTCCGGCTGCTCCGGCGGTGCCTGCCGTCACGGCTTCGCCGGTGGCATCGACGCAGTTGTCGAGTCCGGTTACGGCACCGGATCAGTCCGCGTCGGCGGCCGCTGACACGACCGATGGGCAGGGCGATGTTGCGCAATTGCAACAGCTCATGCGCGGCAACGAGCTGTCCGAATTGCGTACCGCATACAACGGCACGTATGGCGCGAGTCTGTTACTGCACGGCGAGGATATGACCTACTACGCCGTGCTGTTCCAGCAGAAGAATTTCTGGCGCGTGATCAAGACGACGAACGCCGATTACGCGGAATCGGTCTACGCCGAATTCGTGCGGCGCAGCGCGCAGCTTGCCGACGTCGAAATCAAGCGCACGGTGCTCGCGGCGCAAAAGGCCTATACGGAAGCGTTGCTCGCCAAGGCTCAAGCCCGAGCCGATCGCTTGCAAGCGGATCTCGAGGTGGCGCACAAGCAGCAGGCGCTCGTCGCGAGCCGCCAGAAGCAGGCGCGCGAAGAGGCGGCTGCGCTGCAATCGCAAAAGCGCGCGGCTCAGGAGCAGTTGAGCGCCATGCAGCACCAGATTCATCTGTTGCAGCGTGAAACGCAGCAAGGCTTGCCCGCCACGCATCCGCATCCGCGCCGCCGTAAGCATTGAGCCGCAGGTGTGTCGAGCGCGCATGGGTGCGCTCGATACATCGCATCGACTCGCTTAGCCCCGCTTCGCGGACGCGGCTCGCATGCGGGTTTCGGATGGGCTGGCGCTAGCGCCGCCCCTCGGGGCGCGCTTGTGTGACGACGCGTTCGACGATCTGCTTGGCGCTGGTCAAGTGCGCCACCGTCATGGCACGCGCGCCGCGCGCGTCGCGCTCGCGGCATGCTTGCAAGATCGCGGCGTGCTCGTGCTGAAACGCTTCCGTATCGGCGAGCAGCATGCTTTGCAGCCGCTCGTAGCGCTCTACTTGACCTCGCAACTCGCGAATCGCTTTCAATTGCCGGCCATTGCCGCACGGCGCGTACAACAGTTCGTGAAACTCGCGGTTGAGCTCCCCTTGCTTATCGGCCGTCTTCGTCTTGCCCAGCAAGCGATGCACGAGTTCGGCGCGCACGAGCGTTTCCTCGTCCATGCGCTTGACGGCGCGATAGATCGCATCGCCCTCAAGCAGCATCCGCATCGCGTAAATTTCCTCGACGTCGCTCGGCTCCAGCGCTCGCACGACAGCGCCGCGATTCGGATAGATCTCGATGAGCCCCTCAGCTTCGAGCTTTTTCAGCGCCTCGCGCAATGGAATGCGGCTAACGGAAAAACGGCCCGCCAGTTCGCGTTCGACGAGGCGCATCCCGTCGTGTAATTCGCCGTTGGCTATCGACTCGCGCAGCGATTGGGCGAGTGCGTCGGCGGTGGAATCGATCTTCGGTTGCATGCGAGCGGTCGGCCGGCCACGGCTGCCCAAGGCAGCCGCAGCGGTTATTCGTCGCGGTGATCGGAACCGTTCGAATCGGAGGAGGGGGTGCTGTTCTGCAACGTGCTGAACGGGCGGCGGCGGCGCGTGACGACGACAGGTCCTTCGGACGAACGATGCTCGCTGCCCGAGGACGGGGCGTACCCTTCACGCGGCTCGCGCGGTTCGCGCGGCTCTCTCGGTTCACGCGGGCCCGACCCTTCGCGCGGGCCCGAACCCTCACGCGGGCCGTGCCGTTCGCCGTAACCGCCGGGGCGCGGACCACGCGGACCGGGGCGCGTGCCCGTGTCGATTTGGATCGTCGAGATGGCGCGTTTGTAGATGCCTTGCAGGCCGACGGGCGTGCGCAGCATGACGAGGTATTGGTCGAACGACTCGATGCACCCCGTGAGGCGAATGCCGTTGACGAGATAGATCTCGACGCGCTTGCGCTCCTTGCGCGCGGCGTTCATGAAGTCGTTCTGCGGATGTGATTCGGACGGGTTCGGCATTGCGAGTACAGCAGCGAGGGCTGCTCCACGGTTAGTTGGCGGCTGCGCGACAGTGCGCGCACGATTCACGATTGGCCAGGATTTTACCCCGGGCGCGCGATGCGCGTATCGATTTGGCTGAGATCGTCCGTATTCGTGCGCCGCGGCGTCGTATTTCGCCGATGTTTCGCACTTCTCGGCCGCGCGCGGCTCGCGCCGCGCCGACGCGGCGGCGCGCCGATGCGAACGGCCCGAAAAGCGGTATTCGCCACACGCGTTTTCTTGAAGCGGCACAGGCAGTGCCTATGATGAATGAAGAAAATTCGGACGGCACGAGTCCACCGCTTTTTTGCCGTCCCTCAACCCTCCTCGTTACCAACGAACGAGCAGCCGATGACGCCCGTGCGCCCCCCGAACCTGTCCGAAACGCGCTTTTTGCGGGCGTTGCAAGCGTTCGCGTCCGTCGTCGGAGCGGCGAACGTGCAAAGCTCGGCGGATCGACTGCGCGACTATGCCGATCCGTTCACCCCGCAACCGATGGCGGAGCATTTCGCCGCATCCGCAGCCGTTTTGCCGCAATCGTCCGATGAAATTCGCGAGGTGCTCGCGATCGCGCGCGCGTATCGTCTGCCGTTGTGGCCGGTCTCCACGGGGCGCAACTTCGCGTACGGCGGCGCCGCGCCGCGCTTGAGCGGTTCGGTCGTGCTCGACCTCAAACGCATGAATCGAATCGTCGAAGTGAACGAGACGCTGGCCTATGCGCTCGTCGAGCCCGGCGTCACCTATTTCGATCTGCATGCCCATCTGCGCCGGCACGGCATACCGCTGTGGATCGATCCGGCCGCCGCGGGGTGGGGCAGCGTGCTCGGCAATACGCTGGAGCGCGGCTTCGGCTACACCGCCTACGGCGATCACGCGGCGAACCAATGCGGGATGGAGGTCATGCTCGCGAACGGCGAACTCGTGCGTACGGGGATGGGGGCGATCGAGATCGGGCGCGCGTGGCAGTCGTACAAGGCGGGGTTCGGGCCATCGTACGACGCGATGTTCATGCAATCGAACTTCGGCATCGTGACGAAGCTGGGCCTGTGGCTCATGCCGCAACCGCCCGCCTACCTGCTGGCCCAAGTGAAGTTGCCGCGTGAAAGCGACCTCGAAGCGGCCGTCGAAACGCTCCGGCCCCTCAGATTGAACGAAACCATTCGCAACCACGCCGTCATCGAAGGGGCGATCCGCTATGCCGCGGGTGTATCGACGCGAACCGATTGGTACGACGGCGACGGTCCGCTGCCTGAATCGGTCGTCGGCGACATCGTCGCGCGGCTCGGCATCGGACGTTGGAACGTTCACTTTGCCGTGTACGGCGAGCCCGACGTCGTCGAGGCGCGCTTCGCCTCCGCCCGGCGCGCGTTCGCGCGGGTGCCCGGCGCGTCGATCGAAGCGCACCGGTATGGCGCGGGCGACGTGCCGATCGGCGGCGGGGAAGGGAACATGGCCGGGATCCCCGCGATGAGTGCGTTTCGCATGCTCGATTGGCGCGGCGGGAATGGCGCGCACGTCGACTTTTCGCCGATTTGCCCCTTCACGGGCGGCGATGCGATGCGGCAATACTCGGTGTCGAAGGCGCGATTGGCGGAGTACGGATTCGACTATTACGGCGGATTCACGGCCGGCGAGCGGCACTTGCACCATATCGTCGCGACTATTTTCGATCGCGACGATCCGAGGCAAGTCGAGGCCGCGGCCGATCTGCAGCGCGTGTTGATGAGCGACGCGCGCGCCGAGGGGTACGGCGTGTACCGCACGCACCTCGCGACGATGGATTTCGCCGCCTCCCAATACGATTTCAACGACGGCGCGCTATTGAAAATGTCGGAGACGATCAAAGACGCGCTCGATCCCGACGGGATTCTCGCGCCCGGAAAATCCGGCATCTGGCCGCGTGCTTGGCGGGCGAAGCGCGGCAACTGATGCGCGCGGCGCCGGTGTCTGCAAGGAGTGGCGAAAGTGGACCGACGCACCTTCCTCGTCTCGAGCTTACGGGCGGCGACGTTCAGCTATGCGTGGCCGGCGCTGCGTTGTCTTGCCGCCGGGCGAGCCGCGCCCGAGCCCGCGCTGCTCGTGATCGACTGCGCATTGCCGCTGAGCGTCTCGTACGGGGCGCTGCGGCGCGGCGAGTGCGCGCGATCGCTGATCGCCGCGGGCGACGCCGGCACGCTCTGGCATGCGTGGCTGAGTGATTGGCCGGGTAGGGCGATAGGCGTGTTGCGCCCATCCGATTGCTTCGTACTGCGAAATTTATCGATTGCTCACGGCCGCGATTGGCAATCGACGATCATCGATTCGCCCACGACGGGAAACATGGCGAGGTCTACCGCCCTTGCATTCGAGATCGGCGCCGTGGCGCCCGCGTCCAGGCAATGAAGCGCGCCGGGACGCGGCAAGCGCCGCATCGATGCGGTCGAGCGTCACCGTGCGCCGGTCGCGGCCTCCTGCGCACCGTTGGTGCCGGCGCGGCCGGCCGACGCATTGCGCAGCGTGCCGAGCTTGGCAAGCTCCTCGTCGCGCAGTGCCCGCCGCAAGATTTTGCCGACGTTCGTTTGCGGTAGCTCATCGCGAAACTCGATCAGCTTCGGCACCTTGTAGCCGGTCAAATGCTGACGGCAATGTTGCAAGATTTCATCGCGCGTCAGCCCCGGCCCCCGCGGCACGATGAACACCTTCACGCGTTCGCCCTGGGCTTCGTCGGGAATGCCGATTGCCGCCACCTCGCGCACGCCCGGATGCATCGCCAAGACGTCCTCGATTTCGCTCGGATACACATTGAATCCGGAGACGAGGATCATGTCCTTCTTCCGATCGATGAGTTTGATGAAGCCGGCGCTGTCCATGATGCCGATGTCGCCCGTTGCGAGCCAACCGTCGGCATCGAGTACTTTTGCCGTTTCGTCGGGTCGCATCCAATAGCCTTTCATGACCTGCGGTCCCTTCACGCATAGCTCGCCGGCCTCGCCGATGCCGGCCCACGCGCCGTCTTCCTTGCGAAAACGCACGAGCGTGGAGGGAGCGGGCAGACCGACCGAGCCGTCGAACTCGCGCAGATGCTTCAGATCGACGGGGTTCAACGCGACGATCGGCGAGCACTCCGTGAGGCCGTAGCCTTCGACGATCGGCTTGCCCGTTACCGCTTTGAAGCGATCGGCGACGGCGCGTTGCGTCGCCATGCCTCCGGCCATCGCCAGCTTCAGGTTCGAGAAGTCGCGCTTGCAGAATTCTTCGTTATCGAGAAATGCTTTGTACAGCGTGTTGATGGCCAGAATACCGGAGAAGGTTTGATTGCGCAAAATCCGCATCACGCGCTTCATGTCGCGCGGATTCGCGATGAGGATGTTGCGGCCGCCCAGCCCTAGGAAGATCAATCCGTTCACTGTCAGCGAGAGGATATGATAGAGCGGCAGCGGTGTGAGCACCGTCTCGACATCGCCGCTCAATTGACTTTCGGCCCACGCTTTCGCTTGCAGCAGGTTGGCCACCACGTTGCGATGCGTGAGCATGGCACCCTTGGCGACGCCGGTCGTGCCGCCCGTATATTGCAGGAACGCCAGGTCGTCGTGCGTCAGCGCGACCGGCGCGAGCGGGGACTTGGCGCCCAACGCAAGTGCTTCGCGCATGCGCACCGACTGCGGCAGGCGATAGGGCGGCACCATTTTTTCAACGTGCTTGAGCACGAAATTCAGCAATCGGCCTTTCGCGTTGATCGTCTCGCCCAGCAGATCGCCCAACGCCGTGACGACGACATGTTCGACCGCCGTGCCCGGCAGCGCCTGTTCGAGCGTCTTCGCGAAATTTTCGAACACGACGATCGCCTTTGCGCCGCTGTCCTTCAGTTGATGCGCGAGCTCGCGCGGCGTATAGAGCGGATTGACGTTGACGACGACGGCACCGGCCTTCAGCACGCCGAACAACGACACGGGATATTGAAACGTATTGGGCAGCATGATGGCGACGCGATCGCCGCGCGCGATGCCGATGCGTTGCAGATAGGCCGCGAACGCCTTTGCCTTGCGCGCGAGCGTGTCGTACGACATCTCCGAGCCGATGCTGACGAAGGCGGTGCGGCTGCTGAAACGCGAGGTGCATTCGTCGAAGAAGTGGGCGACCGAGGCGTATCGATCCACGTCGATTTCGCGCGGCACGTCGGGCGGATAAGAGGCGTACCAAATGCCGTCCGTACCGGCTGTATCGGCTGTATCGACCTTATCGGGCTCGAACCGTTCGATGCCGCTTGCCGCGTCGGATGCCGCCTGCGGGGCAATGGGTTGATCCATGTTGTTTTCTCCCTGGGTTATCGTCGCCGCGACGATCCAGGCGGCATGCCTGAGTATGCCGCGGCGATTAAGGCCGATCGAGGCGATCGGCGCTTGTTCAAAGATCGGCCGGTGCCGCCGCGCCGATCGGCCGCTCGTCGTCACCGCGCGGAGCGCGGGATGTGGCGGGGGCGGCGGGCGTATCGTGCGAGCCGTTGGACGGTTCGCTTTGCGACCGATCGAAATCGGTGGGAAAGTCGTCGACGTGAACCAAGGCGGCGCCGTCGTGCGCATATCGGTCGAGCACTTCGCGCTCGCGTGGCTCGATCCAGCCGCGCTCTTCGGCGATACGTGCCCAGAGCGGCAATTCGGCCAGGCTTTGCGGCATCGGGCGCGCGTGACCCGCGCGAACCGCGTCGCGCAATTTCGTCTCGATCTCGGCCACTTGCTGGCAAAGTTCGAGCAACCGCTCGCCGCAGGCGATCGGATCGTTCGAATCGGGCTGAGCCGGCACGTGCGAATCGGCGAGAAGCCGTTCGCGCGCGCCGCACGGTGTTTGGAGAAGCAGCGCGATCGTACTGACGAGGCCGTCCGAGGGCGGGCGATGCCGCAGGCCGAGCGGAAACGCAAGGGCATGAATCAGGACGGCCGCGAATCGATTCGGGTAGTTCGCGAAGAGCCCATCGAATGCTTGCTCGGCCGCGAGCAGCGCGTCCTTGACGCCCCATCGCACGAACGGAAGGTCCTCGGGGTGCGAGCCCTCGTCCTCGAAGCGCTTGAGCGTGGCGGACATCAGCACGAGTTGCGAGAGGACATCGCCCAGGCGCGCGGATAGCCGCTCGCGCCGCTTCAACGCGCCGCCGAGCAACAGCATCGACGCATCGGCGACGAAAGCGAACGCGATGCAAAGGCGCGTGACGGCGCGATAGTAGCGCGCGAGCGCGGGACTCGCGCCGGCGGGTTTTTTGAGGAATGCGCCGCACGTCAAGCCGTGCACGACGCTGCGCAATGCGTTCGATGCAAAAAACGCCGCGTGTCTGAACAGCGCATGATCGAAAGCGATGAGCGCGCGTTCGCCGTCCTCGTCGCGCGCGGCCGTCATCTCCTTGAGCAGATACGGGTGACACCGTATCGATCCTTGCCCGAAGATGATGAGCGAGCGCGTGAGAATATTGGCGCCTTCCACGGTGATCGAAATCGGCAATTGCTGATAGGCGCGCGCAAGAAAGTTCGACGGGCCCATGCAGATGCCTTTGCCGCCGGCGATGTCCATCGCATCGTTGATGACGCGGCGCGATCGTTCCGTCACGTGATACTTGGCGATCGCCGATAGCACGGCAGGCTTTTCGCCGAGATCGACCGCTTGCGCGCAGAGCCGGCGCATCGCATCCATGACGTAGAGATTGCCGCCCATTCGGCCGAGCGCTTCATGAATGCCTTCGAATTTGCCGATCGGCGTTTTGAACTGGCGGCGCAGCGCGGCGTAGGCGCTCGTGCCTCGCACCGCGAGCTTGGCCGTGCCGACCCCGGCCGAGGGTAGCGAAATCGCGCGGCCGGCCGCGAGGCATTCCATCAGCATGCGCCAGCCGTTGCCCACCTGCGCGGGCCCCCCGATCACCCAATCGATCGGAATGAAGACGTCCTTGCCCGAGGTCGGGCCGTTTTGGAAAACGGCGTTCAGCGGCCAATGCCGCCGGCCGATCTCGACACCCGGATGCGAAGTGGGAATCAAGGCGCAGGTGATGCCCGGCTCCTCGCCGCGGCCGAGCAGTTGATGCGGATCGCGTACGCGAAACGCGAGACCGAGCACGGTGGCGATCGGCCCGAGCGTGATGTATCGCTTGTCCCAGGTCACGCGAAAGCCCAACGTTTCGCGGCCCTCGTGTTCGCCTGTGCAGACGATGCCGACGTCGGGAATCGCGGCCGCGTCCGAGCCGGCATAGGGGCTCGTCAGCGCGAAACACGGTATCTCCTCGCCGCGCGCGAGACGCGGCAAGTAGTAGGCCTTTTGCGCCTCGGTGCCGTAGTGCAGCAGCAATTCGGCGGGGCCGAGCGAGTTGGGCACCATGACCGAGACCGTGGCGGCCGAACAGCGCGACGCAAGCTTCATGACCACCTGCGAATGCGCATAAGCGCTGAAGCCTTTGCCGCCATGATCGCGGTCGATGATCATGCCGAGAAAGCCTTGGCGCTTCACGTACTGCCAGGCTTGCGGCGAAAGGTCCTGCCAGCGGGCGGTGGTTTCCCAGTCGTCGGCGAGACCGGCGAGCGTCGCGCATTCGGTGTCGACGAAGGCACGCTCCTCGTCGGATAGCGCGGGCGGCCCATGCGCGAGCAACGTATCCCAGTCGGGCCGTCCGGTGAACAGTTCGGCATCCCACCAAACGGTGCCGGCTTCGATCGCGTCGCGCTCGGTCGGCGACATCTCGGGCAGTGCCCGCCGGAAGAGCGCGAGGATATGCCGGCTGACGATCGCGCGACGCAGCGGGGCGAGGGCGATCACCAGGGCCGGCAAGACGAGAACGATGCCGAGCGCGATACATACGGCGATGTTCGCCGCGCCGGTGAGTACGACGATCGCGAGCCAGACGGCGAGCGTGCCGAGCCACCAGAGCGCGGCGGCTTCGGTAAAGATCAAGATCGTACCCGCGACGGCGAGCGCCACGACGAGCCATGCCATGATCGTTCCTTACGAGCGGCGCGCGCGCCGGCCCTCGTTAGAGTGCGGGGCGCGCGCCTTCCGGCAGTTGCGCGAGCGGCGCGCTCGCTGCTTGTAGCTTCGATGCGGCCACGAGCGGCGACGCGTCGGTTTCGCTCGCGCGCTCGAGATCGTCGCGTCCGGCTGCCTCGCCGCCGACGACCGGTGCATCGAGCGGCCCGCATGCGCTGATGCTCGCCGCGGCGTCGCAACCGTCGCCCGCATCGCCGAGCACGGCGGCGAACGCGGCGAGTTGCGTGGCATCGGGCAGCGGCGCTTTGAGCGCGGCCACCATCAGCGAAGCGAGCCGGGCGATCAAATGCAGATCGCTGATCGTTTGCCCTTTCGAAAACTCGGCGATGAGACTGTCGGTGTCGGCGCCCGCGAGCACACCCGACAGTGCGCCGATCGCGAAGTGCAGCCGCCAACCGAGTTCCTCGCGCGGCAGATGCGGCAGGGCACGCTGAAACGCATCGAAGAACCGCTCGGCCACGTCGGCGTAATGCCCATTGAGAAAATCGTGAATGAAGGCGGACGGATCCGTATAGGCGCGTCCGAGCAAGCGCAGGAATGCCGGGCCGCCGGCGCGCGTGTCGCGCGAAAGGCGCAAGGCCGGAATGAACATGGCCCCGAGTACGTGCTCGCACGTCAAACGATCGTCGAGCTGTGCGTTGAATCGATCGAGCAATTTCAATCGTTCGACGTTCAGCTTGTCGAGCCGGCGCGAGAGCATCGCGTGGATCAGCGCTTCCTTACTCCCGAAGTGGTAGTTGACGGCTGCGAGATTGACGTCGGCGCGCGAAGTGATCTGGCGCAGCGACATCGCTTCATAGCCGCATTCGATGAAAATGTCTTCGGCCGCGTCGAGAATGCGTGCCTTGGTGTCGCCGGTGCTCCGGCTCGATGTCCGACCTGCCATGTGCGCCTCCCATGCCGGTTACCCGGCCGCGAACAAGCGATTCAAGTCTCTGATTGAAATTTGCTAATTTTTAGCACGATAAAAACGCGAAGAAATCGGGGCAAGCGTTCTTTATCGATGGACTCCTCTAGAGAGAGTCTCAGGGCTCGATCGCGCTGCGTTGCAGCACGTCAAGCATAGCGCGGGAGTGGAAAGGAAGAAAGGCGCCGTAGCGCCTTTCTTTCGTTGCTTAGCGGTAAGCGATCAGACCGAGGACGACGAGGAGGCGACTTGCTGCGCCGAGCGCGTCATATCGATGCCGCGACGCTCGGGGCCGAACAAGATGAACACGGCGATGACCACGGAGGCGACGCCCGCGACGACGGCCAGCGCAAAGGCATAGTTATTGCCTGAGCTTGCGGCCACCGAGGCTTGCATGGTCGCGTTGATCGATGCGATTAGGTTACCGAGCTGATAGACGAGGCCCGGAAAGGTCGCGCGCACTTCATCGGGCGAGATCTCGTTCAGGTACACGGGGATCACGCCCCAAGCGCCCTGCACGGAAATTTGCATGAGGAACGCACCGACCGCGAGCATGAGCGCGCCGCTCGAGAATGCCCACACGGGCAGCACGGGCAGCGCAATCAGCGCCGCGATGCAGATGGCGCGGCGCCGGCCGATCTTCTCCGAAATCATGCCGAACAGCAGACCGCCGACGATGGCGCCGATGTTCAGGACGATCGCGATGATCGACACCGTATGCGGATCGAAGTGATGCTGCTCGCGCAGGAACGTGGGATACAGGTCTTGCGTTCCGTGAGAGAAGAAGTTGAACGCCGTCATCAGAATGATCGCGTACAGCGCGAGCGTCCAATTCTTGCCGATCGTCGTGAGCAAGCCGGCGCGTTCATGCCGTGTGGTTTCCATCGCCTTCCAGGCCGGCGATTCCTGTACGTTGCCGCGGATGTACAACACGAGCAGGGCCGGCACCACGCCTACGAAAAACATGCCGCGCCAACCGACGTATTGATAAAGCACGCCGAAGACGATGGAGGCGATCAAATAGCCGCTCGGGTAGCCCGCTTGCAGAAGACCGGAGACGATGCCGCGCGAGCGCGGAGGAATCGTCTCCATCGTCAGCGCCGAGCCGACGCCCCATTCGCCGCCCATCGCGATGCCGAACAAGGCGCGCAATACGAACAGCGTCATGAGGTTCGGGGAGAAGCCCGACAGCAACTCGAGCAGCGAGTAGATGGCGACGTTGATCATCAGCGTGGGGCGCCGGCCGAACCGGTCGGCGAGGCGGCCGAAGATGATGGCCCCGACGGGGCGCATCGCCAGCGTCAACGTGATCGCGAAAGCGACGGCGGGGATCTTGGTATGGAATTCGCTCGCGATATCCTTGAGCACGAATACCATCAGGAAGAAATCGAATGCGTCGAGCGTCCAGCCTAGGTAGGCAGCGATCGTCACATTCCGTTGTTCCTTGGTCCACTTCATGGGTTCTCTCTCCTTGGGTCTCCAGGTCTTGCGCGCTGGTTGCTCCACTCGCATGCTTATGGCGCCGAGCGCGCATCTCCCCGTGGGTAGTTGGAGTGTACGCGCTCTTTAAGCGAATGCAGGGTTCGGGATCGATCATCTACGGGCAATCCCTATGCCTGCGGCGCATGGTATGCGTGGCGAATGGATAATCGTTTGGTACTTGAAAGGTTCGTTAAAAGGGTAACGTTCGAATGAGTGAGGGCAATGGCATCGATTCAAACGATGCGGCGGGGACGGACGGCTTCGGCGGTGCTTTGCCCGTACTCGATACGCCGCGGTTGCTGATACGCGGGCGCACGCTCGCGGACCTCGATGCGTGTATGGCGATGGACCGGGACCCGGAAGTCACGCGCTTCATCGAAGGGCCGTGGAACGATCCGGTCGAGCACCGGCGCTTCTTGCATTTCCGGATCACGCGTCCTTATCCGCCGGGGCTCGGATATTGGTCGATTCGAGAACGTGCCGCGCCGGAAAAGTTTTTGGGGTGGGTCATGCTCATCCCCGATCACGGCGTGGGGCCGGAGGTCGAGATCGGCTGGCGCCTCGTGCGGGCGGCTTGGGGAAGGGGGATGGCGAGCGAGGCGGCGGGCGCGCTCGCGGCGCATGCGTTCGAAACGGTCAAGCTCGCTCGTGTCATCGCCGATATCGATCCGCGCAACGCGGCATCGCGCGCCGTGGCCGAGAAGATCGGCATGAAGCTGGTCTCGCTCGACGCGTCGTGCGCTCGCTATCGATTGGAGTCGGGTAACCGGTAGCCGGCGAGCGAGCTAAAGCGAACTAAAGCGGCGCGCGCAAATAGCCGTCCGTCCATGGCTGGCCGAACAGGCTCGTGAGTAAGTCGCGTTGGGCCGGCAAGGCGCGGGCGCCGGTCACCTCCGCGCCGGTTACGCGTGATCGAAGCCAGTCGTATCGACTGCTGGCGTAGCCGAGCCGCTCGGCCAACTCTTCCCGTTGCGTCTCGTCCAACACTTTGCCGTCCGCCTCCAGCAGCCTGGCGGTTTGGAACTCCGCCAGCCTGCGCTTATCGGAAAGCACGGACGCATCGGCGTCCGGATAGCGTTGACGCCATCGTTGAACGATTGCCCTCGGGTCGAGCCGCACGTCGGCTTGTGCCTGGGCAACGTAATCGGCGAGCGTTCGCGGCGCCGCCGGCGCTTCTTGCTCCTGACGCGCTCTCTTGACCTCGGGCACCGGTACGGCTTGCTCCGGCCGATACGCTTTTCGTTTTCGGGCGCCGGTGAGCCGGTTGCTTGGACCCGGGGCTTCGTCGAACGGGCGATTCGCAAGGTCGAGCGCCGTGCTTGGGTCCGCCGTGCCGCTGCGTTCGTCGGCGGCACGGGCTAGCCGCGCGGCGATGGCGTCGATCAATTTGACGCCAAGGGCGTCCCGGACCGCTGCGTACGAGGGCGCATGTCCCGATGGATCGCATCGATTGATCGGGTCGCCGCAGCAGTAAGCGTAAAGGTTGACGCCGCCCGCGTCGAACGGACTCATGACGTCCGGCGCGCAAAAGCGCATCAGCGACGGCAGATACACGCGATAGCCGTTGCCGAGCGCATAGCCGGGTAAAACGAAATCCAAGCGTGCGCCCGTGTATCCGAAAGCCAAAGGTCGATTCATCGCATATCTCTCCACCAACGATAGCTGCATGGTCATTGCGCAAGTTCCGATTCATCGAGTCGAGGCCGCGCGCAGGTCGAACGATGTCTCGTTTCGGCTCAATAGGGCAGAAGACGATCGAAGGCCGTTTGGGCATCCAAGCCCGGCGGTTGCGGGCGGTCCCGGACAAGCGCATCGAAGGTGTCTTCGATATCGCTTCGGATACGGCCCAGCATTTCCTCACGCTGATCGTCGGCTAGGCCACTTGCATGGACGCCCCGCAATCGGTCCATCAAAAAGAAGAGATGTTCGTGCCAAAGCCGCTGCCCGCCAAAGCCGTGAACGCCGACGGCGGGGGCGCGTCCATATAACGAATTGGAGCGTAGCAATCGCGGTTCGAGTCCGTCCAACTCGGTCAGCCTGGCGTGCGCGCTCGCGGAGGCAAGCCGGAGGCGGCGCGCCGATTCGTTGCGTATGGCAGCCACGGCTTGCCGAGTGGCCTCGGCCCTCTCGGCGGCGTGCGCGTCGGCGGCATAATGCTGCTGCAGTCGAGCCTCATCGTCCTGTTCGGCGCGATACGCGGCTATCAGTCCAATGCGGTCTTCGCGCGTCGATCGGCGCAGGCTCGTATAACGCCGAAAACGCCTCGAGAAATTAGACGACATCGAGTGGAGCGCGGATTGTCCGGCAGCGATCGGTTCATCGAACCGGCGCGCGCGCACACGGCGTATCATTTTGCCGACCCAGCTCCATGGCGCGTGTCCCGACGGGTCGCTTAGATTGATCGGATCGCCGGCGCAGTAGGCGAACGGATTCATCCCACCGGCGCCGAACGGGCTCCAATCGTCGCCCGAAACGAATCGCATCAGCGTGCCGCTATAAAATCGATAACCGTTTCCCAGGACGCAATGGTGCGTACAGCTATCCACGTAGCTTCCTGTGTAACCTATTGCGAACGTCCTATTCACGGGGGCCTCTTTGCGATCGGCGCCCTTGTCGCGCGCCTTCGGGTACTTGGATTACGCGAGCTCGCCTACCGGGGCAGCGACTCGGCGTTGGGCGGCGTATCGGGCGCCATCGCGACGACGGCCGGCGTCGTTCGGTGTTGCCAGTTCTCGGTGCCCGAGATCCACGCGTTGCCGGCGAACTTACGCCAAGCGTCGTTCTCCCACGCGTAATGCACATGCGCCAATACGCGCATCTCGCCCTCCTCGCGGTTGAGCGTCCACCCGATCGTCAACGTTTGTCGATAGCCCCGTCTTTGCCAATCGTGCGATGGCACCGCGCTGAAGATGGGACCCAGGTCGAACGCGGGCGGGTCTGCTAGCAGTGAGGTGGCCGCTTGAATGCGGCCGACTCGGTCGTCGCCGGGTAAGGCTGCCGCGGGCTCGGTTGCCGGCCGGCGCCAATTGCCCTCGGGCGCTGTCCGATTCACCGGCCGGCGCCAGTTTCCCTCGGCGGCTGTTCCACTCGCCGGCCGGCGTACCCAGGGCCTGACCGCTGCGCCGGGCGCAGGCGTTCGTGGCCGCGCACCGGAACTCGAGCCAGGCGTATGGGCGTCATTAGGACCGTCCGTGCGTGGCTCGAGATTGTTTTCGGTTTCGAGTGCCACGATGGGGCGATCGGTTTCGCTTCTTGGGGCGGCGCCTGCTCGCTGCGCCGAATCGGTAGCGCCGGGGGCAACACGTTGGACTGCTTCCACTTCGCCGAACTCGATATTCATGTGTCCGGATGGGTCCGCGCGGTTGATCGGATCGTTGTCGCAGTACGCATAAAGATTGAGGCCGCCCACGCCGAATGGGCTTAGCGCGTCGGCGGCATTGAATCGCATCAAGGATGGCAGAAACCAACGGTAGCCGTTACCGAGCGGGAAGCCCGCGACGATGGAATCTCGATAGGCGCCGGTGAATGTTTGAAGCAGATCGAATGGCATGATGGTCATTGTCCGAAGCCGGCGCTATCCATGGTGGGAACGTGGATATCGAAAATGTCGTCGAAATCGAGCTTCAACAGGTCGTGTAGGGCGCTTGCCGTCAGGAGGCGTTCCCTCAACTCCGGGTAGAGCATGTGCTCGACGCTCTTCGCATGATTGATGAGCGTACGGGCCGCCTCCAATTGCTGGAGTCCCTTCGTTCGTTCGGCCCAAGCGCGCTCATTGTCCGCGCGCGGCTCTGCGCTGACACGCGCGCGGGCGCGAAGCATCGACGCCTCGCCGCGATGGGTTTCGGCTTGCTCGAGATTGTTATTGGCGCGCGTCAACTGCGAATAGACGGCGCGCTCCGTTTTCCGCAGCTTGAGCACTTCCCGAGAGCCGGGCGGCGGTACGCGCCTGCGCGGTCGGGCGGGGGCATGCGGCGTTTGCGCCGGCAGACCGCCTCGCTCGCTACCCGCTTCGTCCGAGGCCGTGCTCGCTGCCTTGAAAGCGCCGATGCTGGTGTCGCTGGACAAACCGCCAATCCGATCCTTGACGCGATCGCCGAATGTATTGGCAACCCGCGAGCCGATGAATTTGACGATGACCGCACCAGCGGCACCGATCGCTAAGCCTATCGGCAAAAAGATGTGCCCGCTAGGGTCGCGCCGGTTCAGCGGCTCGGCGTCGCAGTACGCGTAGGGATTGAATCCGCCGTCGTCGAACGGACTCCAGTCGTCGGGCGCGGCGAAGCGCATCGACGACGGCAAATACGCGCGATAGCCGTTACCCAACGGGTAACCGGCTCCAACCGGGTCGGCATAATATCCAGCCCAACACAGCGATCCCGTGCTCATCGATTCGCTCCTGAAAACGACTGTTCGTCCGAGTGGTCCGAGTGTCGGCGGTCAATCGTCGATTTCCCCGAGCCACCATAAGATTTCGCGGAAGTTTTCCCGAGCGCGTAGGTTTTTCCCGGCGTTATAGTTGTAACGCATGTTCCATATGCCTTTGCTGCTGTACCCCAGAGCGGTGGAGACCTTGTTCGTGCCTGGATAGCCAATTAGGCAACGCGCTCTGACTTTTCTTTGTTGCAACACCCTGACAAATGAGATCAGCTTCTTTTGCGGAACGAAATCGTGACCGCGCGGAAACGATAGCGTTGGCCAATAGCGTTTGATTTCGTTGCGCGTGATGCTTTCGTGAAGGTCGACCGCTGCTTGCAAAACTTGACCGTAGGTGGGGGGCGGCTCCCATTGCATATCGATATCGGAAAGCGATGCGACGGAGACCGCGGGCGAGAGTTTGGTCGGCGTCGTCAACGAGCGAACGCCGCTCGCAGCGGCGGCCGGTTCGGTACTGACCGCGCGTTGCATGGCAATCGGCTCATGCTCGGGCGTGGATCTGTTGGTTTCCATTGCGGGACTCGGCGATCGGGACGGCGTCCGGGTCGCGAGCGCGCCGTTGCCGTCGAGGAAACCCTGTAATTCCAGGTCCTCCCGCGCGTACGTCGCGTCGATCTCCGGCATCCACATATGGCCGCTCGGATCCCGCCGATTGACCGGATCGGCTTCGCAATAGGCGTAAGGGTTGATGCCTCCTTTACCGAACGGGCTCCACCGGTCTGCCGCGACAAATCGCATCGAGCCGGGCGAATACCAGCGATAGCCGTCGCCAAGCGGATAGCCGGCCACGATGCCGTCTAGGAATTGCGCCGTATACCCGAAGGCTCCGAAAGTGGTCATTTCGTTTTCCCGACACGATTGGATTTGAATTTCGTGAAAGCCGGCGATGCGATAGTCCGATCATAACAATGCCGGTTCGATCGTATCGTGCGCGAATGAAATGACAGGCGACGCGATCGAATTCAAAGCTCAATAAGTAGGAAATAAAACCGATCGAGATCGTCGTCTGCGCTGGCTTGGTAAGAGATATAGGTACGCGGCGAGGCGCCTAGCCTACGATCGGTTTCGTCGTATTCAGAACGGCGAATTCGACATTCAAAATGCTAGGAGGCCCTTATGGGTATGGCGACGGTCGTGGGCTACACCGGTCAATTCAAGGACCCGGTCGCATTGAGTCACCCCTTGGGCAACGGGTATCGCCATTACTTGCCCGGCCTCATGCGCTTCGCCGCGCCCGATCGTGTCAGCCCGTTCGGATCGGGGGGGCCCAATCCATACGTCTACTGCGCGTGCGATCCCGTGAACCGATTCGACCCGTCCGGCCATGTTTCGGCTTGGGCCGTGTTGGCCGACGTGGTCATCGACACCGCGATCGCCGCGGACATCGGCGTGAGCGTCCTGACGGGCGACCCCGTGGGCGCAGTACTCGGCGGTTTGGCGCTGGGAACGACGATCGCGTCTCAAGTCGAAGCGCAACAGGGCAATCGGACCGCCGCCATCTGGTTGGGGATGGCATCGATGCTGGTGTCCGTGCCGGCGATGATTCGCGCCGGCACACAGGTGGCGAAGCTTGCAAGCATGGCGAGCGAGATATCCACTGAATCGGCGACCGCTCGCGAGACTTCGATGGTCGCGGAGGAAGCGGAGCCGCTCGCCGAGAGGCCGCCCGGCGCCGAGTCGGTTGCGCCCGAGGAGGGCAGCAGCGCGGCATCGCGCAGAGCTTCCGTCTCGAGCCAGTCGGAGGTTTCTTCTCCGGTAACGGCGGGTGAGGGCGCCGACGCGGCACCGCTCCTATCGCGTCCCACGGGAACCGTGCGCCTTCGATTGGCGCAGGGGCTTTCTCTCGCGGCGGTGGGCGGCAATATTGGCGGAGGGGTCTTGACGAGCATCGATGCGCTGACCGAAAAGCCGGTCATTGCCGCGCGCTCGCTGGGGAGAAGCTACGGCAACGCCGGCGCGATGCAATCGAACAACCCGTACCGCCCGATGCCGTATGCGAACCCTTATTCGCCGAACACCTACAGCCCGTACGCGCCGTATAAGTTTTATTACAACAGTCCGTTGGTAGCCGGCGCGTGACGATCGCCGCCGGCCCGTCGAAGCACCGCTTGTCAAAGCGCACGCATCGCTTGTTTTCTTGCCGCATTCGCTGCCGATAGCGACGAGCGCCGTGCAGCGCGTGCCAGCCAAACCTATTGGGGAATTGAAGAGATGACTACTCCAACCTTTGTCACCCAAGCCACCAATTTTACGAGCGCCTTGGCAGGCGGTGTGGATCCGCGAACCGGCCTGTACACGGTTTCCATCCATTTGGGGCAACTCACCGGCAACCGGGGCGCGGGACCCGTGCTGCCGCTTACGCTGCGTTACTCGCCGCTGAATCGCGCGAACGTGGGACTCGGCATCGGGTGGACGCTGGGTCTATCGACCTTGCAGTTCGGTTTGAAGCCGGTCATCTGCGTTTCCACCGGCGAGCAGTATGGACTGACCAAAACCGGAAATACCTATTCGGTCGCGCAGCAACGGCTCCAAAGCTTCAAGTTCGTACAGCAAGACGCCAGTCATTATTGGATCGCACATAAATCGGGCGACCGGGAATTGATCGAGATCCGAGGCGATTCGGGCTACGTCAGCAAGTTGTACACCGCGGCCGGCCACGCATTGACGTTGACGTGGGATACGACGCTGGCGGCGCCTCGGTTGATCCGCGTCGTCGACGCTCTCGGACATGTGTTATTCGACGTGCCGAATGGATACGGGGCGAACGGCACTGTGTTTTCGCTCTTTCCGGCCTCGACCGATAAGACGACCGGCGAGGCATACAACGTCGTCCTTACGTCCAATAACGGTTTGGTTCAGGACGTGACCATCCAAGCTCGGGACTGCGAGGACCAGACGTGGACGTTGACGAACGCGAGCGTCGACCAAAAAAATCATTGGGGGCAATGGATCACCGAAGTAACCGGTCCCGGCGGCTACCAAGACAAGATCGAGTATTCGGCGAACCATTCCTTGCCCCCGGGCGGGCCCGCCGAGTTCATGCCGTGTGCCGGGAAATACACACGCACCCCTGGCGGGGGACAGACGCAACTGGTGTCGAACTATACCTATTCCGACTTCAACTTCCTGGGTGGAGGCGCTAGAAACATTCGCTGGTACGACGATCGCGACAGTCTGATGGAGTTGCCCTTCGACCCGAACTATTGCTACACGAGTACAGAGACGGAGCTGGCGTCTGTACAAAGCGGCCCGGACGTGACGACTAAACGAACGTACAACGCATACCACTTGCAGCAGCAGGTCGACGTCACGAGCGATGCGCGCACGCAGACGACGGTAAGCAGCTATGGCGGAATTGCAGCGAATACGGTGCTGGCGCAGCAGAAGGCCTGGTATCAGTTTCCTTCCGCGAAATCCGCCAGTTGGAACGGTGGGGCCACCGAAAACTCGTCGTTCGAATGGGATGATTTCGGCAATCCGTTGAAAAAAATCGACCCGGACGGATCGATCACGCAGTGGAGCTACTACAGCGAGAGCGGCGAAATGGGCAAGTGCCCCCCGGAGCCGAATGGGTTCCGGCGGTTTGCAAAATGGAAGCTCGTCAATCCCGGTAAGGTTAGGGCGGCCGATTGGATCAAGGGCTCAGCCCCGGTTCGGCAAACGAACTATACCTACGACACGGCACAAGCCGCGCCCGGGACGGACAAAAAGCTTGTCCTAAGAGTGTTCGAACAACATGTTTCCGCTGTTTCGGCCGACGCGTTCGGCGGGTTGACGAGTCCCACGCCGCTGTCGGAGGTGACTTACCACTATTGGTCATCCGGCATCGCGGGCTCGGATGAATACGATGCGGGGCGGCTCTACCATCGGGCAACGAAGCACTATGCCAACGATGGAACGGGAGCGAGCTACCACAGCACGGATGACTATGTGTACAAGTACTACGACAAGGGTGATCCGCATTTCCCTTTCGGCTTGCAAACGAGCCGTCAATCGACGTCCACCGGCGTGGATGGAAAGAGTCTGACCATCTTCGACACGCATATCAAATCCACGTTCACGGACCGGATATGGCAGGAGGTCGACGTACAGCAAAACTCGACGTCATACGTCTACGATCGCTTGGGGCGCCCCAAGCAGCGCATCATGGATCCGGGGAAGGTCGGCTATACGAACATATTAACGTACACGTACAGCATCGACAAAACCGGCGCAACGCCGTTCCAGGTCACGCAAAAGGACATTCGCGGGAACAGAGTGCGGTATTCGATGGACGGCTTGCGGCGCCCCTATAAGAAAGAGGTCAATGCGGTCGATATCGATGGTGCGGATTCCGAAAAATTCTATGAACTGTCGACAAAACAGTTCGACGGTATGGGGCGCCTTTGGAAAAGCACCGCCTCGGACGTCGCGTTCGAGTCCGCGCAGCGGCAGATCCGCTACGCGCTGACCGGCACGCACAGCTATGACGGCTGGGGGCATCCGAAAAAAACGGCGTACAGCAATGGGGTGGTGGAATACACGACGTACGACCCGATCGCGAAATCGGTCAAGACATGGTTGGGAAGCTCCGCGTCGCAACTGACGTCCGGTTCGCATGTCACGCATTACGATTACAACTTCAGCCAGAAGCCATATCGGGTCGAGCGTTACAACGCCGCGCCTTCGTCCGCCTGCTACAGCGTGCACTACTCGACTTACGATGGATTGCACCGCGTGCGCAGCGAGACGGAGGAGGTGGCTGCCGGTGCGACCACGCTGCCGACGACCGCTTATGAGTACGATCACTGGGACCGCGCGTTCAATACGACGCTGCCCGATAAATCGGTCGTGGTGCGCAGCTATAGTCCCGACTCGCCGGAAAAACGGGTAACGAATATTCAGATCACGAAAAGCGCCGGCGATTTGACCTCGCTCGTGTCCCCCGGTGTGCGCCAGTTCGACGCTTTGGGGCGGGTCACCCAAAGCTATCTGGGCGCGAGCGAGGGCAAACGCTTTTGGACCTACGATTACGGAAATCCTTGGGACACCCGTCCGACGACGGCGACGGACCCGACCGCCATTACGCGAACGTATTCGTACAGCTACGAATTGGGAGAAGCCGTCGAATCGGTCACGACCTCGGGCTCCGCGAAGATCGAGCAAAACTTCGGGTACGACAAGAGCGCGGGGCTGCTGACGTCGGCGAACGCCAGCGACGGCGATGCCTGGACGTACAACATGTTCACCTCGGGCCGATTGCAGTCCGAGCAGAGCACCGGCGGGAATGGGCCGGCCATGAGCTATGTCTACACGGTCTCGGGCGCGCCCTACAGCTACACGCATATCGACGGCGCGACGCAAACGATTAGCCGCGACAAATATGGCCGCGTCTCTCAGATCGCGGACGGCATCGTCCTCGTCACGCTCTCGTACGACGCGTTGAACCGGCGCATCGGCTGGACCGCGACGCAGGGGCAGCACACGTTGAGCACCGCGATATCGCTGGACGATTTCGGGCGTGAGACGAAACGCGTGATTCGTGACAACAAGACGCAAAAGAGTTGGACGATCAGCCAGGCTTGGCAGGCCAACGACCTATTGGCGACGGTCACTTTCTCCAAGGGAAGTCAACAGGTTCGAGTCGAGAACTATACGTACGATTCACGGAATCGCTTAATCGATTGGTCGGTCAATCCGTACTACACCACCGAATTTCCTTGCGATAGGTTCGGCAACCAGATATGGAAGCAATCCTTCGTATTGGATGCGTTGAACAATATCACGCAGGTCACGACTTCCTTCATCAACCCGAAGGCGACCAACGTTGCCGTGTTCAAGTTCGAAGATCCATACGATCCGTGCCGGTTGACCAGCGGAAGCAACACACACCCGAGTTATCGAGCGACATTCAAGGTGACGTACGACAAGGCGGGAAGAATCACGGACGACGGCATGGGTACCACGTTCACCTACGACGAGCTCGGCCGGGTATGCGCCGCCGCAAGCGAGCTGACCAAGCTCCACGGAACTTATACCTACGATGCGCATAACCGCCTCGCCTCACAGACGATCGACTCCGATCCGATCAAGTTCTATTACCGGGCCAATTCGCTCGTGAACCTGGTTCAAGGAACGAACCAATCGAGACTGTTCCAAGCATCGATCGTCGGCGCGGTGGCACAGACCAATATCGGTGACGATGCCGGCTCTTGGCTTTTGGGCACCAATCAGTTGGGATCGGTGTTGAACGCGAGCGACGGTCAAAACACCGATACGCACGTCTATTCGGCATACGGAGAGGAGGCCATCAACCCAAAGAAGGCGGCCGGCGAACAGTGATCGTTGCGCGAATCGATTCGATAGGGGATGAACAATGTCAGTGAAAATTGAAGACGCCGGCGCGTATGCGTGTGAAATCTATATTTGCACGCCTACGCTTACTGCAAGCCTCGCCATGGATGGCGTGACGCAAATTCCCGTCAAGGTGAGCTACGCGATCCTCGATGCGGCGGGCAACACTATTCCGGATCAAGACAACGCGTCGGTATCGCTTATCGGTTATTCCGATGGCGCCGCGATGGACGGAGCCGGTTGGACGTGTGCGACCTCTCCCGGAAAGGACGTGATCGGCGGCGTGGGCGGGTGCGATGGCGTCGTGCCGAGCGGCGGCACGGTTCAATACGTGCCTCGCACGTTCTATGTATCGCACGCGTATAGCGAGCAAAGCGACAAGCCCGTCTTCACGATCGCGGTGAAGTTGGACGCGTCCAATACCCAGGCCGGCCAAGTCTGGACCACGAAGAGCGGCGCGACGGCCATCGGCAACTCGGACAATACGACGCTCAACCTGACGCAGATCACGGGCCTTCCCACGTTGAGTCTGTATTTCGCTATCGCAAGCGGAAACAACACGATCGTGAGCAACGGAAATATCCAACTTCCGATCGAACTCGATTACCAAATATCGTCCGATCCCTCCGGTGGCACCGGACGGCCGCTTTCGACGCAAGGCAATTCCACCAACAAGCTGGTTGCTAGCGCGAACGGGCAAGATTTCAACGGCTATAGCGGCGGTTTGGATCCTCGCACATACGGTGCTTGGCACTACGGTACCAGCGGCGGGGACTCGAGCATCGCATTCACGCCCGGCGATGCGACGTGCAACGGATGCGGTACGGCGATGCTTCAGGGCGATCAGTTGACCAACACCTACTACGTCACTCACACGAAGAGTTTGATGAAAACACAGGGCGTCCAAATCGCGGCGTCGGTGACCTATACGCCTCCCGGCGCACCGTCTATTACGTGGAGTACGGATGTTAAGAAGCGGACGCCGCAACGCGCTTGCCTCTACGTGGTTGCTTTGAGCATGAATCAGGACGAGGAGTCTTGAGGTCGAGGCCGACCGATTCGCGGCGACGGACAGCCGTTTCCGCTGCCTATCGCATACACGCTATTTGCCGAGGACATCATGAGTGGTGAAACAATCGAATGCTACGTGTCTATCGAAGTCGACGCGCACAACGTCATTTGCGCGAACGGCGTGCATCAAGTCGTCTTGTCCGTTTGGTACAAATTCTCGCGCGATGGGGCTGCCGTTCCCGGCGTGGGAAAAGAAAACGTCAAGATTGAACTGGTCAATCAGGAAACAGGCCTTCCGCTGGGAGGGTACGCGGAGTGGCTGTCGTCGGAACAAGAGGGCTATTCGAGGTTTTTCGAACGGCGCGAGGGCGAACTCGGAAGCAAGCCCGGCGACGCGGCGGGCTATGTTCAGGCGAAGGTCTATGTGTCGCACGCACTCAGGCGGGAAGGAGAAGGTGCGATGCTCGTGGGCGCCCGAGTTTTCGTGAGCGACCCGCAAACGCCTGAAGTCGCCTATATAGGGCGCTCCGAGCATGGCGTGTGCGTTCATTGGCGATCGATGGATCAGCTCGGATGGGAGTCCTTTCAGGCGTCGGATCCCGTGGTGATCTCACACCCGGGCGAACTGGACGACGGATTCCGAGCATCGGGCGAGTATTACAACGCCGGGAGCGGAAATTTGTGGCGCTCGGCGAATATCTACATCAAGTTCAAAGACCCGAACAAGTCGGTTTCGAAATGGGACTATTCGCCCTCCAATTCATATAACATCTATTCGACGAGGCGCTACGGATATTACGAGACAGCGGCCTACATTTGGCCGTTCGAAGGGAAATTCGGCGACGAGTTCCAGGACGGCACGGTCGACCTCTGGTTTCCCTCCGGTTTCGAAAGCTATACCACGTCCTTCCAGCCCGGTAGCGGCTTCGTGATTACGCTCGTGTCTTATGTTCGCCTTAACTATCCAGTCTACTCCGATGATTCGGCGAGTTACTACAACGATGCAATCACGATTCATGACGAGTTAGGATCGCCTATCGAATTGTATCTCAATCAAATCATTCCGAATCGTTGGATCGATATCAAAAAGCCCAACAACGAATTCTCTGCAATTGTTTTGGGTAATGGGCAGAATCAGTTGAGCGGGCGGTCGAATGTTTATGGAAGGATGAAGAATTATCAGTACGGCTACGCCTGGCAGCATAGCGACTCCGCGGCCGATTCCACCATTAAGTGCGATGGCAGTAGTTCCGGAGATATCGGCTACGCGTTTATCGTGGGTAACGCCGGGAACCAGAACGGGAGTTTATGGAACGGTCGCATGGGTTGGAATTTCTGCAGTCCAGGCGATACGGACAATTACGGGGATCGTTTGGTTTATTGCAACTGCGATGGTTCCGCGGTCATCATGAACTACTATCCGGTCTGGGATTGTCATGGCTTCTGCATCGCTTATGCGGGGCAGACGGGTTTTATGAAAGGCGGCGTATCGGGTAGCCACGTCATGTGGATTTCAGGTTCCGGAGATTTCGAGGATCGATTCGTCTGGTGCTTCGAGCCGAAATGGTAACTGCGGTTGGGTTCGCGGCAATACAGGCGGATCGGTTGCCACGACCCGAAGCGTTACGCTATGCTCCGGCATCGTTCCTATGAAAAATCGGAGCTTGACCGAAGATGCCTGTCGCCGCTAAGCCGGGTGCACGAACCAAGCCGCCGGAGACACGGCGCAACGACATCATGAACGCCGCGCTGCGGCTGTTCGTCGAACAGGGCGTGGCCGCGACTACCGTCGATCACATCACGGCGGCGGCCGAGGTTGCGAAGGGTACGTTCTATCTTTATTTCACGTCGAAAGACGAGTTACTGGCCGCGCTCGGGGCACGGTTCGGCCAGGAACTGCTCGAGAGTATTCATAAAGCGACCCGGCGCATCGAAGGCGATTGGCAGGGCCGGCTCGCCGCTTGGGCGAAGGCGTATGCCGCCGGTTACTTGGCATCGGTGCGCGTCCATGACGCCGTATTCAGCGGAACATGGCCGCGCCCGCGCGACGGCCAACTCGACAATTGCGTCGTGGACGATCTCGAGCAGCTGCTCGACGAAGGCAAGCGAGCGCTTGCTTGGTCGATCGAGGATACGCGCATGACGGCCGTATTTTTATTCGGCGGCATTCATAGCATCGTGGACGATGTGTCGCGCAGGCAAAGCCGCACGACGCGTGCGAGCTTGGCTCGCACGGTCGAGACCTTGGCATTGCGCAGCGTCGGCTCACCGAACTGACGCCGCCCGCGTTCAGTCTTTCGGAATGCCGTCGCGCAAGATGCGCGGCACCGGAATGCCGAGCGCGACCATCTGCCTAAACGGGTTCATGAATTCACGCTGCTCTTTGATCTTGCCGTCGCTGAACGAGAAGCTGTGAATGAAGTGGTTCTCGTAATGGCCCTCCGGATAGCCCGGGAACACGATTTTCCCGTGTCCCCCGCACTCCACCCAGAAATGATTCGGATCTTGCGTTTCGAAGATTCGAACATCGGTCCATTGCCAGTCCGGGAAGCATTTCAACGACCACGTCGCGTGCTTTTTGAGCGTCTCGTGCCCACGTGCGACGATCGGTTCGAGCGTATCGTTGGTCCATAATCCTCCCACGCCGTCCGGCGCGAAAAGCTCATAGCGCGTGAGGCGTGCTTCGCCGCGGCGGCTCATGTAATCCTCGACCACGGCGCGGTTGCGGCGGCGCACCTCGGAATCGGTCTGCTCAACTTCGACTGCCGAAACGACCTGTGACATGTTTTCTCCTGACTACGGTTGATGACGGGGCTCGCGGGCCCCATGGTTATGACCAGCGCACGAACTGGCCTCGAGCGACGATGACCGCGCTGCCCGACACGTGGATGGGTCCCAAGTCGCCGAGCGTGCCGCCCACCTTCGCGCGCATTACCGAACGGCGTCCCATCTCCACGCCTTGCTCGATTTCGATGGTTTGCCCGAAGTCGAGCAGCCCGTGCCGAATCAAGTGCAACGCGAGCGGTCCGGCGGCGGAGCCCGTGGCGGCGTCCTCGGCCACGCCGTAGGCGGGCGAAAACATCCGCGAGCGCCATTGATTGCCGCTGCCCGCGAAGCAATTGGCCGCGACGTCCGGCAACAACGCGAGAATGCGTTGATCCGGCTTCACGGCGGAAAGCGCTGCGAGGCTCGGCAGACCGACGAAAACATGGCGTGGGCCGTTTCGATAGACTTCGACGGGCAGCGTGGACGCATCGAGGCCGAGGCCTCTGAGCAGCGTGTCCTCGAATTCGTAAGAGGACCATGTGGGTACGGGTTGCGTCATCGTCGCGGCGGTCATGTGGCCGGCCGCATCGCGCTCGAGCGCAAACGGAACATCTCCCATTGCCGTCTCCATTACGAGCCGATTCCCGCTATGCGTGCGGCCGAGCACGAATGCGGTGCCGAGCGTCGGGTGGCCGGCGAACGGCAACTCATTGACGGGCGTGAAGATGCGCACGTGATAGTCGCCGCTGCTTTTCGGCCGGAACACGAACGTGCTTTCCGATAGGTTCAACTCGCGCGCGATGCGCTGCATATCGCGCGCGGACAGGCCGGTCGCGTTCGTAAAGACGGCCACCGGATTGCCGCACAGCGGCGCGTCGGTGAAAGCGTCGGCTACGACGTAGTCGTAATACTCGGGGGACTCGGAAGCGCTCATTGGATGATCTCGAAAATGAAGCGAAGGGCGGTTCAATGGACCGGTTCGAGCTGCGTGGACAGCACATTGAGCAAGGCCTCGGAGACGATGCCGATGCCGCGTTCGGTCAATACCGACTCGGCGTGGAATTGGATCGACGAGAATCCTTTCCCTCTGAGCGCGTGAACCTCGTTGGTTCGCGCATCGCGGCAAACCTCGACTTTCTCGTTGTCGTGCCAAAGTTCGTCGCTGCCGTACGTCGCGCTAAACGTGTTGTAAAAGCCCACACGCTCGCGCGTGCCGAAATAGTCGATTTCGTGCTGCACGCCCTGGTTGGGCTGATCGCGCCGCGCGATCGGCATGCCCAGCTCGAGGCACAGCATCTGATGGCTTAGGCATACGGCGAAGAAGGGCCGATGTTTGGCGAGCGCATCGGCCAGTGCTTTGCGCAGCGTGCGCACGCGCACGTCGGTATGGCTGCGCGGATCTCCGGGGCCCGGCCCGAAGACGGCCAAGTCCCAATCGCCGGTGCGTACGCGCTCGTCGTCGAAGCGCGCGAGCGAGACGGTAAGCCCCATCGCGCGCAACTGATGATCGAGCATCGACGTGAAGGCATCTTCGGCGTCGATGATGAGCAGCTTGCGCCCTTCGAGTCCCGGGATCGCTTTCGTACGCTTGGCGGCATCGGACAGCCAAAAATCGGAAATGCCGACGTTGCGATCGCTCAACGCCGAGCGCACGAGCGGATGAGCCGAAAAGTCTTGAGTGGACGTTTGACCGAGCGCGTTCAACACGGCTTGCGCCTTGGCGCGCGTTTCCGCGGCTTCCGAGTCCGGGTCCGAATGCCTCACGATGGTCGCGCCGACCGAGACCCGCAGTGCGCCGTTGCGGTCGATATCGGCGGTACGAATGAGAATGGCCGAGTCGAGTTCTGCGCGATCCTGCTCGTCGCGGCCGAACAGCGCGACGACGCCCGCGTAGTAGCCGCGTCCCGCTTCTTCGTACTTCGCGATCACGCGGCAGGCGTTTTCGATCGGGCTGCCCGTGACCGCGGGAGAAAACAACGTCTCTCGCAAGATCGCGCGCGGATCGGCTTGCGTCTCGCCTTCCAACACGTATTCCGTATGTGCGAGACGCGACATCTCCTTCAGTTTGGGGCCGATCACTTTGGCGCCGCCGGTGCAAAAACGCGCCATCATTTTCAGCTCCTCGTCGACGACCATGTAAAGCTCGTCGCTTTCCTTTTTGTTCGCGAGGAATTCGACGATGCCGCTGAGCGTCGGGCCGCTAGGCGGGTAGCGATAGGTCCCGCTGATCGGATTCATGCTCGCGGTGCCCGCCTTGACGCTCACATGGCGCTCGGGGCTCGCGCCGATCCACGTCCGATCGCCGGTATGCACGAGGAAGGTCCAATAGGCACCCACTTCGCGGCGCACGAGGCGCCCGAAGGCGGTCAATGCCGTGACGAGCGAGTAGTTGTCCAATCGCGCGCGAAAGGTGCGCTTCAAAACGAAATTGGAGCCTTCGCCCGCGCCGATTTCGTCCGCGACGATTCGCTTCACCTGCTCGGCGTACGCGGCATCTTCCACGTCGAACTGGCCGTCCGAAACGTCGATCGGCACATCGGGCCAGTCGCGCAGCGCGGCATCGAGCGCGATGCGTTGCTCGCGCTCGATGTGCAGCACGCGCAACGGCTCGCCGTCGTCCACGGCGGCGTAGCCGCGTTCCACGAGTTGCCGGTAGGGGACGACGGCGATGGCGGAGCGGCCTGCGCGGCCCGCCGGAGGCAAGGGAATGTCGTCGAGCCGATCGCAGCTCAGCGCGTCGCCGGTATAGATTTCGAGCATCGGCTCGCGCGAGCGATCGCCGCGCACGAGCAGGGCGAAGGGGCCCACACGTTCGGGCTCGGTCAGCAGCGAGGAAAGCAGCGCATCGTTCATTGCCAAACCTCCTCGGTTCTCGTGACCACCGCGCACGAGCGCGCGGCGTAGTTCAGCGCCATCAAGTGATCGTCGCGATTGAAGTCGGCCACGGCGTCGGCGACGATGAACGTTTCGATATCGTTCGAGAAGGCGTCGATGGCCGTGGCGAGGATGCCGATGTGCGCGTAGACGCCGCAGATGATCAGTTGATCGCGGCCCGCCTCGCGCAGCGACCGGAGCAGATCCGACTTGAAAAAAGCGCTATAGCGCCATTTGGTGAAAATCCAATCGCCCGATTGCGGAGAGAGGCCGCCGGCAATCTCGCGGTCGGCGGGTGCCACGGCCATACCAGGGCCCCAGAAGTCTTTCAACAATCCCCGCTGCGCGGGCGTCATGCCGCCCGGTTGTGCCGTATAGGCGATCGGCACGCCGAGTTTGCGCGCGCGCGTGACGAGATGGGTCACGTTCTCGACGAGCGGGTGCGCAATGGCGTGAGCGGGTAGCGGGCGCAGGAAAAAGCGCTGCATGTCGTGCACGAGCAGCGCGGCGCGCTCGGGGCTCGGATGCCAGCTCGCGATATTCGCGCAGACGTCGGTCGTGCCCGGAACTTGATACGGGGCGATTGTCGGAATGCCAGCCATGGATATCTCCCAGGTTCATTCGAGTGCCGGCCCGCACTCGTGGTAGTCGTCTCATGGACCGCCCGGCGGCGTGGACGAAGCGCCGCCGGGCGATGCCTACGGTTATGAAAAAGTGAGGAATCGTCTACGGTTGCAGCCGCTGGTTCGACCACGCGCCGGCCGCGTTTTCATAGCGCAGCCGCTTGTAAATGCGATCGGGCGAAAACTCCCAGAACTCGAGGACGGTGGGGCGCACGATGTAGCCGACCCATCCTTGCGGCCGCGCGAGCGATGCCGACCGGCCGACGAGTTCGATCTCGTCGGCCAGCGCGCGCTCGTCTTCGAGCGGAGCGCTTTGCCGGCTGACGGTCGACATCGCGTGCGATTCGTGAGGGCGCGATTCCCACAGCGAGTCCGATTCTTCTTCGGGCAGCAGCGTCACCTTGCCGGTGACGATGACTTGCCGCTTGGTCTCGCGCCAATAGAACACGCCCGAGGCCCATCCGGTCGCGGCGATATCGCGGCCTTTCGGGCTATGAGCGTGCGTGGCGAAGACGAATCCCTCGTCTCTCACCTCGAGGACTTGGATGATCCGGCTGGACGGCACGCCATCGGCGCTCACCGTGGCCAGCGCCATCACACCGGGCTCGGACGCGTTTTGTGCGATCGCGTGCGCGAACCAGGCGCGCACCGCCGTGATCGGGTTGCCGGGCGAATCTTTGAAGATCGATTCGTTGCCGGCGGTTTCATCGATAGTTTGCATAGAACACCGCTCAAGTCGAGGTCGGGTCGGCGCTCGAGGAGGCTCAAGCCGCTTCCCACGACGTTTTCAATTCCGCGTGACCGATGAGGTCCGTGGTCCAGGCGCTTCGAACGTACTGCTCGAAATTCATGTCCGGCCGCAGTGCGATGTGCGAACTCAGGGTTTGGATGTCGCGCCAGACGCGCTGCAAGGGGCCGTGCTCGACGGGCGTTTGGCTGCCGTCCGGCTCGGCGAGGCGCCTCACCGCACCCAGCACGATGTCCGCCGCAACCGACGCGTCGCGCGCATTGCGCGCGGTGAGCGCGGGCGGCAGGCCGCCTGCGTCCGCGATCTCGCACGCGCGCTCGACGAGCAAACGAGCGGCGTCGATCTCGGCGGCCGAGCGGGCATAGGCCGCGCCTGCCTGCGCGGACGGCGCCGTGTCGCCGAAGGCCGCGCTCCAATATCCGAGAGCGGCGATCGCCGCGCCTAGCGCGGCTGCCACGAACAAGTGCGGATCGGCGGCGATCGGCGAGACGTGATAGCTCGGGCCCGGCGCATGCGACGAGCGTCCGCCCCAAAGCTCGCTTTTCGGAAAGGTCATGTCGCGCGGCACGAAGACGTCGTCGAGTGCGATCGATTTGCTGCCGGTGCCGCGCATGCCGAGCGGATGCCAATCGTCGATCACGCGAATGCGCCGCGACGACATGGGGACGGCCGCGTAACGCGGTGCCCACTCGTCGCCGCTCGGCTCGATGCAAAGCAACGCCCAGGCGGCGAAATCGACACCGGATAACGAGTGCCATCGCCCCGACAACATCCAGCCGCCGGCCGCCGGCGAGGCGTGTCCGGTGGCGCGAAACGATGCGCAGATCGGCGTATCCGGACCGTCTCGCCAGATCTGCCGTTGGGTTTGCGCGGGCAAGTAAGCCGCCATGCGAGCGGCGACCGCATAGATCGCCGCGCACCAGGCCGCGGAGGTGCAACGCATCGCCAACGCTCGAATGCTCGGCACCAACGCCGAGAACGATCCTTGGACCCCTCCGAACTTGCGAGGGACGAAATGACGGACGAGTCCGCGCTCGACGAGCACGCCGACGACATCCGGATGCAGTCTTCGAATTCGATCGGCGCTCGATGCATGCATGCCGAGGACCGCTATCGACCGATCCAAGCGTTCGTTAGGACGCTCGACGTCGGTCACTGGCTCGAACATGTTGCTATCTCCGAAATGAGAATGGCACATGCGGCTAGGTGTTTTTCGCTACCGATATGCACGGTTTCTCCTTGCCATTCGGCGCTGAAATCTATTCACGGAATGCATATAAGTAAACGTCATTTCAATCAATTATCTGTTTCATGTGTGTCTCAATCCGTTCGATTGACGTGCAAAAGCCGCTACAAGAAAAGGTAGTAATGGACACGTAAAATCGAAGCCGACGGTAAAGGACGCGCGTTGTTCTTTGCGCGCGGTGCGGTTGCAAACCGGATTGAGTACGTGATAGCCTGAGTATGACTGGGAGTCAGTCAATTGTCACGAGGTAGTGGCGTTTTCAGGGCTGCAAGATATGGTAGGGCTTGCGAATGTCCTCGTGGCGGCGGTCCGCGCGGGGGCGGGATGGAAGGCGAATCGTTATTAAGAAATGATGAAAATGGGATGATAAAACCGGTTATTCCTTGCGCTGCTTTTCTGGATCGTTTCCGCTTTTTAGCGAACGAACTGCTAGATATCTTAGTTGCATATTCGGCGGTGCTTGAATAGAGTCCGTGCGTGGTTGGATCCCGTCGATTTACCGAAAGGAGGAAGTGCGATGCAATCGAAATCGTGGTCGGCAGACCATGGCGCTGTGCAGAGCTTGCCGTCCCCGGCGCAATTGTTGGACGCACTGCCGTCGACGCCGCGCGCATTACACACCGTTCAGAAGGCCAGAAGCGCAATCGTCGATATCCTGAACGGTGCAGACGATCGGCTGGTCGTGATCGTCGGGCCGTGTTCCGTGCACGATCCGGTTGCCGCACGCGACTACGCCGCGCGCCTCGGCTTGCTGCGCGCGCGTTTCGCCGATGAGTTGGAAATCGTCATGCGCGTGTATTTCGAGAAGCCGCGCACGACCGTGGGCTGGAAGGGGCTCGTGAACGATCCTCTGCTCAACGGCAGTCATCGGATCGACGTGGGGCTTTATACCGCTCGCTCGCTTCTGTGCAATATCAACGATCGGGAGATGCCGGCGGCCACCGAATTCCTCGATCCCCTTTCGGTCAGATACTTGAGCGATCTCGTTGCTTGGGGGGCGATCGGCGCACGCACGGTGGAATCGCAAATTCATCGCGAGATGGCCTCGGCGCTGCCGTTGCCGATCGGCTTCAAGAACGGCACGGACGGAAACGTGCAGGTTGCCGTCGATGCGATGTCGGCGGCGGCGCGTGGACACCGCTTCATATCGGTCGATGCGCAGGGCCGGCTATGCGCGTTCAATACACCGGGAAATCGCGATACGCACTTGGTGCTGCGCGGCGGCGGCGAACCGAATTACGAGGCGCACTGCGTGGACGCGGCTAGCAAGCGCATGTCGGCCGCGCATTTCAGCCCGCGCGTGATGATCGACTTCAGCCATGCGAATAGCCGCCGGCAGTATCGCAATCAAGTGAGCGTGTGCGCGGACGTCGCCGATCAAGTGGGGCGCGGCGACGCGCGCATCGTCGGCGTGATGATCGAGTCCAATATCAAGGAGGGACGGCAAGAGGTCGTGCCGGGCACCGCCCTCGCGTACGGACAGAGCATTACCGACGCATGCGTCTCGCTCGACGATACGGGCTATCTATTCGAGGCGCTTGCCGATGCCGTCCGTGCGCGCAGGCGTGTGCGCGCCGAACAGACCGAGCGCGAGCCATTGCGCGCGTAAGGGCGCTGAGCGGATGCGATCGTTCAAAGCTGCGGCCTGGCTTGAGCGGTCGCGTTGGCGAGCGCGCGCATGCGTGCGAGGGTTTGCGCCGCGCTCGTCCGTTTATTGCGGGGGCAGGGCGCTCGCCGCTTGCCAGCGCAGCACCGGGTGCGTGGCACCGGCGGGCATGAGCCAGGCACCGTTCGCACCGAAGTCCCATCCGGCGAAGCTCGATGCGCGGCCCATCTGCGCGGTCGTCAAGCCGTGGCTCGACGGCGCGCCGCCGCCGTTGGTCACGCCCGTCGTCTCGACGTTCCAGTAGTTGTCGGCCGTGACGGTGCCCGAGTTGCCGCTCGTGATCGCGCCGATGTAGGGGGAGACTTGCCAATCCCCCGTCACTTGGCCCGTGGCGAACGATTGCTCGATCGTCCCGGTATTGACGCCGACGAGGCCGGCGGGCACCGACGGATGCTGCATGCCCTGAACCGCGCCCGTCGAGTACGATTGCGCGATCGTGCCGTCGTTTTGACCGACGAGACCCCCCATATAGCTTTGCCGGCCCGTGACGTTCACGCTGGCGGCGGAGCGCTCGATGAGCCCCGTGTTCCATCCGGCCAGACCGCCCAACGTCATCTCGTCGAACGAGAAGATCGAACCGCTGGCGAACACGTTCGCGATGTGCCCTTGGTTCAGTCCCGCGACGAGTCCCGCAGGCGCCATCGTATAGGCCGGATTCACGATCGACTCCGATGAACCCGATACGCTCAGGTTGCGCACGACCCCCGTCGTGCCGATGACGCCGAAAAGCCCGGACGGCAACGGCGATCCATCCACGGGCGAGTAGACGGCATTGAAGCTCAGGTTGGCGATCGAATGCCCCATTCCGTCGAACTGACCGGAAAACGCGTTGGCCGGGTCGCCGATCGGGGTGATGCTGCCGCCTTGCAGATTTTTGCCGAGCGCGTAGTTGCCGGCGAGGTCGTGCGATACGTTTTGCAAATCGCCGAATGAGTTGACGAGTCGATAGCCGGTGATCTGCGTGACGAGGCCGCTGCCCGCCGCCGGCGTCCATCGCTTGTTGGCGAGGAGCGTACCGGGCGTGTATCGACCGTTCATGTCGTACAGCGCGGTGACGATTCCCGTGCTGGCGGACCAATCGAGCGTGCCGTTGTTGGCGATCGAGCCGCGGTTGTCGATGCCGGTGACGTCGGCACGCAGCACGAGATCGCCGCCGCCTTGATTGCGAATCGCGACGCCTTTATCGACGGCGACCGAACCGTAAGCGTCGAAAGTAAGCGACGCGTTGCCCTTCCAGCCGAGGTTCGTGCCGACGTCGATATTGCCTTGCGTGGTGGCGACGTCGATCGAGGTGCCCGCGTTCAGACTGTTCGTCAATGTGTTGCCGATGGACCGCGTGACGGTGAAGCGCGGCGTCGTGAGATTCCATTTGGCCGCACGCACGGTTGCGCCGAGCGGGTCCTGTGCGAATGTCGCGGCCGAGGTATCGACGGTGCCGCCGGTGCCGTTCGCATTGCTTGCGCTGACGGTGGCCTCCATATCCACGGTGCCCGTATCGGCGACGAGCCACACGTGGCCGTCGCGCTTCGCGGTGCCGGTTGCGCGGATGGCGGCATGATTGCCGCTCAATGCGAAGACATTGCCGTCTGCCGCCTGTAGGCTGATTTGCGCGGCGTCGAGCGCGCCGACGTTCGTGACGTTGCCGTGGCTGCCGGCTTTCACGAAGACTTGCCGGCTCGTGGATGAATCCTGCAGCAAGACCGTTTGGCCCGCCGCGAGTTCGGCCGAGCCGTTGGGGGCGGAAATTGAACCGAGGTTCAGGACTTGGTCGTGCGCGATCAGCACGACGTCGCCGCCGCTCGATCCGATCTGGCCGAGATTGACGACGACGGCATGTGAGCGGCCCGCCAACGTCAACGGGCCGCCCTTCATGAATGCGCTGTCGTTCGCATCGAGCGTGGACGCGACGAAGCGGCCGCCCGTGGCGATCGTGCCGCTCCGGCCGACGACGATGCCTTGGGGGTTGACGAGATAGACGCTGCCGGTGGCCGAGAGCGTGCCGAAGATCATCGAGAGATTGCCGCCCGTCACACGGTTCAGCGTGGCGCCCGTGCCGTTGTTGAATGCGACGCTATTGCCGTGACCGATCGAAAAGCTGTCCCAGTCGAGAACGCCGCGCGGCCCGTTCTGATTGATCGTCATCGCGTTGCCGTTGCTGACGATCGTGCCGCCTCCGGCCACGAAGCGGCCGCCGCTCGGCAGTGTGCCCGCGTGCACCGCCGGTGCCGCGCCGTATAACGTTGCGATCGCCGCCAGTACGAGTGACCTAAAACGCTTAGGTTGCGCCTGGAAGTGTATCGAAGTGAGTTGGATGGTTTTCATCATGCCCCGTATTTACGTCGATATTCCGTTGCGGAATGCCATTGAGTTGTCGTCCGCGGTCGAGAGATGCCGCTCGATACGCAACCGAGGAAGCAACGATCATAAATTTGTCGATTTAAAAATCAATCAATAATTAATGCTGATGAGATGGCTTGCCGGTGGGCTGAGCGTGTTTCCGGACATCTGAATTTTTGAAGTAAAAGTGAGTCGATGATTTAGTAAAATCGATCGATCAGGGAAATTAATTCTATTGAAAGTTCTGTCTATGAGAAGCGGATGCCACCGCGGGTTCGATATCGCTGGGGACCCGCATGAAAGTGCTCGCGGTAAGCGGAGCGCGCGTTGGGTATGCGCGTTGCGCGTGCCTACTGGCGCATCCGTTGGTGCGGCGCGCAATCGGGCTTCAATCGTCTTCAATCGGGCTTGGTCGGATTTGGAACGATTTTTGCGCTTGGTCGGAGCAAGTCCGGCGCGAGGTGCCGTGAAGGCGCGGCGCGTCGTTCTCCCAATCGTCACCGAGGGAAGGTTCAGACCAGCATGTCCACCTCATCCAGTTCAATCCGCATCGGCAACGTGCTGTCCGCGATCTTTTGCGGCCTCACGGCACTTTATCTCCTCATCGGCGGGGCGTGGCTCCTGGCGGTCGGCGGCTCGCCGTATTACATCGCGACCGGCATTGCGCTCGCCGTCGTCGCTTGGTTGATCCGGCGGCGCCATCCGGGCGCATTCGTGCTTTATGCGCTCGTATTGGTGGGCACCGCCGGATGGGGACTCTGGGAATCGGGGCCGGACTTCTGGGCGCTGGTGCCGCGCTGCGACGTCTTCGTCGTTTTCGGCGTGTGGCTGCTGCTCGTCGCGAGCCCCTCGCTCATGCCGCCGCGTGCCATTCCCGTCGGGGCGCTGCTCGGTGCGCTCGTGATCTGGGGCGGGGTACTCGTGTACGCCGCCTTCAACGATCCGCAAACGGTGAACGGAACGCTCAGCGCGCAGGCCGCGGCGCCCGCACCCGCAAGCGGCGCCGGCGCGGCCGATTGGCCTGCTTATGGCCGCACGGAGCAGGGCACCCGCTACTCGCCGCTCGCGCAAATCACGCCGGAGAACGTGAAGAACCTGAAGGTGGCGTGGACCTTTCGTACCGGGGATATGAAAGGGCCGAACGATCCCGTGGAGATCACGAACGAGGTCACCCCGCTGAAGATCGGCGACATGCTGTATCTATGCTCACCCCACCAGATTTTGTTTGCGCTCGATGCGCGTACCGGCGAGTTGAAATGGAAGTTCGATCCGAAGCTGAAGGCCGACCCGTCGTTCCAGCACGTGACCTGCCGCGGCGTGTCCTATGCCGACCTCTCGGCGGCTGGTGCCGGCGCCGCGGGAGCCACTCCGGGTAGCGGCACGGCGGCGGCGGGCGGTGCTTGCACGCGCCGGATCTTTCTTCCGGTCAACGACGGTCATCTCTATGCGCTCGACGCGCAAACGGGCGCACGGTGCGCCGGCTTCGCGAACGACGGCGACCTGGACCTCCAGCACGACGAACCCGTGACGACGCCCGGCATGTACGAACCCACTTCGCCGCCGGTGGTGACGAGCAAGGTGATCGTCGTGGCCGGCTCGGTCGAGGACAACTTCTCCACGCGCGAACCCTCGGGCGTGATTCGCGGGTTCGACGTCGGCACGGGCAAACTGCTGTGGGTGTTCGACCCGGGTGCGCAAGACCCGAATGCGATGCCGGGCCCGGGCGGCCATTACACGTGGAACTCGCCGAACTCCTGGGCGCCGGCCGCCTACGATCCTTCGCTCGATATGGTGTACCTGCCGATGGGCGTGTCGACCCCCGATATCTGGGGCGGCAACCGCACGGCGCTGCAAGAGCGATATGCCAGCGGCTTGCTGGCGCTGCACGCATCGACGGGCAAGCTCGCGTGGTTCTACCAGAGCACGCACCACGACCTATGGGATATGGATCAGCCCTCGCAGCCGACGGTCGCCGATATTACCGGCAAGGACGGCAAGACGGTGCCGGTGGTCTATGCACCCGCCAAGACCGGCAATCTGTACGTACTCGACCGCCGTACCGGCACACCGGTCGTGCCCGCGCCCGAGCGCCCGGTTCCGCAAGGCGCCGCGCCGGGCGATCATGTCGCCCCGACGCAGCCGTTTTCCGACCTTACGTTCCGCCCGGCCAAGAACCTGTCCGGCGCCGACATGTGGGGCGCGACGATGTACGACCAACTCGTGTGCCGCGTGATGTTCCATCAGCTTCGCTACGAGGGGATCTATACGCCGCCGTCGGTTCGCGGAACGTTGGTCTTCCCGGGCAACCTAGGCATGTTCGAGTGGGGCGGGATTGCGGTCGATACCGACCGTCAGATCGCGATCGCCAATCCGATCGCGCTTCCGTTCGTCTCGCGGCTCATTGCCCGCGGGCCGGGCAATCCGATGGAGCCGGTGGCTGGCGCCAAGGGAAGCGGCACCGAGGTCGGCGTTCAGCCGCAATACGGTGTGCCGTACGGCGTGACGCTCAATCCGTTCCTCTCGCCGTTCGGTCTGCCTTGCAAGCAGCCCGCGTGGGGCTACATGGCCGCCATCGATTTGAAAACGAACCAAGTCGTTTGGAAAAAGCGCATCGGCACCTCGCGAGACAGCTCGCCGATTCCGTTGGCGTTCAAGCTGGGCATGCCGATGCTGGGCGGCCCGATCGTGACGAGCGGTGGCGTGGCGTTCATCGGCGCGACGGCCGACGACTACATCCGCGCTTTCGACGTCGATAACGGCAACGAGCTTTGGCGCGCGCGTTTGCCCGCCGGTGGACAGGCCACGCCGATGACCTATTCGGCAGGCGGCCGCCAATACGTGGTGATCGCGGCGGGCGGGCACGGTTCGTTCGGCACCAAGCTCGGCGATTACGTCATCGCGTACGCGTTGCCGAATAAGTAGGCCCGGCCGAGGCGCCGCCATGTTCATCGATGGCCGAGCATCGAACCCGTTTCCTTGTAAGCCGTATACATCGCGAACGCGTTGCCGAGATCGTGAGGCGTTTGGCCCCCATACGCGAGCGCGTCCCGATAGTACTCGCGCAGCACGTCGCGATAGCGCGGATGGGCGCAGTGCTCGATGACGAGCGTGGCACGTTCGCGCGGCGCGAGACCGCGCAAGTCGGCCAGCCCTTGCTCGGTCACGATGACGTCCACATCGTGTTCGTTGTGGTCCACGTGCGGGACCATCGGGACGATGCTCGAAATACGTCCTTCCTTGGCCATCGACTTCGTCGCGAAGATCGCACAGGCGGCGTTGCGCGCGAAATCGCCCGAGCCGCCGATGCCGTTCATCATGTGGGTGCCGCCCACGTGCGTCGAATTCACGTTGCCGTAGATGTCGCATTCGAGCGCGGTATTGAGCGCGATCAATCCGAGACGCCTGATGACTTCGGGATGATTGCTGACCTCTTGCGGGCGCAGCACGAGCTTGTCTCGATAGCGGTCGAGTTCGGCGAGCACCTGGGCTTGGCGGGGCGCTGACAGCGTGATCGACGAGCCGGAGGCAAACACTATCTTGCCCGCGTCGATCAGGTCGAACGTGGAGTCTTGCAGCACTTCCGAGTACATCGTGAGTGCTTCGAACGGCGAGTGCGCAAAGCCCGACAGCACCGCATTGGCGATCGTGCCGATGCCGGCTTGCAGCGGCGGCAATTGCGCGGGCATGCGACCGCGCTTGACTTCGTGCTGCAAGAACTCGATGAGATGGCCCGCGATGAGGGCCGTTTCTTCGTCGGCGGGCAGGACCGTGGAGGGGCTGTCCGCCTCGTTGGTGATGACGATCGCTGCGATCTTCTCGGGGGCGATCTCGATCGTGGGCGTGCCGATGCGATCCTGCACGTGCACGATCGGCAGCGGCTCGCGCCGCGGACGGCGCCCCGGAATCCAAATGTCGTGCATGCCTTCGAGCGCGGCGGGCTGCGCCAGGTTGAGCTCGATGATGACCTTTTCCGCGAGAATCGCGAAGCTCGCGGAATTGCCCACGGAGGTGGTGGGCACGATGCCGCCCGTTTCCGTGATGGCGGCGGCCTCGATGATCGCCAAGTCGAGCTTGCCGAGCAGGTTGGCGCGCAGCATTTCGACTGTTTCGGACAGATGCTGGTCGACGAACATGACTTCGCCGCTGTTGATGGCGCGACGCAAGGTGGGATCGGCTTGAAACGGCAGGCGGCGCTCGAGCACGCCCGCTTCGGTCAGCATGCGGTCGATGTCATGACCGAGCGAGGCGCCCGTCATCAACGTGATGCGCAGCGGCTCGCTTTCGTCGCGCGCGCGGCGCGCGAGTTCGATCGGCACGGCTTTGGTGTCGCCGGCGCGCGTAAAGCCGCTTGCGCCGACGCGCATGCCGTTGCGCACTAATCGCGCCGCTTCGGCGGCTGTCGTGATTTTCGAGCGCAGGGCGGCGCAACGAACGCGGTCTTCGTACATCGTGTCTCCTGAAAGGCGCTAATGCTTCTCACGACCCAGTCAAGCTTCGGCGCGCATCCTTCACGGGCTTGGATTCGCCGCCGGGGGGAGGGGCATTGCGAAGGTCGGAAATCACTATATGTCTCAAACCACGGCCGATTAATAAGCGAGCCGGAAAGGATCTTTCCGGGAGGCCGTGGGATCGGAGGGAGCCGCTTCTTTGAGGTGCGTCAAGGCGGCGCCGCTTGCGGTGTGCCAGATTGAACGAATTGAATGAGGGAGCCGCGGCGAGTCGGCCGATCGCGTCGCGCCTGCCCGCTCGCTTCGGGAGAGAGCAGATGCGACGACTATGGCTCGCGGTGACGATGCTCGTGCCGCTGCTGTTGACGGGCTGCGGCTATAACCGGCTCCAGGCGCAGGACGAACAGATCAAAGCGAGTTGGGCCGAGGTCGTGAATCAATATCAACGGCGAGCCGATCTCGTGCCGAACCTCGTCAATACGGTGAAAGCGTTCGCTCAGCAAGAGCGCGACGTACTCACGCAAGTCACCGAGGCGCGCGCGCGGGTCGGCTCGGTGCAAGTGACGCCCGACGTGCTCGACAACCCCGAGGCGTTCGCGCGATTCCAATCGGCTCAGGGGCAATTGACGGCATCGCTTTCGCGTTTGCTCGTCGTCTCGGAGCGTTACCCGCAGTTGAAATCGGATGCGAATTTCCGCGACTTGCAGGCTCAGCTCGAAGGCACAGAGAACCGCATCACGGTTGCGCGCAATCGATATATTCAAGCCGTGCAGCAATACAACACGACGGTGCGTTCGTTTCCTTCCAATTTGACTGCGAAGTGGTTCGGATTCAAAGAAAAGCCGAGCTTTTCGGTGGCGAACGAAGCGGATATCGCAAAGCCGCCGCGTGTCGATTTCGGCGCGCCGCCGGCCGGCTCGAAGCCCGCTTCGGCAGGAATGCCCAATTGAACATGCTGCGCACATGGTTGGTTCGTCTCGTTGCGGGCATCGCGCTCGCCGGTGCTTGCACGGCGGGCGCGCAAGTGCTCGTGCCGCCGCTGACGGCCCGTGTGACGGATGAGACGGGCACGTTGACGCCTGAGCAAAAGAGCGCGCTCGAGCAGACATTGGCGCAGTTCGAGCGACGCAAAGGTACGCAAATCGCCGTCTTGATCGTACCGACGACGCAACCGGAGACGATCGAACAATATTCGCTGCGCGTCGTCGAGCAATGGAAGCTCGGACGCCGTGCCATCGACGACGGCGCATTGCTGATCGTGGCCAAGAACGATCGCACGCTGCGTATCGAAGTGGGTTACGGCTTGGAAGGTGCGCTGAACGACGCGGTCAGCAGCCGGATCATCCGCGAGATCATCGTGCCGCGCTTTCGCGAGGGCGATTTTTACGGCGGCATTGCCGAGGGTGTCAATCGGATGATCGGCGTAGCCGACGGCGAAGCGCTGCCGCCTCCAAAAAGTGGAGCGGGGCGCGAATCGTCCGATCTATGGCGCCTTGCGCCGATCGTTTTCATGCTCGCGGTCGCGCTGGGCGGTGCACTGCGTGCGATCTTCGGCCGATTGCCCGGCGCGGCGATCGCCGGCGGCGGGGCGGCGTTGGTGGCGTGGTGGTTGACGTCGGCGCTCTTCGCAACCATCGCGGCGGGCCTGCTGGCATTCGTGTTCACGCTGGCCGGGACGGGGTTGGGCGGCTATGTCGGCACCTATGGGTTCGGCCGGCGCGGCGGGTCGGGCGATAGGAACGGCGGATTCCACGGGGGAGGCGGTGGCTTCGGTGGCGGCGGCGCATCGGGGAGGTGGTGACAATGAACGCCCGGCGTATCGTTCGACATTTGCTGACCACGCATTCGACGCTTTCGCGCGCATTCGATCGGGACACGTTGCGCTCTATCGAAGCGGCGGTGGTGTCGTGCAACGCGCAGCACGTGGGCGAAGTGTGCTTCGCCGTCGAAGGCGCGCTCCATAGCGCGGCGTTGCTACGCGATCAGTCGCCGCGAGAACGCGGGATCGAGGTGTTCGCGCAGCTTCGCGTATGGGATACCGAGTACAACAACGGGGTGTTGATCTACGTGCTTCTCGCCGACCGGGCCGTGGAGATTGTGGCGGACCGTGCGGTTCATGCCCGGGTCGGCATCCAAGAATGGCAAGCGATTTGCGACGCAATGCAGGCGGCGTTCGGTCGCGGCGCGTATCGTGATGGCGCGCTAAACGGTATCCGTGCGGTCGGGCAGCACCTGCAACGACATTTCCCGGTAAGCGGACCGGGCCGCGATCCGATGCCGAGCGTGCACGTGATTTCTTGACGGAGCGCCGCCCAACATCTTCACGTGGACCGGCCTCGGGGGTAGGCCGTTTTCACGAGTCGCATCATAGATGCCGGTAAACCTGATCGGCAAACGTCCGTATTACCTCTTCATTGCGCGAGAGAAACATCCATTGTCCGACTCGCGTCGAGACGAGGAGTTTCGCTTCGACGAGAACGGCGAGGTGCGCCGATACAGTCGACTGAGAGCGTCCACTGCGTGTCTGGATTGTGTGCGCAGGCACGCCGTGGCCGAAATCGACATAGCCCGCCGGAAACGCATCGGCCGGAGACTTCAACCACACCAGGATATTTCGCCGTAGCGGACTGGCGAGTGCCTTGTGAATTCGATTTGCGTTGATCATTGCATCTTGTCGTTGTTTGCCCGCTTCGCTCATGGTTTCAACCTAGCGGTTTCAATAGCGTTTTGGCGATCGTCCGCACGGCGCTTTCTCCAAGATCCTCACGCACGAACGACAACGCTAAGTGGATCCCGGCACTCGCGCCGCCCGACGAATAGAGGTTGCCATCTTTCAGGCAGCCGGGGCTGGAGATGACGTGCACGTGCGGATATTCGTTTGCGAGGCGGTGGGCGTCGCGCCAATGCGTGGTGAGCCAGCGACGGTCGGCGAGGCCCGCGCGAGCCAATAGGAACGCACCGTTGGAAATGCAGGCGAGTCTGCGCGTGGTAGGCCCGGAGTTCCTGAGCCATGCGACGAGTTCGCGATGCTCACCAGGCGAACTCATGGCAGGAGAGCCCGGCACCACGACCGCGTCGAATGGCGCGTGCGTTTCCAACAGACATAGCGTCGTACCCACAGCCGTGCCATTGGAAGACACGACGGGCCCAGGCGAGGGACCGACGAGATGCGGTTCGTAAAGTGCCTTGCCGGACAGGCGATTGGCTTCATGAAGCACGTCCATTGGCCCGCTGACCTCGAGCAGTTGGAATCCCGTATAGAGCATCATCGCGACACGCATGCGCCGTTACCCGGCAAACGCCTGCTCGACCAGCGCGGATTGCCGAGCCGCGTGCGCGGAGTGGTAGCCGGGTGCGGTCGACGCGCCGGCACCGGGACCGGCGTAGCGCAGGGTCGCGCCCGCAGGCAAGAGGTCGCGCAGTTGCGGCTCGACGAAACTCCATGCACCCTGGTTGCGCGACTCCTCCTGGCACCAGACGACGGTCTTCAGGTTGGTGTAGCGCGCGAGTTCGGCGGCCAGTTCTCCTGCGGGGAACGGATAGAGCTGCTCGAGACGGATGATCGGCGTATTGCTCCCTGTCGCACGCCGATGCTCGAGCAACTCGAAATACACCTTGCCCGTTGCCACGATAGCGCGCTCGACGCGTGATGTCTCCCGAGCCTCGATCTGGGTTTCCGGCAGCACTTCGTGGAATTCTCCCTCGCTCAGCGCTTCCAACGTGCTGACCGCTTCAGGATGCCGCAGCAACGACTTTGGCGTCATGACGATGAGCGGGCGTCGAGCGGCGGCGAGCCCTTGCTTGCGCAGCAAATGGAAAAGCTGCGCGGGCGTGGTGGGCTGAGCGACGCGCATGTTCTCCTGCGCGCTTAGCTGCAGGTAGCGTTCGAGTCTCGCCGATGCGTGCTCTGGCCCCGTGCCTTCCTGCCCGTGAGGCAGGAAGAGTGTGAGTCCGCTGCGTTGCCCCCACTTTGCGGCGCCCGCTGCGATGAACTGGTCGATCACCACCTGCGCGCCGTTTGCGAAGTCGCCGAATTGCGCTTCCCAGATCACCAAGGCGTCCCGGTTCACTGTCGTGTAGCCGTACTCGAACGCGAGCACGGCCGACTCGGAGAGAATGGAGTTCGTCACGCTGAAGCGGCCTTGCTTCGTCGTGCCTGCTTCGCCGATATGATCGAGCGGAATATGCACGCCCTCCGGCCGGTTCACTCGCGTTTGATCGTGCAAGACGGCATGGCGATGATTGAAGGTCCCGCGTGCGCTGTCCTGCCCGCTTAGTCGCACGCCGACTCCTTCGCCGAGTAGCGACGCGAACGCCAGATGCTCTCCCATGCCCCAATCGAGCGGACGTTTTCCGGCGGCCATTTCCCGGCGGCTCGTCATCACTTTCTTGACGAGAGGATGCAGCGCGAAGCCTTCCGGAACGTTCGATATCCGATGGGCGAGACTGCGCAGCCTTTCGGCTGAAGGCGTAGTGTTCGCGATTGCAGCGGTACTAAGCCGCGGCGCGTGCGCCTGCCGATCGGTGGGCGCATCGGAGCCGCCGGTTTCTTTGGCTTGCTCGAGAAGCTCGCGGCGCGCATCGAGGTAGCCTTGGGCTTCGTCGGCTGTCACCACGCCTTGTTGAATCAACTTGCGCGCATAGAGCGTCCTGACGCCAGGATGACTTGCGATCGCGCGATACATCATCGGTTGCGTGATGCTCGGGGTGTCCTGTTCCTGGTGTCCGTATCGCCGGAAGCACACGAGATCGATCACGACGCTCCGCTGGAATTCGGTTCGATAGTCGAGGGCCAGGCGCACTGCCATCGCGACGGCTTCCGGGTCGTCGCCGTTCACGTGCAAGATCGGCGCCTCGATCATCTTCGCGACGTCCGTGGTGTAGAACGACGAACGCGCATCGCGCGGGTCGGAAGTCGTGAACCCGATTTGATTGTTGACGACGACGTGTACCGTGCCGCCTGTACCGTACCCGCGTGTGTAGGACAGGCTCAAGGTTTCCATCACGACCCCTTGGCCGGACATCGCCGCGTCGCCGTGAATCTCGACCGGCAGAACCTGGGCGCCGTCGGTGCTGCCCAGGGCCTCGCCCTTGGCGCGCGCCATGCCTTGCACGACCGGGTTCACGATTTCCAGATGCGATGGATTGAATGCGAGCGTCACGTCGACCTGGCCATCAGGCGTATCGACCTGACTGGCGAAGCCCTTGTGATATTTGACATCGCCGGCGAGAAGGCTTTCCGGATCTTTGCCGTCGAATTCGTCGAACAGCGTGCGCAGCGGCTTGCCCACGGTATTGACCAAAACATTCAGGCGTCCGCGATGCGCCATGCCCATCACCACTGAACGAACCTTCTTCGACGCGCCGTACTGCACGATTTCATCGAGCAGCGCGATCAACGATTCCCCGCCCTCGAGCGAGAATCGCGTTTGTCCGATATAGCCCGCGTGCAGGTACTTTTCGAAGCCTTCGGCTGCGGTCAGTCGTTCGAGCAGTCTGCGCTTTTGCGCAGGCTGCAGCGATGGTGTCGCGCGTGTGGATTCGAGCCGCATTTGCCACCAGCGTCGCTGCTCAGCGTCCGTGAGGTGCATGAACTCCGCGCCGAGCGTGCCGGTGTACGTCTGCTCCAGCGCCGTGACGAGTTGTTGCAGCGTAGCGTCGTCGTCGAACAGGAACGTGTCGGCGGTGCTGAATTTCGTCGACATGTCCGCGGCTGTGAGCCCATAGTAGGCCGGTGTCAATTCGGCGTACGCACGGGGCGGCATCCAGGCCAGCGGCTCGAGATTGGCCGCGCGCGTGCCGATCATCCGAAACGCGGCGATGAGAGACTGTACCGCGACTTGCTTGCGTGCAAGGGCAAGGCCGGAGTCGGGGGCGAGGGCGCCATTGGGCCGGACGGCCAGGCCCACCGGCTGCTTGGCCAGTTCGACGAAGCTCGAAATGACCGGAGCATGCGGCTGGTCATCGCGATCGCTGCCGTCCATAGCAGGTGTTTCACGCAGTGCATCGAACCACGTCCGCCATTCAATGGCGACCGCATCCGGATCGGCCAGGTATGCTTCATACTGCTCTTCGATATAAGGGGCGTTGCCCCCGAAGAGGAAAGAGGTTTGACGTTCCTTCAACATGTTCAGTCTGCCCTTGGTCGGTGCGCGGCCCGGCATCGTCCGCGATAGGTGAGTGACGGCAATAACGCCTACCGGGTACGCCCGGGTTGCCTGTCGAGCCGCAATCGTGAATACAGTCTAGTGACGGGGACCCGCGAGGGAAATGCGCGCGTGGTGCTGCGGCCTGCCAATTAATGAACGTTTTGGGCCACGCCCGCCGAATCGCCCCCCGTTGCCGCCGCCATACGACTCGGCGCGTTCGGCGACGACTTGTTACACGGAAGCACAAGACTTTTTCCTAGGACAGGCGGCACTCGATGCGGGCGATGCATTAAGCTGCGCCAGCGTGCTCGTTAGGGCAGTAAGTTATGAAACGCAAACGTTGCTATCACCAGTGAAGGTCACGGCATGAAAGTCGCCATTGTTGTATTCGATGGTGTGCAGGCGCTAGATGTTGCAGGCCCACTCGACGTGTTTGCGGAGGCGAACGCTTTCCTCCCGGACCATCAGCGCTATGAGGTGACGCTCGTCGGCCGGGAGGCGGGCGTCGTAACGTGCTCGAACGGCATGCAGCTGGCGGTTTCGCTCGGCTATGCCGATGGCGACGCTCAATGGGATCTGCTGGTCGTAGCGGGAGGTCCGAAGTTGCCCGACATGCATCCGTCAGACGATCTGCTCGCCTGGCTGCAAAAGCAGGCGAGCTGCGCAAGCCGCTTCGGGTCCGTTTGCAACGGCGCATTCGTGCTGGCCCGCGCCGGCCTTCTGGATGGCAAGGATGTTACGACCCATTGGTCGGACGCCGGCCGTCTCTCCGACGAATTCCCGCAGGCCAACGTACAGCCCGATCGGATTTTCGTTCGGGACGGACGGCTATTCACTTCTGCGGGCGTCACCGCAGGTATCGATCTGTGCTTGGCGCTCGTTGCGGAAGATTGGGGCCACGAATTGGCCGTGCGCGTAGCGAAACGCCTCGTGGTGTACATCCAGCGCGAAGGCGGCCAATCTCAGTACAGTCCGTATATCGGGGCCGGCAAGGACGAGGACACGATACTCGGCAAGGTGTATCGATACGTGAGCGAGCACATCACCGATACCCTCTCGATCGAGGTGCTCGCTAATGCGGCCGCGGTTAGCCGCCGCACCTTGTCGCGCGTATTTTCGAAACACGCGAAGGTCACGCCTTCCATATTCGTCGAGCAGGTTCGCGTCGATTCTGCTAGAAAACTGCTCGAAGAGACGGACGTCCCACTCAAGACAGTGGCGTTCAAATGCGGTTTTCATAGCGCCACGCATATGCGCACGACGTTCTCGCGGCGCCTGAATGTCACGCCAAAGCAATATCGCCTTCGTTTCAGGGGGGAGGCGAGTGCGTAGCGGCGGCTATGCGGCGGGGCAAGCGAACGCAGCTGCGGCCCAACATCTTCCCGACCTCATTGCGCCGGGCTTATCGGTACTGTTTTGTGGAATCAATCCCGGTATGAGGGCGGCATCGACGGGACATCATTTTTCGGGCAGGGGGAATCGGTTCTGGAGAGTTCTCCATCGAGCTGGGTTTACACCCGAAGAAATGAGCCCGGAGCACGACCGTCGATTGTTGGAGTGCGGCTTTGGCCTGACGACGGCCGTCTCGCGGGCGACGGCACGCGCGGACCAATTGTCGAGCAAGGAGATCCGGGCCGCTGCGGCGCAGCTCGAACAGAAAATCCAACGATATGCGCCGAGGTTCGTCGCCTTTCTCGGCAAGATAGCGCTCGCCGAAATCTCCGGCAAGCGCGATATCCGGTGGGGATTGCAAACCGGCAGTTTCGGTGGCGCACGCGTCTGGGTCTTGCCCAATCCGAGCGGCCTGAACCGGTCGTTCGACTTCGACGCGCTCGTGGCCGCCTACCGCGAGCTTCGAGTCGCGGCCGCGTGCTAGTGCTTCCCGACGGCGATTGGCGCGTATCCGCATAAAGTTCCGACGCAAGGGCCTGGCAACATTCTTGTACAAGATGGCCCAAAACCAAACCGGCCCGGGCTTTTCGTAATCCAGCTCATCTCTGACAATAAAGCTCTCGGCAGACGGCAGGAATTGGCGGCCTTCCGACGAAATTCCATATTAATCAGTAATCCTAAGTTAATCCGATTCGACCATGACGACAGTGAACCCTTTGACGGATGGAACGGGAGCGGCCACGATTTTGATGTCGCCGGATCGAAGCTCCGCGCGGCCCGAATCCGCACCCGCGGCCACTGAGTTTACGACCCGGATTGCTGTGGGACTGATCGGCATGTTGTTCGCTTCGTTGCTGGCCATTCTCAACGAGCAAGTTACCGCTGCGGCGATGGCCGATATTCAGGGGGCGCTGCTGATCGGACATGACGACGGAACTTGGCTGACCGCGCTCTTCGAAGCGGCCAACGTGGCCACGATGGCGTTTGCGCCATGGTTCGGCGTGACTTTCACGCTGAAGCGGTTCACGATGGGGGCGGTACTCGCCACCATGCTTTTCGGATTGCTGTGCCCGCTTGCGACGAATCCGGCGATGCTCTATGTCTTGCGCATCTTGCAGGGAATCGCGGGAGGGTGTCTGCCTCCCATGCTCATCATCGTCGCGTTGCGCTATTTGCCTGCGAAATTCAAGCTGTATGGCCTCGCAGGCTATGCGCTCACCGCTACCTTCGGTCCCGCGCTCGGCACGCCGTTAGCCGCATTGTGGACGGAGTTCGTCGACTGGCGCATGGCGTTTTGGCAAGTCGTCCCGCTCGGCGTGCTGTGTTGCATCGCAATCCAGAAGGGGCTTCCGGCCGACACGGCGAAGCTCGAACGGTTTCGGTCGTTCAACTGGATCGGTTTCGTCACCGGCTTCCCCGCGTTCGCCATGCTCGTGACGGGGCTCTTGCAGGGCGACCGCCTCGACTGGTTCGGATCGGAGTTGATTTGCGCCATGTTTGGCGGCGGGGCGCTACTGCTCGTGATATTCCTCGTCAACGAATGGTTTCAGCCCGTGCCGTTTTTCAAGCTCCAACTGCTTGCCCGCAGAAATTTCGCGCATGGGCTCGCGACGTTGCTCGGGACCGTGACGTTGCTGGTCGGCCTGGCGGCGATACCCGGGCAATCGCTTGCCGCCATTCATGGTTACAGGCCGCTGCAGACTGCACCGCTCTCGTTGTTACTCGCGGTCCCGCTGCTCGTGACGCTTCCGTTGACGTCGGCATTCTTGAATACGCGGCGCGCCGATCATCGTTGGGTGATCGCGACAGGCCTGTCCCTGATGTTCGGGACATGTGTCATGGGTAGCTTCATGACGTCCGATTGGATTCGCAACAATTTTTATCTGCTGCAGTCGCTGCAGATCGTCGCGCAGCCTATGGTGATTATGTCGATTCTGATGGGGGTCACGACCGGCTTGCCGCCAACGGAAGGTCCGTTCGCCTCGGCGATGTTCAACACCGTGAAGACGTTTTCCGCCGCCATCGCTACGGCTTTGATTCAGGCAATGGGGACCGCACGCGAGCACTTTCACTCGAACATGCTCGTCGACCAGTTGGGAAACCGTACTGCCGCCATGAGCTCCGGCGTCTACGGGCACGATGCGTTGGGGCAACTTGCGCATCGCGTCCACGAGCAAGCCCTCGTACTGACATTTGCCGATCTTTATCGCGTGATGGCATGTGTTGCCATCGCTCTTCTTTTCCTTGTTCCTGTGCTGCCGGTGCGAATTTTCCCGCCGTGGAGCACGACACCCTCTTCGAAGTGAGGATCGCTTTTCATGTCGACAACCCACCCAAACCCAACGTCCATATCATTCAGTCGCAAGTGGTTCCGTGTTGCCGGAGTCGCCATCGGCATCGGTGCCATTGCCTGCGCGTGCACGAGGCTATTTTCGCTGTCCAATACGGAATCGACGAACGACGCTTACGTCTCCGCGGATTTCACGCTCGTCGCGCCGAGAGTCGCGGGGCAGATCGCGCAGGTCTTGGTAGACGATAACGAGAGTGTGAAGGCCGGGCAGTTGCTGGCGCGCATCGACGACAGCGATTACCGCGCCCAATTGATGAGCGCCAAGGCGGAAGTGGCGGGCGCGACGGCATCGGTTGCGAACTTTGACGCTCAGATCTCACGGCAACCCTCGCTGGTCGAGCAGGCGCGCGCTACGCTGCGCTCCGACGAGGCGTCGATCGTCTTCGCGCGGGCGAACGCCGCACGCTACCAGAGTCTTTCCTCGGCCGGCGCGGGGACCGCGCAGGAGCAACAGCAGACGTCGAGCGCACTCGACGTGCAACTGGCACGGCAGGCGCGCGATCAGGCGGTGCTGACTGCCACCCAGCAGAATTTGGATGTCCTGCGCACGGAGAGGGACAAGGCAGTGAGTGCACTGGAACACGCGCAAGCCGGGCTCGAGCAGGCGAAGCTGAACCTCGGCTACACGGAGATCCGCGCGCCCATCGACGGCAAGGTGGGACGCCGGTCGGTACGGGTCGGCACATTCGTCACGCCGGGCACGCCGGTACTCGCGATCGTGCCACTTTCGCAGGTGTACGTGGTCGCCAATTTTCAGGAGAACCAGATTACGAACATGCGGCCGGGCGAGCGCGTGCGCGTGACGGTCGATAGCCTGCCCGGCGTGGTGATTCGCGGCCGGATCGACAGCCTGGCGCCGGCGACTGGCTTGAGTTTTGCGCCGATCGCACCGGACAACGCGACGGGTAACTTTACGAAGGTCGTGCAGCGCGTGCCGGTCAAGATCGCAATCGATCGCGGGCAGCCGGCCGCGGCGGCATTGAGCGTCGGGCTTTCGGTGGAAGCGGAAGTGGCGGTTGGCCGGGGCGCGCAAGCGAGGGCCGAGGGAGCGGAACGAAAATGAACGCGAGCCGATACTCTATCCACGCGATTGGCCTCGCGGCCCTCGCATGCGTTGCAATTGCAGGTTGCACGGTCGGCCCCGATTTCGAGCCTCCAAAGTCGAGCACGCCGGAGGTTTTCAACCGCACGCAGACCGCGCAGGCACCGAGCAAAGCCATTGAGGCTCGATTTGATCCGCAATGGTGGACACTTCTCAACGACCCGGTATTGAACGGTTTGGAAGCGCGATTGGCCGACGCGAGCCTGGACGTGGCAGCCGCCTCCGCGCGCCTGCTGCAAAGCCGGGCGGTGCTCCGCGTGGCCGGGGCAGCCGAATATCCGACGCTCGCAGGCACCGGATCGTACGACCGGGAGCGCGGCAGCGAAAACGGTATTCTTTCGTTGCTTGGCGTGACGCCAGCCGAGAGTGAGCCGCTGTCGGCTTCGGGTAGTGCGCCGCTCGGCGTGGCGGCAATGCCGGGCGCCAAAGGTTCTCCGGCTTACAATCTTTACCAAGTTGGCTTCGACGCTTCGTGGGAGATCGATCTCTGGGGGCATGTGCGCCGCAGCGTGGAGGAGGCGAAGGCGCTTTCGCAAGCTTCGTACGAAGACCGGAACGCGGTATTACTCAGTGCGCGGGCGGAACTTGCCCGGGACTATATCGAACTGCGCGACACGCAGAAACTCGAGCAGATCGCGAAGCAAAATCTGGCCATCGCCGACGACGCCTTGAATCTCACGAAGTTGCGCGCGCACGAAGGTGTCACGACGAATCTCGACGTTTCGAATGCTTCGGCCCAGGTCGCCAATATCGAAAGCCTGATTCCCACCCTCGAATCGCACTCGGAAACGACGATCAATGCGATCGGCCTGCTGCTCGGCGAAGAGCCGGGCGCGTTGCGGCAGACGCTCGCCGCAACGCAAGACGTGCCCGTGCTTCCGGCTCGGATTCCGATCGGTTTTCCGTCCGAACTCGTGCGGCGCCGGCCCGATATCCGTCAGGCGGAGGCGCAACTGCACGCGGCCACCGCCTCGATCGGTGTGGCGAAGGCGGACTTTTATCCACGCATCATGCTCAACGGAAGCGCGGGTTTCCAAAGCCTTCAACTCTCGAGTCTGGCCAGTTGGGCATCCGGACAGTTCGTCGCCGGTCCTTCCATTACGTTTCCCATTTTCGAAGGCGGCCGCTTGAGCGGGACGCTCGAGTTACGTAAGGCGCAACAGCGCGAGGCCGCGATTGCCTACAAGAAGACCGTGGTTCGGGCGTGGCGAGAGGTGGATGACGCGCTGATCGTGTACGACGCCGAACAGCGTCGCCGCGACCGGCTGGCCGAGGCCGTGTCCATGAACGAGCGCGCGCTCGCGGTCGCGCGGGCGCGATACAAGGCCGGCGCGCTCGACTATCTCGATGTATTGAACGTGCAGAAGCAGTTGCTCGAAGCACAGAGCAATCTCGAGCGAAGCCGGGCTGCGGCGGCTACGAATCTCGTTACGCTCTGCAAAGCGCTTGGAGGTGGATGGGAGTCGACCTCCGGCGGTTGAGGCTGCGCACGGATCTCGATGCCCGATGGGATACGAAGCGCTCGCTCGTCCCATTAGGCCGCGCCGACGTTGACGAGTTCGCTCGCGGTGCGCTCGCGCAGGCGCGACGACGCGAAGTCTAGAAACGCGCGCAGCTTCAGCGGCAGAGGCGCTTGCCCCGCATGCACGAGATTGACGGGTAGCGGGGCTGTTTCGAAAGCGTCGAGCACGACGTGAAGTTCATTGGCGCGCACGGCGCGTGCGACTTGATAAGACAACACGCGCACGAGCCCCACGTCGAGGATTGCAGCTTCGATAGCGGCGTCCGCTGTATTCACGGCAAGCCGCGAATGAACGGGCACCGACTGCTCCGACTTGCCGGAGCCAAAGGTCCATGCGCGCTGGGAGGCGAGGGCCTCGAACGTAATGCATTCGTGGCGGACGAGGTCCCCGGGCTTAGCCGGCAGACCGCGCTTCGCTAGATAGTCCGGGCTCGCGCAAACGACCCGGCGCACCATGCCGACTCGCGTTGCGACCAACGTGCTGTCGGGCAACTCGCCGATACGCACCGCCACGTCCGCGTGTTCATCCATTAGATGAACGACACGGTCGGTGAGCACGAGATTGATGTCGATCTCCGGATACTGCGCGAGAAACTCCGCCACGACCGGCACCACGTGCAAGCGGCCGAACGCCACGGGCGCGGTGACGACGAGTTCGCCTTTGGGCGCGGCGTATTCGCCTGTTGCGGCGCGCTCGGCCTCGCCTATCTCCTCGAGAATGCGGCGGCATGCAGCCACATACGCGCTGCCGGCCTCCGTCAATGATAGCTGTCGAGTCGTACGGTGAAACAGACGCGTTTTTAGGTGCGCTTCCAGTTCTCCCACCTTGCGGCTGACCGATGCAAGCGGCATGTCGAGGCGCCTTGCGGCAGCCGAGAGACTGCCTGCGTCGGCGACCGAAACGAGGATGGCCATGGCTTCTAGGCGATTCATCGACCCTATCGAATATTGGAAGGATGAATCTCGATCGTGAGGGATTCTCTTTGCAAATGCAAGCGCGTAACGTTCCGTCTCAATCCGGGTCGCGGCAATTCGCAGCAACCCCGAAGCAATTCAGCGAATAAGGAGATCGTCGTGAAGGGCGTACCCGACTCAACCGCAAGCCCCGTGTCCGCCGTTGCATCGCGCGGCAAGATCGTGATGATGGCGATTATCGCGGGAGCCGTGATCACCAATATCTATTGCACGCAGCCGATATTGCCGCTGATTGCGGCGGGGCTGCGGGTCGACGTAACAGCAGTCGATCTCGTCGCCGGTGCGGCGCTGCTCGGCTTTTCGACGGGGCTCGCGCTGCTGTTGCCGCTGGGGGACCGCTTCGACCGGCGCAAGCTCGTGCTTATACAAATCGCGCTTGCACTCGTTTTCGCCGTAGCGTCGGCGCTCGCTCCCGGAATCTGGCCGCTGATCGCGGCTTCGTTTGCGCTAGGCATCGTAAGCTGCGTGCCGCAGCAACTCGTCCCTTTCGCCGCCGTGATGTCTTTGCCGAGCGAGCGGGGACGCAACGTCGGCACCGTCGTGAGCGGGATCATGGTCGGTATTTTGGTCGGCCGCACCATCGCCGGGGTGATCGGGGCCCAGTGGGGCTGGCGTGCGGTGTACGGCGCGGAAGCCGCGTTCATGGTGCCGGTATTCATTGCCGCCGCCGCGCTGTTGCCGAAGGGCGTGCCCTCCACCCAGCTTACGTACGGACGTCTGCTCGCTTCTCTATGGCCGCTCGTTCGCGACAATCGCCCGATTCGTGAGTCGATGATTATCCAGGCGTTGTTGTGGGCGTGCTTCAACGCCTTCTGGGTCAACCTCGCCGCGCTGCTCAAGAGCGGACCGTGGCATCTCGGAAGCGCCTGGGCGGGCGGGTTCGGCATTATCGGCGCGGCGGGCGCATTCGCTGCATCGTTGGGCGGCAACGCTACGGATCGTATGGGTTTTCGCAAGGTGATCGGTGCCAGCATCGGCGTTGCAACGCTCGCTTATGTGATTCTGTCCGGCGCGGCTACGTCGCTCGCTGCACTGATCGTGGGTGTCATCGTGCTCGATATCGGCGTGCAGTCCGGGCTCGTATCCAACCAGACTCGCGCATTCTCGGTCGATCCGAAAGCACAAGGCCGGATCAATAGCCTCTACATGACGGCCACGTTCTTCGGCGGCGCCATCGGCGCAACGGTCAGTGGCTGGCTCATGAGCCGCTTCGGCTGGCCGGGCATCGTAATGTTCGGTGTCGTGCTGGGGATTTTGGCTTTCGCTATCCACTGGATCGGCGCGCCGCGAGCTACCGCGAGTGCGATTGCTTCGAGCGCGGATCGATTGAAGGCCGAGCGCTGATCGTACGGTTACTTGGACTGGTGATTGAATCGGAGAGGTACATCATGAAGTTCGCAATGAAAACCGAAATCCACACGGACGATCTGTGCACGATCGTGCGTGCGATGAAATCCGTCGATTCGGATGCGCAGGTCGAGGTCGATGTAGGAGCGCAAACCGTGACTGTCGACTCGTGGCTGATGCCGGAAGAATTTCTCGTTGCTTTCAACGACGAAGAATTGGAAGTGAGTATTGCGCAATGGTAATCGTGACTGCAGCGGCCGGGGATCGCATCGGCGTCTGTTCATTGATCCGCGACGAGTTGGATGCCATAACCCGTTGGAAGCGCGGGACTCAAGAGACGAGGGAACACATGTATGCAACGCAAATTCGACGATCTGGTGTTGGGTAGCATAGAGCTGTTTTGCCTCGCTGCGGAGTTGGGCAGTTTTACGCTGGCCGCCAATGCGGCGAGTGTTACGCCCGCGGCGGTCAGCCGTTCCGTTGCGCGGCTCGAAGAGCGGCTCGGGGTGCGGCTTTTCGTGCGCACCACGCGCCAGATTCGCCTCACGGATGCCGGGCGGCGCTATTTCGAGCAATGCCGCCGGGCGTTGACGCAGCTCGTGGATGCCGAACGCGAGGTAACGGGAGAGCAGTCGACGCCCGCCGGCGTGCTGCGCATCAGTATGCCGACCCCATACGGGCACTATCGCGTGCTGCCGCTACTGCCTGCGTTTCACGAGCGCTATCCCAAGGTCCAAATCGAGACGCATCTGAGCAACCGCAACATCGATTTTGCGGATGAAGGCTTCGATCTCGCGATACGAGGGCGAGCGCCGGCCGACTCGAGTCTCGTGGCGCGCAAGCTCGAAGACGCGGAACTGGTCGTCGTGGCAGCGCCGGCCTATCTCGGGCGCGCGGGCGTGCCAAACACCGTGGCCGATCTGCAGGCGCATGAATGCATACAGTTCGAATTGCCGAGCAGTGGACGTAATCTCGCATGGACCTTCGAAGGATCGCACGAAGATGGCGATGTGCCGACGAACGGCAGTTACGGGACATCCGGCGACGCGCTGGCAGGCGTCACGCTCGCGCGGGCTGGTGCAGGGCTTTTTCAGACGTATCGCTTCGTGGTGGAGGAGGACCTGCGCGAAGGCCGGCTCGTCGAGGTGCTGCGCGATGCGGGACGGCGTACGCGGCCGTTTATTCTGCTTTACCCACACGCACGCTACTTGACGTCGCGTGTGCGCGCCTTCGTCGACTTTCTGGCGGAGCGAGTGCAAACCCCGGTGGGTGTGTCGGCCACTTAGTTGCGGGCGGCTAACCGTATTGGCGTAGAGTCATCATTTCCGGTCATAACCGAGGTCAGCGAAATGCCTGTTGTTACCAGCCGGCAGAGAGTGCTTGCCGGGCATACGGCCCTAGCCATGGGCGTGGAAAAGCCGCCCATCTTTCGATACTGGGATGAGAATAGGCGCAGTAGCGTATGCATTTCCATTTCTCTGGGCCGACAAACTCAAGTCCACGCTGATCGGAGGCACGCGAGTAGCATGGCTGCTCGCGGTGCCGGTGTCGAAAGCGGAGACCGCCTATGCCCAGACCTACGGGCCACAGAGTCTGGAGGCACGCTTCGCGGAAATGGATATCGATATCTACGACCTCAATCGTGCTTCGGTGATTTGATCACGCGAGAACATCTCGAACCAATCAGGTGGACCGTGATTCGTGCGAGTCAGTGCGCGTTGATTTGCCACGCAAGCACGGGGTGATTCGCGCCCGCCGGCATCGCCCAGACGCCGTTCGGGCCGAAGTCATAGCCGACGAAGGACGCGGGTGTGCTCATCTGGGCTGTCGTGAGCCCGTTCGAGGCCGGAATAGGGGTGCCACCGCCAACGCCCATCGCGGTACCGGTCGTTTCCGTGTTCCAGTACACGTCCTTTGCGATCGAGCCGCCGTTGTATTCAGCGATGCCATAGGGTCCGAGGTAGCCTGCGCCCTGCGACGCATTGAACCCCAACACCGCACCGGTTGCGAACGACTGGCTGATCGTTCCGTTATTCGTGTACACAAGTGCCCCGCCACCCAGGCAGACAAACTCGTTACACCCCGTCATGACCGCACCGGTTGCATAAGATTGGCTGATCGTCCCGTTGTTGTTGCCGACGAGACCGCCCGGAGATCCGATGCTGATTCCGCCGAGTACGCCATAGACGCCTCCGTACACCGTCCCCGACGCGTACGATTGAGTAACCACGCCGTCATTCTCGCCGACGAGCCCACCCACGTTCGCGCCGGCGATGGTCGCAGCGCTGCTCGACGAGCGCACGATGGTGCCGCGGTTCACGCCCACGAGTCCGCCGGCTGTCGTGCTATTTCCGCCCGCCGTTTCGGCGGCGCTGACCGTGCCGGACGTGTTGACGCGCAAGACGGTCCCGTCGTTTTCGCCGGCCAGGATACCCTCGGTACCGCCCGTTGACGTCAAATCCGGGGCGGCCTGTATCGTTGCACTGCCATTGACGTTCAGGTCACGCACCACGGCACTTTTACCCAGGGTCGCGAACATACCCACCGCCGGTGCACCGGTCCCACTGCCTTGCATCGTCAGCGAACTGATCGTATGGCCTCTTCCGTCGAATTGCCCGGCGAACGGCGTATTGCCGCCGCCAAGCGGGACATACGAGCCGTTGCTGGTGGCACTCGCGTCGATGTCCCGGCCCAGCGCATAGTTACCGGCGAGATCGGCCGCGACGTTCTCTAGATCCGCCAAAGAATCGACGAGCTTATAGCCCGTGATCTGCGTCACGAGACCGCTGTCGGCGGGGGCGGCCCACGACGTATTGGACAGCAGCGTGCCGGGACTGTAGCTGCCGTTCATGTCGTAGTAGGCGCTGACGATACCGGCGCTCTTCGACCAATCGACGGTGCCGTCGTTGGCCACGCTGCCGCCGTTGTCGATCGCCGTCGCATCCGCGCGCAGCGTAAGGTTGCCGCTGCCTTGGTTCTTGAGCGTCACGCCCTTATCGACGTCGATGCCGTGATAGGCGCCCAAGGTGAGGGAGGCTGCGCCATTCCAGGCCATGCTCGACGCAACGTCGATATTGCCGTTTCCACCCGCGCCTCCCATCGTTTGCAGATAGATGGAGGTACCGGCGTTCAAGCTACGCGAGAAGGACAATGCAGCGGCGTTGCCGATCGTGAAGCTTGGCGTCGTGATGTTCCAAAGACGGGCCGATACCGTCGGGCCGCAGCCGCAAAAGAGGAGGTTACCCGCGAGGGTGTCGACCGTGCCGCCGCTACCGTCTGGATTTTTTGCCTCGATTCTGCCAGCGAGTTTCACCGTTCCGGTATCGGCCACGAGCCAGACGTGACCATCGCGCGTGGCGCTGCCGGTGGCGCGAATCGCCTGATGATTACCCGAGAGCGCATAGACGTTTCCGTCGGCCCCTTGCAGGCTCACTTGGGCAGCTTGAATGGCACCTTCATTGAATACCGTGCCTTTGCTGCCCATCTGAACGAAGACTTGCCGTCCGCTCGACGAATCCTGTAGGAGCACCTCGCTGCCTGCTGCCAGCTCTGCGGTGCCGTTCGGCGCACTGATGGTGCCCAAATTGGTCGCGGTTTTGGCCGAGACGAGGAACACGTCACCGCCCGTCGAACCGATCTTGCCGAAATTGATGACGCTCTTGTCTGAACTGCCCGGTACCGCCGATAACGTCAGCGGACCGCCGTTCATGAAGGCGGTGTCGTCGGCATCGAGCGTGGAGGCGACAAACCGTCCCCCTGTCGAGACGATGCCGCTTGGGCCGACGACGATGCCGTGGGGATTGATCACGTAGACGCTGCCCGTGGCCGAGAGAGAGCCGAGGATCATGGATAGATCGTTCCCGGTGACGCGATTCAACGTGGCGCCGGTGCCGTTATTGAAGTTCACGCGATTGCCGAAGCCGATCGAAAAGCTATCCCAGTCGATCACGGCGCGCGACGAGTTTTGATTGATCGAGAGCGATGTCCCATTGCCTGCGATCGAGCCGGTGCCGGCGACAAAATGACCGCCACCAGGCAACGTGCTGCCTGCGTTCGCCGGAGACGGTGCCCCGCACAGCGCTGCAACCGCGCTGAGCACGAACGACAGCATCGGCTTTGACTTGACCGGAAACTCGGTACCTCGTACGCGTTTCATAATAGTCCTTGTCAGTTTCGTCGGCGTTCCCTCACGGAATGCCATGTGGGTGCCCGTGCGCATAGAATCGATTTTCGGGCTGAATGACCGTTTGAATGATGAATATGTTTTTATGTTTCGATTGTCAATTTTTATTTAGGGATAGTATTTTTCGGTCGCTAAATAGTATTCGTTGGTCAATTGCATCTATATATGCATTTCGAGTTTTGTAATGTTCGAAAACGTATCGAAAGATTTTTGATGGAAGCGGTAGCGCGCTCTCGCAACATGCGAGACCGGAAGCTGGTGTGGAATGTGCCGTGTCGATGATGTATCGTCGATGATGGTCGGGGTTTTTAGGCGCGTTGCCGGAGGGAAGGGCCATGGGCGTGTTCAGTCGCCTCGTGTTGTTTTCGGAAGTTCGCGGCACCGTGTTGAAGGAAGGCAAATCGGTGGCGGGAGCCGAGCTGGTCCAGAAGGTGGTGTGGTCGGACGATGAGGATAAAAATCCGACACGGCATACGAAGACCGACGAAAACGGTACTTTCGCGTTCCCGGCCATAGAAAGCAGCGCCGGTCTGCTTCGCTTGATTCCAGCGCAACCGACGATCCAGCAGACCATCGTGATCCGTTATGAGGGCGTGGAGTACATGGCGTGGATGCACGGCAAGGGCTCGTATGCTGCGAATACGGAACTCGATGGCCGGCCGATCAAGCTGATCTGCGAGTTGACCCGCCAGCCCGATTACGAGGGTAAGCATTACGGAATCTGCAGAGTGGTCTGACCACTGCGGCGGCGCCTCCCTGATCACCACCGAGGCAAGCCACTCAATTCAGGTTTTCCACATGACGGCCCGCTTACGCCGGCGTTGATGAAGAAGCTTGGTCTCGGGCGTTACGTGAATGGCGTGCAATTGGAAGACATCGATAACTAAAGAGGGAAACACAATGCGCGAATGCTTGCCGCGCTCGCGGCAGGGCTGGTCGAGGTGACGAGTGTGTTCATTGCTTCATACCACTCCGCTTTCGCAATGCGCATGGAGGCGCCGCTCGACGCCGGCGTTTTTAACGCTCGGAATGGGAGCGGCCGAGACCTGGTAGAGTCTACGCTCGGAGAATGTCATGAAAGCAGCGTGAGACATGTCGCTTCGCGTCAATCCCGGCACTCCGGGCGCCCATTCGAAAGGGAAAGATGCCGACGGATATCCGGAGAACGGGGAGGGCTAACGTGACAGGACACGAAACACATAAGTCACATGCGCAGGCAGTGCGGTCCCGCGTGTTCGACATACCGGCAGGTGAGCGTTTCGAAGGTTGCCTTCTTGGTGGTGCGGTAGGCGATGCACTCGGTGCGCCAGTGGAGTTCATGCCGAGAGATGAGATCGTGCGCCGCTTCGGTCCCGGCGGGATTACAGAATACGCCTCGGCGTACGGTCGCATCGGCGCTATCACGGACGACACTCAGATGACGCTTTTCACGGCCGAAGGTCTGTTGCGGGCATGGGTCCGCGGCTGCCTGAAAGGCGTTTCGACATATTCCGGCGTCACGTCACATGCCTATCTTCGCTGGTTGCTCACACAGGGACTCAAGCCCACCAATAGAGTAATGATCGAAACCGATGAGATGGGTTGGCTCTTCCGGCAGCCTGAACTTCATCATCGGCGTGCACCGGGAAACACATGTCTTTCCGCGTTGCAGGAAACTCAATCACTGGGCAAGCCTGCGACAAACAGCAGTAAGGGATGCGGCGGCGTAATGAGGGTGGCGCCCGTAGGACTGTTTGGCGCTCAGAACATGTCGGAGATGGAGGTTTTCGATCTCGGCGTTGAGCTTGCAGCGCTAACGCATGGTCATCCCACAGGCTCGCTCACGGGGGGATGTCTGGCAGCTATGGTTCACGCACTCGTTCAAGGCCGGAATCTGCAAGTGGCATTGGATATCGCGAAGCGGATTCTGGTCGGGAAGGCTCAGCATGAAGAAACACTCCACGCGATAGAAGCAGCCGAGCGCCTCGCGACGTCAGCGTTGCCACGGGAGGTTGCCATTGCCGAACTCGGTCAGGGCTGGGTCGCAGAGGAAGCGCTCGCTATTTCGGTCTATTGCGCGTTGGTAGCAAAAGATTTCCGCGATGGCATCATCCTGGCTGTGAATCACGATGGTGACAGCGATTCGACCGGTTCGATTACCGGTAACCTGCTCGGAACGATGCTTGGTGTGACCGCGATTCCGTCACATTGGCTTGACGCTCTGGAGCTTCGCTCCGTTATTGCCGAGCTTGCGGGGGATCTGTGTCGATATCGCGAATGGGACATGAGCGACAATTCGCCCAATCATCATTTAGTGCGACAGGTCTGGGAGAAATATCCGGGATTCTAACTGAGGTGGATTGCCTCTGAAGGGCCTGGGCGCAATGATGAAAAAAGGCCGGCTAAAGCCGACCTTTTAAATATGGTGCCCAGGAGAGGACTCGGTCACGCGAGCGCGACCCCGGCTGCGCTTGCAAGCGCAGCCTTTCGAGTCCCCACGTAAGGTGCGCAGGCACCTTACTTCCTGGGCGTAATAATGAAAAAAGGCCAGCTAAAGCTGACCTTTTTAAAATACTTGGTGCCCAGGAGAGGACTCGAACCTCCACGATGTTGCCACCGCTAGGACCTGAACCTAGTGCGTCTACCAATTCCGCCACCTGGGCTCGCTGCGAAAGCGAAGGCGCTATTGTAGCCAGTTCGGCGCGGCTGTCAACTACCGATGACCACGAATACCTGCGCGATCGGCGCTTTCGACGCGCCAGGCACCACGGCGCGCAGCGGTTGCCCATACGTCACCCGTGCATTGACGAAGCGCGACCACTGAAAACGCACCCCAAGCCCCACACTCGACAACATGCCCGCCCGCACCTCGCTCGGCTGATCGGCCTTGTTCCATACATGCCCCGCATCGACGAACGCGAACGGTTGAAAAGCCGGGCCGTCGTCGCCGAAAAACGCAAACGCGGGCGCACGCAACTCCGTCTGCAGGTTCCATCCACGATCGCCCTGGACGCTGTAAGGCTCATACCCGCGCACGGTGTCGTCACCGCCCAAGCCCATCTCCTCGCTCGGCAGCAGGGTATTGGGCGTCCACTGGAAGCGCCCGCGAGCCGAAACCGTGAAGCCGGCCCCGACCGTCAGGCTGCGCTCGGCCAATAGCTGTAAATAGGTATAACGCGCGGTCGCACCATGGCGAGAGATTTCGAATTCGCTGTCGGCGTTGCTGCCGTCGAGATGCCCAGGGCTCGAGACGAGCGCCAGGTTCGCGTGCGTCTGGCCGAGCGCATCGCTTTTATTGGCGTCGTAGGTCACGAGAAACTGATGGACGTGCGTGTTCGCATCGAAGATCTGCGCGCCGCCGAACTCCAAGTCGTTGTTGGACCGCTTGAAGTCATAGCCGAACTGCACCTGTTGTTGCCACCCGTCGACGAACGGCAAGTGCCGGTCATAACGGAAGCTGAACTGCGCCGAAATCCCCGCTTGATTGAAGCTGTCCGGCAAACGCGGCGTGCTGCGCGCATAGACGCCGAACAGCTCGACACGATCGAGCCACGGCAGCGGCGCGGAGTAGTTGAACGAATGCGCTTCCATGCGGGGACGATTGGGCCGCCCCTCGATCGGCGGATTGCCGCCGAATAAATCGTTGCTGGCCGTGTATTGGTACGAGATCTCTTGGTCGAGACCGAACAGGTTGCCGTAGTCGATCCCGGCGAAAAAGCGATCGCGTCCCAACTGAGCCACGCCGGCGTCGTCGTACCCCGCCGTGACGCGCAGCGGAAAGCGATCCTGCGTCTGCAAGATCACATCGGTCGAATTCGGCGCCTGCCCGGGCGCATACACGACATCCACCCGCCGATACGGGTTCGCATTCAACAGCGCGAGCCCGGCCTCGATATCCGACTCGTGGACCGGCGCGCCGGTGCGCAAGGGCATCTCGCGGATGAGTTGCGCCTGCGAGAACCAGCGATTGCCGCGTGCGCTGACCTCGCCGAGATGAAATTCGGTCACCGCGATGCGCACGACCCCGTCGCTGATATCCTGCTCGGGAACATAAACATCCACGAGCGGCAAGCCTGCGCTTCGAAACCGTTCGATGACGGCGCGGCGTATTTCGGCCAGGCCCGCGAAAGTCAAAGGACGACCGATGTCGTCGGCAAAGCCGGCGAGAAACGCGTCGTCGAGTTCGGGCAGATTGACCTCGGCGACTTGCTGTCCCTCCGGCAAGCTCTGCGACCGCACGGCGGCGCGGCCGTCGTCCTTGACGAAGACGAGCCCGCGCAATAGTGCGACGGCGACTTGTTGCGAGCCGCTTTCCGGCGAGGGGGGGCGAGGCGGGCCGCTCGGCCGGCTCGGCGCCGGCGGCGGGGTAGGTGCGACATCCCGATAGGCTTGCGCCGCGGCCGTGGCGCTCACCACGGCCAGCGCTGCCGCGGTCCATTTGAGTCTGCCGCCGAATATGCGCTTCATGCGTGCGTGAGCTGCATCGATTTATCGAGTCCCCGTCCCGCGCATGACGATCGTTACGCGCGCACTATGTCTTTGATCTTACGTGCGGGCACGCCGCCCACTAACGTGTAAGCCGGTACGTTTTTCGTCACCACGGCGCCCGCGGCTACCACGGCTGCTTCGTGTATCGTCACACCCGGCAAAATGGTGGCGCCCGCACCTATCCAGACCTTGTCTTCCACGCGGATCTCATGGTGGTCGAGTCCGCGGCCGACGTTCGGCGCGAACACGACGTCGTGCGTCGCCGTTTCGAACGATACGCGCGGCCCGATTTGCACGTCCGCGCCGATCGAGATCTTGCTATTGCGGCAAGCAAGGCGAGTGTCGGCGTTCAAATAAGCACGGTCTCCGATCGAAATACCGCGCAGCGTCTCTTCGTTCAGACTGAGTTCGACGCTCAACGGCCCGATGATCGTCACGTTCTCGCCGATCGTAATCCCCGCCCTGCGATAGAGAGCGGGGCGCATCCGGTTGAACGGGCCGTACGTCGGCATCGCATTGCCGAGGCTCATGAACAAGTGTCGTTTGAATGCCGTGAGTAGCTTCATCGTCCTGCTTGCATGCCAGCGCATCGCGCTCCAATGCGCAAGCCTAACGCAGCCCGGCGGTTCAGTCCCTTACGTGGCGTATTGAGCGGGTTTTTTGTCGCAAATCCGGGCTTCGGGCGCAACCGGTACGTTCGGCCACGCCTTTGCCTACGCGGGTGGCGTCCTCTGCGGCGGGTTTATTTCCTACATTTAAAGGGTCGAATTAAAATTTAAAAATAGGGTGTTTAAAAATTTCCGCGGGCGGCATTTATTTCCGAAAATCCTACAAACAATGTTCGAAAACTAGGGCATTCCCCTATGTGGTATCGGTAATAACGTGTCGCCAAGTGGTAACAAAATGATACGAAAATACACACTTCGGCAAGATTGACAGCGCGGACGTTTTTACGGCCCATCTGTCGGAAGAATCCTACATATTTCGCGCACGACCTACGCAATGTTCCGACTGCGCTGATTTCGCCGGTATGCGCATTCGCCGATACTGCGTGTCAACAAGTTGCCGCCGACATCGCCCGCCGCCGCACGGGGCATCGAGACGGGGCAAACGTAGCGGGTCTTGCGAGAAGTGATGCGCCGGTTGCGGCTTGAAGGTTTCGAATTTAGTTAGGAATCCTAACTGTTTGTCAGTTGTTCGCGGGTCGGTCCGGCGTACCGGATTCGGGTTCGCAAAGCCGCTGGCCCATTACCACCCGTTCGGCTCGAGTCCGAACTCGACGCTGTAGAGAGACCCAGTAAGATGAAACGACGTCAATTCCTCGGCTGCCTGACGGCGGCGGCAAGCAGCTACGTTCTGGTCGCATGCGGCGGCGGTGGCGGCGCAAGCACCGGAAGTGCAACGAACGCGGCCGGCGGTACCACCGCGGTCGCCAACGCGAGTACGACGGGGACGTCGACGGCTTCGCCCGACGGGACTACCGTGCCTTCCGCCACCTCTATCGTGGACAACGGCGCAAACGTTTGGACACTCTCGAACGGCTACATCTACAAGAACGGCGTCAAGGATCCGAATTCGTACAACGTGATCATGCTGCTGTGGTACGGCGGTTCGGTTTATCAGGAAAACACGAGCAAGGCGTTCTATCAGTACACGGGCACGACCTGGATCGCGTGCCTCGATCCGCGCCTGGGCGGCACGTCGGCCGACGGCACGGCCATTCCGCCCGCGTCGTACATCATCGATAAGCAGAACAACCAATACACGCTGTCGAACGGCTACATCTACAAGAACGGCGTGAAGGATCCGTACTCGTACAACGTGAGCATGTTGCTCTGGTATGGCGGCATGATTTACCAAGAAGGCACGGGCGGGCAGTTCTACGTGAAGACGTGGATGAATACGTGGAAGCCGTGCCGCGACCCGCGCATCAACCTGGCCGCGACGGCCGGCTCGTTCTATGGCATCAACGGTCACTACGATTACCCGTTCACACCGACGCAGGTCGTGACGGCGCTGCAAGCGCTGGGCTGCACGACGTATCGCGTGGGCTGCATCAACACGTCGACGCAATTGAGCCGTGTCGTGGCGTTGGCCAAGGCGTTCCAAACCGCGAACATGACGCTGTTCTCGCTGCTCGACTACGGCCTGCGCGACTCCACCGGTACGCTGTTCACCAGCGAGTCGGCCGCCTATAGCGCTTCCTACACGGGCGCGGCGGCGATCGCAACGGCGCTGGCGCCGTACGGCGTGACGATGTACGAATGCGGCAACGAACTCACGCGCGATCCGGCGATCATCCTCAATTCGGCGACGGCCGGCACGAGCAACGCCGACTTCAACAACGCGAATTGGCCGATCATGCGTGGCTCCATTCGCGGCATGATCGACGGCATCAAGTCGGTTCAGCCGGGAGCCAAGGTGGGCGTGAATTTCTGCGTGGCCGATATCGCCGCGTCGGACATGCTCTGGGACGGATTCCAACCGGACGGCTCGGGCGGTCATCCCACGGTGCGGTGGGACATCACGACTTGGCACAACTATCAACCGTACGGCGACATCTTCAATGTCGGCACGGACGGCGCGGGCCCCGGCTTCAACCTGCCGTCGTATTGCAAGGCCCGCTACGGCGTGCCGTTCATGATCACGGAATGGAACGCGAGCCCCGAGCAAAACGAAACCTTCCGATCGACCTACGTCACGCAACAATTGGGCGAGTTCTACGCGGCGCGCAAGACGCAGGGGATTCAGTCGGTGATGTACTACGAACTGACGAGCGGCGACTATACCTACGGCATCGTGCTCGACGACCTGACGCCGATTCAACCGACGTACGGTTCGTTCCAGTCGTTCGCGAAGAGCAACCCGGACAATTGATGGGTTGAGCTAACCCGCCGACATCGGCGAACGAAAAAAAGGCTCGAAGCCAAGGCGCGCATTCATCGCGCGGCGGCTTCGAGCCTTTTTGCTTGCTGCGGCGGCTTTCGGCCCAGCTAACGGCCGGTGTTCGGCGCGGGGCTCGCGGCGATCCGTGGCCCGCGCCTCGGAATCGGCGCACGCGGCGGTGCGGTGGGCACGGCCCGGTGGGCGAAGGCGGGATAGGTCACGCGTACGCGAGAGGCAAGCAACAACGAGATGACGAGCGCGATCGGCAGCATGTTGGACGGGGTCGTCAACCGGTGCTCGGTCGCCGACATCGCAAGCAGGCACACCGAGGCGAGCTCGACGAACCGGTAGGCAATGAAATTGCGGCCGTTCTCGCGCGCCGCCGCCCACGCGCCGCGCTGGCACCAATCAACGAGGCGCCAATAGAAGGCGAGCATCAGCGACAAGCCGACGACGCCCAGTTCGGCCAGCAAGTTCAGATACGAGTTGTGCGCGTGCGAATCGCTGTGGGCGGCCGTGATGCCGACGGCTCGCCCGAACGCGCCGAAGTAATTGACGACGAGCCCGATGGTGTCGTCGAACGACCCGAAACCCATCCCGATGAGCGGGCTTTGACGGAAGTAGGCGAGGGCACGCGGCCAAAGCCACTCGTACCGGATATCGAGGTTGGCCACTTTTTCGTCGGCGTTTTCGATGCTGAACTGATAGCCCATGTAGTCGGTCGAGCCGTGCGTGTGAAGAGCGGCGATCGTAAGCGACGCGGCGATCAGGCCACCGACCATCGTCGCGAACATCCAACGCTTGCGACCGAACACGACGTAGGGCAACAGCACGAGAATCCCGAACATGGACCCGCGGCTGTAGGTGGAAAACAGCATCAACGCATTCATACCCATCAGCGCAAGCATCGAGCGGCTGCGCTTCATCGAATAGCAGGACAGCCCCAAGCACAGCAAGATCGCGAGGAAGCCGCCCGCGGCGTTGCGCGCGATGAAATAGCTGCCGAACGTGTCGGACGGATGGCGGAAGATCGTCAGCAGGCCGTTTTGCGCGACATACCAAAGGTAATAGGGCGCGTTGATGAGCACGGCGAAGGTGTAAAAGCGCCGCAGCACCTTGTTCAGGTCCCAGCGGTGCACGTAGACGCACCCGGCGAGGATCGGCATGTAAGAGACGAAGAAGTTGCCGTCGTGCCGGTAGAAATCGAACTCGAGGAACGATTCGGGGTTGTAATAGAGCGTCGAAAAAATGGCGAACGCGCCGAAGATCACCAGCGGCGTCATGAAGGCGGGATAGCGGCGTCCGAAGAACCGCCACCCGCACACCGCGATGGGCACGAACCCGATCGCACTGATCGGAACGAAATTGGTGACGCTGAAAATCAGCGCGATCAGGGAAACGTAGGCCACTCGCGTTCGCCCTCGACTTACTTGGTGACGATTGCCGCCGTCAAACCGGCGTTGATCGCAGGCAACAGCAAGCTCAGGACGCGGTTGAAGCGGACGAGCGGGCCGTTGTCGACGTAGACCACATCCTTCGGTTGCAGGTCGAATTGGTTGGCCAGCAACATGGACACGGGCGAGGCCGAGTCCAAGTGGTACACGAGCGGCTTGCCGTTTTCCTGGCGGATCACGTAGAGCTGGCGCGGATTGGCCGTGCCCTGGTTGATGAACCCGGCTTGGCTGAGCGCATCGCTGAGCGTGAGCAGCCCGTCGGTGGTGGGCGTCGCGGCGGTCGGCTTGTTCACTTCGCCCATCACGTACGCTTGATTTTGATCGCGCGAGGTCACGCGCAGCATATCGCCCGGCTGGAGCAAGATGTCCTGCGGATTCTTGCCGTTGACCGACATCAACGAGAGATTGATCGGGTACGACGTGCCGTTGCGCGTGAGCGTCAGATGGGAGCGATCGGCATTGCCCGTGAAGCCGCCGGCACGGTTGATGGCTTCCGTGAGCGTCATCGGAATGTCGTTGATCGCCTCGCCGCCCGGCGTGCGCACTTCGCCGTCCACATACACTTGCGCCGAACGGTACGATGCCACCCGCACCGTCACCTGAGGTTCGCGGAATTCCTTGCTCAAATCGGCGCGCACTTGGCGCTGCACTTCTCCGATCGTCTTGCCCGCCGCATGGATCGGGTGCGACAGATACGGGAAGCTGAGATTGCCTTGGTCGTCGATGACGAAGCCTTGGCCAGGGTCGCCGGGCTTGTTGTTTTGAACCTGCTGACCGAGCGCCGCCGCGAGTTCGGGGTGATCCCAGACGGTGACTTGCAGCACGTCGCCGGGACCGAGCTTATAGGGGCCGGGCTTCGCGAACAGATCGAGCTGGTTGGCTACCTGCATCTGGCCGTCGCCAGCGTTCAATTGCTTGATCAGATTCAGATCGATCGGCACGATGGGAATCTGCTCGGCCTCGCGGACGGCGCCGTCCGACGTCGTCGAAACGGGCAGGGACGCCGGTGTCTCCATATGCTGGCCCGGAACCACGGAGCATGCGCCGAGCAGCGTCGAGAGCACGGCAAGTACCACCGTGCGGCTCTTCGCGGCGCGTGCACGCGTCGTGTTAGCGGTCTGGGCAAGCTGTTGTAGTGTCGTTTTCATTGTTTGGCACTCCATGCATCAATAAGCGTTCGTGTGGCGCAGGCCCTTGAAGATCGTCGCGAGGATGATCCGCATATCGAGCCGGAACGACCAGTTGCGCAGGTAATAAAGATCGTGGGCGACGCGCTGCTCCATCTTCTCCACACGCTCCGTTTCACCCCGAAAGCCGTTCACTTGCGCCCAGCCCGTGATGCCCGGTTTGATGCGGTAGCGATGGATGTAGCCCTGAACGATCGGCTGATAAAGGTTGTCGTGCTCGATCGCATGTGGACGCGGCCCGACGACCGACATCTCGCCGCGCAGCACGTTGATGAACTGAGGAAGCTCATCTAGGCTGGTGCGGCGAAGGAATGCGCCCACGCGCGTGACGCGTGGATCGCCTCGCTTGGCCTGTTCGAGCACGCCGGCCTTCGGGACATGCACGCGCATCGAACGGAATTTGTAAATCGTGAACACACGCCCGTCCACGCCTTTGCGGCGTTGTTTGAAGAAGACGGGACCCGGCGAGCTCAGTTTCACGGCGATCGCAATGGCGATCATCACCGGCGCGAGCGCCAGCAGCGCCGCGGCGGCGAACAGTCGGTCGAACAGGTCTTTCTTGATCAGCGCGGCCGGGGGGACGGGAGACGCGACCAGATTGATCGTCGGCAGTCCTAATAGGTTCGTCACGCTGCCCTCGAACAAGGAGAGCGTGCGCACGTCGGGCATGAAGCGGATATTGACGAGGTCGTTACGGAATTCGTTGACGAGCTTGAGGATGGCGGCTTCCTCCGTCAGCGGCAGCGCAAGCCATACCTCGTCAAGATCCTGTTCGCGCACGAACGAAGCGAACGCTTTATGGTCGTCGAACACCGGCAATTCCGGGTGGGCGAGCGGCGCGGCGCCGGGATTGACGTTATAGATGGCCGTGGCCCGGAAGCCGGTCGTGGGTGCGATTTCGATTTTGCGGATGATGTCGTCGCAATGGCTGCCGCAGCCGGCGATCGCCACTTGGTGCAAGTTCATGCCGGCCGTGCGCATCCGGGCGAGCACGGCATGCATCCACAGCCGGCCGCCGATGATGGCGACACCCGTGAGCAGGGTCCAATACCCGAACCATAGGCGCGAGACGAGATTGACCATGTGCAGCGAGAACATCAGCGCCATGTCGCCCACTTGGACGAGCGCCCAGGCGAAGGCGACCTGCCGGATCAGCGCCCGTTTCGAACGGCCGCGCCACGACTCGTACACGCCGAACGTCGGAAACACGAGCAGCGACAAAGCGGCCGAAAAGGCGACGAAGGCCCAATACAAGCGTCCGTCGGCCACGTCTTCGAATCGCAACTGCGATGCGATCAGGGCGCCCAGCACGATCATGCCGACATCGAATACCCGCGCCCATAGGTCTTGCAGTCCACGCATTTGTTCACTCCCAACCTGTGATCGTCGGTGATCGCCCTGCGGCGATCGGCGCGTCGCGACGCAAGCGTGCTCGACACACCCATCGGTTCGACGATGCGTGTGCGAAGTTGCGATGCCGCGTCCGCGAGTGGTCCATACGCCGGTTCCTCCGGCGAACAAGCCGCGCTACTGACTCAGCGCATGCTTGCGGTAAATGGTGGGCGACACGCCATAGCGTTTTCGGAACAGCCGCCCCAGGCGGTCGCCGTTACCCATGCCGCAGCGTCTTGCGATTTTGTCGACGGGCAGCTTGGTGCCCACCAGCATCGCGCAGATCGCCTCGAAGCGAAGCTGCATCAAATACTCGAGCGGCGTGACGCCGAACTCGCTTTTGAAGCGCCGCAAGTAGTTGCGCACGCTCATGGCGGCGACGGCCGCCGCATCGGACACGGAAATGTCGCTGCCGAAGTTTTCCCGCATCCAACGCGTCGATTCGTGAATTTTGTCGACGGTGGTGTTCAAGCTCGGCGTCTCGCTGCGCGTCTTGACGACTTCGCCGACCGAAGGCGGCAGGCTGCTCGCGATCCGTAGCGACATGTCTTCGCCGTGGTCGGACGCAATTTGCGTCAAGGCCATCTGCGCGGCTTTTTGGTTGAGCGCCCACGCCGGCATCGAACCGGAACCGATCCAGAAGACGGGCACGCTAGGACGCACATGGACGCCGATATCCACGCCGAACGCGGACGTGTGGCGTGTCGCGGCGGCATGGGCCGGCGTATTCGAGCCCGATAGCCAGCGCGCAAGCTGGACGTCGAAGCCCGATGTCACACGCACGTCGTTGCTCGCGACGTATAACGCATGAAAGTCGCCGACCGAATACGCATCGAGCCGCTGGGTCATCACGGCGATCGACGACGAACTCGTGACGGGCCCGCCGAGTTTGGACAGCAACGACACTCGGTACGGCGGCTGATCGCTGGAGAAGCGCATCAGTGCGTTGGCCAATTGAAAGACCTCGCTGATCACGCCCGTCGTAAACAGGCAGTGACCGTCGAAGATGAGGATCCCGATATGGCGCGCGTCTGCCAGCGAGGTCATTTCTCGCCGCATGACGTGCGGTGAAGTAAGTACAGTGGCGCGATCCACGAAGCTTTCCTCCGCATGGTGAACACACATAGGGTGTTGCGGTGCATCATCGTAATCATCATGATGCCACGTCGATTTTTGTAGAAAAAGCTGGCCGAAATCGACGTGTATTTGGCGCCAGTGGTCGTCTCTCGAAAATATATGCGCCGTAGTATTTTTTATATTTTTGTTATAAATTTTTACAAACTCGAATTTTTTTCATGCACCTCCTTCTGGGCACCGGAAACCGGCCTGGAGGCCTTGTGCGGCGGAGTTCGGTAAAAAGTTGGCGTATTAATCGGAAAGATTGTCGATTCGCATAATTGCATCGATCTGCCATTTACCGATCTTAAGCGTTCGGGCATTCGGAATGTTTGTCGTAACTCGACTAAATCGGTCAACACATCGGGCTTTTGCGACCATCGGGATTGCGCATCTTCATGTCTGGCTATGCTTCACAGCAACATGAACCCAAGCGGTGTCGCGGGTCTTTTTTTGCGCGCCGTTGCCGTACGTTCATGCTTATGGACCCACTAGGAGAACAAGCTGATGAGTACTCCTGTTGAAACGAGGGAGAGGCCGCGGATGAACGGTGTGGCGCCGCAGTTGCGCGCACCGCATACGCTTGCCGCGCAAACGGCGCTGCGAACCCGGGCCGTCGTGCTCGCGGGCGGCTCAGGTACGCGGCTTTGGCCGCTCTCGCGCAAGCATTTCCCGAAGCAGCTGGTCGATGTGCTCGGGGCGGGATCGTTGCTGCAGATGACGGTCCGGCGGCTGCAGCGGCTCGCCGATGTCGAGCTCGCGATCGACGAGTCGCCGATCATCGTGTGCGGCGCCGAACATCGTGCCGTCAGCGCTCAGCAGTTGGAGCAGCTGGGCATTCGCGCGCGCTTCATCATCGAGCCGAGCGGACGCAACACGGCGCCGGCGCTGTCGCTGGCGGCGCTGCATGCGCTGGAGGACGGCGGCGACGCCGTGCTCGTCGTCATGCCGGCCGACCACATGATCGCGGATGTCGCCGCGTTCCAACGCGCCGTGGCGGTGGCATCGCGCCACGCCGAGCGCGGGGCGATCGTGACGCTCGGTATTCGGCCGACGCGCCCCGAGACCGGCTACGGCTATATCGAGCCGGGCGACGAAGTGGACGGCACGGCGCGCAAGATTGCGCGTTTCGTCGAGAAACCTCCGATCGAAGTGGCGCGTTCTTACTTGGCCTCCGGCAAGTATTTCTGGAACAGCGGCATCTTCGTGGTACGTGCGAGCGTTTGGCTCTCGACCTTGCAGGAAATGCAACCCGAGACGTATTCCGCTTGCTCGGCCGCCTATGAGGCCGGCCAAGACAGCTCCGGCGGCTACAAACCGCACGAACAATTGTTCGAGCAAGTGCCGTCCGATTCCATCGACTACGCCGTGATGGAAAACCTCGCGCGCGGGGGCGAAGTCGAGGGCGTCGTCGTGCCGCTCGATGCCGAATGGTCCGATTTGGGCTCTTGGGATTCGGTGTGGGATGCGCTCGGCAAGGACGAGAGCGGCAACGTCGCATCGGGCCGCGTGTTGATGGAAGACGCGAACTCTTGCTACGTGCGCGCCGAGAGCCGGCTCGTGACGTGCGTGGGGGTGTCCGATCTCGTGGTCGTGGAAACGGCCGATGCGGTGCTCGTCGTCGATCGCTCGCGCGTGCAGGACGTGAAACGCATCGTTGGGCGTATCGCCGACCAGCAAGGGCCGGAAGTCGATGCCCACCGCAAAGTGCAGCGCCCGTGGGGTTGCTACGACTCGATCGACAAGGGCGAGCGCTTCCAGGTCAAGCACATCGTGGTGGAAGCGGGCGCGCAACTCTCGCTGCAGCTTCACCACCATCGCGCCGAGCATTGGATCGTCGTACGCGGCACGGCACTCGTCACGCGCGGCGAAGAGCAGTTCTTGCTCGGTGAAAATGAATCGACGTATATCCCGCTCGGCGTCAAGCATCGGCTCGAGAACCCGGGGAAGGTACCCCTCGAACTCATCGAAGTTCAATCGGGCGCTTATCTCGGCGAGGACGACATCGTCCGTTTCGAGGACGTCTACGGACGCGCGAACTGAACGGCGCGGCCGCGAGCGAAGTCTTGCGAGCGGCCGCGGCGCGTTTGCCGGCGGAGCATACGTGGCAACCGTTTTAGAACTCGATCCATGAACGTTTACGACGCTGCGTTGGAGCATGTCCGAAATTCGATCACGACGGCGGAAGTGCTGGGCCTGAAGTCCTGCGCGATCCTCGTGTCCGATCTGAAGCTCGTGCTCGAGATGCTGGAGGATGCCGTGCGGAACCAGCAAGGCGGCACGCAACAAAAGGCGCAATAAGGCGGACGCGATCCTGACAACGCATTCATTTTCGAGGACGACGCCAGTGAATGATTTGGCTTTGAATTCTCTTTACGTGCAAACAAGCGGCGAACGCAGCCAGATGTCGGCACGCGATATGTTGAGACTCTTGCGCGACCACATCGTCGAGGTGTTGGGCGTCGCTTTATTCGTGACCGCACTGGCGCTCGCCTACGTGTTTCTCGCGACGCCCGTGTACGAGGCCGATGTGCTCGTGCGCGTGGACCAAACGGAACCGAATGCGCTCGGGCTATCGACGCTGAACGGGCAGCAGGGGCAGCCTTATACGCCGCCGGCACCGTCGCCGTCGGCGGAGATGGCCGTCATGCAAAGCCGCTCGGTGCTCGAGCCGATCATCCGAAAGTATCGGTTCGACGTCACGATCACCCCGAAGACGCTGCCCGTGATCGGCAGCTTGGCTAACCGCTTCGCCACGCCCGGGCAACCGTCGGCGGCGTGGTTCGGCATGCGCTCCTATGCATGGGGCGGCGAGCAAGTCCACATCGGCCAGCTCGACGTGCCGCATTCGCTCGAAGAGCGCGATCTCACGTTGACGACGCTCGAAGGCGGCCGCTACGAACTGAGCGGGCCGGGCGGTGCGATCTTGACCGGCAAGGTGGGCGAGCTCGCGCGTTCGAGCAACGGCGTGTCGATGCTCGTTACGCAGCTCGTCGCGCGGCCGGGCACGCAGTTCGGCGTCAAACATTGGGCGATGCTCGATGCGATCAAGCGCTTCAGCAAAGATCTGAAAGTCAGCGATAAGGTCAAGGACACGGGCCTCGTGCAGATCGCCTATACGGATTCGCACCCGGGTATGGCGGCCGAGATCGCGAACGCGATTTCGCAGCAGTACATGGCGACGGCCGTCGCCGCGCGTCAGCGCAACGACACGGCCACCCTCGCGTTCATCAACAAGGAGTTGCCGCGCCTGCATGCGGACCTCGAGCAAGCCGAGCGGGCACAGGCTTCGTTTCAGACCAGCGCTCAATCGATGCAGCCGACCACGGAGGCGCAAGCCTACCTGCAAGGGGGCATCGACTTCGACCGGCGCATCGCGGACCTGCAGATCCAGCGCACGCAGTTGCTCGACAAGTACACGCCCGATAGCCGTTGGGTGCGCAACATCGACCAGCAATTGAGCCAGTTGCAGGCGCAAAAGGATCAGTTCAACGCGCGCTTTACGGCCATGCCCGCATCCGAGCGCAAAAACGCCGACCTGGCGCGTAACGCGAAGGTGGCCGAAGCGGTCTATCTCGGCATGACGCAAAAGGCCGAGGAGCTCTCGGTGCGTCGCGCCAGCACGACCGGCGGCGCCCACATCGTCGACGAAGCCGAAGTGCCGTTCAAACCCGTCAAGCCCGAACCGCTGCTGATTCTGCCCGGCGGCGCCGTGCTCGGTCTGTTGCTCGGCACGATGTCGGTGTTCGTGCGCCGCCATGTGATGACGGGGGTGACCGATCCGCTGTTCGTCGAAGCGCGTTTGGGTGTGCCGCTGATGGGCGAGGTGTTCTACAGCCAGCAGCAATTGCGCTTGGATCAGGAGATCGGTGCGCTCCAGCGCCGCTCGTTGGCGTCGCGCAGCACGCCGGGAGCCCCGGCGCGCCTGCCGCAGCACGCGAGCGCCGATGCGCGCGCGGCCGCGCCGGGCGCCGGCGTGTCCAAGGTCTTGGCCGACCGGTATCCCGACGATCCGACGATCGAAGCGCTGCGCAGCGTGCGTACCGCGCTCTCGCTCGATCTCGCGCACGCGCCGAACAACATCGTGATGATGGCCGGGCCGACGCCTTCCGCCGGTAAGAGCTTCGTCGCCGCGAACATGGCGGTGTTGCACGCGGAGGTGGGTTCGCGCGTGCTTCTGATCGATGCCGACATGCGCAACGGCCATCTTGCGTACTTCTTCGGCCAACCGAATCGAGGCGGGCTCTCCGAGGTGCTCAAGGGCGCCATGCAGCCCCACCAGGCGCTGCGCCGCACGAGCGTCGAGGGCTTGACGTTGATGTCGTGCGGCAGCCGCATCACGAATCCGGCCGCGCTGCTCATGCGTCAGAACTTCCGCGCGATCTTGCAGCAGTTCTCGCAAGAGTACGACCTCGTGATCGTCGATACGCCGCCGTTCCTCGTCGTGACCGACGCCGCGATCATCGCGGGCGACGCCGGGGCCACCGTGCTCGTGCTGCGCTCGGGCATGCAAAGCGAGGAGGAGATCGCCGAAACGGTGAGGAAGCTCGAGCGCTCGGAGGCGCGCGTGACGGGCGCGGTATTCAACGCGATTCCGCCTACCCGCAGCCACCGCTATTACGGCTACTACGGGTCGGGCGACGACACCGAGCCGGTGTTCGACGCCCAAGCATGAGCGTTGCAAGCGCGCGTGCGCGCGCTTGCTGCCGCGGCCAATTCAATTAGGAGAACTATGCGTCTCGTGGTCAACGGCAAGTTCACCGCGCAACGCCTGACGGGCGTTCAGCGTGTGGCTTTCGAATTGATGCGTGCGGTCCGATCGAAGCAAGCGGTCATGGACGAGATCGAGGTAGCCGTTCCGAACAATGCGATCGCTTCGGCCTCGCCGATCGAGCGCCTGCGGCCCGTGCCGTGGCTCACGGGCGATCTGTGGGAGCAGATCGCGTTGCCGATCGCCACGCGCGGCGAGTTGTTGCTGAGCTTGTGCAATAGCGGGCCGGTTTTCAAGCGGCGCCATGTGGTGATGGTTCACGACATGGCCGTCTACGACACGCCTCACACCTTCTCGCGGCTGTTTCGGACTTGGTATCGCGTGAAGTTTTCGATGCTCGTGCGCTACGCCCCGATTTTGTTGACGGTTTCCAATTTTTCGAAAGAGCGCATTTGTACGCTCCTGGGCGTGGACGAATCGCGCGTGCGCGTCGTGCGGCCCGGCACGGATCATTTCGAGCGCATCGCGGCGCAGCCGGCGATCGTCGAGCGCTTGGGGCTCGCGGGCGTGAAGTATTGCGTGATTGTGGGGAGTCTCGATCCGCGCAAGAACCTGGCGCGCGTGCTCGCCGCGCTCGGCCGGCTCGGCCATTTGCGCGACGTGACATTCGTCGTCGTGGGCGGCGCCAACTCGCGCGTCTTCGCGCAGTCTGGGGCGTCCGATTCGGCCGCGCCCGCGGACGGCGCGAATGCGCAGATCGTGCGGGCGGGATATGTCTCCGACGGCGAGCTCAAGGCCCTGTACGAACACGCTGCCTGTCTCGCGTTTCCGTCGTTGTACGAAGGGTTCGGCTTGCCGCCGCTCGAAGCGATGTATTGCGGATGCCCGGCGATCGTGTCGCGCCACCCGGCGCTGGCCGAGGCGTGCGGCGACGCGGCGATGTATTGCGACGGCGAGTCCGTGGAGGACATCGCGCAAAAGATCGAGCGGATGCTGACCGACGATACGTTGCGCGCGAGCTACAAGCAGGCCGGCTTGCTGCATGCGCATGCCCACGGTTGGGATCGCGCCGCGAGCGAGCTGATCAAGATTCTGAGAGGGGAGACCTATGAAGCCGAGCCGGCGGTTGCCGTTCGATCGGCCGCATAGCTTCCCGATGAGCGAAGAGCGATTTGCATGACTGAGCTGTTTGGATTTTCCCGCCGCCGCAGAGCGCTGCTGGCGGCGCTCGCCGCCACGGGGGCGACATCGAGTGCCGCCCCCGCGTTGGCGCACGCCGCCCGCCGGATGGCCGGTTCAGCCACGGGCGAACGCAGGATGGCGCAGTTGATCGGCGCCAACGGCTGGCCGATGACGGCGGCCGACGTTGCCATGTGGAAAGCCATGGGGCTTAGCTGGGGCCGCGATTCGGTCGGCCCGGGCCAGCGAAACTCGCCGGACGACGCGGTCGAGGTCGATAAAACGGGCGCGGCGTTCGATCACGATCTGCCGCCCGTCATCGTGCAAAACAGGCGCAATGGAATCGGCTCGCTCTTGCTGCTGGGCTATACCCCGAAGTGGAATGCGAGCATCCCGGGGGACACGCGCTCGGCCCCGAAGGACGAAACCGTATGGACGCGCTATGTCGAAGCGGTCGTACGCACCTATAGCGCGCCGCCGTACAACGTCCGCTATTTCCAGATATGGAACGAGGCGGCCGGTCCTTTGTCGGGCGGCGCCGCGCAGGCGACGTTCTGGCACGGCAAGAATTTCAGCGCGCGAGCCGAGCAAGCGAAGCCGTACGACCGCGCGATGCAAGATTACGTCGAGCTCGTGCATGTGCCCGCGGCGAGAATCGTGCGCAAGTATGGCGGTTTTGTCGTCTACGGCGGATGGCCCGATCAGGGCGGCTTGGAGACGTATATGCAATGGCTCGAGTATCGCAGCCCCGTGGTCAAGGCGCGCATGCTCGATTGGGTCGACTATCTCGACACGCATTACCTCGGCGTGGATGCGCTCACGCCGCTCTACGAGCGGTACGTCGCGAACGGGCCCGCGCGCGGCATCTGGCAAACGGAAATCGGCGATCGCTATATGCGCGATCCGCATTACCTGCCGACGTATTTTTTCAAGTTCGCGGTATGGGCGCTCGGCCACGGTTGGGACGACCCCAACAAGTATGTCTCGATGGTGTACCACTGGGACGGATTCGAGCCGTATCGCCTGACGCACCGGGGCAACCCGCGCACCTACAACGTCTCGGGAACGTCGCTCGTGGTGCTGAACAAGGTGGTGGGAGGCGCGCTTGCTCCGTTCGACGGCCGTGTCCAATTCGGGCAAGGCGCTTCGGGGCTCGCGTTGCGCTCCGGCTCCGATCTCGTGCTCCAGGTGCGTGCATCGGGGCCGGGCACGGTGCGCATTAGCGGGCTGCCGGGCGTGCAAGCGGGCACGCTCGGCGTGACGATGGTGGATGCGTTGACCGGCGAGGCCGCGGACGCGAGTGCGATTTCGGCTCGGTCGGACGGCTCGGCGATGTCGATCGATTTTCGGATGCCGGACGCCGGCAATGGAGGAGACGGGGCGAAGCGCGCGCACCTAGCGTATCTCGTGGTTTCGCCGCGCGCGGCCGCATGATTGGAAGGAGCGGCCGCTCAACTATAAATCCAGGAGATCCGACGTGAAGGAAGTCGAAGTAGCACAGCGCTTGCGTGCCGGCGGGGGGAGGGCGGTGGCGTGTTCCCATTCGAGCGGTGCGCCGGTATCGGCGCCCGGCGTGTCGGTTTCACAGTCGCTGCATGCGGCGCCGAAAACCTCGCGTGCCCCGGTGCTCCGTGGCGCGGTGCGGGCGCTGGCTCGCACGGCCAAATACTTCTTGCCCGATTACGCGGTCGTTCAGATCCAGCATCGGCGGCAGATGGGGCGGTGGGCCAATCTGCACGCGCCGAAAACGTACAGCGAGTCGATCTTGCTCCGCTGTCTGCATCCGGATACGCGGTGGGTCGAACTCACCGACAAGCTCGCGGTACGCGAATACGTGAGGCAAAAGATCGGCGACGCGCATTTGATTCCGCTGATCGCGGTGCCGGAGACGTTTACGCGCGAGGTCTTCGACGCGTTGCCGAACGCGTTCGTGATGAAGGCGAACCATGGATGCTCGTTCGTCGAGGTCGTGCGGGACAAGTCGAAGACGTCGTTCGAGGCTTTGAATGCACTCGCGCAGCGGTGGCTCGCGACCGACTATTACCGCGTCCTGCGCGAGCGCCACTATCGTTTCATCAAGCCCAGGCTTTTCTTCGAACAGCTCCTGGTTGACGAGGCCGGCAAGATTCCGGCCGATCTGAAGGTGCACGTTTTCGGCGGGCGGCCGCAAGGGCCGCTCATCCACACGATGATCATCGCGGACCGCTTCGGCGACGCGCGCGGCGACATCTACGACGAGCACTGGCACCGGATGCCGGTGCGGTTCGGACGCTATCAGCCGAGCGACGCTCCCGTGCCGCGGCCTTCGAATTGGACCGACATCGAACGTATCGCCACGCGTTTGGCGGAAGATTTTGCCTACGTTCGCGTGGACCTTTATTCGACGGGCGACCAGGTCTATTTCGGCGAGTTGACGTTCACGCCGGGTGCGGGACGCATGCCGTTCGTGCCCGAAAGTCATGAATATTTTTGGGCGCGTCTGTTGAAGGAATCGATCGAGGGTTTCGAGCGAATGCGGCGCGCAGGCTGCTTGTAAAGATTTGCGGCTTGAGAAACCGGGGTCGTCTGCTAGTATCCGAAGCAAAGGCATGCGCATTCGGTATGGGACATGCTTGCGAAGGAGACTGCCATGGTTGCCGAGATCGGTTCTAACGGCGAGATGGTCGACATTTTGCTCGTCGAGGATAGCCCCACCGATGTCATGCTGACGCGCGAAGCGCTCGAGTATCACAACGTACTCAATCCGCTGCACGTGGTCGAGGACGGCGTCGAAGCGCTGGCCTATCTGCATCGCGAGGGTGCGTACAGCGACAGAGCGCTACCGGGCCTCATCATTCTCGATCTGAACTTGCCGCGCAAGAACGGTCGTGAAGTACTCACCGAAATCAAAGGCGACCCGTCGCTTCGATGTATTCCGGTGGTGATCTTGACGACGTCGACCGCGGAGGAAGACGTGATCGGCACCTATGAAGGTTACGCCAACTGCTACGTCACCAAGCCCGTGGACTTTCAACAATACGGGTACGTGGTGCGGGCGATCCGCCAATTTTGGTGCGGCGTCGTCACGTTGCCGTCGGTTGCGCGATAGGGAGCCCGCGACCCGCCTAATCGGTCAAGACCTCGGGGTTTTTAGCCCGCTTTTGGCTAGGCATATTTGTGTCGCTTATTCTGCAATGCAACACAACGGGATCGCCGAACCATTCGCTTGGCGAGGGAGGAGGCAGTGCGGCGAGCGAGCCACGCTGCCGATCATCGAATAATTTTCAGTGAACGATGTCTAAAGGAGTTGCGTGCCGATGAAGTCCGTCACGATCGCGATCTGCAACTATAACTACGAGCAGTTCCTTGCCGACGCCATCGATTCCGCCTTGGCCCAGGACTACCCTGCGACGCGCGTGCTGGTGGTGGACGACGGTTCGACCGACCGCTCGCGCGAGATCATCGCCAGTTACGGCTCGCGCATCCGTGCCGTGCTGAAGCCGAACGCCGGCCAGGTCTCCGCATACAACCGTGCCTTGGACGAGATCGACACCGAGTACGTGATCCTGCTCGATGCCGACGATTTGCTTTATCCGGCGGCGGTGACCGAGGTCATGCGCCGTTTCGATAGCGCCGACTATGCGAAGGTGCAATTCCGGCTCGACGTCATCTCCCGGGACGGCGCGGCCACGGGCGTGACGGTCCCGCATTCGGACGCACCGGCCGACTGCGGCTCGTTGTTGCGTCAAGGCTGGCTTTATCCGTCGCCGCCCGCGTCGGGCAATGCCTACAAAACGAGTGCGTTGCGGCGTTTTTTTCCGATTCCCGAAACGTCGGAGGGCCGCTACGGCGCCGATTTTTTTGCGATTTACGGTGTGGCACTCGTGGGTCAGGTCGCCTCGATCTCTCACGCGCTAGGGGCGTACCGGGTCCACAAATCGGCACCGAAGGACGTGTCGTTCGCCAATTCCGAGAAGAACACGAAGGCCCCGAAAGCGTACATGGCCCGCTGGGGCGCGCTGCGATTCGTCGCGCGCGAGCGGCTGCGCATCGATCTGCCTGAAGCATTTCATGATTTTTCGCACGAGAAGGCCATTTTTTGCAGCGAGGTGTACGGCGCGCCGTTGATCGAGCGGTGGCGTTGGTTCGCGTTCGAATCGCGCGACTACCTCCACTCGATCGTGGCCAATCCGTTTTGGGGCCTGGCGAAAAAACTCGCCACCATCGGCCTATCGTGCCTGTGCCTCATTCCGTACGCACCGCTCTCGGATTACGTGGTGCGCTTCATCTCCAATCCGCTAGCGCGCCGAGGCAGCGCGGCCCACTGAGTTGCGTGGGCCGGCGAGCCGGGCGTTCGCGTCGCTTCAAGGGCGGCGGCCTATGACATATTGCTATGGACAAGAAAGAGAACACCCGCGTACTCGTTTTCGTGTACGCCGGCTACATCATGAGGTACTTGTACCTCCTGGTGGTCATCCCGTTCTATGGGCGTGTGCTCGGCGTGACCGAGTACGGCCGCGTGCTCGCGGCCATGTCGTTGATGAACGTCATATGGATGCTCGTAAGCTTCGGCTTCACGTTTGTGGGCATGCGCGACGCGTCGCGGGTGCATGAGAAGCACGAGCACAACCATATCTTTTCGCTGCATACGAGTGCCCGGATGTCGATGGGCGCCCTCGGTGTCCTGATCGGCCTCGTGGCGACGTTCTGCTCGCCCGTGCTGTCGGAGCGGCCGCTGATCGGCATCTTCGCGACGTTGCTCGGCGTGATCAACGGATGCAACGTCAGTTGGCTGTTTCAAGGGCGGCAGCACTTTCGAACGCCGATCATGCTCGAAGTCGTGGGCTTCGTCTTGAGCCTCGTGCTCGTGCTGCTGCTCGTTCATGGGCCGTCCGATTCGACGATGGTGCTCGCAAGCTTGTTCGTGGCCGGCGTCAGTACGATGGCGATTGCTTACCTGTTGACCATCAAGGATCTCGGTTGGCCCCGGCTGCGGCTGCGCGGCATTGCGGCGCTCATGCGCGATTCGACCATGTTGTTTCTGTACTCGACGGGTTCCGTCGTACTGACGTCCGCGTCGACCTACTTGCTCACGCTGCTCTCCACCCCCACGCAAGTCGGTTATTACGGCGCGGCGGAGCGGTTCGCCACGATCGGCCTGAGTCTCATGGGGCCTGCCTCGCAGGTGTTCATCCCCACGATATCGAGGCAGATCGCGCAAAACGATCACCACGGCGCACGCGTGACGACCAGGCGCGGCGCCACCTTGTTGCTCGGATACGGCTTTCTCGCATTGGGCGGTGCGCTCGTGCTGTCCCCTTACGTGCTGCCGCTGATTCTCGGCGCCGCGTTCAAACCGAGCGCCCATGTACTGCAATGCTTCGCATGGATGTTCCCGTTCTCGGCATTCAACCAGTTCGTCGCCTTTTACGTCCTGTTGCCACGCAAGAAGGATCGGCTCATGGCGGTCGCGGGACTCATGTCGGCGTCGGCCAATCTGACGTCCGCGCTGTTGCTCGCGCCGCATTTCGGAGCGGTCGGGATGGCGCTCGCGCGTGTAATCGGCGAAGGGACGCTGTCGCTGACGTTGCTCGTGTTCGCATGGCGCACGGGCTTGCTCGGCGCCATTTTCGGTCGAGCCACGCCCGGCGACGAGCCGAAGCGTCAAGCGTCAGCGGATAGGGGGCGCGACGATCGCGTCCGCGGCATGACCCAACTCGTCGAGCAAAACGATTCGACCTAGCGCATCGCGGGGCCGGCGCAAGCGCGATCGTGTTCATGGCGCCGCCGCCACGCGCTCGAGCGCCGCGGCGAGCGCAGGTCCGATCTGCGCCAATGCGTGCGGCCGCATCATGGCCTCGTGCGCGCATTGTATGTCGTGCGTTTCGATGTGGCCATCCACGTAAGGCTGCCAAGCGGAGGGTGTCCGCGTGCCGGGCTCGCCCGAGCCAGCCTGCCGGGCGCGGAAGAACAGGACGTCGCCGCGGTACTTGCGCGGCGTGAACCGCGAGGCCAGGGCGGGCGCCGCTTTCAATTCGTGGAAGACCGCATCGATGACGCCGTCTCCAAGCGCCGACAACGCACCGGCGGAGGCGTCCACCAGTTGCTGCTTCACGGTCTGCAAGGTCAACGGTTGATCGGCCGACTGCGGCGTGGCGTCGGAAAGCGCGCGAACCAACAGGCGCATGAGGTCCTGATCGTCGGGTTCGTCGACTTCTTCATCACGGGCAAGCGGGTAGCCGTCGAGCATGACGAGTTGCTCGACGCGCTCCCCGATGTCCTGCAACTGTGTCGCGATGGCGTGCGCGATGTGGCAACCGAGCGACCAGCCGAGCAGATGGTAGGGGCCCTCCGGCTGAACGGCGCGAATCTGCGCGAGATAGTCGGATGCGATCGCCTCGATCGTGGTCGCGGGCGGGCCGTTACCACGCAGGCCGCGTGCCTGCAACGCATAGATAGGCCGCTCCGGAAGATATCGCAAGAGGCCCGCGTAGGGCCAACTGAAGCCGCCGGCGGGGTGGATGCAGAACATCGGCGCGCCGCTGCCGTCCTTGCGCAGGGCAAGCATGACCGCGAGCGCGTCGGAGTCTGCGCCGCGCTCGATTCGTGCGGCCAACTGAGCGATCGTGGGCGATTCGAACAACGTGCGAATCGACAACTCTCGGCCGAGTGCCGCGCGCACCTCGCCGATCATGCGCGCGGCCAATAACGAATGGCCGCCGAGCATGAAAAAGTTATCGTGCCGGCCGACGCGATCGAGACCGATCAGTTGCGCCCAGATTTCGGCAAGCGCCGATTCCGTCTTGCCGTGCGGCGCTTCGTAGCTCGGCTGATCGAGGCCGGCGTCGCTTGCCTCGGGCAGCGCCCGGCGGTCGAGCTTGCCGTTGCTCGTGAGCGGCAACGCGGGCAGCGCGGTGAAGGCGGCGGGCATCATATAGTCGGGCAGTCGAGCTTGAAGATGGGCTCGTAAAGACCGTGCAATCGCATGGGGATCGGCCGCCTCCTCGCATGTCACCACATAGGCAATCAGGCGCGTTTCGCCCCGCGCGTCTTGCGTGGCGACGACGGCCACATCCCGAAGGCCGGGATGCGTTCGAAGCTGTGCCTCGATTTCGCCGAGTTCGATGCGAAAGCCTCGAATCTTGACTTGCTGATCGTCGCGACCCAGGAAGACGAGCCGGCCGTCGGACAGGTAGCGCGCGAGGTCCCCGGTGCGATACATGCGCGCATCCGCTGTGCCGGCTGCGATCGCGAAAGGATCCGGAAGGAAACGTTCGGCGTCGAGATCGGGGCGATTCAGGTAACCGCGCGCGACACCCGCGCCGCCGATGTAGATTTCGCCGACCGCGCCCGTGGGCACCGGTTGGCCGTGAGCATCGAGTAAATAGATGCGGGTGTTCGCGATCGGACGGCCGATCGTGTGGACGGATTGACTCGGATCGATGAGACCGGACGTGGCGACGACCGTGGTTTCGGTCGGCCCATAGTTGTCGACGAGTTGAACCGACTCGGGCAAAGGCACGCGTAGCGCGCTGAAACGATCGCCGCCGATGAGTAAATGCCGCAGACTCGCGGGCAAGCCCGAGTCGAGGGCGAGCAGTGCCAGCGGCGTCACGAGAAAGGCGGTATCGATCTGCTGCGACCGCCACCAACGCAGCATGGCCGCGGTGTCGCCCGCAAGCTGCGCCGGCGGCAGCAACAACGTCGCGCCGCAGGCCAACGCGGGCCAGATTTCCCAAGCCGTCGCATCGAACGCGAGGCCGGCCATGCAAGTCGTGCGGCTACCGCTCGCCAGCTCGAAGCGATCCGTGTGCCAGGCGATCAGATTACCCAATTGCCGATGCTCGACCATGACGCCCTTGGGCGTACCGGTGGACCCCGAGGTGTAGATGACGTACGCGAGGTGATGCGCGTCGAGTCCGATCGCGTCGGGGCGAAGGTTCTCGGCGGATGCGTCGTCCCACTCCAGGTGCGGCCCGTCGAGATCGAATACCGGCACGCTGTCCGGCAAGCTCGCCCCCATGACTTCGCGCGTCGCCCGATCGACGAGCAGGGCGATCGGCTCGGAATCGGCAAGCACGTAGGTTACGCGCAGGCCGGCGTGGGCGGGATCGATCGGCACGTAAGCGCCGCCCGCTTTGAGTACGGCGACTAAAGCCACGGCGAGTTCGACACTGCGCGATACGCAAACGGCTACGCGCGAGTCGGGCCGCACCCCGCGCGCGCGAAGGAAGCGGGCAAGGCGATTGGCGCGCGCGTTCAATTGGGCATAGGTGATACGCTGTTCGCCCATTTCGACCGCGATGGCCTCCGGGGTGCGCGCAGCTTGGCGCTCGACGAGTTCATGCACGCAGACGCGGGCGGGATAGTCACGCCCGGTGGCGTTCCACGCCGCGCTCAATTGTTCGTATTCCTCACCATCGACGAGCGGTACGCGTTCGAGCGATAGGCGCGACCCGTCGGCGATCACGCGCAGGATCGTCGTCAAATAGCCCACGTGGCGGGTTATCGTCCGCTCGTCGAACAGTGCCACGGCATAGCGGAGCGCGCCGCTGACGGCGCCGCCGTCATCCGCCAAGTCGAGCTCCAGGTCGAATTTGGCTTGATCGAGCGAGCCGGGGACGGGCTCGATCCGCAGGCTCGGCGACTGCAGCGGGCCGATGTCGATCTCCTGCCACGCGATCATGACTTGGAAGATCGGTGTATGGTCGAGCCGCCGCCACGGCTGCACGATTTCGACGACTTGTTCGAACGGCAGGTTCTGGTGCTCTTGCGCACCGAGGACGGTATCGCGCACGCGGGCGAGCAGCTCGGCGATGCCCGGCTCGCCGGCCAGGTCGATGCGAAGCGCGAGCGAATTGACGAATAGGCCGATCAACGGCTCCAATTCCGCGCGCGGACGATTGGCCGTCGGCGTGCCGATCACCACCTCTGATTGCCCCGATAGCCGCGAGAGGACGACCGACCATGCGGCCGCGACCAGCATGAACAGCGTCACTCCCTGTTGCCGGCAAACGCGGCGCAGCGCTTGGGTCAAGTCGGTATCGAGCGCGACGGCAACGTGCGCGGCCTCGAAACGCTGACGCGGCGGGCGCGGTCGATCCGTGGGCAAAGTCAATAAGGCCGGTGCGCCGCCGAGCGTCCGGCGCCAATAGTCGGTTTCGCCGGCAAGGCGCTCGGCGTTGAGCCAGCGGCGTTGCCATGCGACATAGTCCGGATACTGAACTTCGAGCTCGGGTAGCGGGTCGATCTCGCCGTCCTGCAGTGCTTGGTAGTGCGCGAGAATCTCGCCGACGATGACGCGTATCGACCAGCCGTCGGAGACGATGTGATGCTGCACCAGCATGAAGACATACTCGCCTTCGGCAAGGCGGACGAGGCGGGCGCGGATGAGCGGCCCGGCGAGCAGGTCGAAGGGCGCGCGTGCTTCGGCTTCGCATAGCCGGCGCAGCGCCGTCAACGCATCGGCGGACGCGCTCAAGTCGTCGATTCGCCAGGGCATTCCTTGCTCGGGCGGCAGCAGGCGCGCGGTCGGCCCACCTTGCGAAACGGGGAAGACGGTCCGCAATGCCTCGTGCCGGCGCCACACGCTGTCGAGCGCGCGGTGCCAATGGTCGACGTCGAGCGTACCGCGCAACCGCAGCACGACGGGGACGTGGTAAGTCGTGCTGTTGCTGTCGCCTTCCAGCGCCGTGAGGAACCAAAGGCGCTGCTGCGCGAACGATAGGGCGAACGTTTGCTCGCGCTCCGCGCGCGTAATCGGCGGCAGCATAGGCATGCCCGTTCGCGTTGCGGCGGCGGCAGCGGCCTCGGCGAATGCGCATAGCGTGGGGTGGGAAAACAAGGTCGACAGCGGAAGCTCGATACCGAAAAGCGCCGGCAAACGGCTCAGCAAACGTACCGCCAATAGCGAGTGGCCGCCCAGGGCGAAAAAGTTGTCATGCCGGCCGATTCGATCGACGTGAAGCAACTCGGCCCATAGCGCGGCCAATGCTTGTTCGACGTCGTCCCGCGGCGCGTCGTAATCCTGGCGAGCGAACGCCTCATCGGACGGCGCGGGCAGCGCCTTGCGATCGAGCTTGCCGTTAGCGGTGACGGGCAGCGCCGCGAGTTCGACGAAGGCGGAAGGCACCATGAACTCCGGGAGCTTCGCCAGCAGATGGACGCGTAGTGAGTGCGATAACTGCGGCTGCGCCGCGGTTGCGTGACCCTCGCGTACCGTGACGTAGGCAACGAGGCGCGGCTCGCCGCTGTCGTCTTCACGCGCCAGGACGACGGCTTCGCGCACCGACGCGTGCGCGGCGAGTTGTGCTTCGATTTCGCCGAGTTCGATGCGCAGGCCGCGAATCTTGACTTGGTGATCGTTGCGGCCGAGAAAGACGATGTTGCCGTCGGGCAGGTAGCGGGCAAGATCGCCCGTGCGGTACATCCGAGCATAGGGCTTGCCGGCGGCCGAGGCGAACGGGTCTTCGATAAAGCGTTCGGCCGTGAGTTCGGGCCGGTTCAAATAGCCGCGCGCGACGCCCACGCCGCCGATGTAGAGTTCGCCGACCGCGCCGGTGGGCACCGGTTCGCCGCGCTCGTCGAGCAGATAGATGCGCGTGTTGTCGATGGGTTTGCCGATCGGCACGATGTCGGCGTCGAACGTTGCGGGGCAACTCCAGGCGGTGACGTCGATGGCCGCTTCGGTGGGGCCGTACAGATTATGCAGGCCGGTGGCGGGCAACAGGTTCCGGCATCTGCGCACGGTGGCGGCGGGCAGGGCCTCGCCGCTGCACACGATGCGCCGCAACGAGGTGCATTGGGCGGCGCCCTTCGCTTCGAGGAAGCCGGCGAGCATCGAGGGCACGAAGTGCGCGGTGGTGACGCGCCGCTCGGCGATGAGCGTGGCCAGACGGTGCGCATCTCGATGGACGCCGGGCGGGGCGATGCACAGCGTTGCGCCGTTCGCCAGAGTCCAGAAGAATTCCCAGACGGAGACGTCGAAGCTGAACGGGGTTTTTTGCAGAACGATGTCATCGGCTTGGAGACGATAGGCGCGCTGCATCCATACGAGGCGATTCACGAGCGCGCGATGCTCGTTTTTCACACCCTTCGGCATCCCGGTCGAGCCCGATGTGTAGATGACGTACGCGAGATGATCGGACCTGAGCCCTAGAGCTTCGGCGTCCGGATTCGAGTCGGTGTCCCCTTGCGGCGGCGCGAACGGCGTGTCGATGCGAACGACGCTCGACTGCGAATCGAGGCACGCATGCAATGTCCGGCCACCCGCCTGATCGACGAGCAGCGCAGCGGGACGAGCATCGCCGAGAATCCGTGCGAGGCGATCGGCCGGATAGCTCGGATCGAGCGGAACATAGGCGCCGCCCGCCTTGAGCACGCCCAACAGTGCGACGACCATGGCTACGCTGCGCTCGGCGCACACGGCAACGAGGGAATCGGGCCGAACGCCGAGTGCGATCAACTGGTGCGCGAGGCGATTGGCCCGCGCATTGAGTTCGGCATAGGTCGAATGCTCGTGACCGAACACGACGGCCGTCGCATGGGGCGTACGCTCGACTTGCTGCTCGAACAACTGGTGCATGCAAAGATGCGCGGGAAACGCCGCGTCGGTGTCGTTCCACCGAACGAGCGTCAGCCTGCGCTCCTTTTCATCGATCAATGCAATTTCATCGAGCGGCATCGACACATCGCCGCATACCTGGTCGATGAAGCCGAGCAGGCGGTCCGCATGCCGCGTCACGGTCTGCGTATCGAACAACGCGCGATTGAATCGAAGTTCGAGATCGATCGATGCCGAGCGTCCGAATTGCGTGAACAAAAAGGAAAGGCCGCTTTCGGGGCCTGACAGCCAGCGGATCGGGGCCGCTGCCGCGTCGATCTCCACGCCGTGCCGCAAGAACAGCGTATTGACGCTGACATCCGTCTGGCGTGGATCGAGGCGGCAGACGCGCACGAGTTCGCCGTAGGGGTAAGCCCCGTGCCGCAAGGCGCCTTTGAATGCCTCGCAAACGCACGCTAATGCCGCCGCCGCCGTACGTTGGGCCTCGATCTCGGCGAAGTCCGCATGCAACGGCAGCACTTGCGCGAATTGCCCCGGAATGTCGAGCGCTTCTCTTGACCGATTCAGGAACGAGATGCCGACGGTCACGTCGTGTTGCCGGCTTATCCGCGCGAGGTAAAGCGTCGTCATCGCGGTCAGGCATTCCGCGGGCGAGAGCGACAGAATTTTCGCCGCGTCGGCCAGCTTGTCCCGCAGCGCCTTGGACACCGAACGACGAACCGAAGCCACGAGCGCGGGTACGTTCGTGTTGAAGGGACGGTCGGCCAATTGCGTGACCAGCGGCGGGCTTTCGATCGCGGCGCACCGGTCGCGCCAGTATTCGGCGTCCGTCGCGTAGGCGGGGGAGGCGAGGTAGCGGTGCTCGGATGCGATCGTGTCGAGGAAGAAGCGATCGGTTTCGAATCGCTGCGAGGGGTCGTCCGCCAGCGCCGCGTAGTTCTTCGCGATTCGCTCGAAGAGACGAATCGCCGACCAACCGTCGTTTTGCACGTGGTGTGTGCGCAATGCGACGAGTATGCCGTCGGCTGCTTCGAAAGTGGCGACGGCGCAGGTCGTATCGGGGATGGTCCCGCACAAGCGATGGTGCCAGTCTTGCACGACCTGCCATGCGTCGTCGTCCGCGATGGGCCGGGTCATTTCGATGCGCTCGTGCAGCGTGGCGGGGGCGAACGTCTCGCGCTGCAGCCCCAACGCGGTCCATTCGAGCCGGAAGGATTGATTCTGCGTGACGAGTGCGAGCGCGGCCCGTGCGAGCCGTTCGCGATCGACCGTGGCGGGGCAGCGCATGACGGCCACCGAAGAAAACGCCGTTCCTTCCGGCGCGGCCTGCTCGCGCAACCACAACGATTGCTGCGAAGCCGACAGCGGATACCATGCTCCGGAGGCGGATGCGCGCCTATCGACGAGCCGCGCCACCGCGCCGCCGTGCGGGCCGAGGCGCGCGGCGGACAGGCTCGCCTCCCAAATCGAATCGATCGAGCTTTCCGGATGCTTCGAACCGTGCGAAAGCCATTGCATGTAGAGCGCGGCGATCGCCTCGACACTGGACTCGTCGAACAGGTCCGCGCTATAGATGACGCTGCCGGTCAGGGCATCGCCGTGCGTTTCGAAGATGACCGCGAGGTCGGCGCCGCGTGCCACTTCTTCGCGTGCGATCGGTTCGCCTGTGAGACCGGCGAACGAATCGTCCGCGTCGGCTATGCCGTGCTGAAGCTGGCAGAACACCTGGAAAATCGGATCGTACGACGACGAACGAGGCGGATGGACGGCCGCGACGATATCGGCGAACGGCAGCGCCGCGATATCGAGGGCCGACAGCAGCGTGTCGGCGGCGGCTTCCCAGTGCTCGGCCAGTGCCGCGTTCGGTCGGACGCGGTGTCGAAGCGCGATCGTATTGACGAAGAGCCCGACCATCGATTCGGTGCCGGCCGCCTCGCGTCCTTCGGCGACGGTCCCGATCGTGATTTCGCGGCTATGCGCGAGGCGTGCGCACAGCAGGGCGAGCGTCGTTTCGAGTACGACGAAGGGTGTCACGTGATGGGCTGCCGAAGCGCGCCGGATTGCGTCGGCCACCTCTGCGGGAAACTTCAACGCAACCCTGCCCGCTTTGCTCGACATGACGGGTGGGCGCGGCCGGTCGGCCGGCAGGTCCACGCGGACAGGGGCGCCGGCAAGCATCTCTTGCCAGCGGCGCTCGAGGTCGGCGACACGCGGCGCGTCGAGCGAATGCCGCTGCCACGCGGCATAGTCGCGGTACTGAAGCTCAGGCGGTGCGAGATCGGGGGCGCGGCCTTCGGCGAGTGCTTCATAGGCCGATGCGAAGTCGCGCCAGATAAGCGTCCACGATGCCGCGTCGACGGCGATGTGATGGACCGCAATCAGTAAGATCGCCTGTGCGGAGCCGTCGGCAAACAGCGTCGCGCGAAAAATCGGTCCGGTAAAGCAGTCGGGCGTTTCGGCCGCGGCGAGTTGAGCCGCGCGCAGTCCGTCGCCGTCGAGATCGGCGGTTCGCCGAATGTCGAGCGTGAACGCACCGGGTGCACCGATGACAGGACGAACGGTGCCTGTTTCCGCATCGGCCTCGTAATGCGTGCGCAGAATTTCATGGCGGTCGACAACGGTGCGCAGCGCTCGATCGATCCATTCATGATCGGCGATGCCCGACAGCAGGAGCAGGTTCGACGAATTGAGCATCCCTCGCCGCGACGCCGAAGCTTCGATCGCCAGCGCGCGTGCTTCGGCGAAGGACAACGGCAACTCGCCGCGTCGATCGATGCGCACGATTCGGCCGAGCGCATCGGTGGCGTCGATCGCGGCGACGGCCGCGGCCAGTCGTGCGATCGTCGGGGCCTCGAATACGGTCCGCAGCGCGACGCGCTTGCCCGTGGTCGCATGGAGCCTGGCAACCATTCGCATGGCGACGATCGAATGTCCGCCCAACTCGAAGAAATCGTCGTGCCGGCCGATCCGATCGACGTGAAGCAACTCGGCCCATAGTGCGGCTAATGTCTGTTCGGCTTCCCCCTGCGGCGCTTCGTAGTGTCGCCGAGCGAACGCCTCGCCGGCCGGCGCGGGCAGTGCGCGGCGATCGAGCTTGCCGTTGGCGGTCACCGGTAATGAAGCGAGCCGGACGAAGCCGACCGGCACCATGTAGTCGGGCAACCTCGATAGAAGATAGGCGCGCAGCTCGGAGGTCAGGTTCGTTGCCGCCGTGCTTTGTTGCGCCTCGTTCGTGGTGACGTAGGCAACGAGGCGCGGCTCGCCGCTGTCGTCGTTTCGGGCTAGGACGACGGCTTCGCGCACCGACGCGTGCGCGGCGAGTTGCGCTTCGATTTCGCCGAGTTCGATGCGCAGGCCGCGAATCTTGACTTGGTGATCGTTGCGGCCGAGAAAGACGATGTTGCCGTCGGGCAGGTAGCGGGCAAGATCGCCCGTGCGGTACATCCGAGCATAGGGCTTGCCGGCGGCCGAGGCGAACGGGTCTTCGATAAAGCGTTCGGCCGTGAGTTCGGGCCGGTTCAAATAACCGCGCGCGACGCCCACGCCGCCGATGTAGAGTTCGCCGACCGCGCCGGGGGGCACCGGTTCGCCGCGCTCGTCGAGCAGATAGATGCGCGTGTTGTCGATGGGTTTGCCGATCGGCACGATGTCGGCGTCGAACGTTGCGGGGCAACTCCAGGCGGTGACGTCGATGGCCGCTTCGGTGGGGCCGTACAGGTTATGCAGGCCGGTGGCGGGCAACAGGTTCCGGCATCTGCGCACGGTGGCGGCGGGCAGGGCCTCGCCGCTGCAGACGATGCGCCGCAACGAGGTGCATTGGGCGGCGCCCGTCGCTTCGAGGAAGCTGGCGAGCATCGAGGGCACGAAGTGCGCGGTGGTGACGCGCTGCTCGGCGATGAGCGCGGCCAGACGGTGCGCATCTCGATGGACGCCGGGCGGGGCGATGCACAGCGTTGCGCCGTTCGCCAGAGTCCAGAAGAATTCCCAGACGGAGACGTCGAAGCTGAACGGGGTTTTTTGCAGAACGATGTCATCGGCTTGAAGACGATAGGCGCGCTGCATCCATACGAGGCGATTCACGAGCGCGCGATGCTCGTTTTGCACGCCCTTCGGCATCCCGGTCGAGCCCGATGTGTAGATGACGTACGCCAGGTGCCGCGAGGTCAAGCCGAGGCTTTCCGCATGGGGATTGCGGGCCGGCGCGTCGTCGTTCTCCCCGGTTTCGTACTCGCCGAGATCGATCACCGGCAGGGGCTTGGGCAGCGCGTTCGTCGCTGCGCGAGAAGTGCGATCGACGAGCAGCAGCATGGGGTCCGCATCGCCGAGGATATAGGCGAGGCGCTCGCTCGGATGGCTCGGGTCGAGCGGCACATAGGCACCGCCGGCCTTGAGAATAGCCAGCAGAGCGACCACCATGGCGATGCCGCGCTCGGCGCAGACGGCGGCGAGCGAGTCCGGGCGCACGCCGTATTCGATCAGTCGATGGGCGAGTCGATTCGCGCGCGCGTTCAGTTGCGCATAGGTCAAACGCCGACCGTCGAATGCGACGGCGGTCGCGTGAGGCGTCTCATCGGCTTGCCGCTCGAACAGGTGATGCATGCAGAGCGCCGACGCGAACGGACGATCGGTGGCGTTCCAGTTCTCGACGAGGCGGTATCGTTCACTCGCCGGCAACGTGAGAAGCCGATCGAAGGGATCGCCGGACGCCGCCTCGAGCGCCGCGCCGATTCGCTCGAGAGCGTGTTCCAGGTAGGCGCATAGTTGCGTCGGCGAAGCGGGATCGACCGCCTGTGCGCTGAGGGTGAGGCCATGTCCATCATCGTCGACCGACATCGCAAGCGGGTAGTTCGTACGCTCATGTCCGCCGAACCATTGAACCCCTGCTATCGAATCGGCGGCGCGATGCGGCATCGACGAATTGTGCCGATAGTTCAAGATAGCGTTGAACAGCGGCGTCGTCGCACCGGCGGCGCTGCACCGTTGCGCCAGCGCGAGCGAGGCATGCTCGTGCGCCAGCAACCGCGTCAACCGTTGTTGCGCGGCGCGTGCGGCGTGCTCGACGCTATCCGCGCCGATATCGATGCGCAGCGGGAGCGTGTTGATGTACAAGCCCATGGCGCGGTCGACGTTCGAGCCGGCGGCCATGCGCCCGAACAACACCGTGCCGAACACGACCTTCCTTTCGCCGCTGACGGCGGCAAGGACGGCGGCCCAGCCGAGGTGGCAGAGCGCGGCCACGCCGACGCCCAGGCGGCGGGCTTGCGCACGGAGCCGCTCGCACAGCGCGGCGGGCAATGTGCGCGCTGCCTCGATCGCTTGCGTGCCGTCGTAGCGCACGCTTGCGAGCCCATAGGCCAAGGTCGGCGCATCGATATCGGCCAGCATCTCGCGGAAGAATGCTTCGTGAGCGTGCGGCGGTATGCCCAAGCGCGCTTGCGCGACGAGGTCGCGGTAAGGCACGGGTTCGAGTAATTGCGCTTCGCGGCCGCTCAGCGCGGCTTGCACTTCGGCGTGCATCAATTCGAGCGTGCTGTGATCGCCCACCATGTGATGCAGCAAGACGAGCGCATCCCAACCGCCGTCCGTTGCGCAATCCGGTGCGAGGACGAACCGCAGCAACGGCGCGCAAGTCAGATCCATCCGATAGCGATCCGCGTTGAAGCGTTGCCGCAATTGTTCGCTGACGGGCCCCTCGTTCGGATCGAAGGACAGCGTCTCGACGGGCAATCGCGCTTTGCGATAGACGATCTGAACGGCTTCCGAGAGTCCATCCCAAGCAAATGCGGTACGCAGCACATCATGCCGATCGACGACGCGCTGCATCGCCGCCAGATATCGATCGAGCGTCGCGCGGTCGGCGAAATGCATTTGCGTACTGAGCAGATACGGATCGGCTGCCTCGCTCATCAGGTGGTGAAAGAGGATGCCGTCTTGCAGCGGCGCGAGTGCGTAGATGTCCTGGACGTTGTCGATGCCGCCCGGCACGTGCTCGACGATGTGGTCGATTTCCGCCTGCGACAAATCGGCGAGCGGCAGCGCGTCGGGTGTGATGGCCTGCGGGCCGGCTGCCAGTCGATTGGGCGGGACGACGATGCGCGGTTCATGGGCTCGTTCGTCTTGCAGCGCCGCGGCGAGTTCGGCCGGCGTGGGGTGCTGGAACAGTGCGCGGCCGGCGATGGGCCAGCCATGGCGGCGCAGTCGTTCGATTGCCTGGATGGCAAGCAGCGAGTGGCCGCCCAGGGCGAAGAAGTTGTCATGCCGGCCGATACGGTCGATATGGAGCAAGTCGCTCCAAATCGCCGCGATGAGGCGTTCGATATCGGTTTCCGGCATTTCGTCGCCGTGATGCACGAACGCGTCTTCCGACGGCGCGGGCAGCGCGTTTCGATCGAGCTTGCCGTTGGGCGTCAACGGTAACGCCTTCAGCGGCACGAACGCCGCGGGCAGCATGTACTCGGGCAAGCGTGTTTGGAGGTGGGCGCGCAGTACGCGGGCGAGCTCGGATGCGTGAGCGCCGTTCGGCTGTGCGACGACGTAAGCGACCAAACGTGTTTGACCATGCGCGTCGGGCACGGCGGCGACGGCCGCCTCGCGCACATTCGGGTGGCTCAGCAATTGCGTTTCGATTTCGCCCGGTTCGATACGAAAGCCGCGGATCTTCAGTTGTTGATCGTTACGGCCGAGGAAGACGATGCGGCCGTCGGGCAGGTAGCGGCCCAGATCGCCCGTGCGGTACATGCGGGCGTGCGGTTTGCCTGCGGCGCGCGCGAACGGGTCGGGAAGGAAGCGTTGAGCGTCGTCTTCGGGCCTGTTCAGGTAGCCGCGCGCGACGCCGGCTCCGCCGATGTAGATCTCTCCGATCGCGCCCGTCGGCACGGGCTCGCCGTGCGCATCGAGCAGATAGATGCGTGCGTTCTCGATCGGCCGGCCGATCGTATGAACGGTTTCCTCCGGCACGATGGGGCCGCAGGTCGCGACGACGGTCGCTTCGGTGGGACCATAGTTGTTGATCAACTGCACCGACGCAGGCAGCGGCGCGGGTACGGCTGTGAATCGGTCCCCGCCGATCAACAGGCGCCGCAAACCGGCCGGCAGGCCGGCTTGAATAGCGAGCAGGGCGAGCGGCGTGACGAGGAAAGCGCAATCGATACGCTGGCTGCGCCACCACTCGAGCATCGTGGCCGTGCCGCCGGCGATATCGGCCGGCGGGAGCAGCAAGGTCGCGCCGCAACACAGCGCGGGCCATATTTCCCAAGCGGCGGCGTCGAACGCTATCCCCGCGGTGCTCGTGGTTCTGCTGCGGGGGCGCAGTTCGAAGCGGCGGACGTGCCATGCGATAAGGTTGCCGAGTTGCCGATGCTCGACCGTGACGCCCTTGGGCGTGCCGGTCGAGCCCGATGTGTAGATGACGTACGCCAGATGGTCCGAGCGCAGCCCGAGTGCCTTGGGCAACGGATCGGCACTCGAGCCCTCGCGCCACGGCGCCTCGGCCGCATCGAGTTCGATGAGGGGCGTGTTCGTTTCGAGCAACTCGACCACCCTCTGCCGCTGGGCGCTATCGACGAGCACGGCCAGCGGGGCGGCATCGCGCAGAATGTGAGCGATCCGTGTCGCGGGGTATCCGGGGTCGATCGGCACGTAGGCGCCGCCGGCTTTCAGGACGGCCAGCAGTCCGATGATGAGATCGATGCTGCGCGGGGCGCATACCGCGACGCGCGTATCGGGACGCACCCCGAGCGCGATCAGATCATGAGCGAGGCGATCGGCGCGCACGTTCAGTTCGGCGTACGTCACGCGGCGATCGCCGCATTCGAGCGCAACGGCATCCGGCGTGCGTTCGGCTTGGCGCTCGACCTGTTCGTGTACGCATAAATGAGAGGGATAGTCGGCTTCGGTCGCGTTGACCTCGTCGAGCAAGCGCGCGCGCTCCGCCGCATCGAGCAGCCTCACGCGTCCGATGGGCCGGCACGGATCGGCCAGCGCTTCCTCCATGAACGCCACCATGCGCCGCGCATGGGCGGATAGCGCCGGTGCGTCGTGCAAGCGCGCGTTGCCGTCGACGTGCAGTTCGAACGATGCCGTTCCCGGTTGCCCGGTGACGGTGACCGCGAAGTCGTTCACCATGCCGTTCGATAGCGAATGCATCGTGCCGCCGGCGGTACCGAAACGGAACGAATTGTCGAACGCGATGAGATTGATGCGGGGACCAAAGATCGGCGCGCGCGGTGCCCCGGTCATCTGCCGGATATCTTTGATGCGGTACTGCTGGTGCTTCAAATGTTTGAAGATCTCACCGGCGACGCGCTCCGATAGATCGACGAGCGTGTCCCCGGCCCGCATCGGGATGTGCAGCGGCAGCACGTTCGCGAACGAACCCGGCGTATCGCGCGTTTCCTTGGAGCGGGCGGCGACGGGAAAATCGAAGACGGTCGCGCGTCCGTCCGTGTAGCGGAACAAATAGGCGGCAATGATTGCCGTCACTACCTGCGGCCACTTGCCGATCCGCTCCTCGGCGCGCAGCAATTGCTCGGCCAGCGTATCGGGCATACGTATCGAGCTGCGCAAGAACGCTCCGGTCGAATCGGGCGGGCCCCCGTTCAACGTCGCCGGCTCTGGCAACGTTGCCGCGTATTCGCGCCAGTAGGCGTGATCGGACGCGTAGCGGGGCGATGCCCGATAGCGGTCGTCGCTGTGCAACAACGTTTCCGCGGGAGCGAAATCGCAGAGCGGAATCGGGCGTGCCTCGATCAGCGCGCCGTAGATCGCTTCGACGCGCCGGGCCGCGAGCGTCACGCTCATGCCGTCCATGACGATGTGGTGATAGCGCTGATACCAGACGTAGTGCCCTTCGCCGAGCTTGAAGAGCCGATAAACCATCAGCGGCCCGGCGATGAGATCGAACACCTGCGCCGCCAGCGCCTGCATAGCCGAGAGGGCTGCCGCGAATGGATCGGCTGCACCGGACACGTCGATATGTTCAAACGGAAGCTCGGGCGGTAACCCACGCCACTGCGCCGGCGCGGATTCACCCTCGACGAAGCGAAAATGCAGGATCTCGGCTTCCGCTACGAATTGACGTAGAGATTTTTCGAAAACAGCGGGATCGATTGGGCCATGAATGGCCATATACCCGCCGCTGTCATAAAAAGGATTATTCGGGTCTAGTTTTTGCGAAAACCACATTTCCAATTGCGATGCGCTCAGGTCGAGCAATCGGGTAGTTTTGGATTCGCTCACGACGATACGCCTCGAAGAATGATGAATCCCCGCATTCGCTGTCTGGGGCCGGTGCAGGCAACGACCGTGCCGCAGACATCCATAAAGGTCTGTTCGTTAACGTCGGGTAATGGCGAGACTGAATGGATGCGACGATTCGATCGTTCCCGATCAGGGAGGCGATCGACGCAATACGGATACTACGCTAGCAAATGTTTTACTATTTGGCAAAGATTGTTTTCTGCGATGACTGGTGAGCGGAATGAGGGGGTTTCGTTTTACATGGTCGTTTAAGGGGGTTATCTATATGATAATGAATTTCTGGAATGCCATTTTCGCATCATTGAAAGGATCGTAAAGTCGCGGCATTTCGTTTGCCGATGGAATCCAAGCAAAAAGGCGCACCGCATAGCGGGCGCCTTTTACATTCGCCGGAGGAACGCGACAGAGAATGTGCCCGGCTCGCGCGACGGGCGCGAGCCGGTGGGGCCGCCTGCGCGCTATGCGTTTTCCCTATTCGGCGGGTGGCATCTCAGGCTGCTTTCAGCTTGAAAACCTCGACCGCCTGTCGCAACGATTCGGCTTGTTCTGCCATCGACTGGGCCGCAGCCGATGCTTGCTCGACGAGCGCCGCATTTTGCTGCGTGACTTCGTCCATCTGAGTCACCGCGATGTTGATCTGCTCGATCCCGGTCGTTTGTTCCGAGCAAGCGGACGAGATGTCCGATACGATCGCCGTGACTTTTTGAACGGACTCGACGATCTCGCCGATCACGCCGCCCGCGCCGCGCACGATGTCCGCTCCGGCATGCACGCTGCCGGTCGATTCCTCGATCAGTGTCTTGATTTCGCGCGCCGCGTTCGCGCTGCGCTGTGCAAGTGTGCGCACTTCGCCGGCGACGACGGCGAAACCTCGCCCCTGCTCACCGGCGCGGGCGGCCTCGACGGCGGCATTGAGCGCGAGAATGTTGGTCTGGAACGCGATGCCCTCGATCACGGTGATGATCTCGCCCATCTTGGACGAGCTTTGCGAAATGTCGGCCATCGTATCGACGATGCGGCCCATCGCTTGACCGCCTCGATCGGCGATTTGCGACGCCTTTTCGGCGAGCGAGGTGGCGTCGTTCGCGTTGGCCGTCGTCCGCCGGACCGTTCCCGTCAACTCGTCCATGCTGGTCGCCGTCTCTTGCAGGGAGGCAGCTTGTTCCTCCGTGCGCTGGGACAGGTTCAGATTGCCCGCGGCGATCTGCGAGCTTGCCGACGCAACGTTTTCGGCATTGCGCCTCACGTTGGTGACGACGCGAGAGAGGTTCGATTGCATCTCGTGCAGTGCGCCGAGCAACTCGCCGATCTCGTCCGCTCCCTCGGCGCGAATGTGCGCGGAAAGGTCGCCTGTCGCGACGGTGCGCGCCACGCCGACCGCGCGATTGAGCGGGTGCGTGATCGAGCGGCTGAAAACGAAGGCACCCGCGAGGCCGGCAGCGAGCGCCACGAGCATCAACGCGGTGCTGATCATCGAGGCGCGGTGCGCATGGTCGGCTGCCTGCGCCGAGGCATCGGCGCTTAGCGCGGCGATTTCATGCGCGGCTTGCGCGAGCAACGTGGACGGCTGGCGATCGACGCCGGCCACGACATGGTCGCCGGCCGTCGGGTCGAACTGCGCGTCCTTGAAGGCATCGAACCCTTTGCGATAGCCCTGGCCCATCGTCTCGTGAGCGGTCAAAAATTGCTGAACGAGATCGCGCGCGGCGCCCGGCGGAAGCTTCGCGAGCAAGTCTTTGCATTGCGCGTCGACGGTGCGCTCATCGTTCTGGAACGCTTCCCAGCCGTGTGTGAGCTTTTCGGGGTCCTTGCCGCGCAGCAAGATGTCCTTCCATTCCTGGACTTGCATCTTGAAGTTGAACAGCGCGCTCGAAATTTCGCGCTCGTTGGCGACCTGTCCCTGGATGACGGCTTCATACTCGTCGATCGACTGGTTCAGGGAATACAGACCGTAGGCGGCACTCGCGAACATCAGCAGCAAGAACGCGGCAAAGGCGAGGGGTAACTTCAGAGAGAGCTTCATAAGGCGCTTCTTTAAGATAAATGGCAGCGCCGACACGCCGGGGACGCAAAGGCTTGGTGATCGATTCGATCCGTCCCTTGTCGTGTCGGCGCCGTGAGAAAGCTGGCGTTGCACATCTATTGACGGCGGTGCGCGGCGTTACTTTAGGGTTCGTTAAGGCTTTCGATACATCCGATGATTGCTTCGGGCTCCTAACGATTGGTTAGACGAGAATAGAGGGTCGGAAGCAGAGCCGTCATAGTCAGACTAAAGACGCAAAACCAGGTCATGCCATAGAGGTACACCCAGATCATCGCGTCGCTGCGCCCGAGCGCGTTGATCACGGTGTTGCAGCGGCTGACGAGTTCCGGCACGCCTATGACAGAGGCGGCCGAGGATGCCATCACGATGACGACGAAATAATTGACGAGATGCGAGACGAAGAGGCGAGCGCTCGCCCTGGAGCCGGCGCGCCAATCGCGCACGGGGCCCAGCAAATTGTCGGACGTAAAGCCGGATACGGCGAGCGAGAGCGCCAACGCCGCTTTCAACCATGCCGGCAACGCAACCGTTACGTCGACGAGCGGCAAGACGAAGGCATCCGGCAGCATGAATATTAAGTAGTACTGAAAGACGAATGTCGGAACGTTGCGCGATGCGCTCGTTAGCCATCCGCCGGCTCTAGATGCGGCGGTGCGGGTCGAAAGCCGTAGCACGGCGAGCGCGAAACCCGCGGCGAGCCCGAGGACGAGAGCGACGAATGAGATCGCAATGTTCCAGACGAAGCCGCCCGCGAGGTACGGCGTCCATGCGACCAGCGCGCGGGCCGTCCATTCAAGCTGCGTCATCGGTCCACCTTCGAACGATCGCTTGCAGCAGACGCAAGACCAGCCAAACGAGGCCGGCAAACGCAATCATCAACGTATTCATCATGGTCGCGACATTGCCGTGCTCGGCGACGATCGACGTCGAAACGGACAACAACTCGGGCACCGCGACCGCGCTTGCCATCATCGTTGCCTTCGTCACGTTCACGAGGTAGGCCGTGACCGGCGCATGCGCGAGTCGTAGCAGCACACCGAGCGTGGCCGGCCGAACGACGAAGTCCGGCCTATGCAAGCGAACGTGGCGCGCGGCGTCGTCGAGCGCCCTCATGATGCCGGCGCCCGTATAGCCGCTCAGCGATGCGACGACGATCCAAAACGCACTCGGATGCAGGTGCCAGCGCGCGGCCAAGACCGAGCCGAGACCGAAAGTCAGCACATAGATTTGCAGTAACGGCGGTGTCGTGCGCGCGAGCAGCGCGAGGGCGCGCAACGTGCTTCGCGCGGCCGCGATCGGCGCGGCGGCAAGCAACGTCCACGCGATTGCGCAGGCTAGGGCGCCCGTCACGCAACAAACGGTCAGGGCCAACGTCAGGACGATGGCGCGGAGGAACTGGCGCCGCTCGTAGTCGTCGTAAAGGTACGTGAGATCGATGCCCGTGCGCTCCGCGAAGGCGAGGCCCCACCGTCGCAAGCCCGTCACGTCGGTCGAGGTGACGAAAGCCGGATTGCGGCACGCAACCGGCCATCGGCCATCCTCGGCGCGAGTACAGACATAGCGGCCGGCGCGATCGCGCGCGGTCCACAACCGGTGCATCTCGGCCAAGAACGGCGAAGGCGGCAGATTCCATTTCCGTTCGAGCGCAAGCAAGAAGCCTTGCCGATGCCAATCGGCCACGGTGTCGCCGATGAAGCGATCGAGCGCGCTGCCACTGTCTCGCCGCGCGATGGCAATTGCCCACGGCGTGGAGAGTTGGGGCGGCAGCGCGAGCCGGTAGTTGCGCCGGACGGACGAGCGCAACTCGCCCTCGATCGCGGTGTTGTCGAACAGCCATCCGACGCATCGGCCGTCACGCACCGCCATCTTGGCGTCGCGCCCGCTCGGGTAGACCGCCAAATCGAGCAAATAGCGCTTGGCCATCTCCCGGTTGAAGTAACTGCCTTGCGTGGCGCACACCGTGGCGCCGCGCACGTCGGCCCACGTTTCGATCGTCGAGTCGGCCCGCGTCATGAGCGCCGCACCGGAGGCGTAGTAGTCGGGTTCGATCAATGCGGCGATCTTTCGCCGCTCGGCGGTATCGCCTAGCGTGGCGATCGTCACATCGGCTCGGCCCTCGTCGAGCACCTGCAGCCGGTTCGTCGCCGTGACGGAGATCGTCGTCAGGCTCACGCCCAAGCGGCGCGCGAGGTCGGCCGCGAGGTCGTCTTCGAATCCTTGATGGCTCGCATCGTTCCCGAGCATGCCGAAGGGCGGATAGTCGGTCTTCACGCCTACGATCAAAACACCGCTCGCGCGAATTTCACCGAGGCGATCCGACCCGTGCGCTAGGGCGGCCGAATACGGCAGCAGGCATGCGGCGACGACGGGAACGGCCATACATGCCCAGCCGAGAATCGATCGACGGCACGCCCGTGCGGGAGCGACCGGCATCATGCCGGCACCGCGAGTGCGCGGATCCCATAGCCGAACGCGGGCGGCAAGATGCGAGCGGCCAGCCGATCGAGGCCGGACAACGCGCGCGATTGCGCGATCCACCATTCCGGCAGCAGGCTCTCGGCCTCGCAGGCCTGCACGGCGTAACCGGCTTCCGAGAGCTCGCCGCGCAATTGCCGCGGCGAATAGAGATGATAGAAGAACGTCAACGGCTGGCCGTCGATGTGGCGTGTGAAATAAATGTTGCCCGATTCGCTGAGCGGCGGCAGGGCCACGTGCATCCGGCGCGCGAGCGACCATTTCAACAGTTCTCGCGGCCGGCGGCGCAGCGCCGATGGGACCGACACGACTAAGCGGCCGTGGGCGCCGAGCAACCCTCGCATCCGCTTGAGCGCCGCGACGCGTGTGGCCCGATCGCCCAAATGCGAGAGTACGCCGAAGAGCATCAGGATCATGTCGTAGCGCGGCGAACGGCCGAGGCGGGACCAGTTGCCGTGGATCAGCCGCACACGCTCGCCGAACGGCGTGTGACTCAATGCGTTCTCGAATTGCGCGAGGGACGCGGCTGAAATGTCGTATGCGGTGATCTCCGCGTTGCTGCGGGCGAGCAAGGCCAGTGCATATCGACCGTTGCCGCAACCGAAATCCAAGATCCGCTCGGCGTCGGCCGCGCCGTTTCTCAACAAATACTCGAGCGTCGCGGGATTGGGCCGGGGATAGCGCGCACGATAGCCGTCGTTTTGAAAATAGCGATCGTAAGTGTCTGCCATGTCCTTGGCGATAAGGTTCGGTTTCACGTCGGCGCTCCCCGGTTGAACGAATCGATTGAGTTGTGCGGTTATTGCCCGATGGTTCGGCGCAGCTCGGCGAGTACGCGCGCGGCGCCTCGCGCCTCGGGCGCCAGATGGCTCGCCAGCTTGCGAGCCAGAGTGAGCGCGGCGCGTGGAGGCGGGGCGCCTCGGCGGCGGCGTCGCCTGATCCACCAAAGCGCCGCATGAGCGAGCGCCGTCTGCAAGAGCACGCGTACGCGCTCCATCTCGTAGACGACATTGAGCGCGCTCATCGCCACCCATAGGGCCAGTAAGGGCGTCAAATACGTGTCCAAAACGCTCGCGACGGCGATGGGCAAATGCGTATAGATCCACGGTGTGCCGCTGCGATAGAAATCGTCGACGAGACGATCGCGCTGCGTCCCGTCGCCCGAATAGCGAGGGAACGCGCCCGCATCGTTGACGTACGTACGCTGGCGATGGACATCGCGCATCGCTTCGAGGACCGCATAGGCGGTGGCGGGCGCGAGATCGCGCCGGGCGACGACGGAAATGGTGGCGGCAAGCAGTCTCGTGTCGCGCGGCGGGATGTCGCGCGGCAGATCGTAGATGCCTTCTGGCAAGGTGACTTGATTCAGATAGGGCAACTGCGCGGCCAACGCGTCTCGTTGCCCCACCTCGATCATGGCGAGGTCCGGGTCTTTCGCCAAGTCGGCCACGAGGCCGCTGTCGGCGGCGAGGATGAATAAACCGGCGTCGAACGCGCCTTGCTTCAAACTGGCGATGGCGTCTCGCAGCGGAAGAAACGCCATGCGGGTGTTGGCCTCGTCGATCGCATCGAGCGCGAACACGCGTAGGACCGTGTCGCTCGTCAAGCTGTTGCGAGGCGGCAGTACGAGCGATAGACCGCGCAGATCGGAGAATGCGCGGATCGGATGCGAGCGCTCGGCGCGACGATTGGCAAAAATGAAGATCGGCTGGAGTTGAACGTCGCCGAGCGAAATCAGTTTCGCCGTGCCGGCCGCATCGCGGCTGCCCGCTGTAAAGCCGAGATCGAGGTGTGCGCGATCGTCGGCGACGCGCGCCTCGATCTCGCTCGTGTTTTGAAACGGCACGATCTCGACGCGGTACCCCTTGCGCTCGATCAGCGCCTTGTACTGCTCAGCCGTTTCGTAAAAGCTGCCGCCGACAGGGCCCGCGGCAATCCGAATGCGCGGGGACGGCTGCGCATGGATGCCCGCATAAAGAAGCACGCCGAATGCGCATGCGGCTAGCCATGCGTGCGTATGTTTCACTTTGAACCAATTCGGTCGCCTATCCATGGTTTGAACGAGCCATGCTTTCGCCGGGACGGCTCGTTGATCTCCCAACAGTCGGGTTGGCTGGGTGGCGATGCTGCCGCTGGGTGCGTGAATGGGCGCCTCGCCGGGAATGGGGGCGATTCTGCGAGCCGAGAGGCCGCGTGACCATGCGGCATCCGTCGGGGGCCGCGGAGCACGGGAGCGTCGATCCTTGGTTATCCACCCGGGAATCGCCTAAGAATCGGCATTTAAGTAACGAAACGAAAGCAAATTGTAATGATTAATTCGGAAATATCTTCATATACAGATGGGTCTATGCCTATGGTTTGAATCCGAGTGAATGGGGCTATCGATTTCCTCGTGGCACTCAATTAGAATTCATCCCTCACGAAATCCCGCGGTCTGCGTATAAATAAGGAGTGCCGACATGACGTTCGGCCCGCTTTTCGACGCGCTGTTTTACGGCAATGCGCAACACAATCGGTTAATCAAGCTCGATACGCCGTTGGGCGAGGATTGGCTCGTCCCGCTGCAGGCGAGGGGCACCTCCAAGCTTGGGCGCAATTACGAGTTCGTCGTGGATGCCGCCTCTGCACGGGGCGACCGAATCGACTTGAAGACGCTCATCGGTCAGCCGGTCACGCTTTGGCTGCAGCAGACGGATGGCTCGTATTTGCCGCATCACGGCTATGTTCAGGCGTTCAGCCGTTTGGGCGGCGACGGCGCGCTCACTTACTACCAATTGAGTTTTTCCTCGTGGATGTGTTTTTTGCCGCTGCGCCGCGATATGCGCGATTGGCAAGAGCAGCCGGGCGAGCAGATAGTGGCCGACGTATTCGATCAGCATCCGCAGGCGCAGGGCGCTTATCGCTTCGATTTGCGCCAAGCGATGCCGCGCTATTCGAATCGCGTGCAATGGGAGGACGACTGGAACTTCGTTCATCGCAGCTTGGAAGAGGCGGGCGTGTTCGGACGTTTCGAGCAGGCGAAAGACGGGAAGTCGCATACGCTCGTGCTGATGGACGATTTGTATTTCGTCCCCGAGCTCGAGCAAAAGACCGTGCGCTTCTTGCGCACCGGCTTGCGTGAGGAAGTGGACGGCTTCACGCAGTGGAAGGAGCGGCAGCAGATTCAAAGCGCGAAACTGACGACGCGCACGTTCGACTATAAGCGGCCCGATCTGCCCAAGCAGGTGGATGGGGCAGTGAGCACGCGCGAGGACGTACCGGCGCAAGGCGAGGTGTACGACTATACGGGTGCTTATACGTGGGGCGTTCGCGACCGCGGCGAACATCAATCGACAGTGCGCGTGGAGTCGTGGGAATCGCAGATGAAGCGTTTTCAAGGCATCGGCAGTTGCCGCGCCTTGATGCCGGGGTATTGGTTCACGCTCGAAGGGCATCCCGTGCATGACAAGGGGCCCGAGCAAGACCGCCAGTTTGCGATCCTCTCGACGGCTTGGACGATTCGGAACAACTTGCCCGGGATGGACGACATCGCCGACTTCCCGGAAAGCCTGCGCGCGGAAGTCGAGCAAGTGGCCGGCAGCGATGCGGGCGGCGTGAAGGTTCGACATGCCGACGGCAGCGAAGGGTTCTTCCAGGTCGAGATCGAAGCGCAACGGCGCCGCACGCCGTTTCGCAGCCCGCTCGAGCATCACAAGCCGGTCATGCAATTGCAAAACGCGATCGTCGCCGGGCCGGATAGCGAAGAGATTTATACCGATTCGCTCAACCGCGTGAAGGTGTGGTTTCCGTGGAATCGACTCAATCCAGGCGACGAGCGCGCGTCCGTTTGGGTGCGCGCGGCTTTCCCCGACGCGGGCTCGAAGCGCGGTGGGCACTTTCCGCTGCGCAAGGGTGACGAGGTGGTCGTCGGCTTCATGGGCGGCGATTGCGATCGGCCGGTGATCTTGGGCCGCATGCATGGCGGGGCGACGCCGCCCGTGTGGCATACGAATGGATTGTTATCGGGGATTCGCTCGAAGGAATATGGCGGACGCGGGTTCAATCAACTCGTGATGGACGACTCGACCGGGCAAAACCGCGTCCATTTGTATTCGACGAGCGGCGATTCGCATCTGCACCTGGGCTACCTCGTCGATCACACCGGCAATACGCGCGGAGCGTATCTCGGTAGCGGTTTCGATTTGAAGTCGAATGCTTATGGCGCTATTCGCGCCGAGCAAGGGTTGTATGTGTCGAGCCACCCGGCGTCCGCCAAGCAGCCGATGGACGTGCGGCCGGCCAGCGCGCAACTCGTCAATTCGGAAAGCATCGTCGAGTCGCTTTCCGACATTAGCGTCAAGCACCAAGCGGAAAGCTTGAAAGAAGGCTATGACGCGTTGAAGGCGTTTACCGATGCGACGCAAAAGAGCGTGGCGGGAACGGCGTCGGATAACGGCCGGACGGCGGGTGGCGGCACGGGTAGCGCCAATGGGTTTGCCGAACCGATCATGCTGATGGCGAGCCCCTCGGGCATCGCGTTTTCGACGCAGCAGTCGACCACCGTTTCGGCGGATCGGCACGTCAATGTCGTCACCGGCGGCAGCACGCATATCGCGAGCGGGAAGTCGGTGATCGCGTCGGTCGGGGAGAAGCTGAGCTTGTTCGTGCAGAACGCGGGGATGAAGCTGTTTGCGGCGAAAGGCAAGATCGAAGTGCAAGCGCATTCGGATGCGATCGAGTTGACCGCGCAAAAGGCAGTGAAGGTGGTGTCGGCGACGCAGACGGTGGAAGTGGCAGGCAAGCAGGAGATCTTGCTGACCTCGGGCGGCGCGTATATCCGCATCAAAGACGGCAACATCGAGATTCATGCGCCGGGGACGGTGGATGTGAAGGGGGCGCAGCGCAGCTTTAGTGGGCCGGCCAGCATGGGCTATCCGATGCCTATCATGCCCATCAACCACTTGTATGATCGCCCGGTTTGGGTAGTTAACGATCAGGGGGATGCGATTCCAAATCGCCCGATTCGTGTGCATCTCAAGAATGGACAGGTTGTGACTGGGAAAACGGATGCGGACGGTGTGGCGAAGCTCGCAATCAGCGATCAGGCCGACATTCTTCGCGTTGAGATTCTTAAAAAGTTGAGTGGAAAAAACGTATGATTCCCCGCTCTGATTCACCGGCGAGTGACCCGCTTCGGGGTTACGAGGACACTTTTCCGGGTTTTTCGCGGTTGCGTCTCAGCCCTGACGCATTTGATGCCGAAAAGTCACTCGAGCAAAGTGATGTTTGCGAGATTGGTTATGTCTGCGAAGTACAAATCGACGGGGGGCTGATTCAACGACTGCGTGAAATCGCGGAGTTGAGAGAGGTGCAACACCACGATGATGTACCTTTGACTCCTAGGACTGGCCCGGACGATCCTGCACCTGCACCTGCACCTGCACCTGCACCTGCACCTGCACCTGCACCTGCACCTGCAGGTTCACCGCAAGCTAAGCCAAAAAATAAGAACAACGAATCTGACCACCAGCAATTGATCGCTCGGCTCAATAAGCCACCTCACGTTATCCAGTTTAAGGGCGTTGAGCTTGATCGAAATGAGCGTTTGAAGATCGTGGCGGCCGTTGCTCTTTGCGAGAGCGGCCACGATCCGTTTACGGCTGAGAATCTTGATAGCGAATTTCATTCGAAACGCAGTGCGAACTTGTCATACGGGCACATCGTTCACATCGGCCTTTCATACGGCATCATTCAGTTCACGCAGGACAGTGGTGCGTTGGGCAAACTGCTGACAAAGATGCACGAGAAGGACCCGGAAAAATTCCAAACGACTTTTGGCGATAACTATCTCGAACTATTAAAACTCACGACGAGTGGAATCGATGTGCCCAACGTCGATTACGTATCTGGGCAGGCGCATTGGAATGAGATCAGGAAGAAGAAGGAAGGCAAGGACCTGGCCGCGCTAGCTGACAAGAACAAGCTTCCGAAGGAGAGCGAGATTCGAGGCAAACGCGTCCAACCGATTGCGATTACCGTCGGAGGAGCTAAACAGGATCTCTGGGAGGGTACGTGGAAGCAAAGATTCATCGACGCGGGAAAGATTGATGTGTTTCAGGAGGCTGAGCTAGAATTTGCAGTCGAGGGTTACCTAAATCCCGCGTTAGCGTATTGCAAAACGAACAACATCCGCTCCGGGATTGGTATCGCGTTTGTCGCTGCATGTCAAATTCGCGGCGCTCCGCGCAAGCTTATCGTAAACGCGGCCAAGGAAAAAAAATTAACGACGCCTTTTACTAGTGGTGAAGATGAACGAGCTGCAGTCGAATATTTGTCGAAGCTCAGTTTGAAGTCCAATAACAAGGTGGACGGCACGGCGGTTCAAAAAGATGAGATTATTAGAGCAGGAAAGCTGCTAAAAGATGAGACCGGTTTTCTGGTCGAGGATTTGTATTGGACGGATACGTATACCACAGAGTATGACAAATAGGATATGAAGATGCGATTTCTTAAAGTGATGATTTCGTTAAGCGTGATGTCGTTTTCGACGGCTGTCCTCGCTGTTGATTGCGATTCGCCTCCCGGTGGAGTTGGCCTCGATAGTGCACAAGCGAACCTTCAATGTGTGGAGAGAGTCCAAAAAGAGAATGATAAGAAGCTCAATGCGTCATATAAAAAGCTGCTTGGTATTTTGCGGGATAATTCGGATGAGGAGAATTTTTCGCATAGCCAACTCGTTTCGACCGAGCGTGCTTGGATAGCATTTAGGGATGCGGAGTGTGAACTGAAAGCTAGTCTTGCTGGTGGTGCACATCAGTGGCGTGTTGTAAATCAAGCTCAGTGCATTTCGGATATGACGGCAGAAAGAACTTCTCAGTTGAACAAATACTACGAGGACGCAAGTGATAATTGATTCGCCCCGTGGCTGGTTTGTGGAATTGAAGTATTACGTGTTTTCGGATGTCCACGGAAATCGCTCTGAATGCAGGGTAATTTGACAAAGTTTCGGGTAATTTCTCTCACTTTGGCGATTTGGTGTGCCAATTGTTCCGCTCAGGCGGATGCTGGAAGCGTTGACACAGTGAAAACTGTTGCGGGCCTCATGGGCATTTCGAAGGTCGATCGTATGAGGATCGACTCTGTGACCTTTACCGTCCAGCTAGCGGGGTATGATTTCGATAAGCTTTACGGCCTGCGTTACCTTTACTATACGGAATCCGGATCACGCGACAGACCGAGCGGCCGGGTGCTGATGGAGGATTTTATCGGAGGTGCGTCTGATACTCCTTCCATTGCACTTTATGATTTTCGGAAGGGCCGGCCCGAAGTGGTTCAAATCACCGATAAGTTGGATGTCGAGAATGTGCGATGGCGGCCGGACGCGGTTTTGTTGGAAGTCGACGATCAGTGGTATGAGTTTAAGAGGGGAAAACTTTCCCGATTGAATTAAAGGCCAAGATGAACAATTCCGCCACGGTGGCTTGCCTCGCTATCGCTATCGCGAGTTCGTGCTGTCACGCGGCTGCATTGCCTGATTGCTTGTCGACATCTGACGTCTCGATCATTAGCCACGATGTTTTCACCGACTTTCCGAGCAGGGGAGCGTTCGAGAAATTTGTCGACTCGGGCAAGTTCGAGTTGCTGACCAACGTCGCCGACGGTGCCATGCTTCGACGAGCCGGAAGACCAGCCAAGGAGAAGATCGATTGGTTGTTGGGCGTGTTCCACGATCACGAGGCTGTGTTCAAGGACATGTCGGGGTTTGAACGCCCCAGGTTTTCCTATATGAAAGGACAACTTCGTGGCAAAGAGCCCTCTGTGGACGATGGCCGTACGACAACCACGTTCCCGAAGCACGAATGCGTTCGGGAGGTGACGTATCGGGCAACCGGCCGGCAGTGCGTAATGTCGCAGGAGCTAAGCAATCTATCGCTTACCTTTATCAAAGATGAACAAAAGCTGAAATTGGCGACCGTCGAACTATTTTTTGTAACGTGTTCGGAGACGGGAGCGACGAACCGTTGAGCACGGCATGCACCGAGTCAAAGCTCAAATGACTACACGTCTAATGCTCAAAATCCTTGTGACCGTCACCGCAGTCATTGGGCTTGTGGGTGACGCTGATGCGCACCTGGTCAGCGGTTGTACTGTCGAGGGAACCATCGCTCGTAGACTAGAAAGCTGATTCAGCTCCGATGTGCCATTGGAGGGCGAAGTGGTACGTGTGGCAAGGATTTTTACGATTGCGATTTTATCGCTCGTTAAGTGTGATGTGGCAAATTCACAGAGTCAGTTATCAAAAGATAATCGAACATTGTGTAATGAGGGGGAGGAGGTCTATTTCAGTTGTCCGCTGGATAACGGAGCGACCGTTTCCGTGTGCGCGCGGGATAACACAGCCCCCAATCGGGGTTATGTGTAGTACCGCTACGGCACCAAGGACGAGATCTTCGTATTTCCCGATCGAAGTGTGCCGCCGGCCAAGATGGTCAAGATCAGCGATGTTTCCGAAGGCAGTATTCGTGGTCTACATTTGAAATTCTCGAAGGGCCCGTACACGTATGTCGTCTCATCGGTTTCGCCAGGCGAAGTCTATGTTTCGAAAAATGGGAAGGTCATATTTGACAGATGGTGTTACGCTTCGATGTATAAAGTTTTTTCCGATAAAGTTTTCGATGGAGTCAATCAGACTCCCGTATCGAAGGTCGATATTCACTAACAGGCTGTTGAAATACCTCCCGCAGACGTCATCCGAGCGGGAGGGGTAAACGTTGAAAGAAGGAATCGACCAACACTGAGAGCGAAACGATGCGCGGAGCGGACGGCTACACCGAGACGATGTTCAC